>NZ_BLAE01000001.1 GCF_009687865.1 Acrocarpospora macrocephala
CATCAAGTCCCATGCCTTGATTCAACCACCGGCTCTGGAAACCCCACCCAACCAACCCCACCTGACGCCTCGATCTCGGCACCTCGACCTGGGTGGAGAACCATGCCGATACAACCGTCGTCTCTTTCGGGCGGCCACGGTGATCATGGGGTCGGGCGGAACCCGAGGAAAACAAGCGGGCTGGGTGGGTGGGTGGGAGAACCACAATGGCCGCGACACCAATCCGCCCGGCAACCACGGCAATGACGGGCTCGCGCGGAGTCCGTGACGATCCAGTGGGCGTACAGGCCGCATGCCCGGCCGCCAACCGAGCCGCCCGACGCCCGGCAGAGCGGCAGCTTGACCACGGATAGAAAGTCGTAACAGGTCGAGGACAAGCGGTAGGGCCGCGAGGCAAAAGCTCATGACAGGCGCTCTTGGTATCCATAACCTTGCTGTCATGCCGAGATGCGATGAAGAAGATCTATTACGCGATGGCTTTGAGCGCGTCCACATCGAGTTGGATTGGTGGGACGGACCTCGCGAAGGGCTCGCGGACGTAGACGGAAAGGTGCACTATTTCCAGGCAGTATGGGACGATGACCAAGACGACTACGGCGACGAATATTATGTGTGGCCTGCGAGCTCGCCTGCTGTCGCAATGGAGCGTGAGGCGCAGACGATCTTTCTGGAATGGCTCACGCGCTATAAGTCGGCTACGGCCTCCATAGAGACTCATCCTGGACACGGCGGAGTCGATGCGCGATATGACGAACTCAAGACGCGTCTCCTGCCCTTCAGGGCCAAGCCTAACGATGCTATCCGGATGACAGCAGAGTGGCGCGCACTCGATCGGAGGTTCCACAATAACGCAGCTGGGCCCAGCTATACGGTGAAGTGGTGTCGATCAGGCCAGTAGGCAGATTGCTGAACGCGAACTCAGGCCAGGCGAACACGATTATCCCGCCTGATGGCTGTGCACCTTTATTTATCGTGCTGTTGCTGTCCGCTGTCGGCATCTCCAATACGTCGTAATCCAGTAAGTTGGGCGCGAGCCTTGTTGATCGTCGGTGTTGGCGCGCGACCCGCGTTCATCCCACTTACCGTGCTCCGAGACAGCCCCGGAGCCAGAACATCATGCCGACCTGTCACGATCTCACGATGAATTGGGTCGAGAGGTTTCCTCGAGCACGTGAACGCCAACCGATGCAGTTCCCCGTTCTGGTGACAACCTTGACGCCACCGGCCTGAGCGAGTCTGGTTGGCCCGCAGCCCGGTTAAGCCCCCGCGTGCAGGTAGGCGGCCCATAGGGACGAGCTGAGCGGGAGTCGGCGGCGCAGGTCCTGGACGGCATGGTGCAGGGCGTGGGCGGCGCGACTGGTGTCCAGGGTCGCCTCGCCTGTGGCCAGATTGCTGTAGAAGGTGTCGGCGATGGCCGGGGCG
>NZ_BLAE01000002.1 GCF_009687865.1 Acrocarpospora macrocephala
TCGTGGGTTGTTGCCAGGGTTGGTCGTGGGGGATGTTTCGCGGCTGGATGCGCAGGTCAAGGAGGATTTCGCGGATGCTGGGCTGAGCCATCTCAATGCGGTGAGCGGGGCCAATCTCGCGATTGTCGCGGGGGCTGTCCTGCTGGTGGGGCGGTTCGCGGGGTTGCCCTTGGCGGCGAGGGGGGCGCTGGTCGTTGTGGCGATGGGTGGGTTCGCGGTGGTCGCGAGGCCGTCGCCGAGTGTGTTGCGGGCGTTGGTGATGGGGACGGTGGCCGCCATCGCGCTTGGGACCGGCCGATCGCGGGACGGGATGGCGGCGCTGTCCGGGACGGTGTTGCTGTTGATCTTGTTCAATCCTGGGCTGGCCCGGGAGTACGGGTTCGCGCTCTCCGTCGCCGCGACCGGAGGGATCCTGGTGCTCGCGCCGCGTTGGCGTGATCGTATGGCCGCCCGCATGCCCGCCTGGATGGCCGAGGCGATCGCTGTCCCGGCCGCGGCTCAGGCGGCGGTGACTCCTCTTCTGGTGCTCATGTCAGGGGAACTCGGGCTGGCCGCGATCCCGGCCAACCTTCTCGCGGCGCCGGCGGTAGCGCCCGCGACGGTTCTCGGCTTTCTCGCCGCCCTGATTGCCCCGATCAGCATGGACTTGGCGCAGCTGGTCGTCCGCCCGGCGGGATTGTCCGCGAGTTGGATCATCACAGTGGCCGAATGGGCGGCCGAGCTTCCACTCGCCACGGTCGGATGGCCCGCTGGAGTACTTGGACTCGTCTTGCTCGCAGCGGCGTCTATAGCTGTGTGGCTGGTACTTCGGCGGCAGGCCGGCAGACGGTTGGCGATCGCCCTAGCCGGCGGTTCGCTGATCGCGATTCTGCTCGTAGGCCCCGCGACGTCGACTTGGCCAGCCCGCGGTTGGCTGCTCGTGATGTGCGATGTCGGCCAGGGCGACGCTCTCGTCCTGTCCGCCGGAGAAGGCAAAGCCGTGGTCGTCGACGCAGGCCCGGAACCCGGACCGGTCGATCGATGTCTGCGCAGGCTGGACGTGCACACGGTTCCGCTGCTCGTTCTCACCCATCCGCACCTCGACCACGTCGGCGGCCTGGCCGGAGTCCTCCGAAACCGCCGCATTGGAGCCGTCGTCGTCAGCCCCATCCGCGCCTCCCAACGGGAAAGCATCCGCGTCTCGACCGAACTGCGCACCAGGAAGATCCCCGAATGGGTCGTACGCCCCGGCACCCGCTGGCACTTCGGTCAAGCCGAGATCACCGTGCTCGCCCCCAACGCCGAAGACCCCATCCAGGGCCAAGGCGAAGGCTCCATGACCAACAACGCCAGCGTCGTCCTGCTGGTCCGCTGGCCGACGGGATCCGCCCTCCTCGCCGGAGACCTCGAAACCGAAGCCGAAACCACCCTCCTCCGAACCGGCGTCCCACCCGTGGACATCCTGAAGGTCCCTCACCACGGCT
>NZ_BLAE01000003.1:0-54477 GCF_009687865.1 Acrocarpospora macrocephala
GTAAGCATTCACGTCCCGCGCATTTCGAGTTCTGACGATCGCGCTGTGTGATCGTCCTTGCGCGTGCGTGAGTACGGCGGCTTCGTAGTGTCAGGCCGTAGCAGGGCCGGGTGGCATCCAGAGCCTGCCCAGCAGCGCATCGCGCAGGACGGTCATGACATCCAGACCGTGCTTCATCGCGGTGGACAGGTAGCCGCGGATCGCATACCGATGCCGGGCGTGCCGCTCGGAGCGGAGCCGTCCGGAGATCTTCTGCTGGGTCTTGGCGGGTCGCAGGTCGCGCTCAGCCTGGTTGTTGGTGGGCGGGATCCGCAGGTCATGAGCGAAGCGCAGGACGTCGTCGGCCCGGTCGCGCAGGACCTCCAGCAGGACCCGGCCGACCGGTTGGGTGACGGTCTTGGCCGGGCCGGGGACACGCTTGACCTCTGACAGGCCGACGGCGACCCCGCCGCGGAACATCTTCGTGAACATCGCCAATGTGCCCGCCGCGATGGCGTCCCCGCCCTGCTCGCGGGCAAGGTTGGCGGCGTGGATCAGGCCGCGCAGCGCCATCTGAAGCTGCCGGGGCCAGCGGGCTTCGGGGTAGGTCTCGGCGCAGTCTTCGAGATCGCGGATCAGGTGCGCCACGCAGAGTTGATGGTCTCGTGTCCCGAGGTCGGCGGCGTCGTAGTTCTGGTAGCGGTCGTGCACCACCACGCCGGTCACCTCGGCCAAGACGAACCGTTTGAAGGTGGCCAGGTCGCGTCCGCCGAGCATGTACCAGGTCAGCAACTCGGTGCAGGCCACCAGCAGATACTTCCCGGTCTTCTTCGGTCCCACCCGGACCGGCGTTTCATCGCAGGAGACGACGTAGGCGAGGGTGAGCAGCATCCGGATGCGCGCGTTGGCCGCCGCGACCGCGGCGGCGGCCCGGCCGATCAGGCCGTGCACGAACCCGGGCGAGGGGGTGGCGCCGGTCAGCGAGGCCACCAGCTCGGCGCACCGGTGCACCGGAATCGCGTGGACGACCAGCAGATACACGCACCAGGCCTGCAGATTGACACCGAGACTGACGGGCGCGGCGTTCACTCCCGCCGGACGCGGCGCGGTGTGCACGGCGCCGCACCGGCAGGCGAGCGTGTGCAGGTTGTGCTGGACGCGCCGGGCCACCACCAGCGGGATCTCGATCTGCTGGTGAGCAGCGGTCACTCCCAGATCGGCCGCCAGGGCGAGATCGGCCCCGCACCCGCACGGCCCTTGCGGGTAGTGATTGATGATGGCGCCGTCGGCGATGTCGTCCGACCAGGCCAGCGCCTTGCCCTCGGCGCCGGGCTGCTTTCCCGGCCTGCGCCGGCCGGTGCTGCCGGCCGTGCGGTCCTTCGGCTTCTTGCGGCCAGGAAGGTCGTCGGCCGATGGTGGCATCCCGGAGTTACCGCTGTTGCGTGAGACCAGCCGTTCCAGCTTGGCCACGCGTTCCCGCAGCTGGGCGACCTCCGCCTTCAGAGCGGCGTTCTCGGCCATGAGGGCACGCGTCAGAGCGATCAGCTCCTCGCGGGACAGCTCCTCCAGGCCGGACACCCGAAGATCACATCATCTGTCGGCCGGTAGATCAAAGTGACGGAAAGTCACGCATCCAGCCGCACCACTACACCCAGCGCACGACGTGAATGTTTACCAATTATTGTGATGATGTTTGCTCTTATCGGGCACCACGAAAAGTTGCCCGGGGGGGTCGAATCTCCATACGGCGTCCTGGACCACCCTCCCCGGCGCGTGAGCAGCCTGGACGGCAACGCCGGGCAGGTCCGCCGGCAGATGACCGACCACCGGCTGCGCGCCCGCGCCCACACCGGCGAACACGGCGAGGACCCCGCCGACATCCGCGACTGGTCCTGGCCCCGCTGAAAGCCCACGCCCATTATCACCGGCATGAACTTTTGGCCGCAGTTCCCGTGTCAGCAGGTCAAGGTGATCATCGGCATGGGACAGCCAGCGCTGGGCAGCAGGGAGGCGGGCGAATCAACCTCACCTTCGAGAGACGGCGATTCACCGTGATTTTTGACCTCCGGTTCCAGTGGCCGATCACCAGCGACCTGGCAGAGCTGCGCGACCGTGTCCGCGTTTTCGGTACCGGAGCCGGCCTGAGCGGGCAGCGCCTGCTGGATCTGGTGATCGCCGCCAACGAGGCCGCCACCAACGTGCTGCAGCACGGCGGCGGAAGCGGCACCCTCACCGCGTGGAGCGACGAGGTGGGCGTGAGCCTGGAGTTCGTTGATGCCGCAGGCACCCTGACCGACGCCCATCTGGACACCGGACCCGAACCCGCCGTCGGTCATGGTGCCGGTCTGTGGCTGATCCGCCGCCTATGTGACGAGGTCAGCCTCGAACGCGTTGCGGGTATGGCCCGGCTGCACCTGTGCCTGCATCATCGGGTGCGGGCAGGGGCCTGATCCATCTGGTGATCACCGGGGGTGATAAGCGCGGTCGAGATTGATGCTTTCCGCTCCGCCGAATCCGCTAGATGATCAGGTCATCGCATCGCATCGCACTTCACCGCATCGTCCACGCTGGCCACCATCGCAACGTGTTCCTGCCGCCTGGCCCTCGCGGCCATCGTTCCCGCACTCCTCCGTAGGAGTAGGCATGAACACCACGGACGCACCCGGCATCCCCGGTCCCGTCCTGGCACCTGTCCTCGCGCTCATGCCTCGCACAGCAGCTGACCGGCTCCTGCGCATCACCCCGCTGGTAGATCGTGCGGGCTTGCGGATCGAGGGTGAGCTCGACTACGCCACCTTGCCCGCCCTGACCCGGGCGCTGGCCTCGATGGGCGGCGGCAGCTTCAGCGTCGATCTGAGCGGCCTGGCATTCGTCGATGTCGCCGGGCTGCGTGCCTTGGTCACCGCCGCCGCCGCTCTGCCCATCGGCCACGTCCTGACGTTGCGGTCGGTGCCCCGGCACGCGCGACGCCTGCTCAACCTCACCGGCTGGCACAAGACGCTCGGTCTTCGCATGTACGCGCCGCTGCCCCCCTGGCCTGATCCACCTGATGACGCTCACGAATCACCGGCCCGGTGGATGCCCCCAGCGTCATGAGGGCGCCCTACCGGCGAGCCCGGCACACCGGCAGGTGCGTGGCCTCCCCTCATCCCGGCGCGCCGACAGCCGAACTGGAACGGCTGCGCCGCCAGGTGCTGCGACGTGCCCAGGCCGAGGCCGCCGCAGTACTCGCCCGGGCCCGCACCGAAGCCGAGCAGATCATGGCCGGGGCCAGGCGACAGCGAGCCAACAGCGAACACCTGCCACGGCTGCAGACCCAAGCGGGCCACACCACGGGCCACACCACGGGCCACACCGCGCGGCAGCAGGCGCCCGCACCCGCCGACGGCCACGACCTCACGCCGATCATGGTGCTAAACGGCCACTGGCGGATCTATGCGCCCCTGGGCGCCGACTCCGGTGGCATGGCCGCCCTGTACAAGGCATACGAACTGGCCGACCCCGCCACCACCGTCGTGGCCAAGGTGTTCCACCAGCCCCACGGCGACCCCCAGCGGTTCCGCACCTTCCTGCGCGAGGTCCGGAGCATGCGCTTGCACGACCCGCACATCGGGCAGATCATCGACTCCGGCCAGGACCGCAGGTCCAAGGCGGTCTACCTCATCTCCCCCCTCTACCAGCCGGGCAGTCTCAACCTTCACCTCCAAGACCGGCCAGGCGCCGGCGTCCCCCTGAAGTGGAGCCTGTGGGTCCTGGACCAGGTGCTGGCCGGGCTGGAGGCCGCCGCCATGAGCAACATCATCCACCTCGACATCAAGCCGCAGAACATCGTGCTGGACGGCCCCGGCAACATCAGGATCATCGACTGGGGAATGTCACAACTACACCAGGCCGGGCACAGCGTCTCCACGTTCCTGCCCGGGGGAACCAAGTGGTTCGCCAGCCCCGAGCAACTCGGCGGCACCGCCACCGCCCCCAGCAGCCTGTCCGACCTGTACGGCGTGGGTGCCCTGGCCTACTGGCTGCTGACCGGCCTGGCACCGCTGCGACGCGAGCTCGAAACCGAAACCGGCGCCAACGCCGATACCGATCTTCTGCAGGTGCGGCACCTGATGCAAGCCGGGACCCGGCCCGAGCGCGCCGACCGTTTCATCCCAGCCGTGCCCGAGCCGCTCGGCAGGCTCATCGACCAATGGCTCAGCTACACCCCAGCAGATCGCATCCCGCACCGACTGGATCCCTCCACCGCGCTCCGCTGGGCACGCATGGCCTTAGACCGCGACATCGCCAGCCACGCCCTGAACCCCAGCGCCCGGCCCCAGGGGAGGTGTGGCTAGCGAGCGGCCCGACGGTCCAAAGGGCCGGTGCCCCAGGCTGAGCTGAGGACAGACCAGGACAGACATGGACCATCATCTTCCCCCCTCCGACCCGGCCACCAACGAGTCTGGCGCTGGTGTTACGTGCACGAACGGCCCGTGTGAGCCACGTCCTCGGGGCACGGCACGCACGCTCATCGATTCCGGTGATAACCGGCCTGATCATTGCTCGTTTCCCCGTCCGAGGCCGGGGAGGACACTGGAATTCCGAGCCGCCTGACCGCGGCGCATGTCCGCCCGGCGAGGCCAGGTCGCGCGGCCGATCCCGCCTGGATGCCGTCGAATCGCACGATGCCCGGCGTTGTCCCCATCACCCTCCGACGCCCCCCGTGAATTGACGAAGATAGAGGTAGAACCGATGCGCATCGCATCGATATTGCTGATCCTGTGGCTGATCGCCGGCGTCATCGCGGCAGGCCAACGCGACTACTACGCAGGACCGGTGGAGAACTGCAACCAGGGGGCCACCATCGCCGTGACGATCCTGGCAGGCCCCCTCAACTACCTCGGCATGAACCCGAAGATCGCCTGCCAGACACCCCAGCCCAGCCAGTAACGCCAGGGCTGCCACAGCCCCGTGAGGATCTAAAGTGAGGTAGACGGTCCATATCGGCGCCGCCCGATCGGGAAGGGGTGGCGGCATGGAGTTACGCCAGCTGCGCTATTTCGTGACGCTGGCCGAGGAGCTGCATTTCGGCCGGGCCGCCGCCCGGGAGCACATCGTGCAATCCGCGCTCAGCCAGCAGGTGCAGCGGCTGGAGCGCGAGCTGGGGGTGCGGCTGCTGGACCGCAGCACCCACCACGTGGACCTGACCCCGGCGGGCGCTGCCTTCCTCATCGAGGCGCGCCAGATCCTGGACCACGTGAACCGCGCGGCGCTGGCCGCGCGCAACGCCGTCGCGTCATCGCCGACACTGCGCGCCGGCATCATCGACGCCTCCTACGACTCCATGCCCCAGATCCTGCGCGAGGTCCAGCGCAGCCATCCGGATTTCACCATCCACCAGGTCGAAGCGGGCACCCCCGAACAGTACCGGCAACTGGCCGACGGGCGGCTGGACATCGGCATCGGGCGCGCCTCCCAGGCACCGCCCGAGGTGGCCTCCGAGCTGATCAGGCTCGACCCGCTCGGCGTGCTGATCCCCGACGACCACCGCTTCGCCGCCCAGGACGGGGTACCCGTCGCCGCCCTCGCCGACGAGCTCCTGCTGCTCGGCGAGGACGGCCAGACACCGGAGCTCAACCAGTTCGTCATCGAGCTGTGCCGCTCGGCCGGGTTCGCGCCCACCATCTATGAGGGAACCGTGGAGAGCACCCGCGCCGCCGCCGATCTGGTGCTCCAGCACCGCTGCGTGCATTGCATCCCCTCCTCCTCCCGCACCTCCAACCGGCCGGGCACCATCTGGCGGCCGCTGACCGAACCGGTCACGCACTATCCCTGGTCACTGCTGTGGCGCGAAGGCAACCCCTCTCCCCACCTGGCCGCCGTCCTCCAAGACGCACGGGGACTCGCCCAGCGGCTCGGCTGGCTGCACCCCGCCGGGCCGACCTCGCCTGCGGACGCTCCAGCGGTCATCGGCCAGGGGGAGGAAACCGTCTGACGCGCCTCCGCGTCCTGGTCATCGGTTCTGGTGATCGGTCCTTCCCCGATCCCCTGTTTCCGCATGGCACGCCGGGGTGTTGGTTCAAGGTGAACGAGTTTGGCGGCAGTCCTGCTTCTTGGCTACAACCTGCTCACCGGCCGCCGTTCTGGCCGCCGGGCCGGCCGCCGATGACCCCGCCCAGCACGCCCGGCTGGCGCGGCTTGGGGTGATGCCGGAAGGCCTTGACCAGGCCGCCTCTGCCGGCCTGGTCAAGGCCATCAACGGGTTCGACGTCGGCCTCGGCCACGACGTCGACCGCGCCGCCGCCCTCGGTGCACTCGTCACCGCATGAGGCAGTGGCGACACGATTCTCAGCGACATCCCTGGTCAGACGATCTATTGATTTCGGCGGATGCTACGGCGACCCCTTTATGAATCAGCGGGTATCACCCGAACACGGTCGGCAGGGCCGGCCTCTTCCGCGTCGAGAAAGGCGACCAGGTGTCATGATCGTTGCAAACGCCCCTAAGCCACCGGCGCAAGGGCTGGATGCCGCTCTCCATTCGCTGCCTCGCGCCTATGCCGACGCGGGCGACGGCGATCACGGCGAGTTCTGATGTGCAGGTCGCTCTCGCGGGCCGGCGGAAGACCTGGGTTCGTGACGTGCTTGGGAAGTTGAGCCAGGACGTTGCCGGATCGCGCACCGTGATCACTGGCGGGTATTCGGAGCCGAAGGATTCGCTCGGCAGTGCCCCAGGGGGGCATGTGGGGAGGATGAGTGCGGAATTCGGCTTGCCTGGGCCGACGGTTCTGCGGCGGCTGGCGAAGGCCGCCCATTGGCTGTCGACACCCTTGCTGCCAGAGGACTACCTGGGGTTGTTGGACCCGCTCTGGTCGGCTGAGGAACTGCGCGGCCGGGTCGAGGGCGTGTACCGCGAAACCGCCGACGCGGCCACCCTGGTGATCCGCCCCGGCCGTGGCTGGAGCGCGCACCGCCCCGGCCAATGGGTCCGGATCGGCGTCGATATCCAGGGCAGACGCCACTGGCGGACCTATTCGCTGTCGTCACCGCCGGAACGGCCCGACGGCTGCTTCACGATCACGGTCAAAGCGATCCCGGACGGACTCGTCTCCAATCACCTCGCACGGCGCACGGCGCCCGGGACGATTGTCAGGCTGGCCGGGCCGGAGGGTGAGTTCGTTGTCCCGGAGCCACCACCGCCGCGTCTGCTGTTCCTGACCGCCGGCAGCGGCATCACACCGGTGATGGCGATACTGAGCAGTTTGCTGGCCGGCGAGACCCCCACGGGTACCGGCCGCAGCAGCGCGGAGGCTTCCCCGGCGGGCGCCGAAGCCGTTCACCCGAAGTGGCCGCCCGTGCAGGAGCGACGCGCGCTGCCCGACGTGGTGCTGGTGCATTCGGCGCCGACACCCCAGGACGTCATCTTCGGTGAACGGCTTCGGCACCTCGCCGCGCGATCCCCGTACCTGCGGCTGTATGAGCGGCACACGCGGAGCGCGGGACGGCTCAGGCCGGCGGACTTGGCCGGGCTCTGCCCGGACTGGGCACAGCGTTCCGTCTGGGCCTGCGGGCCGGCCGCGATGCTCGACGAGGTCGTGGCGCACTGGACCGGGCCGGAGGATCGGCTGCACATCGAGCACTTCCGCCCGACGGTCCTGACATCTGGCGGTGAGGGCGGACGCGTGCGTTTCACCAAGACCGGCCGGGAGGCGGATGCCGACGGCGTAACGCCGTTGCTGACCGTCGGCGAGGATACGGGGGTTCTCATGCCGAGCGGCTGCCGCATGGGCATCTGCCACAGCTGCGTCGGGCGTCTCCGCTCCGGTCGAGTACGTGATCTGCGCACCGGCCAGGTCCACGGTGAAGCGGGGGACCTGATCCAGACCTGCGTGTCGGCCGCCGCCGGTCCCATCGAGATTGAGCTTTGAGAGGAACGTTCATGCCTGCCACCTCGCATCTCACCCGGGCCGATGTCGAAGAGTTCGGCCGGGAACTGGACAAGATCCGGGAGGAGGTGCTCGCCAGCCTTGGCGAGCAGGACGCGCGCTACATCCGCGGCATCATCTCCACCCAGCGCAAGCTGGAGCTGGGCGGTCGGGTGCTGCTCTTCGCCTCCTGGCTGCCGCCCGCCTGGGCCGCCGGGACCGCGGCACTGGCCACCGCGAAGATCCTTGAGAACATGGAGATCGGCCACAACGTCCTGCATGGGCAGTGGGACTGGATGCGCGATCCGAAGATCCACTCGACCACCTGGGAGTGGGACAGCGCCTGCCCGGCCGACCTGTGGAAGCACTCGCACAACTTCGTCCACCACACCTGGACGAACGTGCTCGGCAAGGATCGGGATATCGGCTATTCGGCGTTGCGGATCAGCCCGGAGCAGCAATGGCATCCGGTCTACCTCGCCCAGCCGTTCTACAACACGCTGCTGGCCCTGTTCTTCGAGTACGGCATCGCGATCTACGACCTGGAGCTCGAGCGCATCCCGTCTGGGCAGAAGAGCCTGAAGGAGACCATGGCCCAGCTGCGCGCCGTCGCAGGCAAGATACAACGGCAGATCATCAAGGACTACATCGCCTTTCCGCTGCTCGCCGGTCCGGCCTTCCTGCCCGTCCTGCTCGGCAACCTGACCGCGAACCTGGCCCGCAACGTGTGGGCGCACACCATCATCTTCTGCGGCCACTTTCCCGAAGGCGCCGAAGTCTTCACCGAGGACCGCCTCCAGGGTGAAACCCGGGGTGAATGGTACCTACGCCAGCTTCTCGGCTCGTGCAACATCGACGGCAGCCGCCTGTTCCACATCATGAGCGGCAACCTGAGCCACCAGATTGAACACCATCTGTTCCCCGACCTGCCCAGCAACCGGTACGCCGAGATCGCGCCCCGGGTCCGGGCCCTATGTGAGCGGTTCGACCTCGCCTATACATCCGATTCACTGGCCCGTCAGACAGGCTCGGTCTGGAAGCGCGTCCTGCGGTTGGCATTGCCAGGGCCCGGACAGCGTCCACCGGCGGTCACTTCGCCAGCCAGGAAGCTCAAAGCCGTGGCCTGACCCCGGACGCCCTGACCGCGCCCAGGGCGATGAGAGCCGATTGACGGGGAAACGAGCGGCGCTCTGGTGATCAGCGTTGAAGATGAGCCTTGCTGGGAACGCCCGTATCCGCATCCTGGCGGGTGGCATTGACTGGAAGCGCCCGGTCGCCTCCCCTCATGGGGCATATGTCCGGGGTCATGTGACTGCTGGGTCGCCTTTGGTCACCTATCTCCGGATCCAGAGGATGTCATGGCGACCGTTCAGGTCAGCAGCGACAGCGGCGCCCGTCCGGCCGATGCGGGCCCGGTGCGAGTGTCGTTCCCGAGCGTCAGGGCGCTGGCCAGACAGGCCGTGCCCCGGCTGCTGGAGGGTGTGGTCGTTCCTCTGGCGGTGTTCTACGTGGGGCTGAGCGTCTTCGGGCTGACCGGTGCGTTGGCCGCGGTACTCGCGTGGGTGTACGGCAATGTGGCCGGGCGGCTGCTTCTCCGTCGGCCGATCTCTGGGACCATGATCCTCGCCCTGGTCGCGATTACCGCCAGGTCCGCGCTCGCGCTGTGGAGCGGCAGTGCGGTCCTCTACTTCCTGCAGCCCGAGCTGGGCACCATCTGCATCAGCATGGCGTTCCTGATCTCTATGCGGCTGCGCCGCCCGCTGGTGGGCAAGCTGATCCTCGAGTACGTCCATCTACCCGCGCTCGTGGCCAAGCATGAGCGGGTCCGGCGGTGCTTCGCCTGGTTGACCGGGTGGTGGGCGTTGGTCCTGCTGATCAACGCCAGCTTGAGTATCTGGCTGCTGCTGAGCCAGCCGATCGAGGTCTACCTGCTGGTGCGTCCCGTCGCGGTGGCGTGCATCAGCACTCTGGCCTTCCTCGGTTCGGTCTGGGCCTTCCTGCGCGTCGTTCGCCGTCTTGGTCGCGGGAGCGTGCAGCCGACTTAAAGGTCATGCACTCACGCGGCGGGGCAGCGGCGCGCTCCGCAGCCGAAGCCGGGGCGTCCCGTGCCAGCGAAGGAGCTCCAGCAAGCGCCGCAACTGCGGCGACGCGGACCACAACGTCAGTACATGCCCGTCTGCCAGTCGGGCGGCGGTGGTGACCAGGACGCGCAAGCAGCCGACGTCGATGAAAGTCAGAGCGGCCAGATCCAGGCAGATGTCACCGTTTCCCGCGATCTCGGCTAGCGCCCAGGTCAGGGCAGGCAGCGTGGCGACGTCGAGCTCTCCCTCGATCCGCAGCCCAGGCGGGTCGAGCAGCTGGTCGATGCGCAGATGCCAGTAGTTGATCATGAACGGTCCGACGATCTGATCGCGAGGGGTGCTGGGGCTGAGGGTGGCGTTCATGCCGATTCCTCCGGGGACGGACGTGCCGGACACCGTGGCCACGAAGTCCCGACGGCGTGAAGGACGCTCTTGATCGTGTCAACCCAGATCGTTGCGATGACCCCCATCATCCATCAACCCCGCCAGCACGGAAGTCACCGATCTCGACCTGGGTTATCACCGCTGGTGATGACTACAGACACTCGCCAGGGGCAGCAGGACTGGTTTTGGCTGGAAGCGCTCGTACCTTGTGCTGCAAGGCCCCGAACGGACGCGCGCCGACGAGCGCCTCCCTGGTCGAAGGTCTGGCGATCATGGGGTGGGGCCCGAGCGTCAGCGGTCGAGGATTTCGTTTTTGCCGATGACGACGATGCCGCCGCGGGTGACGGCGAAGCGTTTGCGGTCTTCTTCCAGGTCGAAGCCGATGCGGGCGCCGTCGGGGATGATGACGTTCTTGTCGATGATGGCGCGGCGGACGATGGCGCCGCGGCCGACCTTGACGCAGCCCATCAGGACCGAGTCCTCGACCTGGGAGTGGGAGTGCAGGATGACGCCGGGGGAGAGGATCGAGCGCAGGGCCGTACCTCCCGAGACGATCACCCCGGCGGAGACGAGGGAGTCGATGGCGTGGCCGATGCGGTCGCCGTCGTTGTGGACGAACTTGGCGGGGGGCAGGGGATCGTGGCCGGTGTAGATGGGCCAGCGGTCGTTGTAGAGGTTGAAGACGGGGTGGGCGGAGATCAGGTCCATGTGGGCGTCGTAGTAGGCGTCCAGGGTGCCGACGTCGCGCCAGTAGCCGCGGTCGCGTTCGGTGGAGCCGGGGACGACGTTGTGGGCGAAGTCGTAGACCTCGGCGCCGCCCGCCTTGACCATCATGGGGATGATGTTGCCGCCGAGGTCGTGCTTGCTGGCGGGGTCCATGGCGTCCTCGCGGAGCGCCTCGATCATGGACTGGGTCTTGAAGACGTAGTTGCCCATCGACGCGTACACCTGGTCGGGCGCGTCGGGCAGGCCGACCGCGTCGGTGGGCTTCTCGCGGAAGGCGACCACGCGGCGGCCGGTGGGGTCGGTCTCGATCACGCCGAACTGGTCGGCCAGGGCCAGCGGCTGCCGGATCGCGGCGACGGTGACGTCGGCGCCGGAGTCGATGTGCTGGTCGACCATCTGCCGGGGGTCCATCCGGTAGATGTGGTCGGCGCCGAACACGATCACGTGGTCGGGCAACTCGTCGTAGATCAGGTTCAAGTTCTGGAACAGCGCGTCGGCGGAGCCGGCGAACCAGCGCGGGCCGAGCCGCTGCTGGGCGGGCACGGGGGTGACGTAGTTGCCGAGCATCGCCGACAGCCGCCAGGTCCGCGAGATGTGCCGGTCCAGGCTGTGGTTCTTGTACTGGGTCAGTACGACGATCTTCAGATAATGCCCGTTGGCCAGGTTGGACAGCACGAAGTCGACCAGGCGGTAGATCCCCCCGAACGGCACGGCCGGCTTGGCCCGGTCAGCGGTGAGCGGCATCAAACGTTTGCCTTCGCCACCGGCGAGCACGACTGCGAGCACCCTCATGGCCATGACCTTAACCCGTCAAAAGGGTCGCAAACACTAGGGTGAGCATATGCGTGTCGATCTGCTCAGCCGCGAGTACCCGCCCGAGGTTTACGGGGGGGCCGGAGTCCACGTGGAGTATCTGGCGCGCGAGCTGCGCCGCCTGCTGGACGTGCGGGTCCGCTGCTTCGGCGGGCCGCGCGAGGACGCCACCGCCTACCGGATCCCGGGCGGCCTGGAGTCGGCCAATCCGGCCTTGCAGGTGCTCGGCGTGGACCTGGAGATGGCGGCGGGCTGCCTGGGCGCCGACCTCGTGCACAGCCACACCTGGTATGCCAACTTCGCCGGCCACGTCGCCAAGATGTTGTACGGCCTGCCGCACGTCGTCACCACCCACAGCCTGGAACCCCTCCGCCCCTGGAAGGCCGAGCAGCTCGGCGGCGGCTACACCCTCTCCTCCTGGGCCGAACGCACCGCCCTGGCGTCCGCCGACGCGATCATCGCGGTCTCGGAGGGCATGCGCGCCGACGTCCTCACCGCATATCCCGAAATTTCGCCCGAAAGGGTGACGGTGATTCACAACGGGATCGACACCGGCGAGTACGCCCCCGCCCCCGGAGCCGCCGCCCTCGCCCGCCACGGCATCGACCCCGCCCGGCCGTACGTCGTGTTCGTGGGCCGGATCACCCGCCAGAAGGGCCTGGCCCACCTGCTCCGCGCGGCGCACTCCTTCGACCCCGCCGCCCAGCTCGTGCTCTGCGCGGGCGCCCCGGACACCCCGGAGATCGCCGCCGAGGTGACCGCGCTGGTCGAGGAACTCGCCACCACCCGCAAGGGCGTCATCTGGATCTCCGAGATGCTGCCCCGCCCCGAGGTCATCGAGATCCTCACCCACGCCACCGTCTTCGTCTGCCCGTCGGTCTACGAGCCGATGGGCATCGTCAACCTGGAGGCGATGGCCTGCGAGACGGCGGTCGTGGCCACCGCCACCGGCGGCATCCCCGAGGTCGTCGCCGACCAGGAGACCGGCCTGCTGGTCCCGATCGAGCAGGGCCCCGACGGCGAGCCGCACGACCGGGAGGCCTTCGCGGTCGCGATCGCGTCCCGGGTCAACGCGCTGCTGTCCGACCCCGGCCTGGCCGACGACATGGGCCGGCAGGGCCGCCGCCGCGCGATCGATCACTTCTCCTGGCCGCGCATCGCCGAACGCACCCGGGAGCTTTACATGTCGCTGTGACGCCAGGGGTCGATCATCGTGACCCCCGGCGTGGAGCCGCCGACCAGGGCGGGGACCGCCTCGTCCAGGGAGATCGTCCTGGTGATCAGCGCCTCCGGGGTGAGCCGGCCCGCCGCGATCAGTTCCAGCATCGGCGGGTACGCGTGCGCGGGCATGCCGTGGCTGCCCAGCAGATCCAGCTCGTACGCGATGACCCGCCCCATCGGCAGCTCGGCCCCCCGGGGAAGCAGCCCGATCTGGACGTGCCGCCCGCGCCGCCGCAGGCTCTGGATGGACTGGGCGCAGATGCCGGGGTCGCCCAGCGCGTCCATCGACACGTGCGCCCCTCCGGCGGTCAGCTCCACGATCTGGCCGGTCAGATCACCGTCCCCGGCGAGCAGGCTTTCGGCCGCGCCGAAACGCCGGGCCAGCGCGAGGGCGTCCGGCGAGGTGTCGATCGCGATCACCTGCGCCCCGGCGGCGGCCGCGATCATGACCGCGGACAGGCCGACGCCGCCGCAGCCGTAGACGGCGACCCATTCGCCGGGCCGTACCGACGCGCGGGCGGTGACCGCGCGGAACGCGGTGGCGAAGCGGCAGCCGAGGCTGGCCGCGGTGGCGAAGGACATGCCCTCGGGCAGCCGGATCAGGTTCACATCGGCGTGATTAATCACGACATATCCAGCGAAGGAGCCCCAGTGCGTGAACCCCGGCTGGGTCTGGTACGCGCAGACCTGCTGGTCACCCCTGGCGCAGTCCGAGCACGACCCGCACGCGCAGACGAACGGCGCCATGACCCGGTCACCCGCCGCCCAGTGCCGCACCCCGGCCCCGACCTCCGCGACGACCCCCGAGAACTCATGCCCCGGAACATGCGGAAATTTCTGGATATCGGCGTCATGCCCCTGCCAGCCGTGCCAGTCGCTCCGGCACAACCCGGTCGCCTCCACCCGGATCACCACACCCCCGGGCGGCGGCCCGGGCTCCACCACGTCCCGAACCTCCGGCGAAACCCCGAACCCGTCATAGACCACCGCGCGCATCCGCCCAGCGTAGACCGGTCAGAGCGGGCGCTGCAGTAACACCGTGTCCAGCCAGCGCCCCTGCTTGAACCCCACATGCCGCAACCGCCCGGCCTCCGTGAACCCCTCCGACGCGTGCAAGGCCAGCGTCGCCGCCGACTCCGGCCCGCTGTCGGCGATCACGGCGATCATCTGCCGCGCCCCCGCCTGAGCCGCCAGCCCCAGCAACTCCTTGAGCAGCGCCCGCCCGATCCCCTGCCCGGTACGCCCCGGAGCCAGATAGATCGTGTCCTCCACCGTGTGCCGGTAAGCCGGTTTAGGCCGGTACGCCGCCGCGTAGGCGTACCCCACCACCACCCCGTCCACCTCGGCGACCAGGAACGGCAGGCCACGGATCTCGATGTCCTCGGCCTTCGCGCGCCAGGCCTCCTGACTCGGCGGCACCTCGTCGAACGTGGCGACGCTCTCGGTCACGTAGTGCGCGTAGATCGCGGTGACCGCGGGCAGGTCCTCCGCCCGCAACGTTCTGATCATGTGTCCACGGTAGTCACGGCAGGCGCGCCGCGGTCTCCCGGGTGAGGTCGATGAGCACGCGCGCGAGTTCCGGCCGCTCGGCGATGACGTCCTGCAGCCGTACCCGCCACATGCCCGACTCGGCGATCGACGCGTCCTCGGTCAGCAGCCGCAGCCGGGTCTCCGCCAGCTTCAGCTGGTACGTCACGCCCAGGTGGTTCCCCACCATCTCGCTGAGCCACCAGTACGCGTCAGCGGTGGTCGCGGCCACGAAGACCCGGGCCGTGTCCCACGCCACTCGCTGGGGGTGAATGACGTCCATGGCCGGATGGTACGCCGGAAGAAACGTATTTCCGAGGGAAACCTGGCGCAAAGCCCTCAGCGTGCTGGATTCTAGGCGCAATCGCGTGAAAGGAACGTGCCATGCGCGCACTAGCAGGTCTGATCGCAGCCGCGATCCTCTTCTTACCCGCCGCCCCAGCCCTGGCCGCGCCCGCCCCCGTCGCCTCCAAGACGGGCGAAGCCTCGATCTACAAGGCCCGCAAGAGCTGGGACCGCTACTCGCCCGGCAAGAAGGCGTACGCCAAGGGCACCCTGCTCGCCACCAACCTGAACAAGGAGACCATCCCCCCGCTGGCGACCGTGAAGGTCACCGGCAAGGCGTACGACCTGACCAAGAGCAGCACCTGCGGATACGCGGTGTTCCGCATCACCTACATGAAGGCCGACGGCTCGCTCCCGTTCAAGCACCGGACGATCCGCGACTGCACGTACAAGTCGGCCAAGTCCTTCACCTTCACCGACAAGCGCGTCTACCTGGTCGAGCTCAAGGTCTGCAGCGAGGCCAAGCACAGCAAGCCGTCCCTCAACTGCCTGTACGAGCAGGCATGGAAGATCCTGTACAGCACCCAGTAATCCGCTCGAAACGTACATAAGGAAAGATCTACGTTGTTTGTAGGTCTTTTCACCCGGGGGTATTCGTGGGCGAGCTCGAACACCGGTATAGGGGAGAACATCCGGTCCGTACCCTCGCCTACCTCTACCGCGACCACCGGCGGCGGCTGCTGGGGGCGGTGCTCGCGTTCATCGTGAAGCACAGCCCCACCTGGCTGCTCCCGCTGGTCACCGCCAACATCGTCAACGTGCTGGTGGAGCATCGCCCGGTCGGCGAACTCTGGGTCAACGCCGGGGTGCTCTGCCTGCTGCTGATCCTCAACTACCCGTTCCACCTGCTCTACGTGCGCGCCCTCAGCGGCGCCATCCGGCGGGTGGGCACCGGCCTGCGCTCGGCCCTGTGCCGCAGGATGCAGGAACTGTCCATCGGCTACCACTCCCGGGTCAGCGCGGCCGTGCTCCAGACCAAGGTGATCCGGGACGTGGAGGGCGTCGAGCAGATGACCCAGCAGGCCAGCGACATGGGCCTGGCCGCGCTGGTCACGATGGCGGGCGGGATCACCGTGATCGCCGTCCGGGTGCCGGCCGCGCTGCCGGTGTTCCTGGTGGTCGTGCCCGCCGCGGCCGTGCTGGTGATGAGGATGCGCGACCGGCTGCGCTCCAACAACGAGAGCTTCCGCCAGGAGGTGGAGCTGCTGTCCTCGCGGGTGACCGAGATGACGCACCTCATCCCGATCACCCGCGCGCACGGCCTGGAGAAGGACGCGCTGCACCGGGTCGACGGCACCCTGACCAAGGTGCTCCGCACCGGCCTCAAGCTGGACCTGGTCAACGGCAGGTTCGGCGCGCTGGCCTGGATCCTGCTGAACGTGCTCGGCGTGGCCTGCCTGGCCGGGGCGGCGCTGATCTCCTACTACGAGGTGTTCGTGCTGACCCCCGGCGACGTGGTCATGCTGAGCACCTTCTTCACCACGCTGACCGCCTCGGTGACCACGCTCATGAGCCTGTCCCCGATCATCGCCAAGGGCCTGGAGTCGGTCCGGTCCATCGGCGAGGTCCTGCAGGAACCCGACCTGGAGCAGAACGCCGGCAAGGCCGAGGTGGCGTCCGTGTCGGGGCGGCTCGACTTCGAGAACGTCTCGTTCGCGTACGAGACCGGGCGCGTCGCCGTGGCCGGCCTCGACCTGAGCGTCGTGCCCGGGGAGACGGTCGCCCTGGTCGGCGCGTCGGGGGCGGGCAAGTCGACCGTGCTCAACCTGGTCATCGGCTTCCTGCGGCCCACCGGCGGCCGGATCCTGCTGGACGGCCGCGACATGGAGGCCCTCGACCTGCGCAGTTACCGCAGGTTCGTCTCGGTCGTGCCGCAGGAGTCCATCCTGTTCGAGGGCAGCATCCGGGAGAACGTCACCTACGGCATGCCCGAGGTCCCCGACGAGGTCGTGCGCCAGGCGTTGCAGGACGCCAACGCCACCGAGTTCGTGGACCGCCTGCCCGGCGGCCTCGACACGGTCGTGGGGGAGCGCGGCGCGCGCCTGTCCGGCGGCCAGAAGCAGCGGCTGGCCATCGCCCGCGCGCTGATCCGCGATCCCCGGGTGCTGATCCTGGACGAGGCCACCTCGGCGCTCGACACCCGCTCAGAAGCGCTCATCCAGCAGGCCCTGGCCAGGCTGGTCGCGGGCCGGACCGTGCTGGTCGTGGCCCACCGGCTCTCCACGATCCGCACCGCCGACCGGATCGTGGTCCTGGACGGCGGCAGGATCGCCGAGACGGGCTCCCACGAGGAACTTTTGCGCTCCGGCGGCGTCTATACAGGGCTTCAGACCGCCTGAATCAAGTATCAGTCAAGAGATGTGCAGGCGGCCGGGTCCATAACAGGGGAGCAGCAGATCCGCCCGTCTGGAGCCCCCCTCATGAACCGCATCCTCCTCGGCCTGGCCGCCGTCGCGATCGCCGGATTCGGCGCCACCCTGCCCGCCACCTCCGCCGCCGCCGCGGACTCCGGGCCCGACACCTGCCGCCAGGGGTACGTCTGGCGGGGCGCCAAGCCTTCCGACCTGGTCTGCGTCACCCCCGGCAACCGCGACCAGACCGCGCTGGACAACAGCGTGAAGCACACCCGCTGGACCTCCGGCGCGTACGGCGCCCACACCTGCCTGACCGGCTACGTCTGGCGCGACGCCTTCGACGGCGACGACGTCTGCGTGCACCCCAGGGTGCGCAGCCAGGCCGCGGCCGACAACGCCGCCAGCCCGGGCCGCAAGGTGGCCGCCAAACTGTGGATCTCGAAGTACACGATCAAGCCCAAGAGCGGCACGGCCACCTCGACCGACGACATCCCCAAACTGAAGATCAACGGCAGCCACTACAACTACGGCCAGGTACGGCTGTTCGTGCGCTATTCCGCCACCAACCGCGTCGCGTACAGCGTCACGCTCGGCGCCTCCGCCCACGCCGGTTTCGCCGGGGGCAGCTTCGGCCGCAAGACCGGCCTGTTCGACTGCTCAGGCCCCGGCAAGCCCGCCAACGCGTACGCGCAGGCGCATGACCTGGTCTCCGGCCGCTGGTCGGCACGCGTGCCGATCCGGATCGGCTGCGCCGTCCTCTAGCTGACCGGCGCGACCTCCCGGATCGCCGTCTCGGTCCTGACCGCCGCCGCGCAGTCCTGGATCGCCCCGGTCAGCAGCTCCCTGAGCAGCCGATCCGGATCCTGGATGCACGCCTGGGCGATGCCCCGGACCGCGAGCTGGACCGTGTTCGGGGCCGCGTACCTGCGGAAACCCCGGCGCGAGATGTGCACGCCGCCGCGGAACCCGCGGGCCCAGCGCGCCGCTTCCGGAACCCGGTCAAGCGCCTCGCGGCTGGCCGGTTCCAGACCGGGCGCCCTGCCCTCCAGCTCGCCGAGCACATGCTCGGCGGCCAGTACGGACACCGCGAGCGCCAGCTGCCGCTCGGCGGCCACCACGGGCAACGCGGTCGTCGCGCAGCGCAGCGCGATCGCCACCTCGATCCGCGGGTCGTCGCCGGTGAGCCCGATCACCGACGGGATGAGCGGCGCGAGCAGCTGCCGGTTCTCGTCCGTGGTGTGGTCGTTGACCAGCCGGGCCAGACCGGCCAGCAGCGGATGCGTACAGGACGGGTGGTCGCTCCACTTCTCTCCGGCCAGGTAGGACGCGAACTCCATGAAGCACGCACCCTTGCGCGGATTGCGGTGCTTTCCCTTGCCCAGCAGCGGAACCGCTGCCGGTGGTTGGCCTGAAACGAGTCGTTCGGTGCGATTTCCCATGTGCTTTCCCATGCGATTTCGTCCGTGATGTCACTTTCCAGTGTGCGCCTCGATCACGCGGAGCGGAAGGGGCCCTCCAGTGCCGCCCACTGCAGCAGCATGATCGTCTTAGCGTCGGCGATCTCACCGCGCCTGATCATGGCCAGCGCCTCGGCGAAGGGCAGCTCGACAACCTCGATGTCCTCGCCCTCCTCGGCCACCCCGCCCCCGGCCGCCAGGCGCGATTCCGCCTGGTACGGCGCCGCGTAGAAGTGCACACATTCGGTCACGGAGCCAGGACTCATGAACACGTCGAAAACGTGTTCGATAGATCCGATGGTGTAACCGGTCTCCTCTTCAACCTCGCGGCGGACCGCGGTCTCGGCGTCGTCGGCGTCGAGCAGGCCCCCCGGGGTCTCCAGCAGCATGCCGTCCGGGTGTCCGTTCACGTACACCGGGTAACGGAACTGGCGGGTGAGCAGGACCGTGCGGCGCGCGGCGTCGTAGAGCAGCATGGTGGCGCCGTTGCCCCGGTCGTAGGTCTCCCGGTGCTCGACCGACCAGTGGCCGTCGGCGTGCTGGTAGTCGAAGGTCGTCTTGAGCAACACGTACCAGCTGCAGGAGAGCAGTTGCACGTCGCGGACCAGCACCCGCGGATTGCCCGTCAGATCGCGGCCGGCCTGGTCGAGGCCGGTCCGGCCGCGACCGTCCGGAACGTCGATCCCCGGAACCCCGGTGATCTCGGTGGTCATCAGCCGCCGCTCTTGCGGCGGAAGGACCGCTTACCGCCCACCACGCCGTGGGTGCCGTGGATCTTCGAGGACCCCTTGCCAGCGCCCTTGGCGTTCCGGTCGGCCTGCGTCTGGCGCTTGCGCTCCAGCGCCTCCCGGAACTTGCGCTTCAGCTCGTCCTCCCCCTCGTCCCCCTCGGACACAGCGATATCGGCTGTGTCCTCTGCGGGTTCCGGGGTGGGTTCTGCCGTGGTCTCAGACATCGGAACCTCCTGATCACCCACCCTACCGCGCCGTGACAAGCGAGTTTTCAGGTGACCGGTTCCCGCCACTGCGGGATCAGGTGTAACGGCAGCGCCGGCTCCCTGGCCGGGCGGGGGTCGGCGTCGGTGACCGGCGGCACGATCCGGGGGCTGAAGATCTCCTCGACGTAGAGCAGCGGCGTGTCCCCGAGCATGATCACGTAACTGCGGCTCGCGCTGGTACGGCTGTCCGTCGCCCACCCGTTGAACCAGCGGGTGCCGACGCGCAGGAGGATCCGGTGGTGGCCGGGCACGTGCTCGTCGAGCAGCCGCCCGAGCGGCACGTCGCCGCCGTCGAAGATGCGCTCGATGACCGGGTGCCGGTCCGGCATCATGACCACCCGGTTGACCGAGACGGCGTGGCCGCTGGCCCTGACCAGCTCGGAGTAGCGGACGATGACGGTCTGCTCGGCGGTGATCCGCAGGTGGGCGCGGACCTCGGCGGCCAGCGCGAGACCGGCCTGGATGCGCTCCTGCCGGCCGATCCTGACCCGCAGCGGCTCGCCCAGGAAGGCGGACAGGATGCGGGTGGTCGAGCCGTCGTGGCCGAGGATCATGCGCGTGAGCGCTTCCGGCGCGATGTTCATATCGGGTGTTCCCTTCAATTGGTGTGAGCGTTGTGGCGCGGTTTCTGCTGCGCCTGCTCGTTCATGGCGTGCTTCGAGAGCACGGTGTCGGCCGCCTCGGCCACCCGCCCGGCCGCCTCGTAGAGCGCGATGAGCGACTTGACCGGGACCTGGGGCGGGCTTGACGGGCTCGGGGCCGGTTGGCTTGGGGCCGGTTCGGGGGCGGGACGCCGGGGCGGGGGCTCACGGCGGACGAGCACCGGGACCACCCGCCCGGCGGTCTCCGCGGGTTCGGCCGGCGCCGCGGGGGCCGGTGGGGTCTTCTTGACCTTGACCTTGGCGGGGGCCGGGGCCAGGAACAACCCGAGCACGCCCGCCAGCGCCGCCATGGCCAGACAGGACAGCACGGCGGAGCTGTAGCCGGGCATCGGCCCCGACACGATCGGGTGGTCCATCAGCACGGCGGCCAGGGCCACGCCCAGGGCGGCCCCGACCTGCCGGGCCGACTGGCTGGCCCCGGTCGCCGCCGCGTACCGCTCGGGTCCGCCGGACAGCGCGGCCGCCGCCGAGATCGCGGTGCTGAGCGCGCCCAGGCCCAGGCCGAACACCGCGCTGGAGGGCAGCCAGACCTCCAGCAGCCGGGGCGGCCCGTCCTGCATGCCCTGGGTGATCAGCCAGACGCAGGCCGTGGTGACCAGCAGCGCGCCGGTGTAGATCACCGGCCGCGGCCCGTGCCTCTTGGTCAGCTGCCCGGAGATCAGGCCGGAGACCAGCACCCCCAGCGAGATCGGGGCCAGGCCGGCCCCCAGCAGGACCGGATCGTCCGGCCACATGTCCCGCAGGTACATCGGCGCCATCACCAGCATCGGGAAGGCGATCAGGCCGTACAGGATGGAGAGCAGCCCGGCCAGGGCGAACATCGGGATCCGCCACACCGCCAGCTCGATGGCCGGGACCGGGTGCCGCGAGGACCGCCAGACGGCCACCGCCAGCAGCACCAGACCGGTGCCGAGGGCGGCCGCCAGCTGGGTGCTCCAGCCCCAGGTCGGGCTCTGCACGATCGCCCAGACGATCATCGAGAGCGAGCCGAACAGCAGGGCGGTGCCGAACGGGTCGGGCAGCCGCCCGGCCAGCCGGCGGGTGTGCGGCAGGGCCAGCGCGGCGCAGAGTAGCAGCGCTCCCACGATCGCGCTCGGCATGAAGTAGGCGCGCCAGCCCAGACCCTCACCGAGGAAACCGCCCGCCGCGTGCATCAGCGCGCCGCTCAGCCCCGGCGCCGCGCTCCACGCGCCGATCGCCGCGGCCCTGCGCTCGTCAGGGAACCCGGCCAGCATCAGCGCCAGCGACGACGGCACCATCGCCGCCGTGCCCACGCCCTGCACCGCACGCGCCGCCAGCAGCAGCGGGAAGGAGTTCACGGTGATCGCGATGGCCGCGCCCGCGGTGAACGCGCCAAGCCCGAGCACCAGCAGCCGCCGGTGCCCGACCAGGTCGGCGATCCGCCCCGCGGTCGGCAGCAGCGCCGCGTAGGGCACCGCGAACGCGGTGATCACCCACTGCAGGTCGGTGCGCTCCAGGCCGATCCCGATGGCGGATTTGGTCATGCTCGGGACGGCGAACGTCGCTCCGATCGAGTCGGCCATGGACAGCGCCACCGCGCCCATGCACACCAGAAGGGTCAGCGCGGTGCGTCCGCGCCGAGCGGGGAGAGCGGTCATCGGGTTCTCCTGTCCGAGTGCCGCGGGCGCCGGGGAGTGGCGCCCGCGTGCCGTCGTCTCAAGCGCCGACCGGAACCCGGGCGGCGTGCCCGGTCAGCGTCAACGGGGAGATCGCGGGGATTCGGTTCACCAGCGGGGCGAAGGCGGTCACCGTCTCGGCCAGCTCGCGCAGGTCGTCGTGGACCAGCGCCTGCGCGCCGTCGCAGAGCGCCTGCGACGGGCGGGGGTGCACGTCCACGATGATCCCGTCCGCGCCGACCGCGATGGCCGCCCGCGAGAGCGGCAGCACCAGGTCGCGGTGGCCGCCCGAGTGCGACGGGTCCACCAGCACCGGCAGGTGGGACAGCCGCTGCGCCACCGGCACCGCCGAGATGTCCAGGGTGTTCCTGGTGGCGGTCTCGAAGGTCCTGATCCCGCGCTCGCACAGCACCACCCGCAGGTTGCCCTGCTGGGCGATGTACTCGGCGGACAGCAGCCAGTCCTCGATCGTGCCGCTCATGCCGCGCTTGAGCAGTACCGGGCGGCCCGACCTGCCGACCGCGCGCAGCAGCGTGAAGTTCTGCGTGTTGCGGGCCCCGACCTGCAGCATGTCGGCGTAGGAGGCGACCAGGTCGACGTCGCGGGCGTCCACCACCTCGGTGACCACCGGCATGCCGGTCTCGGCCCCCACCTCGGCCAGGATCTTCAGCCCGGCCTCGCCGAGTCCCTGGAACGCGTAGGGCGAGGTGCGCGGCTTGAACGCGCCGCCGCGCAGCAGCACCGCTCCGGCGGCCCTGGCCATCTGGGCCGCCTCCAGCGTCTGCTGCGGTGACTCGACCGCGCACGGCCCGGCGATCAGCGTCACCGTGCCGGGCCCGATCGGCACCGGCCCGACCCAGACGGTGGACCGCTCGGCGTGCCCCTCCCGGCTCACCAGCTTGTACGGCGCGGACACCCGCCGCACCTCGGCGACCCCCCGCAGGTCGAGCGAGCCGATCTGCTCGACCGCTCCGGACAGGGCGATGATGGTACGGCTGACACCCTGGCTGACATACGCCTCGCAGCCGCGGGCGGTCACGGTGTCGACGACGGAGGCGATGTCCTCGGCGGTGGCCCCTGGGCTCATTGAGATGATCATCGCTGCGCCCGCCGTGCCGGTCCCGGCCACAGGACGCCGCCCTGGTTCTCGATGGCCGCCTCCAGGGCGGACATCAGCTGCATGGTCTGCTGCCTGAGCTCGCGGACGGCCGCCACCATGTCCGGCGAGAGCGTCTCGCGGGACCGGTTCTCCAGACCGGCCGCCGCCGTGCGCAGCCGCAGGTGCATCTCGTAGGCGATGTCGGCGTCTGCCACCGGGGCCGAGAGCGGCACCGGCCGCCGGGGGGCGGGGATGGACCTGCCGACGGCCGGGAGCACGTCGGTGTCGGCCTCCTCGGAGGGCAGCCACCCTTGCCATGGCTGCACCCCCACCGGCATCGGGCGGGCGTGCCGGCCCTGGACCGGACGCTGCCCGGTGACCGCCTCAGGCGGGTCGTCGGCGTACGGGTCGGGGGCGGGGGCGGGCTGCGGGGGAGTGGGGTACGGCGGCGTGGTCACCAGATGGCCGGGGAAGGCCGAGGGTCGCGGACGATCGGGTCCGGTGCCGGGAAACGGGTTGCGGCGCATGCCGCTCCTTCGGGTCAGCGGGCGCGCGGCCCGCGTGGAACTGGGGTTCTAGGCGGTGCTCGGGGCGGGGCACTGGTGATCCTCACGGATCAATGTTCATGACCTGCTATTTCTTCTCGACGGCGTCCTTGACAAGATTCAATTCTTTGAGTCGGGAGCATAGACAGGCGAACTCGAATCACGCTAGGGGTTCGATGAAAGTTCACATAAATGGCACGCGAGAGGTCGCTGAACTTGACTCTTGTCAGCTTACTGACAAACCAATTCTGTCAGGGGCCGAGGGGGTATCAGAAATGTTCTTATCCTGCCCTTGACAACCACGTGTCAAGGGCCTGACCATCGCATTGATTGCCTGGCGTGCTCGGGGAGACGGTCGCCGGACGGTGAGTGGGAAGGGCGCCAGGCAGTCGGAAAACTAAATCAGGAACTTATCTAGAGAGCTTCTCGAATCTTATCTAGAGACGTTTACTTCATATTCCCGATGCAATTCCCGCCGAGTAGAACGGTGGCCGCTGTGAACCTTGCCTTTCCGTATTCAGACGCCGATGACGCCGAGCCCGTGCCGACTCCGGTGCGCCGTCCGTGGCCGCATCGCAGGACCGTTCGCGCGGTGCCGGAGGCCGGCCCGCTGGTCGCGATGATCGGCGGCGGCCAGGCCGACAGGACCGGCCGCGAGCACCTCTTCCGCCGGCTGCACGAGGCCGGGATCCGGGTGGTGGCCTTCGACCGGTCCGCCCCCGCCGCGTGGCAGCGGCCGTACCTGGTGGGCCACAAGTGGGTGCCGGGGATGACCGCGGCCACCCTGACCGCCGCCGTCGCCGCCCACCCGGAACCCGTCAACGGGGTCATCTGCTGGGAGGACCGGCACTTCGCCGCCGCGGCGGCCGTCGCCGACCGGCTCCGGCTGCCCGGGTACGGCAGGACCGCCGCCACCGCCAGCCGGGACCGGGCGGTCACCCGTACCCTGGTCGAGGCCTCCGGCTGCGCGGTGCCGCGCTCGGCGCTCGCGGTCGACCTCGGCGAGGCCGAGGAGGCGGCCCAGGCGCTGGGCTACCCGGTCGTGCTCAAGCCCCGGCTCAAGACCACCGGCTTCCCGGCCCGGCTGGCCGAGGACCACGGCCGGCTGATCACCGGCTTCGCCGCCACGGCGGGCGCGGCCTCGGCCTCGGCCACCTTGGGCAGCCGGCGCGGCGTGCTGGTGGAGCAGCACCTGGACGGGCAGGAGATCGTCGCGATCTGCCTGACCGCCGGCGGGGTCACCCAGCTGGTCAGCATCGTCCGCACCATGGTGGACTTCACCCCCAGCGCGGCCGACCTGGGCCACCTGGTGGACGCCGCCGACCCGCTGCTGGACGACCAGACCATCCGGCACGCCGCCAACGTGAGCCTGCGCGCGCTGGGCGTGCAGGACGGGGCCAGCCAGGTGAGCATGCGGCTCACCCCGGCGGGGCCGTGCGTGATGGCGGTCAACGCCGGGCTGCACGACCTGGTCACCCGGCTGGTCTACCTGGCCACCGGGGCCGACCTGGCCACCGCCGAAACCATGATCGCCTGCGGCGCGCCGAGCACCGTCACGCCGCAGCGCCACCACCGGGTGGCCGCCGTCACCTACCTCAGCGCGCCCGCCCCGGGCAAGGTCTCCCGGCTGGAGCTGGGCGCCCAGCTGAGCGACCAGGTCGGGCGGGCCGCCTGGCTGGAACGGCTGGTGCTGGACGTCGCGCCGGGCAGCGCCGTGGACCCGTCCCCCGACGGGCACACCGCGCGGATCGGGCTCGCCGTCGTCACCGGCCGCAATCGCAGGGAATGTCACGAACGGCTGGACCGGCTGCGCAGGGCGCTGAAGGTCACGGTCGTCGCCGCCGACGGCTCCGCACCGCCGGCCATGTCGGTATCGGGCTCCCGATAACGACCACGTTCGACCTCTTCCGGGAGACAAAGGGAATGGTAAGCCGAGCACCGCAGGACCCGTCGGAAGCCGCTCCGCCGAAGGCCCCCATCATGCGGTTACCCGCGGCTGAAGACCTCATCTCCGACCACGGGCGGAGCCTCTACGACTACTGTTCCCTCTGGCTCGGCGACAAGCTCGCCACCATCAACGCGGTGCGCAACACCTTCGCGCTGGCGGTGGTGCACCAGGACCTCTACCCCGGCCACGAGCACCTCCGCTCCTGGCTGTACGCCATAGCCCGGGTGCACTGCATGGCCCAGCCCCACTACGGCGGCTTCACCACCGCCCCCTTCCCCCCGATCGGCGCCACCCCGCACGGCGACGACACCGAGCTGACCGCCAACGCCATGGGCGCGCTCGGGCGGCGTGAGCGGGAGGTCCTGGAGCTCATCCACCGGCACGGGCTCTCGGTGCCCGCGGTGGGCCTGGTGCTCGGGGTGCCCACGGACGAGGCGGCTCGCCTCGCCCTGGGCGCCCAGGACCTGGTCGAGTCCTTCGTGACCTGTGTACGGCTGGCCCAGACCGGCCGGTCGGTGTGCGGGGTGGGGGAGCCGATCGCGCTTGACTGGCTGGACTCGCCGCGCAGGGAGCTGCGCAGCCGGCTCAAGACGCACGTCATGACCTGTGCCACCTGCGCCAGGGCGGCCAACCTGACCGTCTCGGTCCCGGCCCTGCTGGCCCGGCTGCCGATCGCCGAACTCGACGACCTGGCCAGGTCCAGGATCGAGGAACCGGCCCGGCCGGAGAGCGTGGAGATCCGGTGGAGCCAGCACGACTACCCGCTCCAGCCGGACGCGTACGACGCCTACGAGGCGCGGGACGGCCAGGACGCGCTGGGACACCGCACGCGGGCGGCCCACCGGGCTCGCGACGCCTACCGCGCTCGCGAGGCCTCCAACGGCGCCCGTGACTCCTACGCGGCTCGTGAGGCCTCCAACGGCGCCCGTGACTCCTACGCGGCTCGTGAGGCCTCCAACGGCGCCCGTGACTCCTACGCGGCTCGTGAGGCCTCCAACGGCGCCCATGACTCCTACGCGGCTCGTGACGCCTCCAACGGCGCCCATGACTCCTATGGCGCCCGTAACGCTTATGTCGATCGCGACGCTTATGAGGCTTATGAAGCCTCGGCCGCCCGGGACGACACGCCGCTTCTGAACGCGATCCCGCGCACCAACGGGCACCACATGCCGGAGCCCATGTTCCGGGACTCGCGGGGACGGCCGCGCTCGATGCCCCTCGGCGCGCCCGTCTACGAGGACTACTACGCCGACACCGACGACGGCCACCGACCCTCCGGTCCTTCCGGCCCACACCCAACGGAAGACGCCTGGGAGGAGCGTCGCCCTCCCGCCCCCCGCCAGCCGGAGGAGGCGCGGGAGGGCCGCGCGACGCCGCGCCCGTGGGACGACAGGGTCTGGGAGAACCGGCCCGTGCCGCGGCTGCCCGACCGGTCGCGGGACGACGCCACGCCGCTGCGGACCCGCCGCCCGCGCGCCAACGTGCACGGCATCCCCGCCCCCCGGCGGCCCCTGGACGACGAGCTGGCGCCCGTGGAGGAGATCTGGGACCGGCGCATCACCGCCAGGGTCCCCCCCGCTGTGCGGGAACGCTCCGAAGCCACGACCGCTGAAGTATGGGACGAGAACGTCTCCTCGCGCGGCAAGCTGTCCCGGCAGGGCACCAGGGCGCGGGCCAAGCAGCGCAGGGAACGGCGGCCCCGCCCGGTCCGGGTGGTCGCGCTCGGCGCCGCGGCGCTGCTGATCGTCTCGCTGGCCTGGCGCGGGCTGTCGGCGCGGGACTACCACCCGTCGGGCCTGGCGATCGAGACCAGCGGGGCCAAGCTGCCCGTGGCCGTGCCGCAGCTGACCAAGCCGGTGCCGTCGGTGTCGCCGTCGCCGGAGAAGCGCAGCGCGGCGCCCGCGGCGAAGCCCACGTCGAAGCCCAAGGCCTCGCCGACGCAGCGCCGTACCCAGCCGGTCAGCAAGCCCGTGGTGCGGCCGAGCGTGAAACCGAGCGTCAAGAAGCCGGCGCCGGCCGTCCGGCCGGTGCTGTCGGTCAAGCCGCAGGCGATCGAGCTCGCGGACGGGGCCGGGGTCGTCACCTTCTCGGTGAACGCCGGGACGGTGAAGTGGAAGGCCGACAGCGAGCAGGACCTGGTGGAGATCGCCCCCGCGTCGGGGACCGTCGCGGCCGGGAAGAAGGTGCGGCTGGAGGTCGGACTGACCGACGACGGCCTGCTGGCCTCCTCCTGCCTGTTCGAGTCCGACGACGAGCTGGGCGTGGAGACCAGCGTGATGGATGTCATCACGATCAGGTGGACCGGCAAGAACGAGGACGTCGCCGCCAACGGTAGGATCACTCTCACCGTGGCCAGCTGCGTCACTCCATGAACTCGGGCTCCGGGGGCGGGCGGGCGCGCGGCAAGGCCGCCCCCGGAGGCCGGATTATCTGCGCACCTCGGGCGGGTTGATCCCGTGGTCGCGCAGCGCCTTGTAGACGGTGGCCTGGGACAGGCCGGTCCTGCGTTCGATCAGCGACAGGTTCTGGGTGCCGGCCCGCCAGCACTCGGCGATCAGCTGGTCCCGCTTCCCGCGCGCGGCCAGCTCGGCGTCGGCGGTGTGCGTGAGGATCTCGCTCAGCCGGCCGATGCCCTGCAGCAGGCGCAGGCCGGCGCCCTGCCGCAGCTGGTTCAGCTCGGCGATCTCGGCCACCACCCGCTCCAGCGCCTCCACCACCGGCGACGGCGGCGCGTGTCGGCCCCGCCCCGGCTGCCGCTGGTAGCCGTTGCTGCGGGCGGCCAGCAGGATCCGCTCGACCTCGGCCTTGGGCAGGCCGCTGGCCCGGCGCAGCGCGGCGGCGTTGGTGGCGCCGCTCTCCCAGCAGGCCACGATCAGCTCGGCCCGCTCCCGGTCGGCGCGGGCGATCGCCGCCCCCGCCGCGGTCAGGTCGGTCAGCAGTGGCCGCCATTCGGCCAGCCGCCCGGGTTCCGCCCCCTGCTCGGGCCGGTCCGCGCGTTCCGTCTCCGCGAGGCCCTCGGGTTCGGTCAGGCGCTCAGGCTCGGTCAGGCGCTCAGGTTGGTCCAGGCGTTCCTGGTCGGTCCCGCGCCGGGCGATGATCTGGCGCAGCGTGCCCTGGCGCAGGCCGGACGCCGCCGCCAGCCGGGCGCTGGCGTTCTCGCCCGCGGTCACCGCGAAGGTCCGTACCAGATCGTTGCGGTCGCGGCGGCAGGCGGCCACCTCCTGGGAGACCTCGCGCCACCGTCGGGCCGCCTCGGCGGCCTCGGCCAGCGCCATGACCGCCTCGGGCCGCGGCGCCTTGGCGGCGCGTTCCCTGATCCGCTCGCGGCGCAGCTGGGCCGCGTGCCGGGGGCAGCGGCCGAGATCCCGGGCCCGCTCCTGGCAGCCCTCCACGGCGCACGGGCGCCGCTCCCAGCGCGGTGGCACCCGGGTGGGATCGCCGTAGGCGCGGCGGCGCTGGTAGTGCATGCCGCACAGCCCGCGGCTCCACACCGCCCGCCCGCACTCCTCGATCGCGCACAGGCGCCGGGTCGCCTCCAGCCGCTCATCGCGCGGCTCGGCCGGGCGCTCGCTCTGCCGGGTACGGCGCGGGCGCGCGTCCCCCGGGTCGCCGGTCTTCGACAGCCGCGCGTAGTGCATGCCGCAGAGCTTGCGGGCCACCACCGGCTTCTCGCAGCCGTCGATCGAGCACGGCAGCCCGTGCGCGAGGTAGTGCCCCCGGCACAGCCCGCGCGTGAAGATCTTCAGCTCGCAGCCGTCCTCGCCGCAGAGCCCGTCGGTGGAGCGCAGCCGGGAGGCCGCCTCGCCGGGCCTGCCGGACTTGCGGACCCGCTGCACGTGCAGGCCGCACATGCCGCTGTCGGCGGCCGGGCGCTCGCAGCCCTCGATGGAGCACGGGGACGCCACGGCGAGCCGCCAGACCCGGTAATGCGAGGTGCACAGGCCGCGCCGGTGCACCTGGCGGTCGCAGTCGGCCGAACACGTCGAGCGTTTGTCGGGCGCGCCGTAGTAATGCTGCGCGCAAACGCCAAGGGCCAGGACGGTCCGGTGGCATTCCCGGACGGAACATCCCTTATCTGTCATAAGCGCTGGCGTGGTCATCGGCACCTGTCAATGCGACCTGTCAAGATTTCCCCCGGAGCCCGGCGCGTTCCATGAGCCTGACCTCGTTGACGAGTTGCCGGGGCTCGTGCCCGAGATCCCGGAGCAGGCAGCAGATATACGCGTGCACCTCGGAATCGAGCGGGCGCGCCTCGAACGCGCGCGAGACGAGGTAATGCACATAAGCCACCGACAGGACGTAAGTCCGCCCGGACAGCTCCTCAAGCGAATTCACCTCAGATCCAGGAAGGAACTCCGGCGACCAGTTTCCGCGGACGAATTCGATCAGCTCGGCGCCCATGGCCGGCAGCGGGTCGCGCAGCCGCGCGTGCGCGTGCGACGAGTACGGGCAGGACGGGATCTCCAGCTGGAACTCGCCGTCCACCGAATCCGCTCCCTCCAGCCGGTACGGCACCGCGCGCCCGGTCGACGTGATCGCGTCCGGGTCGGTCAGCGGGAAGGCGTCGTCCACGATCTGCGCCACGGTCACCGCCACCGGATAGCCGAGCGTGAGCCCGCGGACCGCGCCGCCCACCTCGTCCAGCTGGCAGTGCGCCGCCACGTAGGTGGCCAGCGACAGCGTGCGGTGGTACTCCAGGGACTCGATCTCCCGCTCCGCGATCGTCTTCGGCAGCACCTCGCGGTAACCGTCGATGATCGCGTCGATCGGGAAGAGCCGCCCGTACGTCTCGTCCCGGGACGCGGTGACGAGCAGCAGATCGTTGCCGGCCTCGGCCAGCGGGTCCGCGGGGATGTCCCGGGTGATGTTGGCGATCACGCCGGCCCGCCCGGCGGCGGCGCACCAGCGCAGCGCGTCGGACTCCGGCAGCGTCAGCCGGGCGAAGGGCAGCAGGCCGTCGAGCAGGGCCCGCGCCTTCCATAGATCGATCCAGTTGGCCCGCCCGCTCGGTTCCGGGCTCGCCCACTGCAGGCTCCGTCCCGCCTGGTCGGCACGAGCGCGGACCAGCCAGCCGGAGGCGGCGTAATCGTCGGCGTAGACGAGGTTCCAGATGCTGAGTAGCGGGGACGCGTCCACGGTGAAGCGTGCGGCTTCCTCGCCCTGCCACAGCCGATGGCCGTTCCAGGTGACGAGAAGATCGCTGAACGCGGCCTTGGTGGGCCGCCGGTACACCCCGTGCATGGGGTGACCGTCCACGACGAAACGGCCTGGCGGGGGTTCGGCGTCAGGCAGTGCCGGGCCGCGAGGATCTGGCGAGACCTCCCAGTCGCCCACTTCAGCGCCTCCTCTTCAGCATTAAGGCACCCTTAAGGCTTGACCAAAATTATATATTGTGACTAGTTCTTTCTCGGCTCCGGCGCTTCCCTCGCCAGTTAGAAGCAGTCGGACCGAGATACGGATGGGATCAGATGTGCGCCCTGGTGACATGAGGGAAACTCCTGCCTGTCCGGGGAGTTGAACGCTATCCAGGAGTGGTAATCGGAAGGTTGCAACCCAGTCAGCGTTTAGTCATGGCCTGGAGACAGAAAGGCAGTAGTATCTCCACTACGCGCTTTTCAACGGATTCCCGCTGAATGTCATGTTGATCGCGCGTACCTCCGAGCGGATTGGGGGCCCAGGCGTTGCACTTCCGGATCTTGACCCGGTTGGAAGTGATCCCGGATGAGGGCGGCCCGCTGGCCATTTCGCCGATCAAGAGAAGGGCTCTGTGCGCGCTTCTGCTGGCCGGTGAGCAGGGCCTGTCACCGGGCGAGTTGATGGAGGCCGTCTGGGGTGACGGATATGCCCGCGACGGCTCGCTCAAGACGTGCCTGTCCCAGCTGCGCCGGGTGCTGCCCGGGCGGATCCCCGCCGGCGGCTCCGGCGGCTACCGGATCGAGTTCGACCCCGCCGACACCCTGGACGCCCACCGGTTCCGCGCCCTGGTCGCCGACAGCGCCGACGCGGTCCGCCGGGGCGAGCACGACGAGGCCGTGCGCACGCTCCAGGAGGCGCTGAACCTCTGGGGGCAGGGGGAGCCCCCGCTGGCCGACCTGCCCGACCACACCGCCCGCCTCCGGCTGCTCCGCGACGAGCTGGTCTTCGAGCGCAGGGCCGCCCAGATCTCCCTCTTCCGCGAGCGCATTCACCTCGGCGAGCACCGCGACGTGCTGGGCGACCTGCGCCGCGGCATCGCCGAGGACCCGTTCTCCGAGCAGCTGCACGCGCTGCTGATGACCGCCCTGTACCGCTCCGGCTACCGGGCGGAGGCGCTCCGGCACTTCGACACGGTCTCCGCGCTGCTGCTGCGCGAGGCCGGCAGCGGCCCCGGCCAGGCGTTGCGCCAGCTCAGGGACGCCATCGACGTGGACGACGAGGCCCTGGTGCTGGACACCAGAGCGCCTGCCCCGGCCGCCGCCGCGCCCGCCCAGGCCCCGCCGCCCCCGCCGCTGGCCCAGCTCCCGCCCGACGTGATCGACTTCACCGGCCGCGAGGACGAGGTGGCCAGGGTCGCCGAGTTCCTGACCCCCGGCCCTGACGTGACGGGCGTGCCGATCGCCTCCCTGATCGGCCCGCCGGGGGTGGGCAAGTCCGCGCTGGCCATCCACATCGCGCACCGGCTGCGGGCCGCCTTCCCCGACGGCCAGATCTACATCCACCTGGCCGGGATGTCCGCGCACCCGCGCGAGGCCGCCGAGGTGCTCGGCGAGCTGCTGGCCTTCATGGGCGCCCCGGCCGACAGCCTGCCCGCCAGCACGGGGGAGCGGGCCGCGCTGTTCCGGTCCATGCTGGCCGGCCGCCGGGTGCTCGTGGTGATCGACGACGCGGCCGGCGCCGAGCACGTCCAGCCCTTCCTGCCTGGTACGGCCGGGTGCGCGGTCATCGTGACGTCCCGGGCCTACCTCACGGGCGGGGCCGGTATCCGTCCCTTTCGGCTGGAACCGCTGCGGCGCCAGGAGGCCCTGCGCCTGCTCGAAGAGATCATCGGGGCCGACCGCGTGGCCGCGGAGCCGGCGGCCGCCGACGAGGTGATGGCCGCCTGCGGCGGCTTCCCGCTGGCCGTGCGGATCGCGGGCGCCCGGCTGTCCGCCCAGCCCAACTGGCCGATCGCCTACTTCGCCGGGCGGCTCAGCGACCGGCTGCGCGCGCTGCGGGCCAACGAGATGACCGTCAGCGCCAGCATCGCCGACAGCTACGACGCCCTGCCCGGGCCCGCCAAGCAGGCCTTCCGGGTGCTCGCCCTGGCCGGGCCTGGCGACTTCCCGGTCTGGCTGATCGCCATGCTGCTGGGCACCCTGGAGGCCGAGGAACTACTGGAGACGCTGTCCGACCGGAGCCTGCTGGTCACCGTCAGCGCGGGCACCGTGGGGCAGCCCCGCTACCGGCAGCACGACCTGCTCAGGGACTACGCCGAGGCGCAGCTGCAGGATCACATCAGCGAGCGGGACCTGGCCGTGGAGCGGCTGCTGCTGGGCTGGCTGGAGCTCGTGGACCGGGCCGACGCTCGCCTACCCGGAGAGCCACACTTTCCTCGCCCTGCCCGGCTGAACGTGGAACTTTTCGCCCCTGACGAGGCTCGGCACCTGATCGACTCCGGCCCTGGTGTCTGGTTCATCGCCGAATGCGCGAATATCTTGGCCGCGATCCGCCTGGCCTGCGAAGAGAGGCGTTACCGGCTGGCGTACGGGCTGGCCCTGCGGCTCTCGTCGTTCCTGTGCCACCAGAGCCGCCACCGCGAGGCCGAGGACATGTGGGACCGGGTCATGACCGCCGCGCTGGCCGAGGAGGACACCCGGCTGGCCGCCGAGGCCCGGCTCAGGCTGGCCGCCGTGGTGGCCAGGCAGCCCGGCGACGAGCCGCGCGCGGTCCAGCTGCTGGCCGCCTGCCTGGACGCCTTCGAGCAGGTCAAGAACGCCGAAGGGGTGGCCAGGTCGCTGGCCTGGCGGGCCCTGGTGGGGCACCGGCAGCACACGCTCGACGCCGCCGCCGCGGACGCCGAGCGCGGTCTCAAGCTGGCCCGCGAGGTCGAGGACGCGCCCTCCGAGGTGGCCTGCCTGCGGGTGCTCGGCCTGGTGGCCGCCGCCGAGGGCCGCCCCGACGAGGCGATCCAGCTCTGCGAGTCAGCCCACACCCGGGCCGAGAAGCTGGCCAGGGAGAGCGGCGAGCGCGTCTACGAGTGCCTCGCCCTGGACACGCTGATCACCGTCAAGATCGCCGCGGGCCATCACGATCAAGCCCTTGAGCTGTGCGATCACGGCCGCGTGCTGGGCCAGGAGACCGGGGACATCCCGGCCGAGGCGGCCTTCGAGGAGTTCGCCGGGGACGCCCTCGCGGGCCTGGATCGCCCCGCCGAGGCGATCACCCGCTACACCCGCGCGGCCGGCCTGTTCGAGATCGCCGCCGACGACCGGCGGCCGTCCCTCTGCCGGGTCAGGATCGCCGCCATGTACGCAGCTCAGGGCTCCCTGGACGAGGCCAGGAAGCTGGCTGAGCAGGCCGCGGCGGACCTGGAGAACCTGGGGTTCCAGGTCGAGGCGCAGGAGGCCCGGAGGGCCGCTCGGGGCTGGTAATCCAGTACGGCCGGAAATGCGGATTCGGCCCACCCGGAAAAGGAAAAATTCTTCCCTCGGAATTATCGGCTATGTCGGGCATGTAGTCATATACTCGCGACGGTCAAGGCACGTTCATGTCGTTCGCGGGGAAACTCCGGATGGCATGACCACATGATCCACACCTGACGTGAATAGCGTGGGTTGCTATGGTTGATCGGTGAAAGTGATCAAACGCTAGCTCAATGGGCACCGGCGAGGGTGACTACATGAAGCGGCAGAACGTGTTCGACCATGACTGTCCGAATGCATCCAGAATCTATGATCATCTACTCGGTGGGAGCGACAACCATGCTCCCGATCGGGTCGCGGCCGAGGAACTCCTCAAGGTCGCGCCCGACGCCGCCGACGTCGCGGTGGGGAACCGGGCGTTCCTCAAGCGTGCCGTGAACTACCTCGCCGAGCGTGGGATCAGGCAGTTCCTCGACATCGGCAGTGGCCTTCCGACCAGGGAGAACACCCATCAGATGGCCCAGGCGGCGGCGCCGGGGGCCCGGGTGGTGTACGTCGACAACGACCCGATCGTCTTCGCCCACATCCAGGCGATCCTCTCCGACGGCAACACGGTGGCCACGAGTGGCGACATGCGCGCGACCGAAAAGATCCTGGCCGATCCCCGCCTGAACGAAATGATCAATTTCGACGGGCCGGTCGGCGTGATCCTCACTTCTGTCCTGCACTATGTCTCCGACGCTGACGATCCGCATGACATCGTGGGCCGTATTATGCGCGCGATGCCGCCGGGAAGTTATCTGGTCTTATCTCACAGTAAACACGGGGATGTGGCCAATCAAGAAGACGAAGAGCGAATTCTCGAAATATATAATCGAACCAACAAGCCGCTTTATCCGCGCGACCGGGCTCAGATCATTCAGTTCTTCGACGGGCTCGACATTCTGCACCCCGGGGTCGTCCCGGTGCAGGACTGGCACCCGAACGGGGACGTCCCCGGCGCGTCCGCGCCTGATTACGTCCCCGGTCACATCCTGGGTGGAGTCGCTGTCAAGCTTCACTGACCGGGCACCGCGCTCTCGCCCACCCGGCGGATGTAGGTGATCATCAGCAGCGCCCCCGACTGGCGGTATTCGACCTTGTCACCAGGGCGGAACCCGGCCAGGGGGCGCTTCAGCGGGCGGAGCAGCCGGCGGTTGGCCGCGCTCCGTGTCTCGACCGAGTATTGCACCGGGATTCCCGCCTTGCCGTAGAGCAGGTATTCCGCCGTGCACCCGAGTTCGGCCGCCAATGCCGCCGTCACCTCGGGCGACGGAACCCGCCGTCCCGTCTCGATCAGAGAGATGTAACTGTCGTTAACATGTGCGCGCCGCGCCAATCGATCCTGGGTCAGGCCCGCCTCCTTGCGGAGTTGCCGGAGGCGGTCACCCAGGGCCTCGGACACTGTCACTTGACACGCCTTTCGACCCGGAGTCAATTGACGACATGCTTACATGCGGGCCACCTGAATGGGTAGACCCCATTTTTTGCGAAGCGCGAAGTTCTATAGAGAACTTGAATGCCCGGGATATAAAGCGGGAATTGCATTCGAGTTTGCCACGCACGGTAGTTAACCCGGGAAATATAACTGGGATGGCGATGACCTGCGGATTCGGTCGGCGGCGATAGGGGAGGGCCGATTCCCGGCGTTCCGGGGGCGTCACCCGCCGCCACGGCGCGATCGCGGCGTGGGAACGTTCCGAACCCGCTCCTGGTTACGCGGAGCTATGCCCATTCGGTAGGTTTCGAGCCGCCTTGATCAGGAACTGCAGGCTCTCGTCCGGGGTCAGCGCGGCCGCCCGGATGCGGGTGAAAAGGGTCTCGTAGCGGGTCGCGGCGTCCGGCTCGGTCAGGACGAGATCGTCGGTGACGGTGTCCACGGCCACCACGGTGGGGTCGCCGGGATCGGCGAAGGTGTAGATCGAGAAGGCCGACCGCGGCAGGCTGTAGCCGTCGATGACCGCGTCGATGGGCAGCACCCGCAGGGTGATCTTCGGGTCCCCGTTGACGGTAGCCGCAAGGTGATAAAGCTGTTGCTGCACCACTTCCAGCGGGGCCGCGCGGCGTCGCACGGCCACCTCATCGATGATCACTTCGTAGCTCGGCCCGCCCGGGCGGCGCAGCATACGCTGGCGCCCGAGGCGCGCTTCGGCGGCCTTGTCCGGCTTGTAGCCGTCCGCCCCGTCCCTGCGGTCGGTCTCGGCCCGGGCCCGGGTGAACTCGGCCGTCTGCAGCAGGCCGGGCAGGAAGGTCATCTGGAACTCGCGGATGGTCTCCGCCCCCGCCTCCAGGTCGGCGAACAGGGCCTGCCGCTCGCCCATCGCCTTGTTCGACTCCCACCAGCCGCGCTCCCCGGCCTCCCGGGCGATGGTGATGATCTGCGTCCACCGCTCGCCGTGCACGCCCAGCTCTTCCAGGATGGCCATGATGTCGGCGAGGTCCACCACATGGCCGTTCTCCAGCCGGGAGATCTGCGCGCGTGGCAGCCCGATGCGCTTGGCGAGCTGCTCGTGGGTGAGCTGGGCGCTGACCCGCAGGTGCCGGAGTTCGGTGGCCAGTCGCAGCCGCCGCACATAAGGACTGATCATCGGCATCCTCCGAACGTTCTATGGCACCCTGGCCACGCCGCTGTGGCCGGTGATCGCGCCATCGGGAGAGCCGTCCCCGGCCCGCCACTGGTGCCACTGGACCAGCCCAGGCTCGACCAGCTCCAGGCCGTCGAAGAACCGGGCGACCTCCTCCCGGGAGCGTAGCCGCTGCCCGGTGGCCACATGCTGGTTGTAGCGCTTGGACGCCTCGCCCTGGGTTTCCGGGAGCAGGTCGCTGGCCGGGTGCGAGATCACCAGGTAGCTGCCGGAGGCCGCCGCGGCGACCAGCTGGGCCACGATCCCGTACGGGTCGTGCTCGTCCGGGATGTGGTGCATGACGCCGAGCAGCAGGATTCCCACCGGCTGGCTGAAGTCCAGCGTCCTGGACGCCCCGCGGAGCAGCTTCTCGGTGTCGCGCAGGTCGCCGTTGATGTAGTCGGTGGCGCCCTCGGGGGTGGATTTCAGCAACTCGTGCGCGTGCGCGAGCACGATCGGGTCGTTGTCCACGTAGACCACCTGGGTGGCCGGGTTGACCGCCTGGGCGACCTCGTGGGTGTTGTTCTTGCTGGGGATGCCGGTGCCGATGTCCAGGAACTGCCGTACGCCCATGTCGCCGGCCAGCCATTGCACGACCCGGACCAGGAACGCGCGGTTGGCCTGGACGCTGTAGCGGAGCCCCGGGCGGGCGGCGAGCACGGCGTCGCCGGCGGCGCGGTCGGCGGCGAAGTTGGTGGTGCCGCCCAGCCAGTAGTCGTACACCCGGGCCGAGTGGGCCGCGGTGGTGTCGATCCTGATGGGCTCTGCCTCGTGGCTGTCAGACACCTTGTCCGGCCCCTTGTCTGTCCGTCCGGCTGGATATCTCCGGGTTCCATACGGTCCGAGGTTCTAGATCGTGCCGAGTATCCATCTGTATGGCGTGCCGGGCAAGGCCGGTGAGACGTCCGGTTCAGGCGTGCACGACCGCAATCTGAACATGCGACACTTTTGTACAGTCCAGAATTAGCCGTTGTCCGAGAGACGGTTCATGAACCAGAACAGCAAGTTCACCAACTGGCGCAAGTCCAGCCGCTCCAGCGGCGGGGACAACTGTGTCGAGGTCGCCAGCACCGGCGGCGCCGACGGCGTTGTCGGCGTGCGCGACTCCAAACAGCGCGGGCGCGGTCCCGTGCTGGAGTTCACCCCATCGGAATGGCGTGCCTTCGTCGACGCGGTGAAGGACGGCGAATACGACCTGAGCTGACCCTCTCACCAGTCGTTTCCGAGTTTCCCCAGGTTGACCCGAGTTTTCCCACGTAATGCAGAGTTTCGCGAAGAGCCGGAACCCCCGGCTCTTCGTGGTTTTCGGAGGGTTGGTCATCTTGCATCGCGGGCCGAAACCGATAGATACTTAGGACGTTCCGCACATTTGGATTGTCCAGCCGCGCGTATGCCCGGGAGATCGACGTGTGAGAGGGACCGTGTGAGAGGGACGGAGTCCGCGCTCGCCTCGCCGCTCATAAGATTCGCGGAGACCGGCTTGGACCGGGCCGCATCGATCGCCACCTGGCCATTGGCCGAGGGATCACGCGCCGTGATGCGCAGCCGTGATCTCATGCGGGGCGTGCTGACCGGCTTGGGCCTGGGCAATGACGCCATCGACGACGGCGTGGTGATGGTCTCGGAACTGGTCACCAACGCGCTGCGGCACGCCTGTGGCCCATTCGAACTCCGCCTCTACCGGAGCCCCCCGGTTGTGGTGTGCGAGGTCGTCGACGGCTCGGAGACCCTGCCCGCGATCCCCGGTCCAAGGGCCGTACATCTGACCCTGGACCAGATCGACGCCATCCCCGACCCGCTACTGCTGGAGTCGGGCCGCGGCCTGGACGTCGTACACCGGCTGTCCCGCGGCTGGTGCGGCGCCTACCCCACCAAGATCTCCACCACCAACCGAGTCACCGGCGGCAAGGCCGTCGCCTTCGCCCTACCCCTCCCCGACCCCCCGCCACCGGCAGACCGGACGTAACGGCACGTTTCCCCTGTCCTGCCCCTCTCCGGCCCTCCGCCACCGGCAGGCTGGACGTGGCGGCACGTTTCCCCTGCCTTGCCCTACCCCTCCCGCCCCCCGCCACCGGCAGGCTGGACGTAGCGGCACGTTTCCCCTGACCTGCCCGCCAGGCAGAGCCGTTCGGGTCGAGGTTGCGATCGTCTCGATGTCTACGCTCGCCCAGAGAACACCCAACGTAATGCCGCAGCCGCTCTTGGCGCCGGTGCGGTGAGGACTATCACCTGCGTGAACGGCGCCGGATAACGGCGAGCAAGCCGACGATCTGCTCATGCTGTTAGGCCCGCAGAGAGTTAACTTGCGTGCTCACCAAGGGTTCGCCGAGGTCAGTGGCTTGAGGATCTATGAGTGATTGCTCTGCGGGCCCAAAGAACGCCCAACATGATGCCGCAGCACAATGCCGTAGTTGCTCTTGGCGCCGGTGCGTGAGGACCATCACCTGCGTGAACGGCGCCGGATAACGGCGAGCAAGCCGACGATCTGCTCATGCTGTCAGGCCCGCAGAGAGTTAACTTGCGTGCTCACCAAGGGTTCGCCGAGGTCAGTGGCTTGAGGATCTATGAGTGATTGCTCTGCGGCCCAAGGAACACCGAGCACAATGCCGCAGCTGCTCTTGGCGCCGGTGCGGTGAGGATCATCACTTGCGTGAACGGCGCCGGATAACGGCGAGTAAGCCGACGATCTGGTCATGCTGTCAGGTGCTCTAGGGCCAGTTCGATGGCCGCCTTGTGTCTTCCCCGGTTGCCGGATCGGGGAGCTTGCCGGGAATGGTGATCTCCCAGTCTTCCGGGTCCTGATCTGGGTCGTCTAGGGAGTCGTCGGTCATGACGAGGGCGTACAGGGCGGCCAGGCGGTCGCGCATCACATCCGGCGGGACCGGATCGTGGTCGGACGTCGGGTGATCTGGGGACGCGGGCGCGTTTTCCGCCGGCAGCGCCCCCGCCGTGTCACCAGCCTCGAGTGACGTGCGATTCCATCGGAACCGGGCCATCGGTGTCACGTCCTTCGGATCACGTTCTGCGGGAGAGCCGTCATAGAGGAGGCGGGACATCCCGTTCCACTCCGTGCCATCAGAACCGAACCCGCGAGACCTTCCGTATGACGACTCGTCGAGTTCCTTCGCGCGGGGAGCTCTTGGTGTTGAGGCGTCGGAGAGGCTTGGTGTGTCAAGGTATGGGCATGTCCGATTTCGCGAGACTGCCCCGTTCTGTTGAGGAAGCGATCGACGCTGAGCGGGCCGGAACGCGCTTGCGTTATCTGTGCTTCTGGGGGCATCGCCCGATGCGTGACGGCAGCGTTGGCGCGGGCTGCTTGAGCCAGTGGTGGCCTGCCGAGTTCACCGAGGACGGCCACGTCTTCTGTACCGCGGAGCACTACATGATGTCCCACAAGGCGTGGCTCTTCGGTGACGAAGCCACGGCCGCCGAGATCCTCGCCGCCGGAACGCCGGGCGAGGCGAAGGCTCTCGGCCGCAAGGTGCGCGCCTTCGATGATGAGGTGTGGACCGCCCAGCGCTACCCGATCGTGGTGCGCGCGAGCATTGCTAAGTTCGGCCAGAACCCCGACCTCAAGGCGTTCCTCCTGGCCACCCATGAACGTGTCCTGGTCGAGGCCAGCCCGCTCGACCGCATCTGGGGCATCGGCCTGGCCGCCAACGACCCCGCCGCCGCGTCCCCCACCACCTGGAAGGGCCTCAACCTCCTCGGCTTCGCCCTGATGGACGCCCGCGACGCCCTTCAATAACCCCGATGAACTTCTGCGCTGTGGGCGCGCGACGTCCCTCCAGCGAACGCCGATGAACTCCTGTGGCGCTGGGTGTTCGGTGCGGTGACGCCCCTCAATGAGCGCCGATGAACGCTTCGGCCGGTTCGCGGGAGAGGGAATTGAGGGCGCGGGCCACGGCGATGTCGCCCGATAGGGCTGCGCCCACGACCGGGTCGTGTTCCAGTAGGTAGGCGAGGTGGCGGAGGGCGTGTGCGACCACGTTCTCCAGGTGCACATGTTCGGGGGTGGGGCTCGAAGGGGTAGCGCCCCGGGCTAGGCGGATGGTCTCCAGTTCGGTGGCGGGGAGATGCGGGTCGGGATCGGGGCAAATGGCGTAAGTCAGGACGATCTGGCCTTGCGGCCGGTAGCGCCAGCTGGTGGAGTGGACCACCGTGGAGGCGTCGCCGGCGCGGACACCGGCGCCCCGTCGTGCCGCCTGGTCAGGTGATTCACCGCCAAGCGGGGTGAGCAGGCGGCGGTAACGCCACGTTCCGGCGGCATCGACACGAAGCGGCAGCACCTCGACGCTGACCTGATCGTTCACGTACGCCCCCGTGCAGGTGGTGGTTATTGCGAATAGTATGCAGCAACAAACATGTCGCGTCCTAATGTTGATGGGGTCGGGCGAGACGAGCCCCACCATGGTCGAAGTGCACCGCTCCGCCGCGCGGCGGCTCGGTGGCCGGCCTCGGGCGGTGCTGCTCGACACCCCCTACGCGTTCCAGGAGAACGCGGCGGACATATCCGCTCGGGCCCGTGGATACTTCGCGCGGAGCGTGGGGCTGGACGTCCAGGTCGGGGGAGACGTCGCCACCGCCGACTGGGTGTTCTCCGGGCCCGGCAGCCCGACGTACGCGCTGGATCGCTGGACCGCCTCGGGAACGGCCGCCGACCTGCGGTCCCGGGTTCGGGCGCGGCGCGGCGTGACGGTGCTGGCCTCTGCCGCCGCGTGTACGGCAGGCGTGGTGACCGTACCCGTCTACGAGATCTACAAGGTCGGCGCGGACCCGCACTGGCGCGAAGGGCTGGACCTGCTCAGCGCGCTGGATCTCCAGGTCGTCGTCATCCCGCACTACGACAACGCCGAAGGCGGCACCCACGACACCCGCTTCTGCTACCTCGGGGAGCGCCGCCTGGCCAGGATGGAAGCCGACCTCCCCGACGGCACCGCCGTCCTCGGCATCGACGAGCACACCGCCGCCATCATCGACCTCACCACCGACCAGGTACGTGTCGCCGGTCGCGGCTCCGTCACCATCCGCCGCCCCGGCACCCGACTCCAACTCCCCGCCGGGACGACCCTGACGCTGCCCGAACTCCGCCACCTGACCAGCGGCCACACCACACTGCCCCCACCACCACCCCCGCCTCCCGATAGCGCGCCCCGGATCACGCTGGCTGAGCTGACCCAGGCCCACGAGTCCCGCTTCGCCGCCGCGCTGGAGGACAGCGACACCGCCACGGCGACCCAGGCTATCCTCGCCCTCGAATCCGACCTGGTCGCCTGGTCCGCCGACACCGAGGAGGACTCCGGCGGCGTCGCCCAATCCCGCGACACCCTCCGCCACCTGATCACCCAACTCGGCAAACACGCCGAATCCGCCCACCACCTGACCACACTCACCGAAGCCCTGGTGAACCTCCGCGCCACCCTCCGCCAAGACGGCCGCTACGACGTGGCCGACACCCTCCGCACCACCCTCCTCACCATCGGCATCCACATCGACGACACCCCCACCGGCCCACGCTGGACCAGACGCTGACCCTCAACCAGGGCCGGGAGCTGGGTTGTGGGTCGGTGGCACCCTGATCGGCTCATACCGGGCTAGACGCTGAGTATCAACTGGCCCAGTCGTGGATCGACGACGCCCCAACCGGCTAACTCTGGACCGGACGCTGACCATCAACCGGGGCCGGGAGCTGGGTTGTGGGTCGGTGGCACCCTGATCGGCTCGTGCCGGGCTAGACGCTGAGTATCAACTGGCCCAGTCGTGGATCGACGACGCCCCAACGGGCTAACTCTGGACCGGGACGCCTGGGCATTAATCGGGCCGGGAGTTGGGGTGTGGGGGGAGTTCGAGGGCGTGTTCGATGGTGTTGGGTGGATGTCGGGTCGGGGCGCCCGCGGAGACGAGGGCTTCCACGGTGCCGCGGTAGTCGCCGTCCTGGGCGCGGTTGTTGCTCAGGCCCCAGAGGGCGCAGTCGAGCGGGGTTGGGCCCTCGTCGTCGAAGGCACAGTCGGTCAGGTCCGCGCCGCGAGCGATCAGGAGCTGGACGACCGAAGTGCGGCCGTGCATGGCGGCCTGGTCGAGGGGAGTGAAGTTGCTCCAGCCCCGGGTGTCGACGGCGAGGCCGCTGTCCAGGAGATTCCGGACGATCCCCGCCTGGCCGAGTACGGCGAACTGCCCGAGGATCCAGCCGTAATGTCCGTCATCGGGGATGCCGAGAGCGGGCGGTGGAGCTTCGGGCAGGTGGGTGGACTCGCCCCGGGCAACCGCCAGGACCGCGCGGTCGACCGCGTCCAGGTCGGCGGTCGCCCCCCGCGAGGCCAGGAGCTCGTACGCGGCCAGATGTCCGCACCGGGCGGCCAGCGCCAGCGGAAGACGGCCGACATCCCACCGATCCCACGGGAGATCCACGTCGGCTCCCGCGTCCAGAAGCAGCGTGAGGATGGCGATTCCGCGCCCCCGGGCGATCGCGTGGTGAAGGCAACGACAGACGTTGACATCCACACCACGGTCGAGAAACCACCGGAGCCCGGCGACATCCTCGAAGTCCAGCTTATGGTTGATCATGCGTTCGTAACCGGGGCGATGGAGCAGGTCAAGGAACTCGGTATTCCCGTTCTCGCAGGCATGGTAGAACGCGTCCTCGTCCGGCACCGCCCCACGCTCGATCAGCAGCCGGACCAGGGCCAACTCCCCGCGCTCCACCGCCGCGACCAGTTCACTCACAACTCCCGACGCTAACAGCCGCCCCCGACAATCCCACGGCCATCGGGAAGCCCTGGGGAACACAACTTTCGTCGGCACGGGCGGCGACTTTCGAGGACTGCCCGCCGGAGCCCCGGTTCCTACCCTGAACCAGGTGATCGAAGTCGAGAACCTCAGCAAGAGATACGGGAACACGCTCGCCGTCGATGGCGTGTCCTTCACCGTCCGTCCCGGCCGGGTGACCGGATTCCTCGGACCCAACGGCGCCGGAAAATCCACCACGATGCGGATGATCCTGGACCTTGACCGCCCCACCGGCGGCCGGGTCCGCATCGACGGCAGGAGCTACCGGGAGCTGCCCGATCCGCTGCGACGGGCCGGGGCGCTGCTGGAAGCGAAGGCGTTGCACAACCGGCGCAGCGCGTACCACCATCTGCTCTGGCTCGCGCAGAGCAACCGGATCCCCAAGTCGCGGGTGCGGGAGGTCCTGCGCCTGGCCGGGCTGGAGGGCGTCGCGGGGAAGCGGGCGGGCAGGTTCTCGCTCGGCATGACGCAACGGCTGGGTATCGCGGCGGCCCTGCTGGGCGATCCGCCGGTGCTGCTCTTTGACGAGCCGGTCAACGGGCTGGACCCCGAGGGCGTGCTGTGGATCAGGAACCTGCTGAAGGGCCTGGCCGCCGAGGGCCGGACCGTGTTCGTGTCAAGCCACCTGATCAGCGAGATGGCTCTGACCGCCGGGCATCTCATCGTGCTGGCCCGCGGCCGGCTGCTCGCCGACACCTCCGTACAGGAGTTCGCCGAGTCGGGCGCCCGCCCGCACGTACGGATCCGCACCCCCGAACCGGAACGTATGCGCGACGTCCTGGCGGCGGAGGGTCTCCCGGTCAAACAGGCGGACGACGGCGCGCTGGAGGTCTACGACACCGCGCCGGAGCGGATCGGCCAGCTGGCTCTGGCCCACGGTCTGGTCGTATCCGAGACCACCCTGCGGTCGGCGTCGCTGGAAGAGGCCTTCATGCGGCTCACCGGGGACTCCGTCGAGTACCGGGGAGGCGGGCGATGACGGTGACCGCGATCCTCCGCTCCGAATGGACCAAAATCCGGACCGTGCCGTCGACGGTCTGGACACTCCTGCTGACCTTCGCGCTCAGCGTGGGCCTCGGCTACCTGCTGGCGAACTCGATGGGAGATTCCTACGCCACCGCCTCGCCAGAACGCCGGGCGACGCTCGATCCGCTCTTCGCCACCTTCTACAGCCTGACCCTGGGCCAGCTCCCCCTGGTGGTGTTCGGCGTCCTCGTCGTGGGCGGCGAGTACGGCTCGGGGACGATCCGCGCCTCGCTCCTGGCGGTCCCCCGCCGCGGCCGGTTCTACGGCGGCAAGCTGCTGGCCGGAACCGCGCTCGCCTTCCCGGTCTCAGTGATCACCGTGCTGGCCACCTTCTTCGTCGCGACATCCGCCTTCGGCCCCGACGCTCCCTCCCTGCGGGACGAAGGAGTGCCGTCCGCCGTCGTCGGCGCGTGCCTGTACCTGACGCTGATCTGCCTGTTCGCCATGGGAGTGGCGACGATGCTCCGCAGCCCCACCCGCTCGCTCGGGATCCTGCTACCCCTACTGTTCCTCGGCTCGCAGGGACTCGGCAACGTCCCGGGAGTGAAGGCATTCACCCAGTACCTCCCGGACCAGGCGGGCATGCTGATCATGCACATCGTCGGCCCGCAGGACGACCCACGCTGGGCCCGCGACTACGGACCATGGACCGGCATGGGCATCCTCGCGCTCTGGACCATCGCCGCCCTACTCGGCGGCCACCTCGTGCTGCGCCGCCGCGACGCCTGAGCATGTCGCCAGCTTGCTCGCCGTTATCCGGCGCCGTTCATGCCAGCGGTGATTCTCGCCGTACCGTGCCAGGAGTGAGTCAGCGGGAGTCGCGGGCGAGCAGTGCGGCTTGGACGCGGTTGGCGCAGCCGAGTTTGGTGAGGATACGGCTGACGTAGGTCTTGATACTGGGCTCGCTCATGTGCAGTCGCCGGCCGATCTCGGCGTTGGACAGGCCCTCGGCCACCAGATCGAGAACCTCGCCTTCGCGGGAGGTCAGCCCCGCCAGGCGCTGTCGCGCGTCGTCCAGCCGGCGGCTGGCCGGAGGCACCATGCCGAGCACGAGCCGGGTCACCGCCGGGGAGAGATAGGCCTCCCCGGCGTCGGCGGCGCGGACCGCCCGGATCAGCTCATCGGGAGTGCAGTTCTTCAGCACGAACCCGGCGACGCCGTTCCGCAACGCCTGGCGCACGTTCGCGTCCTGACCGAAGGCGGTCAGCATCACCACCCGCGTGTCCGGCGCGTGCCTGCGCAGTTCGTCCAGCGCGCTCAGGCCGTCCAGCACCGGCATGGTGATGTCCAGCAGGGCCACGTCGACGCGATGCGCGAGCGCCTTCTCGACCGCCGCCCTGCCGTTGTCCGCCTCGGCGACGACCTCGATGTCCGGCGCCGACTCCAGCACCGTCCGGATCCCGGCGGTGATGAGCGGCTCGTCGTCGGCAAGCAGCACGCGGATCACCCGCCCAATCCTCCCAGCATGCTGGCCGGACCGGCCAAGATCACGATAGCCGCCGCGGTGAGGGTGAGCGCGACGACCCAGAGCCGCCTGCGCGACGCGGGAACCTCCGGCTCGGCCTCCTCGATGGCATCGGTGAGCGGCAGCATGGCGACCAGCCGGAACTCCTGGTCCGAGGACGCGGTATGGAACATCCCACCGGCGAGCCGTACCCGCTCGTCCAGTCCTGCCAGCCCGTGCCCGGTACGGCCGTTTGCATTGCGGCGGTGCTCAGCCGGCAGCGGATTGCGTACGGTCACCAGCAGCGTGTCGCCCTCCGCCCGCAACGACACGGTGACCGGCTGCCCCGGCGCGTGCTTGGCCGCGTTGGTGAGACCTTCCTCGACCACCCGGTAGGCGGCCGGGGCCAGCGCCGCCGGAACCCCCTCCCTCAGGACCGTCACGGGCGCGCCCGTCGCCCGGAACTCGGCCGCCAGCCCATCGATCCCACCGAGCGAGCGCGACTCCGGCATCCCGCGATCGCGGAGCGTGCCGACCAGCTCGTGCAAGTCGTCTAATGCCTGCCGGGCGCTCGCGGCGAGCTCCAGCACCGCCTCCCGCTGCTTGGCCGGCAGCTCCGTCACCTCCAGCGCGGCCGCCTGGATCGAGATCAGACTGAGCCGGTGCCCCAGGGAGTCGTGCACATCCCTGGCGATCCGCAGCCGCTCATGCAGCGCCTGCTCCCGCCGCGACTGCCGCCGCTGCGCCTCGCGGGCCGACACCAACCTCCGCTGCTGGGCCAGGTAACGCCCGAGCACCACAGGCAACGCAACGAAGATCACATACCTGGAAACCACCGGCCCCGGCGGCGCGGACAGGACAAAAAGCTGCACACCCAAACAACCGACCGACCCCACGGCGGCAACGACGATGCCCGACCGTGACACGACCTGGCGCCCCACCTGGTATCCGGTCCAGACGAGCAGCGCGTTCGCCCCACCAGGCACCGCAAGCACCAAAGCCGCCAGCAAGGCGACCACAGGCAACCACGCCGCCAGACCCGCTACCACTGCGATGGCCACCACCTGGGCGGCGGATGGCCAGCCATCCCACCCGGGGAACACCACCGCCGCGTCAACGACCGCGACGAGAACAGCGACGGACGCTGATCTCATGACCCGCGGGATCGCCATGGCCACGACTGTACCCGCCGCGCACGGCGCATAGCGTGGCCAGCCGATTCAGGAAGGCGGGGTCTGCCTATGGCGTTGACGCAAGAAATCCGAATCGACCCTGAGGTCGCCCACCAACCGCCAAGCTCGCCTTTCGTAGACCAGATCGCCCGTGACCGTGAAAGGCAGTTTCTCGCGGTAAGCGATAATCGCCCACTCGTGGTCTTCGCCCCCGAGAGTCATGTGAACATTCCGGAATCGGCCCTTAACCGCGGCATGCAGGATGATCATTCCAGACTCGTCGTCTTCCTGAGCCTCGTCCCGGGTCAAAGACCGTACTGTGCCGATAAGAGTTTCGCGACGCTTTGGCTCTTCCTGCCGAATGAGGCGTTCACGAAAACGGCCCAGTTGTCCGAATGCCTGATGCTCCAACTTGATGGGGGATTCTCCCACGCTCGGTTTAGTCTCGGCTGCCGCCCATTCGAAGGATAGGTCCAGCGCCCGAAGCCCATCAGGTTCCGCCATCTCTTCGATGGCTTCGACAAGCCCTGCGCTCAGCCCCCATCGGGAGGGCTCGTCCAGAGCCGTGAGATTCTGGCCAAGCGTGAGATTGCGCGTCGTTTCCAGACCTTGAGCTAGCGTCTCCATAACTCGCCGGGGAAATGGCCTGATCACGCCGGGAGGTTGATCGGCCTGCCGCTCCGGAGGCTGATCGCCGAGCCGGGTGACCACGGTGAAAACGAAGCTGCCCCGCCTGGTGTGACCCAACCGGACGTCTTCGTCCAGAAAATCGGCGACTGCGGCTGGTCTGCGCCCAAGATGAGAGTGCTCTGGATCGGCAGCCGTCGTGGCAGCGGCTCGTAGCATCTTCCAGATCGCGTCGACGGTGATTTCGGCTTGGCGAAACGGAATAGTGCCGTCCGTCATTTCCTGATCAAGGCGGACAAAGAACAAATCTGCCCTGGCGGCCGCGATCCGTTCCTGCAGCTTCTCGGCGTCCCAGTCATGGACGCGACTGATGGCGAACAAGGCGTCGTAGAACCGTGGCAGGAAGTCCGCATAGTCGGTAGCGAGCGGGAGAAGTACCCGGCCCAGGCTCTGCCCATCGTCGCCGGGAAGCCGCCAGATCTCGCGGATGTGGTCTTGCCGGGACTCGAGTTCCCAGGGTTGGGTGGCCAGGTATTGAGAGACCGCAATGGGGGTGACCGAGTGCGCGAGCTCAAGGATTGAGGGGTCCGGTGCGAACGTGTTCACCAGTCGCCCCTATCGCCGATGGTCTTCATGATGCCCTGAAGCTGAGGTATATCAAACAGATTGCTTCTCGGCAGACGGACAGTCTTGCTTGCCTCGTCATCGCCGATCGAGCCGAGATCAGCGGCGCTTTGCCAGTACATGCGACTCCCCGTGACGAGCCGCTCCTCGTCCTGCTCGAGCCAGCCACCCTCCGGCAGCAGCAGGACTCCAAGGTAGGCAGGGGCGAACCGCTTCGGATTGGTCAGCTTCTTGAACGGAATGGCCTTCATTGTCCATGACAGGTGGTCGTCTTTGAGGAGATCGCGCTGCGCGGTCGCCTTGAGTTGCAGCTCAAACTCTGGACAGTAGTACGTCGCGTACTCGGCCGAAGACGAGATCGTGATGTCAACGCCGTCATAGTCGGTGGCGTGGCTCTTGATGGAACAGCCGGCAGCCGATGCGATCATGTGAACGAAGCTGAGGCTGAACTGCTCCTTCATGGCGTTGAGAGGGAGCTGAACGATCTCGTCCGCTGGCGACTCCCTCACGGGCATCCCAACCCTTCCGCCATCTTGCCTCCAGTGGCCATCGAACGTGCAGACTACTCTTCGCGCGACCCCTTGAGGTGCCAATTCATCCGATCATCTGATGTTGATGATCGCCAAGGTCACCACGTGCCGCCGAGGTTGTTGAGGGTGAAGGAGCCGCCGGCGCGGTGGTGGAGGGGGTGGGTTAGGTCGGGTTCGCCCTCGTGGGCGAGCAGGGCGGGGGCGTACGGCTCGGAGTTGTCCTGGGGGGTGTAGCCGATGGACATGGCCTCGTTGAGGGACCACCAGCGGCGTTTGTTGGCGGAGACGCCCCAGACGATGTGGAAGCCGGGGGCGGTGAGGGCGGATTCGATGAGGTGGGCGCAGTCGGCGGGGGAGATCCAGGTGGCCAGGCAGCGGGTGTCGGTGGGGTGTTCTGTGCAGGTGCCGAGGCGGATGACGGTGATGTTCAGGCCGAACCTGTCGTGGTAGAGGCTGCCGAGGGCCTCCATGACGACCTTGCTCACGCCGTAGAAGGTGTCCGGCCGGGGGAAGGTGTAGTCGGGCAGGTCGGAGGTGTCCGGGGGGCGGGTGTGGTAGCCGGCGGCGTGGTGGCTGCCGGCCAGGACGACGTGCTGGACTCCTTCGCGGTGGGCGGCTTCCAGCAGGGTCTGGGTGCCCGTCATGTTGGCGTGCACGATGTCGGCCCATGGCCGTTCCCGGCTCTGGCCGCCCAGGTGGATCACCGCGTCCACGCCGCGTACGGCTCTCGCCATCGCGTCGGCGTCGGTGAGGTCGGCCACCACCGAGCCGGGCGCGTCGATGGGGACCACGTCGGACAGGCGGAGTTCCCGCCCCTCGCGAGCCAGCAGCGGGCGGATCAGGGTGCCGACCTTCCCGGCGGCCCCGGTCATCAGGATGCGCATGCACCCATGGTGTACACGTCCCTGATGAAAATCCACATACATGGATACCTTCCAACCCATTGACGGATTCTTCAGCTCTGGTTACGTTCACCTGAAACTTGCGACACGCTCCCGAAACATTTCCATATCTGTGAAGAGGTGGTTTGATGACACGCCATCTGCTCGGGGCCGTGATCGCCATGGCGCTCGCCACCACGGTGGCCGGGTGCGGATCCGGCGACGCCTCCGGCGGCGACGCGCTGGAGATTTGGATCCGGCAACCCCCCGACTCCGACGCCGCCAAGACCGCGACCAAGCTGGCCACCGCGTTCACCACGGCCAGCGGCGTCCAAACGAAGGTCGTCGCGCTCCTGGACGACTTCGAGACCAAGCTCCAGCAGCAGGCCGCGCAGAAGAACCTGCCGGACATCGTCATCAACGACACCGCCCAGCTCGGCAACATGCGGACCCAGGGCTGGCTGCGCGAAGTCGACAAGGCCACGCTCAAGGGCGGCGACCAGCTCGCCGACCGGGCCTGGCAGGCGGCCCAGGCGAGCGACGGCAAGTACTACGCCGCGCCTTTCTCGGCCCAGTCGTTCGCGCTGATCATCAGGAAGGACTGGCGCGAGAAGCTCGGCCTGGAACCGCCACGGAGCTGGGCCGCCCTGGCCGCCCTGGCCAAGGCCTTCACCGAGCAGGACCCGGACGGCAACGGCGCCGCCGACACCTACGGCTTCGTCGCCCCCGCGGGCACTAAACGCGGCTACGCGTCCTGGTACGCCTCCTCGATGATCTACGCCAACGGCGCCACCTTCCTCACCCCCACCGGCGCCGGCAAGTTCACCCCGGCCGTGGCCGACGCCAAGTTCGTCGAGGCGATCAAGTTCCTGCAGGATCAGTTCTGCGTCGCCAAGACCGTCAACCCCGGCGCGGTCAGCAACGACACCACCGTCACCCACGAGGTCTTCGAGAAAGGTCAAGGCGGCATCTATCTGGTCGGGCCGTACGTGCTGGCCAGGTTCGAGCAGTCGATCGGCGCGGACAAGCTCGAAGTCGTCAAGGTGCCCAAGGGTCCGTCCGGCGGGCCCGGCACGCTCGGCGAGGGGGAGAACGTCTACCTGATGGCGGGTTCCGCCGACGAGCCAGGGCAGCAGAAGTTCGCCGAGTTCGCGGTGTCCGCCGAGGGCCAGCGGATCGGGATGAACAAGGACGCTCCCGGTGCGATCGTCCGGCTTCCGGTCAACACGACCGTGGACATGGCGGCCGAGCGGCAGGCTCCGGGGTGGAAGGTCTTCCAGGAGGCGTACGCGGACGCCGTCTACAGTTCGGCGGTGCCCAACTGGGCGCCCATCCGGCAGACCACCGCCGACGCGATCAACGCCGTGTGGGCGGACTGCTCGGCCGACGTCAAGGCCGGTATGGACGGACTGGCGGCCAAGCTGACGGCGGAACTGCAGGCCCAGAAGGCATCGTGACGCACTCCCGGCGAGGTACGGCGGTGGCGTGGTTGCTTCTCGCGCCCGCGCTACTGCTGTTCCTCTACTTCAAGTTCATCCCGATGGCGCTGGGGCTGTGGAAGAGCTTCTTCAAGGTCCAGCCGTTTCTCGGGGACGAATGGGTCGGGCTGGACAACTACCGCACGATCATGACGGACGAGGCGTTCGCCGGCGCGGTGGGGCACAGCCTGCTGCTGGCCGTGGGGACCACCGGCGGGTCGCTCGCCCTCGGGCTGGGGCTCGCGCTGCTGATCGAGGGGCCGGCGCGATATCTCTGGTTCGTCCGGGCGGCGGTGTTCCTGCCGGTGGTCACCACCATGGCGGCCGTGGCGGAGGTCTGGCGGATCATGTATCACCCGGGGGACAGCGGGCTGCTCAACACCATCCTCGGCTGGATCGCCATCGACCCGCAGCCCTTTCTGGCCAGCGAACATTCGTCGCTGTGGTCGATCATGGGGATGAATGTCTGGCGCGGCGCGCCGTACGACATGATGATCTTCCTGGCCGGTCTGGTGGGCATTGACAGGACGCTGTACGAAGCCGCAGCCGTCGATGGCGCCACCACCCGGCACCGGTTGCGGTATATCACCTTGCCCGCGTTGCGGCCGGTTTTCTGGATCCTGTTCACGCTCGCCGCGATTCGCGGGCTGCGCGTGTTCGTCGAGGTGTACGTGCTGACCAACGGTGGGCCGAACGGCTCGTCCGAGGTCATCATGACGCTGATCTACAAGCTGGGCTTCCAGCGCAACGAGCTCGGGGTCGCGTCGGCGGGCGGGGTCGTGCTGTTCGCGGCCACGCTCGTGCTCACGCTGGTGGTCCAGCTGATGCGCCGCAGGCAGGCGCGATGAGATTCGACACCGCGCTCGGCCTGGAGGCCAGGAAGGGCCCGCTCGCCTCGATCGGCAAGTTCGTCCTGTACGCGATGATGCTCGTGGTCTTCACCGGACCGCTTTTCGGGCTGCTGATCAGCGCGTTCAGCACGACCCTGGATCCGACCGCTTTCACGCTCTGGCCGTCCGAGCTCACGCTGGAGAACTTCGCCCAGGCGGGGGAGAAGAACGTCTATCTCTACCTGCTCAACTCCTTCGTGGTCGTCGGGTTCGGGTTGCTGCTGCAGATGGTGGTGAGCGTGTTCGCCGCGTACGCGCTGGCTCGCAAGAGGTTCCGGGGGATGACGTTCGTGCTGCTCGTCATGCTGGCCACGATGATGCTGCCGGAGGAGATCATCGCGATTCCGCTGTCGCTGGTGCTGGCCGATCTGCCGCTCATTCACGCCAACCTGATCGATACGTACCTGGGGATGATCCTGCCGGTGGGGGCGTGGGGGTTTTCGATTCTGGTCATGACCGAATTCATGAAGGAAGTGCCGGTCGAGTTGGAGGAAGCGGCGCGGATCGATGGCGCGGGGGAGTTGCGCACGTTCTTCACGATCATTCTGCCGTTGTGCCGGCCGGCGCTTGGGGTGATCGGCGTGTTCGGGTTCACCATGATCTGGGATCAGTATCTGCTGCCGCTCATCGTGGCCAACGAGTCCTCGCACTGGACGTTGCCCATCGCGCTGCGCTCACTTCGTTCGGACGAGCAGGTGGGCATCGGGGTGCTGCTTGCCGCCTCACTACTGGCGTTGCTGCCCTCGGTGATCGCGTTTCTGGCCTTTCAGCGTCAGTTCATGCGCGGTCTGACCAGCGGCGCGATCAAAGGGTAGGTGTCCATGTATCTGGATGGCATCCGGTATTCTGCCCGTCATATAGCAAAACGACGGAAATGGGACAGCGATGGAGCCCCAGCTGGTCAAGTCCGCCGAACGTACGGTACGTATCCTCGAAGCCCTCGCCGCGTCGCCCGACCGGTTGACTCTCTCGGCGCTCCAGCAGCTCACCGGGTTTCCGCGCAGCAGTCTGCACGCGCTGATGCGTACCCTCGCCGAACTGAAGTGGATCGAGGCCACCGGCTCCGCCTACGGGATCGGGCCGCATGCGCTGCTGACCGGGACGGCCTACCTGGACAAGGACCTGGCGCTCCCGCTCGCTCACGAGACCTTGGAGGACCTCCGGGAGGAGATCGGTCACACCGTGCACTTCGCCCGCCGCGACGACGCGCACGTGCTCTACCTGGCCACCCGCGAATCCCGCGAACGCCACCCCACGATCCCCCGCGTCGGCCGCCGCCTCCCCGCCCATGTCACGGCCCTCGGCCAGGTGCTCCTCGCCCAGTTGACCGACGACGAGGTCCACGCGCTCCTGCCGACCCCACTCGCCCGGATTACCGACCACACGATCACCGACCTTCCCCGGCTGACCGGCGAACTCGATCAGGTACGCACTCGGGGTTATGCCTACGAACGCGAACAGGGCACACCAGGCGTGGCCTGCGTCGCGGTGGCCGTCGACTACCGCATCCCCGCCACCGACGCGATCAGCTGCTCCATGCCATCGGATCTTCCGCCGGAGGAAACCGAGAAAATCGCCGACGCCGTCGTAAGACATACACGCAAATTGGCTACGGCATTGCGCCGCGAAGGCATCCGTTAGGCAAACCATCCCGACATCCACCGGACGAACCCGCTCACCCTGATTTCCGTTACAAGATCATAATCATTACGGTGGTTCCCTCACCCATCTTGTTTCCAGTTTTTGCGTGGCCCGCTGTTGAAGTGATTCTCCCACCCACCCTCCCTTTGTTTGCTCTCGGGCTCCGCCCGATTTCGTTGTTGCGGTGGTTCCGTGTTCGGGGAATTGTGATGGTGGGCGTGGATGGTTTCGCATGCTTTCGCTGTTATGGCGGTTTCGTTTCGTGGGAGATCGTGGTAGCCCTCTTCTGGGGTCGGTCGGGGACTCTGGTTGTCGCTCTATGTCGGAATCGCATCCGCAAGATTCCGTCGAGAGGAGCCACGGTGGCGGCGGGGCCGGGCGGAGCCCGGGGTCAAACAAAGGGAGGGTGGGTGGGAGAACCCGGTATCGATGGG
>NZ_BLAE01000003.1:54872-206363 GCF_009687865.1 Acrocarpospora macrocephala
ATCGATGGGCTGTGGAGCCGAGGGGAATCAAGGGTGGGTGGGAGAAGTCGTGTGGAGAGTGGAGGTAGCGATGCGGCTTGATGGGGTGCTTTTCTTTCCGGTTACGCCCTTTGGGGAAGGTGGGGCGGTGAATTGTGGAGTGCTTGCTGAGCATGTGGCGATGGGTGTCGTGGCGGGTTCTGGGGGAGTGTTCGCGGCCTGTGGCACGGGTGAGTTCAATGCGCTGAGCCTGGATGAGTACACGGATGTGGTGGACACCGCGGTGAGCGTGGTTGGGGGGCGGGTGCCCGTCATCTCGGGTGCGGGAGGTTCGCTGCCGTTCGCTCGGTCATGTGCTAGGGCGGCTTCGGAATCGGGTGCCGATGGGTTGCTCCTTCTCCCGCCGTATCTGGTCACAGCGCCCCCATCCGGCCTGGTGGATTATGTCCGACAAATCGCCGAGGTCAGCGATCTGCCGATCATCGTCTACCAGCGCGGAACAGCCAGATTCACCCCCGACGCCGCCGTAGCGTTGACCAAGCTGCCGACCGTCGTCGGCTTCAAGGACGGCCTGGGCGATATCGATTTGCTGCAACGCATCATCCTGCGCGTCCGCCAGGAAACCGACCGCGAATTCACTTTCTTCAACGGTCTCCCCACCGCGGAACTCACAGTTCCCGCCTATCGTGGCCTCGGCGTCCCACTCTATTCGAGCGCCGCCTTCGCATTCGCCCCCGAGGTAGCACTCGCCTTCTACAAAGCCATCACCAGCGGCGACGAATTGCTCACCCAGCAACTGCTGACAGAGTTCTACCTCCCTCTCGTCGAACTACGCGATCGTGTCCCCGGCTACGCGGTCGCTCTGGTCAAAGCAGGCGTGAAACTACGCGGCCTGGACGCGGGAAACGTTCGCCCGCCACTCGTGGACCCCACCCCCGAACATGTCGCCGCACTCGCACGCCTCCTCGACGCAGGCTTAGCAATCAGCTCCTAACAACCAGACAGCAGCGGCTGTCCAGATCCCGATTCAGCCATTTCACCAGCCCGGCGGTCACTCACATGAAAATCCGAGAGATCACAGTCACCCCCGTAGCGTTCCGGGACCCGCCCCTGCTCAACGCCGCCGGCGTCCACGAACCATGGGCTCTCCGGACAATCGTCGAAATCCACACCGACGAAGGCCTGACCGGCCTCGGCGAAACCTACGGCGACCTCGCCCACCTCAACAAGGTACGCGAAGCCGCATCAGCCATCACCGGCCTCGACATCTACGCCCAAAACCAGATTTACCACCATATTTCCGCAGTAACCGGCGACGCCATCAGCGATCTCCACGGCCTGACCGGAGCAGCCACCAAAGAGAAGAGCATCGACCGCGTCTACTCCCCATTCGAAGTAGCCTGCCTGGACATCCAAGGCAAAGCCATCGGCCGCCCCGTATGCGACCTCCTCGGCGGCCCAGTCCGCGATTCCGTCCCGTACAGCGCGTACCTCTTCTACAAATGGCCCGCCCACCCCGGCACCCCCGCCGACCGCTTCGGCCAAGCCCTAACCCCCGAAGAAATCGTCACCCAAGCCCACCTACTCATCAACGAGTACGGATTCCAATCGATCAAACTAAAAGGCGGCGTCTTCCCCCCAGACCAGGAAATCGACGCCATCCTCGCCCTCCGGGCCGCCTTCCCCACCCACCCCCTCCGCCTGGACCCCAACGCGCTCTGGTCCATCGAAACCTCGATCCGAGTCGCTCACGCCCTCGACAGAACCCTCGAATACCTGGAAGACCCCACATCCGGCATACCAGGAATGGCCGCCGTCGCCGCCAAGGCCCCCATGCCCCTCGCCACCAACATGTGCGTAGTGACGTACGACCACCTACCCCCCGCCATCGCCCAATCCGCGATCGGCGTCCTCCTCTCCGACCACCACTACTGGGGCGGATTGACACGCTCAGTCCAGCTCGCCCGCCTCTGCGAAACCTTCGGCATCGCCCTCTCGATGCACTCCAACTCCCATTTGGGCATCAGCCTCGCCGCCATGACCCACCTCGCCGCCGCCGTCCCGAACGTCACCACTGCCTGCGACACCCACACCCCCTGGCAGGACGGCCAGGACGTCATCGCCCCCGGCGCGCTCCGCTTCACCGACGGCTCCGTCCCCGTCCCCACCACCCCCGGCCTCGGCATCGAACTCGACCGCGACGCCCTAGCCGTCATGCACGAGCAGTACGTCAATTGCGGCCTCACCGCCCGCGACGACACCGGCTACATCCGACGTTTCGACCCCACGTTCCCCACCACGAGGCCCCGCTGGTGAACTTCGGCTACGTCTTCCCCTGGGACATCGTCGGCGACCCCGCCGCCCCCGACCGCCTGGCCGCGACCGGCGTGGACGCGATAGCCCTCGCCGCCTCCTACCACTCCACCCGCGCCGCCACCCCCTTCCACCCCGCCCACCGCGTCCTGGAAGTCCCCCACTCCGCCCTCTACCTCCCCGTACGGCAAGCCGCCTACGGCCCCCTATCCCCGAAAAGCCCGTCATGGACCCCACCCGACGCCTACCTCCAAGCCCGGGACGCCCTGAAATCCACCGGCCTCCCCGTCCACGCCTGGACGGTCCTCACCCACAACACCTCCCTCGGCCGCGCCCACCCCGCCCTGACCGTACGCAACGCCTTCGGCGACCCGTACCCACACGCGCTCTGCCCGTCCCACCCGGACGTCCTCGACTACTGCGCCAACCTGGTCAGCGAGATCATCGACTTAGGAGAACCCGACGGAATCATCCTGGAAGCCTGCGGCCCCATGGGCATCGCCCACCAGTCCGTCCACGACAAAACCGCCGGCGCCGACTGGACCCCCACCCAATCAGCCCTGCTCTCCCTCTGCTTCTGCACCGCCTGCACCCCGAAATATCCCGACACTCTCCAAGCCCACGTCCGCGCCGCCATCGACACCTCACCCCCCTCCATGGAAGCCGCCCTAGGCGACCTGTCCCCCCAGCTCAGCGCCCTCAGAACAACCCTCACCACAGCGCTCCACACCAGAGTGATCAAGGCCGCCCACGGCCACCCCATCCGCCTCCACGCCTCCGCCGACCTCTGGACAACCGGGTCGTTCTCCCCGTTCCCCCTCGGGCAGCCCCCAGGCTCCGACCAAGCGCTCACGGGAGTCGTCGCCCAGTGCTGGGGAACCGACGAAGAAGCCAGCGCGAACCTCGCGGATCTGGCCGGTTCCTGCCGAAAACTAGGCGCCTACGCCACGATCCTGCAGCCGAAAGCGCCCGGCTCCGAACAACTCGCGCGCACCTTCACCACCCTCACCCAAGCGGGCGCCGACGAACTCCACCTCTACCATCTCGGCCTCGCCTCACCACATCGCCTGATCGCGCTGACCAACGCACTGCGACTGTTCAAATCCTGGTCATCCGGCGCGCGGCGCGGCGGTTGAGCGCCTGGGGACCAGCGAGGGCGTGACGGAGAACCGCACCGACGCCGTCCGCCCCTCCACCCGTTCCAGCAGGAGCCGCCCGGCGGTCCGGCCCATGATGAGGCCGTCCTGGTCCACGCTGGTCAGCGAGATGTGATCAAGCGCCACCATCCGCGTGTTGTCATACCCCGCCACCGACACGTCACCAGGAACCGACAACCCGGCCTCATGCACGGCGGCCAGCGCGCCGAACGCGGCCTGATCAGCCCCCGCGAAGATCGCGGTCACCCCCGGCGCGCGGGCGAGCAGCTCACGCGTGCCCGCATAACCGCCCTCTTCGGTCCACGCCGTCATCGCGACGGCGATCTCATCCTCCAGCCCATGATCCAGCATCACCCGGGCGTAACTGTCCGCCCGAATCGAGATGAGCGACGCCGACGGCCGCGCCCGGCTGGCGTCCTTCTGCGAGATATGCCCGATCCGCCGATGCCCCAGCCCGATCAGATGCTCCACCACGAGCGACGCGCCGTACTCATCGTCGTCGAACACCGAATCGTAGATCGCCGACTTCTCGTGCCGTCCCAGCACGACCATCGGAATGCTCTCCGCGATCTTGTCCAGATCCGCCCGGGAGGTCAGCGGCGCGATCATCAGGATCCCGTCCACCTGACGATCGACCAGCGCCTCGATCGTCGAGTTGGTCGAGTTGGAGGACCACCGCATCGCCACCGGTTTCGTCGGCACCCCCCTCATCTGCGACGCCCTCGCGTCCGTCGGGGCGTACGACACCGCCTACCGCCTGCTCACCCAGCGGGACTGTCCCGGGTGGCTCTACCCCGTCACCATGGGCGCCACCACCATCTGGGAACGCTGGGACAGCCTGCTCCCCGACGGCACCGTCAACCCCGGCGAAATGACCTCTTTCAACCACTACGCCCTGGGCGCCGTCGCCGACTTCCTCCACCGCGTCGTCGCCGGCCTCACCCCCACCGCCCCCGGCTACCGCCGCCTCCGCATCGCCCCCCGCCCCGGCGGCGACCTCACCCACGCCACCGCCGAACTCCACACCCCGTACGGCCCAACCTCAGTCACCTGGACCAGAACAGAAACCACCCTGACCGTCACCACCACAATCCCCCCGGCACAATCGCCGAAATAGACCTCCCCGGCACCCCACCCAAAGAAATCGGCTCCGGCACCCACACCTTCACCAGCCGATTTCCCACCCCGTAGCACACCCAAAGGGCCTGGTAGCTCCGGCATTCAGGCCCTCCGCATATCTGACGGTCCATCTGTGATGTGATGCTCTAATCGGGGGTCATCACTGGAGGACCAAATGACCATTTCCCACCGACCTGGCGACGATCAAACCAACGGCGGAATGGAGATCACCATCAGGCTGACTCCATCAGAGGCGGAGACCATCGGCCGAGACGCCTTACTCATGGCCGAAATCCTCGACAGCTGCTTATGGGCCATGGCCATGCTCCGTACCAACATCAATTCTCGCGACCCCGGCACACCCGCCCCCACACAGGGCGACTGGGCCGCCGCACTCCGCGGCCTCGACCGCCTTCCACCCCGCCTCCAGGGCGCCCGCGACGGAGTAATCCGCGCCTACATCACCGCAGGCGGAACCATCCAACGAGTAGCCGAAGCCATGAACATGAGCACCTCAGCCGCACAAGACCACAGCGCACAACTCACAGCCAACCCCCCAACAGTCTGGGAGCAATGGGCAACGTCCCACCTGCCCGGTAGGCGAAGGGTTTAGCGATCGGACAGCATCAAACCATCTTTCATATCGGCTTTGCATGATTGATCGCCGCACACGACCTGGCTGTGACAGAGTCGCCGGTCGTGGCGGCTGACACGGCCGGGCTAGAAGCAACATTGTCCCGGGTGGTACGGCTGGCGGATGAACACGTCTCCGCGCTCGATTCGTGTATGCGTTACATGGCCGCCCATTCTTGGGTTGGCGGCGGAGCCGTTCGTTTCTCCCAGGAACTGGCCGAGCAGCGAATCCGGATGCAACGGGGCTTCCAGAGCGCGGCCGACGAGATCGCCGAGCGGATCCGCGCCCAAGGCGGTCACGCGCGATCGCCGTCACTGTCCACCTCGATCGCGGTGATGTCGGCCGCGGTCCCGGACGGGTTCGCCGGGATGAACGTGGAGGCGATGACCCGCCTGGTCCAGGACCTGGACCGCGCCGCCCGATACCTGCCCGAGGCGGCCCACCGCCTGTCAGCGGAACTGCTGACCGCCTGCGTCCCCTCCGGCCCCGAGCGGCAGGTCGCCGACGCCGGAGCCTGGGCCGCCAAACAAGTGCTCGACCTGAGAAGACGGCTCACGATCCTGCAGCGGCAGGAGACCGCCCCCGGCCTGACCTCCCCGGCGATGGCGGCCTTCGGCCTGTTCGGCGGCTTCGCCCCCGACACGGCCGGCGCCGCGAAAGCCCTCACCCTCGCGGCGACAGGCGACCAGAAGGCCTTGGCCCTGCTCCTCACCTTCCAGCGCACCGGCAAGGACCCGACCCTGGCCGCCCGCGTCAACGCCTGGTGGCACCTGCTCGACAAACAAACCCAGGAACACCTGATCGCCACCGCCCCGAACCTGATCGGCGGCCTCAACGGCCTCCCCGCCGCCACCCGCGACCGCGCCAACCGCGGCTATCTGACCGCACAACACACCGAGATCACCCAGCGCCTGGAACAACTACGCCGCTCAGCGGAAGCGGCGAAGGCCGAAATAGCAACGCTGGAGTTGAAGCTGCGGCAGATCGACGAGGTCAACAAGAGTCTGGCACTCGGCGAACGCGACGGACGCCCGCCGGCGTTCCTGCTCAGCATCGGCCTCGGCGGCCTCGGCCGGACCGCCATCTCCTTCGGCGACCCGGACACCACCGACTCGGTGATCACGTCAGTGCCAGGAACCGGTACCAAGCTGGAAGGCATCTACGGAGACGTCATGCGAGCCTCCACGCTCTGGAAGCAGGCCGACTCCTCGGAAGATCAAAAGAAGATCGCCTCAATCGCATGGTTCGAATATGAAGCCCCGCAGCTCGATCTCAGTGGATTCTCAGCCGATCGCTCGGTCGCGGCCCCGTACGTCGCCTCAGAGGGTTCGAAGTCGCTGGCTTCTTTCACCGACGGGCTCAACGCCGCGCACAAGGTGGGAGTCGATCCGCGGTTCACGGTGCTGGGCCACAGCTACGGTTCGCTGGTCGTCGGGTACGCGGCGCGGAGACGGGCGCGAACCTTCGCCGACCAGCTGATCCTGGTGGGCAGTCCGGGGGTGGGCGTCTCAACGGCGAGGGAGCTGGGCGTCGACCAGGTGTGGGTGGGTGAGGCTCCCCAGGATCCGGTGGCCGATTTGGGCCATGTCCCGGCCAGCGCCGAGAAGGCCCTCGGGGGCGGCATGTCCGCTGTCTTCCCGGATCTGGACGGCCCGTTCGGCACCGATCCCAGCGACTTTTCCTTCGGCGCTCGCCAATTCGTCGTTCAAGGTGGCCAGCAGAACGTCATTGACTATAATTTTTCATCTCACTCCAGCTACTGGAATAACGACTCATCGTCTCTGGTGAATTTGGGCTATCTCATCAACGGCCAGTACGACCGCGTGATAGAGATCAAGCCACCGAAACCCACACCCATTCCGCAGCCCTCGCCGACCCCGCCCGCACCGTCCCCACCCGCCGAGGTCTTGACGGCTATGCCCTCGCCATCGCCGCAGCCGTCACCCACGCCGCCGGGAGGCTAGATGCTCCGCCGCATGAGATTGATCGTCGCTGGAGTGGTTCTCATCTCCGGCTGCGCTCCAGGCGAAGCTGTTTTAGGGGGAAGGATGACCGCACCACCCAACCGGCCGACGATGACGAAGGCACAGGCGCTCGCCCGGGTCGAGCAGCTCATCAAGGAAGCCGCCGACGCCATCGACATGCCAAAAGAGCTCGAACTATACGAACCCAGCCTCGGCGACGACCTATGCCTCGACCCTATCGACGGCGGCTCCGAGGAACGCATCGTCGTCAACCGGAAGTATTTCCTCCGAGGCATCCCCAAGGGCCGCATCACCGAGGTCACGCAACGCGTGAAAGCCCATTGGGAACAGCAGGGCCACATCATTGATGGGGTGTCGAATGACGGCCTTGTGGTCGTCGGACGCACTCGCCCCGACGATTTCTACCTCGCACTCGGCTGGACAAATGATGATGTGCCCACGCTTGCCGCCACCTCGACCTGTATCTGGCCCAATGGCACCCCGGAACCCACTCAGCCAGGCAGTTGAGCCCTGACATCACCGGCGACGCCACCTGAAGTTAGGGCGGCTGTCACCGGGAACCCCTAGCCTGCCCGACATGAGAAGAACATTGATCATGTTGGGTACGGTGGCGCTCACCCTTGCCGTCGCCGTGCCCGCTCAGGCCGACCCCTCCCGGCACGGCCAGTACGGCAGGGCGACGCTCACCGGTTTCGCCTCCCTGCCGGCGCAGACCTACGTTCCCGGCAGCGAGCCCTCCGGCTCCCTCCTGGGGACGGCGCCGAGCAACGGCATCACCCCGCCGTTCCCCGGCCAGCCGGTGCAGGGCTTCAGCGGCATCGTCCGCAACCACGACGGCACCTTCTTCGCGCTCTCCGACAACGGCTACGGCGCGAAGGCCAACAGCTCCGACTTCCTGCTCCGCGTGCACCACATCAAGCCCTCCTTCCGGGACGGCACGATCAAGGTGCTCGGCGGCTTCAACTTGACCGACCCGTACGGCAAGGCGCCCTTCCCGCTGACCCGGCAGGACCGCAAGCTCACCGGCGCCGACTTCGACGTCGAGTCGATCGTGCGCACCAGCGACGGCACGTACTGGATCGGTGACGAGTTCGGCCCGTTCCTGCTGCACTTCTCGGCCGGCGGCAAGCTGCTGGAGGCGCCGATCGCGCTGCCGGGTGTGCAGGCGCCGGAGAATCCGTACCTCAACGGCGGCACGCCGAATCTCGGCGGCAGCAAGGGCTTCGAGGGCATGGCCCGGTCGGTGGACGGGCGCACGCTCTACCCGCTGCTGGAGGGCACGGTCACCGGCGACCCGGCCGGCACGCTGCGGATCAACGAGTTCGACCTGCGCCGTCGCGCGTACACCGGCCAGCGCTGGGCCTACCAGCTGGACTCGCCGTCGAACGCGATCGGTGACTTCATCGCGATCGACAAGCGCCGGTTCCTGGTCATCGAGCGGGACAACGGCCAGGGCGACGCCGCCGCGTTCAAGAAGATCTTCGAGGTGACCCTGAGCAACCACGGTGTCGAGAAGACCCTCGTCGCCGACCTGCTCGACATCGCCAACCCCCGGCACATCGGCGGTTTCGGCGACACCTTCCGCTTCCCGTTCCAGACGATCGAGGACGTCGTCATCCTCGACGACCGCACCCTCGGGGTCCTGGACGACAACAACTACCCGTTCTCGAACGGCCGCACCGCGGGCGTGGCCGACAACAACGAGTTCATCACCATCCGCCTGACCCGCGACCTGGACGCGGACCGGCGCGTCTACTCCTGATCCACCGGTGACCAGGGCGTCGTCCAAGGCGCCCTGGTCACCACAAGGGGAGGTGGAGACGGGATTTGAACCCGTGTACACGGCTTTGCAGGCCGTTGCCTCGCCTCTCGGCCACTCCACCGGGGAAGATCTGCGAGCGGAAGACGGGATTCGAACCCGCGACCCTCACCTTGGCAAGGTGATGCTCTACCACTGAGCCACTTCCGCGCACGCCTCGCGGCGACCCTCGGATTCTAGCGGGTTTTCGTCAGCCGCCGTTAATCCTGCGTGCGCGTGGCGAGGTTGCGGAACGCCCGGTCGGCGCCCCGCTCGATGGCGGGCAGCATCAGGAAGATCTCCAGGATGCGGGTGAGCCGGTGCACCTCGATGCGGTGGAAGTCGGGGCCTTCCGCGCGAGCCAGCACGAGCGAGAGAGCCAGCGGCGGCAGCGGCGCCGTGATCAGGTGCAGGCCGGATTCGAGCGTCGACGCGGTCGGTCTGGACGGGGTTTCGGCCGGGTATGGGATGGTTTCCGGGGCGCGCCAGCTGGAGTAGACGGTTTCCCGGGGCGTACGTTCGGTTCCGGCGGCGGCCCAGTCGGCGCTGAACAGGACCGGCATCGAGTCGATGAGGGTGGCCAGGGCGCGTTCGCCGGCCGTGGTCAGGAACTTGAGGATTTCCAGTTCCGGGTAGGTGCCCGGCGCTTCCCGGGTGGACCAGACGCCTTCGATCTTGATGTCGTCGAGCTCTTCCAGGGCGCTGATCAGGTATTCGCGGGGCGCCGCGTCCGGCCAGTACACGGTGAAGTCGTCGACGGCCCGGCCGTCACCGCGTTCCAGCACGATGACCTGGGTGATATCCGCGCCGGCCGACCCGAGCGCGCTGGTCACCTGACCCAGCGAACCCGGACGATCCGGCACGGCGATACGCAGCCGCAACAACATGGACGCCTCCCCGACCGCTCCAGACCTCAGATTATCGGCCATAACGCGATCTTGTAACCCGAGGACCCGCTCAAAGACGGGACAATGGCATGGTGAAAATCGGGACGCTCGACGTGTGGCCGCCGGTGGTGCTCGCCCCGATGGCCGGAATCACCAACATCGCCTTCCGCACCCTCTGCCGCGAGCAGGGCGGCGGCCTCTTCGTCTGCGAGATGATCACCTCGCGCGCGCTGGTCGAGCGCAACCCGCTGACCTTCGAAATGATCAGATTCGGCCCGCACGAACGCCCCCGAAGCCTCCAGCTGTACGGAGTCGACCCGGCCATCATCGGCAAGGCCGCCCGAATGATCGCGGAAGAGGATCTGGCCGACCATATCGACCTCAACTTCGGCTGCCCCGTGCCCAAGGTGACGCGACGTGGCGGCGGGTCGGCGCTCCCGTACAAGCGGAGGCTCCTGCGGGCGATCCTGCGCGAAGCCGTCACGAACGCGGGCGGTCTGCCGGTGACGATGAAGATGCGTAAAGGCATCGACGACGATCACCTGACATATCTGGACGCGGGCCGGATCGCCGCAGAAGAGGGAATCGCGGCCATCGCCCTCCACGCCCGGACCGCCAAGCAGCACTACGGCGGCGCCGCCGACTGGGACGCCATCAAACGTCTGAAAGACGCGGTTCCCGACATCCCCGTCCTCGGCAACGGCGACATCTGGACCGCCGACGACGCCCTCCGCATGGTCGCCCAGACCGGCTGCGACGGCGTGGTCGTCGGCCGCGGCTGCCTCGGCCGCCCCTGGCTCTTCCGCGACCTGGAGAACGCCTTCAACGGCAGCCCCGACCGCGCCCGCCCCACCCTCGGCGAGGTCACCCGCACCCTCCTCCGCCACGCCGAACTCCTCTGCGAGGTCATCGGCAGCGAGCGGTACGGCGTGGCCGACTTCCGCAAACACATCGGCTGGTACCTCAAGGGCTTCGTCGTAGGCGCCGAAACCCGCCGCGTCCTCGCCCTCTCCACCAGCCTGGCCGAACTCGAAGACCACCTCGCCGAACTCGACCACACCCAGCCCTGGCCCGGCGAAGCCGCCGACGGCCCCCGCGGCAAGAGCGGCGAACGCCAGAAGGTCCTGCTCCCACACGGCTGGCTCGACGACCCCGACGAACTCGCCATCCCTTCCCCCGACGCCGAGGACGCGACTTCGGGTGGCTAACCGCTCAGCTCCGATTCAGGGATCAGGGCCCTGACCCACGCCGCGGCGCTCGATCGTTCCCCCGGGGGCCCTGCCGCTCTGGCGAAGAGGGCTTCGACATTTCTGGCCGTCTGCGCAGGGAGGCCAGGCAGGAAGTCCGGCCGCTGGGATGGAAGCAGATACGGGTTCCGGGTCAGCACCCGGGCGATGAGCAGCGCGAGTTTATACCGGTCAGTATCGATATCCGGCCCGCTATGAGGTTCATAGGGATCAGTCCAGTCCGGCGTGGTCGGCTGCGGCAGCACGCCCGGCTCTCCCGAGATGGTGATGCCGTCGCAGTCGAGCAGGAATACGGTGACCGGACGCGGAGACCAGAGGAGATTCCGCATCGAGACGTCACCGACCACCAGTCGCCGGGAATGGAGGAACCTGAACAGCTCGGCGGTCTGCCGGGCGACGTCGAGGCGGTCCTCGATGGCGAGCGGAGCGATGTCGCCCCAGAGCGGTTTCCGTTCGTAGAGGAGATACTGCAACTCGCGGAGCCGCGGGCCCGCGGGCGTGTCACCCCAGAATCGTTCGGGAACCCTCCGCATGACGAACCCTCTGACCTGGTCACATTCGATGACACACGCCAGCGGCCAGGCCGTCTGGCGCATCAGGAATTCGCGGTCCGCTTCGGTGAGCTCCTCGGGGAAGTCGACAAGACGCTGCAAAGCAGCCCCGTTCACCGGAAGCAGGCTCGGATTGTACGCCTTGAACACGTAACCGGTCTCCGGCCCGAGCAGTTCATGCACCACGCCCTGACCGCCGGAGTTCAGCCTGTCGCCGAGCACGAGTTCGCTCCGGCCGGTGGCGTCAGAAGATGTCATCGGCGGGAAGGATAGTGAACCCGGGTTGCAAGTCGGGAACGATGATCGTGGCGCCCCCCGGCGCGCCAGAAGAGCCCGAGTTGACGACGGAAGTGATCAGGGAGTGGGCGTACTCGTTCAGCACCTGCGCGGGGCCGAACGTGCCATCACAGATGAACGCCCGCACGGTGGCGACCTGGCTCACCGTGACCGGGTCGGCCTGACCGAATCCGAACGCCAGGATGTTGGGGTGCGCCCGCCAGCGCGGGTCGACGAGCCGGCGATACGCGGCGGGCCATTCGTCGGCGTCATAGGGCGTCCCTCCGGTCAGGAAGAAGACCGTCGGGCGCAACACGTGGTGGCCGTCCGACTTCAGGGCGAGGACGTCGTGGTTGATCGTCATACGCAACAGGTTCATGATCGCGCTGTAGTTGGTCCCTCCGGAAGCCAGCAGCCCGGGCACGGACGTCACCGTGCTCAGGTCGGACAGGGGCAACAGCACTTGTGCCGTGTCGGAGAAGCTCATCAGACAGAATCGTGTCCTGTCGGCGACCACCGGATTGCCGCCGATCGCGAAGTGCAATTCGGATAGCGAATTGTTGATCTGCTCAATGGCCGGGCCCGCCAGCGCGAACGATTCCTCGCACACCAGATAGAACGGCAGCACCATCTCGCCGCTGTAGGGTGCGCGCGGCGTCAATTGAGGTCTGGCCGAGGCGGCCCCGTGGGCCGCGTTCCGGGTGAAACGAAAACCGTGCACCGTGTCGCTGCCGTGCTGACTCGGCTCTGGCCGGCCCGCCCGCGCGAGCCTATTTCGCAGATGCGGGAAGAGAACGCCGAGCGTGAGCTCCTCGGATTCCCCGGGAATACCGGCGCGGATCAGCTCGACCAGCGCGCCGGTGAATGACGTGGTGGTATCCGCCTGCCGCTCCAACGGCACGACATGAGCCGCGTTATCGCTGGCGGTCAGCACATAGGATCCGTGGATATCGGTGATGTCCCCGGCCGAGCCCGACAGGGCCTCGATCGCGCGACCCGAGAAGCAGCAGTCCAGAATGACGATCTTCGTGCGGGCCGGACTGTCCACCAAAGCTTCTCGGATGCGCTGATATTCCAGCCCGGTGTAGTCGGCGTCCCCTGACTCGGTGTCGGTGAGCGCGAGGCAGAGCCGTCCATCCGGGAGAAGCGTTCCGTGCCCGACGAAGTACAGCAGCAGCACCCGATCCGTGTTGCGAGCCTGCCGCCGGATGTCCTGGAGGAGCCGCCGGACGTCGGTCGGATCCTGGTGCACGGTGACGAGCGAATCCGGCCACCCGCAGAGTTCTCTGTCCGTGAGCACCCGCCTGAACTGGGCCAGGCTGTTCGCCGCCGCCGGAAGCTGCGGAAAATGACCGTCCTCGTAGCGGGCGGTGCCGATGAGAATGGCCCTCGACCCGTCATTCATCGTCGAAGCCGTCACGCAGGAAGACCTGCACCAGGGACGCGACCTTGTCGATGTCCGTATCGGAGTCCAGTTCCAGCTCCGCGCCGTCGGCGCGCCGCAGATGGAGCCGGATTTGTGAGCGGCGGGTGCTCAAATACCCGGGTATCGTCTGCGCCAGCGCGATCAGGACGCTCAGCGAGCTCACGGCGAGGGCGATGAGGTCGATTCCGTCGCCGAGTTCCTCCGGGCCGGGGGGCCGCTGGATCGCGCGTGTCCTTCCGGCCAGTTCGCGTTCGGTTCGCAGCCAATTCCACAAGGCGGCGTACTCGGCCGGCCTATCGGGCGCCGAGATTCGTATCCGCACCTCCATTGGGCCCGCCCCCCTTGCTCGCCGAACCCCTGCGGAAATCGTTGCAGGAATCGCCGGGCCCCGGAAGAGTTTCCCGCCACAACACGCCGGAATTACATCCGGCTCAGGCCGCTGACATGGAGGACGGCGAAGCCCGCCTCGTCGGAGGCGGCGAGGTCGACTTCGGCTTTGATGGACCAGTCGCCGTGGCCGGCGGGGTCCTCGATGACCTGGCGGACGCGCCAGAGTTCCTTTTCCTCCTCGATCTGGAGGAAGGCGGGGCCGCGGGCCGAAGGGCCGGTGCCGATCTCGTCGTGTTCCTCGTAGTAGGCGTCCATAGCGGAGGCCCAGTCGACGTCGGGGTAGAGCTCTTCGAGTTCTTCCTGCTTGTCCAGGGCGGTGAGTTCGACCAGGCGGAACATGGCGTTGCGGACCAGGACGCGGAAGGCGCGCGTGTTGGCGGTGACCGGGCGGAGCTTGGATTCGAGCTCGTCGCGGGTTTCGAGGGCCTCGGAGGGGTTGGCGAGTTTCTCCCACTCGTCGATGAGGCTGGAGTCGACCTGGCGGACCAGCTCGCCCAGCCATTCGATCAAGTCGATGAGATCGTCGGTCTTGGCGTGTTCGGGGACGGTCTTGGAGAGGGCGCGGTAGGCGTCGGCGAGGTAGCGCAGGACGGTGCCCTCGGAGCGGGCGAGCTCGTAGAACTGGATGTAGTCCACGAAGGTCATCGCGCGTTCGTACATGTCGCGGACGATGCCCTTGGGGCTGACCGTGTGGTCGCCGACCCAGGGGTGGCCCTGGCGGTAGGTCTCGTACGCGCCGAAGAGCAGGGTCTCCAGCGGCATCGGATAGGTGATCTCCTGGAGCAGCTCCATCCGCTCCTCGTACTCGATGCCGTCGGCTTTCATCTGGGCGACGGCTTCGCCGCGGGCCTTGTTGAGCTGGGCGTGCAGGATCTGGCGCGGGTCGTCGAGGGTGGATTCGACGATGGAGACGATGTCCAGCGCGTACGTGGGGGAGTCGGGGGACAGCAGCTCGAAGGTGGCCAGGGCGAAGGTGGACAGGGCCTGGTTGAGGGCGAAGTCCTGCTGGAGGTCGACGGTGAGGCGGGCGCGGCGGCCCTGGTCGTCGGGTTCCTTGAGGGTTTCCACGATGCCGCCCGCGAGCAGGGAGCGGTAGATCGCGATGGCGTGGCTGATGTGGCGGCGCTGCCACTTGCGGTCTTCGTGGTTGTCGGTGAGCAGGCTCTTCATGGCCTGGAAGCAGTCGCCGGGGCGGTTGATGACGGCCAGCAGCATGGCGTTGCTGACCTTGAAGCGAGAGGTCAGCGGTTCCGGTTCGGCGGCCTGGAGGTTGGCGAAGGTCTCCTCGCTCCAGTTGACGAAACCCTCCGGGGGCTTCTTGCGGGCGTAGCCGCGGCGGCGTTTCGGGTCGTCGCCGATCTTGGCGAGGGCGCGCTCGTTCTCGATGACGTGGTCGGGGGCCTGGCAGGCGACATACCCGATGGTATCGAAGCCGGCGCGGCCGGCGCGGCCCGCGATCTGGTGGAACTCGCGGGCGCGCAGGCGGCGGACGCGGTTGCCGTCGAACTTGGTGAGCGCGGTGAACAGGACGGTGCGGATCGGGACGTTGACGCCGACGCCGAGGGTGTCGGTGCCGCAGATGACCTTCAGCAGGCCGGCCTGGGCGAGGCGTTCGACGAGGCGGCGGTATTTGGGCAGCATGCCGGCGTGGTGCACGCCGATGCCGTGCCGTACCAGCCGGGAGAGCGCACGCCCGAACTTCGTGGTGAACCGGAAATTTCCGATAAGGGTGGCGATGGATTCTTTTTCGGCTTTGGAGCACATGTTGATGGACATGAGCGCCTGGGCGCGTTCCATCGCGGCGGCCTGGGTGAAGTGCACGACGTACACGGGGGCCTGGTTGGTGGTCAGGAACTCTTCCAGGGTCTCGTGCAGGGGACTCATCCGGTACGAGTAGACCAGCGGAACCGGGCGTTCCGAATTCTTGACCACAGCCGTGGGGCGGCCGGTGCGGCGGGTCAGGTCCTTCTCGAAGCGCTCGACGTCGCCGAGCGTCGCCGACATCAGGACGAACTGCGCCTGCGGGAGCTCCAGTAGCGGGACCTGCCAGGCCCAGCCCCGGTCGGGTTCGGCGTAGAAGTGGAACTCGTCCATGATGACCATGCCGACATCGGCGCGCGCCCCTTCGGCCAGCGCCACCTGCGCCAGGATCTCCGCGGTGCAGCAGATGATCGGGGCGTCCGCGTTCACGGAGGCGTCCCCGGTCATCATGCCGACGTTCTCGGTCCCGAACACCGCGCACAGGTCGAAGAACTTCTCCGACACCAGCGCCTTGATCGGAGCCGTGTAGAAGCTGACCTCGTCCCGCGCCAGCGCCGCGAAGTGCGCCCCGGCGGCCACCAGGCTCTTCCCCGAACCGGTCGGCGTCGCCAGGATCACGTTGCTGCCCGAGACCACCTCCATGAGGGCCTCTTCCTGCGCCGGATACAGCGTCAGACCACGTTCCTCGTTCCACTGCACGAACGTCTCGAACAGGGAATCAGGGTCGGCGGTCTGCGGCAGTCGTTGCGTGAGGTTGAGGTCCACGCCCCCTATCCTGCCCCCGACAGCCGCATTCGCCGAACGGGAATGTCAGCTCCCGCTGTCAGACCCGCTCCAGCACGACGACCGGGATCTCGCGCGAGGTCTTCTTCTGGTAGTCGTCGTACGCGGGCCAGGCCGCCGCCATCACCCGCCACATGTCCGGCTTCTCCGCCGCCGTGGCCGTGCGCGCGCGAGCCTTGAAGCGCTCGCCCAACACCTGGAACTCCACCTCGGGGTTGGCCTCCAGGTTGAGGAACCACTCCGGTGGCTGCGGGGCGCCGCCCTTGGACGCGACCACCAGATAGGTGTCCCCATACCGCTGGTAGATGAGCGGCGTGGTGTGCTGCTTGCCCGTGCGGCGGCCCTTGGTCGTGAGCAGCGCGGCCGTCGTGCCCTGCCAGTCGTGGCCTTCCTGGCCGTCCGTGGCCAGGTACCTTTCAATATGTTGCGCACCAAAGAGCATGGTCGCCACCTCCCTTTCGACCGCGTCAACCATCCGAGGCGTCGATCAATTCCAGGGCGACCTTCAGTGAGGTGTCGGCCCGCTCCGTGTCTGTCACGTCGGGCATCATGAACCACACCGCATGCAGCGCGAACACGGCCAGCGTCCGCTTCAGCCGGACCGTCAGCGAATCGTCGGTGTCGACGAAGAACCCCATCAATGCCAGCATTTTTTCGCGCATCTGGCCCATGGTCTGGTGGCCCTTAAGCGCCGTCTGATTGCGCTCCATGAAACGCATGATCTGGCCCTGGCTGCCCGCGTGCAGCCAGTCGGCATAACGCCGGATGGCCTCGCGCCGGACCTCCGGCGTGCGCGGCTGGTCGCGCACCCAGTCGATCAGGGAGTCCATGAAGGTCACCCGATCGATCATCATGCTCGCGACGATGTCTTCTTTCGTCTTGAAGTGGTAGTACAGTGCCGCTTTCGTCACCCCGAGTTCCTCGGCGATCTCCCGCAGCGAGGTCGCCTCGTAGCCTTGCTCGGTGAAAAGCCGGAGCGCGATCTCCTGGATACGCGCGCGTGTGTCCCGTGGACGCTCGTCGCCGGTCTCGGTGGCGAACGCACTGTCCGTGCTCGTTCGCTCGCTCATGATCACCTATGTCCCTTTTATTCAACTTGACGGGCGGCAAGTAAGGACCCTACCGTATCTCAGGTACCTAGCCGGTCGGCAAGTAAGTAAGAGTTTATCAAGGGGGCCCCCAATGACGGAAACCTCGGCCGCGCCAGCGCGGTCGAAAGAGGTCATGATCGTCCTGCCAGGCCTGATGCTGGCCATGATGCTGGCGATGCTGGACAACATGATCGTCGGCACGGCCATGCCGCGCATCGTAGGCGAATTAAACGGCCTGGAATACTTCACCTGGGTCACCACCGCCTACGTGCTGGGGACCACCGTCTCCACCCCCATCTGGGGCAAGCTGGGCGACCTTTACGGACGCAAGAACATCTTCCTCGGCTCGATCGTCATCTTCCTGGTCGGCTCCGCCCTCTGCGGCATGGCCGGTTCCGCCCTGTTCGGCGGCGTCGACGGCGGCATGACCGAACTGATCGCCTTCCGTGCGGTGCAGGGTCTGGGCGCGGGCGGCCTGATCGTCGGCGTCATGGCCATCATCGGCGACCTGGTCCCGCCCCGCGAGCGCGGCCAGTACCAGGGCATCATGGCCGCGATCATGTCGCTGGCGATGATCGCCGGTCCGCTGGCCGGGGGATTCATCACCGACCACCTCGACTGGCGGTGGGCCTTCTACGTGAACCTGCCGCTCGGCGGCATCGCGCTGGCCTGGCTGTTCCTCAAGCTCGACCTGCCCAAGCGCCGCACCGAGCACCGCATCGACTGGCTCGGCGCCGCCGTCCTCACCGTCGGCATTACCGCGCTGGTCCTGCTCACCTCGTGGGGCGGCCAGAGCCACGGCTACCCGTGGGGCTCCTGGCAGATCATCTCGCTGGGCGTGCTGGCGGTCGTGTCGCTCGCCCTGTTCGTCCCGATCGAGCGCCGCGCGCCCGAGCCGATCATGCCGCTGCACGTCTTCAAGGACCGCAACTTCAACCTGATCTCCTGGATCGGCTTCCTGCTCGGTTTCGCCATGTTCGGCGCGATCAGCTTCCTGCCGCTGTTCCAGCAGACCGTGCAGGGCTCGACCGCCACCAACTCGGGCCTGCTCCTGCTGCCGATGATGGGCGCGGCCATGGTCGTCTCCCTGTTCGTCGGCCGGGCGATCACGAAGACCGGCAAGTACAAGATCTACCCCGTGCTCGGCGGGGTGGGGATGGCCGCCGGCATGTGGCTGCTGTCCCGGATGGACGTCAACACCCCCGCCTGGCAGACCGGTGTCTTCATCGCCGTCCTCGGCCTCGGCATGGGCTTCCTCATGCAGACCACCATGCTGATCGCCCAGAACAGCGTCGAGCAGAAGGACCTGGGCGTCGCCAGCAGCGCCAGCACCTTCTTCCGCTCGATCGGCGGCTCCTTCGGCGTCGCCCTGTTCGGCGCCGTCTTCAACAACCACCTCACCAGCAGCCTTACCGAGAAATTCGGCGCCGAGGCCGGGAAGATGGTCTCCTCGGGCGGCCAGATGAGCCCCACCGCCCTGGCCGACCTGCCCCCGGCCATCAAGACCGGCTTCCTGGACTCCCTCGCCGGTGCCATCAGCGGCGTGTTCGTCTGGGCGCTCATCTTCGCCGTGCTCGTCCCCGTCCTGGCCGTCTTCGTGAAGGAAGTCCCGCTCCGGGGCGGCAACGAGCCCACCCCCGAACCCGCGGAACCGGCCGTCGTCTGATCAAACCGGGGTACGGCTGCCGCCCGCGAGCGGCAGCCGTACCCCGTCAGCCTTTGACGGCCCCCGCGGTCAGGCCGCTGACGATGTATTTCTGCAGCCACAGGAAGACGCCGACCGTGGGGATCGCGGTCAGCAGCGTTCCCGCGGCGAACATGCCGAAGTTGGCGTTGCGTACGTCGTTGCCGAGCATGCCGAACATGCCCACCGCCAGGGTCTTGGTCTCCGGGTCGCGGAGGAAGACGCTGGCGACGATGAACTCGCTGATGATGCCGATGAAGGCCAGCAGCCCGGTGACCGCGATGATCGGGGTGACCAGGGGCAGGATGATCCGGAAGAAGATCTGGGCGTGGGTCGCGCCATCGATCGCCGCGGACTGGTCCAGCTCCTTGGGGACGGTGTCCAGGAAACCCTTCATCAGGTAGGTGTTCACGCCCAGCGCGCCGCCCATGTAGAGCAGGAACAGGCCGCCCATCGAGTCGAAGCCGAAGGCGGGCCAGAGCTCGCTCACCCGGGTGAACATCATGATGATGGCGACGATGGCCAGGAACTGCGGGAACATCTGGATCAGCAGCAGCGAGAGCAGGCCCACCCGGCGACCGGCGAACCGCATCCGGCTGAACGCGTAGGCCGCGCAGACGCCCAGGAAGATGCTGGAGAAGGCCGAGATGAGCGCCAGCGCCAGCGAGTTCACCATCCACCGGAGGAACGGGTAGTTCGGGTTGCCGAAGAGCTTCCCGAAATTGTCCAGGGACGCGCCGGTGGGCAGCAGCTCCGAGGAGCCGAGGGTGCCCAGTGGATTGAGGGCCGCCGACAGCACGAACAGGATCGGGAAGACGGCGAACAGGGTGAGGATGATCAGCACCAAGTGCCGCCAGCCCATCTTCCTGAGCCACGTCATGCGTACACCTCCTCTTGGTAACGCGTCCGGCGGAAGGCCAGCGCCGAGATGATCCCGACCAGGATGAAGATGAAGACCGAGATCGCTGCGGCGAAGCCGAACTCGGCGGAGCCGCCCTCGAAAGCCAGCCGGAAGGTGTAGGTGATCAGCAGGTCCGTGCCGCCGACGGTGGTGTTGTCGACGGAGAAGGGCGCGCCGTTGGTGGTCAGCCGGATCGCGTTGAAATTGTTGAAGTTGAACGCGAACGAGGAGATCAGCAGCGGGGTGACCGCGATCAGCAGGAGCGGCAGCGTGACCCGGCGGAAGTTGTGCCAGGGGGTGGCGCCGTCGATCCTGGCGGCTTCGCCGAGTTCGGACGGGATGGCCTGCAGGGCGCCGGTGGTGACGAGGAACATGTAGGGGAAGCCCAGCCACAGGTTCACCAGGATGACCGCGAACCGCGCGCTGACCGGTTCGCCGAACCAGTCGGTGTGCAGGCCGAGCACCCGGTTGATCAGCCCGAAGTCGGTGTTGAACATGTCCCGCCAGACCAGGAACATCGCGAACGCGGGCATCGCGTAAGGCAGCACCAGCAGCACCCGGTACAGGCGCGTGCCCCGCACCTTCACGCCGTGCAGGGCGAGTGCGGCGATCAGGCCGATCCCGAACGTGCCGAGCACGCTGGCGGCGGCGAAGAGCAGGTCCCAGGCGAACAGGCTCAGGAAGTGCGCCGAGATCCGCGGATCGGTGAAGACCCGGGTGAAGTTCGAGAACCCGACATTGACCTGCCAGCCCTGGGCGAGCCGGGACCCGTCGGCGGCGACGAAAGCGCCCTCATCCGGATCGGCCGTCCATTTCTGCCCGGTCGCGCTGTCGGTGACGCAGTCGCAGTCCGGCGCGTACGCCTTCGCGGCCCGCCCTTCGAAAGCGCGGCTCAACCCGTTCGCCTTGATCGCGCCCGCGGCGGTCGGCACGGTCAGGGCGGAGATCTCCGCGCCCCGGGCCGCCGCCTGCGGAATCGTCAGGACCTGGAACCCCGGCGCGCTGAGCACCTTGCCGGTCAGCCCGAGCTCGGCGCCCGAGACGGGTTCCAGGCCGGTTGCCGTACCCGCCTGGACCTGCTTGGTGGCGGTGTCGACCAGCAGGAAGACCAGCTCGCCGTCGCGTACGGCGACCGACAGGTTGTACTCGGGGGAGCCGGGGACCTGGGCGACCGACGAGGTCTGGATGGAGGTGATCGCCTCTTCCTTGGTGCCCCGGTGGCCCTCGCCGAAGTTGGTGAAGGCCGTGCTCAGGGTGAAGAGCACCGGGAAGATCTGGAAGGCGATCAGGAACACCGTGCCGGGAACCAGGTATTTCAGCGGCAGGTGCCGTCGGCTGAGGTAGACGTAGGCGATCAGCGCGGTGGCGGCGGCCAGGACCGTCAGGCCGGTCCAGCTCTCCGCCGCGATCAGCGGCGGCGCGGCGTAGAACGCGACGGCGGAGCCGACCGCGAGCACGAGGATCCGGCTCACCACGAACCCGGTGCTCAGCTCCCGCCGGGGGCGGGGGAGCGCGCGCCGATGCCCGGAGGGCGGGGAGTCGTTCCCCGCCCTGGGCTTCGTCTTCACTTCTCGATGGCCTCGGTGATCGCCTTGTTGGCGGCGGCCGCGGCCTTCGCCGGGTCACCGCCGTTGATGACGGCGGCCTCGGCCACGCCGAACGGCTGCCAGATGGCGGCCATCTGCGGGATCGCGGGCATCGGGATGCCGGTCTTGCCGGCCTCGATGAACTTGCCCATGTCCGGGTTGGCGGCCTTGGCCTGGTCCAGGGCGGCGGTCAGCGCCGGCGGGCGCGGGTCGGCGTTGTAGAGGGCCATCGCCACGTCCGGGTTGGTCACGTAGTTGGTGACGAACTCCTGCGCGAGCGCCTTGCTCTTGCCCTTGCTGGCGACGTAGAAGGTCTGCACGCCCACGAACGGGGTGGCGGGGTCACCGCCGTCGAAGGCGGGCACGGCGGTCACGTCGTAGCTGATCCCGGCCTTCTTCACATCCGCGATCGCCCACGGGCCCGAGATCAGGTAGGCACACTTGCCGGACGCGAACGTCGCGATCGTGTTGTCGTTGCCCAGCGACGTCTTGAGCGCGCCGACGCCCTTCTTGCCCAGCTCGTTGAGCTTGGTGAACGCCGGAGCCGAGTCGCCGACCGTGATCTTGGTGGGGTCGGGGTCGCCGCTGGCGGTGGTGCCGAACAGGGAACCGCCCGCAGAGGAGTAGAACGGGTAGATGTGGTAGGCGTCGCCTTCCTGGCCGACCGGGACGCAGAGGATCTCCGACACCTTCCCGGCCTTCTTCAGCGCCTGGCCGCTCTCGATCAGCGCCTCCACCGACGCCGGGGCTTCGGGTGCCAGCGCGGTGTTGCGGATCAGGCCCAGGTTCTCCACCGCGTACGGCGCGCCATAGGTCTGCCCGCCGAAGGTGACCGCCTTGATGGCGATCTCCTGGAAGGCGCTCTTCTGCTCCGCGGTGAGCTGGACCGGGTCGATCGAGCCGTTCTGGACGAGGTTGCCGATCCAGTCGTGCGCGGCGATCAGCACGTCGGGACCGCTGCCCTGCTGGGAAGCGGTGAGGAACTGGTTCTGGAGCTCCTCGGCGATCTCCTTGATCTCGACGGTGACGCCGTTCTCCTTGCCGAACTGCTCGGTGAACGGCTTGAGCGCGGCCGTACGGACCGGGTCGGCCCAGATGACGAGCTTGCCGTTGCCCTTGTCGACGGCGGGAGCCGAGGCGGGGGCGGAATCGGCGGGGGCGGCGGCCGGCTGGTCGCTGCCGCAGGCGGTCAGTCCGAGCACGATGCCGAGCAGGGCGGCACTCAGACCCGCGGCGCGCTTGCGCATGGGTTTCTCCTCTGAAGGGGTCAGGCCCGCAGTCGCGGTCCTCGGGGGAATCCACCGTTGGTGCCGCGAAGTTAGCAACCCATTGCAAGAACTGGAAGAGTTTTCAACCAGCCAACATCAGGCTTGGGCGGGCTGTACGGCAAAACGCGAGCTTGCAGCGTTCTTGCACAGTCGCCGAGACCTAATCGTTAGGAAATATCCAGCTAAATCAGCACGCGTTGGGGCGATTTTGCCTCCGATCTTGGTTGGAAGCTTGCTGCAAGTTTCTGGACCCACGTTGCCGTCCTTCGGCCGTCCTGGGCAGCACGAAGCCAGCCCAGGACGACCAGAAGACGATCAGACAGGGGAAATCAGGCCGGGCGCTCGGTCCGGTCGCCGGACCAGTCCGTGTGGAAGGTCCCGTCACGGTCGATCCGGCGGTAGGTGTGTGCGCCGAAATAGTCGCGCAAGCCCTGGATGAGCGCGGCGGGCAGCCGCTCCCGGCGCAGCCCGTCGTAGTAGGCCAGCGCCGAGGAGAAACCAGGCGTCGGCACGCCGATTTGCGCGGCCGTGGACACCACCCGCCGCCAGGCCTGCTGGGCCTCGCTCAGCGCCTCGGCGAACGCCGGGTCGGCCAGCAGCGTGGGCAGCCCAGGATTCGCCTCGTACGCCGCCCGGATCCGGTCCAGGAACCGGGCCCGGATGATGCAGCCACCTCGCCAGATCGTCGCCATCGCGCCGCGGTCGATGTTCCAGCCGTATTCCTCGCTGGCGGCGGTGATCTGGTCGAAGCCCTGGGCGTACGCGATGATCTTGGATGCGTACAGGGCCAGCCGGACGTCCTCCACCAGGGAGTAGTTCGGCGCGGTCCCGTTCGGCCCTTGCAGGTGGCGCGCGGCGTCCCGCTGCTCCGGGTGGCCGGACAGCGCGCGGGCGAACACCGCCTCGGCGATGCCGGTCACCGGCACCCCCAGATCCAGCGCGCTCGTCACGGTCCAGCGGCCGGTGCCCTTCTGCTCGGCCTGGTCCACGATCACGTCCACCAGCGGCTGCCCGGAGGCGTCCACATGATCGAGCACCTCGGCGGTGATCTCGATCAGGTACGACTCCAGGTCGCCCCGGTTCCACTCCCGGAAGATCTCCGCCAGCTCGGCGGGGGAGCGGCCCAGCGCCTGCCGGAGCAGGTCGTAGGCCTCCGCGATGAGCTGCATGTCGGAATACTCGATGCCGTTGTGCACCATCTTCACGAAGTGCCCGGCGCCGTCGGGGCCGACGTGCACGCAGCACGGCACGCCGTCCACCTGGGCCGCGATGCTCTCCAGCATCGGCCCCAGGTCCCGATACGCCTCCGCGGCGCCGCCCGGCATGATGCTCGGGCCGTTGAGCGCGCCCTCCTCGCCGCCGGAGATGCCCGTCCCGACGAAGTGCAGCCCGCGCTCCTTCAGCGCGGCCTCCCGGCGCCGGGTGTCGGTGAACTGCGCGTTGCCGCCATCGATGATCATGTCGCCCGGTTCCATGTGGGCGGCCAGTTCCTCGATCACCGCGTCGGTGGCGGGACCGGCCTGCACCATGATGATCGCGCGGCGCGGGCGGCGGAGCGAGGTCACGAACTCGGCCATCGAGCTCGCGGGCAGGAACGCGCCCTCGTCCGAATGATCCGCCATGAGCTGCTTGGTCTTGCTCTCCGAGCGGTTGTGCACCGCCACCACGTAGCCGTGGTGGGCGAAGTTCCTGGCCAGGTTGCGGCCCATTGTCGCCAGGCCGGTGACTCCGATGTCTGCTGTCTCCATGAGCCGCTCCTTTCCTTGAGGCCAGGTCAGTAACCGTACGACGAGCCCCCGGCTTTACTCGGCGTCGGGGTGGGGGTTGCGGATGCGGATGGAGTCGCGGACGCCCCGGTGCCTGCTGCGGCGGCGTTGGACGGCTTCAGCAGCCCCAGCAGACCATGCTGGGCCTTGCTGATCCCGGCCGAGAACCAGAGCGAGTTCACGCCGCCGTTCTCGGCGGTCCCACGTTCCAGATCCCACAGACCCTCGATCGCGATCGGCGAACCGTTGGCGTTGCGCAGCGGGCCGAGGTAACGGCCGTTACGTGGATTGTAGGCGTTGACCCAGCCATCGCCGAAGTTGCCCACCAGCAGGGCGCCGGAGAACCCGCCGAAGCCCTGCGGCGCGATCGTCATCGCCCACGGCGCGTTGAGCGCGCCCCGGTTGACGACCCGCCCGAGGAACCGGCCGTTCGCGTTGAACTGGCTGACGAAGCCCTTGCCCTTGCCAGGCACGACCTTGCCCGTGGCGTTGTCGCGCACGGCGTACGCGACCAGGACCGAGTTGCCGACGATCTCGACGTTCCACGGCGAGTAGGTGGCGGGCATGGTCGGGTCGCGGAACTGCCAGCGCGCCAGCCGTACCCGGTTGAAGTCGCTGTCGAAGACGTGCACCTTGCGGTGCGAGAACGACGGCGCCAGCAGGAACTGGCCCTTGTTGGTCTCCATCAGGGCCAGGCCCTTGTAGTCGGCGTTGCGGGTGAACGCGGCGATCTGGGCGTTCTTCGCGTCCACCTCGGCGTTCCACGCGGTGATCGCGCCGGACGGGCTGGAGAAGATGAACGTGGCCGGTTTGCCCTTGATGGTGAAGCCGTCGCCCTTGTTGACGACCTGCCCGGTGGGCGCGCCGCCCGGGATGGCGACCTCGGTCTGCTCCTTCTTGACCGCGCCGGAGTAGACGGTCGCGGTGCCGGTGCCGGTGCCCGACACCCAGAGGGTCTTGCCCATGGCGAGCCCCCACGGGTTGACCAGTTTGGGGTCGGTGACGGTGGCTTTGCCCGCCACGTCGGAGACGAGGTTGACCTGGCTGAACCGGGTCGCCAGGCCTCTGGGTGTGTGTTTCGCCGTCGCTTTGGGTTTAGATTTCGTGGCCGGGGTTTTCGTGGTCGCGTGCGCCGTGCCGGGGATGCTCAGGATGAGAGCGCCGACACAGAGAACGGCGATGCGTGATCGCATCGAGCCTCCTAGAAACCTGCTCGGGGTTCTTGACTGCTGAGGTAGCTGAGTTCGCGAAGCTCCCTTACGGGCCGAGATACGCGGACGTTTCAGGTTCGGTTCAGCCGATCCAAAACCTGGTAATCAGATAGGCTTTGTGGAGTTAACGACCCGGCAAAGCTCGGCGGCCGCCGGGACCTGGGCGTCTATCGTCGTCGTGTGATCAACGGAGACCCGCACGTGTTCCTACCGCAGCCTGCCCTTTCGGCCGTCGCAGTCCCCCCGCCCGGCGAGGGCCCCGGCTTCTGGGCGGGCGCCCCCAGCGCCGTCGCCGCCGACGGCTTCGTCTACCTCGCCTACCGGCTGCGCCGCCCCGTCGGCGAGGGCCGCGGGTACGCCGTGGTGGTGGCCCGCTCGGCCGACGGCCAGACCTTCGAACCCCTGCTCACCATCACCAAAGAGCAGATGCACACCGAATCCCTGGAACGTCCCACACTCGTCCGCACACCCGCCGGTTCCTGGCGGCTCTACCTCAGTTGCGCGACGTACGGCACGAAACACTGGCGGGTGGAACTCCTCGAAGCCGCCACCCCCGCCGCCTTCGACCCCGCCCAGGCCCGCGTGGTCCTCCCCGGCGACCTCAAAACCGGCGTCAAGGACCCCGTCATCGTCCACCACGACGGCATCTGGCATCTGTGGGCGTCCTGTCACCCGCTGGAAATCCCCGCCGAAGCCGACCAGATGGTCACCGACTACGCCACCAGCCCCGACGGCCTCGACTGGACCTGGCACGGCACCGCCCTCGACCGCCGCCCCGGCCACTGGGACTCCCGCGGCGTCCGCGTCTCCGCCGTCCAGTTCACCCCCGACGGCCTCACCGCCTACTACGACGGCCGCGCCTCCGCCACCGAAAACTACGAAGAACGCACCGGCCTGGCCACCGGCCCCGACCCTTCCACCCTCACCGCCCACGGCCTCACCCCCCACGCCCAATCCCCGTACGGCGGCCTCCGCTACCTGGAAATCCTCCCCCTCCCCACCGGCCACACCCGCCTCTACTACGAGTACACCCGCCCCGACGGCGCCCACGAACTCCGCACCGAACTCCTGCAACCCCACCAGGATTGAGAAACCGGCAGGCGTCACAGCCGCCGGGTTTCGAGATCCACATCAAGAACGAGCACAGGACCTGCAGATCGTCCGCAGCGATCTCGATCCGCACGCGGGCGTCCTCGGGCTCGCCCAACTGCCGGTCGACGGCATCTACACGCCTGAGCGGGTCCGGCAGCTCGTCGACAGCGCCGTCGCCTGAGGTCCAGGAGGTTCCGACGCTCGAGTGTCAGTGCGGGCAATGCTGATGTGGCGTGGACGTACGGGTTGAATGATGTTGGCGGGTCGCCGCTAACGGTTCGAGGTGCCGGCGCGAGCCCGAGGCAGCAGGGCTCGTCTACTCCCCCGCCACGCGCAGGATGACACCGTGGCGTTTGCACCATCGGGTGACGTCGTCGGTGGCTCGTTCGGTGATGATCATGTCGATGCGGTTGAGCTGGCAGACGGTGACGAAGTCGCTGGTGCTGAACTTGCTGCTGTCCATGGGGACGATGACGCGGCGGGCCCGATCGATGACGGCCTGTTTGATCTGGGCTTCGGCCACGTCGGCGACGCTGATGCCGTCTTCGGTGAGTCCGCTGGCGCCGATGAAGGCGATGTCGACGTGGAAGCGGGTGAGGTTGTCCAGGGCGACCGGGCCGATGAGGGAGCCGCCGAGGGGGCGGACCTGGCCTCCGATCAGGGTGTGCCGGATGCCGGGTCGGCCGGCGACGAGGTTGGCCACGCCGAGGGCGTTGGTGAGGATGTTGACGTCGAGGTTGTCGAGGCCTTCGGCGATGCCCTGCACGGTGGTGCCGGAGTCGAGGAAGACCGACTCGCCGCGGGTTATCTCGTCGCGGCAGGCCGTGGCGATGAGCTTCTTGGCTTCGCGGTGCTGGAAGCCGCGGTCGTGGAGTGGCACCTCGGAGTGGGACTGGACGGCGATCGCGCCGCCGTGCGTGCGTTGCAGCAGCCGAAGCCGTTGAAGTTCGTCGAGATCCTTGCGGATGGTCGGTTCGGTGACGCCGAGCAGCTCGACGAGTTCGGCGATCCGGACCCGGCCCTGCGCGGCGACGGCGTCAACGATTCGCTGGCGTCGTTCTTCGGCGAAGACAGGCTGTTCCCTCGGCATGCGCGACACTGTAGTCAGCTCCTCCCTCCGCCGGGTGTGGGCGGTGCGAGCCCGGCGGCGACCACTCGCTGCAGGGCGAGTTGGTGCTCGGTGGGGTCGGGCATCTTGCGGGGTACGGTGACCAGTCGCGCGTTCGGGATCCAGTTGCTGACGGTGCGGGCCAGTTGCTCGGGATGCACCGGGTCGTCCGGGGCGGCGACGACGAGGGTCTCCACCTGGAGACGGTGGTAGGCGTCGCGGTTGGGGAGTGGCAGGCTGCTGGGAATGTCGGCGAGCACCCGGGACCGTTCGGCCGCGTGAGAGCGAGTGAACTGGCCGAGCAGGGAGTCGGCCATGGCCGGGGCCGTCTCGTTCATGGACTGGTACTCGGGAGTGGCGCGGAAGGCGACGCTGCCGGCTTCGGGCCCGAAGGCGTCGATGAGGCGTGCGATCAGGGGGAAGGGCGCGAGGTTCGGTGGAGGGCACCGGTCGAGCCAAGAGGGGCGGATCAGGATCAGGCGTTCGACGAGGTCCGGACGGTCGTCCGCCAGGGCGACGGCGATCCCGGCGCCCATGGAGACCCCCACGACCGGCATCGCCTTGATCGGTAGTTTCCCCTCTTCTCGCAAGGTGTCGAGAAGATCCGCGACCAGGGCGGCGAATTCCGCGAAGGTGAGAGACTCCTCGGCCGTCAGCTCCGTATCGCCGTGGCCGGGCATGTCGGGGGCGATCCGGGTGGCACGGACGTCGCCGGGCAGGAGGCCGAGCGCCTGTCGCCGGTCTCCTCCAAGGCCGTGCAGCAGCAGTACGGGCGGTCCGTCGCCGGTGAGGCTGTAGGTGATGGGGGCTCTCATCGGTTCTCGGCCTTGGCATACCAGCGAAGCAGGTCCGCATGGACACGGGCGGCGTCGTCCTCGTCGGCATCCTGGACGATGAGTGGCACGGGAGCGAGCCGGCCCAGCTGGGTGAACAGGGCCGGATAGTCCATCAGCCCGGCACCGGCGGCGGAGTAGCCGGACGGGACGACGTCCTTGGCCTGGAGTCCGAGGACACGCGCTCCGAGCAGGTCGATGGCCTCGCCGACGACCTGTTCCTGCTGCGCGACGGTCTGCGGGCTCAGGAGGTTGGCGGGGTCGAGCACGATACCGATGGGCGCGTCGTCGCCGAGTTCGCCGAGGAGCCGGGCCGCGGTCACGGCGTCGCGAACGACGTTGCCGTGTTCGGGTTCCACGCCGAGCCGGATGCCGGCGTCGCGCGCTGCTTCGAGGAGCGGGTCGAGGGTGCGGCGTAGGTCGGTCCAGGCGGACGGGTCGGTGTTGCCGGGGTGGGCTCGCCACATGTTGTCCGGGTCGCGGGTACCGGTGCAGAGCGTGACGACGTCGGCGCCGAGCTCGCCGACGAGGGCGATCAGCCGGACGGCCTGATCGGTCTGGCGGGCACGCAGCGCGGTGTCGGGGTGGATGACGTTGAAGGTGCCGGAGACGCTGGGGATGGCCAGGCCGGCGGCGTCGAAGGCCTCCCGCACCTCGGCGAATCGCGTGTCGCTGACGCCGGCGGCCAGGGTCGGCTGTCCGACGGCGGCGAAGTTCCAGTGGGCGAGGGCGTATCCGGCTCCGGCGACGGCGGCCGCGACTTCGACCGGGCTGTCGCGGCGGAAGGTGCGCGCGAAGATTCCCAGCCGGGGAGCCAGGTCGGCGGTGGTCACAGTTTGACCTCGGTGCCCGTCTCGACCGCCGCCGCGGTGGCGTCGATCAGCCGGATGGCCCGCAGCCCGTCGAGAACGTCCGGGACGGGCCGGCCGCCGTCACGGATGGTGCGGGCGAACGCCTCGGCCTGCCGTTCGTAGGCGTCGCCGTCGGTGAGCTCCGGGACGGTCGTCTCCCCTCCCGCGTAGGCGTGCACGGTGGAGGCACGCCGGTAGAAGGGGAAGTGGGTGTCGACCCGAACGGTGCCGGTCGAGCCGAACACCTCGATGCCCTCGGCGGGCGCCCCGGGCACGTCCACGGTGACGCTGACCGTGCCGATGGCACCGGACGCGGTGGTCAGCAGGATCTGCCAGATCTGGTCCCGGCCGTCCTCGCGGTGCCGGGAGACGATGGAGGCGACGTCACCCAGCAGGAAGCGGACGGTGTCGAAGACATGCGCTCCGTGGGTGGCGAGCAGGTAGCGGCGACGGTCGGCCTTGAAGGCGGCTTCGGTCTGGCGGGCGGCCATGTCGGCGTAGATGGGTGGGAACAGGGTGGCCTCGATGCCGGGGCGCAGGTCACCGATGCGGTACCAGGCGTTGAACGAGCGGGGCTCGCCGAGCCGTTCGGTGATGAACCGCCGGGCGTACTCGACTCCCTGGTCATGCCGCTTCATCGCACCGACCTGCAACACCAGCCCGGTCTCCGCCACCAGCACGGCCAGCACCTCGGCCTCCTGCACGGTGGAGGCCAGGGGCTTCTCCACGAGCACGTGCTTGCCGGCCTTCAGCGCCGCCGCGGCGATCGAGTAGTGGAATCGGTCCGGCGCGGCGACGACCACCGCCTCGACCGACGGGTCCGCGAACACCTGCGCCTGGTCGGTGTACGCCGCCGGGATGCCGTAGCGGCCGGCGACCGCGCGGGCGACGTCCTGGCTCGGGTCGCTGACCGCGACGAGTTCCACTCCTTCCGCCTTCTCCAGCGCCGGCAGGTGCGCCGCCTGGGCGATGCGGCCGCAGCCGACGAGTGCCAGGCGGACGTTTTCCTTCATGAGCTCTCCCTGGGATGTCGATCTCACAACTTTCCTTTGGCCCCTTGCAAGGTTCGTTTGCTTCCTGTTTAGTTACAAAAAACCGGAAAACGAAGCGATTCGAGCATAACAGAATCAAAACGAAAGTCTCTTGTTAAGGAGACCGCTCCGGCCCCCCACCCCTCGGAGAGGCACAGAAATGAAGCGAAGCCACATCGCGACCGCCGCCGGACTCGTCCTCGTCGCCGCCCTGAGCACCGGCTGCGGGAACGGGTCGACCGGCTCGGCCTCGTCGGGTTCGGGCGACGGCGGGACCGATGGCGGGACCATCGCGTTCCTGCTGAAGGAGAACAAGACCGCCCGGTGGGAGATGTTCGACAGGCCGTACTTCACCGAGGCGCTCAGTGTGCAGTGCCCGGCATGCAAGCTGCTCTACAACAACGCCGAGCAGGACTCGGCCAAGCAGCAGGCCCAGGCCGACGCGGCGCTGGCCAACGGAGCCAAGGTGCTCGTGATCACTCCGGTCGACTCCAAGGCGTCCGCCGCCATCGCCCAGAAGGCCAAAGCTCAGAACGTCCCGGTGATCGCCTACGACGCCCTGGTCCAGAACGCGCCGATCGACTTCTACGTCTCCTTCCAGAACGAGGAGGTCGGCAAGCTGCAGGGCGACGCGCTGGTGAAGAAGCTGACCGACGACGGCACCATCACCAAGGGCCAGATCGTGATCATCAACGGTGCGCCCACCGACGCCAACGCCGCCCAGTTCAAGAAGGGCGCCCACACCGCGCTCGACGGCAAGGTCACCGTGGGCCGGGAGTACGACACCCCCGACTGGAGCCCCGACAAGGCGCAGACCCAGATGCAGCAGGCCATCACCGCGCTCGGCAAGGACAACATCGTCGGCGTCTACGCCGCCAACGACGGCACCGCCGGTGGTGCCGTCGCGGCGATGCGCAGCGCCGGGTTCACAACCATCCCCCCGCTCACCGGCCAGGACGCCGAACTCGCCGCCATCCAGCGGATCGTCGCCGGTCAGCAGTACATGACCGTCTACAAGGCGATCAAGCCGGAGGCCACCGCCGCCGCCACCGCCGCAGTGGCGCTGCTCAAGGGCCAGAAGCCCGCCTCCAACATCGCCGTCGACAACGGCGCCGGCCAGGTCCCGTCCCAATTGCTCGTACCGGTCGCGGTGACCATCGATAACATCAAGGACACCTTGATCAAGGACGGCTTCTACACCCGCGACGAGATCTGCACCGCCGAGTTCGTCGCAGCCTGCACAGAAGCCGGTCTCTGATGGTCGCGGCCACCCTGGAAGCCGTCGGCATCAGCAAACGCTACGAAGCGGTGCGGGCGCTGGACGACGCTCACTTCGCGGCGTATCCCGGCTCGGTCGTCGCTCTCGTGGGCGACAACGGGGCGGGCAAGTCCACCCTGGTCAAAGCCATCTCTGGAGCCGCACCGGCCGGCGAGGGCGTGATCCTCTTCGAAGGCCAGCCGGTGAGCATGCGCCAGCCGGCCGATGCCACCTCCCTGGGTATCGCCACGGTGTTCCAGGATCTCGCCCTGTGCGACAACCTCGACGTGGTCGCCAACCTCTACCTAGGCCGTGCGCGGACCAGGGGAATCGGGCGGCTCATCGGATGGCGCGACGAGACCGCCATGGAGATCCACGCCAACGAGCTGCTCACCAGCCTGGCCGTCAGCATCCCCTCCGTCCGGACCCCGGTCGGGTCCCTGTCCGGCGGTCAGCGGCAGTCCGTGGCCATCGCCCGCGCTCTGCTGGCCAGCCCCAAGCTGGTCATTCTCGACGAGCCCACGGCCGCCCTCGGCGTCAGCCAGACCCGGCAGGTCCTCGACCTCGTCACCCGTCTGAAGGACAACGGCCTCGCCGTTGTGCTGATCAGTCACAACCTCGGTGACGTCTTCAGCGTCGCCGACCGCATCGAGGTCCTGCGCCTCGGCAAGAACAACGGCAGCTTCATCACCAAGGAGACCACCCCCGCGGATGTCGTCGCCGCCATCACCGGCGCGACCGATGACAAGATCGCGCAGTACCTGGCCTCCGCGGAGCGGAAACACAACGCCCCCGCCGGGGGCCCGGAGCGGAACCCGCAATGACCACCTCACCAAGCCCCGATCCCCGGCTGATCGCCACCGGCAACAACGTCCGCTCCTACGCTCAGTCCTGGGGCCGCCGGGTTCGCCACGGCCAACTCGGCGTCCTTCCCGTCGTCCTCGGGCTGATCGTCATCGCCGTCGTCTTCCAGACGGCGAATCCCAACTTCCTGACCCCCCTCAACCTCACCAACCTGACGCTGCAGGTCGCCGCGACCGGCACCATCTCCGTCGGGATCTTCCTCGTGCTGCTGCTCGGTGAGGTCGACCTGTCCGTCGGCTCGATCAGCGGCGTCTGCGCCGCCGTCCTCGGCGTCCTGGTCGTCAACCAGGGCTTCGGCACCGCCGCCGCGATCCTGACCGCGGTCGCCGTCGGCATCGCCATCGGGCTCTTCCAGTCCCTGTTCATCGCCCGGCTCGGAGTACCCGCCTTCGTCGTCACGCTCGCCGGTCTCATCGCCTGGCAGGGGCTGCAGCTCTACATTCTCGGCGGCCAGGGCACCATCAACCTGCCCACCGGCGGAATCACCGAGCTCACCTCCACCTTCCTGTCGCCCGCCGTCTGGTGGTCGCTGGTCGCGGCGATCATCGTGATCAACCTCGCCGTCCAGCTCAACGAACGCCGCCAGCGCCGCAACGCGGGACTCCCCGCCCGCTCGCTGGTCCAGATCGCCCTTCGTCAGACGCTTCTGATCAGCATCCTCGCGGCCGCCGGAATCGTTCTGAGTCAGGACCGTGGCGTTCCGCTCGCACTGGTGATCTTCACCGGATTCGTCGTCATCGTCGGCATCGTCATGACCCGGACCCGTTACGGGCAGAGCGTGTACGCCGTCGGCGGAAACAGCGAAGCCGCCCGGCGTGCCGGCATGAAGGTGCAGCTCATCCGCACCTCAGTGTTCGTTATCGCCGGCATGTTCGCCGCCATCGGCGGCATCCTCGCCGCCTCCCGGTTGTTCGCCGTCAGTCAGTCCAGCGGCTCCGGCGACGTCCTGCTGAACGCCATCGCCGCCGTCGTCATCGGCGGCACCAGCCTGTTCGGCGGCCGCGGCACCGCCTACTCCGCGCTGCTCGGCACCCTCGTCATCGGCTCCATCTCCAACGGCATGGACCTGCTCGGCCTCAACTCCTCCATCAAACTGATGATCACCGGCGGGGTGCTACTCGCCGCCGTCACACTCGACACCCTCGCCCGCCGTGGACGGCAGGCGTGAGCTCAGCCACACTCGGCCTGGATATCGGCGGCACCAAGATCGCATCCGGGCTGGTCGGCCTCGACGGCACCGTCGCCGAGGCCGACGCCACCCCGACCCTCGGATCCGGCCGGCAGGTCGTCGACCAGGTCGCAGAGATCATCGACACCTACCGCACCCGTCACCCCATCGACACCGTCGGCCTGGCCGTCCCCGGTGGAGTCGACCCCCGCACCGGGATCATCACCGCCGCACCGAACCTCGCCTGGCTCGGCCTAGACCTCGCCGACCGCCTCCACACCCACCTGCCGTCCTCGATCTTCGTACATGTCGACAACGATGCCGGTGCCGCCGCATGGGCCGAGCATCGCTTCGGCCGACACCGGGACGGAGACTCCCTGCTGCTGGTCACCGTCGGGACCGGCCTCGGCGGCGGAGTCGTGGCCAACGGCGCACTCGTCCGCGGCTTCACCGGCGCCGGCGGCGAGATCGGGCATCTACCGCTCCTACCAGGCGGACGGACGTGCGAGTGCGGGTCACACGGGTGCTGGGAACAGTACGCGAGCGGGCAAGCCCTGCACCGCGCCGCACAAGCAGCCGGTTGGGACACCGCGACAGCGGGATACGACATCCTCCGCGCAGCGCATCAAGGTGACAGCGAGGCAGCCGACGTGGTCGCAGGGGTGGCGGCCCATTTGGTGCACGGAATCATGATCTTGACGGCGATCCTCGACCCTGCTCGGGTGCTGCTCGGCGGTGGGCTGGGCACCGACCCGCTCTTTCACTTCTTCGTGCAGGAAGCCGCCGCGCAAGCGGAACTCACCCCGCCCCGGGCACGCGTTCCCCTCCACCCGGCCTCGCTGGGAGTGATGGCAGGCGTCATCGGTGCCGCCGACCTCGCCCGGCACGCCACCTGCGGCATCGCGACCCGCGCATGAGCGGACCGCCGCTCGTGCCCTTGGCGAACGAGCCCGTGATCGTCTCGCGGGGCGCTTGGCGGTCTGCGGCTCCTGCCATCACCATGGCAGCCTGGGGCGGCAACCACTTCTCCCCATTGGGCTTGGCGGCTCCCTACCCGCCGACCGCCGTGACAGGGCAAGGTCCAGGGCCGCGTAAGAAGGTCAGCCTCGGGGGCGGCCGTTGCGGGATTGGGATTGGCCGGTGGGGCGGGTGCCTACCAGGCCGCCGGAGCGGGGGCGGGGGCGGAGCCAGTCGGAGAAATCCTCGGTTGTGGTGGATTGCAGGAGGGTGATGTCGGGGGCGAAGTGGGGGAGGAGGGACTGGCGTTGGGTCCAGGTGAGGGGTTGGCGGGGGTTGGCGCGGTGCTGGAGGAGGCGGGTGAGGGGGGCGGTCAGGCGTTGGCCGGCGAGGCGGTCGGATAGGCGGACCAAGTGGGAGAGGAGGCGGTGGCGAGGGGTCTCGGCGGGGTGGGCGGTGACGTTCTCGCGGGGGATCGTGGTGAGGATGTCCTGGTCGACGTCGAGGAAGGCGCAGATGCGGTTGAGGGTGGGGGCGGGGCGGTCGAGGAGGTCGCGGTAGCGGAAGAGCAGGACCTGGTCGCGGGGGAAGAGGGTGTAGAGGTGGGCGAGTTGCTCGCCGTAGCGGCCCAGGGAGATGTAGTGCCAGAAGGGGGCCCAGCCGGCGCGGATGCGCTGGGGTTCCTGGGCGCATGCTTCCAGGAAGTCGCCGATGGGTTCCAGGCCGGCGGACCAGAGGTGGGTCCAGTTGGAGTGGGCGCGTTCGACCGGGTCGCGGAGGGTGACGATGAGCTTGGCGTGCGGGATCAGGTTGTGGATCCGGCGCTGGGCCTCGCGGTCGTACAGGTAGAACGGGGTGGATTCGCCGTTGACGGAGCCGGGGCGGAACAGGGCCTCGTAGTCGGGGCGGCGCCAGATGTGCTCGCGGTAGGTGTCGGCGTCGCCGGGGCCGCCGGTGGTGGGGGGCGGGCCGTCGGTGAGGAAGAACTTGGGTTCCTTGACGGCGGACAGGTGCAGCTGGGGGTGGCCGGCCAGGGCGGCGTGCAGGGCGGTGGTGGCGGCCTTGGGCGCGCCGATCACCAGGAAGTCGGGCAGCGGCATGGGCAACCTCCTACTTTTCCTACAAATTTAGTTGGTAATTACCTCCCCTGCAAAGAGGCAGCGCCTCCTGGATGATCCGGGAGGCGCCGCCAGGTGATCAGTAGCGTTCTGCCACATTCGCGTTGATCTCCGTGAGGATCAGCGTCGAGTCGGTGTAGCGGATGAGGTTGGCCAGGGTCTGGGGCTGGGCCAGCGTGGCCTGCACGTAGCGGACGGCGTCGCCCACTGTGGTCAAGCCTAGGCGCTGGATGGTGATCGTACGGATCTGGGTGCCCGCGTTGATCCTGCGGGTCGCCAGGTTGAGGGTGGTGGCCAGGAGTTCCGCCCGGAGCTTGCGCGGCTGGGTCACCGGCAGGAACAGGACGGACGAGGCCTCGGACTGGGACAGCGCGCCGTTGGGGGTGGAGTCGTCCGCGCCGTCGAAACGGGTGTCGGTGGCCTGGACGCGAGCCAGGGCCTCCGGGGTGCGCAGGTCGGTGCGGAGAGCCCACAGGGTGGAGACCAGCGGCTGCCGGCTCGGCGCGACCGCGGTGATCGAGGTCTGCGAGGAGCCTGTCACCGGGTCGAACGCGCAGCCGTTCGTCCCGCCGTAGGTCACGGCGGCGGCGCCGGTCACCGTGGCGCCGGCCTCCAGGAGCAGGCTGGGCCGCGCGGTGAAGACGACGGTGCCCGTCCCGGCCGCGGCGACCGTGCCGAGGCTCCAGGTCAGGGTCGTCGTGCCGTCGGCGTTCCTGGTCACGGAGGCGGGGCGGGGACCGGCGCCGGTGTCGAGAGCCGTGCTGTAGTACACGTTCGCGGGGAGCGTGTACTTCAGGGTGGCCCCGGTGGCGGCGGCGCTGCCGGTGTTGCGGTGGGTCACCGTGTAGGTGATCGCCTCACCGGCGTTCACGCTCGCGGTCGCGGCGGACGTCACCGCCATGACCGGGACGTGCGCCTCGGTGGTGGCCGTGGCCGTGTTGTCGGCCAGGGTCTCCGCCGGTTCCGGGGTGCCCTCGGCGTTCTTGCCGGTCACCGCGGCCGTCGCGGTCAGCGTGGTGCCGTCGGCGACCGTGCACGGCACCGTGTACGTGAACGTCTCGGTCCTCGATCCGCCGGGCGCCAGGTTGGGGACCGTACGGGTGACCGGATCGCCCACCGGTGGGGTGAAGGTCACCGAGGTGGCGGTCGAGCCGCTGCCGCCCTTGTTGCCGATGGTCACGGTCGCGGTCACCGTGTCGCCACCGGCCGCGTCGGCCTTGTCCACGGTCAGCCCCGCGGTCAGGTCGGCCGAGGTCACCTTGAGCGCCGAGTCACCGGTCAGCTCCTGGACAGTCGGCCCGTGCGAGCCGTCGGACCAGTACGGGCTGCTGGTGAAGCTGTACTTCAGCCGGTCCCAGTCCGGCGGACTGAGCAGGGTCTCGGTGTTCGAGGTGTTGGTGCAGCCCGGGTCGATGGTCGGGATGTGGTTGATGTTGGCCTGCGCGCTGGCCGAGAACGGCGGGCCGTCGCCGGTCCAGTCGATCGGCGCGCTCGCCGAGCCGAGGGTCCAGTTGCCGCCGACCCCGTAGATGACCGGACGGACGACGCCGGGCAGGCCCGGGTTCGAGGTCTCGTCGAGGTCGTCCTCCTTCAGGGTCATCTTGCCGAACCGCTGGTAGTCGAGCGGGCGGTTGCCGTCGATGTTGGCGAACTGCCAGGAGTAGCTCATCACGCTCTGGTAGTTCGGCTTGCAGTTGAGGTCGTCGACGGTCCCGTTGTCGCGGCGCCCGCCGTGGCCCAGGCCGAAGGTGTGGCCCAGCTCGTGCAGCAGGGTGGCCTGCTCGGCGGCGGCCCTGCCGCCGACGTTGGTGAACATGTTGGTGGTCCAGACGCCCAGCGAGACGACGAAGTCGTTGCCGCCCTGCTCGTGCAGCTCGGCCCGGCCGGAGGTGGTGCCGCTGTTGGTCAGCCCGTTGATGAACAGGCCGTACCGGAATCGCTGGCGCTTGAAGTTGAGGATGTCGCTGCACCGCGGGCTGGCCCGGTCGGCGGCGCTGCCGAAGCTGCCGGTGCCGGTGGTGCCGCAGGCCACGGCGGGGTTGCCCTGTTTGATGTCGTCGAAGTCGTCGTACGTGCCCGCGGGCCGTACATCACCGAAGTCGATCCTGGCGGCGAACGGGACCTGCTCGTCTTCGATCAGATGCAGGGCCAGGCCGCTCGCGCCGGTCTGCGTGTTGGTCACCAGGGCGTTGTTGAACACCTGCTCCACCCTGCTCAGCACGCCGGGCTGCGGCTTCAGGCCGGCCATCCAGTCGATCTCGACGTAGATGTCGCGGCGGGTGGGATCGGCGTCCGGCAGCGTCATGTCGACCACGTTGTCGTTGTTGAAGTCCCGGCCGCGGAACTCCTCGTAGTCGGTGAATCCGTCGCCGTCGGAGTCGGCCGCGCTGGAGGGGGTGATCTCGAAGCAGACCTGTACGGCCGGCTTCGGGTCGGCCCCGAAGATCCCGCCGCCCGGCTCGCCGTTGCCGGCCACACATCCGGCGGACGAGGTCAGGTCACCGGTGACAGTGCCGTTGATCATGTTCACCTTGACCCGGGTGAACGGGTCGCCTGCCCGTGGCGAGGTGTCGGCCCAGTCGTCGTCGCTGGTCGAGTCGTGGTCCTTGATCAGGATGGAGATCTCCTGCTCGACCACGGTGGTGGGGATGTCCCGGGTGAGCTCCCAGAACGGGGCGACCTGTTCCTGGTCCTCGGCCGCTCTCGGGGTGGTGTGCACGGGGAATCCGGCGAAGGTGATCTCGCCGTAGAAGTCGGGTGCGCTCTCTCCGGCGGCTTCGAGCCCTTCGTTGCGGCAGGGATCGATGCAGTTCACCAGGAGGATGCGCACGGTGAGCGGCTGGGTCGCGGCCGCTCGTGCTTGGGCGGGAACGATGGACAGGCCCGCGATGACCAGGAGGAACGCGAGCGCTGCCCGTAAGGGTCTGGTCAGCATATTTGCAACGATGTGGGGAATACGGGCGGACGGCATGAGTAGGCCCGTACTCAATCGAACACGCTGCGTGGTGGTTTGACCCGGCTTGTTGTGGTTTGAGGGTGCTCTCGCGGTGGCGGATTGGGCCATGCTGGTGAGGGCTGCCGTCGCTTCGACCGGCGGCAGCCCCCGGTGGGTCAGCGGCCGGGCGTCAGCAGCTGCCGAGCATGCTGGTGAGGGCGGTCTTCTCCGAGCTCTGGAGCTTCAGGGCCCACTTGTACTTCACGGCGATCCAAGCCTTTGCGTACGTGCAGTAGAAGGCGGTGCGGGAGGGCTTCCAGGCGGCCGGGTCCTTGTCGCCCTTGGACTGGTTCACGTTGTCGGTCACGGCCCAGAGCTGCGGGCTGGACAGGTCGTTGGCGAAATCCTGGCGCTTGGCGGTGGTCCAGGCATTGGCGCCGGACTTCCAGGCCTCGGAGAGGGGGACCATGTGGTCGATGTCGACGTCGGAGGCGAGCGTCCAGGTGGCGCCGTCGTAGGGGCTGTACCAGCTGCCGGAGGTGGCGGCGCAGCTGGAGTTGACGACGACGCCGCTGCCGTCGCGCTTGAGCACGGTCTCGCGGGTGTTGCAGGCGCCGGAAATGGTGATCCAGTGCGGGAACAGGTCGCGGTTGTAGCTTGACGCGTTGGCCTCGTTCGCGACGGTCAGCGCGGCGAGCTGGGAGGTGGCGGTGGCCGTGGACGGGATGCCCGGCGGGGTCGCCGACGCGGGCCCGGCGAGCACGGTGGTGAGGGCGAGAGTGGCGCATAACGCGGTGAAGAGCGCGAAGACTCGCTGCACGAGTCCCTCCTTCTGTCCGCAACCCCGGCCAGTGGGTGATCCTGGACGCCAACGGGGTTGGACTGGACTAAGTGGGACAGTCGCATTCCCTCACAAACGCTGAAATATCAGCCTTTGACCATCCAGACAGGGATCATTCGTGTGATCCCGCCCGCTGCTCGCGCCTGCGACGCGCTGATCAGGACAGACGTCGCCGACCGCCTTTGCTCCGCCCCCGAACTCGGGGTGAAGTTCGTGTTAACACGCTCAGTCGGTACGCCGCTCCGGTCTCCAGGCAGACGTGGGGCTTCCCTGGAAGGGGCTGGCTACCAGGCGAAGGCGGGTCGGTGCGCGTGGCATCCGCGAACAGCCGGGACGTTCCCAGGCATGACCGGTCTGCCGCCATCGGCCCGCAGCCTTACGCGTGATACTCATCGGAGCTTCCGAGCGATTTGGTACTGGCACGGGGCCGGTCGGAGAATGACCGGCCCCGCACAGCCCTTCCCGGACTCACATCATGATCTTGAAGTGGTCAGGCGAGCGGCCAGGACGGCTTGGCGTTTAGCCTGGCTTGGTCAACGGCGGAGTGGATTAGCCGACAAAACCTCCCTGATACCACCAGGTGGGCGGGTACCAGTCACCGCCGGGGGTGTATTGCCACTTTGAGTTTTCGTAACAGTTGTCGCTGCGCGCCTTGATGACGATCTTTCCGTCTGATCTGTTCCGGCCGCTTTCGGAACGTACCAGACTGTCGGCGAAGGCGCCGCCGAAGCTCGCCCAGCCATTCGCCGGAACCCAGTTGTAGTTCAGGTCTTGCCAGCGGTGGTAGATCAGGTTGTCGGTGCCTCGGACGAATACTTCGATGCGCCCGTCGTGATTCTGGGTTGCCTCTGGGTTGCTGTTTCCCACACCGCCGAGGCTGACCCAGCCAGACCAGTCGCGCGACCCGGGAAACGTCTCGAACTTGTAGTAGATCGCGCCGTGACCGCTCCCGTACCAGTCGGTCGTGATGAACACGACCACCCTGCCGTCACGGTTTCGGATCGCGCTCGGAGAACCCCACATGGGCACGTGGTCGGTTCCTACGCCGTGAAATGTCGACTGCGTGGTGTCCCGCCACTCGAGTTCGTTGTTCGACGACCTGCGGAACTCGTATGTGTACCCATATTCGTTGAGTTCCCTGTCGGCCTCGACGCGCCAGGGGTTCCAGTTATCGCTGGCGCATGCTGCCGCGGCCGTGGCCGTGGCCGTTGCTCCGGCTTGCACTCCTGTCGCCAGCAGGACAGCGGCGACGATCCGCCACAGTCCGATTCTTGTTCTGCTGCGCATGAATGTCTCCTGTCTGGACGGGTGTGTTTCCTGCTCGTATCTAAAGGAGAATTGCACTGAGGGTGTTGGCGTACAAATTGGCGCACCCGGCCCACATCACGAATCCTCGCAGAATGGATGTGTTTCACGCATGACGGAACCTCGCTCAAGTGAACCAAGGGAAGGAGAGAAAGCCCCTGCGTTCTTTTCCCCGTGATCGGCCCTGCGTTCGGGGCGATCGAGGCCATTGAACGGGCGTAACGGGGTGGGCGGCCACAGGCGATGTATTATCCGCACAAGGTCGCACAGCGGCGCACGTTCGACTTAGGCGTTTGGGACAAACAGGGAAAGCTGCCGGGAGGTCAAGTGCCGCGGCGCCGAGCAGGGCGGAACGTGCTTCCTGAATGCTCCTGGCCCCTGGTCGCTGAAGATCGATATCTCGGCTCAAGCGTGCTTCCGACGGCGTCGGTCTGCTTGTGCCACGAGATAATCGAGTAGCTCCCGGCCCGACGCTGAGCGAGGCAGGCGGCCAGAGTGCCTGGTTCGAGTCGGAGCCAGGCGACCTTGATCTCAAGATGGTCGGGCGGCGCTGCTCCGGCGACAAGGGTGAACGCCGCGGCCGGCGCTCTCCAGGAGATCCGTCTCCGCCAGACGCAGCAGGTCAACGGAGTTGAGACCGGCGAGTTTCGCCTGAGATGTGGTGACAAGTCCCCACTGTCCCGCGACGTGGTCGCTCACGATCCGGGGTGGCGGCGAACGCTACAGGTGCGGCAGACGTCGTGCGCTGGTGGAGTGAAGATTTCGCCGGGGTTTCTTCCGTTTTGAGACGCGGGTGTTGCGGGCGGGGGTGGGCGTGATCGAATGCCCGGAGCGGTTCCGGTCGTAGGTTGGCCCGTTGTGCTTAGCGCGGCGGTCGAGGCGTGCTGGGAGACGGCGGTGTGGGTGTTGGCTGGGAGCGGGGAGCAGGGGCCGCGCCCATTGCCGGGCCTGCGATTACCGAGTTTCGGATTAGCGGAATACCGCTTATCGGATCGCTGGTTTTCGGGCTTCCGCTTGTGGGGGCGCTGGTTGCCGGGCTTTCGCCTATCGGGACGGGGCTTTCGTTTGTCGGGGTGCTGGTCAGCGGGTTTCGGCGAGTTCGGTCAGCAGGGTGGCGAAAGTAGCCGGGAGGGCGTGGATCTCGGCGGGGGAGAAGCGGGCCAGGCGGCCGGTGAAGGCGAGTTCGTACTGGTCGCCGCGAGGGGTGGCGGCCAGGGTCAGATCGAGGGTGGCGTCGTCATCCTCGTGGTCCCAGACCTCGGCGGTGAGGTCGTTCCAGTCGGCGGGGGGTTTGGGGTCCTCGCGGTGGATGAACGAGGCCTGGAAGACGGGGTGGATGCCGGGGATGCGGGGGATGCCTGCCTTGGAGACGAGGGTGTCGAAGGGGATCTCGTTGGCCAGGGCTCCCGCGGCCGTTTCCCTGACCCGGGTGAGCAGGGCGGCGAAGGTCTGGCCGGCGGGCAGGGCCACCCGGAGCGGGACCATGTTGATGAAGGTCCCGACGACGGATTCCAGCTCGCGGCGGCTCCGGGAGGCGGAGACGATGCCGACGTTCACGTCGCGGTGGCCGGTCATCCGCTGCAACAGCACGGCGTAGGCGGCGCACAGGGCCACGAACGGGGTGGCCGGGCCTTCGGCGACGCGGCGGAGGCGGTCGACGGTCTCGCGCTCCACCCGGATCATGCGGGTCGCGCCGGAGCGGGCGGCGGTCTCGGCCGGCTTGCCGCCGAACAAGGGCGGCGGCAGGCCGCGCAGCCGTTCGGTCCAGTACGGCAGGCGTTCCGGCAACCGCCGCGCGCTGCGCTCGGCGGACCAGGCGGCGTAGTCGGCGTACTGCACGGAGGGCGCGGGAGGTTCCGTACCGGAATAGAGGGCGGCGAGCTCGTCGGCCACGATGGCGAGGGAGCCGCCGTCGGCGGCGATGTGGTGGCAGACCAGGAACAGCCGGTGCTCGGACGGCGAGATCCGGTAGACGGTCAGGCGCATGAGCGGGCCCGAGGTCACCGGGAAGTGTTCGGCGCTGGCCGTTCTGGCGAGGGCGAGCGCGGTGGGCTCGCGGTCGGCTTCGGGCAGCCCGCTCAGGTCGGTGAATTCGAAGGGCGCCGGGAGGCCGGACCGGATGGTCTGGTACGGCTCGCCGTCGATGAGCGTGTAGATCGTGTGCAGGACCTCGTGCCGGGCGATCAGCGCGGTGAAGGTCCCCGCCAGCCGGGCCAGGTCGAGCGGGCCGGTGAGCCGCACGGCGAGCGTGACGTTGGGCGCGGCGGTAGGGTCGGACTGCTGGGCGAGCCAGATACGGCGCTGTTCGTGGGAGCACGCGAGCGGCGAGCCGTCCCGGGGGATCGGCGTCACACCCTGCGGAGCGGCCTTCTGGGCGAGCAGCCTGGCCACCAGCTCGCGTCGCCGATCGGCCTGCTCGGGCAGGGGCATCCCGTGCTCCTCTCTGATTTCGGGTACGGCAGAGAGGCCTGGGAGCGCTCCCAAATCAGCATAGAAGAAACCGCCCCCGGCGCGTCAAGCCCCAATTATGGGCGGATTAAATATCCCCAGATGAAAGCCGTATTCCCGGCGAATCTTTCTGAAATATGGATGATCTATTGACGCCGTCACACACGAAATCTAGCCTCAGAATGCGTGGGAACGCTCCCACGCCACGCACGCTCCCCCTCACGGCGGTGCGGCTTTTTCTGATGCCTGCCCTCTGGTTGCCTGACCACCGGCTTGGGAGACACGAGCGATGACCGAAACGACCGGGATGCAAATGACCGGCGTGCACACGCGTTCTGAGTTGCCGCTGCCGGACGTCCCGGCGATCGTCGACCTGTTCGAGGAACGCGTCGCCGAAGGCCCGGATCGGGTGGCGGTGGTGGCACGCTCCCGCACCATGACGTACGGCGAGCTGAACGAGGCCGCCGAAGCCGTCGCGGCGCGATTACAGCGGGCCGGGATCGGGCGGGGGGACCTGGTCGCGCTGTTCGCGGATCGGTCCGCGGAGATGCTGGCCGGGCTGCTGGGCGTGCTGAAGGCGGGCGCGGCCTACCTGCCGCTGGACCCCGGATACCCGGCGGCGAGGATCGCGATGGTGCTCGGCGACTCGGGCGCGCGCGCCGTCCTCACCCTCAGCCACCTGCGCGAAAGCCTCCCGGATTTCACCGGCCCGGTGCTCGCCCTAGACGACCCCGCTCCCCACACCGAATTCACGAAATATCCGCGTAAAAGGTCTGACAGGGCATATGTCCTTTACACCTCAGGCTCGACCGGCCGCCCCAAGGGTGTCGTCATCCCGCATGGCGCGCTGCTCAATTTCCTCTGGTCGATGCGCGACATCCTGGACGCCGGCCCCAGCGACGCCTGGCTCGCCCTGACCTCCCTTTCCTTCGATATTTCCGGACTCGAGCTGTACCTGCCGCTGATCACCGGCGGCCGCGTGATCGTCGCCGACGCCGAGACGGCCAGGGACGGCACGAAACTCCGCGACCTGATCTCCACCCAGGGCGTCACCCACGTCCAGGCCACCCCCTCCGGCTGGCGCGTCCTCCTCGACGCCGGTTTCGCCGCGAACGTCGTCGGCCTGGTCGGCGGCGAGGCCCTCCCTGTCGCCCTGGCCAGAACCCTCGCCGACCGCTGCGCCCGCCTCGTCAACGTCTACGGCCCGACCGAGACCACGATCTGGTCCACCTCCTGGGAGGTCCCCCGCGGCACCGCCTCCGTCAGCATCGGCGCCCCCATCGGCAACACCCAGGTCCACGTCACCGACGACCACCTGAACCCCGCCGAGGAAGGCGAACTCCTGATCGGCGGCCTCGGCGTCGCCGACGGCTACCTCGGCCGCCCCGCCCTGACCGCCGAACGTTTCATCCCCGACCCCTACGGCAGACCGGGCGCCCGCCTCTACCGCACCGGCGACACCGTACGCCTGCGCCAGGACGGCACGCTCGACTTCCTCGGCCGCTCCGACAACCAGGTCAAACTCCGCGGCCACCGGATCGAACTCGGCGAGATCGAGACGGTCCTGGAGGAGATCCCCGGCGTCCGGCAGGCCATCGTCACCGTGCACAAGGACGTCCTCGTCGCGTACGTCGTGGGCGAGCATGAGGACCCGAGGGACGAGCTGGCCGAGCGGCTGCCGCCGTACATGGTGCCGTCGATCGTGGTGCCGATGGCGGCGATGCCGCTGACCCCGAACGGCAAGGTGGACCGGCGGGCGCTGCCCGCGCCGGTGGCCGGGGCCGGGGAGATCGAGCCGCGCACCGAGTCGGAGCGGGTCGTGGCCGAGGCGTTCGCCGAGGTGCTGGGCCTGGAGCGGGTCGGCGCGGACGCCGACTTCTTCGCGGCCGGCGGGCACTCGCTGCTGGCCACCAAGGTGACCGCCCGGCTGACCCGGCGGCTGGGCGTGGAGATCCCCGTTGGTGAGCTGTTCGCGGCCCCGACGGTGGCGGGTCTCGCGGCGGTCCTGGACGGCCTGGACACGGTGTCGGTGCCGCTGGAGCCGCGCCCGCCCGGCACCCCGGTGCTGCTGTCGCCCGCCCAGGAACGGCTGTGGTTCCTGCACCGCTTCGACCCGGGCGACGCCTCCTACAACATGCACCTGACCCGGCTGCTACGCGGCCCGCTCGACGTGCCCGCGCTGGAAGTGGCCCTGACCGCCACGATCGCCCGCCATGAAGCTCTGCGCACCCGCTTCCCCGATGTGGACGGCCGCCCGGTGGCGGTCATCGAGGAACCCGGCGAGGTCCCGCTCGACCATCTCACCGCCGCCACCGAAGCCGACGCCCGCGCGCTGCTGTCGGCCCGGGTCAACGCCCCCTTCGACCTGGCCGCCGCCCCACCCGTCCGGATCTCGCTGGTACGGCTGGCCTCCGGCGACCACATCCTCTGCGTGGTCTTCCACGCGATCGCCGGAGACGAGTGGTCGCTCGACGTCCTCGTCGAAGACCTGGCCGACCCCGGCAGGGACGCTCCCGTGGTCCAGCACGGCGACGTGATCGCCTGGCATCAGGGCCGCGAGGCGCTCGGCGCCGGCGCCGACGCGCTGCGGCACTGGCGGGAACGCCTGGACGGGCTACCGGTCCTGCGCCTGACCACCGACCGGCCCCGCCCGGCGGTGGCGTCGCGTCGCGGGAGGTCGACGCGCGTGCGGATCCCGGTGAGACCGCTGGAGCAGCTGGCCCAGCGCCATGGCACGACCTTGTTCACCGTGCTGCTCGCCGCGTACCAGGCGGTGTTGTCGGCGGAGACCGGCCAGCACGATTTCGCGGTCGGCGCGCCCACGGCGGGCCGTAGCAGGGTCGAGCTGGAGGCGGTGGCCGGGCGGCTCGGCAACGTGCTGGTGCTGCGCGCCGACCTGTCCGGCGACCCGACTTATGCGGATCTGCTGGCGCGGGCCCGGTCGACGGTGCTGGCGGCGATGGCGCACGAGGAGATCCCGGTCGAGCGCCTGCTCGCCGACCTGGACCTGGCCAGGGACACCGGCCAGACCCCGCTTTATCAGACCATGCTCGCCCTCGACACGATGCCGGAGCCGGTCGAGATCGCGGGCGCGTCCTGCGTGCCGTTCGACCTCGATCACGTGCCCGCGCGATTCGACCTGACGCTGGACGCGTGGCGGACCGCCGACGCGCTCTCCCTCGTGTTCACCTACGACGCGAACCTGTTCGACGACGTCAGGATCGACGCTCTCGCCGCGCGGTTCACGACGCTGCTCGACGCCGTCGTGGCAGGCCCGGAGCGGCCGCTGGCCGACCTGCTGTTCCCGGGCGTCACGCTCGGCGGCGCGGCCTGGCGGGCCGAAGGGCTCGCCGCGCGCCCGGTCGTCCGCGCCGAACCCGCTCCCGCCCAGCGAACCGGACGCCCCCCGGCCAACCCCGCCGAACGTCTCATCGCCCGCGTGTTCGGCGAGGTCGTCGGCGTGGACGGCGTCGGCGCCGACGACGACTTCTTCGCGCTCGGCGGCAGATCGCTGCTGGCCCCGCGCGCCGCCGCCCTGCTCGCCAAGGCGTTCGGCGTGCCCGTCCCCGTCCGGGCGCTGTTCGCGCATCCGACCGTCGCCGCGCTGGCCACCGCGATCGGCGCCGACCCCGGCGTGGTCCCGCTCGAACCCCGCCCCGAGGGCGCGCCGGTGCCGCTGTCGGCCGCCCAGGAGCGGCTGTGGTTCATGGACCACTTCACCCCCGGCGACGCCTCCAGCAACATGTACCTGGCCAGACGGCTGTACGGCCCGCTCGACCGGACCCGTTTCGCCGCCGCCTTCACCGCCCTGGCCGCCAGGCACGAGTCGCTGCGCACCCGCTTCCCCGCCGACGACGGCCGCCCCGTCCTGGTCATCGACCCGCCGCGTGAGGTCGAGATCGAATGGGCGGAGCTGCCGGAACGTGAGGCGCGGGAATTCTGCGCGGAACGGGTCAACATCCCGTTCGACCTGGCGGCGGCCCCGCCCATCCGGGTGTCGGTGGTCCAGATCGGCGCCGAGGACCACGTGCTCTGCGTGCCGATGCACCACATCATCGCCGACGGCTGGTCGCTCAATGTGATGTTCACTGAGCTCGCCGCCCTGTACGAGGGTGTGGACCTGCCCCCGCTGCCCGTACAGGCCGGAGACGTGTCGATCTGGCAGCTCAAGCGGGAAGCCCTCGACGAGGGCGAGGCCGCGCTGGCGCACTGGAAGCAGAAACTGGCCGGAGTCCCCGTGCTGGAACTCCCGCTGGACCGGCCGCGCCCGCTCGACCTGGTCAGGGAGGGCGCGGTGCACAACGAGCACGTGCCCGCCGACCTGGTGGCCGGTCTGGAATCGGCGGGCCGGGAGAGCGGCGTCACGCTGTTCATGGTCCTGCTCGCCGCCTACCAGGCGCTGCTCGCCCGCCACACCGGCAAGCTGGACTTCGCGATCGGCTCGCCGACGGCGGCCCGGGGCCGGGTCGAGCTGGAGTCGGTGATCGGGTACCTCGCGCACACGCTGGTGCTGCGCGCCGACCTGGACGGCGATCCGCCGTTCCACGAGCTGCTGCGCCGGACCTGGGCCACGCTGGTGGACGCGCTCGCGCATCAGGAGATCCCGGTCGAACGGCTCAAGTCCATCCTTGGCGTACGGCGCGAGCTCGGGCAGACGGCCCTGTTCCAGACCATGTTGATCCTGCACAGCCAGACCGCCGAGGGCAACATGCCGGCCACGTTCGCGGGGCTGCGGCACGAGCCGTACAACGCGGGGCCGATCAAGACGGCGTTCGATCTGACGCTGACCGCGTGGCCGGTGCCGGACGGGCTCAACCTGGTCTTCGACTACGACGCGCGGCTGTTCGACGCGCGGACGGTGCAGCGGCTGGCGGCCCGGCTGGTCGAATCCCTGTACGACATCGCCGCCGACCCGACGACTCGCCTGTCCGTCCTGTCGATGCGCACCCTGGAGGACGAAGCCTTCCTGGCCGAGTCGGCGCGCGGCCCGGAGCTCGACCTGCCCGCGCCGACGCTGCTCGGCCTGATCGAGCCGAGCGACCGGATCGCCGTCGACGGCCTGACCTACGCCGAACTCGACGCGGCGTCGCGGCGGCTCGCGCTGCGCCTGCGGCGGCTGGGCGTCGGGCGCGGCGACGTCGTCGGAGTGCTGGCGGAACGGTCGGTGGCCTCGCTGACCGGGATGCTGGCCGTGATGCGGGCAGGCGCGGCCTACCTGCCGCTGGATCCCGCCTATCCCGAGGCGCGGATCGCGTTCGTGCTGGACGACGCCAAGCCGCGCGCCCTGCTCACCGACGGCGAGGCGGCCTGGGACGGCCCGACCATCCGGCTCGGAGAGCCGATCACCGAGGACGGCGAGCTCGACGTCGAGGTCCGCCCCGAGGACCCCGCCTACGTGCTCTACACCTCCGGCTCCACCGGCCGCCCCAAGGGCGTCGTCGTCCCGCACCGCGCGCTCGCCAACTTCCTGATCTCGATGCGCGACCTCCTGAACGCGGGCTCCAGCGACGTCTGGCTGGCACTGACCTCCCTTTCCTTCGATATTTCCGGACTTGAGCTGTATCTGCCGCTGATCACCGGCGGGCGGATCGTCATGGCCGGGAACGCGCTCGACGGCGAGGAGCTCGCCCAGCTGATCACCGAGCAGGGTGTCACCCACGTCCAGGCCACCCCGTCCGGCTGGCGCGTCCTCATGACCGCCGAGCTTCCCCGGGTGACCGCCCTGGTCGGCGGCGAAGCGCTGCCCGCCGGCCTCGCCCGCGACCTGCGCGCCCGCGTCTCCCGCCTGATCAACGTGTACGGCCCGACCGAGACCACCATCTGGTCCACCGCCTGGGAGGTCCCCGAAGACCCCGCCGAGATCACCATCGGCCGCCCGATCGGCAACACCCAGGTCGCCGTCGTCGACGACCTGCTCCGCCCGGTCCCGCCCCGCGCCCCCGGCGAGCTCGTCATCGGCGGCCTCGGCCTGGCCCACGGCTACCTCGGCCGCCCGGCCCTGACCGCAGAACGATTCGTCCCAGGACCCGGCGGAACCCGCCTCTACCGCACCGGCGACCTGGTGCGCTGGCGCTGGGACGGCACCCTCGAATTCCTCGGCCGCAACGACGACCAGGTCAAACTCCGCGGCCACCGGATCGAGCCCGGCGAGATCGAATCCGTCCTCGAAAGCCTTCCCGCCGTGCGCCGGGCCGCGGTGACCGTCCGGGCCGACAACCTCGTCGCGTACGTGGTGGGGGACACCACCGGCCTGCGCGAGCAGCTGATCGCCCGCCTGCCGTCCTCCCACATCCCCAGCACCTTCGTCCGCCTGGACGCCCTCCCGCTCACCCCCAACGGCAAGCTCGACCGCCTCGCCCTGCCCGACCCGGAGCCCTCCCGCGAAGAGGCGTTCGTCGCGCCGAGAACCGACGCGGAAGCCCTGGTCGCCGACGTGTGGAGCGAGCTGCTCGGCCTGGAGGGCATCGGCGCCTTCGACGACTTCTTCCTGCTCGGCGGCCATTCGCTGCTGGCCATCCGGGTGGCCGCCAGGCTCAAGGCCGTGGTCGGCGTGGAGGTGCCGATCCGGACCATGTTCACCCACACCACCGTCGCAGACCTCGCGGCGACCGTCGAGGACATCCTGCTCGCCGAGCTGGACGACCTGTCCGACGAGGAAGCCCTGCGCCTCATGGAGTCTCCGTGACCAGTACACCTGACCTGTCTCTGGCCAAACAGGCCCTGCTCAAACAGCGCCTGCGGCGCCGTACGGCGGCGGCCTCGATCTCCCCCCGCCCACCCGGCACGGTCCCCCCGCTCTCCCACGCGCAGGAACGCCTGTGGTTCCTCGAGCAGTACCGCCCCGGAACCGCGTCCTACATCGTCCCCTTCGCGGTCTGGCTGGACGGCCCGCTCGACCCCGGCAACCTCAGGAACGCGCTGATCCAGGTCACCGAACGGCACGAGACCCTGCGCACCAGCTTCACCACGTCCGAGGACGGCCTGCCCGCCGTCGTGATCTCCGACGAGCCCGTGATCGACCTGACGATCCTGACCGCGGACACCCCCGAGCAGGCCAGGGACCTGATCTCCACCGACCTGGCCCGGCCGTTCGACCTGGCCACCGGACCGCTCCTGCGCACCACGCTGGTGAGCCTCGGCCCCAGCCAGCACGTGCTGCAACTGGCCGCCCACCACGCCATCACCGACGGCTGGTCCGGCGACGTCCTCCTCGGCGACCTGCTGGCCGCCCTCGACGGCCGCCCGCTCACGCCCCTGCCCATCCAGTACGGCGACTACGCCGCCTGGCAGCGCGAACGCACCGGCACTCCCGCCTACCAGGCCGACGTCACCTACTGGCGGGACCGCCTGGCCGGAGTCCCCCCGCTGGAACTCCCCACCGACCTGGCCCGCCCCGCCGAACAGGGCTCCGCCGGCGCCGGGTACGGCTTCGGCGTCGACGCCCGCCTCGAAGCCGCCGTGGGCGCGCTGGCGACCGCGTGCGGGGCGACGCCGTACATGACCTTCATGGCGGCGCTGCAGGTGCTGCTGTCGCGCTGGTCCGGGCAGGACGACTTCGCCGTGGGCAGCCCGGTCAGCGGGCGCGGCCTGCCCGAGCTCGACGGCATGGTCGGCATGTTCGTCAACACCCTGGCCATGCGCGCCGACCTGGACGGCGACCCCACGTTCACCGAGCTGCTCGGCCGGGTCAAGGAAGCCGCCCTGGACGCGTTCTCGCACCAGGAGCTGCCGTTCGACCAGCTGGTGAACGAGCTGAACGTCGAACGCGACGTGAGCCGGACGCCGATCTTCCAGGTCATGTTCGCGCTGCAGAACTACGCCAGCGGTCCGGCGTCCGCGCCCGGCGCAGTCGCGGTGAGTGGGTTCGCGGCCGATGTCCAGGTGAGCAGGTTCGACCTCGCCTTCTACCTGTACGAAGGCTTCGAGGGCATGGGCGGCGCGATCATCTACAGCACCGACCTGTTCACCGAGGACACGGTCGCCCGCATGGCGGCCTCGCTGGACGCTCTGCTGCGCTCGATCGTCGCCAACCCGGACGCCAGGATCTCCGAACTCGACCTGCTGCCGCCAGGGGAGCACGAGCGCGTGCTCGCCCTGGGGACTTCGGAGCCGGCCGCGTCGCTCGACCGTGACCTGCTGCACGACCTGGTCACCGCCGCCGCGGAACGCACGCCGGACGCGCCCGCCGTCGTGTTCGGACCGGATTCGCTCACGTTCAGGGAGCTCGACCAGCGTGCCAACCGGCTCGCGCACCGCCTCAGAGATCAGGGCGTCAGGCCGGGGGATCGGGTGGCGGTCTGCCTGGAGCAGTCGGCGGAGCTCGCGGTGGCCATCGTCGGAGTGCTCAAATCGGGTGCAGCCTATGTCCCGATAGATCCGGAACTGCCCGCCGAGCGGGTGGCGTACATGGTGGCGGACGCCGGGATCAGGATCGCGGTCACCACCGAGGAGCTGCTGCCGGACGGGCTCGCCCCCGTATACGTGGACGACCAGGGCGGACAGGACACACCCGTGCACAGCGGGGTCACTCCCGGCGACCTCGCCTATGTGATCTTCACCTCCGGGACCACGGGACGGCCGAAGGGTGTCGCCGTCCAGCACCGCGAAGTCATGACATATCTGGCGGGCGTACACGAACGATTCCAGGTCGAACCCGGTTCGGCGTTCGCGCTGCTGCAATCCCTGGCGTTCGACTTCGGCGTCACCGTGTTCTACCTGTCCCTGATGACCGGCGGCTGCCTGCACCTCCTGCCCTCCCGAACCGCCGCCCCCGACTTATCCGAATATTTCCGCAGACGTCCCGCCGACTACCTCAAGATCACGCCCTCCCACCTGGCCGCGCTGCTCGCCGAAGCCGAACCAGCCGAGATCCTGCCCCGCAAGCTCCTCATCCTCGGCGGCGAGGCGGCCCCCGCCGAATGGGCCGCCGACCTGGCCACCCGCGTCCGCGTCGTCAACCACTACGGCCCGACCGAGGCCACCGTCGGCGTCACCACCCACGAGGTCACCGCCACCACCGGCCTGCTGCCCATCGGCCGCCCGCTCCCGGGCGCGCTGGTCCGGCTGCTCGACGCGCACGGCCGCCCGGTCCCGGTAGGCGTACCCGGCGAGATCAACCTCGGCGGCGATCGCCTGGCCCGCGGCTATTTGAACAGGCCCGCGCTGACCGCTGAGAAGTTCGTCCCCGACCCCTACGGCCCGCGCGGCACGCGCCTGTACCGCACCGGCGACCTCGGCCGCTGGCTGCCCGGCGGCGAACTCCAGTTCCTCGGCCGCCGCGACCTGCAGGTCAAGGTCCGCGGCTACCGCGTCGAACTCGGCGAGATCGAGACCGTCCTCGCCACCTACCCCGGCGTCACCCAGGCCGTCGTGGACCTGCGCGACCAGCGCCTGGTCGCGTACCTGGTCGGCGAGGAGTCCGGCGAGCTGCGCGCCTGGCTGAAGGAACGCCTGCCCGACTACATGGTCCCCGCCCGCTACGTCTGGCTGGACCGGCTGCCGCTCAAGTCGCACGGCAAGGTCGACCGCGCCGCCCTGCCCGACCCCACCGGCGGCCCCGCCCTCGGCGCCGAGTTCACCGACCCCGCCACCCCCATCGAGGAGACCGTCGCCGCCATCTGGGCCGCCGTGCTCGGCCTGGAACGCGTCAGCGTGCTGGACGACTTCTTCGACCTCGGCGGCCACTCCCTGCTCGCCATGCAGGTCGTCGCCCGCCTCCGCAAGGCCGGACATACCACGACATTGTTGGATTTATTCAAGCATCCGACTGTTCGCGAGCTCGCCCACCTCCTCGACCCCGACACGGTCAAGGGCCCCGACCGGCTCCTCCACCGCCTCACTCCCGTCCGTACGACCACCGCCACCCTCGTCTGCGCGCCCTACGGCGGCGGCAGCGCCGTCATCTACAAACCGCTCGCCGACGTGATGCCGGCCGACTGGGCGCTCTACTCGCTGGCGGTCCCCGGAAACGAGCTGGGCGAGGACCCCCGGCCCATCGACGAGGTGGCCGCCGGATACGCCCAGGAGATCCTGGACACCATCACCGGCCCGGTCGTCATGTACGGCCACTGCGGCCTCGGCGTGATGCTCACCACCAAGGCCGCCCGCATCCTGGAACAGGCCGGACGCCCGCCGGAAGCCGTCTACCTGGGCGGAGTCTTCCCGTTCGCCCGGCCGCGCGGCCCGATGGCCAGATTCGGCGAGTGGTGGGAGGAACTCGGCGGGGACCAGGGCCGGATCAACGCGCTCACCGCGGCCGGGCTCGACGTCTCCGAGTTCGACCAGGACGAGCTCCGGCTGATCGTCAAGAACCGCCGGGTCGGCACCCGCGAGGCGGAACGGTACTTCGCCCAGATCTTCGAGCAGGAACTCCAGCCGCTGACCCCTCCGGTCATCGCCGTGGTCGGCGAACGCGACCCGGCGGTCGAGTACTACCAGGAACGTTTCCGCGAGTGGCACTGCGTGGCCGAGACCGCCGCCTGCGTCGTCCTCGACGAAGCCGCCCACTATTTCATGAAATATCGGGCGGAGGAGCTGGCGGACATCGTCACCGGCACCCACCGCGCCGTGCTCGCCGGGGACACCGCGCACCTGGAACGCAGCACCGGCGATGAGACCTGGTGGCTCCAGGGCGTCTCCCGCCGCGGCGCCGAGCAGAGCGTGCAGATCGGCCCCAAACCCAGCATGCGCCGCTTCGCCGCGCTGGCCGCCGGACAGCTCGTCTCGATCACCGGCTCCGCGCTGACCGAGTTCGCCCTGCCGCTCTGGATCCTGCTCACCACCGGCTCCCTCGCCAACTTCGCCCTCTTCTCCGTACTAGCCCTGGTCCCCGGCATGCTCGTGGCCCCCCTGGCCGGGACGGTCGTGGACCGCTTCGACCGCCGCAAGGTCATCCTCTGCAGCGACATCGCGGCGGGCAGCACCCAGCTGATCCTCGGGATCCTGACCTGGACCGGCAACCTCCAGGTCTGGCACGTCTACCCACTCCTGGTCAGCCTTTCCCTGGCGCTCACCTTCCAGCGCATCGCGTACGGCTCCGCGATCCCGCAACTCGTGCCGAAACGTTTCCTCGGCCACGCCAACGGCCTGATGGGCATGGTCAACGGCGTCGCCATGCTGGTGGTGCCCCTGATCGCCGCAGGCCTCATGGCGGTCATCGGCCTCGGCGGCATCCTGGTCATCGACGTGATCAGCTACTCGGTCGCGATCATCACCGTACTGCTGGTCCGCTTCCCCAAGACGATGGCCTGGCGTCGCCGCGAGCCGATGCTGACCGAGATGGTCAACGGCTTCAAGTACACCTGGGGCAACCACGGCATCCGCCGCATGCTGCTCTTCTTCGCGGTCGTCAACCTGTTCATGTCACCGCTGTTCCTGCTGATCTCGCCACTGGTGCTGTCATTCGCCGAACTCGCCGACGTCGGCCGGGTGACATTCTTCGGCGGCCTCGGCGTCTTCCTCGGCGGCCTGATCATGACCATCTGGGGCGGCCCCCGGCGACTGCGACTGCGCGGCCAACTCTGGTCCACGGTGGCCCTGTCCGCCGCCGCGATCGTGGTCGGCTCCCACGAGCACCTACTGGTGATCTCCGCCGGCGTCTTCGGCATGTTCCTGTCGCTCACCGTACTCAACGGCATCTACGCCACGATCATCCAGGTCAAGGTGCCACAACGCTTCCACGGCCGCGTCTTCGCACTCAACCAACTGGTCGCGTTCTCCACCCTGCCCCTCGGCTACGGCCTGGTCGCCCCGTACGGCACCGCCCTCTTCGAGCCCATGTTCGCCCCCGGCGGCCTGCTGGCCGACACCGTCGGCGCGGTGATCGGCACCGGCGACGGCCGCGGCATCGCCTTCATGTACGTCCTGTTCGCCCTGATCATGGCCTCCGCCGTGTTCGTGGCCCGATGGATCAAGGGCCTATGGCGCTTCGACGAACTGGTGCCGGACGCGCTACCCGACGACGTGATCGGCTTCGAAACCCTGAAGAACCGATCCTTTAAGAAGAAGGAGAAAGTGTGAGCGAGTATCTGGTCGTACTGAACGACGAGGAGCAGTACTCGATCTGGGCCGCCGACCGCCCGGTCCCAGACGGCTGGCGCGCGGAGGGCTTCTCCGGCGAAAAGGAGGCATGCCTCGCCCACATCGAAGAGGTCTGGACCGACATGCGCCCCCTCAGCGCCCGCCACTGACCCTGGGGTTCGATTCCCAAGGCGGCTCCGCCGATCAGAGGCCCATCGCGATCACCGCGATGGGCCTCTTGGTCTTCGCACAGCAGTGGAATACGGCCCGCAGGTGTCGAGATCGATCACCTGGCCAGTGAGAAAAGCCGCTACTACCGCCGCACGGATGCGGCCCTGACGATCGCCCGGGGTGCCGCATGCAAACTTCTCCCCTGAAAGGCGCGTCTCGCCCTTTATGGGAATACTGTTTCGCGGCACCGCTGCAGCCGTCGCCTTTTTCGTCGCTGCGGGGCCGGCTGCCGCCCACGCCGTGGTGCCGGCCGGTCAGTGGAGTGTCGTCCATGACGACCGCCGTGACTCCTACGACGCGGTGACGGTGACGCCGGTTCGCCCCAAACACTCATAGTGGAACGGATCGGTCGGTCCCCAGTGGAAGACCGCCTGGCTGTCCTTCTGGAACGCGGCGACGATCATACGCTCGCCTGACCTGGGGCTCCAGGACGAGGGAATGTCCGACGGCCATAATTGGTTCTAAGGGCAGTATTTGAAATTTCAACCAGAAGGATTGGCTATGCCTGCCGTCACCGCCGACATCCTGATGCTGCCACGCGTCGCCGTACCGGATCCGGCCGTCGCCGGACCGCGACCTGTGCGGTCGGTGACGACCGCACCCAGCGGCTTCGAGGGCGAGGGCTTCCCCGTACGGCGCGCGTTCGCCGGGGTGCCGCAGTCCGCGCTGGACCCGTTCATCCACATGGACCAGATGGGCGAGGTCGAGTACGCCCCAGGCGAGCCCAAGGGCACGTCATGGCATCCGCACCGCGGCTTCGAGACCGTCACCTACATCATCGACGGGATCTTCGAGCACCAGGACTCCCACGGAGGAGGCGGCACGATCGCCAACGGCGACACCCAGTGGATGACCGCCGGGTCGGGCCTGCTGCACATCGAAAAGCCCCCGGAGCACCTGGTGGTCTCGGGCGGGCTGTTCCACGGCATCCAGCTGTGGGTCAACCTGCCCCGCGCGCACAAGTTCCACCTGCCCCGCTACCAGGACATCCGGGGACGCGAGGCGGCGCTGCTCGCCTCGGCCGACGGCGGCACGCTGTTGCGGCTGATCGCCGGCGACTTGGACGGGCATGCCGGCCCGGGCATCACGTTTACCCCGATCACGATGGTGCACGCGACCATCAGCCCCGGCGCCCGGCTGGACCTGCCATGGAACCCGGGCTTCAACGCCCTCGGCTACGTGCTGGCCGGCCAGGGCTCCGTGGGCGCCGAGCGACGGCCGGTCCGCAAGGGTCAGCTCGCCGTCTTCGGCGCGGGTGGGTCGCTGACCCTCGCTGCGGACACCGCCCAGCCCCAGGCCGAACCCAACCTGGAGGTGTTGCTGCTCGGCGGGCAGCCGATCCGCGAGCCGGTCGTTCACTACGGCCCGTTCGTGATGAACACCCGCGCCGAGATCATCCAGGCGATGGAGGACTACCAGGCGGGCCGCCTGGGTGTCATCCCCGCCGAGCAGGTCCCGCACGCCGACGGGCCCTTCCCCGGAAGGGAGTGACATGCCGATCGAGAAGCTGGCCGAGGAGTATGAGCGCGGGCGGTTGTTCTTCGGACTGAAGGACTACATCGGGGCCGCGCGCATCTTGGCGGAGGTCGTGGCCGAGGCTCCGGACGACCTGGCGGCCCGGCTGCTGCTGGCCCGTGCCTATTACCACTCGGCTCAGCTCGGCCGGGCCGAGTCCGAACTCCGCCTGATCCTGGAGCGCGACCCGGTCGAGGAGTACGCCTACCTGCTGCTCGGCCGGACCCTGGAGCGGCAGAGCAGGCCGGAGGACGCCGCGCCGTACCTGCGGCTCCACGCGGCGATGACCGGGGCGGCCTGACTTAGCCTGCCCTTAACTGGTATATCGGGGCGCTGAGCGCCGCTGGCATCGCCGCCGTCTCCGCTTCCGGCGGCGCTGTGAGTTCTGGTTCCTGAGTACCGTAGTCACGGAACTCCAGGACCGTTCGCAAGGCCCCCACGGTGATCTCCAGCTTTCGTACCCGACCCTGATCGTCGACTTCTACCGTGCCCGTCAAACTCTGGTCGATCCCCTCAGCGATGATCAGCTTGAACGCGTAGTGGCCAGGACTCGTCTCCACGACGTCGTTGGCCGACTTGAGCTGCTGCAAGGCGGCCGCCGGATCCTGGAACGACTGCTTAACCAAAGCGAGCAGCGGCCCCCGCGTCTCCTGCTTCTCGGCGGCCACCCACTGCTTGCCCGCCGGTATCTGAGCCAGGATCTCCTTCGGCAGGTCCGCCGGGAGCCGGCTGTAGATCGTGTCCCCGATGAAGAGCATCTCGTACTTTGGCTCTTGGACCTGTGCCCTGCCGTACCGGGTGGCGGGGTTGAAGAAGCCGTCGACCACCCGCTCGAACGGCGGGCTGTCCGGGGTCTCCTGCGTCGTTACCACGTGGCTGCGGAAGCTCTCGGTCGCGGTCAGCTCCGCCGCCGCCACCACAGTCGCCTGCGCCGACGGCACCGTGACAAGCTGTGCCGCCACCAGCGCGACCGCCGCCAGCGCGACCAGGCTCGAGACCAGGATCGGCCACCGCCTCCGTTTGACCTTGGCCATGGGGCCGACCTCTGCCGGGAGGTGCTTGTGGAAGAGGTGCACCAAGGAGTGCGATCTATCCTGGGTGATTTCCATGATCAGGTGAGTCCTTCGAAGCGAGTGATGCGCGGCGGGAAGATCCCGCTCCGGCGGGATCCTGCGATCGGTCACAGTTCCTCCCTCTTTCGAAGCGCCATATGGCGCTCACTCCGTCTGTGTCCGGACTCGGCTTCGAGTTCCGCTCCGGATAGCTTCTTCATTCGGGCCCGCGCGCGGGAAAGCCGGGATCGTACGGTTCCCACGGGGATGTTCAGCGCCACGGCCGCGTCCTCGTAACTCAGCCCGGCCCAGACGCACAACGCCAGAACGTCCCGGTCCGCCTCCGGTAGCCGATTCACCACCGCCAGGATTTCGCGCATCTGCTGTTCGTCATCGAGTCGCTCCGCGACTTCCTGCGCCGGATCGGTGACCGAGTTCATGGACGGGAGCCGGCCGATGGCCGCCTGGTGGCGGCGCAGCGACCGAGACCGGTTACGCAAGGCGTTGTTGGCCACCCCGAGCAGCCAGGGCAGCACGGAATCATTGCTGATCCGCACCTGGCGGCGTCGTCGCCACGCCTCCAGGAACACCACCGAGGTCAGGTCTTCGGCGGCCGACCAGTCCGCGGTGCGCCGGAAGCAGTGGTTGTAGACGCTGCGAGCATGCCGGTCGAACAAAGCCCCGAAGGCCCCGCCGTCGTCACCGGCCGCACGTGACCACAACTCGAGATCTGTATCCACACCCGGTCTGTGTCCGTATGTTCAGCGAAGTTCCCAAGGATTCTTCACCATCGCACCATGACGAACACGGCCGACCCCGCGCAGTTCAGCAGGGCCGGACGTTCCACCGGGAGCCGCCTACGCTGGGGCTGTGTCCGATAACGGAGGCTGGGCCGCCCGCGTCGAGGACGTGCACGAACTGGCTCTGTCCATGCCGCATGTCACCGTCGTGTACGGGACTGGCGACAATCCGGTCTATCAAGTGGGCGGGAAGTCGTTCATCTTCTTCCGCAACCCACGGCCGGACGCAGTCGACCCGGACACTGGGGAGCGCTATGTGGATGTGATCGTCTTCTGGGTTGCGTCAGAGGCGGACAAGCAGGCACTGGTTCAGGACGAGGCGTCGCCGTTCTTTACCAACGCGCACTTCGACGGTCACCCGTCGGTGCTGCTGCGGGGTAGTCGAATCGGCGAGCTCACCCGGAACGAGCTGGCCGAGGTGGTCCAGGACGCGTGGCTGTCCCGCGCATCGGCGCGCAGAGCGGCAGCCTGGCTCCGCGCACGTCCCCCGGCGTGATCATCCCTTGCCTCCTGAGTGGTCAGTCAAGGCAGAATCTCGACGTACCCGTCGCTTCCGTGCACGCGGATCCGCTGCCCATCGGGAATCAGCCGGGTGGCGTCTACCACACTGACGACGGCCGGCAGGCCGTACTCCCGTGCGATCACTGCGCCGTGTGTCATCAATCCTCCGACCTCGGTCACCAGGCCTGTGATGGCGACGAAGAGGGGCGTCCAGCTCGGGTCCGTGTGGGCCGTGACGAGGATGTCACCCGGTTCGAGGTCAGCCTGGGCCATGTCCAGGATGACGCGGGCGCGTCCTTCGATGGTCCCGGCGGAGACCGGTAGGCCGATCAGGGCGCCGGTCGGCACGTCGTCGCGTCGGTACGCCCCGGCGATGACCTCGCCGTCCGATGTGAGCACCCGGGGCGGCGTGAGCGCGTGGTACGACCGGAACGCGTCCTTGCGCTGCTGGATTAGCTTGTCATCCACCTGGTTCGAGCGCACGACGTCGTGGAGCTCCTGGAACGTGAGGTAGAAGATGTCCTCCTTCTCGGGGAGCACGTTGGCCCGCGCGAGGCGCTCGGCCTCTTCCAGCAAGGCCTGCTTGTAGACGAAGTAGCGGCTGACGATGCCGTACTTCGGGTACTCCCGGTAGCCGATGAAGGTCCGGACCCGGTCGATCATCCGCTTGGTCTCGTCGGCCTTCTGCTCCCCGTCCGGCAGTGCCCGCAGGCGTTCAAGCACCTCCTGCGCCTTCTTCTGCGCCTTCTGCCGTCCTTGCTCGAAGCGCCGCTTGGCGGCGCCCGGCTCGAAGTTCCTGACGTTGTCGAGGATCACGGGCACGAGCGTGGTGGGGCGTTCGCGCCAACGCGGCCTCGTGATGTCGATCTCGCCGACGCAGCGCATGCCGTACCGGTCGAGGTAGGCCTCGATGGCGTCGCGCGCTTCGGTCCCGCCCGCGAACTTCGGCAGCTCGTCCAGGAAGCCGTCGTCCTCGACGCCCTGCAGGAACGCCACCACCTCCGGATGCGGGCGGATCACGTCCGCGACGTCGAGCAGCGCCAGTCCCATCTCCGACGTGACGTTGCCGGGGGCGGACAGCGTGAGGGTGTCGGCCGCGTTCTTCTCGCCCAGACATTCCCGCAGCCGGTCGTTGAGCCACCAGGTGGCCTCCATCCCCGCCATGATCGCCTGCATGCTCAATGGATCACTGAGGACCCGCTTGTGCTCCTGGAAGGCCTCCAGCAGGAACTCGAACAGCGCCGGTCCGGTCTTCGTCCGGATGTCGCGCCGCAGGGCGGCGATGGAGGCCTGGCTGCGCTCGATCAGCTCGGTGACGATGGCCGGATCGGTCTCGATCGGGGCGGACGCGCCGCCGACCGGTGGCCCGCCGGGACCGCCGTCCGGGAGCGCCGGGACGAAGTCGTGGCGGTCGAGGACGGTCTCCAGCGCGTCCCTGATCAGCGGATCGGACCTCCCCGCCATCTCCAGGAGGCCGGCGCGGCTCGCGGGCGAGGCCAGGCGCCGGGTGACGTCGACGAACAGCCTTCCGCCGGCCTCGTGCATCGGCGCCATGGCCGTCAGCTGCCACATGGAGAGCCCCAGTGGCTTCATGGGGTCGGTCATCATCTGCTGATGACCAACGGAGAGGTAGACGTGGTTGTCCCGGTCGGGGGCCGCGGGGATGGGGAACAGCGTGGTGATCGGCCGGCTCTGTACGATCTGGAAGTCATCGTCGACCAGGCACCATTCGATGTCCTGCGGGCGGCCGAAATGCGCTTCGATCCGCCGCCCGAGTTGTACGAGCCGCACGACCTGCGCTTCCGTCAGCGCCGGCTGCTCCTGCCGCTGCGGGTCGATCGCCACTTCCTGCGTTCCGCCAGCCGGCAGAGCGTGAACGGCACGCTGTTTGGCGGCGATCGCCTCGGCGACGACCTCGCCGTCGCGCACCTTGAAGACGTCCGGGTTCACCAGGCCGGAAACCAGGGCCTCGCCGAGGCCGAAGCCGGCGTCCACGGTGGCGACCTTCCGGTTGCCCGTGACGGGGTCGGCCGTGAACAGGATGCCGGCCGCATCCGGGAAGACCATCTGCTGCACGACCACGGCCATGTGGACCTTCCGGTGGCCGAAGCCGTTCCGCAGGCGGTAGGTCACGGCCCGCTCGGTGAACAGCGACGCCCAGCACCGGCTGACGTGCTGGAGGATCGCCGCCGGCCCCACGACGTTCAGGTACGTGTCCTGCTGGCCCGCGAAGGAGGCCGTCGGCATGTCCTCTGCCGTCGCGCTGGATCGCACGGCGTAGGCGGCTTGCTCGCCTCGCTGGGCGAGCGCGCGGGTGATCGCTGCCGCCAGATCGCCCGGGATGGCGATCCCTTCGATGGTCCGGCGGATCACCGCGCTGAGCGTGCGGATCGCCTCCCGGTCATCCGGGTTCAGGCGCGACAGCTGATCGAGCCGATCGTCGATCGACGGCGCTTCCGCCATGATCCGCCGGAAGGCGGCCGTCGTCACACAAAACCCGGCCGGCACGCGGATGCCTTCGATCCGTGACAGCCCGCCCAGGTGCGCGGCCTTGCCGCCAACGACCGCGACCTGCGTCTCGTCAACCTCTTGAAGATCCAACACGTACTGCTCGATCATTGCGATACCTCCGAGGCAGCCGTGCTCCGTCGCACTGCACTGGCCGATCGAATCACCGGCGCCTCGAGCTGTGTCGAACCCCTTGCTGGGCACGTCCTCATGCCTGGTTGGCTTCCCTCTGACGAGTCGGCCGGCCGCTGCGCCCGGCCGGGCGGCGCGCACCCCCGCACCTCCGCGTCAAGCGCCCGCAACTGCACCGCCAATCTCATCAGCGGTTCGAGGTCGCCGCGTCCCCCGTACATCGACAACACACCCACGTCGTGCCCCCCATTTCCTCGTCGGTGCTGTGTCCGGCCGCCGATTCTGCGGCAAGGCCCGGGTCTTGCCGCAAGCCCCCCTGCGCGCTATACGTTAGAAACGGCAAGGAGTGAGATCTTCTTGCCTTTGCCTTTGTCGTCCGCGTCGGGCTGAGATCCTTCGACCGTGGCCCATGGTGTAGGGCACCGTGTTGTCCGGGAGCAAGTCCGCTGGCACCCAATCGACTTTTGCGCATTTGCCCGGTTCGGCGTTGGTTGGTTCACCCGTCCAGGTACGCGTAACGAAGAAGAATCCCACCCGTGGGCGGCCTGAAGCGACAGCTTGCGGTGGTTCGTGCCCGGTGGTGTATTGCCGAGGACGGCCGTCGCCCGCTGTACCTCCAGGTGCCTGGAACCGGGAGGTACGCTGGCCACCATGCAGATCATCAAGGGTGCGGGGGAGTGGGTGCAGCCCGCCGCCGGGGCCGCCAACGACTGGGTTGAGCAGCTCAAGGTGCCAGATCTGTCCGTTGGGACGTACTGCATTCCGGCTGGCGGGGTTGATGACCAGAGTCCGCACACCGAGGATGAGATCTACGTGGTGACCGCAGGTCGAGCCCGGGTCGTGGCGGCGAGTGGTGAGGTGGAGGTCGGTCCTGGGGCGGTGATCTTTGTTCCGGCCGGTGAGGAACACCGCTTTGTGGACGTCACTGAGGATCTGGCTCTGTTGGTTGTGTTCGGGCCGGCCTATGGCTCGCGCACTGGGTCCCTGGCCTGATGCCTCAGAGCGCTCCCGGTGACTGTCGGAGGGGTTAGGCGCGGGTGACGATCGGGTCGTGGTAGCCGGATGCCTGGAGTCTGAACAGGCGGGCGTAGAGGCCGTTTTGGGTCATGAGTTCGTCGTGGCGGCCGATCTCGGCGAATACGCCGTCCTGGAGGACGGCGAGCGTGTCGGCGTGCCGGATGGAGCCGAGTCGGTGGGAGACGAGCACACTTGTCTGGCCGGTTCGCAGGGTCGCTATGCGTGTGTGGACCTCGTGTTCCGCCTCCGCGTCGAGGCCGGAACTCGGCTCGTCGAGGATCAGGAGATCGCTGTCACGGCGGAGCATCGCGCGAGCGAGCGCCACCCGCTGCCATTGCCCCCCGGAAAGGAATATCCCGGTGGTGTCGCCATCTTGGTCGGGCTCGTCGATGAACAGTCGAGTCAGGAGGGTTTCGTAGCCGCGGGGTAGGGAGTGCAGCGTTTCGTCGATTCCCGCATCGTGAGCGGCGGTTTTGATGGCGATTGTGTCCTTCATGAGTTCGAGCCGCCCGATCGCGATGTTCTCCCGTGCTGACATGTCGTACGCCATGAAGTCCTGGAAGACGGCGCCTATTCTGGCTCTGAGCTCCGCAGGCTCGAAGTCCCTCAGATCGATTCCGTCCCAGGTGATACGACCTGCGCTCGGATCGTACATACGGGTCAGGAGCTTCACTATCGTGCTCTTTCCCGCGCCGTTCAGGCCCACCAGCCCCATCGACGTCCCGGCCGGAATCTCAAGGCGCGCGCCACGGAGAATCCAGGGATGAGCTTCGCTGTAGCGGAACCAGACATCGTGCAGCGTGATGCCCTGGGACAGGGAAGGGACGAGTGCGGGGTGGGGTGCCACGACGAGATCTGGTTCTGTGCTCTCGATGGCTACGAAACTCCTGAACAACGCGATCTGCTCATGGGTTCGCGCCATTTGGCCGATGAGCCCGGCGAGTTGACTCTGCATCCCTCCCACGGCGGCGATGAACATTGAAATGTCGCCGACCAGCAGGGCACCGTCATGAGCGCGGATGATGGTCCAGACCAGACCGCTTCCCGCGATCAGTGCCGCCAGGCCGCCAAGCGCGAGCTGGGTTACGAGATCACGCCGATCCAACGTCCGGTTCTCGGCATTCGCCGCCTGTCGCTCGGAGACCATCCGGGTATGCAGGAAGGAGCCGATGCCGAACAGCCGGACCTCTTTCGCGGCCTGGCCGTCGGTCATCAACTGGGCGTAGAAGATCTCCCGTCGTTCGAGCGGACCTAGTCTCATGTGCATGGCGACCCGGCGCCGGGAAAGTGAAATCTCCGCCAGCAGGGTCGGCACCACACTGATCAGGATCACACCGGCCATGATCGGGCTGAGGGAGAACAGGGATCCGACGAAACCCGCGATGCCCAGGGTCGCTCCGGCGATGGCCAGAAACCCGGAGAGGATCTGGCTGGGGGTGCGACCGCCCATGGTCTGGGCCAGCTGCAGTTGGTTGAGAAAGGCGGGATCTTCGAAATGCGCGAGTCCGGGCAGCCGGTTGAGTGCGACGTACAGCCTGCTCTGCGCCTTCAGCGCGATCAATCTGTCCAACTCTGACTGGCAGTAGCGCGCACCCTCCGCCAGTGCCTTCGAGACCAGCCCCAGCGTCGCGAGCAGGCTCGCGAGAACGAGCAGCGTTCTCGCTGGAAGGTTCATCACGATGGCGTCCAGAATGAATTTGGTCAGCCATGCGACGGTGACGGGTACCGCGGCGGTGGTCACGGCGATGAGCACCGCCAGGACGACGAGCCGTGCCCTCGCCTGCCAGGCCAAGGAGAATGCCCTGGCGGTCGTGTGGACGCTGTCTCGTATTGATTTCATGGAAATCTGACATCCAAACCATGCCGGGAAATGGCGGGACCCGCTCGTTTAGGCGAAGAGATCTACCAGGTCGTCCATCAGGATGACCAGAAGCGACAGGACCAATCCCGCGACGATGGTGATTCCTGTTTCCGTGGTCCAAGAGCTGACCCCGACGTCGGCGCTGAGCATACCGACGACAGCTGCGGCCGCAAGTAAGGTATTGCGCACGATGTGCCGGGCGGAAAATTCCGACGCTTGTCGCCCAAAACAGTTGCAGGCCACGGAGCTGCCTCGACGAATCACGGTGATAATCGCCAGACTGAATGCCACGCAGAGTACGGCGGAAAGGGCGAAGGCGTACACGAGCAGAGCCGAGCTCGTCAGCAGGCCTATCGGTATCGACAGAGCGGCGACCAGCTCGGCAGTTACTATCAGGATTGCGACACTCGGTACGGCCCCGATGGGCAGGAGCCGCATTTCACGGACCGAGTCCGTGAACGATGAGAAGTGGAAGATCTTCCCGACGCTCGAGGTAAGGAAGACGGCGACGAGTAGAGTTCCGCTGAACAAGAGTGCATGGTCTGCCATCTAGCCGTCACCCACAACAGTCAGAGGGCCTGGGCCACCGGGAAACAGGCGCCGAGGTTCCATTGAGACGCTATATTATCAGCCGCCGTATCATTCGCCCCACTACTCGGTCCATCGGAACGAACCCGAAATGACGCGAATCCATACTGGACGGCAGGTTGTCGCCGAGAACGAACACATGGTTCGGTGGCACCGTTTCCAGCCCGCCCGGGAATCGGTCACCGGAAACAGCCGCGATCCGCTTGATAAGTTGCCCCGGCGAGTCAGGACGCGTGATCACCACAACGTCCCCGCGCGCATAATGTGACGGACGGCGCGCGATAATGACTCTGTCGCCCGCGTTCAGATGCGGGTGCATGCTCGGCCCATGAACATGCACGACGCCGAACTTCCGGCGCAGCACGCCAAAGGCAAAAGCTAGACAGAGCGCCACCGAGACAAGGGCTATGTAAGCGAATTCCATGGCAAGCAACCCCGGTCGAGCAGATAGGCGGTTACGCGGGTATGGTGATTCTTGAGTCCGGGCCGATCTCCGAACTGGTCGCGAGCACGTTCCCGACCCCCACGGTGACGAAGACAGGAACTCCGATGACACCGAACGCCTTGGCCACGGGCCCATTCGGCGCTTCGACGAGAACCGGGCCCAGCGCCTCCAATGTGGCCATGACATCCCCGCCATAGGCGCCGGAGAGTACGGACACGACTGTCCCCTTGTTCATGGCCGCGTAGGAGATGAAAGCCGGCATGGCCTCCTGGCAAGGTTCGCAGCCCGGCGAGAGGAAGGCGAACACCGTACCGAATTCGAGGGTGTTACGACTAACCGTCACCCCCTGTGTACTCGTGGCCACAAACCCGCCTATAGGAGTTCCCGGCGATGAGCTCAGTTGGGGGTCCCTAGCCGGGACGGGCATCACTCCTGCACCCCGCCCAACCTTTCGTGCGATACCTAGGGTGAACACCAGGTTGAGCAGAGTCAGACATAACGTCAGTATTAGCAGACTTACCTGGAGTACGATCACAATTCGGCTCCGGATAGAAGATGGAGCGGGTGGAGATTTCCGGACACCGGCACCGCAATCCATATCAGCATCACGATGCCGGAGATTCCAGCGATCAGATCACCCCACGAGAAGCCGACCGAATTGCGATCGAAGCAGCTCTCTGGGATGATCGGCATTAGCAGCTACCGCAGCCGTAGTCGGTGCTCTGGTAGTAATAGCCACCGCCGCTGGGGTAACACTTGTAGGTGACCACTAACCTCGAGTAGCTCGACGAGCAGTAGTAACAGGCGCGACTGTAAACGGTACAGCTGGCCGCCGCGTCGGATTCCGGAAGAACTGCCGACAGCAGTTCATCTCTGAAACGAGCCAAATAGCGCTTCACCGGATGATCGCTTCCTTTCTGATTGAGCCGTGCCGGGCCGAAAGAATCAGTTGAACCACGCGCCTTTCCGCTTCGCCCTACCACTGGGGCGAAGCCGGGGGCGGCTCAGATCGAGCATCGGACAGGCCGGTATAGGCGAGGTATATGCCCTGGTAGAACACGCTTTATCGTCTGTTGAGAGCCCTCCAGGTGCGCGTCGCCATCGTCGCTCGGTGGTCGGCGCTGGCGTGGTGTTCGGAGCGGTCCTGGCCTCGCGCATCGCCGACTTCTTGGCCCCGAGGCCGTAAGGCGGCACCGTTCCGGCGTTCCCGACCCTGACCGCCCGGAACATGAGGTGCTTGACCTGGTGGCCGCCTGTCGAACAGCCAGAGCGCCGCACGGTTGTTCTTGTCCCAGAAGACCGTGTGTAACTATGTGTACTCGGTGCTCAACAAGCTCCAGACCGCCGACCGGGCGGAAGCGATCATCCGCGCTTGAGACGCCGGCCTCGGCCGCTGATGGCGTGAACTGGGTTATGAGTGCTGCTGGTCTCGTGCGGACAGCAGGTTCACGGGCGGTGTCTAGCCGCTTGATCGTCGTATCCGGGCCGCAGCTTTCGACTGCTGCATGCCGCGCGTTGATCGGGACAGAGGCTGATCCGCCGAAGTGAGCGGCGGCGTCGTGACGCCGGGGTCGTTGGGCCACGGGTCCCACTCTGATCATTCACCTGCTGTCGATCATCCATTGCTGGCACTCTCGCAATGTGCTGGCGAACTTACCCCCTGTAGCAGCCAGAACTAGACAAAGATTCACCTGACCGCTGAGTCATACGTGTGTTCGAATGCGTGACTAGGGTATGAACCGAAGGTAGTTTTATGACGGATCCACTGCTGGGAGGGGAGGGATGAGCGTGGCTGCTGCTTTTGAGCCTGCTGACGCTCAGCTCAAAGATGCCCTCCTTGCCCTGCTCAAGGTTGCCAAAGAGCAAGGGCGACGTGTCACCCTCACTCGCATGAAAGCGGCGAAGTTGCTCTACCTGGCCGACCTGGCTGCGGTGAGTGACGGGATGCCGCCCATCAGTGGTGCGAGCTGGAAGTGGCACGACTACGGGCCCTTCGACTACGCGTTGTACGACGTGGAAGATCAGCTTCTTTGGTCTAACAAGATGAATCGGCAGGACGGGCGGATCCTCCAGGCAATGCACGGTTCCGTCGTTCTCAGCCTGGCCGACGATGTCAAGCAGGTGGAGGATCCTCTTCCGCCGGGCGCGATGGGTATCCTGCGGAGGATTGTGGTCGAGCATGGGGCCAAGAACGCCACCACGCTCAAGGATCTGTCATATGCGACCCCGCCGATGGCCGAAGCACAGGCAGGCGGACAACGTGGCGTCGTGCTTAACCTCGACCGCGCGCGCGAGGCCAAGAAGGTCCGGGCATTGATTGAGCGCCACCGCGCCCTTCTCCAGGACCAAGGCGTCGACCAGGATGACCCGGGCGTGGCCGCCGAGCTGATCGCCGAGCAGACAGAATTTGATGAGCTTCGCCGTCGCGCCAACACCAAGGAGCTCGGAGACGAATGATTGCCGCTATCCGCAGGGGTAGCGTCTTTCTCGTCAACGACACCGTGTTGACGCTGCCCCCCAACGACGGCCGCCAGTATCATCAGCAACGCCATGTGGTGGTGATGAGTGGGAACCTCAGGAATTCCGATCCCAACTGGCCGACCGTGCTGGTTGTCCCTACGTCCACGCAGGGCAAACTGGCCACCGCCTACTGCGTCAAGCTGGACAAGGGTGTAGGGAACCTCCCCAAGTCCTGCTGGGCGCGGGCCACGATGCCCCAACCCATCCTGAAAGAGGATTTACGGGACCGTGCCGGTGACCTGCCTCTTCCGTACGTCGATTTGATCGTCAACGGGATGCTCAACTACATGGGCCTGTTGGATTGACCCCGAGGGCCACACAGAGAATGTCCCCGTTCTCCGAAGAGAGCGGGCATTTTGGTTGAGTGGTCCGTCGGAGCCTGCGTTAGCGTGGCATGGTCCCGCGGGAGTCGGCGCGAGCCGCCTCCACCTGGGAGACCAGTTCGGCGAGGGTCGGGGTCTCGAAGAACGTGTCGAGGGTGAGTTCGACGCCGAGGCGCTTGTCCACCCGGGCGATGATCTGGGTGATCGTGAGCGAGTGACCGCCCAGGTCGAACAGGTCGTCGTCCGGGTGCACCTCCTCGACGCCCAGCACCTCGCACCAGATCGCGGTCATGACCGCCAGGATGCCCTCGTCGGCGGGACCGGCCGGGGCCGCCGACGCGGGAGCGCTCAGGGAGGCCGGTTCCGCCGGGTGCGGCGGGGGCAGGTCCTTGAGCCGCTTGTACGGCGTCGCCGCCAGCGCGGCCAGCAACGCGGCCAGGTCGGCGGCGACCAGATCGGCCGACGCCCGGCTCAGGCAGGCGGGATCGAACGACAACCGCGCGCCCACACCGTCCACAACCTGCACATGCAGGGTGTTCCTGAGCGCGCCGCCGGCGGTCATCCACTCGACCGAGCTGGCCAGGCCGGGGAACTCGGGATCCGGCGCCGACCGTTTGCGGTAGCTGAGCGATACGGGGGCCAGCGCCGCCCGTGGCGTGATCCCGGTCACCGCGCGGGCGAGAGGAACGCGGCGGTGGCGGTAGATCTCGCGGAGTTCGGCGCGGACGTTGCGGGCGAACTGGGCGAAGGAGTCGGTCGAGCTCGGGGTGGTGAAGACGGGCAGCTCGTTGGCGAACAGGCCGATGGTGTCCTGGTCCGCGGCGGTTCTGGTGGAGAGGTCGACGGCGACGGTTTGCGGGCCGGGGCGGTAGCCGTACAGGAGGGTGTGCAGGAGGGAGACCAGGGCTTCGAAGCGGGTGACGCCGAGCGATTCGGCGAGCTGGCCGAGTTCGGGGTCGAGTTTGAGGTCGACCGCGTCGGCGGGGGTGGCGCGCAGGGAGAGCGCGGTCAGGCCGGGGAGGGCGAGGTCGACGGGGTCGCGCCAGCGGGGGCGCCAGAATTCCGTGGCGGCGGCGATGTCGGCCGGTTCGGACTCCGAAGCCGTGGGGGGTGAAAGGGGTGAACCGCTGTAAGCCAGGGCGAGGTCGCGGACCAGGAGGTCCTTGGAGACGCCGTCGAAGACCGCGTGGTGGGCGACCACGAGCAGCTCGTGCTCGGATCCGGACGAGGTCAGGATGAACCGGGTCAGCGGGCCGGTTGCGAGGTCGAACCGTACCTCGGCGGGACCTGGTTCGAGCGCGGGCGGCGTCGCGGCGGGGACCAGGCCGACCACGCCGTCGCGGTCGGCCAGGGCCTTGCCCAGCAGCGGATGGCGTTCGACCACGGCGGCGCACGCGGCGGCGAGCGCGGCCCGGTCCAGCTCCCCGGTGAGCCGGATGAGTAGCGGCATGTGGTGGGCGCGCGGGTCGCCCCCGAGCCTGTCGGTGACCCACATGCCGTGCTGGGCGGGGGAGGCCTGCTCCCAGATCAGCGACGAGGACATGTCACTCGCTTTCCTCGCGCGGCGTCCCGAGCAGGCCGCGCAGTTCGGTCTTGAGGATTTTGCCCGACGGGTTCTTGGGGAGCGTGTCGAGCAGCAGGATGTGCGCGGGGAGCTCGTGCCGGGCCAGCCGGGTGGCCAGGAACGCGCGCAGGTCGTTGGCGGAGACGTCGGCTACCACGGCGGCGGCCACCGCCGTGCCCAGCGAAGGGTCGGGCACGCCGAAGACGGCGGCTTCGACCACGTCCGGATGTTCGTACAGGGCGGCTTCCACCATGATCGTGGAGACCTTGAAGGCGCCGGACTTGACCACGTCGCTCTCGCGGTCGACCAGGTAGAGGTAGCCCTCCTCGTCGAGGTAGCCGAGGTCGCCCATGCGGATCCAGCCGTCCTTGAAGACCGCGCCGGTGGCCTCGCCGTCGCCGACGTACGAGCGGGGGGCCGCGCCGGAGCGCAGCCATACTTCGCCTGTTTCGCCTGGTGGGAGCGTGCCGTCGCCGATCCGCAGGCCGCTGCCGAACGCGGGGCGGCCGAGCGCGGCCGGACGTTTCGGATCGAAGATCATCACGGTTTGGGCGGGTGCGGCTTCGGTGGAGGTGTAGTAGTTCGTCACCGTCGCCTTCGGGAACGCCTTCGTGAGCCGGAGCGCCAGCGCGGGCGGCAGGGCGGCGGCGGCCGAGCCGAGCAGCAGCACCGAGGAGAAGTCATGCCGGTCGGGCGCGCCCGAGGCGAGGAGCTCGTTGGCCATGGTCGGGACCAGGAAGACCGTGCCGACGCCGTGCGACTCGATCAGGCGGGCGAATCTGGACGGGGTGAACACGGGAGGGGTGAGCATGGCCGGGAAGGCGTCCAGCGCGTTGAGCAGCATGGCCTGACCGGCCTGGGTGCCGATCGGGAAGGCGTGCAGGAAGTGTTTGGAGTGCCGGAACATCCGGCGCGCGGGCGGCCCGCCCCGGCCGAAGGCCAGGTTCGCGTGGGTGGCGCCGACTCCTTTCGGCCGTCCGGTGGTGCCGGAGGTGTAGAGGATCTGCGCCAGATCCTTCGGCCGTGGCCCCTCGGGGAGGTCGCCGTGGGCGAGTTCGAGTTCGGTCACGACCGACGACCAGCCTTCGATCTTGGGCGGGCGTAACCGGGAGGCGTGCACGATGCCCACGGCTCCGCAGTCGCGTACCAGGAACTCCAGCTCGGGTTCGGCCAGCCGGTCCGACAGCGGCACCGCCACCGCCCCGGCCATCAGCACCCCGACGTACGCCACCGCGTAGTCGGCCCAGTCCCGGGACCCGAACAGCAGCGCCACCCGCTCGCCCGCCCGGGCCGGCAGCCCGCGCGCCACGGCGGCCGAACGCCGCTCCCACGCCCCGAACGTCAGCGAGTCCACCCCCGCGACCTCGATCGCGACCCGGGCGGCGTCCTCCCGCGCGCGCGTACGGAGCAGCTCGGCCAGCATCACGGCGCGACCTCCAGCTCACCCGGCCGGGCGTCCCTGAAGGCCGACTCCACCACGAGCTCCTCCACCGCGCGCAGCAGCCCGACCATCCGGCTCTGCGGCAGGCGGCAGGTGTCGGCGTTCAGGCCGATCGACAGGATGCCGCTCTGGCGGGTCACGAAGAAGCAGAAATTGCAGGTGAAATGGTCCACCCCCGGCAGCCACTCGATCCGGGAGGACGTCACCGAGGTGCGGATCGCGTCCTCGCCCGGCGAGCTCTCCTGCAGAGCGCTGTGATCGACCGGGCGCATGTCGTTGAAGCAGCACGACGGGTCGACCTTGACCGCGCGGTCCGCGCTCACCCGCTCCACCATGGCCTCCCAGGCCAGCTGGTCGTACTGGGCGTGCCGGTAGGCGCGCATCGCCTCCGGCAGGGTGGCCTCCAGCGTCTCGGCCAGCGTCGCGTCGGGATCGGGGGACATCGTGAACAGGCCGAGCTGGCTGAGCGAGGTCACCAGATCCCTGGTCTCCGGCCGGAACCGGTTGTGCACGATCGGGGTGATCACGCAGGTCTCGTGCGGGGTGATCGTGCCGATCAGCGCCGAGACGGCGGTGAGCAGCACGGTCGCCGTGCTCATGTGATGCCGCGCGGCCACGATCGTGACCGCGTCCTCCAGCGCCCGCGACTCCAGCATCGCCTTGCTCCAGCGCGGCGAGCCCGGCTCGGCGACCAGATCGGGGAACATCGTCGGCGGGCCCTTGCGGTAGCCCGCCTCCCAGTGCGCCAGCGCCCGCTCGGACCGGTTCCGCCCCACGCCGGACTCCTGCTCGGCCACCAGATCGAGCACCTGCTGGGACGGCGGCCTGGCCAGGCTCCCGCGCAGCAGCAGCTGGCGCAGGTCGCGGACCACGATGTCGGCCGCGTAGCCGTCCACGGCGGTGTGGCACAGCACCACCCCGACCTGCCGCACCACGTCGTCGACGGTGATCAGCCCGATCCGGACCGGCCACTCCTCGACCAGGTCGAACGAGCGCGCGGCCAGATCCAGGACCAGGCCCTCGGCCGCCTTCTCCGCCTCCTGCTCGGTGGCCGCCAGCACCTGCCGCTCTAGCCAGCCGGTCTCCGACACGATCTGGAACGGCTGGCCGTCCGCGTGGAGGGCGATCCTGGACCGCAGCGAGTCGTGCCGCGCGACCAGCGCGACCACGGCCGAGGTCACCTGCTCCACCGTGTACGGGCCGCGCCCGCGCGGCATCGGCAGCACCCGCCAGAGGTTGAAATAGTGCGCGCTCGCCGGACCGGCCTGCCGCATGGCCTCGTAGATGGACCGCTGCCCCCACGCCAGGTTCGCGCGGCCCCCGCGCCCGCCCGAGAAGCGCACGCGCTCGCTCATCGCAGCCTCCCGGCCACGTCCGCGACCAGGTTCGCGAAGTCGTCCACCAGGCCGGGGTCCACGTCCACGCCGAACTCGTCCTCGATGGCGTCCACCAGCCGGATCAGGCTGAGCGAGGTCACGCCGAGCGCGGCCAGCGAGTGCCGCGCGGCCAGCACGTCGTCGGCCGAGATCTGGTCGTCGGTGGCGGCGGCCACCATGACGGCCAGCCGGTTCTCCAAGGGGTCCTGCACTATGTTCACCTCCAGGTCTGGGCTGTCTCTTGGGACGCCTCGCCGAGCAGCCGCTCGGCTTCGTCCTCCGGCATCGCCGCCAGCTCCTCGCGCAGGCGCTCCTCGAGGGCGGCGGCCAGGTCGGCGACCGTACGCCGGGCGAACAGCGTGCGCAGCGGCAGCTCGATTCCGGTGATGACGGCCAGCCGCACGCTCACCCGGACCGTCATCAGCGAGTGACCCCCGATCCGGAAGAAGTCGTCGAACACCCCGATGGGACTGCCAGGGCCGAGCACGTCGGTCCAGACCTCGGCGACCAGCTCCTCGGCGTCGGTCCTGGGGGCGACGAACTCCGGCCGGCCGGAGCCGGGCAGTCCCTCCGGCGGCGGCAGCGCGCGGCGGTCCACCTTGCCGTTGGCGGTCAGCGGGAGGGCGTCCAGGCCGAGCAGGAAGGCCGGGATCATGTACTCGGGCAGGCGGTCGGCCAGCTGCCGGAGGAGGTCGTCCTGGTCGGCGGGCGGGGGGACGACGTAGGCGAGGAGGATCTCGTCGTAGACGGCGGCGACGGCCTGGCGTACGCCGGGGAGGCTTTCCAGGACGGATTCGATCTCGCCGAGTTCGATGCGGTGGCCGCGGAGTTTGATCTGGTTGTCGGCGCGGCCGAGGAATTCCAGGGTGCCGTCGGGGCGGTGGCGTACGGTGTCGCCGGTGCGGTAGAGGCGGGCGCCGGGCGGGCCGTACGGGTCGGGGACGAAACGGTCGGCGGTGAGGGCGGGGCGGCCGTGGTAGCCGAGGGCGACGCCGGAGCCGCCGATGAGGAGCTCGCCGGGGACGCCGATCGGAAGCGGGTCGAGGTGCTCGCCGACGACGTAGCAGCGGGTGCCGCCGATGGGGGAGCCGATGCGGATCTCGTCAGGATTTTCCGGGACTTCCCAGGAGGTGGACCAGATGGTGGTCTCGGTGGGGCCGTAGACGTTGATCAGGCGGGCGACGCGGGGGCGCAGCTCTCTGGCCAGGGCAGGCGGGAGGGCTTCGCCGCCTGCGAGGGCTACCAGGGCGGGGTCGCGGAAACCTGTGTCGAGGAGGGCGCGCCAGCCGGAAGGGGTGGCCTGGGCGTGGGTGACGCGCTCGGCGCGGATCAGGCGGGCCAGCGCGGGGGCTTCGGCGGATTCGGCGAGGACGACGGTGCCGCCGGTGGCGAGCGGGAGGTAGAGCTCCAGGGCGGAGATGTCGAACGAGAGGGAGGTCGCGGCCAGCCAGACGTCGCCGGGCGCGGAACCGAGCTGGTCGGCCATCGCGGCGAGCAGGTTGGCCAGCGCGGAGTGCGGGACGGTCACGCCCTTCGGCTGGCCGGTCGAACCCGACGTGTACAGCACATAGGCTGGATCACCCGGCGACGGGGGAAATTTCGGATTTGTGGCCCTGGCTTCGGGGTTCGTGGACGCTTCGGAGCTCGGGGGCGGCTCGGGGCTTGAGGGCGGTTCGGGGCTCGAGGATGCTTCGCGGTCCGGGAGGGTTTTGAGGGACAGGGGCTTGGCGCCGGAATCCGCGAGGACGAAAGCACGGCGTGCGGGCGGATACTCCGGGTCGAGCGGGACATAAGCCGCACCCGTTCGCTGGACCGCGAGCAATGCCACCAGCAGATCCGTGGTCCGAGGCAGCTGGATCGCCACCAGGTCGCCACGCCCCGCCGGAATCCGCGCGGCCAGTTCCGTGACCCGCCGATCGAGCTCGGCGTAGGTCAGCCGATCCGGCCCGCACACCAGCGCGAGCGCGTCCGGCCGGACCTCGACCTGCGCGGCGAACATCGCGTCGAAGGTGCCGGAAACCCCCGGAGCGGTCTGATTCCAACCGCGCACCACCAGATCGCGTTCGTCCCCGCGCGGCGCGGCCAGCCGCGACAACCGGATCTCCGGGTCCAGGAGCACCCGCTCCAAGATGTCCTGATATCCCGCGACATACCGCTGGATAGTCTCCCGGTCGAACAGATCGCTGTTGTAGACCGCCAGCATGCCCTTCTCCCACACCGCGAACCGCAACTCGTGCGTCGCGTGCGGAAAATCCGGCTCCACGTGCTCGGTCTCGACCCCCGGCAGGGTCAGCGTCGGATTCGCCAGGTTGAACAGCCCGAACATCGCCTGGAACAGCGGCGTCCTGCTCTGGTCCCGCGGCACGTCCAGCGCCGTCAGCAGCTGGTCGAACGGCACGTCCCCATGCCGGTACGCCGCCAGCAACCGGGACCGCGTCCGCCGCAACGACTCCCGGAAGGTCGGATCCCCCGACAGATCCCCCCGCAACACCAGCGTGTTCGCGAACAGCCCGATCAGCGGCTCGTACTCCTGCTTCCGCCGCCCGGCCGTGGCGAACCCGATGGAGATGTCGGTGCTCCCGCTCCGCCCGGACAGCAACGCCTGGTAGGCCGTCATCAGCACCATGAACGGAGTGCAACGTTCCGCCGCCGCGAACCTGTCCACCGCCTGCAGCAGCGATTCCGGCAGGTCGCGCTGCACGTGCCCGCCGGCGGTGGTCGCCACCGGCGGCCGGGGCCGGTCGGCCGGCAGCTCCAGCGCCTGCGCCCCCACCAGCACGTCCGTCCAGTAGTCCAGCGACTTGGGCGCCCCCGTGTCCGCCGCCAGGAGGAACTCGGAGTACTGCGCCGGGAGCGGTGGCGGTTCCTCCCCGCCGTACAGCAGGGCCAGCTCGTGCCGCAGCAGCCCGAGCGACCAGGCGTCGGCCACGATGTGGTGCACGACCAGGCAGAACGTGAACCGCTCAGGACCGGTGGCGATGAGGGTGGCCCGGATCAGCCGGTCGGCGGCGAGGTCGAAGGGCCGGGAGATCCGGTCGGTCACCAGCGGGTCCGGCGCCTCGGCGGCGATCAGCTCGAGCGCGAACGGCTCCGGCGGGTCGACGACCTGCGCGGGGGCGCCGTCCCGGAGCGGGAACCGGGCGCGCAGCACCTCGTGCCTGGTGGTGATCTCGGTCAGCGCCGCCGCGAGCCGGTCCGGGTCGACCGGACCGCTCAGCCGCGCGACGTGGAACAGGTGGTACGACGGGTCCCGGGGATCGAGCCTGTGCAGGAACCACAAACGTTCCTGTGCGAGTGACAAGGGGAGCATCGAAGCCCTTTGACCAGCGACTTATTTGATGGGAACGCTCCCACCGTGGGACCGTTTCGTCAAGATCCACCCATCACAGCAGGATGGATGGCCTGTGCGGATATGAAACTTTCATCCGATAAAGCCGGGACGGCTGCCGCCACGGGGGGCGGCAGCCGTCCCGGATCTAACTAGATCAACCTGCGGGGAAGAACGAGCCGTAGTCGGCCAGCGCCATCGCGACGTCCGCCTGAGCCCAGAATCGGTGGTAGGTGAACGTCGGCACCGCGCCGCCGTTCAGGTAGGTCTGCACCTTCGGCCAGTCAGGGTCGCTGGTGTAGAAGGAGCGGATGCCGAGGAAGGTCTTGCCCGGCACGATGGTGTCGCCGTTGGGCATGACCCCGCTGTAGCCGGACGGGATGTACAGACCCGTCTGGTTGGCCGAGGTCCACACGTCGTCGAACCTGTTGTAGTCGGCGCGCGGTTCGGCTGTGACGATGCCGCGGGAGTCCTTCAGCAGGAGCAGCCGGTCCAGCAGGCCCTTGGCCGTGTTCTTGGCCGAGATACCGAGCGTGCTGGTGGGCTCCTTGGCGGCGTAGTAGATCAGCGTCCGGGCGTACGCGGCGGCGACTCCGACGTCCTGGGAGAACGTGCGGACCGTCACGTGCAGGCCGGGGTTGTCGGCCGGAGTGCCCGTGGTGCTGCTGAAGCTGGCCGAAGGAGCGCCGCTCCAGTCCATCTCGCTGGGGATCTGGAAGTTGCTGCCGGTGCCGAGCGTGGTCTGCGAGATGGCCCAGGCCACCCACTTGTCCAGCACGGTCTTGGCCATCGCGTTGCCGGTCACGTAGTACAGCTCCGCGAGGCGCTGCACGCCCCAGCCCTGGAAGCCGAACCACTGGTTCGAGGGCGGGTCGTGGTAGACCGGGTCGACGTCGTACGTCATGCCGAAGAACTGCGGAGCGCCCGCCGGCCGGGCGGCGTACGCGCCGTCCCAGCTGTTGGTCGCGCCACCGGCGATGGCGCCCTCAGCCGACTGCAGCCACTTGTAGAACTGCACCTGCCGGGTGAGGCTCTGGTTCCAGTCGGCGGCCGCGGTCGGCGACTGCGGGCGCAGCGCCGTCGGACCGGCCGGGGACAGCGCCCACGCGGCGAGCGGGTTCTGGTAGCCGCCGTGGTTGTGGCTGGAGCCGATCCGCCACGACCACGCGCCGTCCAGCGCGCCGCCCCACGCGAAGTACCAGTTCAGCAGGTACGCCGAGCTGCTCTTGCCGGAACCCGCGGTACAGGTGGGCGAGGCGCAGCCGGGGTTCTTGAAGTACTTGTCGTACATCGCGTAGCGCAGGTAGTCGCCCAGCTTGGCGGCCTTGGTGAGGGTCCCCGAGATCTGGGACTGGTTGCCCTGCTCGGTCGCCCAGGTCAGCGCCCAGTAGGCGGCCTGAACGGCGCGGGCGTCGGCGTCCGGGGCGTTGGTGTAACGCCACTGGGCGGCGGCGGTGCCCTGGATGAACAGCGGCTGGTAGCCCTGGCCGGACTGGCCGTACCGCTGCGTCTCGCACGAGGGGTGCGGGACGGTCTCCCAGACCGACTCCTGCGGGCCGCGCTGGTAGGTGTTGATGTAGGTGACCCGCTTGGTGTTGTCGCCGCACTCGGTGAGCGAGCTGCCCCGCCCGGTGCCGTAGCCGTAGACGTCGTCGACGTCGATCAGCCAGTGCATGGCGTACATGTTGCGGTTGCCGTACGTCGAGGCGAGTTCGTTGGCCAGCGGGTCCTGGCCCGCGACGACGCTGGTGCTGAGCGGCGACGGGTACTGGCTCGGCTGGTTGAACTCGGGCGCGTAGTCGGCCGGGTCCGCCGGGTTGTAGCTGGTCTGGCCGCCGGGCTGGCCGGCCGCGGACGGGATGATGTAGTTCTCCATCAGGGTCCAGGCGGCGTTGAACGGCGCCCAGTTCTGGGTGACGCGGCCGTACTGCGCCTCCAGCCAGAGCAGGAAGCTGAACGCCTCCGACGTGGTCTCGTGACCGTGGTCTGGGGCCTCCACCATGAGCGTCTCGACCGAGTGGTACGGGATGCCCTCAGGCGAGAGGTAGCCGCTCGCGGATGCCTTCAGCTTGTCGTACTGGGCCTGGAACTCGGTCAGGTACGCGTTGGTGCTGCCCGGCTCGTCGTCGGCCTCGGTCGCGGTGACCGGAACCGTGGTCAGGCCGCTGGAGGCGACGTTGATGGTGCGCGAGCCGTTGGTGTTGTCGGCGTCCTGCGCCGCCGAGAGCGTGACGCTCTGCGCGGTGGCGAAGTTGGCCGGAGTGAAGGTCAGCGTGGCGCCGCCGGTCACGGTGATGTTGGTGTCACCGGTGGCCGCGGCGGTGTTGGTCACCGTCACGTTGGCGGTCGGCGCGATGGCCAGCCGGACGCTGTAGATCGCGGTGGAGCCCTCCGGCACGCTCAGGCTGGTCGGGGTGACGACCAGGGACTGGGTGGTGACCGGGTCGTCGTCCGCCTCCGTCGCCGTGATCGGGGTGACGGGCCCGCCGGAGCCACAGGTCAGGTTGATGGTCCGGGTGCCGTTGGTGGTGTCGGCGTCCTGAGCGGCGCTCAGGGTCACGTTCTGCGGCGTCGCGAAGTTGGCCGGGGTGAAGGTCAGCGAAGCGCCGCCGGTGACGGTGATGTTGGTGTCACCACCGGTCGCCGCCGCGCTGGTCACGACCACGTTCGCGGTCGGCGCCTGGTTGAGCCGCACCGAGTACGTGGCCGTGCCGCCCTCGGGCACGCTCACCATCGTCGGGGTCACGATGCAGGACAGCGTCGTGGTCGGATCGTTGTCCACCTCGGTCGCGGTCACCGCCACCGTGGTCAATCCGGCGGAGGCCACATTGATGGTCCGCGTCCCGTTGGTGGTGTCGGCGTCCTCGGCCGCGGCCACGGTCACGTTCTGCGGGGTGGCGAAGTTCGCCGGCGTGAACGTCAGGCTGGCGCCGCCGGAGACGGTCAGGTTGGTGTCCCCGGTGGTCGCGGCGGTCGAGGTGACCGTCACGTTGGCCGTGGGCGCCGACTGCAGCCGCACCGAGTAGGTCGCGGTGCCGCCCTCGGGCACGTTCACGCTGGTCGGCGTGACCACCAGGGCCTGGGTCGTCACCGGGCCAGTACACGGGGTGCCGTTCAGCGAGAACGCGGTCGGGTTGGTGTTGGTCCCGCTGAAGGTGAAGTTGGCGCCGGGCTGGACGACCGCGTTGGCGGCCAGGTTGGGCGCCCAGGAGGGGGCGTCGATGGTGACGTTGGCGCCGGACTGGCTCCAGGTGCCTTCCCAGCCGTTCTGGAGGGTCTGGTTGCCGGGGAAGGTGTAGGTGATCCGCCAGTTGGACACCGGGTCGCCGAGGTTCTGGAGCCGGACGGACGCGCCGAAGCCGTTGCCGCCCTCCCAGGTCTTCGTGTATGTCACCTGACAGGCCACGGCGGCGTTCGCCGGGGTCGAGGGGACGGTGGCAAGAGCGAGGGCAGTGGCGAACGCAGTCGCCACCGCCATCAAACGCCCTCGCCAGGATCTTGATCTCAAACTGATCATCTCCCAGCCATATGGGGTCCACGCCGTCCCGGTTTTGCGGGTGTACGGCTCCAAGCGCGCCCAACCCCCTCATTGGGAGCGCTCCCAATGTCCGTTGGTTTCGGGGGGGCGTACAGGGTGTTTCGCCAACATGACGGGGTGGCCCCCTTGTGACGTGCGCCGCTTCGCCGGGGGCGGTGAAACGTTCAGCGCATCTTGTGTGGTAGGGGCTCGCACGTTATTCTCATTCAGAGAACTACTCGACTTGAGAAAGACGGGCGGATGGACGAATCGGATTTCCTCGCGGCGTACAACCCGCGGGCCTTCGACCCGATGGCCGTCACGGCCGACATCGTGGCGCTGACCATCCGGGACGGGCGGCTGCACGTCCTGCTCGTGCGGCGCGGCGAACCGCCGTTCCGCGGGGCGTGGGCGCTGCCCGGCGGCTTCGTCCGCGAGGACGACCTGGAGGAGGCCGCGGCGCGCGAGCTCGCCGAGGAGACCAGTCTGTCCCCGGCCGATCTGGACCGGGTCCACCTGGAGCAGCTCGGCACCTACGGCAAGCCGGGACGTGACCCGCGGATGCGCGTCGTCACCGTCGCCTACCTCGCCTTCGCCCCCTGGCTGCCCGATCCGAAGGCCGGATCAGACGCGGACGCCGCGGTGTGGACTCCCTTGACTGCCACTCGGGAGCTGGCCTTCGACCACGCGAAGATCCTCGACGACGGCCTGGAGCGGGCCCGTTCGAAGCTGGAGTACACGCCGCTGGCGACCTCGTTCGTCGGCGAGGAGTTCACCATCTCCGAACTGCGCGCCGTCTACGACGCCGTCTGGGAGGAGCAGCTACACCCCGGCAACTTCCACCGGAAGGTGCTGTCGGTCCCGGGCTTCGTGGAGAGCACCGGACTGACCACGGAACGCGGGGGGCCTCGGGGGGGCCCTCGTGCCCGGCTCTACCGCAAGGGCGACGCCAAGTACCTGCACCCGGCCCTGCTGCGGCCATCGCGTGAAGACGAGATCCGCTGAAACGAAGCCACCGGATAGGAGTACCAAATGGGGGACGGAAAGTGGTCCATCGATGCCTACGACGCCGCGCAGCGGTATCGGGCGGAGCGGGGTCAGAGCGCCTTCGGGCACAGCGATGAGATGCGGCGGCTCAGCCGCCATCAGTGGCATGTCCACCAGGCCCTGGATCCGATCGGGCTCGGCTTCCGCGAATCCCGTGACTCGGCGGAGCACCCGGAGTCCGTGGCCATCGCGGTGCTCTTCGACGTGACCGGCTCCATGCAACTGGTCCCGCGGGAACTGCAGGCCCGGCTGCCCAACCTGCTCGGCACCATCACCGAGCACCTGCCGCACGCGCAGATCCTGTTCGGCGCGATCGGCGACGCCACCTGCGACCGGGCGCCGCTGCAGATCGGCCAGTTCGAGTCGGACAACCGGATGGACGAGGACCTGCGCCGGATCCTGCTGGAGGGCGGGGGCGGCAGCAACATGGGCGAGTCTTACGAGCTGGCCTTCTACTTCCTGGCCAAGCACACCCGACTGGACTGTTTCACCAAGCGCGGGGTGCGCGGCATCGCCTTCGTGATCGGCGACGAGACCGCTTATCCGGCGGTCAAGGGCCACGAGGTGGCCAGCCTGTTCGGCGAAGGGCTGCCGAACGACATCCGGCTTGAGGAGATCCTCAGGCAGGCGAAGGTTTCCTGGGACATCAACTTCGTCATCCCCGGCGGCACCTCGCACGGGCGCGACCAGTTCGTCACGGGTTTCTGGTACAAGCTGCTCGACGACCGGGTGATCGAGATCGACGATGTCTCGCAGATCTGCGAGACGATCGCGCTCACCGTGGTCGACCGCGTCATGTCCCAACGGGCACGGTAACGGGGGAGAGATGGACGAGCACGTCATCATCGCCGATCTGGGGTACGGCGACAGCGGCAAGGGCACCATCGTGGACTGGCTCTGCTCGCGCACGAAGGACGCCCCGCACGCGGTCGTCCGCTACAACGGCGGCGCGCAGGCCGGCCACAACGTGGTCACGCCCGACGGGCGGCACCACACGTTCGCGCAGTTCGGCGCCGGGACGTTCTGGGGCGTCCCGACGTTCCTGTCGCGCTTCATGATGGTCGACCCGCTGGCGCTGATCGCCGAGCACGCGCACCTGCGCTGGCTCGGCACGGGCGACCCGTTCGAGCTGCTCACCGTCGCGCCCGACGCGCTCGTCACCACGCCGTACCACAAGGCGGCCAACCGCGCGCGGGAGCGGGCCCGGGGGCGCAGCCGCCACGGATCGTGCGGGATGGGAGTCGGCGAGACGGCCTCCTACGCGGTTTCCCATCCCGCCGCCGCCCCCCGGGTGGCCGACTGCGGCAGCCCGCGCTCGCTCCGGCTGCTGCTGCGCCGGCTGCGCGAGTGGGTGATCGACGAGGTCGGCCCGGTGCCGCTGCCCGCGGTGGACGACGTCGCCGACGCGTTCGGCGCGTTCGCCCTCCGGGTGCGCACCGGGCGGCTGCCCTCGGGCGGGCCGCTGCTGTTCGAGGGCGCGCAGGGCGTGCTGCTCGATGAGGTGTACGGCTTCCATCCGTACACGACCTGGTCCACGACGACGTTCATGAACGCCTTCACGCTGCTGGACGAGGCGGGGGCGGGGGCCGGGGACGTGCGGCGGCTCGGCGTGCTGCGCACCTACGGGACGCGGCACGGCCCCGGACCCTTCGTCACCGAGGACGCCAAGCTCTCGCTGCCGGAACGGCACAACGACACCGGCGAGTGGCAGGGCGCGTTCCGGGTCGGCCACCTGGACCTGGTGGCCGCGCGGTATGCCGTCCAGGTGTGCGGCGGCGTGGACGAGCTCGCCCTCACCCACCTGGACGTCGCCGACGAGCACCCCGAACTGCGCGTCTGCCGCGCCTACGACCAGCCGGTACGGCTCACGCCCGGCGACCTCCCGCACCAGGCCGACCTGGCCCGGCGGCTGGCCGCTGCCCGCCCGATCCTGGAACCGGTACCCGGGCCGTGGCCCGCCTTCGTGGCCGACGAGCTCGGCGTGCCGGTCACGGTGACCTCCAGCGGGCCGACCTGGCTGGACAAGCGCGTCCGCCGCATTCCCCGGGTGAGCAGGAAGATGGCGCGGGCCGCCTAATCCAGGAACGTGCGAGCGACCGCGACCAGGTTCTCGCCGAGGAAGCCCTCGGCGCGGACCTGGGTCGCGGTTACCACGTCGGGGACGACCACGCCGGGCATGTCCCGACATACACAGTGCGCCGGAAATATCCGGCGCGCATGAGTTACCCCGTACTCACGCGAAAGATGTGTGCGACCACGTGGTCGCGACCACTCGGCCGGAAACGATCACGTGGCTGGGCGGGGTGTGCGCGGCCAGCGCCTGGCGTACGGTGCGGCCGTTCAGGATCACCAGGTCGGCGTCGTGGCCCGGCTCGAGCCGGGGGACGGGACCGCCGAGGACCTGGGCCGCGGTGACGGTGATCATGTCGTAGAGCTCGTCCAGCCGGGCGTCGGTGCGGGCGTCCAGCAGGTGGGCGGCCAGGAAGGCGACCTCGAGCAGGTTGTGCCGGCCGAACGGGTAGTAGGCGTCCTCGATGTCGTCCTGTCCGAGCGCGACGGGGACGCCCGCCTCGTGCAGCGTGAAGACCGGCAGGTGGAGCGGCCCGGTGTGCGGATCGCTGACGAAGCCCAGTCCCGCCGCCCGGCATAGGCCGATCAGCCTCCGCAGGTAGGGCTCGGGGTAGCGGGCCATCGCGCGGGCGTGCTGGGCGCTGCCCTGGCCGATCATGCCGCGTGCCAGCAGTGCGCTCGCCAGCATCTCGGTGGTCCGCAGCGACGCGTCTCCCGCGTCGTCCACCAGCATGGCGACTCTGCGCCGATACCGGTGCGCCAGGTCGACCATTTTGCGCACGTGCTCCCGCGCGTCGTCGTCGGTCCACTCGATCCACGGGATCCCGCCGACCACGTCCGCGCCGAGCCGGACGGCTTCCTCTACGAGCTCTTCCGTCCCGGGCGAGCGCACCACCCCGTCCTGCGGGAACGCCACCACCCGAACGTCGACCCGGTCGCGGAACTCGGCCTTCAGGTCGAGCAGGGCGCGCACCCCGGTCAGCTCGGCCACCGGGTCCACGTCGGCGAAGGCCTGCACGCGCCGCACGCCGTGCCGTACCGACTCCACCAGCGCGGCCCTGGCCCGGCCGGTGACCGCCTCCACCGACTGGCCCGCCTTGACCGCTGCGGCCTGCTCGATCGCGCCCATCGCCGCGCCCATCGAGCCGCCGGTGTACGCCTCCAGCGCCGACGGCCCCGCCACGTCGAGCGTGTGCACCTTGCACAGATGCAGATGCCCGTCGGCGAACGGCTCGGTGACCAGGTTCCCGCCCGCGTCGATGACCGTCCCCGCCGCCGGAGCGTCCCGGCCCTCCGGCTGTACGGCCGCCAGCCTGCCCCCTTCGGCGGCGATCATCCAACGGCCGGGCCGCCCGCGCAGGGCGGCGTCACGTATGAGCAGATCCACGGCTCCGACGCTACGACCTGCCCGTGGGACACAGCAGAGCGAGAGTTGCCAACGGTGCCCCTGGGAACAGCAATCCCTTCACGAATGAACCATTCAATAGCTCATCAGAACCCTTATTGAATGATTCACGCCAATTCCCTTCAGGGAGTTTCCGTCATGGTTGAAATATACATTTATCCGTCTTTTGGTATATGGGCATCGTGCCAGGTCAACGGCTATTTCCGAATGGAATTCGAGTCGGGAAAGTTTTCCCTCCCGCACCGGGGATCATCGCCAACTTATGGTTTTTGCGGGCATTGACAGCGATTGACACGGAGGCCGACGATGCCATCTCGCGTCCCCCACGCAACCGCGTGGACGGTGTTCGACCCAGCGGACCACCCCTCTCCGCAGGCGGATCAACCCGAGGCATCTCCCCAGGCGGCCGAGCCGGGGACTTCCGGCTCAGCGGACGGAGGCCATTCGGCGATCTTTGAAGGGGCTTCCGGGCTGCGCGCGCTCCTCAGCCCTCGATTCGTGCTCGGGATCGTGCGCGACTTCTACTCCCGCCGGATGGCCTGGGCCGCCCTCCTCATCTCGGCCCTCTTCCTCGCGTACGGCGGCGGCGCGGTGATGTTCTGGTACCACGCCATCTACCTAGGCGAAGGCGGCCCCGCCATCAGCCACTGGCAGCACTGGCTCCTCGACTCCTCGGCCGGCTTCATCGGCCTCCTCCCCGCCATCGCCCTCATCCTCCCCCTCGCCGGATGGATCTCAGCCCACGCCAAAGACGACCAACTCCGCCAGACCCTCTACGTCATCGCGGGCGGCGCCGCCTTCGCCCTGGTCACCGCCCCCGGCCCGTTCCTGCACGACGCCCTCGTCGGCCGCGGCACCTGGGTCGCCACCCAGGTCACCACCTGGTGGGGCGACGGCCGCGCCCCTCTACCCCAGGCCGAACCGGTCAGCGTCGTGGCCGAAGTCGCCCGCCAGGTCGCCCTCGGCCTCCCGCTCTACATCCTGGTCATGGCCATCGCCTTGATCGTGGTCCGAGCCGTCGTACGGACCCGGCACACCACCTGACGCTCGGTGAGTCAGGGCGAGGAAAGTTCGGCGGTGCGGCCAGAGATCAGCAACTCAGTCGTGAGCCGGATGTGAGCTTCAGTCAGTTCCACGGCGCGGTCCGCATCGCGGCCGATCGCCGCCGCCATGATCTCGCGGTGCTCGCTGGCCACATCGCGGTGCGTGCGGGTGTGCTCGGGCCGCGACCAGCACCGATATACCTCAGAGATCGAGCGAAGCCGAAGTGCGATCTCGATGAGGTACGCGTTCTTGCAGCCCGAAAGGATGGAGGCGTGGAACGCCTCGTGGGCGGTCAGCCATTCCTCGGTGATGCCTTCGCTGAACATAGAGTCGCCGATGCGGGCCAGCGCGTGGTGTTTGGCGACCACGTCGGCTTCCCACGCGATGTCGCCGGCGGCGATCGCCTGTCGCGTGACCAGTGTCTCGATGGCGACGCGGGCATCGGTGAGCTGGATGAGGCGCTCGATCGAGACGTCGACGACCCGGAATCCGAACTGCGCCTCTGACTCGGCCAGTCCCTGCTCGACGAGTCGCGTCAGCACCTCGCGCAGCACGCCCGCGCTCACCGCGTACCGCTCGCCGAGATCGGCGAATCCGAGCCTGGAGCCTGGAGCCAGCCGGCCGTTGAGGATGTCGACTCGGATCTGGCCGAGGATCACGTCCGAGCGGGTGGGGTTTGAGGTTCGGGCACGCGGCATGACGACATCTTAACGAAGTTCCGAAAGTTGTGCGAACCTCACCGGGAGAAGAGGCAAAACGACAAATCTTCGAAATAATCTTGACACCTCGAATATCAGGTGATTGTGTGAGCGCTGCCACAGTCTCGGTCGTCGCGGTGACGACCTCGTTCCAGGAGGTCAAACGAGTGCGCATTGCAACGCGGTCTGGAAGGACGGTTCTCGTCTCAGCCGACACTGCGTCGATCGTCGACGTCGCCCGGGCCAGCGGAGGCCGCTTCGGGCCTGAGCCGCGCGGCGTATACGACGCGTGGGATGAATTCGTCGACTGGGCGACCGGCTCGTCGATCGACTTCGCCGCCGACGGTGTGCCGGTCGTGCTCGAGGAGCTCGGTCCTCCCTCGACCGATCCACGGCAGGTCTTCGCGATCGGGCTCAACTACCGTGACCACGCTGACGAGGCGGGCTTGGAGCATCCTGACTCGCCCCCGGCGTTCACCAAGTGGGTTGGCAGCTTCGCCGGACCTGTGGGCCGGCTCGAGCTGCCCGCGGCGACGGTCGATTGGGAGGCTGAACTCGTTGTCGTGATCGGGCGCCGGGCCGAGCGGGTGACGGCGGCCGACGCGTGGTCGTACGTGGCGGGCCTGACCGTCGGACAGGACTACTCGGAGCGCGCGCTTCAACTGTCGGGGCCGGCCCCGCAGTTCTCGCTCGGCAAGTCCTTCCCGGGATTCGCCCCCCAGGGCCCCTGGCTGGTGACTCCGGACGAGGTCGCCGATCCGGACAACCTGACGATCGAGTGCCGGATCAATGGCGAGACCATGCAGAAGAGCTCGACCAGCCGCCTGATCTTTCCTGTTCCGACGCTGGTAGAGCGCTTGTCGTCGGTCGTGCCGTTGATGCCGGGTGACGTCATCTTCACCGGTACGCCGGCCGGTGTCGGCGGTGCCCGCACACCCGCCGTCTTCCTCCAGGCCGGCGACGTGGTGGAGACGACCATCGAGGGCATCGGCAGCCTGCGTCAGACGTGCGTCGCCCCCTAGCTTCCCGAACCACAAAAGGATCTCTCATGCCGCTGCACCGGCTCACTAGGATCACGATGGGCGTGCCGGACGTCCGGAGTACCGCCGCGTACTACGGGGACTTCGGCCTGACGCGGGTCACCGCGACCGGCGGTACGCCGGACGTCGAACGGTTCAGCACCGTCGACGGCGGCGAGCAACTGGCCATCACCTATGCTCCCTGCCGCAGGTTGCTCGACCTCGGGGTAGGCGCCGACGACTCGGACGACCTCGACCGCGTGGCGCGGGCAATGGCGCGGTTAGAGGTCGAGACTGTGCGCTCCGCGACAGCGGTGGAGGCAGTCGACCCCGGTACCCACGTACGGGTGCGGGTGGAGATCGCCCCACGCGTTGAGTCCAGGCCGACCCCCGCTCCGGTCTACAACACGCCGGGCGTGATCGCCCGCGAGAACGCGCGCGCCGATGCCGTCACACGCGGGACCAGAGTCAGGCCGCGCAAGCTGGGGCACGTCGTTCTCGGGTCGGCCGACCAGGAGGCCACGCAGCGATTCTTCACCGAGGGCGTCGGCTTCAAAGTAAGCGACACCGTCAAGGACCTCGCCGCGTTCATGCGTTGCTCGACCGACCACCACAACCTCCTGGTGCAGCGTGCGCCCGTCACCTTCCTGCACCACACGTCATGGCAGGTCGACGATGTCGACGAGGTCGGACGTGGCGCCGCGGAGATGCTCGAGGCGGACCCGGGACGACACGTGTGGGGACTCGGCCGGCACGCCATCGGCTCGAATTTCTTCTGGTACCTCAAGGACCCGGCCGGGAACTTCTCCGAGTACTACGCCGACATCGACTGCATCGTCGACGACGCCCTGTGGACGCCGGGCGTGTGGGAGGGCGCCCGGTCGCTGTATCAGTGGGGTCCGCCCCCGCCGCCGTCGTTCCTCGCGCCCGAGGACCTCGCTGGTCTGATGACCGGATCGCACTCGTCATGACGGCGGCCTCCGACCGGCCAGGGGCTTCAGGGCCCGGCGCTCCGATCGGAGCCGGCTCCGCCATGGGCCGGTTCGCCGCTCGCGTCGCGAGTCGACACGGCGTGGACGTGTCGGACTACGGACTGCTGCACGCCTGGTCGGTCGCCCATCCCGGGACGTTTTGGGGCGAGGTGTGGGACTTCTTCGAGGTGATCTCGTCCCGGCCGTACGACACCGTCCTGGAGGAGCCCCGCATGCCCGGGGCACGCTGGTTCACCGGCGCACGCCTGAACTATGTCGACCAGGTGCTGCGGCACGTCGGCCGCCTGGACACGCCGGCCGTAGTAGTAATCGCCGAAGACGGCACGCGCCGCGAGGTCCGCTGGGACGAGCTCGGTGAACGTGTCGCCGCCTTCGCGGCGACGCTGCGGGACGCGGGTGTCGAGCCCGGCGACCGTGTGGTCGGCTACCTGCCGAACGCCGACGAGGCGATCGTCGCCTTCCTCGGGACGGCTGCGGTCGGGGCGGTGTGGGCGTGCTGCGCACCTGACTACGGGGCATCGGCCGCGAGCGACCGGCTCGCACAGCTCGAGCCCGCCGTGCTGGTCGGCGCGACCGCATACTCGTTCGGCGGCGTGCTCCGCGACCGCCGGGACGTCCTTACCGAGCTGGTCGACCGGCTCGACCCCCGCCTCGTCGTGACGGTCACGCGTGGCGGCCTGGAGGTCGAGCCCGCGGACCAGCCTGCCGGTACCCGGTTCGTCACCTGGTCCGACGCCGTGGCGACGGCCGGCATCGACACCTTTCGCACCGAGCAGGTCGCGCCCGACCATCCGTTGTGGGTGCTGTTCTCGTCAGGCACGACGGGCATCCCCAAGGGCATCGTGCACGGCCACGCCGGTGTCGTCGTCACGCACTTGCTGATGCTCGGCCTGCACCAGGACCTGTCCGCGGGCAGCACCCTGTTCTGGTACACGACGACCAATTGGATGCTGTGGAACGTCGTCGTCTCGGCCCTGCTCGCCGGTGTCACGACCGTCGCGTACGAGGGAAGCCCGCTCTTCCCCACGGCGGACCGGCTGTGGGAGATCGCCGAGCGGGAGCGTGCCACTCAGCTGGGCACGAGTCCGGGACTGCTGCGGGCCGCCGTCGCCGCCGGCTTGCGGCCCGGCGACGACCACGACCTCGCACACCTCACCCAGATCATGGTGACCGGCGCCCCCGTGGCCGAGTCGCTTTACGACTGGGCCGCCGACGCCGTGTCGCCGGACATCCCGTTGATCTCGACCAGCGGCGGCACCGACGTGGTCAGCTCGTTCGTGGGCGGTGCGCCGGGTCTGCCGGTCCACCGCGGCGAGATTCCGGGTCCGCTCCTCGGCGTCGCGGTAGCGGCATTCGACGACGCCGGTCGTCCCGTGCGTGACACGGTCGGCGAGCTCGTCGTCACCGTCCCCATGCCGTCCATGCCGCTGGGCTTCTGGCGTGACGTGAACGGGGAGCGCTACCACGAGGCGTACTTCGCGACCTTTCCCGGCGTATGGCGGCACGGCGACTGGGCGACTCACACCAGCCGCGGCACGTTCGTCGTCCACGGTCGTTCGGACTCCACGCTCAACCGCAACGGGGTACGGATCGGGTCGGCCGATCTCTACCAGGTGGTCGAAGGCGCGGCCGGCGTCGCGGAGGCGCTCGTGCTGGGTGTCGAACGCCCGGACGGGAGTTACCGGATGCCGATGTTCCTCGTGCCGCAGGACGGCCATGCCCTCGACACCGAGGCCATCGAGCTGATCAGGCACAAGCTGCGTACCGAAGGCTCGCCGCGCCACGTTCCCGATGAATTCCATGTGGTGCCCGCCGTTCCGCACACCAAGACCGGCAAGAAGCTGGAGGTGCCGCTCAAGCGAATCCTCCAGGGCGCCGACCCCAATGAGGTGCTGAGCGCCGGCGCCATCGATCGCCCGGAGCTCGTCCCGTTCTATGTCGATCTCGCCCGCCGGTGGGCCGACGAGGAGTCGAGCGCCGACCGGTGATTCGCACAGTCGGGGGACGAAAAACGATCCAAAGAGATTTAGCACGATGTCCCACAGGGACAGCAGAGGAGCTGAAGACATGATTCAGCGAGATGTTGAAATCAGTCCCGCGTCGGCGGCCACGGGGCCGAGGCGCAAGGGCGTGACCGCTCGGCTCGCCGCGCTGGCCGTCATCTCCGTCCTGGCGGTGGGCTGTGGAGCAGGCGAAGGCGCCGACCGTGCGGCCTCATCGGAGGATGGGTCGCTGGTGGTCGGTGTGCGGAACGCAACCGTCCCCCAAGCATCCCTGTACTGGGCTGCGGCGAAGGGATACTTCAAGGACGCGGGACTCGACCTCTCCATCAAGGCCGGTGAGGCGGCCCACAGCGCTCAGCTCGTCGCTGGTCAGGTGGACCTGTCAATGGGCGCACAAGGTGCGCTGTTCGGCGTCATCAACTCCGGCAAGCGCGTCACCGCCATCTACGGTTCGGATTCGGGCATCTCCGGGTGGGTCGTGACCTCGAGTGACTCGGTCAAGACGCCCACCGACTGCAAGTCGGTCACCACAGCGACTCCTGGCACGGTGCTGTACGCGTGGACCAGACAGCTGGAGAAGGTCTACGACGTCAAATGGAAGATCACGCAACTCACCACGGTCCCGGCCATCGCGGCGAACGTCATAGGCGGGCGTACGGACTGCGCGACCGGAAACGTGTCCTTCTACCAGAGCGGCATCGACAGCGGCAAGCTGCGCGTCCTCCTCGACCCCACGGACAAATCCAGTCTTCCGCCCGGGTGGCCCGCCCTTGGCGTGGAGGACGTCTTCGGTGGACTTCCGGAGAGGCTGAAAGAGAAGAAGCCGGCCGTGGAGCGTTTCCTGAGGGCGTACGACACGGCGCTGTCCGACTACTTGGCGGCCGACTCGAAGGACATCGCTCGAACGCTGATCTCCTACGACCCCCAGTGGGCAGCGGTGGGCTCGGTGGACGTGCTGGCCGAGGCCGTGGAGAAGTTCAAGCCGCTGCTCAGCCCGGACAAGGGCTACATCTCCGAGGACGTCTGGGCTAGAACCCTGGCCTTCTACCAGACCGGCGGCTTGGACTTCCTCGCCAGCGACTCGAGCAGGTTCGACTACGCCAGCGCGGTCGACATGTCGTACTACAAAGCGGCGATTGGAGAATGATGACGCATCTGTCGGAGTTCTCGACTCGCCCGGACAGTGAAACCGGGCGCGCCGCCGGCGCCTCTATCGAGTTTCGCAACGTGGGGTACCGCTACCCGAGTGGACTGCACGCGATCGACGGTCTCGACCTCAGCATCGCCGGTGGGCAGAGCATCGGCATCGTCGGTCCGAGCGGGTGCGGGAAGAGCACGGTGCTGAGCCTCATCGCGGGTCTTCGGGAAGCGCAGGCCGGCGACATCCTCGTACGCCCGGATCAATCGGGTCGGCATCTCCTCAGCATGGTCTTCCAGAAGGACACCGTGCTGCCGTGGCTGACCGTGGAACAGAACGTCAAGTTGCACTACAGCTTCAAGAAGGGGTCAGGCGAGCGTCGCCGAGGGCTGTCGCGACGAGCGATCGATCAACGGATCCGCGAGCTCATCGCGATGGTGCATCTGGAAGGGTTCGAGAAGGCCTACCCGTACCAGCTCTCCGGCGGGATGCGCAGGCGGGTGGCAGTCCTCACCAGCGTCGCCGCGTTTCCGCAGATCCTGCTGCTCGACGAGCCCTTCTCGGCGATCGATGAGCCGAGCCGGGTGGCCATCCATCAGGACGTGTTCGACATCGTCAGGGAACTGGGCATCACCACCGTCCTGGTGACGCACGACCTCGCCGAGGCCGCGAGCATGTGCGACCAGGTGTACATCATGGGACCCCGGCCCACCTCCGTATTCAGCAAGCACGAGATTCCCTTCGGACCGGAGCGCGACATGATGACGCTCCGCGAGAGCGCCGACTTCCTTGATCTCTACAGCCGGCTCTGGCGGGATCTCCACCTTCAGATCGACGCGTCACACGAGAGTGAGTCGACTCGGGACGACGCCGAGGGGAGCCACTGATGGCGACCAACACGTTCTCCGAGGCGAGCCCCAAGGAATTCCCGGTCGTGAACCCGAGCGCCACGGGCACCGGACGTATCCGGATGAACAGCCGGTCACGCGTGGTCGTCACCGCGACGCAGGCACTGGTCGCGGTCGTCGTCCTGCTCGCGTGGGAGTTCGTTCCCCAGATCGGCAGCCTGTCGCAGTGGAAGCTCCTCGACCCGTACTTCATCAGTTCGCCGTCTCGCGTCGGCGCGACCTTGATGAACCTGCTGTTGGGGCGCGAGGGCGTACCCGCGGTCTGGGGGTACCTGGGGCCGACCTTTCTCGCCTCGATCATCGGCCTCGTGATCGCGATGATCGTCGGAGGCCTGATGGGCCTGCTGCTGGGCAGCTTCGAGTTCGCGGGAGCGGTGTTCCGCCCGTTCGTGGTCGCTCTGAACGCGGTGCCGCGGATCGCGTTGATCCCCATCGTGGTCGTGCTCTTCGGCAGCGGACTCCAGAGCTCCGTCGTGATCGCCTTCATGGTGGTCTTCTTCGTGGCTCTGTTCAATGCCTATGAGGGCGCCAGAACTGTCGAGGCGCATGTGCGGCACAATGTCCGCCTGCTCGGTGCCTCCGGGTGGGATCTCATGTGGCGAGTTCGATTCCCCTACTCGCTGGCCTGGACGCTCTCGAGCCTTCCCGTCGCCGTCAGTTTCGCGATCGTCTCGGTGGTCACCGGCGAGATCCTCACGGGCGTGTCGGGGATGGGTCTGCTGATCACAGCCGCCACGAACGCGGCCGACACCAGCATGACGTTTGCCGTGATCATCGTCCTGTCAGTCTGTGCCTTGCTGATGCTCTGGATCGCGGACGCGTTCAAGCGCCGGGTGCTGCATTGGTGGATTCAGTCGGAGTGACGGCGAGTCTTCGCGTCGGCACGTACTCGATTCGACTGGATCCAGGGAGTTCCGAAGTGGCCAATCTCGCTCAGGTCGCGCTGTGCACCGCTGATCTGCCTCGTACTATCCGGACGTTCGTGGACGTGCTCGGCTTCCGCAATGCGGGCGGGCGACCGCGCTGGGGCGAGTACGCCTCGCGCGTCCATGAGCTCCCGACCGGAGATGACACATACGTCATGATGTGGTGGCTCGTCGGGCGGCAGGAGTTCGTGCAGATCGAGCTGTTCCACCACACGAGCCCCGCCCAACGACCGAGGCGTCCGGGCTGGAGACCCTCCGATCTCGGCTGGGTCCGGTTCGGAGTCACCGTTCCTGACTTCGACCTCACGATGCGGCGGTTGCACGGTGCGGGTCTTACCACGATGACCAGTCCGGTAGACGTCGACGGACGTCGTCGCGTGTGCGTTCGAGAGCCTGGCGCGGACGCCATCGTCGAGATCATGGAGGAGACGGTTGGGTCCCACGCTCCGGCGCTTGCGTATGTGGCGGCGTCCGTATCCGATCTTGAGGGTGCGCGCCGATACTTCGGCGAGGTCTTCGGCTTCCCCGAGATTCAGTCAGACGCTATCCACAGACCCGAGCACGAGGCCATGTGGGGGCTCGACGGCGCGCGACGGGCATGTGCCGTCTTCCGTGCCGGCGACGTACTGCTCGAGGTGATGCACTATGAGACGCCACGACCGAAGGCGCCGGCGGCGGATGCGCTGCTGAGTGACCAGGGCATCATGAATGTCGCTATCGGGCACCGGGATCGTGCGGAGATGCTCGATGCTCTCGCGGCCGCTGAGTCCCTTGGCGCTTCCACCACCACTGACCCGCCGCCTGTGTCGGGTGCCACCTACCTGCGGATCTCTGACCGGCTCTCCGTCGAGCTGCTCCTCGTGCCTCCGGATCTCGACGGGGCGTACGGCTTCAGCCCACAGGACTTGGCGCCCCCGGGAAGTGCTTTCGCCCCCGAGGTGGCCGCCAGCTTGATGGCACGTGACAGCGACCGGCCTCGCCGAGACCGTGAGTAGGAAATGGTCGTTGCCGGTAGCTCCTGTCGTCCTCGTGGCAGTCTTCCTCACGCCCCTGAGCGTGGCCGGTACCGCGATCGCACTACCGGCGATCGCTCGGGACCTCGGCTCCGATCAGCTCGGTCTGCAGTGGGCGGTGAACGGGTTCAACTTCGCGTTCGCGGTCTTCACGATTGCCGCGGGAGTGTTCGCCGACCGGTTCGGATACCGGCTCACCTTCGTGATCGGCCTGGTGGTCGTGCTCGCGTCGTCGACCGTCAGCGGGTTGGCGCCGACGTTGCTGGTCCTCGACGTCGGCCGCTTCCTCGGTGGGGTGGGAAGTGCGGGGATCATCGCTGGAGGATCGGCCGCGATGTCGCACGCCTACCCGAGCGGCCCAGCCCGGGCGCGGACGTTCGCGCTGTTCGGCACGACCGTGGGGATCGGACTGGCCCTCGGCCCCAGCATCATGGGAGGTCTGGTAGCGGGCGTCGGATGGCGTGGCGTCTACGCGGTCCTCGGCCTGGCGGCACTGGTCGTCCTTGTCGTGAGTGCGGCCCTTCCGCGCGCCCACCCGCAGCGCGAGCCGCATCAGACGGCCATGGACTTCACGCTGCTGCGCAATCGCCGATTCCTTGCCTTCTGCTTGGTTCCGCTGGCGCCGGCGGTGGGCTACGTCACTATCCTCACCTACTTGCCGGTGGCGACGGCGGCGATGTTCGGTATGACCGCGGCGGACGCAGGGACGTTCATGCTCCCGATGACGATCCCGGTGTTCGTCGGTCCCCTGCTCGCCGCCCACCTGGTGCGTCGCGTGCGGTGGATCCGCCCCGAGACGATCATCTACGCCTCGCTCGCAGCCCTGATCATCGGAGACCTCGGCATGCTGCTGCTGTCCCCAGGCGTTGCGCTCGCCTGGCTGATCATGCCGTTGGCTCTCGTCGGCTTCGGCTACGGGTTCCCCATGGGGTTGATCGACGGTGAAGCGATCTCCTCCGTTCCCGTTCGCAGCAGTGGCACCGCCGTCGGCGTGCTCAACTTCCTCCGCACGGGCTCGGCGGCCATCGCCGTCGGCGGGTACGGCATGGTGATGGCCGCGCTCATCAGCTACTCACTCCCCCCGGCCACGGCTGCCCGGGTCGCCGCGGGCGGGGTCGGGCACGCTGACGTCTACGCCGCGGCGTTCCGCACGACCCTGATCGCGATGGCCCTCGTCGTGGCCGTGCTCTGCCTCATCATCGTCTGGCTCCATCGCACGGCGGCCGCCGGCCGACGAGCGGAGTAGGAGAGAAGTTCAGTGACCCACACGCTCGGCATCCACGGAGGAGAAGACGTTGTGAGCAAAACCAACGCGAAGGTGTTCATCGTCACCGGTGGGCTTGGCGGGATCGGCAGCTCGACCGCGCGCTTGCTCACCGAGTCCGGGGCGCACGTCGTCCTGACGGATGTGGTCGAAACGGGCGGCGCCGCCTTCGCCGCGGAGCTCTCCGCTGGCGGGCCCGAGGCGTTCTTCGTCCAAGCCGACCTCGCCGAGGAGGACGAGGTGCGCGCGCTCGTCGAAAGCACGGTCGAGCGTTTCGGGCGGCTGGACGGCGCGTTCAACAACGCGGGAGTGGCACAGAACGAGAAACCGCTCGTCGATCTGACCACTGACGATTTCCTCCGGGTGATGCGCGTCAACGTGCTCGGGACGTTCCATTGCCTGAAGCATCAGATGCGGGCGATGGCAGGCGGCGGGTCCATCGTGAACACCTCCTCCGGGCTCGGTGTGATGGCGTTGCCGAACCGAGCGGAGTACATCGCCTCGAAGCATGCCGTGTGCGGATTGACACGTGCCGCCGCAGTCGAGGGCGGGCCGCTCGGCATTCGGGTGAACGCGATCCTCCCGGGCTCGATACGCACGCCGATGGCCGAGGCCGTCTTCGGGTCGACGGAGTCCGCGGCGTACGTCGAGCGGGCGGCCAGCCTCCATCTGCTGGGCCGGCCAGGCGAATCGGTGGAGATCGGCCATGCGGCGCGATGGCTGCTGTCCGACGAGGCGTCCTTCGTCACGGGTGCGCTGATTCCCGTCGAGGGCGGCCTGACCGCGGGGCGGAGGTTGTGAACACCGAATGACCCGCATCACCACCACCCGCACAGTTATCGGAAGGTGATCATGAACCTAGGACGCACGCCGCCCTCCAGCGACGCCGGCCGCATCGTCGCCGTCACCGGGGCCGCCTCCGGCATCGGGCTGGCCACCGCATCGGCGTTCGCCGCGGCCGGGATGACCGTCGTCGGGCTCGACCTGCGCGAAGGCCCGCCAACTGAGGGGATCAGCTGGATTCCGTGCGACGTCGCCGACGACGCCTCCGTGAGTGCGGCGTTCGCCGCTCTCGGCGACGCGTACGGGAAGCTCGACGTCGTCGTCAACAACGCCGGGATCGGGGCGAGAGGGTCGGTCGAGACGGCGACCGAAGACGACTGGCTCCAGGTCTTCGGCGTCAACGTGTTCGGCGTCGCGCGAGTCAGCCGGCACTCGATTCCACTCCTGCGGGCGGGGCACTCGGCCACGATCGTCAATGTGGCGTCCATCGCCGCCGTCGCCGGGACCCCGCTACGCGCGGTGTACAGCGCGTCCAAAGGCGCGGTCGCCGCGCTCACCCGGGCGATGGCCGCCGATCTCGTGGCCGAGGGCATTCGGGTCAACGCGGTCTACCCCGGGGCGGTGCACACCTCCGTCACCGGTCGTTACGACGCGGATCCGGATGCCGCGCGGCAGCTCCTGACCGCCCGGATGCCGCTGGGGCATCTCATCGGCGTCGACGAGATCGCGCGGGCGATCGTGTACCTCGCCGACCCCGCCAACCGCTCGCTGACCGGCGCCGAGTTCCGCTACGACGGCGGGATCACCGAACTGGTCAACTTCGGCACGGCCTGACGGGCCCGCATCGTCGCGCTCGTTCTCTGAATTCTGAATCAGGAAGGTTGGAACATGGCAGGTCTCATCCAGGTCGCCGTGTGCACGGCGAACATGCCGCGCACGATTCGCACGCTGGTCGAGGTGTTCGGCTTCTCGAGCGCGGGCGGGAGGCCCCGGTGGGGCGAGTTCGCCGCCCGCCTGCAGGAGCTGCCCAGTGGCGATGACACCTCGGTCATGCTGTGGTGGATGCTCGGACGTCAGGAGTTCGTGCACATCGAGCTGTTCCACCACATCAACCCCCCGCAGCGACCCCGGCCGGCGGGGTGGCGGCCCTCGGACCTCGGCTGGGTGCGCTACGGCATCACCGTCTCCGACTTCGACGCGGTGCTGGAGCGGCTGAGCGCGGCGGGGGAGTCGACGCTCACCGACCCCGTGATCGTCGATGGGGCGCGGCGGGTCTGCTTCCGGGAATCCGGGTCGGACGTCATCGTCGAGATCATCGAGGAGACCGAGGAGACAGCCGTTCCTGGCGTGCGGCCCGGCCCGGCCGTGTCCTATGCCGCGGTGTCGGTGTCGGACTTGGAGGTCGCGCGTCGCCAGATCCGAGAGGTCTACGGGTTCCCCGAGATCGCGTCCGACGCCCTGCACCGTCCCGAGCACGAGGCATTGTGGGGACTCGAGGGTGCTCGGCGAACCTGCGCGGTGTTCCAAGCCGGCGACGTGCTCCTCGAGGTGATGGAGTACGAAATCCCCGAGCCGAAGGCCCCGGACCCCGACGCACCCTTGAGCGATCAGGGCTTCATGAACGTCGCCATGGGGTACCGGGACCGCGACGAACTCCTGCGGGCGCGCGAAGCGTCCGAGCGTCTCGGCATCCGTTCGACCGCCGGGATGCCGGCGGTCTCCGGCGGCTTCTATCTGCGTCTCGTGGACAACCTCTCCGTCGAGATGCTGCTGGTGCCCGAACAGTTCGCGAGCTCGTACGGCTTCGAACCGCAGGAGCTCGCGCCGCCGGGAAGCCCGTACGTGCGGACATAGGCCTAGGCGAGCCTCTCGATCACCATCGCCATGCCCATTCCACCGCCGACGCACATCGATTCGACACCGAACTGCTTGTCGCGCTGAACGAGGGCGTTGATGAGGCTGCTGGTGATGCGGGCGCCGGTCATTCCGAACGGATGTCCGATCGCGATCGCCCCACCGTTGACATTGAGCCGGTCGAGGTCGATGCCGAGCTTGTGAGCCGAACCAAGGCACTGTACGGCGAAGGCCTCGTTGATCTCGAAGAGGTCGATATCGGCGAGGGACATTCCGGCGGCATCCAGTGCGGCAGGGATGGCGGTCACGGGGCCGAGACCCATGATCTCGGGCGAGATGCCCGTGACGGAGGTGGCGACAATTCTGGCCAGGGGGGTGATGCCCAGGTCCTTGGCCTTGGTGGCGCTCATCACGACGACCGCGGCCGCGCCGTCGTTGAGGGGGCAGGCGTTGCCGGCGGTAACGGTGCCGCCCGCGCGGAAAACCGGTTCGAGCCGGCTCACCGCCTCGAGCGTGACGCCCGGGCGAGGCGAGTCGTCCGTCGCGACCACCGTGCCATCGGGCCGGACGACCGGGGTGATGTCGCTCGCCCAGAATCCGTCGGCGATCGCCTTCTCGGCGAGGTTCTGGCTGCGTACGGCGAACTCGTCCTGCTCGCGACGACTCATCCCCAGCACTTGCTGGACGTTCTCAGCCGTCTGACCCATCGAGAGGTACACGTCCGGAAGCTCACCCCGCGCTCGGGGATCGATCCAGGGCTCAGGATGCGCGGCGCGGCGCGTGCTGCGAGCGAGGGAGTCCGCGAACCGAGGGTTCAGGAGGTCCTGGCCTTCGATCGAGTCGCTCGTACCCTTGCTGAATCCGCTCACGACCTCGACGCCGGCGGAGATGTAGACGTCCCCCTCGCCGGCCTTGATCGCGTGGAACGCCATTCTCGTCGTCTGCAGCGACGACGAGCAGTAGCGCGTGATCGTGGTGCCCGGGAGGTGATCGTAGCCGAGCATGACCGCCACATTCCGGCCCATGTTCCACCCCTGCTCGCCGCCCGGCATCCCGCAGCCGAGCATGAGGTCGGCGATGTCCGCCGCGTCGAGCTCGGGCACCTTATCCAGGGCGGCACGGACCATTTGCACGGTCAGATCGTCGGCGCGCATGCCGGCGAGGGTCCCCTTGAAGGCGCGGCCGATAGGCGAGCGCGCTGTCGAGACGATCACTGCTTCGGGCACAGGGATTCCTTTCTCCCGGACGTCGTCGAGTCCGGTGAAGCGATGGTGATCAGGACTCGTTCAGCCAACGACGCTCGCGCTCGTAGAACGCGGCGACCTCATCGGGACGATCGTCGCCGAGCAGATCATCGAGAACGGTGTAGCCGCGCGAGGCCAGGAACCACGCGAGCAGACGGTAGGGCTTGCGGAACGGCGCAAGCTCGGCGGCAGCAACGTGCACGGACTCGCCGGGTGTCGTCACCACGAGGTGGTCGCGCTCGTAGACGGTGTCGAGTCTGAGGAGTCGCCATTCACTGTCGCGCCGGAGCGCGCGGTACTGAATGCGGAGGGATGACATCAGGACGACGTCGACGTCGTTGATGGTGATCGGAGCTTCGATCACGGTCGGCAACTCGGCGATGGCGCGGTCTCCGGCGACGTGGACGACCAAGGGGGACAGGCGATGCGTCGACACGCTGCCGTTCGCGTTCATCGCCTCGGACTGGTCGACGTTCTCGTAGGCGCTCCCCTCGAACCAGCTGAGGTGCACGGTGGCGTCCGGCCAGTACTGGGCGCGCATCTGGTCCCACCACCTGCGGTCGCGCCCCTGGCGCTCGTGCAGCACCAGTTGAGTCACGGTCTCGATGTCACTAATCGCCATGCCGCGAATGTAACAGACATTCTCGGGAAGAGGTGAAAATTACGAAAATAGTGCTCACTCTCCGAGGACCTGCCGTGATGGGGTGGGCCCGTCAGCGTCGGAGAGTCTCGCCAGCTAGCCAGCGCCGGCCATCCGCGTAGAGTTCCTGCACCTCTCGGCCGCGAAGACCTGGAACGTCCGTGTGGACGCTCATTCCCGCATTGCGCTGGCAGTAGAGCAGATGCCGGCAGCCGGACGGCAGCGTTGCCAGCACTGCTCGATCCATCACCGGAATCTGGCCGGGCGTCACGGGGTCCACTCGGTCCTTCTCGTAGATCGGTTCGCGAAGCACGATTCGCCAGTCGCCGCTTCGCCGCTCGAAGAAGTCGTAGAACCGCCCCACGCAGGTGACGTCAACCTCGACGTTCTCCAACATGAGGCGCTGTGAGATGGACATCTTCGTCTGTGCGATCGCGCGATGGTCCGACACCTCGATCGATGAGCCACCGAGGAAGTGGTGCACCAGCACTCCCGCCTCAAAGCCGGCGCGAGCCGCAGCGACGAAATCGTCGGCAGAGCCCCTGAACCAGGTTGTCTTCATCCGACCGTCGTGATGCCACGTCAGACGGAGGTCGTCCCACGCCCCTGCGTCGCGCCAGATCGCCCAGGCTTCGATGACGGACCGGATACTGCGGTCGGGGCTGTCCACGGGTACTCCTTCAGGACTCGATTGCGGCGCGGGCGGTGCGAGCTTCGAGCGCGGGCGAGCGGATCGTGGGCCACCTGGGACGCCACGGGAAGTGATGCCGCCAACGCCGGTTCGAACATGCTCGATGATTATGCAGCAAAGCGCACAACTTCGAAATATCGTTGACACCTCGAATCCAACATGGTTGCGTGATCGGCACCCCCGCACCCCGTGACGACCCGTTCGGCGCGAGGGCGTTCCGCGTCCCGAACGAGATCAATCCGCCCATCCGCGGGCTCGATCCCATCTTGGCGGGCGCGACGAAGTCCAAGAATGAGGAAGCGACCAGATGAGTTCGCTCGAGCGTTGACTGCGTAGCTCAGGAACGGTGTACATCTTCTTGATCTCTACCGTTCTGGTGTGCTCGTCGTGGGCGCGATAGCCGCCAGAGGAAACGGCGACACCGTTCAGGTACGCGACCAGGAACAGTCCGCTGGAGGGGGTGTACGCGGCCGGGTCCCCCTCGGCAGGATCTGCGTAGCCATACCGCTCGGCCTGTTCGTCGAAGAGGGCCCGGACCAGTCGTACCGCATCGGGGATGCTCGTATGAGCGGATCAGGATGGCGAACCGGGTGGTACTGGAGATCGAACTCGGGTAGGGCAGCACCTGCGGCCGCTCGAGGTCAACTACGTCGGCTGGTAGGCGGGCCGCGCTGAACATCGGAGCACCGACGGAAGGGTACGCGGGTGGTCGACGAACGGGATGTCCGGCGGGTCAGAGTGGCCCTCTTGGTGGCTCTCGGGATCTTCGTGCTGGTGTTCGCGCTGCCGGTAATCGGCTTCTACGTCGCCGAATGGCGGTTTACCGTGGCGGCCGAGGAGGCTGCCGGGCGCTACGCCGTGCTGTTCGCCGAGCGCGCCGTGCAACGCTGGGAAAGCGTGGCCGACCCGGTGGCGGAGGCGGACGAAGCGCTCGCGGAGGTCCGGGTGCGCGCGACCGCACCCGGATCGCCCGTTGTCACGGTGGAGGCCGTGGCGGACAGGGGATCGTTCCTCGGGTCCGGCGGAGTCGTCGTGCGCTGCTTCTCCGTCGCCTTCGCCGCACCCCCGCAGGGTGGCCGGGTCACCCACGCGGTCGAACCCCTCGGCGCGTGTGATTGACGTGGGTCAGGCGTCGCGGGCCGGGACGGTGAGTGATCAGCGTGCGGGGCAGTGAAGGACTTCTGACCTGCAGGGATGACCTCAGCATTTAGGAAGATGCGGCTCAGGAGAGGCCACCGGAAGACTGACAGTCCGGGCGTTTTAGGCGCATTTCTCGACGGACTGGAGCGGCAATGGCGGGGTCGTTGAAGTGCAGTGTGGTCATTCCTACCTACAACCGGGTGGGGCTGCTTCGGCACACGCTCGAGTCGATGGTCGGGCAGAGTCTGCCGAAGGACCAGTTCGAGGTGCTGGTGGTGGATGACGGGTCCACGGACTCGACGGCCGACATGGTGGACACCTTCCGCGGGCGGCTCAACCTCCGGTACTTCTGGCAGGAGGACGAGGGGTACCGGGCGGCGCAGGCGCGGAATGTGGGGATCGCGGCGGCGGGCGGGGATGTCACCGTGCTCATCGATTCGGGGGTGCTGGCCCATTCCGAGTGCCTGCGGGCGCATCTGGCGAGCCATGAGAAGGCCGATGGGCCGGTCGCGGTCGTGGGCTACGTGTACTGCTTCAACCTCGACAACGAGGACGCGAAGCTGATCAACGAGGTCATCGACTTCGAGCGGCCGGATCGCACGATCGCCGACCTCCAGCGCAAGAAGGTCTGGCTGGACGTGCGGGAGATCTTCTACGGCCTGTACGGCGACGACTTCGGCCACCTCCCCGCCCCCTGGCTGAACTTCTGGACCTGCAACGTCTCGGCCGGAACCGAGCAGCTGCGCAGGATCGGGATGTTCGACGAGGCGTTCCGGAAGTGGGGCGGCGAGGACATCGACCTCGGCTACCGGCTGCACCGGGACGGGGCCTACTTCGTGCTGAACCGGGAGGCGGCCGCCATCCACTGCCCGCACGAGAAGAGCTTCGACGGCAACAACGAGCAGGCGGCGAGCAACTACGAATACATGGCGGCCAAGTACGCCACACCCATCACCGCACTCCTGCCGCACATCGGTGAGCTGAACTACTGGGAGCTGAACAACATCATCATGGCGCGCGACCTGCCGAGGTGCGCCGAGTATGTCGCGGCGAGCGGACGGGAGTCGTCATGAGCGCCAACCCCTATGTGATGTCGGCCGGCGATCTCGTCGCCTCGCGCTGGCGCATCGCCAAGCTGGTGCCGAAAGCCGGGACCGGCCTGGTCGCGCTGCTGGTCGTGGTCAACCTGGTGCTCGGCCTGCTGCCCGTGGTGTTCGTGATCGCCACCAGCGTGGTGCTGGGAAGGGTGCCCGCGGCCGTCCAGGGCGGGCTGGACTCGCCCGCGTGGGACTCGCTGGTCGCGATCTTCGTGGTGGCCGCGGTCGCGTTCGTGGCGCAGCAGATCATCGCGCCGCTGCAGGCGTCGCTGGGGGAGCTGGCGGCGCGCAGGATCGACGGGCAGATGGTCGAGCGACTGATGGCGGCCTCTCTGCGGACGCCGGGGATCGGGCCCCTGGAGGATCAGGGCGCGCTCGAGGACCTGCGGGTGGCCGCGCGGGAGCTGGAGTTCGGGGTGCAGAGCCCGGGGCAGGCGTGCGCGGGTCTGGTGGCGCTGATCGGGCGCTACACGCAGCTGGCCGGGTACGCGGTCGTGGTCGGGGTGGCGTTCTCCTGGCTCGCCGCCGCCGGGCTGGTCGTCGCGGTCCTGCTCTTCCGGTACGGCCAGCGCGGCGGCCTGCGCAAATACGCCCGAGTGCGGTTCGCTCTCACCTCGGCCGAGCGTAAGGGCGACTACCTGCGCACGCTGGCCATCCAGCCGCTGGCGGGCAAGGAGATCCGGGTGTTCGGCCTGGCCGGGTGGATGCGGGACACGCTGCGGGCCGCGTACTTCGCCTGGCTGCGGCCGATGTGGGCGGAGCGGCGGCGGGTCTACCTGTGGCCGTTCGTCTGGTTCGGGGCGTGGGCGCTGGTGGCCACGGCCGCGGTCTTCGGTCTGGTCGGGTTCACCGACACGCTCACGCTGACGACGTTCATCCTGGTCATGCAGGCTTCGCTCGGGTCGCTGCGGCTGGCGGAGTACTACCCGGAGTCGGACCTGCAGACCGCCATCGGCATGGAGGCGTACGACGCGGTGCAGCGGTTCGCCGACCGCATCGACGAGCCGGTCGAGGAGGAGCGAACGGCCGTCACCGTGCCTGAGCCCGTGCACACCATTCAGTTCGATCGGGTGACCTTCCGGTATCCGGGGCAGCGGCGCGCGGTCTTCGAGGACCTGGACTTGACCATTCCGGTCGGCCGGTGCACCGCGATCGTGGGGTTGAACGGCGCGGGGAAGACCACGCTGGTCAAGCTGCTGGCCCGACTCTACGAGCCCACCTCGGGCGCGGTCCGGCTGGACGGCGTCGACATCTCGACGTACCCGATCGAGGCCTGGCGCGCCAAGCTTGGCGTGATATTTCAGGAATTCGCCAGGTACGAGGCGCCGGCGGCGGACAACATCGGGTTCGGCGCGGTGGCGTACATGGATGATCGGGCCGGGATCCGGGCCGCCGCCGAAGGGGTGGGCCTCACCGCCACGCTGGAGCGGCTGCCGCTCGGCATCGACACGCCGCTGGCCCGGCACCTGACCGACGGCGCCGACCTGTCCGGCGGGCAGTGGCAGCGGGTCGCGCTCGCGCGGGCGTTGTTCGCCCTCCGCCACGGCTCCTCGATCGTGGTCCTGGACGAGCCCACGGCCAGCCTCGACGTGCGCGCCGAGGCCCGGTTCTTCGACGACTTCGCCGGCCTTACCCAGGGCGCGACCACGCTGCTCATCTCGCACCGTTTCTCCACCGTGCGGCAGGCCGACTTCATCGTCGTCCTGGAACACGGCCGGATCATCGAGCAGGGCAGCCACGAGGAGCTGCTGGCGCTGGACGGTCGGTACGCCACCCTGTTCCACCTCCAAGCCGATCGTTTCACCGACGAGACCGACATCGACGAGGAGGTGCCGGCGTGAAGGACCTCCTCGCCGGCTCCTGGAAGATGATCAGCACCGCGTGGCGGATGGACCGGCGCAAGACCGCGATCTCGGTGGTGCTGATGGTGGCCGGCGCGGCGGCGGCCCCCGGGCTCGCCGCCGGTCTCGCGTGGATGACCAACGCCATCGTGGCCCACGACCCGGGCCAGGCGGCCCTGGCGGGCATCGTCGTCGCGGTGCTCGCCGTGATGGTGCTGACCTTCGGCCACTTCGCCCACCTGGCCTACTTCGAGCTCTCCGAGCTGGCGGAGCTCGACTTCGACGAGCAGCTCATCGCGCTCTCCAACGGTTCGGTGGGCATCGAGCACCACGAGCGGGCCGAGCACGCCGACGCGCTGACCGTGTTGCAGCAGGAGAGCCGCCAGTTCCGGGTCGGCCTGGAGGCGCTGCTCAACAGCATCGGCCTCGGCTTGGCGGTGGCGCTCACCGGCGTGCTGCTGGCCATGGTCAACCCGTGGCTGCTGCTGTTGCCGCTGGCCGCGATCCCGCCGCTGCTCACCGGCCGGGCCGCGGAACGGGTCAGGGACAGCGCGCGGACCGCCACCGCCGAGTCCACCCGGGTGGCGCTGAACCTGTTCCACCTGTCCACGTCGGCCAGGCTCGCCGGTGAGCTGCGCGTCTTCGGCCTCGCCGGGGAGCTGCGCGGGCGGCACACCCGGCTGTGGGCGGACGCCACCCGCGGCCTGTGGCGGGCGCATCTGGCCGCCACCTGGATCCGCGCCGCCGGGCAGGTGATCTTCGCGCTGGCGTACGTGGGCGCCGTCCTGCTGGTGGTGCGGGACGCGATCGCCGGGCGGCGCAGCGTCGGCGAGGTGGTGCTGGTCATCGCGCTCGCGGCGCAGGTGAACCAGCAGGTCACGACCGCTGTCACGCTGCTGCAGGATCTGCAGCGCATGTCCAGCGCGTACCGGCGGCTGGCCGGGATCAGGGACGTGGTCGCGGTCGCGGCGCACGGCGACGAGAGCCCGCCGGACCGGCTGCGGGACGGGATCCGGCTGGACGACGTCGGCTTCACCTACCCGGGCACCGACGCGAAGGTGCTCAGCGACGTCAACCTGCACATCCCGGCCGGAGCCACGGCCGCCATCGTCGGTGAGAACGGCGCGGGCAAGACCACGCTGGTCAAGCTGCTGTGCGGGTTCTACCGGCCGACCCGGGGCCAGGTGCTCATCGACGGGGTGGACATGCGGCGCATCCCCATCGACGCCTGGCGGGAGCGCATCGCCGCCGGTTTCCAGGACTTCGTCCGGTACGAGTTCCTCGCCGGCGAGACGGTCGGCGTCGGCGACCTGCCCAGGCTGGACGACGAACCGGAGATCAGGGCCGCGCTGGACCGGGCGCAGGGGTCCGACGTGCTCGAGCATCTGGACGACGGCCTCCAGACCCAGCTGGGCAAGTCCTTCGCCGACGGCGTCGAGCTGTCCGGCGGCCAGTGGCAGAAGCTGGCGCTGGGCCGGGCGCTGATGCGGTCCTCGCCATTGCTGCTGGTGCTGGACGAACCCACCTCCGCGCTCGATCCGCAGGCCGAGCACGCGCTCTTCGAACGTTACGCGGAGCAGGCCAGGCGGGTCGGCGAGGCGACCGGCGCGATCACGCTGTTCGTGTCGCACCGCTTCTCCACCGTACGGATGGCCGACCTGATCATCGTCGTGCAGGACGGCCGGGTCGTCGAGGTCGGCGACCACAGCACGCTGGCCGCCAGCGGCGGCCTCTACTCGGAGCTCTTCGCGCTTCAAGCAAAAGCGTACAGCTGACACCAGCTACGACGTATTAGGGAGAACTCATGAAGATTTCCGTGATTATTCCCACCTACAATCGCGCTGAAATGCTGCGCGATACCCTTAATCACCTCGCCCGGCAGGACATTTCCGCCGACGATTTCGAGGTCATCGTCTCCGACGACGGCTCCTCCGATCACACCAAGGACGTGGTCGACTCCTTCGCCGGGCAGCTGCACATGAAATACCACTTCATGGAGTATCTGGGGTTCCGGGCCGGGCACGCCCGCAACGCGGGGGCCAGGATGGCGTCCGCGCCGCTGTTCGTCTTCCTCGACACCGGCGGCATGGTCGGCCCCGGCTTCCTCCGCGCCCACCTGGCCGAGCACGCCCGTCCCGGCGGCCCGCGGGCCATCGTCGGGTACGCCTACGGCTACAACCCCGACTACGGCCACGACCAGGTGGACGCCATCGCCGAGGCGATGTCCCGGATGCCGCCCGAGCAGGTGGTCGAGCATTTCACCGGCCAGTCGTGGTTCCTGGACGTCAGGCACGGACTGTACGAGAAATATGACTTCGACCTGAGCCGCATGGCCATCCCGTGGCTGCTCTTCTTCACCATCAACGTCTCCGTCCCGGCCAAGGAGTTCCACGAGGTCGGCGGTTTCGACGAGGGCTTCGACCGCTGGGGCTGCGAGGACATGCATCTCGGCTTCAGGCTGTTCAAGAGCGGCGTGCCGCTGGTCCTGTCCAGGACGGCCTGGGCGCTGGAGTATCCGCACGAGCGGAACCGGGCCAACGACATGCAGGACGTCGCGATCAACCTGCGCTACTTCCTGCGCGGCTGGGAGGAGCCCCAGGTCGAGTTGCTCGCCCTGCTCATCCCGCGGCTGCTCTTCGGGACCATCGACGACGAGTGCCGTGCTGTGCTCGACTGGGCGGCGAGTGTCCGCGACCTGGACGTGTCCGCCGAGATCGACGCGGCCGTGCAGGAGATCGCGCCGACCGGCCGGATCGTCGTCATCGGCGCGGGCGGCCGGGTGCCGCCGTCGCTGCCCCCGGCCACCCTGTTCGACATCGACCGCGATCTGCTTCAGCGGGCGACCGCGGGCGGCGGCCACACCGGGCACCACCGGATCGGGCTGCTCACCGGTCTTGAGGACCAGTCCGTGGACACGGTCGTCATCACCTCCCGCATGGCCGGGCTCTGGGATCGGTGGAGCGAGGACTTGCTGGCCGAGGCGGGACGGGTGGGGCGCAAGATCCACGTCACTTTCAGTGCGCATTCTTAGAGATGCGCGGTCGCTCCCCGCATTCGAGTATCAATTCATCGGTAAAACGAGGAGGGACCGTGGAGACAAAGAATTCAGGGGGCCGGTCATGAAGCGGCTCACATTATTCGCGGTAATCGCGGCGCTGGTGACCCTGTTCACCTCCGCCGCCGGGCCGGCCAACGCCGGCGGCGACCTCAGGCACGGCAAGGTCACCGTGGACGGCGGCAGCATCCACTACGTCCGGGCCGGCAACGGCCCGCCGCTGGTGCTGCTGCACGGCTGGCTCGGCACCTGGTACACCTGGAACAAGGTCATCCCCGAGCTGGCCCGCGACCACACCGTGCTCGCCTTCGACCTGCCCGGCATCGGCGAGTCCAGCGTGTACGCCGGCGGCTACGACAAGGTCACCACCGCCCACCGGATCCGCGAGGCGGTCCGCAAGATCGGCTTCCGCGGCCAGGTCGAGCTCCTCGCCCACGACGTCGGCGGCCAGGTCGCCTACCCCTACGCCCGGGACTTCCCCGGCGAGGTCACCAGGCTGGCGGTCATCGAGGCCCTGCTGCCCGGCTTCGGCCAGGAGGACTTCTACCCCTTCAGCTGGCACTTCCAGTTCAACATGTCACCCATCGCGGAAGCGGTCTGGGACACCGGCGACACCAAGCCGATCCTCGACCACTTCTTCGACGGCGCGCGGCACCCCGAGAACATCGCCCGCGAGGTCTTCTACAAGGCCTACTCCGACCCCGGCGACCGCCACGCCGGCTTCGAGTACTACCGCTCACTGGCCACGGACGCCGCCGACAACCAGGCCAACGCCGAGGCCAAGCGCCTGACGATGCCCGTCCTCGCGATCGGCGGCCAGCAGGCCCTGGGCGGAATCATCGCAGGCTCCTTCCGCCGCGTCGCCGACGACGTCCGCGAAGTGATCGCCCCCGAATCCGGCCACTTCACCCCCGAAGAGAACCCCCAGTTCACCGCCGCCTGCACAAAACTCTTCTTCGCCAACACTCCCCAGCCGACTCCTCCCGCCGAACTCGCGGGTTGCGCCGCCTGACCCAGCGTTTCATTGTCGCCGCCGCTCGGATTTCGAGCGGCGGCGTTGTCATGTGCGCACGTTCGGAGATGGCTCGCGCACGTCCGGAGAAGCGTGGGTGCGGGGTGGCGGGGGATTGTGTGATTGACGCGATCCGAGGAGGGGCGATGCCTACCACGATTGGTTCGTTGCGCAGGCTGGTGTTGACGCCGGCGTTGCGGGAGGTGACTTTTGCCGCGCGGGGGTTTCCGGAGGGGCCGCCGGGGGCGACGCGGCATCTGGAGGCGATTCCGCAGGCGGTGATCTGCGGGTTCGAGTGGGGGATCGACGCGCGGGACCAGTGGGAGGTGGAGCGGCGGCTGGAGCTAATCGAGCCGGAGCAGCGCGGGTTCGCCTACGAGGGGGCCACGATGGCGTTCACCGTGGTGGACGCGATGGGTGGGGGGCGTGGGAAGCGGACGAGGGACCTGTTGATGGGGCCGGGGCGGCCGCACATCTTCCTGACCTACATCGGGATCGGGTTCGCCATGGCGCGGCTGCCCCGGGTGCTGTGGAAGAAGGTGATGCCGGATCTGAGCGGCACGCCGTACTATCCCGCGATGACCTGGCTGGCCGTCGACGGGTACGGCTTCGACCGGGCCTACTTCGAGACCAGGCGCTGGGTGGACGAGCAGCGGATCCCGGCCGCCTACCCGTGGGAGGGCCGGGCGGACTACTTCCCGCGCGCCATCGACCAGGGCATCGGCCGGGCGCTGTGGTTCATCCACGGCGGGCAGGTGCCGGGCGTGGCCGCCGCGGTGCGGCGGTTCGCGGGGGACCGGCAGGCCGACCTGTGGAGCGGGGTCGGGCTGGCGGCGACGTTCGCGGGCGGCTCGGACCCGGCGGCGCTGGCGGCGCTGCGGCGCGAGTCGGGGGAGCACTGGGCGCAGCTGGCGCAGGGCGTGGTGTTCGCCGCGAAGGCCCGCCACTACGCCGGGCACGTGCCCGAGCACAGCGCGGCGGGAGTGTCGATCCTGGCCGACCTGACGGTCGACGCGGCGGTCGCGGTGGCCGACGACTCGGCCGCGGATCCCGCCGAGAAGGCCGATCTCCCGGCCTACGAGTTGTGGCGGAATAACGTCCGCACCCGGCTTAATTCGCGTGAGCAAGTTTGAAGTAGACGCACCTCCACAGTCAATGGATATTTGATATGTGGCTAATATGGTGCGTGCGCTGAGGCGCAAAATACTAACCCCGGACATGTCCGCCACAAGGCTCGACGTGCGGGGCTTCCACGAAAAGAGCCCAGCCGCCAAAGAATTACTCGAAACGGTCGGGCGATCATTTCTCACCGGATTCGCCCACGCCGCCGAGGCGCGCACACCCGCCGACGCGGAAGAATTGCTGGAGAGAATTACCAAACGATTCCGCGGATTCGCCTACGAGGGCGCGGCGATGGCATTCACCATCGTCGACGCGCTGCCATTCGGCGGGCGCGGAAGGCTCCAGGGATTCCTCGAAGGGCGCGGCAAGGACCACGTCTACATGGTCTATGTCGGGGTCGGCTGGGCGATGGCCCGGCTGCCCCGGATGGTGTGGTCGCGCGTCCAGGCCCCCGATCCGCTGCTGCGCTGGCTGGCCCTGGACGGCTACGGCTTCCACCAGGCGTACTTCCAGACCGCCAAGTACGTGCACGGCCAGTTCCAGGAGCCGCGCTTCCCGTGGCCGCGCGGCGACCACGGCGGCTACCAGAACCGGGCCATCGACCAGGGCATCGGCCGGGCCATGTGGTTCGTCGGCGGAACCGACCCCGACCTGGTCGCCTCGATGATCGAGAAGTTCCCGCAGGCCCGCCGCGCCGACCTGTACGCCGGCACCGGCCTGGCCGCCACCTACGCGGGCGGCGCCTCGGAAGCCGAACTACGCGAACTCTGGGAACGGGCGGGACAGTACCGGCCGCAGGTCGCGCAGGGCAGCGCGTTCGGCGCGACCGCCCGGGTCCAGGCCGGGCTGCTCGGCCCGCACACCGAGCTGGCCGTCCGCGTCTTCTGCGGGATGACGCCGGAGAAGGCGTCCCTGATCTGCGCGGAGGCCCTGCCCGACGGGCCGCTGGACGGCGCCCCACCCGGCTACGAGGTGTGGCGCCAGCGCATCGCCGATGAATTCGTATCTCTTGGGAGGTGTTAGTCAGTGGCAAGCACAGCTGGCTGGGTCCGCAGGCAACTGCCGGGCATCGTGGCACTGGTGGCGCTGGCGGTGGCGTACGTCATCGTCAAGCTGCCCACCCCGTCCCCGGCGGAACGGGCCGACATCGCGAGCACGTACGCGTTCCAGCCGATGAACATCGCCATGCCGAGCGGGTTCAAGCAGCAGACGATCCGCCGCGTCAACAAGGACTACAAGCACATCGACGCGTGGATCTCCTCGGTCGGCTCCGGCATCGCCATGAACGATCTGGACGGCGACGGCCTGGCCAACGACCTGTGTGTCACCGACCCGCGCATCGACCAGGTCGTGGTCACCCCGACCCCCGGCCTGAAGTCCGACCGGTACGCGCCGTTCGCGCTGGTCCCGGCCGGGCTGCCGATGAACGACGTGATGGCCCCGATGGGGTGCGTGCCCGCCGACCTGAACGAGGACGGCCGGATGGACCTGCTGGTCTACCTGTGGGGGCGGACGCCGATCATCTACCTGGCCAAAGCGGATGCGAAGGGCCTGAGCGCAGGGGCGTACCAGGCGATCGAGGCCGTGCCGCCGCGGAGCAGCACCCCGGGCTACACCGGCCCGCAGTGGAACACCAACGCCGTGGTCGTCGACGACTTCGACGGCGACGGCCACGACGACGTATACGTGGGTAACTACTTCCCGCACGGCCCGGTCCTGGACGACCGGCTGAGCGGCGGCGTCGTCATGAACGCCTCCATGTCGCGCGGCCTCAACGGTGGTGAGGACTACTTCCTGCGCTGGACCGCGTCCGGGCCGGACTCGGTCACCTTCCAGCAGATCGACAACGGGCTGCCGCGCACCGTCTCCGCGGGCTGGGTGCTGGCCGCCGGGGCCACCGACGTGGACGGCGACATGCTGCCCGAGATGTACCTCGGCCACGACTTCGGCCCCGACCGGATGCTGCACAACGCGTCTACCCCGGGCCGGATCAGGTTCACCGTGGCCGAAGGCACCAGGACCCCGCTGATCCCCAAGTCCAAGGTGGTCGGCCGGGACTCGTTCAAGGGCATGGGCGTCGACTTCGGCGACCTCAACGGCGACGGCCTCTACGACATGTTCGTCAGCAACATCACCACCTCCTTCGGCATCGAGGAGAGCAACTTCGCCTTCATGAGCACCGCGAAGGACAAGAGCCAGATGCGCGCCGACCTGACCTCCGGGCACGCGCCCTGGGAGGACCTGAGCGCGCCCCTCGGCCTGGCCTGGTCCGGCTGGGGCTGGGACCTGAAGATCGCGGACTTCGACAACAGCGGCCAGCCGGCCATCGCGCAGACCACCGGCTTCGTCAAGGGCGAGGTCAACCGGTGGCCGCTGCTGCAGGAGCTGGCCACCGCCAACGACGGCGTGCTCGAATTCCCGATGTGGTGGCCGAACGTGACGGCCGGGGACGACGTCGCCGGCGGCCAGACCTTCGCCTTCTACGCCAAGGGCAAGGACGGCTACTGGAGCAACGTGGCCGGCGAGCTCGGCCTGGCCATCCCCGTGCCCACCCGCGGCGTCGCCACCGGTGACGCGGACGGAGACGGCCGCCTGGACATGGCGCTCGCCCGGCAGTGGGACGAGCCCGTCTTCTACCAGAACACCAGCCCTGCCAAGGGCGGCTTCCTCGGCCTGCGGCTCACCCACGAGCAGGACGGCGACATCAAGCCCGGCTCGCCGGTGGTGGGCGCGCAGGTCACGGTGACCATGCCCGGCGGCGGCAAGCAGGTGTCCCGGGTGGACGGCGGCAGCGGCCACTCCGGTAAGCGCAGCAGCGAGGTGCACTTCGGCCTCGGCGACAACGTGACCGGCCCGCTCCAGGTGAACCTCTGCTGGCGCGACCGCACCGGTCAGATCCACGAACAGAATCTGCAGCTGACGCCGGGCTGGCACAACATCCAGCTGGGCGCTCAGGCAACGGAGAGGTGACTCCTATGGCTGCACAGAACGGATCCGCGAACGGCGCACATCCGGTGGCCGAACCGCCTCGGCACGACGCCAAGGTGATCACCGCGCTACGCCGGTTCGCCATCTCCATCACGGTCTTCAACATCCTGGGCTACACCTGGCTGGGCTTCGAGCAGCCGTACCTGTGGCCGTTCATCGCGCTGGCCACCGGCTACACGGTGGAGATCGTGCTGGAGATCATCGGCGCCCGGGTGGAGCGGCGTGCCCCGCGCTTCCGGGGCAACGGGGCCAAGGGAATGATGGAGTTCCTCTACCCGGCGCACATCACCAGCCTGGCGATGAACATGCTGATCTACGTCAACGACCGGGTGCTGGTGATGATCTTCGGCGTGATGGTCGCGGTCGGGGCCAAGTGGATCCTGCGGGCCCCGGTGCGGGGGCGGCTGCGCCACTTCATGAACCCGTCCAACTTCGGCATCACGATCATCCTGCTGGTCTTCCCGTGGGCCAGCATCGCGCCGCCGTACCACTTCACCGAGCACATCACCGGGGCGCTGGACTGGCTGCTCCCGCTGGGCATCGTCATGGCCGGGACCATGATCAACGCCATGCTGACCGGGCGGACGTACTTGATCATGGCCTGGCTCGGCGGGTTCGCCCTGCAGGCCCTGGTGCGCGGCGTGCTCCTCGACGTCAACATCCTCGGCGGCCTGGCCACCATGACGGGGGTCGCGTTCGTGCTGTTCACCAACTACATGATCACTGACCCGGGCACCAGCCCGTCCAAACCGGGGGCGCAGATCGCCTTCGGCGGCGGCGTGGCGCTGACCTACGGCGTGCTGACCGGCATGAGCATCCCGTATGGGATCTTCTTCGCCACCGCCATCGTCTGCCTGGTGCGCGGCGGCTTCCTGTGGTCCCTGCACTTCTCCGAGCGGTCCAGGGCCAAGCAGGAGGCGGCGGCGCTGGCCGCGGCCGAGGCCGCGCTGGCCAAGCCGGGCAGGGAGGTCGCGCCCGTATGACCAGGATCGCCATCGTCGGGATGGCCTGCCGTTACCCGGACGCGGACTCCCCGCGCGAGCTGTGGGAGAACGCCCTCGCCGGGCGCCGGGCCTTCCGGCGGCTGCCCGACCAGCGGATGCGGCAGGCCGACTACTGGGACGCCGACCCGGCCGCCCCGGACCGGTTCTACGCCCGCAACGCCGCGGTCATCGAGGGGTACGAATTCGACCGGATGGCGTACAAGATCGCCGGCAGCACCTACCGCTCCACCGACCTCACCCACTGGCTGGCCCTCGACACCGCCGCCAGGGCCCTCGCCGACGCGGGGTTCCCCGGCGCCGAGGGCCTGCCCAGGGAGCGCACCGGCGTGATCGTCGGCAACACGCTGACCGGGGAGTTCGCCCGGGCCAACGTGATGCGGCTGCGCTGGCCGTACGTGCGGCGGACCGCGGCGGCGACGCTGAAGGAGCACGGCTGGGACGACGCGAAAGTGGCCGCGTTCCTCAGAGATTACGAGACCGTCTACAAGGCGCCGTTCCCCGGCATCGACGAGGACAGCCTGGCCGGCGGCCTGGCCAACACCATCGCCGGGCGGATCTGCAACCACTTCGACCTGAAGGGCGGCGGCTACACCGTCGACGGCGCCTGCTCCTCCTCGCTGCTCTCGGTGGCGACGGCGTGCCGGTCGCTGGTCGACGGAGATGTGGACGTGGCCGTCGCGGGCGGCGTGGACCTGTCCATCGACCCGTTCGAGGTGATCGGCTTCGCCAAGACCGGGGCGCTGGCCAGGGGTGAGATGCGGCTGTACGACAAGGGCTCCAACGGCTTCTGGCCCGGCGAGGGCTGCGGGATCATCGTGCTGATGCGGGCGGCCGACGCCGAGGAGGCGGGCCGCCGGATCTACGCGACGATCGCTGGCTGGGGCATCTCCTCCGACGGCAAGGGCGGCATCACCCGGCCCGAGGTGGCCGGATACCAGCTGGCGCTGCGCCGGGCGTACGAGCGGGCCGGGTTCGGGATCGAGACCGTGCCCCTGTTCGAGGGGCACGGCACCGGCACCCAGGTGGGCGACAAGACCGAGCTCACCGCGCTGTCGCTGGCCCGCAGGTCGGCCGACCCGGATGCCGCGCCCGCGGCGATCAGCTCCATCAAGGGCATGATCGGGCACACCAAGGGCGCGGCCGGGGTGGCCGGGCTGATCAAGGCGGCGATGGCGGTGCACCAGCAGGTGCTGCCGCCGACCATCGGGTGCGTGGACCCGCACCCGGTGCTGGCCGAGGAGCCGGTCGCGCTGCGGGTGCTCCGCAAGGCGGAGGCCTGGCCGAGCGGCCAGCCGGTCAGGGCCGGGGTGACCGCGATGGGGTTCGGCGGGATCAACACCCACCTGGTGCTGGAGCGGTCGGGGGCGCGCAAGCGGGCCCCCTTCGATCCGCGCACCAAGGCGCTGGCGGCGTCCGCGCAGGACGCCGAGCTGCTGCTGGCGGACGCCGGATCGCTGGCGGAGCTGCGGGAACGGGTGGCCGAGCTGGTGGGCTTCGTGCCCGCTTTGTCGTACGCGCAGCTGGGCGACCTGGCCGCGGTCCTCCAGCGCGACCTGCGCGAACTGCCGTACCGGGCGGCCGTGATCGTGTCCTCGCCCGAGGACGCCGAGGCGCGGCTGCGCCGGATCCTGGAGGCGCTGGACGCGGGCGAGACCAGCCTCCTCGACGGGCGGGCCTTCCTCGGCCACGTGACCGGCATCGGCAGGGTCGGCTACCTCTTCCCCGGCCAGGGTTCCGGCCGGGGCCTCAGCGGCGGCGCGCTGCGCCGCCGGTTCGCCGAGGCCGACGAGGTGTACGCCAAGGCGGCCCTGCCCGCCGACGGAGACGTGGTCGCCACCGCAGTGGCTCAGCCCAGGATCGTCACCGGTTCGATGGCGGGCCTGCGGGCGCTGACCACGCTCGGCATGGAGGCCACCGTCGCCGTCGGGCACAGCCTGGGCGAGATCTCCGCCCTGCACTGGGCCGGGGCGATGGACGAGGAGACGCTGCTCAGCGTGGCCGCCGTGCGCGGCCAGACGATGACCGAGCACAGCTCGTCCGGCACGATGGCCGGTCTGGCCGCGTCCCCCGACGCCGCCCTCGACCTGATCGGGACCGACCCGGTGGTGATAGCGGGATACAACGGCCCCGAGCAGACGGTCGTCGCCGGAACCGCCGAAGCGGTCGAGGCGGTCGGCCGCAGGGCCGCCGCGGCCGGGGTGACCTGGACGCCGCTGCGGGTCTCGCACGCGTTCCACTCGCCGCTGGTCGCACCCGCCGCGGCCGCGTTCGCGGCGAAGCTGGACCGGGGCGCGTTCGGCCAGATCGGCGCCAGGATCGTGTCCACGGTCACCGGCGACGCGCTGGCCGCCGACACCGACATCCCCGCGCTGCTCCGGCTGCAGATCACCGAGCCGGTGCAGTTCGCGCAGGCCGTGGAGCTGGCGGCCAAGGACATCGACCTGTTCGTGGAGGTCGGGCCAGGCCGGGTGCTCAGCGGCCTGGCCACCGGCGTCACCGGCGTGCCCGCCGTGTCCATGGACACCGACGACGAGTCGCTGGCCGGGCTGCTGCGCGTGGTGGCCGCCGCCTACGTGACCGGAGTTCCGGTCACGCCCGAGGCGCTCTTCCACGGGCGGCTGGTCCGGCCGCTGGAGATCGGGCAGGAGTTCTCGTTCTTCGCCAGCCCGTGCGAGCAGGTCCCCGACGTGGACATCGCCGCCGCCCCGGTGCTCGCCGTCGCCACGGCGACAGTGGCGGCCGAGGCGGGCGAGTCCGTCGTCGACCTGCTCAGGAGGCTGGCCGCCGAACGGGCCGAACTGCCCGTGGAGATGGTCGCCCCCGGCAGCCACCTCCTCGACGACCTGCACCTCAGCTCCATCACCGTCGGCCAGATCGTCAACCAGGCCGCCCAGGCGCTCGGGGTGCCCCCGGCCACGGCGCCGATGAACTTCGCCACCTCGACCGTGAGCGAACTCGCCGAAGCCCTCGGCAGCCTCGCGGAAACCGGCGCCCCGGCGGCGCCACGCGAGATCGCGGGCGCGGCCGCCTGGGCGCGGCCGTTCGCCCTCGACCTCGACGAGACCCCGTTGCCCCCGATTACACCCAGGGTCCCCGGGGGCAACGGGCCCTGGCGAGCGTTCGCGCCGCAGGGCCACCCGTTCGCGGAGCACCTGCGCGAACAGCTGGAACAGGCCGGAGTCGGCGGCGGCATCCTGGTGTGCCTGCCGGAATCGTGCCAGGAGTCCGACCTGGCGGCGGCCCTGACCGGCGCCAAGGCCGCCGCCGTCTCGGCCCCCGGCACGCGATTCGTGCTGGTCCAGTCGGATCCGTACGGCGCCGCCGGGCTGGCCAAGACCCTCTCCCTGGAGGCGCCGCACCTGCGGGTGACGATCGTCCACATCCCGTACGGGCCGGACGCCGTCGCGAAGGTGGTCACCGAGGTGGCCGCCACCGACCGCTACGCCGAAGTCCACCTCGACGGCGTCCGCCGGGTGCCCACGCTGCGCGCGATGCCCGTCACCCCGGCGGTAACGCGACACCCGCTGACCGGCGAGGACGTGCTGCTGGTCACCGGCGGCGGCAAGGGCATCACCGCCGAGTGCGCGATCGCGGTCGCCGCCGACAGTGGGGCGAAGCTGGTCATCATGGGCAGGTCCGCGCCGGAGGGGGACGCGGAGCTGGCCGGAAACCTTCGGCGGATGAGCGACCTGGGACTTTCCGTCCGCTATGTGAGGGCGGACGTCACCGATCCCGCGCAAGTCGCGGCCGCCCTGGCCGAGCTCGGCCCGATCACCGCGATCCTGCACGGCGCGGGCCGCAACGAACCGGCCGGGCTGACCTCGCTGGACGCGGAGGCGTTCCGGCGCACCTTCGCCCCGAAGATCGATGGCCTGCGCGCCGTGCTGGCCGCCGTCGACCCCGACCGGCTGAAACTGCTGATCACCTTCGGCAGCATCATCGGCCGGGCCGGGCTGCGCGGCGAGGCGCACTACTCGACCGCCAACGAGTGGCTCCGCGCCCTGACCGAGCAGTTCGCCGCCGCGCATCCGGACTGCCGCACGCTCTGCATGGAGTGGTCGGTCTGGTCCGGCGTCGGCATGGGCGAACGGCTGGCCGTCGTCGAGTCACTGACCAGGGACGGCATCACCCCCGTCACCCCGGACCAGGGCGTCGAGATCATGCGGCGGCTGGTGTGCGACCCGGACGCGCCGGTGGTCACCGTGATCAGCGGCCGTACCGAGGGCATCGAGACCGTCCGCTACGACCGGCCCGAGCTGCCGCTGCTGCGGTTCGTGGACCGGCCGCTGATCCGCTACCACGGCGTCGAGCTGGTCACCGAGACCGAGCTCAGCGCCGGCAGCGACCTCTACCTGGCCGACCACCTGCTCGACGGCAACCTGCTGTTCCCCGCCGTGTTCGGGATGGAGGCGATGGCGCAGGTGGCCACCGCCGCCACCGGCTGGACGGCGACCCCGGTCATCGAGAACGCCGAGTTCCTGCGGCCGATCGTGGTCCCGCCCGACGGCGCCACCACCATCCGGGTGGCCGCCGCCGTCACCGGCGACGACCTGGTGGAGGTGGCCATCCGCAGCTCCGAGACGGGCTTCGCGGCCGACCACTTCCGGGCCCGGCTGCGCTTCACCGGCGCCGCCGTCCAGGACGGGCCGCCCGCCCAGGTCGCCGAGGGCCTGCCCGCCGTCCCGCTCGACCCGGCCACCGACCTGTACGGCGGCATCCTCTTCCAGGGCGAACGATTCCAGCGCCTGACCGGCTACCATCGGGCCGCCGCCCGGCACGTGGACGCCGACGTGGCCGCGATCGACGCGTCCGACTGGTTCGCCGCCTACCTGTCCGGCGAGCTGCTGCTCGGCGACCCGGGCATGCGCGACGCCCTGATGCACGGCAACCAGGTCTGCGTCCCGCACGCCACCCTGCTGCCCCAGGGCATCGACCGCGTGCACGCCACCCCGGCCTCCGGGCCGATGCGGTACAGCGCGGTCGAGCGGGAACGTGACGGCGACACGTATATATACGACATCGTCGTCCGGGACACGTCCGGGCGGCCGGTCGAACGCTGGGAAGGGCTGCGGCTGCGGGCCGTACGCAAGGGCGACGGCCGCGGTCCCTGGGCGCCCGCGCTGCTCGGGCCGTACGTCGAGCGCATGCTGGACGACCTGATCGGCGCGAACGTGGCCGTGGCGGTCGAACCCGGCGGTGAACGCCGCGCGGCGACGGCTTTGGCCGTCGGGCGCGCGTCCGGCGGACCCGTCGAGATCAGGTATCGCCCCGACGGGCGCCCTGAGATCGACGGCGGCACGATCTCCGCCGCGCACGGCGCCGGGCTCACGCTCGCCGTCCGCGCCGACGGTCCGCTCGGCTGCGACGTGGAATCGGTGGCGGAACGTTCCGCCGAGACCTGGGCCGGGCTGCTCGGCGGGCACGCCCCGCTCGCCGGCCTGGTCGCGGCCGAGACCGGCGACAGCGCGGACGCGGCCGGAACCCGGGTCTGGTCCGCACTCGAATGCCTGCAGAAGGCCGGGCTCACCCCGGCCGCGCCGCTCACCCTGGCCCGCGCGGGCCGGGATCCGTGGGTCGTGTTCGCGTCCGGATCACTCAGGATCGCCACCCTCGTCACCAGCGTGCGCGGCCGGCACGAGCCCGTGGTGCTGGCCGTGCTGGCCGAGGGGCGCTGACCGTGGGCAACTACTTCGAACACCTGCACACGGTCGGCTTCGAGGAGACCAACATCGTCGGCAACGTCTACTACGTCAACTACCTGCGCTGGCAGGGGCGTTGCCGGGAGATGTTCCTCAAGACCCACGCGCCGGACGTGCTCGGCGAGCTGCAGGACGACCTCAAGCTGTTCACGCTCAAGGTCGACTGCGAGTTCTACGCCGAGATCACCGCCTTCGACGAGCTGTCCATCCGGATGCGCCTCGTCGACCTGGCCCAGACCCAGCTCGAATTCAGCTTCGACTACGTCAAGCTCGACGCCCGGAACCTGGGCGTCGGCGAGACGCTGATCGCCCGCGGCCGGCAGCGGGTGGCGTGCATGCGGGGGCCCAACACCCGCACCGTGCCCGCCCGCGTGCCCGAGTCGCTGGTTCGAGCGCTCCAACCTTACGTGCCGTAGCCCCCGGGGGAATGACCATGGCAGACCAGAAGATCCTTCGCCGCGCCTTCGGGAGGTTCGCGACCGGCGTCACCGTGGTGACCGTCGGCGGGAACGCTCCGCACGGCATGACCGCCAACTCCTTCACCTCCGTCTCGCTGGACCCGCCGCTCGTGCTGATCTGCGTGGACCGCGGCGCGATCATGCACGGCATGCTGCCGGCCGCGGGCTCCTTCGGGGTGAACGTGCTCGCGGCCGACCAGGAGGCGCTGGCCAGGCACTTCGCCGACCGCTGGCGGGTGCCGGGCCAGGCCCAGTTCGCGGACGTGGACTGGTTCCCCGGCACGCTCACCGGCGCGCCCATGCTCAACGCCAGCATCGCCAGGTTCGAGTGCGAGGTCTGGCGGACGTACGACGGCGGCGACCACTCCATCTTCATCGGCAAGGTGCTCTCCCACGACGAGGAGGCCGAGGAAGCCCTGCTGTTCTTCAACGGCGGGTTCCGGCAGATCGAATTGAGCGCAGCGACATGAATGAGGTGAAGACATGACCGCGACAACCGGCGGGCGGTCCCGGGCGGTTCCGCCCGGGCCGCCCCGGCGGGCCGCCCCCGGCCTGTTCGTCAAACTGGCCACCGACCGGCTCGCCCTGATGCGAGCCGCCGCCGACCAGTACGGCGACGCCGTGAAGATCTCCATGGGCCCCAAGACCCTCTACTTCTTCAACCACCCCGACCACGCCAAACACGTGCTCGCCGACAACAGCGGCAACTACCACAAGGGCATCGGCCTGGTGCAGGCCAAACGCGCCCTCGGGGACGGCCTGCTGACCAGCGAGGGCGACCTGTGGCGCAAGCAGCGCAAGCTGATCCAGCCGGCCTTCCAGGCCAAGCGCATCGCCGCCCAGGCGGGCGTGGTCGCCGAGGAGGCCGCCGCGCTGGTCGAGCGGCTGCGGGCCGCGGCCGGGACCGGTCCCGTGAACGTGGTGGACGAGCTGACCGCGCTCACCCTGGGCGTCCTCGGCCGGACCCTGCTCGACGCCGACCTGGGCGTCTTCAGCGGGGTCGGGCACGCCTTCGAAGCGGTCCAGGACCAGGCCATGTTCGAGATGGTGTCGCTGGGCGCGGTCCCGATGTGGGTGCCGCTGCCCAAGCAGCTGCGGTTCCGGCAGGCGCGCAAGGAACTCCAGCACGTCGTGGACCGCCTCGTCGCGGAGCGCAGGACGCGCACCGGCGACTGGGGCGACGACGTGCTGTCCAAACTGATCCAGTCCACCGCCGAGGAGCCCGACCCGAAGGTCGGGCGGCAGCGCATGACCGACGAGCTGATCACGCTCCTTCTGGCCGGGCACGAGACCACGGCCAGCACCCTGGGCTGGACGTTCTACCTGCTGGACCGCGATCCCGAGGTGGCCGAGCGGCTGCACGCGGAGGCGGTGGAGGTGCTCGGCGACCGCCCGCCGGTCTACGAGGACCTGCACCGGCTGCGGTACACGTCCATGGTGATCGAGGAGGCGATGCGGCTCTACCCGCCGGTGTGGATCCTGACCCGGCAAGCGCTCGCCGACGACGAGGTGGGCGGCTATCACGTTCCAGCGGGGTCGGACGTGCTCGTGTGCCCGTACACGCTGCATCGGCATCCCGAGTTCTGGAACGAACCGGAGAAATTCGATCCGGAACGGTTCGATCCCGGCGTGCAGTCCGGCCGGCCGCGCTACGCCTACATCCCGTTCGGGGCCGGGCCGCGGTTCTGCGTGGGCAACAACCTGGGGATGATGGAGGCCGCGTTCGTGACCGCCTTGGTGGCCAGGGATCTGCGGCTGACCCGGGTGCCCGGCTACGAGGCCGTTCCTGAGCCGATGTTGTCGCTCCGGATGAAGGACGGCCTGCCTATGACCGTCGCACAACGCTAGGAGATGTGAGGGGCCACGGTCGTCCTTGACCGTGGCCTCGTCGTGCGTCCCCTGCTGTCACCCGGCTGATCTGAGCGCGACCTTGCGTACGTCGAGCAGTGCCATCAGAACGGGTGGGTCAAGGGGATGCGCCGGCCTGAGGTGCAGGTCGGCGGTCGTGATCCGGGTGTCGGGACCGATGGTGATCGGGCCGACCCCGGCGACCGACGGCGCGTGCGCTCGGCTGAAGGGGTCACCGATGATCTCCTCTTCCCCAGGGGAGACCGCGTGCGAGAGCAGATGCCAGGCGCCCGCGGGCACGTCCTCCAGCAGGTACGGGCCGGGGTTGTGCAACACCGTGCACCGCACCGGCCTGCCCTGGGGCACACAGGTGGGGAAGAGCCCGACGAAGATCAGCCCCAGCCTGGCCGTCGAGGGCGCCCAGACCTCGCCCTGGACGGTGGCTGACCTGATCTCCGTGCCGATCGAACGGCTGTCGGGCACGATGCGGGTGGCGAAGCCGCCGTACTGCCGGTAGGTGGTGGGGGCGATGCCCACGCTGCTCTTGAAGCGCGAGCTGAAGGTTCCCACGCTCGTGTAGCCGACCCGGTTGCTGATGTCGGCCACGCTCAGCGAGGTGGAGATGAGGAGCCGTTTGGCTTCCTGCAGGCGGAGGGCGGACAGGAACCGCCCGGGGGAGATCCCGGTGGCCTGGCGGAAGACGCGGGAGAAGTGGAACTTGCTGAACATCGCGGTGCGAGCCATGTCATCGACAGTCAACTGCTCGCTGAGATTCTCATGCATGGTCTGAATAACTCGTCCGACGGCTCTTTCGATGGCCTCTTCCATTGTTGCTTCCCCTTGGCCAAAAACGTCTTATGCGACTACACGTAGTCGGACGTTTGAAGATGTCACAGGTCCAATTATTCCCCACATGAATAGAGCTCGAATTCGCGCGCGTCCTCGGTGAATTCGGTTTCCTTCTTCGGGGCAGCCTCCATTCACGCGTCGATATGAGAGAGGTTGGGCGGTGCCTTCTGCGAATCACCGCACAGCGTTAAGAGACAATGGGTTGCCCGGTCCTGTCAACCTTTCAGATTCTGAACATGAAAGTTTCCGGGGGGCCTTGCCGTGAACATTCGCGGGGGGTGGCCGGGCCGATGCGAGAGGTAATCGCACGAGGCCATGGGCGTATTACGACCGGCGCTGGGCCGTCGATCAGCCGGGATTCTCCCGGCGCTGGAGCTCGGTCGCGAACTGGCCCCACGCCTCGGCGCAGTCGCGGGCCAGCCTCGCCACCGAGTCGGCGCAGTGCGGCGGCACGGCGTCGACCAGGTCCTGCCAGTCCCCGACGGCGATCGACCGGGAGTGCAGCAGCCGCAGCAGCTCGCGGCCCGGGTCGGTCAGCCGCAGGGACGGGTCCTTCCGCAGCGTCTGCAGGATGCTCGGGGAGTCCTTCGGCTCCGGGCGGGCCGGCGCCGGCGGTATCCTGGCCGGCTGGGTCAGGGCCGGGTCGTTGCCCCTGAGCAGACGATGACGCACGTCGTGGGCGGTGCCGAGGGAGACGCCCGCGGCCCTGGCGATCTCGCGGATGGACGCCTCGGGATTGGCCGCGATCACCTCGGAGGCCCGGCGCCGGCCCGCCCCGCCGTCCAGCGGGCGCAACCGCCCGTCCACGCCGAGCCGCTCGTTCGACCGCGGCGAGTCCGCACTCGAACGGCGGCGCACCGCGCCGACCGTCTTGGCGGCCAGCCCGGCGCAGGCGGCGATGGCACGATCGGAGAGCATCGGGTGCGAGGCGATGATGCGCTCCGCGGCCGCCTTCCGGTCCGCCAGCGAGAGCGGCAGCCCGTGGGCCACGTTCTCCTGGACGGCGCGGACGAACGCGTCCGCCTCGCTGCCGTCGAAGAAGCGCACCTCGATGGTGTCCTGGCCGCGCATCGCGGCGGCCCGCACCCGGTGCATGCCGTCGATCACGCGCATCGTCTGCCGGTGCACGAGGATCGGCGGGAGCGCGGTCTCCAGGCCCGCGAGCCGGATCAGATGATCGGCGTCCTCGCCCGCCAGCCGCGGCGAATCCGCAGGCCGGAGCGAAGCCAGCTGGACCAGGCAGGGTGCGTCGAGCCCGCCTGCCGGAGAATCAGGCGCACGTATCATCGGCCACCTCCACCGGCACGCGGCACACGTGACGGTTCCGAGTAGGACGGGTCCCCGGCCCCTCCCCACGGGGGGCTGATCTTTGCAAAATACCCCGGGCTCGCGCGCACCGGAACCCCGGGAGCCGCCGCGGTCTGAACGCTCGGTGAGGACGGCATTTCGGAAGATGCATCGCAATCGGTGCTGAAACGACGATGTGGGAGTTCGATCGCGCGCGTCCACATGCCGACTCCACGGTACAAACGGGAGTAACCTCATGCGATCCGACTTATCCCATCAAACCAACCAAAACATGACGCTAGAGGCGTTCGCCGACACGATCGTTCCCGGTGAGAAGCGGTTTCCGGACGACATCGCGGTGGCCGGCGCCTCCTCAGGCGGCGGCGCGGTCGCGGCCGGCGCGCTCGAACTCCTGGCCGACCCGGCCACCGGCATCGCCGACGACCTCGGCGCGTTCGCGGATCTGATCAACGAGCACGCCCGGGCGTACGCAGCCGAGCACGGCCTGACCCCCGACCCGGAGCTGCCGCCGCTGGTCGGCCTGTCCTTCGCCGACCGGACCGCGCTGATCCGGCACCTGACCTCGCCCACCCACCCGGAACGCGAGATCTGGATCCTGGTCGCCCTGTTCAGCAACATGGCCTTCGACACCGGGGCCCACCTGCACACCGTCGACGCGATGGCGGCCGGTCACCCGGGCCTGGCCGCGATGGGCTTCGCCCAGCCGGACGCCGACGGGCTGTGGCGGTTCCCGGACTACTCCTACGGCCGCGAGCTGGCACACCTCCATCCGGGCACGACCTCATCGGGGAGCCCCGCATGACAGAAAGTAACGGCACAGAACGTGTCGACGTGCTCATCGTCGGGAGCGGGTTCGGCGGCGCGATCGCGGCCTACCACCTGGCCGCCGGCGGGGCCAGCGTCCTGGTCCTGGAACGCGGGCCCTGGCTGGAGGGCGAGGACTTCGACCACGACTTCAAGCTCGGCTCCTCCTACACCCGGATCTTCGACTTCGTGGTCGGCGACGGCATGAGCCTGCTCGGCGGCAACTGCGTCGGCGGCGGCAGCGTGGTCTACTTCGCCGCGATGCCGCGCGCCCCCCGGTTCGTCTTCGACCGGCAGGGCTCGATCGGCCGCCGGATGTGGCCGGCCTCGGTGACCAGGGACACCCTCGACCCCTGGTACGACCGCGTCACCGAATCCCTCCCGGTCACCCGCCAGGACTGGAACGACGTCACCTACTCCGGCGGCCTGTTCGCCGCGGCCTGCGCGCACGCCGGGCGCACCGCCAACCCGGTGCCGGTGGCCATCGACGCGAGCAAGTGCACCAACTGCAACTGGATGATGGCGGGCTGCAGGTTCGACGCCAAACGGTCGCTGCTCTTCAACTACCTGCCCGCCGCGCTCGCGCACGGCGCCCGGATCCGGCCGATGCACGAGGTGCAGAAGCTCACCCGCAACACCGACGGCGGCTACCGGGTGCACTACAACGTCATCGACGACTCCGACTACCGGATCACCGCAGGGAGCGGCAGCATCGACGCCAAGATCGTCGTGCTGGCGGCCGGGGCCGGGGCCACGCCGGTGATCCTGCAGCGGTCCGAGCCGGACCTCGGGAAGATGCCGCACGCGGTCGGGCGGTACTTCTCCGGCAACGGGGAGCGGCTGAACACCGCGATACTCGACGAGGATCGGGTGCGCGACCTGCTCGGCCTGGCCAAACCGGACGGCGTGCCGTACGCGGCGTCCCAGGTCGGGAAGGGCCCGTGCGTGGCCAGCTGGGACCGTCTGGACGGCGCGCGGCCCGAGTACACCCGGTACTCGCTGGAGCAGCTCTACTTCCCGCCCGGGTTCGGCACCATCCTGGCGCAGGTCCCGGACGCGACCGGGCCGAGCTGGTTCGGGGCCGAGAAGAAGGAGATCGTCCGGCGCTGGCAGTCCTGGCTGACCATCTTCGCGATGACCGAAGACGACAACGAGGGCGTCTTCGGCCCGCCGCCGGCCACCGGGAACGCGATGCGGATCTCCCAGCAGATGCTCGGGCGCGGTCCCATCCGGTACGACCCGACTCCGAACACCCTGCGGGGCTGGGCGCTGGCCGACGCCGACGTGAAGGACATCATGGAGCGGGACGGCCTGTCCCGGGTGATGCCGTGGACCAACGACGTGGTCGGCGCGTACACCGTGCATCCGCTGGCGTCCTGCCGGATCGGCGACGACCCGGCCACCTCGGCCCTGGACGACCGGCACGAGTTGCGCGGCCATCCGGGCATCTTCGTCACCGACGGATCGGCGGTGCCGGGCGCGCTGACCGTCAACCCCGCGCTCACCATCGCCGCGCTGGCCGAGCGGGCCATGCCCGGCATCGTGGCGGCGGCCCGGGCGCGTGGCGTGAACGTGAGTTACGGCGCCCCCGCTCCGGACGGCGCCACCTCGGCGCGCAACGCGGTGCTCCCGCTGCTCGTCCGGGACTGAGCACAGCAGAAGACCGGGGGCAGCACTCACAGAGATGCGGCCCCCGGTCACGGATGGCAACGTCAAAAGAGACCACCCCACCGAAAGGCACGACAATGACCACTGCCCCATCCCGTGGCGCGGAACAGGCCCCCGGCAAGATCGTCGCCGCGTGGGCCAAGAACGACGGCGACGCCTTCGCGGCCGCCTGCACCGAGGACGCCAGCCTGATCCTGCCGGGCGTCTACCTGAAGAGCCGCGCGGAGATCCGCGACTTCATGACCGCCGCCTACACCGGCCCGTTCAAGGGGACCCGGGTGCACGGCGACCCGCTCAGCCTGCGCTACCTCAGCGACGACGTCGCCGTGATCGTCACCCAGGGCGGCGTGCTGCACCCGGGCGACGAGAAGGTCACCCCCGAGCGGGAGATCCGGGCGACCTGGGTGCTGACCAGGAAAGACGAGGGCTGGCTGATCGCCGCCTACCAGAACACCCCCACCGCGGCCTGACCGAATCCCGGAGATCACGATGCAGGAGAACAAGTGCCCCGTCGCCCTCGACCCGACCGGCCGTGACTTCCACGGGGAGGCGGCGCGGCTGCGCGCGCAGGGCCCGGCGACCCAGGTCGAGCTGCCCGGCGGCGTGGTGGTGTGGGACGTCAACAGCTACGCCGTGGCCAAGAAGCTGCTGGCCGACCCGCGGGTGACCAAGAGCGCCCGCAACCACTGGCCGGCGTTCTACACCGGGCAGGTCCCCCAGGACTGGGAGCTGATCAGCTGGGTGGCGATGGACAACATGGTCACCGCGTACGGCAAGAACCACCAGCGCCTGCGCAAGCTGGTCTCCAGGGCGTTCACCCCGCGCCGGTCCGAGGCCATCCGGCCGAGGATCGAGGAGCTGGTCGGCGAGCTGCTCGACGGGCTGGCCGCCGCCGCCCCCGGCGAGATCGTGGACCTGCGGGAACGGTTCGCCTACCCGCTGCCGGCCCGGCTGGTGGCGGACCTGATCGGCCTGCCGGAGGCGGCCCGCCGCAAGGCCAACGAGGTCATCGACATGATGGTGAACACCACCGTCACGCCGGAGGAGGCGCAGGCCACGCTGATGGGCTGGCGGATGGCGATGGAGGACCTGATCGCGGCCAAGCGGGCGACGCCCGGCGAGGACATGACCAGCGACCTGATCGCCGCCCAGGAGGAGGACGGCTCCCGCCTCAACGACGGCGAGCTGGCCGACACCATCTTCGCCATCCTGGGCGCGGGCTCGGAGACCACGATCAACTTCATGGACAACGCGGTCACCCTCCTGCTCACCCACCCCGAGCAGCGCGAGCTGCTCATGTCGGGCAAGGTCACCTGGACCGACATGATCGAGGAGACCCTCCGGGTGGAGTCGCCCCTCGGCCACCTGCCGCTCCGGTACGCGGTCGAGGACATCGACCTCGGCGACGGCGTGGTGATCCCGCAGGGCGACCCGATCCTGATCAACTACAGCGGCGCCGGGCGCGACCCGGCCCTGCACGGCGACTCGGCCGAGGCGTTCGACCTCACCCGCGAGAACAAGGAGCACATCTCGTTCGGGTACGGCGTGCACTACTGCCTCGGCGCCTCGCTGGCCCGCCTGCTGGCGACCATCGGCCTGACCCGGCTGTGGGAGCGGTTCCCCGACATGACCCTCGCGGTCGAGCCGGGCGAACTCCAGCCCCTGCCCACGTTCATCATGAACGGCCACCGCTCGCTGCCGGTCCGCCTCAGCCGCGTGCCCGCCACCGTTTAGGGAGTCCCAAGGTGCACACAACCGAGATACCCCAGCGCGCGGAGATGCTCCGCCGGGCCACCGACCTGGTCCCGCTGATCAGGGACCGCGCCCCCGGCGCCGAGCACCTGCGGCGGATGGACGACGACGTGATCAACGCGCTGATCGAGACCGGCATCCTGAAGATGCGGGTCCCGGTCCGCTACGGCGGCTTCGAGTCCGACACCCGCAGCCTGGTCGACGTCGGCATCCAGCTCGGCCGGGGCGACGGCGCGGTCGGGTTCACCGTCGCGCTCTGGTGGATCACCTCCTGGATCGTCGGCCTGTTCCCCGACCCGGTCCAGGACGAGGTCTGGGGCAGCGACCCCGACGTCCTGGTCTGCGGCACCCTCGCCCCGACCGGGATGGCGGCCGCCGTGGACGGCGGCATCCTGGTCAACGGCCGGTGGGCGTTCAACAGCGGCGCCGCGCACAGCCAGTGGAAGATGCTGTCCGCGGTGCTGACCACCCCGGACGGCGGCGGCGAGCCGGTCATGGCACTGGTGCCGATCAAGGACATCCAGGTCGTGGACGACTGGCACGTGGCCGGGCTGCGCGCCACCGGCAGCGTGTCGATGGTGGCCGACAACCTGTTCATCCCGCAGGACCGGGTGATCGCCATCGCGCCGCTGATGATGCAGCAGTACGCGTCCAAGCTCAACGCGGACCGGCCGATCTACCGGTGCCCGATGATCCCGGCCGCGTCCGCGTCCACGATCGGCAAGGTGGCCGGGCTGATGATGAACGCCAGGGAGGCGTTCTTCGAGCGGCTGCCCGGCCGGGGCATCACCTACTCCGGCTACGGCGACCAACGGGAGGCCCCGCGCACCCACCACCAGGTGGCCGAGGCCGCGATGAAGATCGACGAGGCCGAGTTCCACGCCTACCGGCTGGCCGACCTGGTCGACGCCAAGTGCGCCAATGGCGAGACCTGGTCGGTGACCGAGCGGGCGCTGGCCCGGGTCGCGATGGGCCGGGTCTGCCAGCTGGCCCACGACGCCATCGGCATCTACAACACGGCGAGCGGCGGTTCCTCGATCTTCGAGTCGGTCCCGATCCAGCGGATCGTCCGGGACATGGAAGCGATCAACCTGCACGCCCTGAACCACCCGAACACCAACATGGAGCTGTACGGCCGGGTGCTCTGCGGCCTCGAGCCCGACAGCCCCTACCTGTAGAGACCGGAACGACGAGAGTCCAGACCCGCCGGTGTGGGTCTGGACTCTCGCCGTTCGGGGATTTCCAGGCGTGGCTTCAGCTGTACGCCCTCGCTTGCAGGGCGAACAGTTCGGAGTAGAGGCCGCCGGAGGCGGCCAGGTCGGCATGGGACCCGGATTCGACGACCCGGCCGTCCCGCACGACGATGATCAGGTCGGCCATCCGGACGGTGGAGAAACGATGCGACACGAACAGCGTGATGGCGCCGGTGGCCGCGCTGACCCGCCTGGCCTGCTCGGCGTACTGCTCGAACAGGGCGTGCTCGGCCTGCGGGTCCAGCGCCGAGGTGGGTTCGTCGAGCACCAGCAGCAACGGCGCGGACCGCATCAGCGCCCGGCCGAGCGCCAGCTTCTGCCACTGGCCGCCGGACAGCTCGGCGCCGTCGGCGTAGGTCTTGCCCAGCTGCGTGCGCAGCCCGTCGTCCAGCTGCTCCAGCACGTCGTCGGCCTGGGCGCGGGAGAGCGCCGCCAGGATCGCGGCCTCGTCGCCGGCCCGGGGCAGGTCGCCCACGCCGACGGTCTCCCCGGCGGGGAACTCGTAGCGGATGAAGTCCTGGAATCCGGCCGCGACCCGTTCCCGCCAGGCGGGCATCGGGACCCGGCTCAGGTCGACGCCGTCGGCCAGGACCTGGCCGCGGGTCGGCTGGTAGAACCCGCACAGCAGTTTGACCAGGGTGGTCTTGCCCGCGCCGTTCTCGCCGACGATGGCGACCGTGCTCCCGGCGGGCAGCTTGAGGTTCACCTCGCCCAGCACCGGGGTCCCGGTGCCGGGGTAGGTGAACGACACGTCCCGCAGGGTGATCCCGTCGCGCAGCCGGTCGGGCGGCGACTGATCGGGCCGGCTCGGTCCGGTCGCGGTGACGACCTCGGTGAGCCCGGCCAGCCTGCGGTACGCGGCGGCCATGCGCTGCAGGTCCTGCAGCAGCGTGACGGCGGTGGTGACCTGCTGGTTCACCTGCGCGGCGAGCGCGATGACGAGCACCACGTCGCCGACGCCCCGCCGCCCGGTGATCGCGTCCCTGACCACCAGGAGGACCGCGCCGACGTAGGCCAGCGCGAAGACGATCTGCCCGGCCGCGCGCACCCAGGTCGCGGCCAGCTGCGCGCGGACCAGGCCGCGCGTGGCGGTCGCCCACAGCGTGCGGTGCCGTCCGCGCAGCTCGCCGGCCAGCCGGAACACCCGCAGCTCGCCCGCGAGCCTGGCCGAGGTGGTCAGGTGGAACAGGTTGAGCGCGACCCGGGTGGGTTCGGCGGTGCCGGTTCTGGCCCGGTCGCTGATCCGCTCGGCGATCCGGCCGGTCAGCAGCGGCGGGAAGGCGGCCAGCGGGAGCAGCAGCAGCCACGGGTTGACCTTGGCCAGCAGCACGGCGGTGAGCGCGACGGCCAGCAGCAGGCCGGCGCTGGTGAGCAGGGCCTCCAGGCCGACCCGGAACTGGCGGGCCTCGCGCTGCAGCACGGTGAGGGTGTCGGCGTGCTCGGGCCGCTCGTGGTGCTCGATCCCGGCCGAGCCGTTGGAGAGCGTGATGAGCTGCTCGGCGAAGTCGAGCTCGGCCAGCTCGGAGAGTTCGAAGTAGGCCAGGTGGGCGAAGTGCCCGAAGGTGAGGGCGGCGACGGCGAGCGCGGCCACGCTCACCCCGGCCCAGGCCGCGGCGGCGGTGTCGCCCGCGATGACCGCGCCGGTCATCCAGGCCAGGGCGGCGGCGAGGGCGGGGGCGGCCACCGCGCCGGACACCATCAGGATCACCGAGACGACCGTCTTGCGGCGGTCCATCCGCCAGGCCGTCGTGATCATCTTCAGCGCGCCGATCCGCAGGTCTCTCATGCCGGGACCTCGCTGCCGGTGAACCGGTCGGCCTGCAGCCGGAACAGGGTGGCGTAGCGGCCCTCGCGCGCCAGCAGGTGTTCGTGGGTGCCCTGCTCGACGATCCGGCCGTGTTCCAGGACGACGATCAGGTCGGCCTGGCGGACGGTGGAGAAGCGGTGCGAGATGAGCAGCGTGGTCGCGCCCTGGGTGAGGTCGGCGAAGGTGTCGAAGAACTGGGCTTCGGCGCGCACGTCGAGGCTGGCCGTGGGTTCGTCCAGGACGACGATGGGGGAGCCGTGGCGCAGCGCGAACAGCGCCCGGGCCAGCGCGACGCGCTGCCACTGGCCGCCGGACAGGTCGGTGCCGCCGGTCAGGTGGCGGGCCAGCGGGGTGTCCAGGCCGAGGGGGAGCGCGTCCAGGGTCTCGGTGAGGCCGACCGCCTCGGCCGCCGCCCGGATGCCGGCACGGTCGTCCATGGCGGCCACCGCGCCGAAGGCGATGTTGTCGGCGGCGGGGGCCTCGTACTTGGCGTAGTCCTGGAAGATCACGCCCAGTTTGGCGCGCCACACTTCGATCGGGTAGCTGGCGATGTCCACGCCGTCGGCGCGGATGGTGCCCGAGGTCGGCTCGTACAGGCGGGCCAGGAGCTTGACCAGGGTGGTCTTGCCCGCGCCGTTGAGGCCGACGATCGCGGTGCAGCGGCCGACCGGGAAGGTCAGGTTCAGGTTCTCGAAGATCGGGCGGCTCTGGCCCGGGTAGCGGAAGGTGACGTCGTCGAACTGGATCGTCCAGACCGGGTCCGGGATGCGGGACGGCGGCCACGGTTTCGACGCCGGTGCCGGCGGCGTCTCGATCCTGCGGGTGAAACGCAGGACCCGCTCGTAGGCCTCCATGCCGACCGCCGTCTGGAGGTCCGCCTCCGGGTAGTACTCCGACAGCCGGAGCGCGCCCAGGCAGGCCTGCATCACCAGGATGAACTGGGTGAGGGTGAGGGTTCCCGCCGCTCCCGCCGCGCCGAACACGGCCGCCATCACGGCGAGCGTCCACAGCGCGAACCCGACGAACGGCCACAGGTAGACGCGGCGGCGTTCGGCCCACATGGGTTTCAGCCAGGCCAGGTAGGACTCCCGCAGGCGGTCCCGCAACCAGCCGGCCAGGCCGAAGACGCGGATCTCCTTGCCCGCGGCGGGCTGGATGGCCAGGTCGCGGAAGTAGTCGCCCTTACGTTCCGCCGGGCCCAGGGCGAAGCGGACCTTGACGTACTTGCGGAGGCCGCCGCGCTGGCCGTACCGGAACAGGAGCACGGCGACGGCGAGGCCCGCGGCGGCGAGCCAGGAGAACATGACGCCGACCACGACCGCGTAGCCGGTCAGCTGGGTGTAGCGGGCCAGCAGGGCGAGCAGCCCGGCGCAGGCCTGGCCGGGGCTCTGCACGCCGAACTCCAGCTCGCGGGCCGCCGTCCGGAGGGCGTCCACCGACTCCTGGTCCTCCAGCGGCGCGATGCCCTCGCTGCGCAGCGCGGCGGCCATCAGCTCGTCGTAGATCTGCCCGTCGATCCGGCGGGCCAGCAGCTCGCTCAGCGTGGACTGCAGCGGCGCGACGACCTGCTGCCCCACGAACGCCGCCGCGGCCACCACGAACACGGCGACCAGCGAGTCCCACGCGGCCGAATCCAGCCCATCCTGTACGGCCGCCGGCACCCGGCCCAGCACCACGCTGGTGGCCACCACGAACACCACGGGCAGCAGGCCGAGCACCAGATTGACCAGAGCCAGCAGCGGGACGAGCCCGCCGCCGCCGCGCGGCACCTGCCGGGCGATGAGCCACCGGGCCGCGAGCAGCTCACGCGGCTTGGACACCACGCGCATGCCACCTCCAGTTCTCCGACGTCACATGTACAGACCAGACACTCGCCCAAAACTCATCGGCCGCACTCAAAGATCAGGTAGGGACAACCACGGGAAGGATGATTACGGTGGGATCTGACAGTCTTGGCCGCCGGAGCAAGGAGTGTCAGATGGCAGATCGTGAGGGTGACTTCACCCGCCTGGCCGATCCCTTCCGGCGCGAGCTGCTGGCGCACTGTTACGGCATCCTCGGCTCGGTGGACGAGGCCGAGGACCTGGTCCAGGAGACCTATCTGCGGGCGTGGCGGGCCTACGAGCAGTTCGAAGGGCGCTCGTCGATCCGTACCTGGCTGTACCGGATCGCCACCAACGCCTGCCTGACCGCGGTGGAGCAGCGCAACCGGCGGCCGATGCCCACGGGGCTCGGCGGGCCCTGTGAGGACCCGGAACGGCTGCCTCCGGCCCAGCCGGAGATCCCCTGGCTCCAGCCGCTGCCGGACGCGCTGCTGCGCCCTGAGAGCGAGGACCCGGCCGCGATCGTCAACTCCCGCCAGACCGTGCGGCTGGCGATGGCCGCGGCGCTCCAGCACCTGCCGCCCCGGCAGCGCGCGGTGCTGCTGCTGCGCGACGTCTTCGAGTGGCGGGCCAACGAGGTGGCCGAGCTGCTGGGCACCACCACGGCCGCGGTCAACAGCATGCTGCAGCGGGCCAGGGCCCAGCTGGGCGAGGTCTCGGCCGACGACGACTACACCGAGCCGGCCAGGAGGGACCAGCGGGAGCTGCTGGACCGGTGGGCCGCCGCGATGGAGACGGCCGACGTGGCCGCGCTGATGCGGCTGCTCGAGGAGGACGCGGTCTGGGAGATGCCGCCGTTCGCGGCCTGGTTCAGTGGGCGCGAGGCGATCGGGCGGCTGATCGCCTCCCAGTGCCCGGCCGGTCCCGGCGACACGGTCATGGTGCCCACCCGGGCCAACGGGCAGCCCGCGTTCGCCTTCTACCTCCGCCAGGACGCCCAGGTGCACCGCGCCTACGCCATGCACGTGATGAGCCTGCGCAAGGGTTACGTCCACCGGGTGTCCGTTTTCTTCTCTCCCGAGCTGTTCGGCTCTTTTGGCCTGCCGATGGAGTACGCGGCGACCGGCTGAGCCCTCCGGACGGCAATTCAAAAGATGCGTCGCGGCCCTGTCCAGCCGACGATGAATAGGCGATGCCCGAAATGTCATGGCCTATTCTGGAAGGTGGCAGGAAATGCGTCCTTTTCGCATTGAAATCCCGCAGGCCGATCTGGACGACCTGCACGACCGGCTGGCCAGGACCCGATGGCCCGCCGAGCCGCCCGGCGAGGGGTGGAGCCGCGGCGTCCCGCTCGCCTACCTCAAGGAACTGGCCGAGTACTGGCGGACCGGCTTCGACTGGCGCGCCGCCGAGGCGGCGCTGAACGAGCACCCCCAGTTCGTCACCGAGATCGACGGCGCCAACGTGCACTTCGTGCACGTGCGCTCGCCCGAACCCGACGCCATCCCGCTGATCATCACGCACGGCTGGCCGGGCTCGATCGCCGAGTTCATGGACGTGATCGGCCCGCTCACCGACCCCCGCGCGCACGGCGGCGACCCGTCCGAGGCCTTCCACGTGGTCATCCCGTCCCTGCCGGGCTTCAGCCTGTCCGGCCCGATCGCCGACACCGGCTGGGACTCCTGGCGGATCGCCCGCGCCTGGGCGGAGCTGATGCGCAGCCTCGGCTACCAGCGTTACGTCGCCCAGGGCTCCGACTGGGGCATGATGATCTCCTTCCAGCTGGCCCAGGTGGCCCCGGAGAACGTCATCGGCGTGCACGTGAACATGCTGGTCACCTTCCCCTCCGGCGACCCGGCCGACATGGCCGCGCTCACGCCTACAGAGCTGGCGGGGCTCGGCCGGCTGCTCAACTTCGACCAGGAGCTGTCGGCCTACTTCAAGCTCCAGGCGACCCGCCCGAACACGCTCGGGTACGCGCTGACCGACTCGCCCGTCGGCCAGCTCGCCTGGATCGCTGAAAGATTCATGGACTGGACCGACGCGGAGAAGGCCCCCGAGGACGCCGTGGACCGGGACCAGATGCTCACCAACGTCTCCCTCTACTGGTTCACCCGCACCGCCCTCTCCTCCAGCTCGCTCTACTACGAGAGCACCGACCGGACCGCCCAGAACGTGGCCGCCGGGTTCGGCGGCCCGTGGCCGGTCACCATGCCGGTCGGCGTGGCCGTCTTCGCCGGTGACGCCACCGCCCCGATCAGGGCCTGGGCGGACCGGATCGTCCCCACCATCACCCACTGGAGCGAGCTCCCGCGCGGCGGCCACTTCGGCGCGATGGAGGAGCCCGACCTGTACGTGGGCGACGTCCGCGCCTTCGGCCGGTCCCTGCGCGCCTGAACGTTTCATCCGCCGGCCCGGGGGCGCCCCCGGCCCGGCAGGCTCGCGGCGGTGAATTCCGGCGCGAATTCCACGACCGCGTAATTAGCGCGGGGCGCGTTTTCCAGGCACCCCGGAAAACGCCACGCATCGTTATTCGCACCCATTTAGGAGGCCCGGGTGAAACACGCCCAAGCGCCAGCCCAGGAAGAGCTCGTACGGCGCGCGGCGGAGCTGGTTCCCCTGCTCCAGGCGAACGCGCTCGCCACCGAGGACGGCCGGCTGCTGACGCCCGACTCGCTCGACGCGCTCCGCGACTCCGGCGTCTTCCGGATGCGCGTCCCCGCCCGCTACGGCGGCTACGAGAGCGACGCCCGCACGATGGTCCGGGTGGCCACCGAACTCGGCCGGGGCGACGGCTCCACCTCGTGGACCGCGTCCGTCTGGTGGATCACGTCGTGGATGGCCGCCATGTTCCCCGACGAGGTCCAGGACGAGGTCTTCGACTCCCCGGACACCCGCCTGTGCGGCACGCTCAGCCCGACCGGCATGGCCGTACGGCGGAACGGCGGCGCCGTCCTGAACGGCAAGTGGGGCTTCATGAGCGGCGCCCGCCACAGCCAGTGGCAGGTGATCGTCGCGGTCACGCCCACCGCCGACGGCGGCCACGAGCCCATCATGGCCCTGGTCCCGCTGTCCGACCTGCAGATCGTGGACGACTGGTTCACCTCGGGTCTGCGCGGCACCGGCAGCATCACCACGATCGCCCAGGACGTGTTCATCCCCGAGGAGCGCATCCTCTCGATGGGCGCCATCCTGCACGAGCAGTACGCCTCCAAGCTCAACGCCGACAGCGCGATCTACCGCAACCCGCTGCTCCCGGTGGCCTCGGCCTCCTCGGTCGGCACCGTGGTCGGCATGGCCAAGGGCGCCTGGGACGCGTTCTTCCGGCGGCTGCCCGAGCGGCACATCACCTACACCGCCTACACCAGCCAGAAGGACGCCCCGCTCACCCACTTCCAGGTGGCGGAGGCGGCGCTGCTGATCGACGAGGCCGAGTTCCACGCCCTGCGCCTGGCCGGGCAGGTGGACGAGAAGTCCGGGACGCAGTGGACGGCCGAGGAGCGGGCCCGCGCCCGCGCCGACATGGGCGCGGTCTGCGACCTGGCCAAGCGTGCGGTGGACCTGCTCACCACGGCGAGCGGCGGCTCGTCCATCTACAGCGACGTGCCGATGCAGCGGATCCAGCGCGACATGCAGGCGGTCAACCTGCACGCGCTCATGCATCCGGACACCAATCGGGAGCTCTACGGCCGCATCCTGTGCGGGATGCCGCCCAACACCTTCTACCTCTAGAGGAGCTGACCATGCGGAACCGCGCGGTGGTGCTGGGCGGCGGGATGGCCGGCCTGGTGGCCGCCAAGGTGCTGTCGGAGCAATTCGAGCAAGTCCTGCTGGTGGACCGTGACCAGCTGGCCGGGGTGGACGAGCCGCGCCGGGGCGTTCCGCAGGGGGCGCACGCGCACGGCCTGCTGGCCAAGGGCCAGGAGGTGCTGGAGGGCATGTTCCCCGGCCTGACCGGGGAGCTGGCCGACGCCGGTATCCCCATGGGGGACATGGGCGTCAACCTGCGCTGGTATTTCAACGGCCGCAGGCTCCAGCCGTACGAGACCGGGCTGAAGGTGATCTCGGCCACCCGGCCGGAGCTGGAGAGCGCGGTGCGGGACCGGGTGCGGGCGCTGCCCAATGTCACGTTCCTGGAGAACCGCGCGATCCTCGCGCTCACCGTCACGGCGGACCGGAGCCGCGTCACCGGGGTGACGATCGAGGGCGAGGAGATCTCCGCCGACCTGGTGGTGGACGCGACCGGGCGCGGTTCGCGCACCCCCGCCTGGCTGGCCGAGCTGGGCTACCCGCGCCCCGAGGAGGACCGCGTCAAGATCGGCCTGTCGTACACCACCTGCCACTTCCGGCTGCGCGAGAACGTGCTCGGCGAGGACATGGCGATCCTGTGCGTGGCCACCCCGGAGAACCCGCGCGGCGCGTTCTTCTCCCGCCTGAACGACCGCTACCTGCTCTCGCTCACCGGCATGCTGGGCGACCAGGCCCCGACCGACCAGGAAGGCCACCTGGCCTTCGTCAAGTCGCTGGTCGTGCCGGACATCTACGACGCCGTGCACGACGCGACGCTGCTGGACGAGCGGGTGGCGTTCCGCTACCCGGCCAGCGTGTGGAAGCACTACGAGCGGCTGGCCCGCTTCCCGCAGGGGCTGCTGGTGGTGGGCGACGGCGTGTGCAGCTTCAACCCGGTGTACGGCCAGGGCATGACGGTCGCCGCGCTGGAGGGCCTCACCCTGCGCGAGCACCTGAAGGGCGGCGGCCTGCCGGACGCCAAGGCGTTCTTCACCGACGTGGCCAAGGTCATCGAGGCGCCCTGGGGCGTCTCGGTCGGCGGCGACCTCAGCTACCCGGGCGTGGAGGGCGAGCGGAACGAGCAGGTGCGGATGGCCAACGAGTACATGGACCGGCTGCGCGCGGCGGCCGAGCACGACGGGACCATCACGGCCGCGTTCCTGCGGGTGGCCGGGCTCATCGATCCGGTGGAGACCCTGATGAGCCCGGAAATGGCGGAGCGCGTCGCCCGCGCCGCCGAGACTCAGAACGCGTAGTCCGGTGGTCGTCAAGAAGGCGTTGCGGAGGTCCCTCGCCCAGGTCCGGCATGTCACGCCGGTTCCGCCAGGGGCGGCGAGGGGGCTGGTGGCGGACGTGTACGCCCAGGTGGAACGCGATTTCGGGATGCTGGCCCCGCCGGTCGCGCTGCATTCGGCCGCGCCGGAGGTGATGGCCGGGGTCTGGATGCTGCTGCGCGAGTCCCTGCTCGCCCAGGGGCTCGTGTCGCGCGCGGCCAAGGAGCTGGTGGCCACCGAGGTCTCTCGCGCCAACGCCTGCCCCTACTGCGTGGACGTGCACGGCGCGACCCTGCGCGGCCTGGGCGGGCCCGCTCCGGCCATGCCGGAGCCGGGCCCCGAGGTCATCGGGACGCGGCTGACGTTCCATTACCTCAATCGCATGGTCAACGTGTTCCTCGGCGAATCCCCGCTCCCGCCCGCCGTGCCCGGGGCCGTGCGCGGCGGCGCGCTGCGCGTCCTCGGCTCGATGATGGGTTCGTCGGCGCGCCGGTCGCGGCCGCCGGGCGACTCGCTCGGGCTGCTGCCGGACGCGCCGCTGCCAGCCGATCTGCACTGGGCGGAGGGGAACCCGTACGTGGCGGGCGCGGTCGCCCGGGCGACCGCGGCCGTCTCCCAGGCCGGGGAGCGCTCGGTGCCCGAGCCGGTCCGGGAGCTCGTCACCGCCGAGGTGGCGAAATGGGACGGGACCCCGCCGGGTCCGAGCCGCGCGTGGTGCGAGGACGCGGTGGCCGCGCTCGCCCCCGCGCACCGGCCCACCGGCCGCCTGGCGCTGCTCACCGCGATGGCCTCCTACCAGGCCGGGACAGCGGTGGGCGACGTCCAGGCGGACGACCGCGGGCTCCTCGAAATCACCGCCTGGGCGAGCATGGTGGCGGCCCGCGCTCGCTCGGGCGGTTCCTAGGCGGTCTTGAGCGGCCTGGCGGTTCGTGGGCGGTTTGCAGGCGGCGGCTTTGGAGGGATATGAACCCCTGGCGCGCTCTCGCGGTGTTGTGCGTGACCAATTTCCTGATCCTTGTCGACACCACGATCGTGAACACGGCCGCCCCCTCGATCATGACCTCGCTCGGCGCGGGCGTCGGGCAGATCGTCTGGATCCTCAACGGCTACCTGCTCGCCTTCGCCTCCCTCCTGATCGTCTTCGGCCGGGTCGGCGACCTGCTCGGCCCGCGCAACGTGTTCGCGGCGGGCCTGGCCGTCTTCACCGGCGCGTCCCTGCTGTGCGCGCTGTCGGCCGGCCCGGGCCTGCTCATCGCGGCCAGGGTCGTGCAGGGCGTCGGCGCGGCGGCGCTCGTCCCGCAGGCCCTCGCGCTCATCTCGGCGATCTTCCCGGCCGACCGGCGCGGCCTCGCCCTCGGCATCTTCACCGCCGTGGCCGGGGTCGCCTCGGTCGGCGGCCCGACCTTCGGCGGCCTGCTCGTCACCCGGTACGGCTGGCAGTCGGTCTTCCTCATCAACCTGCCGGTCGGCCTCGCCGCGCTGCCCCTGGCCCTGCGCCTCATCCCCGACCTGCGCCCGCCGCGCCCGCAGCGCGTCACCGCGGTGCCCGGCCTGTTCCGCCACCGCGACTTCACCCTGGCCGTCGCGATCACCGCGATCACGTCCTTCTCCCTGTACGGCCTGCTCCTGGTCTACGTCATCGACACCCAGACCGTCCTGGGCATGACCCCGCTGATGTCCGGCGTGACCGCCCTCCCCATGACACTCGCGCTGACCGCCCTGGCGCCCCTGTCGGGCAAGCTGGCCGACCGCGTCGGCGGGCGCATCCCCTTGGCGGCCGGGCTCACCCTCTACGCGCTCGGCGTCCTCGCCCTGGCCGTGCAGAGCACGTACCCGATCCCGCTCGCCGTCATCGGCACAGGTATGGGCCTGGCCTTCGCGCCCGCCACCATCGAAGGGCTGCGCGCGATCCCGCCGCACCTGGCCGGGGTGGCCTCGGGCACGCTGAACACCGCCCGCCAGCTCGGCGGCGCGCTGGGAGCCTTCACGATCGGCGCGCTGGACGCCGCCAAACCCGCGCTCGGCCTGGTCGCCGCCCTGATCGGCGCCGGCGTGGTGCTGGCCCTGTTCATGTCTGCGCGCGAGGCCGCACCACCGCCCGGGCCGCGTACGCCGCGTACGCCAGCAGCCCCGCCCCCAACAGGAGCAGCAGCCCCGTGAACACCCACTCGTTCGACCCGCCGGGCCCGTAGACCCAGTACGTCCTGCCGATGTCCACCGCCCGGGTGGTCTGCCCGGCGAGCATGGTCCCCCGGTCGCTGCCGTACAGGGAGACGCGGTCGCGGACCGCCCCGGACGGGGCGGAGAACGCGCCCGTCCACGTGCAGCTCTCGTGCCCGGGATGCTGCACGCAGACCAGCTCGGTGGCGGTGAAGACGCCGGAGACCCCGTCGGCCCGCGCGGCGCGAACCGCGGGGCCGATGCCGGGGACCGTGAACCAGAGCAGGACGAACCCGGCGAGCGCCGTCACCACCGAGGAGAACGGCAGACCCCGCCGGCCGCTCATCCGGGGACGGGAACGGCGCAGGTGCAGTTCATCTGAGCCCGCTCGACCCGGTTCGGGCGGCGGTGCAGGATCATCGCCACCACCATCGGGGCGAAGACCACCGCGTTGTAGAACAGGTGCAGCTCCACCCGGGGCACGATCAGCTGCAGGATGCTGGTCGGGGCCGCGCGGCCGAACAGGTTGGCGGCGAACAGCGCCTGCAGCAGCAGGATCAGGTGCTCCAGGTGGTGCCAGACCTGGATGCCGAGCGAGATGTTCCACCAGGTCCTGGCCCGGCCGGTGAAGCCCTTGCGCAGGATGATCAGGCCGACCAGCATGAACAGCGCGTACCCGTAGTGCATCCACTCGGACTTGACCAGCCACGGGAAGGGCACGCCCAGGACGCCGCGCGCCTCCGGCAGCGGCCAGCCGAGCGCGTAGACCTGGATCGCCTGGGCGACGTGCTCGGCCCAGTGGGCGATGACGATGAACAGGAAGATGTTGAGACCGAGCTTGTGGTAGCGCGTGTTGAGCGCGCCGTTCTGCACCGGGAACGAGCCCGCCGCGGCATGGGTTGCCATCGATGCCCTCCGACTCTCTGGAGTGTGCCCTCATCGTTTCGCGCAGGCGAGCGCGTTTCTTCTTCCAAAATGCTGCGTTAGCGCACGTTGAGAGAAGACACCCGGATCAGCCCCGGGGGACGCTGGTGGCCGACGAGGGGGGTTACAGATGCTGGTGTGCGTGACCGGCGGCACGGGATTCGTCGGCTCCCATTCGGTCGCGGCCCTCATCCGGGCGGGTCACCAGGTCCGGCTGCTCGCCCGGGATCCGTCCGGAGTCGAGCACGAGGCCGTGGCCGGGGACATCACCGATGAGGCCGCCGTGAGCCGGGCGGTGCGTGGCGTGGACGCGGTGCTGCACGCGGCCGCCGTCTATTCCTTCGACAGCAGGCGGCACGCGGAGATGCGGCGGGTGAACACGCGCGGCGCCGAGGTGGTGCTGGGCGCGGCCCGGCGGGCGGGCGTCGCCAGGATCGTGCACGTGTCCACCGTGGGGGCGCTGTTCCCCGCGCCGCTGGGCGTGATCGGCCCGGCCACGCCGGTCGGGCGGCCACGGGAGACCTACCTGGCCAGCAAGGCGGGCGCCGAGGAGGTCGCGCGCGGCCACCAGCTGGACGGCGTGCCCGTGGTGATCACCTACCCGCCCGCGCTGGCCGGACCCGGCGATCCCCGGCTCGGCGACCAGAACGCCCGGATCCGGGATGTGCTGCGGGGCCTGATGCCGATGTGGCCGACCGGCGGATTCCCCCTAGGAGACGTCCGCGACACCGCCGAACTGCACGTGCGCGCCCTCACAGAACCCGACCTCAGCGGGCGACATTTCGGACCCGGGCGGTATGTGGCGACGCGGGAGTTCCTCGGCGCGCTCCGCCAGGTCACCGGCCGCCCGCTGCGCACCGCCTTCCTGCCCGCCCGGGCGATGCTCCCGGCCGCCCGCTGCGCCGACCTGGCCCAGCGCTGGTGGCCCTGGCACATCCCCGCCCAGTACGGCGCCGTCTACACCTGCGCGGTCGCCGCCCCCGTCGAGGAGCAGGCCTCCACGCTCGGCGTCCAGGCCAGACCGCTGGCCGAGACCATGCGCGACACCGTGCGCTGGCTGCGCGACACCGGGCGGATCACCGCCCGCCAGGCGGGGACCGACCTGGTGGCGGTCCGATGACGGTCTCGCGGGAGGACCTCAGACCGCTCCCGGAACCCCCAGGAAGGGGCGTGCGTGCCGTGGGCAGTTCGGTGCGGAGGGTCAACGGCCGGTCCGTGGTCGACGTGCCCGTCCCGGACGTCTTCGCCGACCCGCCACCGCCGGACCCGCGCACCATGGACGGCCTGCGGCGCGAGCACGGCAGCCTGCGGGACCGGATCACGGCGGGCGACGCCGCGGCGGCGGCGCGGCAGCGCGCCCTCGGCAAGCGCACCGCCCGCGAGCGCCTCGCCGCGCTGCTGGACGAGGGCTCCTTCGACGAGATCGACCGCTACCGCCGCACCCAGGCGCACGGCCTGAAGATCGGCGAGAACCGGCCGCACACCGACGGCGTGATCGCCGGATCCGGCACCATCGCCGGCCGCCGGGTCTTCGTCTACGCCCAGGACTTCACCGTCTTCGGCGGCTCGCTGGGCGAGGCGCACGCCGCCAAGATCCACAAGGTGATGGACCTGGCCATCGCCACCGGCGCGCCGCTGATCGCGCTCAACGACAGCGGCGGCGCGCGGATCCAGGAGGGCGTGCCGGCCCTGCACGGCTACGGCGGCATCTTCCACCGCAACGTGCGGGCGTCCGGGGTGATCCCGCAGATCAGCGTCATCCTCGGGCCGTGCGCCGGGGGCGCGGCCTACTCGCCCGCGCTGTCGGACTTCACGTTCATGGTCCGCGACATCGCCAAGATGTACCTGACCGGGCCCGACGTGGTCGCGGCGGTGAGCGGCCAGCGGGTCACGCACGAGCAGCTCGGCGGCGCGGACGTGCACGCCGGGACCGGCGTGGCCACCTTCGTCCACGACGACGAGGACAGCTGCTTCGCCGACGTCCGCTACCTGGTCTCGCTGCTGCCCGGCAACAACCTGGAGCCGCCCCCTGGCGGCCCGGCGCGCGGCGCGACCACCGAGCTGCGCCCGGCCCTGGCCGGGATCGTCCCGGTCGAGCCGAACAAGCCCTACGACATGCGCGCCGTCGTCGCCGAACTGGTCGACGACGGCGAATTCATCGAGCTGCACGAGGACTGGGCGCCCAACGTGGTCTGCCTGCTGGCCCGGATCGACGGCTGCACCGTCGGCGTGGTCGGCAACCAGCCGATGTCCCTGGCCGGCGTGCTGGACGTGCAGGCCGCGCAGAAGGCGGCCCGGTTCGTACGGTTCTGCGATGCCTTCGGCATCCCGCTGGTGACCCTGGTGGACGTGCCGGGATTCCTGCCCGGCACCGACCAGGAGCAGGCGGGCGTGATCCGCCACGGCGCCAAGCTGCTGTACGCCTACTGCGAGGCCACCGTTCCCCGGATCTCCGTGATCATCCGCAAAGCCTACGGCGGGGCGTACATCGTGATGGACTCGCGCTCCATCGGCTGCGATCTCGCGCTGGCCTGGCCCACCAACGAGATCGCGGTCATGGGCGCGGAGGGCGCGGTGAACGTGCTGTTCCGCAAGGAACTGGCCACCGCCGCCGACCCGGAGGGCCTGCGCGCCGAACTGGTCCACGAATACACCGGGCAGCTCATGCATCCCTACTACGCGGCCGAGCGCGGCCTCATCGACGACGTCATCGACCCGGAGCAGACCCGCGCGGCCATCGCCCGCGGCCTGGAGATGCTGCGCGGCAAACGCGCGGACCCCGTCCAACGCAAGCACGGCAACGTGCCGCTGTAGCTATTAACCAGAAACCCGTCCCATAGACAGCCGCATAGTCGCCGACCAGGCGATTCACCGCTGCGGCTGTCCAGATCACGACTTTCTAGTTAACACATCTAGATCTCGTCGATCCGCTCCCGCGACCGCGCCACCGACTCGGTGGCCGCCTCCCAGGCGTCCCCCGCGCTCACCATCAGCCCGACCAGCTGCTCCTCCACGCAGGCGTCCGCGTCGTACGGCGGGATGAGGTAGCCGCCGAGTTCCAGCGTGACCAGGCCGTGGACGGCCATCCACATCTGGTGCGCCACCAGGATCGCGTCGCCCGGCCGGAACCGGCCGCTCGCCAGGCAGCGCTCCGCGCACTCGGCCACGTTGCCCAGGGTGTAGCGGCCGTGCTGGCGATCCTCCTCCGACAGTGAGAACCCGGCCAGCGAGGAGCCGCCGAACATCACCGCGTAGAGGTGCGGGTTGGCCAGGGCGTTGAAGCGGTAGGCGCGGCCGAGCAATGCCATGTCGGCCACCGGATCCGAAGTCGCCCGCACGCTGGTGAGGCGTTCCTGCAGCCGGGCGAAGCCCTCCCTGACCATCTCGCGGACGAGCCCGCTCATGCCGCCGAAGTGGGTGTAGACGGTCATCGTGGAGCTGTCGGCCTCGGCGGCGATACGGCGGGTGGAGAGCGCCTGCGGGCCGTTCTCGGCGAGCAGCCGGGCCGCGATGTCCACGAGGGCGGGCTTAGTGGCGGGGTCCGATCGTCGAGGGCTCACCTTGACATTATTGCATAACAGCGATATGTATTAACCACAACACTGTTATGTTTTCGGGAGGCGTCGGTCATGACCGCACACGACGTCGCACTACTGGTCGAGGATCAGCTGGTGGTGGAGGGCTGCCTACCGGCCGAGCTGACCGGCTCGCTGGTCCAGGCGCTGCCCAACCCGCGCGCCGCCCACCCGCTCGCGGGGCCGCTCGTGCACTCGGGCGTACGGCTCCGCGACGGCGTCGCACGCTGGTATCGCGCGCCGGCGCCCTTGTGCGGGAGGCCGCCGTTCGGGCCGATTCCGGCTCTCGCTCCCGCGCTCTGGATGTGCCCGTCCGGCGGGCCGGACATCACGGTGGCCCGTCCGGCACGGGACGCGCGGACGGGATGCTGGCACACCGTCGTCACGTACCCGGATCTGGGCTGCGCCGAGCATCTCACGGCCGAGCCCGACGGCACGGTGGTGCGCACGGTGCCGTTCGCGCTCGCGGACCCGGCGCCTTTCATCAGCGCGGTGGAACTCACGGAACGGTATCTGGTGATGATTCATCCGCCGGTGGCCTATCACCGGGCGGCGGCCCTGCTGAAGACCCGGCTGCCGTATGTGGCGCAGCCCGGGCGGGGGACCCGGGTGGGGCTGCTCCCGCGCTGCGGAACCAGGGAACCGTTCTGGCTGCCCGCCGGCCTGCCGATCCTCGCGCTCGGGCAGCGCCGGGTAGACCTGGGCGCGGGCTGGCAGGCCGGGCGGCCGGTGCCGGTGGGGGAGTGGCTGCTGGTCCTCGGGCACGACCCGGTCGCCCGGCGGGGGGCGCTGTTCGTCTTCCAGATTGCTGACCTGGCCCACCCGCGCGCGGTGGTCCAGCTGCCGGTCAGCGTGGGTGTGAGCGACCGCGCGGCCTGGCTGCCCGAGTAGGTGCGCACGGCAAAAGGTGCGGCGGCAGACGCCTCTCGTGACGATGAAACGGACGGGTCTTGCGACATCCGGGCGAGAGGGCACCGACATGACCGACCTGAACCTAGTGATCGCCGCGCTCACCGCGGACGGCGACGACGTGGACCGCATGGTGGCCGACCTGCCCGCGGCGAAGTGGGCGCTGGAGACGCCCTCGCCGGGCTGGACGATCGCGCACCAGATCGCGCACCTGTCGGCGACGTTCCGGATGGCGGGCCTGGCCGCCTCCAACGCGGAGGCGTTCGCCGCGCTGGCGTCGAAGCTCTCGCCGGACTTCGACGCCAATGTCCGGCATGCGATGGCGGGCTTCCTGGCCGAGCCGCCGGACGTGCTGCTGACCCAGTGGCGGGCCGAGCGGGACGGCGCGATCAAGGCGCTGGCCGCCGCGCCGCCGGACCAGATGGTGCCGTGGCTGGTCAATCCGCTGCCCCCGGCCGTGCTCGGCATGGCGGGCATGATGGAGCTGTTCGGCCACGGCCAGGACATCGCCGACGCACTGGGCATCAAGCCGGAGCGAACAGACAGGATCCAGCTCATCGTGGCCTTCGCCATCCGGACCTGGACGTTCGGGTATCTGGCGCGGGGGCTGACCCCGCCGGAGGGGGAGTTCCGGTTCGAGCTCAGCGGGCCGTCCGGGGCGTTGTGGACGTTCGGGCCCGAGGATTCGCCGAACAGGATCACGGGATCGGCGGCGGACTTCTGCCTGCTGGTGACGCGGCGGCGGCATCGGGACGATCTCGACCTGGCGGCGGCGGGCGCGGAGGCCGATCGCTGGATGGACATCGCGCAGGCGTATCGGGGCCCAGCAGGGGACGGCCGTACTCCGGGGCAGTTCAGGTCAACGACCTGATCGATGTTCGCGAGAAGCGACCGCACTCTGGCGGCTGCGGGTCTGCGGGCGGAGGTTGTTTCGGCGCCACCGCGGACGCCGCTCTCCGCCTGGTCGTCGCCCCCGCCATGCGGCTCACGTATGGTGACGAGTCGCTCATCCTGGATCGCGCGGCTCGCGGCGAATCCGGATACTGCTCAAGGGCCGGACTGTGGGCCCGACGCGTCCGCGCGGCGGCAGATGTGTGGTAAGCGGTTGTATGGTCGACGCCTTGATCTGCAGGAGGGCGGCGGCAGAGCATGCGGGTGGCGATGACGAGCGTGGCCGCGGGACGGGCCGGCCGCGTTAACGAGGACTTCACCGGCGCCGTGCCGACGGCGGCTGTGCTGATCGACGGCGCCGGCGTCCCCGGCAGTGAATCGATCTGCCGGCATGGGGTGGCCTGGCACGCCAGCCACCTGGGAGGCAGCCTCCTGAGCCTCTTGTCACTCGTGCGGGACCGCAGTCTTTCGGCGCTGCTCGCCGAGGCCATCGAGCGGGTGACGGACGATCATCGGGACACCTGCGACGTCGCCAACCCCATCAGTCCGTCGGCGACCGTCGCCATCCTGCGCCTGTCCGGCGGCCTCATCGAGTACCTGGTGCTCGGTGACTCGGTTCTCGTCCTGGACAGAGCAGAGGATGCGCCGCTCGTCGTCTCCGATCCGCGGGAGGTGATCATCAGCCGGTCGTACCAGCCCGCGCTCGAGGCCGCCGCCGCGGGAAGCGAGGAATACCAGCGGCTCCTGCGAGACTTGCGCGCCAACCGGAACCGGCCGGACGGCTTCTGGGTGGCCAAGGACGACCCGCGGGCGGCAGACGAGGCGATCACCGGAAGCTGCCCGATCTCCGAACTGGCCGGCGCCGCCCTGCTCAGCAATGGAGCCAGCCGCATCGTGGACCGGTTCCAGCTCGCCGGCTGGCCAGAGGTCATGACCGTCCTGGCGACGAGCGGACCCGCCGAAATCATCCATCGTGTCCGTCAGGCGGAGGCGCGCCACGCGGTGGCGGCCGACGATGCGACGATCGCACACTGCACCGACCTCGGCGAGGCCTGACCGTCGCCTTCCCGCCGGTCAGTGATGCTAAGACCCCCGGATGCCGGAGGGCCCGCACGGCGCGTGGGGCCTGGCTCGTCCTGAGGGTGCGGCTCGGTGACGTGGTGATCGGTCACGCAGCGGCGGATTGGAGGAGTTCGATCTCGATGGCCAGCACGCCGAGCGCCTCTTTTCCGGGCCGTAGATGCGGCGGATGTTGGCCAGCCGCTGCTCGCGGGGACTGTCGGGGTTGACGTAGGCGGCGCCTTCGCAGTCGAGCATCTCCTCGAATGAGGCATACCGGCTCACCCGTTTGACGCGGATGAGGGCGTCGTCGCGGCCGCAGACGAACCGGATGTGGTCGCCGGCTTTCGTTCCGATGTGGTGCTCCAAGGCGTTGGTCAGAAGGGGTGGGTTCCGGGGCGCGGGCCGTTCGGGTCTACGGCGCGCAGTACCCGGGCGCCGATCTCGCGCAGTTGTTTCGGCTGTGCCTTGGTCATCGGGTCGAAGACCAGGCGGCGAACCTCGGCGACGTGGCCGGGCGCGGTCGCGACGATCTTGTCGAAGCCGTCGTCGGTGAGGATCGCGAGCGTGTAACGGCCGTCGGTCGGGTCGGGCGTGCGGCGCACCCAGCCGCGCTTCTCCAGGCGGCCGACGGCCTGCGAGAGGCGGGGGAGCGAGCCCTCGGAGAGCAGGGCCAGGACGCTCATCCGCAGCGTGCGCTCCGGGGCCTCGGACAGGCTGGCGAGGATCAGGTACTCGAAGTGGCTGAGTCCGGCGTCGCGTTGCAGCTGCGCGTCGAGGGCGGCCGGCAGTCGGAACAGCATGGCGACCAGGGTGATCCAGGTCTGCTCCTCGGCGGAGTCCAGCCAGCGGGGTTCGTCGGTCACGTCATCGAGTATAACTTCAACGCGCAAGTGTTGATCACTTGCGCGTTGAAGTCATAACGGTCTACGTTTCACTTCACCGTTTAAGTCAATCTACGGCAGGGTGAATCATGAACGTAGTCCTCTGGGTCACTGCTGGGCTGCTCGCGGCCGCATTCCTGTTCTCCGGCGCGACGAAACTGCTGCGATCACGGGAGCAGCTGATCGCCTCCGGCTTGGGCTTGTACGAGGGCTGGCCGCCGCCCGCGATCAAGGCGCTCGGCGTCATCGAGGTGCTGGCCGCGATCGGACTGATACTCCCGGCGGTGACCGGCATCGCCCCGATCCTGGTGCCGCTCGCCGCGACCGGGCTGGTGCTCATGATGGTAGGCGCGATGGTGGTGCACGCGCGGCGCGGGGAATTCCCGTATCTGGCGCTGAACTTGGTGCTGCTGATCCTGGCCGCGGTGGTGGCCTGGGGACGGTTCGGGCCGTACGCCTTCTGACACGGACCGGGCCGCGGCGTCGGTCGCGGCCCGATCTCCCGTCCAGCGGCGGAATGGGCATGATCGCCTAGGGTCTGGTCCGCGGGACAGACCTGCGGCCAGCGTGAAGTGCCGCATAGTCGCCGGACCGGCACGGAGTACTTGTTGGTGCGGACCGTGGCCTGGGCAAACCGGTCGACACGCGAGGTGAACCAGTGCCGGTCTCGAACGGCTCCTCCGGCAGCGGCCGCTCGATCGCCAGGGACTCCCCGACGGTCCGCGCCCGGCTGCCGATCCGGCGGCCTCGTCCGCGGCGTCCCACTCGTCGATCATCGCGTTGAGAGCCTGAACTGACCGCACGTCCGGAATGGGGACAAGATGGTTGCGGCGGAACCAGCCGATCTGCCCTTCCACGGTCTATGGAGACGAGAGGATCCCGGGCACACCTCTATGGCGGGCGACTTGGGAACGGTCAGCGGGCCGAACGTCGCTAACGAGGTGGGAGGCTCCTTGATGTAGGGCTCCTCCAGGGGTTGCCCGTCCAGGATGATCCGCCCTTGATTGTCGCAGTACTCGATAGTGGCGCCTGGAACACCGATGACTCGCGAGATATAGACGCCGTCCTTGTCCCGCGACTCCGGAGCTCGGAAAAGAATGGCGTCACCGAGTTCGGGTGCGTAATCGTCCCTGGGCTTGGCGGCCATAACGTGACCGCCCGCCTTAATCGTGGGCTCCATGGCTCCGCTTGGGACGGTATAACCCCCGGCGCCCGACGACTCTATCGGCAAGGCCGCATCCCGCGACCAGGGAAAAGAAAACCACTACCGGCAAAATATATAACCCATAACGTTTCATCATGGCATTACCGAGGGTAGGCAGGACTCCAATAGCTCGCGCCCCATCACAATCTCGTCACGGGTCGCGCCCTCCCGCGTGCGACGTGACCGATCTCACGACCTGCGATCCATCCGCCGGAAACCGGTAGTCGCCGGCACGATCAGCGAATTCCACCACGTCCCTTGACCACAGCTCAGGGCGCGTAACTCAATATTCGAGCAGGACAGGACTGCGCCACCGGCTGCGGCAAGTTCTCGATCATGGCAGCTCAACTGGTATGGTAGATATCGGTTCGTTAGTCGGCGCAATGGGGAACGGGGCTCAGTGTATGGCGAGGTCGCAGTCGAGTGGCGGCGGCGCCGGTTCACGCCAGAAGCCGCAAAGCGCAGCCGCCGCGTCAGCGAACTCGTTGTCCGTCGATGGTTCGGACGGCGGGTCGATGAAGGACGCGATCGCCCGGCAGCTTCGGCAGGACATAGCCTCTGGCACGATCGCGTACGGGGAGAAGCTCTCCGAGGCGCGTCTGGCTCAGCGGTTCGGCGTGAGCCGGATGCCGGTGCGGGAGGCGTTGAAAGAGCTTGAGAGCGCCGGTTTCGTCACCATCGAGCACCGGCGCGGCACGTTCGTCAAGCGCCTTAGCCGCCACGAGATACTCGACCTGTTCGAGGTCCGCGAGGCCGTTGAAGGCATGGCGGCCAGACTGTGCGCCAACCGCGCCAACAACGAGATCGTCGCTCTGATCGACGAGGTGATGGTGGAGATGGCGGCGGCCGCGCAGGCGGGGGACACCGATGGTTACAGCGCGACGGACGAGCGTTTACACCAACTGATCGTCAAGGGGGCGAGCAATGACCGCCTGACGGATCACTACCGTCTGCTTGTCCACCAGCTTCATCGAGGGCTGCTGTCGTCGATCGTCACCCGCCGCGAAGGGCGGATGGAGAGGTCGCTGGCGGAGCACCGGGCGATAGTCCTGGCTATCCGGGCCCATGACGCCGATGCGGCGGAGCGTGCCATGAGGGCGCACGTCCAGCAGGGACGTTTCGAGCTGGCCGATGAGGTCAGCGTCAAGTTCGCCCTCTGATTTTCCGGAGGCGGCGCGGCTCGCACCTCCCGCCAG
>NZ_BLAE01000003.1:206638-297837 GCF_009687865.1 Acrocarpospora macrocephala
GCTCGCACCTCCCGCCAGAGGGGGGCGCGAGCCGCGCCGCCTCCATTGACTTTCGCCGGTCCCGTCGGCAACCACGTGCGCGGCCGAACCCCGAGAACCGTCCCGTCTCGGGCTGAGCCGGCCAGCGGGTCGCGCCCGCAACCTCGCCGCTCTTGCACATCTGGAATGTTACAAGCGCGACCTGCATCTGACATGTTAGATCGGTAAAGCGCTCGGCTTGCAGGCGCTTCGTGACATCGTGTCTCGCGCGATAGCTCTAGGACAACGCGGCAGGGCCGGGGTCTTGACAACTAGTATGGTAGATGGAAATCTGACGACACCATACAGGCCACATGGTGCTGGTAACTCCCAAACTGACATACCAGTTTCTACCAGCGTGCCCCCCGTACCTAGCTCATGTCTCGCCCGATGTACCGGGCGTTGGAAAGGGTCACCATGCGCACCAGGATCCCCCTCACCTCAGCCGCCACCGCCCTGACCCTCACACTCGCCGCCTGCGGTAATTCCACAGCGGCCGACAACAGCGCCGACCCGGAGAGTGGGACGCTGTCGATCGGATTCATCTCCCAGGCTCCCCGCAACGACAGCGGATTCACCCAGTACGGCCTGGCCGGAGTGAACGCGGCCATCGCCGCGCAGAAGAACCTGAAGCTCTCCTCCATCGTCGACAACGTCTCCAACTCCCAAGAGCAGATCAAGGGCTTGCAGACGCTGGCCGCCAGCAACGCGATCGTCGTGGCCGACGGGGCGTCGCTCAACAAGGCTGTGCAGGTCGTCGCGCCGAAATACCCGAAAGTCAGGTTCATCCTGGTCGCGGCGCACACCGAGTCGTTCGCCGACAACGTGACCTCGGTCGACGCCGCCGTCGGCTACGACGCCATCGTCGTCGGCGCCGTCGCGTCGGCACTGTCGAGGTCGAAGAAGCTCGGGATGATCGCGGGACTGCAGGTTCCGGCCTCCGCCAGCTGGTACTACGGCATGGTTCAAGGCGCCGGGCTCGACACGTCGGGCGCCAAGGTGACGCAGACCTACACGGGCGACTACAACGATGTCGGCAAGGCGAAGCAGGCCGCCGAAGCGATGATCGCGACCGGCGTCGACTCGATTCTGTCCGACCTGGACAGCGGCTCCCAGGGCGTCTACCAGGCGTCCGACGCCGCGACCTCGGCCGTGGACGTCTACCAGGTCTTCGGCCTGGACTGTAAGGCGGGCAAGAACATCGTCGGCTCCGGCGTGGTCAGCTGGTCGGCGATCCTGCAGGACGCGGTGACCGACGCGGCGGCCGGAAAACTTCCCGCCGGGGCGATCAGCTATGGCCTGGCCAAGGGCGCGGTCAAGTTCGAGTTCTGCCCGGGCAAGGCGACGCCCGCGGCGGAGGAGCTCGCCGACAGGGTGACCAAGCAGCTGATCAGCAACGAGATCACCCCGGCGGCCAACGTCCTGCTGCCGAAACCGTCCTACGCCTACGCGCAACGCTAGGCCGCTCGCGATGGCCAACCGAGCTCAAACCCCGGCTCTTCGCCTCAGCGGTGTCACCAAACGCTTCGGCGCCTTCACCGCGAACGAGCGCGTCGACCTCGACATCAACCGCGGCGAGATCCATGCGCTGCTCGGCGAGAACGGCGCCGGGAAAACGACCCTGATGCGCATCGTCACCGGCCTGTACCAGCCCGACGAGGGCGAGGTGCGAATGGACGGAGAAACGATCCGGTTCAGGAAGCCCGAGCACGCCCTGCGCGCCGGAATCGGCATGGTGCACCAGCACTTCACCCTCGTGCCCACGCTCACCGAGCTGCAGAACCTGGCGATGCGCCCGGCGCGCATCCCGTGGAGCAACGCGACGGCGGACGTACGCCGGCGCTCGGAAGAGATCGCGGCCACGACGGGCCTGCGGATCAACCCCGACCGCATGGTGGCCGACGCGTCCATCGGAGAGCGTCAGCGTCTGGAGATCGTCAAGCTGCTCTGCCGGGGCGCCCGGATCCTGATCTTCGACGAGCCGAGCGCCGCGTTGAGCCCCGGCGAATGGGACGAGCTGGCCGCGCTCATGCGACGGCTGGCCGCGGAGGGGCACGCCATCGTGCTCATCTCCCACAAACTCACGGAAGTGTTCGCCGTCGCCGACCGCTACACCGTCCTTCGGGCCGGAGCCGTCGTCGGCACCGGGCTCGTCACGGAGGTCACCCCGGACGAGCTCGTGACGATGATGGTGGGCGGCCCGGTCATGGAGCGGCCGGCGAGGGCGCACGTCAACCCGGGCCGGCCCGTGCTCACCGTGCGCGGGCTGGGAGTGGCGCGTGACCCACTCGACCCGAAGAGCCCGCCGGCCCTGAGCGGGATCGACCTTCAGGTCCGCGCCGGAGAGATCCTCGGCATCGCGGGCGTGGCGGGCAGCGGTCAGAACGAATTGGTCGAGGCGGTGATGGGAATCCGGCCGGCGCTCCGCGGCCGGATCGAGCTCGACGGCAAACCGTTCGAGGATCGTACGCCGAGGCGGTTCTACCAGTCCGGCGGCGCCCTCATTCCCGAAGACCGGCACCATGTCGCGATCGTCTCCGGCATGACCCTCTGGGAGAACATCACGATGCGAGCCCTGCGGCGGCCGCCACTGAGCCGCCGGGGCATCCTGAACCCCTCCGCCGCACGCGGCGAGGCGCGGCGGCTGATGGCCGAGTTCGACATCCGGGCCGACACGGAGAAGATCCCGATCGGCCGCCTGTCCGGTGGGAACCAGCAGAAGGCCGTGCTGGCGCGAGAGTTCTCCGGCCACCCGGCGCTGCTCATCGCCGTGCAGCCGGTGCGCGGCCTCGACGTCCGTGCCACCGACTTCGTCTACCGGCAGCTCAGCGAGCACCGGGCCCGGGGCGGAGCGATCCTGCTCATCTCCATGGATCTCGACGAGATCCTCGCCCTGTCCGACCGGATCGCCGTCCTGGCCCACGGGCGGATCCAGGGCGTGGTGGAGGCCGAGGACGCGACAAGAACACGTATCGGCGCCCTCATGACCTCCGCGGAGGAGGCCCCATGCTCATGAGACAGCACCTGCCGCGCGTGCTGGTCACGGTGGGAGTGATCGTCATCGCGGCGCTGATCGCCTCGTTGATCCTGCTCGCGAGCGGAGTCGCGCCGGTGGACGCCCTCTCCGCCTTCTGGGAGGGCACGTTCGGCAACGGGACGAACGCCGGGACGACCCTCACCCAGGCCGTACCGTTGCTGCTGGTCGCGCTGGGCTGGATCGTGGCCACCCGCGCCGGGCGCCTGCACGTCGGCTACCCGGGGCAGGTGATCGCCGGCGGCGCGACGGCGACGGCGATCGGCCTGAACTGCGGTGGCCTGCCCGGAGCCCTGGCCGTTCTGGTGACCGCTCTCGCCGGAATCGCCGGCGGCGCGCTGTGGGCCGGGCTGACGGCCTGGCTGTGGGCGTCGCGGGGAGTGCTGGAGATCATTTCCTCGCTGCTGCTCAACCTCGTCGCCATCCAGGTGGCCGCCTGGCTCGTCCGCGGCCCCCTGCAGGGCACAGCGAGCCAGGAGCCCCAGACGGCGAACTTCCCGCCGTCCACGATCTGGCCCAGCGTTCCCGCCATCCCAGGTCAGACCCTGTCCTTTGACGTCGTGCTGCTGCCGATCTGCGCCGTCATCGTGGTGCTGCTGCTGTCGCGGACCGTCTTCGGGTTCGGGCTGCGGGCGTCCGGCGGCAACGGAGAGGCGGCTCGCTGGTTGGGCATCGACCCCAAACGCGGCGGAGTGGTGGCCATCCTCATCTCCGGAGGCTTCGCCGGCCTGGCCGGAGCGGCCCTGCTCTTCGCCGGGACCGCTCCCTGGATGAGCGACGGCTTCGAGGCCGGGGTCGGCTTCAACGGAATCGCCGTCGCGCTGCTGGCGGGGAACTCGCCGGTCTTCGCGATCCTCACGGCCGTCGTCTTCTCGGCGTTGAACGTCGGAGGAACGGCGTTGCAGGCCACCCTGGACGTCCCGTCGTCATTGGCCGAAGTGTTGCAGGGCGCGGTGATCGTGCTCGTGCTGCTGGCCGCCGTTCTGGCCAGACGACGCAGGGAACAGGCGCCGGCGCCCCAACCGGCCGCCGCTGCGAAGAGCCTTGCGCTCGTGGGCACCGAGGAGGTGTGACATGGGGATCTTCGATGTCGCGTTTCTCGTCTCGGCGGTCACGATCGCCGCGCCGATCCTGCTCGCCGCCACCGGGGAGCTCGTCTCCGAACGCGCCGGCGTGCTGAACGTGGGGCTGGAAGGCGTCATGCTGACCGGCGCGTTCGGGGGTTACCTCGTGATGTGGGAGACCGGTTCGCTCGTCCTCGGGTTCGTCGGAGGCATGATCGCCGGCCTGCTGTTCGCCGCCGTCATGGCCCTGCTCTCGATCGAGGCGAAGGTCGACCAGATCGTGTCGGGCATCGCGCTGACCCTGCTCGGCTACGGCCTCACCGCGTTCCTCAACGAACGGTTCCTTGTCCCGGCGCGGACCTTCGATCCGCTGCCCCGGCTCGAGATCCCCGTGTTGAGTGACATTCCGGTGATCGGCCCGGCCATGTTCGACCAGGACGCGTTCATCTATGCCACGGCGATCCTGATCATCCTGGTCGCGTTCGCTCTCGGCCGTACCACCTGGGGCATCAACCTCAAGGCGGTGGGCGAAAGCCCGGTTTCGGCCGACGCGGCCGGAGTCGGCATCCGCGCTATGCGATGGGCCGCCGTGCTCTTCTCCGGCCTCTGCGCCGGGGCGGCCGGCGCCTATCTGTCCATCGGCGACGTCGGGGTGTTCCGCGAGGGCATGTCCGGCGGCCGGGGCTACCTCGCCATCGCCGCGGTGCTGTTCGGCGGCTGGCGGCTGGCGGGGCTGGGGATCGCGGCGACGATCTTCGCGGTCGCCGACGCCACCCAGCTCAGGCTGCAGGCCATCGGTGTCATCCCCCGTGAGGTGTGGGTGGCCGTGATGATCCTCGTCGTGCTCGTGATGGTGCTCGGCCGGATGCGGCGCGGCGCGGGCGCCGCGCGTCTCGCCTCCGGGCGGCTCACCGGCATCGAGGTCGCGGGGCTCGCGTCAGTCGCCATCCTCCTCGCCCTCGTCATCGTTCCCCCGTCCATCACGTTGCCGGTGCCCCTGTGGCTCGCGATGCCCTACCTCCTGGCGCTGGTCGCTCTCGGCACCGAGGGGAAGCGGCGGCACAAGGCCCCCACGGCACTGGCGGTTCCATATCTGCGAAGTGAGGTCTAGCGGCCATGATCACCGATGTACACACGCACTTCTGGATCCCGGACCATCAGCGATCACCGTGGACCGACGGCCTCGGTCGCGTCTCCACCCGCCTGGCCGCGGACTCCATTGACCGTGTGACCGTCGAGTCGTACTGGCGGCAGGTTGCCCCCGCCGAGCGGACCATCGTGTTCGGACTGCAGGCGCAGGCGTCGGGAATCATGGTTCCGAACGACGCCGTGGCCGCTTTCGTGCGCGAAGTCGGCGGCCAGACCGTGGGATTCATGTCGGTGGACCCCACGCGACACGACGCGGTGGACGAGATCGAGCGGTGTCACGCAGACCTGGGATTGTGCGGCATCAAACTCGGCCCGATCTATCAGGGCACTTCGCCGCTGAACCCGCTGACCATGCGGGTCTTCTCGGCCGCCGAGCGGCTCGGCCTGCCCGTGATGATCCACCAGGGGGCGATCTTCGCCAACGCCGGCCGGCTCGTCGACGCCAACCCGTTGCTGTTGGACGACGTCGCGATCGCGTTCCCCGAACTGCGCATGGTCATCGCCCACATGGGTCACCCGTGGGTGCACGAGACGGCGATCGTCATGCGGCGCAACCCCAATGTGTACGCCGACACCTCCGCGATCGCGAACCGGCCGACGGTCCTGGCCACCGCGCTGTCTGCGGCCAAGGAGTACGGCGTGCTCAAGAAGGTCCTCTTCGGCAGCGACTCGCCGATGGTCTCAGCCGAGAGCGCTGCCGCCGCGCTGACGCGCATCGTCTCTCGCATGCAGCACATCGCCCACACGCCCATCACCGAGGAGGAGCTGCACGCGATCATGCACCGCCCCTCCTTCGAACTGCTCGGGATTCCCGACCCCGCCGAACCCGAGCTCGTCCCTTCCGCCCGCAGAGGAACACAACCATGACCGTGAATCCGTCCGTCTTTCTCGATGCCGAGCAGGTGCTGGCAGGACCGCTTCCCGAAGAGGCGTCGATGGAGCCGATCATCGACGGAGTGCCCTTCGCGTACGAGAAGACGCTTTTCGACGGCCCTGACGGCTTCTTCGCGGTCTGGGCCTGCGACGCGGGGGTGTTTCCCCGGGTCAAGGACAAGCGCGGATCGTTCATGTACATCATCTCCGGCGAGGCCACGATCACCGACCAGGACGGCACGTCGCACGAGCTGACCGCGGGCAGCGTGCTGGTGCTGCCGTTCGGCTGGGTGGGCACGTGGCACATCCGGGAGACGATCCGCAAGGTCTATCTCCACACCAGCCCGGCTCCTCCGCTGCCGGAGGACGTCGTCCCGTCCGCGTTCATGCCCGCCGCTCAGGTGCTCGACGGGCCGCTGCCGGACGAGGTGCCGATGCAGCCGGTGACCACCGGCGCGCGCACGGCGAAGGAGGCCGTGATCTTCGACGGACCGGACGGCTGCTGCTCCGTCTGGGAGTGCGAGCCCGGCGTGTATCCGCGGGTCAAGGACAAGCGCGGATCGTTCATGTACGTCATCTCCGGCGAGGCCACGATCACCGACCAGGACGGCACGTCGCACGAGCTGACCGCGGGCAGCGTACTCGCGCTTCCCCACGGCTGGGCGGGCACCTGGGACATCCGCCGCACCATTCGCAAGGTTTACGTCCACAGCACACCCCGACAGGACACCGCATGATCAACGACGATCCCTACGCCGCAGTCACTCCCGCACCGGCGCTCGACGTGCGCAGCGATGACCTTCGCCACGGAGCGGAGATGCCGCTGATCTTCCGCGATCCGCAGATCGGCGGCGCCAACACCTCACCCCACCTGACCTGGAGCGGGTTCCCGGCGGAGACGAAGAGCTTCGCGGTCAACTGCTACGACCCTGACGCGCCGACCGGAGTCGGTTTCATGCACTGGGCGGTGGCCAACATCCCCGCCGAGGTGACGTCGTTGCCGACCGGAGCGGGGGCCCTCGGCGGGTCGCTGCCCGCCGGATCGCTGACGCTTCCGAACGATCTACGAATGCGCCAGTACATTGGGCCCAACCCGCCGCCCGGGTCCGGCCGTCACCGCTACGTCTTCATCGTCCACGCGGTCGACGTACCCCATCTGGACATCGACGCCGACCTGACTCCTGTCGTGCTCGGCTTCAACCTGCACTTTCATACTCTGGCTCGCGGCAGCCTGACCGTCTGGGCAGAAGCAGTCGACTGAACGTCTCAGCCCCGGGAGGCACTGACATGACAACACCACGGAAGCCGACCCGTCACGCCGAGGTCGCCGGGGCCGGTTTCGCCGGCCTGACCGTGAGCATCGCGCTGGCGCGGCGAGGCTGGAGCGTTCGCCTGCACGAGCAGAACGACGAGGTTCGCGACTTCGGAGCCGGCATCCTGCTGTGGCGCAACGCGATGCTCGCCCTCGAGGTCATCGGCGTCGCCGAGGCCATCCGCGACAACGGCGTGCGGCCGCATTACTACGAGACGAACCTGGACGGCGTCTCGGTCTCGGCCGAGCTGCCCGGCTACCCGTACTGGGCGATCACCCGGCCGAAGCTGCACGCCCTGCTGGCCGACGCCGCCCGGGCCGCGGGCGTCGAAATCGTCACCGGATCGCGGGCCGTCGGCGCCGACCCGGCCGGCGTGCTGATCATGGAGGACGGCGGCAGGCTGGAAGCGGATCTCGTGATCGGCGCCGACGGCGCCGGGTCAGCGGTCCGCAACTCTCTCGGCGGCCTGGCTCAGGAGCGCAAGAAGTACTCCGACGGCGTGTGCCGGGTGCTGATACCGCGCCCGGAGGAGTTCCGCGGCGAGCAGTGGGACCGCGTGGTCGACTTCTGGACACTGGGGCCGGACGCGATGCGCATCCTGTTCATCTCCACCGGGCCGGAGACGATCTACCTCGGGATGATGGCGGAGACGAGCAACGAGCGCGCCTCGCGGATCCCGATCGACGTCGAGGTGTGGTCGGAGCGCTTTCCGCAGCTGGCGCCGATCGTCGAGCTCGCCGGCAAGGCCGAGGGCGGGCGGCACGACAGCTACCAGACCACCCGCGTCACCCCGTGGTCGAGCGGGCGCGCGGTGCTCGTGGGCGACTCGGCGCACTCCATGTGCCCCGCCCTGGGCCAGGGAGCCAGCGTGGGGATCGTCAACGCCGTCGACCTGGCCCACGCCCTCGATCAGTACGACGACATCGGCCAGGCCCTCGCCGAGTGGGAGCGGCGCGAACGCCCGATGACCGACGGCGCGCAGTCGCGCAGCGGCTACATGGCCGAGACCCGCACGCTGGCCAGGGGGAACGGCTTCACTCCGGAGCTGCTGGAGACGGCGAATTTCGTCTCGGCCGCCGTCTCGCCGGAGCTGGAGGCGCTCTACCCGGTGCCCGAGGCGAACCGGTCATGGTGACCTGCCCGCCCGTCGTCCTCGGCGATGTCGAGATCACCCGCGTCCAGGAGTACGCGGGTCCCAGCCCGGCCACGCCGTCGTTCCTCTTCCCCGACAGCGACCCCGGCTACTGGGACGGCAACGCGAGCTGGCTCGACCCCGGCTTCTACGACGCGGCGAGCGGCACCCTGCGTTCGGTGCTGCACACCTGGCTCATCCGCAGCCAGGGGACGGTGATCCTCGTCGACACCGGTGCCGGCAACGGCAAGGAACGTCCGTACGCGCCTGTGTACGCGCATCACAACACCGCGTATCTGGAGAATCTCCGAGCGGCCGGAGTGACGCCGGAGGACGTCGACATCGTGATCAACACGCATCTGCACGTCGATCATGTCGGCTGGAACACCCGGCTGGCCGGGCGCGACTGGGTGCCCACGTTCCCCAACGCCCGATACCTGATACCTGAGCCGGATTTCCTCTACTGGGATCCCATTCGTATGCCCCGGCCGCCCGGCGACGGCAACCAGAACGTCTTCGAGGACAGCGTCCTGCCGGTGCGCCGGGCCGGACTGATCGACCTGTGGAACGGCGAGCACCGCATCAACTCGGAACTCGTCCTGCAGGAGGCTCCGGGTCACACGCCGGGCTCCGCCGTCCTGCGGCTGGACTCGAAAGGGGCGGGCGCGCTCTTCGTGGGCGACATTCTCCACTCACCGGTGCAGATCATCTCTCCCGACGTCAACAGCTGCTTCTGCGAGGACCCGGCCATGGCGCGAGCCACCCGCCGTCGGCTGCTCGCCGAGGCGGCGGACCGAGACCTGCTCGTCTTCCCCGGGCACTTCGGCGGCGGCTCGGCCTGCCGGGTGGATCACAGCGGTACCGACGCCTTTGTCATCCGCGACTGGGCCGACTTCGCCCGAATCTGATCGTCAACTCTCCACCAGGAGCAACCATGAACAAGGACCTCTACGACGCCGGGCTCGCCGTACGACGCCAGGTGCTCGGCGACGCCCACGTCGACGCCTCCCTCGCGGCGGCGACCGACTTCACCCGCGACATCCAGGAATACGTCACCCAGTACTGCTGGGGCGACCTGTGGAACCGGCCGGGACTCAGCCGGCAGGAACGCAGCCTCATCAACCTGGCCATGATCACCGCGCTCAACCGCTCCCACGAGTTCAAGGCGCACGTGCGCGGCGCCCTCAACAACGGCGTGTCACGCGAGAAGATCAAGGAGGTGCTGATGCAGAGCGCCTTCTACTGCGGCGGACCGGCGGCGCTGGAGGCTTTCCGCCTGGCCGCGGAGGTCTTCGAGGCGATGGACGACGAGCGGTGAGCATTGACCGCGTTGGCTTCATCGGCCTCGGGAACATGGGAGCGCCGATGGCGGGGCACCTCGCTGACGGCGGCTACCGGCTGACGGTTATGGACGCGGCATCCGCCGCGGTGGACGCCTTCGTCGCCGGAAATCCGGTGGCGGAGGCGGCGGCCGGGCCCGAGGCGTTCGCGGTGGTTCAAGCCCTGATCCTCATGCTGCCGAACTCGGCGACCGTGGAGGAAGTGCTCGAGCGAGACGGGGTGGCCGACGCCCTCCCGCCCGGGTGTCTCGTCATCGACATGAGCTCCTCCGAACCGCTGCGTACCCGAGCACTCGCCGCACGCCTGCACGCCAGAGGTCTCTCCATGCTGGACGCGCCGGTGTCCGGCGGTGTCCGAGGCGCCAAGGCGGGGACGCTCTCCGCCCTCGTTGGCGGGCCCCAGGACGAATTGGCGCGGGCGACCCCGTTGCTGCGGGCCATGGCCCGCACCATCGTCCCCGTCGGCGAGATCGGATCGGGTCACGCGGCGAAGGCGCTGAACAACCTGGTCTCGGCGGCCACCATCTCGATCACCGTCGAGGCGCTGGCCCTGGGCGAGTCCTTCGGCATCTCGCCGGAAACGATGACGCACGTACTCAACAGCTCGTCGGGCCGGAGCAACACCAGCGAGAACAAGGTGTCCCAGTTCATGACGAGCGGCAGCTTCGACTCCGGTTTCTCGCTGCGGCTGATGTCCAAGGACGTGGACATCGCGGTCGATCTGGCGCGGGCGCTGAGCCGGCCCGCCGAGATCGCCGACGGGGTGGCACGCCAGTGGCGGCGCATCGCGGGCACCGCGCCACCGCAGACCGACCACACCGAGATGTACACGCTGCTGAGCGAGGCGGGGTCCACACGATGAGCGCACCGCTGCTGCACTGGATCGACGGCAAGGCGGTGCCGTCCGCCGGTGGCGCCACGCGTGCCGGCACCAACCCGTCGACCGGCGGCCCGGGAGCCGAGGTGAGCCTGGGCACCGCCGCCGACGTGGACCTCGCCGTACGAGCCGCGCACGGTGCCGCCAAAGGCTGGCGGCACACGAACTCGCTCGACCGCGGCCGCGTCCTCGCGGCCATCAGCCGCCGGCTGCTGGCCGACCTCGACGAACTCGCCGCGATGGAGAGCGCCGACACCGGCAAGCCCCTCGCCCTGTCGACGGCCGAGATCCGCGGCGCCGCCGAGTATTTCGAGTTCTACGCCGCCCTGGTCAACCTGCCGGTCGGTGAGGTCCTCGACATCCAGCCGAACCTGCACGTGTACACGCTGCGGGAACCGCTAGGCGTGGTGGGCGTGATCACCCCCTGGAACCTGCCGCTCAACCAGGCGGCCCGCGCCTGCGCACCCGCGCTGGCCGCCGGCAACACCATCGTGGCCAAACCCGCGGAGTCGACCTCACGCACCACCGTCGCCCTGGCGCGGATCGGCAGTGAAGAGGGGCTGCCGCCGGGAGTGTTCAACGTGGTGCTCGGCCAGGGCAGCGAGGTGGGCACCGCGATCGTGCGGCACCCGCTGGTGCGCAAGGTCGCGTTCACGGGTTCGGTGCCGGTCGGGCAGGAGATCGGCCGTATCGCCGCCGATCGCATTCTCCCGCTGACCCTGGAACTCGGCGGCAAGTCGGCGAACATCGTCTTCGCCGACGCCGACCTGGAGTTCGCCGCGTCCGAGGCGGTACGGGCGTTCACCACCAACGCCGGTCAAGTCTGCTCCTCGGGCACACGCCTGCTCGTCCAGCGCGAGATCCAGGAGCGGTTCACCGCGGCCGTGGTGGCCGCTACCAGGAAGCTGCGCCCAGGCCACGAGGTGGGCCCAATGATCACCCGCGGACAGTGGGAGACCGTGCAGAGGTACTTCCGGATCGCGGCCGAGGAGGGCGCCGTCGCGGAGGTCGGCGGCGGGGTGCCCCTCGACTCCGAGCTCGCCGCAGGGTTCTACGTCGAGCCCACCGTCTACTCCGGCGTGACCAACGACATGCGCATCGCCCGCGAGGAGATCTTCGGCCCGGTCGTCGTCATCATCCCGTTCGAGACGGAGGACGAGGCGGTCGCCCTGGCCAACGATTCGGACTTCGGTCTCGTGGGCGGCGTGTTCACCTCGGACATGTCCCGGGCCATCCGGGTGGCGGAGTCGATCGAAGCCGGACAGGTGTACATCAACTCGTGGTCGACCCAGTCGGTGCAGATGCCTTTCGGCGGCCACAAGCACAGCGGCTACGGGCGTGAGAAGGGCATCGAAGCCCTCAACCACTACTCCCACATCAAGAGCATCAGCATGCGCCTGACGGGCCGATAGGCCCGCGGTCCCCCCATCCGGCGCTCCATGAGGAAGGCACAGACATGACCGACGGGCAGTTCGCCCCCACCGTTCACGACGACATCGAGCTGGCGCGGAAGATGCTCATCGGCGGCGAATGGGTCGGCGCGATCAGTGGCAAGACATTCCCGGTGTACGACCCGGCCGACGGGCGGGTGATCGTCGAGGTGCCGGCCGGTGACGCGGCGGACGTCGATCGCGCGGTGGCGGCGGCACGCGCCGCGTTCGCGCCGGGCGGGCCGTGGCGCTCGATGACACCGCAGGCACGAGGGAAGCTGATCTGGAAGCTGGCCGACCTCGTTGAGCAGAACGCCGAACGGCTGTCGATGCTCGACTCGATCGACAGCGGCAAGCCGATCAACGAGATGAGATTCTTCGACGTCCCGTTCTCGGTCGACGTCCTGCGCTACTACGCCGGCTGGCCAACGAAGATCACGGGTGACACCATCCCCATCTCCTACCCGGCCGCTTCCGGTGGCCGCTTCCACGCGTACACGCTCAAAGAACCTGTCGGTGTCGTCGGCGCGATCGTGCCCTGGAACCTGCCCTTGCTCATGGCGATCAAGAAGCTGGCGCCGGCCCTGGCGACCGGCTGCACCGTCGTCATCAAGCCCGCCAAGCAGACGCCGATCTCCATCGCGCTGCTGGCCTGGCGATGCGAGGGGTCGTTCACATTGAACATCGCCGTTATAGGCTCGAACATCACGGGCCTGAAGCGGACGAGGATCCGGCCGCCTACCGCATAGGTGACCGAATTATTCCCATCGATATCCCAGAACACGGTGAGCACTCGTCGAGAATTCTGACTCAGCGCGATTATCTGGGCGGTCAAGGAGAATCCGGATGCCGTTAGTTCGAGGATCTCCGTCCAGCCGTTACGGGAGGCGCGACGATCGCGGCATGCCCTTCCTCATCGTCATCCGTTGGGACCGCCCGAAGCGGGGATACTAAGGTCGTCACGTCTATGTCATCGCACCAGGTAAGACAGAATGGCCAGGGAAGGTCAGTGGCGAAGTCCACGGAAACTCTCGTTCTCGTCCGACAAGTTTAGAGGAGCCTGCGTGGGAGCCGGACTGCGGCTCCCACGCAGGCGTTTGCATTAGGCAGGCCCTCGCCTTGTGCACGCTCAGTCGAGGGGAGGTGTCGCAGCCGACCACCGGCGGTTCGTCGCCGTGTAATTCCATTGTGTCATCGGCGAGGTAGCTAGATATCTCAACATGGGGACGAATCTTGCAGTAATCCCTTTTTGTGGAGTCTACCTCGGCGGAATGGAGCACAAACAGCGCGGTAGGATTACTCGTCCAGGAGGAGAGGGGTGTCTGTACGGCTGGTATCTGTCTTTGCCGTGCAGCCCGCCCCCTCCCATTTGACGAACGTTCGCAGCCTGACATGCGCGGGAGCATTGACACTCGTCAGTCCGGTGATCTTTGTTTGGACTTCGATTGGCCGAGGCTTGACCGGTGCAGTGACCGTTCGGAAAGATCGAGGCCCCTCGAGGCCGCTTTCCAGTGTGTTCTCGTGGTCGTCGGGTGAATCTAACTTGGTACGGGAGGCCCTTAGCGATCATGGTGATGCCCATACCGCGCCCATGAGCAACCACCGAGCAACCACTTGTGATTTCACCTCGGCGCGGAGGCCCCAAACCGGGAGGAATCGCCGGTCAAATGGGGTCAAAGGTGGTGGGGTGCCAGGGATTCGAACCCTGAACCTACGGATTAAGCGCGCCCTTGACCCTGAATTTCTACGCCGAACGTTCCTCCCACGGATTCTCCATGCGGGCACCTGTTCGGGCCAGATGTTTGGTGTTGCGGGTGGCCAGCGTCCAGTTGTTGGCCACGGCGGTCGCGCCGATCAGGGCGTCGGGCGGGTCGATGCTTGTCCCGGCGCTCTTGAGCGTCTTATGGATGGCCAGGTACGCCCCTGCCTCCCGCTCGCCGATCAGGGCGATCCGGCCCTGATAGTCGATCCGGATCTGGGCCAGCGCCTGGCCGTACCGCGCCTTGCGCTGAGGATCAGCGACGGCTGCGACACCTGCTTCGATCTCGGCGACGGTGAGGACGCTCAGGTAAAGATTCGGCGTGGGGATCGCTCCGAACAGGCGATGACGTTCGGATCAGGTTTCGGCCTGGTCGTGAGCTCGGCTACCACGTTGGTGTCGAGGAGGTAGATCACTCGCTCTCCGGTCGCTCATCGTAGGAGCGGCCCCCGAAATCCAGGTCCTCGAACGGAGCCGAGAGGAGGAACTCCTCGAAGCCGTCGTTGGCGAGCGTGGCCCAGCGGGTGAGCATCGATTCCAGCTCGGAAATGTCGGTCTCGGCGAGTTCGGCGTCGAAGTGGACGAGCTGGTCGCCGGGCAAGGACGCGCGGATCTCTCGGATCGTCCGCAACGGGTGCGCGTCATCCGAACGAACAGGAGGCGACATGCCGTACGTTGCGCTCATCGTCACTCCTTCCTCTCACCTGGAGTTTACGCGTCCATGTTCGTGTGAGGCTTCGAGAACACGAATCATCTCCGGCGTCGAATCCCTTTGGTGTGGATCGGGTGCCCAGGGCGTTGAGCGGCTGGTCCGGGGGCGTCTGGGGTCATCTTTTGTGATCTTGTCCACAGTGTACGCCGTCGCCTCAAGCAGTACATCCTGGCCGTCATCGAGCACGTAAGCAGACGCGTCCGCGTACTCGGCACCACCGCGCACCCGACCGCGTGCTGGGTCGTACAAGTCGTCAAGAACCTGATGATGGATCTGGAGGACGCCGGCTGCCGGGTCCGCTGTCTGATCCGCGAGCGGGATGGGAAGTTCCCGGCGCTCATGGACGAGATCCTCGCCGAGGTCGGCATCCAGGACCGTGCTCACCCGAATCCGGATGCCACGAATGAACGCGATCATGGAACGGTGGGTTCAGTCCTGCCGTCGCGAGCTTCTCGACCGCTGCCTGCTCTGGAACGAACGCCACCTGCGGCAAGCCCTCCGCGAGTACGAACAGTTTTACAACCGGCGCCGAGCCCATCAAACACTGGCCGAGGCCGCCCTGCTGCGCACAGTCCCGGATCCGATCACTGATCCAGAGCGCATCGCCGACTTGAACATACGCCGGCGAGCCCGGCTCGGCGGAGTCCTCCACGAATACTCACATACCGTTCGAACTGCATGGATGGCATTTTCGGCAGGCGCAGAGTACCTATAGTGGGACGAATCGCAGGTCAAATGGGGTCAAAGGTGGTGGGGCGCCAGGGATTCGAACCCTGAACCTACGGATTAAAAGTACAATTTTTTGTGCCGCGCTATATCGCGGTCTATCCATTTCTATCATTCCGTCTGAATTTGCTGCTGTCGAAATGCCCGATGATGGTGCACGACGTTGTCCCGTATCGCATGCCCATGAGCAACCGCTGAGCAACCATCAGCCACCCACGCCCGGCTTTACTGAAACGGGATTGTACACCTGTCGGTAAGGCGTGACTTACGATATCCATGAGAATCTGATCGGCTAACCGGCATATCCTAGACGTCCGAAGGGTCCGACGGCGCTCGCGCGTTGATCAAATCAGCCGGTGGGTGGCATCGTCGGCTTCAGCCCTGAGCCAGTCAAGGAATGCTTCGATCTCATCTTCCAACTCCTGCTTGTCGTTGTCTGGATCGTCATCGTCAACGAGATCGTCGAGGCTGTATTCGCGGTAGATCAAGCAGCACGCGCGTATTCCTGTGAGCAGGTCTTCGAGAAGGTTTGCCGCCGGGCGTGTCGGATCGAGCGTGGTGATTCGCAGGCCGAGGGAGTCAGGGCTCAGACGGGGGTCGCGATCCTTCCAGGTTTCGATCAGTTCCTCGGTGGCCGTGATGCGCTGCTTCAAAGTTGCGAGGCTGCTGGTCTCGCCTTCGGCGACGCGGAGAGCTTCGCGGATGAGCGTCATCGCGGCTTGGCGCGGTGGGGCGCCTAGTTCCATTAGCTTCAAGATCTGTGAAAGAGTCCCCTGTGGCAGGGCCTCGATGTCGTCGGCCTTGGCCACAATTTGTGTCGGGGCGAGCCCAGTGTGTTCGCTTGTGATGTCGGCGGCCGCCTGCAGCCAATGCGCGGCGGCGATGGCCGCCGCAGCGGGATCCAACTCGGTGAACAGACGGTCGGAGCCGAAGGGATTCTTGCGGAGAAGGACGTTGGCCTGGGCCACCTGGACGGGGGAGGCATCTTCTCGGCTCAGTATCACGGCCTGACGCGCCCGGCCTGACAGGTCCCCCAGTTCGGCTCGCTCGGCAGCGGCAAGTTCTGCGGTCACGTCCGTGACGACCTCGGCGGTGAGCTTGTCGTCGTTGATGGTGTGCAGTGCCCGGCCAACTCGGTGGGCGCACTCTTCCACGTGGATGTAGGACTGGATGATCGAGTTTTGGGTGGACAGATTCGGGCTGCTCAAAGCCGGAAGGACCGTTGCGAAGGCATCGCGCTCGCCTTGCCGGCGCCAGCCCTCGGAGTTGACGTCGAGAGTGTCGGCTGCGCTGGCGGGGTGGGTGTAACAGCGCCAGCAGGCAAGCGAAAGTTCAGACAACGCCTTCGCCAGGCGCAGAGCATGGTCCGCTGGGATGTCGGTAGATAGCTGCGCGACCGTGATGGCCGTGTCCCCGATGCCGGCGCTCCAGGTGGCGATGAGTGCGTTGCGGGATTGATCGATGGCGTACCGGGTCATCCTGGCATGCCCCCTTGAGTTTGGATTGCGGCGTGGGTTGGTTCCGCTTAGCGGGCCTCATTACCGACAGTGAGGCATCCTACACAGGCCCGGTCATTTAATGAGGGCCGGATCTGGCCGGGATCATTGAGGACGTCGCTCGTCTCAGCGCTCGGGGAAGGTACCGACTTGCGCCCGAGCGGGTGTCCACGACCTGGGCCGACTTCCTGCGCTCTTAGGCGGACGCGCTTGGTAGCCCCCACAGCGGCAACGTCCAGCACGAACGCCTCAGCAAGAGGTTTCCCGACAAAGGCGGAACCTCAACCGGAAGGCCCACCGGAAACCCCTTGCATCCAGATCGCGACCGAAGCCGACCCAGTCCGAGCAGTTCGCCGGGCGGGATCATTCCCCCACGAGCCCGGCGTCGTTGAACCGTTTGACCAGACTGGGCTTACCCTGGTGGCGTTCCCGCAGGCGAGTGAACTGCCCGGTGAACTGGCTCATCCGGTCATCGCGGTAGGCCAGTTCGCGCAGGTCACGCAGCATCTCGACCGCTTGGTCGTATTCGCGGGGCTTCTTGGTGTCGATGAACGCCTCCACCCGCGCCCACGCCCGCTCGCCCTCCCCGGCGAGTTCAGCGAGGTGGCGTTCGCGGGCCTGCTTGCGTTGCTGTTCCCGCCGCTCGAGTTCGGCCTCCCGCAGCGCGGCTTCGTCCCGCTGGCGGGCCTGCCGTACCTGGTCGGTCGCGTCCAGCAACTGCCCGACCGTACGCCGCGGGCCGTCGGCGGTCGCGGCCGGGCCGGCGAACTCCCGTCGCAGCTCCAGTTCCACCCGTGCGGCATCCCCGGTGGCCACCCGCATCAGCAGGGCGTCCTTGCGGGCCTCCGTCAGCCCTTTCACCCACGCGGTCAGCGCGGCTCGATCATCTCCTGCGGCGTGCGCCGCCGGGCTGGCCTGCGCCGCGACCGCCAGCAGGTCATTATCCAGGCGCAGAAAATCGGCCAGAGCCCGCTGAGCGGCGGTCAACGCACCGAGTCCGGCCGGGACCGGCGGCTCAAGCACGTCTTCCTCGTCGTAGTCGAAAGCGTCCTCGTCACGTTCCCAGCCCCCGTAGGCCGACAACCAGGCCAGATACAGCGGGCGCAGGTCACCGCCGGCCAGTTCGGCCCTTACCCTGACCAGTGAGGACAGCATGTGGTCGAGGTCGAGATCCCAGGTCTCCTCTTCCTCCTGGAAGGTCAGGTCCACGATCACGTGTTCGCCGGAGGTCCACGCGCACACCTGCTCGCCCACGGCGTACTGCTCGGTGGTGGCCAGGTCGAGCAGCGAAGCCGGGAGGCGGAGCACGAGACGGCGGGTGCCCCAGTTGGCGTAGTAGAGATGGGCGTCGTAGTAGCGTTCCATCAGCTCGTTCGGATCGCCCTTGAAATCGCCCCAGTGGTAGTCGTTGGTGAAGCTGGTGGCGGTGATCTGCGCCCTGGTCGACAACGCCCGCACCTCGGCCTGCTGCCGGTCGGTCAACGATCGGTCCAGCGCGAGGAACTCGTAGTACTGGTACTCGCTCACGCGCTCACCCGCCCCAGCGCCGGTAGGCGGCGATCCACTCGGCTCCGGCCGGGGGCGGCTCAGGCAGCGGCAGGTCCAGGATGCCGATCAGCTGCCGGTGTTTCCCACCGCGGCAGATGGCCGCGATACCGGTTCCTGGGGAGTCGGTGACGCCGGTCACCCTCACGCGGACGCCCAGCACGGTCGTCTCGAACGGCACCTGGAGGTTGTCCTGGAGCACGGCGGCGAACGCTGCCCGCTGCTCGTCCTCGTCGTAGGCGTCGAGGGTCGCCTCGGCGATCAGCTCATCCAGGCGGTCATCGGGGATGTCGGGGGCCACGGGCGACCACGATAGCGAGCAGACCGCCTCGTCATGGCCGACTTGTCCCGCTACAAATGTGCTGCCCCATACGCCTCCCAGATTTCGGGGCGAAGACGTCCCTTGTCGGGCACGTCCAGGCCGCGCTCACGCGCCCAGGCGCGGACCTCGGCGGTCGACGGCTCCGGTCGTACGTCAACCGGTGAGGGCTGGGGCGGAGAGTGGTCGGCGGCGGCGTACGTGGCGGCCAGGAACCGGTAGGTCCACTCCTCGGCCAGTTGCCGGGTCTCGCCGAACACGATCGGCACGTTCGGGAAGGCCACCTGCAACTCGGCGATCCCGTCGGCGACTACGGCGGGCCGGACGTGCTCCAGCTTGAACAGCTGGCTGTAGCGATCCTCGACGATGACCGCGGCATGCGCGAGCGCCGCGAGTTCGGTCAACTGGTACTTCAATCTGGTGCCCAGCAGGCTGGAGACCAGATCGGCCAGGCTCTTGCGCTCGACGGCCGCGTGCAACATACCGCCGATCTCGATGCCATAGTCGCCGCAGGCCAGGCGCTTCTTGGTCAGCTCGGCCTGCTGGCGAGCGAAGCGATAGGCATACCGCTCACCGCTGTCGATGACAATGGGCAGCGCGGCGATCCCGGCGGCCCGCGCGGTCGGGGTGACCACGTTCGGGCGGGCCTGCTTGCGGACCCGGGCGGTCTGCCAGAAGATCGCGTCCCGGCCGCGAGCCTTGGTGAAGACGATCTGCGACCGGTTCTCCCTGGCCCGGTCGAGAACCAGGTCGATGGCCGCACCCCGCCGTACACACGATCTCACCGAAACCCGCTCGACCACCTCCGGATCGTCGGGCCACTCCCCGTGGCCTGCGGGGTAGCAGTAGATCGCCTTCTCGCGCGGCCAGGTTCCGCCCGTGCGCAACACGAGGCCGTCCCCGAGCGGCAGCCGGATCAAGTACGGCAGGCGCGAGTCGGGGTCGGGGTTGGCGACGATGAGCAGCTCACGCACCGCATCAGTATGGCCGAGGTCAGAACCGTCGGCAGGCCCGGCTTGCGTATTACCCGGTCGACTTCACCCAGTCTGGAAGCCTCGCCTGGACCCTCCTCACAACCTGAGCCCGCAGGGCCCATCAAAATGGGGCACCCTTGTACGGTGGGAAAGGGGAGCAGTCTGGCCCGGCGGGTGGCCCAAGTGGCGGAGAACGCGCTGGTCCAGCGTAAGCACGTGACGGTGGTCGACGTGATCTGCGGCCTGCGGTGGTCGTACCAACGGGACATCGACACCTGGCGGCAGGGCCGCGCCGACAGCCTGGAGCGGGTGACCGCGGTCGACGCGGCGAAGATGGCGGACGCGGTGGCCCTCCTGCGCGAGTGGGCGACGGCGCGCGGGCTGACCGCGACCGAGACCGCTCAGGTGTCGGGGAGCCGGGACCGGCGGCCGCTCCGGTTCACCGCGGACGGCGACGAAGAGATGGAACGGCAGTTCAAGATCGAGTGGTATTCCCCCGAGCTGAGCGAGGCACGCCGCCGGCAGCTCACCGAGCGCCGGAACAAGGCGCCGGATCTGGTCGTCATCGCGGGCTCGGCTCCGTGGTCCTGCGGAGGCTGCGGAGCTACCGGGCCGCACCACATCATGGAAGACGACCGCCCACACTGCCTGTCCTGCGCGGACCTGGACCACCTGGTCTTCCTGCCGGCCGGAGACGCGGCACTGAGCCGCCGAGCCAAGAAGGAGAGCGTGCTCTCCGCGGTGGTCGTCGAGTTCAACCGCCGCAGGAAGCGCTACGAGCGGCGGGGCATCCTCGTCGAGGACGAGGCCCTGGCCCGTGCCGAGGAGCAGTGCCTGGCCGACGAGGAGGTACGGCTCCGCCGGCGCGAGCGCGACAGGGTGCGGCGGGAGGCGGGCGACGTCGAGTTCCAGGCGGCGTTGGCCGCGGAGATCCGCCGACTGTTCCCCCGCTGCCCGGACGAGCGGGCTCAGGCGATCGCCGTCCACGCCGGGCTGCGCGGCAGCGGCCGGGTGGGCCGCACCGCGGCGGCCCGCGTGCTGGACGAGCAGGCCGTCACGCTGGCCGTCGTCGCGTCCGTACGGCACCTGGACACGGACTACGACCACCTCCTCATGGCGGGCGTGCCCCGGAGGGAGGCACGGGACCGCATCCGCGACCGCATCGACCAGGTGCTCACCACCTGGAGCGCCTGATCTCACGAGTCGGCCGGGCCGCGCGTGTCATAGCCCGGTGGCGCGGTGGTCCTACATCCAGTGGATCGCGATCCGCTCCGGAGACCTTGTTCTGCTCCGAGGAGTTCTGGGCGTGGCTGTCTCGGGTCGAGACAGATGCCTGCGGGGGCGACCAGCATGCCCGGCTGGTGCTGGGCCGTGTGGTGGCGGCGCTGGACTTGCTGCGTCGGCTTCCCGAAGCCCCGAGCGGGAAAGCGAGATGGCCATGCTCAAGTGGGTGCGGCAGTCGCGGCGTTATTCGTTGTGGCGGGTTAGTCATGTCTATCACCCGGATGTGGCGGTGCGACTGATCTGCTGGTTCCCTCCCAAGGCCGACACGGTGGTGGTCGCGCTCTTCGCCGGAGACAAGGCGAAGATCGGCGATATCTGGTACTCCTCGGTCGCCGCGCGAGCGGACGCCTTGATTGATCAATGGATGCGGGAGATGTCGTATGACAACCAGTGAACCAACCGGGCCGGTGTTCTCGCGCGGGAACGACCTGTACTGCTGCATAACTCGTTGCGAGGTGCTTGATCTGCGGTTTTGCCCAGCGAAGGCGGTAGGGCAAGATCGGGGCTTGTGTCGGTTCGTCTGCTGTATCTGATCTTGATGCGGGTGTTTGGCTGGCTGGTGTTGCTGGGACGTGGTCAGGCGTCCAAAGATGTCGAGATCATGGTGCTCCGGCATGAGGTGGCGGTGTTGAAGCGTCAGGTCGTCCGGCCGAAGCCGGACTGGGCCGATCGAGCGGTCCTGGCGGCCTTGGCCCGCTTCCTATCGACGGTGCTGCGAGCTCATCGCCTGGTCACCCCAGGCACTTTGTTGGCCTGGCATCGTCGTTTGATCAAACGCTCGTGGACCTATCCCCACCGCCCTGGCCGTCCTGGAACAAGCAAAGAGGTCCGGGATCTCGTCGTCCGTCTGGCCCGCGAGAATCCGAGGTGGGGGTATCGGCGGGTCCATGGTGAGTTGGTTCGGCTCGGCTTGCAGGTTAGTGAAGCGACGGTGAGACGGATCCTGCGCTCGCGCCGATCCGGTCCGGCTCCCCGAAGCTTCGACACCTCCTGGCGGACGTTCCTGCGTCTACCGGCGAAAGGGTTGTTGGCCTGCGATTTCTTCCGCATCGACACGGTCTTCTTGAAGCGTCTGTACGTGTTGTTCGTGATGGAGGGTGGAGACACGGCGCGTGCACGTCCTGGGTGTGACCGCGCATCCAACAGGCGCCTGGACGGCCCAGCAGGCCCGTAATCTGCTCATGGATCTTGGGCAGAGGGCCAGCTCGTTGCTCAGCGGAGCGATCAACGAGTATCACCGAGCCGCGTAACTGACCCGATGAAACGCCAGCTCAGACCCCGTGTTCGAGTTTTGAAGCGGTACAGGAGTCCTCCACGAGTACCTGCATGCTGCTTGAACTGCATGGATGATGATTTCGGCAGGCACAAGATCTGTCGCGTATCCGCGTCTCTCCGGAATTGCTTCCGCGTGTCTTCGCTGTCTTGCAGGGGCTTGCTCGTCATGTCGGGCGGCGGGGGTATCGGCTTGGGACGTCGACGAAGAATCCCAAGGTCGCCTTCTACATCCTGATAGGCATCCGGCAGTGGGGGTCGAACTCGCCGAGGAGAGGGAGTTGATAGATCCGCCACCACCGCGTCCGCTGTTTCGACCGCATAGCGGGCTGCCTCGGCGGAAGCTTCGTCCGGCTGTAAATTACATGCTCCACCACGAGAAACAGCATGATGGGCCGGATTCTGGTGACCGAGCGGTCAATGCCGTCTTTGCCTCGGTCCGTTTGAAAATTATCCTCAGTCGATCAAATGATCCGTCCATGTAGGAGAAGCATGCAAAAAGTTACTTGGCTCCGCCGGTTCGGCCTCGTCTCAGCGGTAGTGGCGGTCGGCCTGGCGACCACGCCCGTGGCCGCACACGCCGACGGCTATGACACTCCCCGCAGCGCCACCGCCGTGGGGGCGGGCAACACCTACGCGGCCGGGTTTGCGGCGGCCGAACAGCGGGCCCGGGCGGCCGTCCTCGCGGTCGGCCACGACTGCACCCCTGGGACCTATTCCACCCTATCGACCTATGTCTCCCCGGGCGGCGGCACGTGGGTCTTCCAGTCCACTCACCACGCGATGTGCGTCGACTGATCAAGCTCGGCCTCTGCCGGGCAGCGGGGCAGGGTAGCCCCGCTGTCCGCAGCGGAGGCCGATCCGTAGCAGTGCCCGCCCGTCTTTGAACGTATCCCTCCGGTGTGAGCAAAGCTGACCTGGTCGTCTCAGGTCAGGGTGCTCGGTGCCGAGCGGTGTGGGCGATGTGCCGTGCGGGGGGTTGGGTCGGAACGGACGCGGTTTGAAGCCATGCCATCTCAAGATCGCAGACGGGCGTCATCGCTGTCCGCCCTGGCCGAGCTGGCCGCCCCCAATGTCAAGGCATGCAAGGCCGAATTGGTCACTGCCCTGACCGGCGCATTCGGTGACGTGCACGCGACCGAGATCGCCATCTTGCTGGAGTTGATCGACACTCTGCAGGCCAAGGTCGTCGATCTGGACGAGCGGATCACCGTTATGGTCGCGGCGTTGCCCGGCGCGGCCCCGGTCTGCACGACCTGCGGCCTGGTCGGCGGCTGGCACGCGCCCGGCTGCATCCACCTGACGCTGCCCGTGCTCGGCCTGGCGCAGCGGCTGGATGAGATCACCGGCGTCGGGCTGGTCTGCGCGCACGTCATCATCGCCGAACTCGGCACCGACGTGATCGCCCAGTTTCCCACTCCCGCGCACGCCGCCGCCTGGGCCAAGCTGACCCCGATTACCAACCAGTCCGGGACCATCACCCGGCCCGGAAAAGCCGGCAAGGGCAACCGGTGGCTACGCGCCGCGCTCGGCGCCGCCGCCATGTTCTGCGCCAAAACCAAGGACAGCTTCCTCGGGGAACGCTACCGGCGGATCCGCCGACGGGGCGGCAAAAGCAAAGCCATGGTCGCGGTCGCTCGCAGCATCCTGGAGATCGCCTACCTGCTCATCGCCGACCCCGCCATACGCTTCCGCGACATGGGCGCGGACTACTACGACACCCTCAGCCCCGAACGTCAGACCCGTAACAAGATCCCCGACCTGGAACGGCTCAACCCTGGCATGAAGGTCGCCCTCGTGCCTATCGACCACGCCGCAGTCTGATCAGGCTTCGCGCCCCGGCTGTTCACCCGACACTGGGTGAGTGGCCCCACTACTTCACGTATCGCCACAGCTCAACCCTTACCTCGGGCCGGACCGGGTGTCGGGATACTGACGTGCGCCTACCTGACGGTCGCTATTTCCGATCAGACGGCGGCTGAAGTTTCGGCTCAAAGGATCATCTTCGAATCGTCCGGTGCCCTCGGTCAGGACGTTCTCGGCAGGACCGTGGGCATCGGCGCGAATGACGTACCGATGGGGAGCCATGGCGACCCGGACGCCGGGTAGCGCGTCCATGCAGGCGGCGTGCACCTTTTGCAGGTCGGTCGAATCCGGATCGATCAGGGTTGCGACCAGTTCGTCGTCGTGCACGGCCACCTCGGCTTCCCTGGCTCCTGTCGCGTTCCTGACCAGTTCGGCGACGCTCGGCAGATGGGCCCAGCCCGCTTCCGTCAGGTGCCAGTCGCCGTCCCTGCGGGCCGGGGCGAGGACGGTGTGCTCGCCGATCTCGGTGGTGCCGATCTCGGTCGTGGTGGCGGCGCAGAGCAGGCGTTCCACGCCGCGCAGCCAGTTCAGGGCCTCATCCGGGGGCAGGATCGCCGCGTCCAGGAGGAGGGTCAGCCGCAGCATGTTCCCGGCGTCGTCGGCGAAGACGAAGTAGGTGCTGGTGCTGCTGTCCACGCCGTCGAGCCATCGCCAGATCGTGCGATCCAGCGCGTCCTGCCCGATCTTCCCGGGAGTGGCGGGCCGCGCGGGTCCCAGCTGCCGGTAGTTGAGCCAGCAGGACAGGTCGAAGGAAATGCCGCGCTCGTGCTCGATCTCGTGCCGCAGCTTGGCCAGCTCGCCGGGCGGGTGCGGCCCGAACCGCGCCGCTCGGGTGAGCGCGACTCCCGATCGCGCGATCAGATCAGATATCGAAATATCCGATAAATCGATGCATACCGGGACGTCCTGGGTGTGCATGCCGACCGCGAAACGTGTTCTCGGGGCGATCCTGTTGCCCACGGTCAGCTGCAGGAAGGAGCGGCCCAGGCCGCTGACGTGCCCGGCGATCGCGCTGACCCCCGCGTACAGCACGGTCGCCGGGCTGACCTGGTGGCGCGCCGCCAACGCCGACACCGCCATCGCCAGCGCGGGGGAGTCGAACTGGAGATACCGGTAGCGCGGCGACTCGACGGCGGCGGCCGGGCGCGGCAGCATCGTCTGCGGCATCACCCGCAACGTCTCCGCGTGCCAGGCCACCGCCCGCTCGCCGTGCCGCCGCCCCGCGTCCGACTTCTCCCATTCGGCCTCGTCCAGCGGCCGGTGCGCGCGCTCTGGCACCCGTACGGGCGCGGGCGGCCGCGCCAGCAGGTCGCGCAGATGATGGCGCACCCAGTGCCCGCCCGTCTGATCCAGCACCAGATGCGAGGCCACCACCACCAGCTGTCTGGGCACCCCCGCCGACGTCACCAGCGCGAACCGGATCGGCCACTCCTCGCTCACGTCGAACGCCACCGACCACATGGCCGCCGCCGCGCCGTCCGCCACGGTCGCCGCCGCCTCGGCCTCGATGACCGGCACGACCAGCTCACCCTCGCGGAGCACCCGCTGCCCGGGCCCGTACGGCGGCGGCACGTAGACCGTTCTCAGCGCGTCGAAGCTCTCCACCAGCTCGCGCAGCGCCGCGAGCACGTCCTGCTCGCTCACGCCACGCCGCAGCGCCCAGGTGAAGCGGAGATTGACGCTGCTGGTGTCGGGACTGAGCTGCTCCATCAGCGCGAACATGTGCTGCTGCGCCCAGGTCAGCGGCCCCTCTGCCTCCTCGGCTTTCGCCTGAAACGGGACCACACGGGCCGGAAACCCGGCCAGTTCCGCCGGGATCTTGCTGTGCACCGGGCCGCTCCTTCGTAGCAGCGCCTGCCTGCCTCCGCCGACCAGGGGCAGGTAGACGCTGCCGAGCACCGGAGGAGGCGAGCCTCACCGAAAACTTTCGTAAAGTCCACTGCCTCCGGGGCGGTTTTCTCGTGCCATTTGCTCTTTGTGAGACTAGTCAGGCGTACGAATACAGGCAAGAACGGTGCCGATAGATCTCCGATTGTGACCGAAATATTTCGGAGAACGAGAACGGCCGCGCCGTCCGGAGACGACGCGGCCGTGGTTTAACCCGCTAGGCGCAGGCCTTCCCGTTCAGCGTGAACAGGCCTGGCGTGGGGTTCGCCCCGCCCGCGCTGTCTCCGAGGAAGCCGAACGTGACCGTGCTCCCCGGCATGATCTTCTTGTTGTGGCTGAGGTTGGTCGCGGCCACCGACGCCCCCGTCTGGGTGATGGAGGTCAGCCAGTGATCGGTCACCTTCTGGTCGCCGATCCAGGCCCAGCGCAGCGTCCAGCCGTCGATCGGCGTCGTCCCGGTGTTGGTGATCGTGGCCTGGGAGGTGAAGCCACCGGCCCACTGCCCGTGCCGGACATAGTCCACCTTGCACGCCCCGGCCGCCGGGGCCTGCCCGTCACCCTGGTCGGCCAGCGCGGACGCGATCCAGCTCAGCGCCGAGTTCCAGTTGACCGCCACCTCGTTGGTCGCGTACGACTCGATGTTGTCGACGTAGCAGAACTGCGGCTTGCACCCGGCCAGCAGGCCAGAGGCGTACGGATCGTCAAGCCCCGCGTTCGCGCCACCGGCGATCGACCCCGCCGGGGGATTGGGCAGGCTCGCGTCGAGCTGGTGGCCGAAGATCCGGCTGTGCTGGTTCTGCGGGTTCTTCTCCCCCCAGCCGGTGACGTAGGAGTGGTTGAGCGCGTTCCTGCCGAAGATGTAGTCCATCCCCTGCAGCGCCCCGGTCTGGTACTTGCGGTCCCTGGTCAGGTCGTACGCGGTGGCCAGCACGATCACGTTGTTGATGATGTTGCTGTTGGAGCCCCAGAAGTAGTTGTTCGCGCCGCCGGGCAGCGGCAGCCCGTACGCCTGGGTGGCCAGCGTGGCCAGATACGCGTCCGCGGCCGTCACCACCGACTGGCGGAGCTGCTGGCGCTCGGCGGCGGGCAGCTCGTTCGGGATGGTGGCCAGATCCATCCGGCCCAGCGCCGCGGTGGCCGGCCAGCCGAAGCCGGTCGAGGTGAACACGTTGCCGGTGTGATGCGGCGAGGCGCGCAACTCGGTCAGGTAGGGCGCCTCCCCGGTGGTCAGGTAGAGCTCGGCCGCCGCCCAGTAGAACTCGTCGCTCACGTCGCCGTCGCTGTAGGAGCCGCCGCCGTTGCCGTCGTTCGGGTCGGCGAACCTGGCCGGGTTGGCCTTGGCGGCCGTCCAAGCGCGCTTCGCCGAGGTCAGGCATTTCGCCGCGAACGCGGCGTCGTACCGGGCGAACAGCCGGGCGCACTGGGCGGCGGTGGCGGCCAGGTTGAGCGTGGCGGCGGTGGACGGCGGGTGCAGCTCGCGGAGCTGCGGGTCGTCCTCGGGCTGCAGTGGCAGGCCGGTCCAGTTCTGGTCGTGCATCTTGTGGTGGGCCATGCCCGCCAGCGGCTTCCCGACCGGCACCTGCATCCGCATCAGGAACTCCAGCTCCCAGCGGGCTTCGTCCAGCACGTCCGGCACGCCGTTGCCGCGCTCGGGCACCCGCAGCGTGCTGTCGCCCAGCTCCGCGCCGCCGAAGCCGGTGATCGCGGTCTTGGTCCGCTCGAAGGTGTTCAGCAGCTGGTAGGCCGCGATGCCGCCGTTGACGACGTACTTGCCGTGGTCGCCCGCGTCGTACCAGCCGCCGCGCACGTCCAGGCGGTAGTCGCAGACGCCCGGCTGGCACGGCACGTCGGTGTCGCCCTGGTTGGGGGCGACGCCCAGGTGCCCGGCCGGGCGCGCGTACTGCGCGCCGAACAGGGCGCCGTCGATGGCGATGCCGCTGCGCTGCAGGGCGAAGAACTGCAGCGAGTCCGAGCGCAGCTGGTCGTAGACGTCGGCGGAGATGTCGAACGGGTAGCTGGTCTGGTCGTCGGCGACGAGCGTCAGGCCGGTCCCCGTCCCGGTGTAGGAGCTGAAGTCGATCGTGTGCACGTTCTGCCCCGACGCCTGGTCGACGCCGCGCGGCGTGCTGTTCCCGCTGGCCAGCACGGTGCCGCCGCCGTTCTTGAGCTGCCACGGCAGCGCCGCGGTCGCCTCGGTCACGACGGTCGCGTTCTTCGGCCCGTGCGGCAGGTAGCCGACCTGGTTCACCCTGACCCGCGGGCCGGTGTCCGGCACGTACGGCGGCTCCTCCTCGCCCCCGCGCAGCGACACGTCGTCCACGCACAGGCGGTACTCGGCCGTGTTGGCGCCCACATGGAACACCACCTGGGCCCGCTCGCTGTCCGCGGTCGCGGTGAAGGTGTATTCGAAGGTCTGCGTGGCCGCGGTCAGCGGCACCGTACGCCCGAAGAACGAAGTGAACGGCGCGTCGCCCAGTTGCACGTTGGCGTTGACCGACGAGCCGGGCGAGGCCGACGCTTCGAACGAGAAGGTGTAGGTGGCGCCGTTCACCAGGGGCACGTCGTTCTGCCCGATGCCGGCGTCCCACGGGTTGGCCAGACCGGCCGGAACCGTGGTGCACAGCCGCCCGTCCGCCGTGCTGGTGGCGTTGGTGCCGTAGGTGAACCAGCCGCCGAGGCCGTCGGCGAAGTCGCCGTTCTCCAGCTGCTCGGGCCCGCCCGCCGGAGGCTCGGCGTCGGTGTCGCTGGTCAGCGAGACGTCGTCCAGGCAGAACGTGAACGCCGCGGCGCCGCCGCCCAGCTGGAAGGTGAAGGTCCCGTTGGCCGAGTCCAGGTTGCCATCGAACTCGTAGGTGAAGGTCTGCGGCGTGGTGGTGAGGGCCACCTCGCGGGAGATCGCGGTGGTGAACGGCGCCTCGTTCAGCTGCACGTTCGCCCGGACCGTCACGGCCGCGCTGGCGGAGGCCGTGAAGGTCAGCGTGTACGGGTCGCCCTCGGCCAGCGTGATGTCGTTGTGGCCGAGACTGGCGTCCCAGGGGTTCGCGGTGCCCGCGGGCACCTGTGCGCACAGCTCGCCGTCCACGGCCGAGATCGGGGTGTTCCCGGTGGACCACCACGGGGTGGTGGCGCTGTCGAACGTGCCGTTGTCGATGTGCTCGATGATCTCGGCGTGCGCCGAGGAGGCCGTCAGGCCGGTGAGGGTGAGTACGGCGGCCGCACAGCCCGCGACGAACGCGTGCAGGCGCCGGCCAGGCGATCGGGTCACGACGGTCCTTCCAGGAGCGCGTGGGAGGAATGTGGGAGCGCTCCCGCGCAGGCTAGGGGAACTCGTGACCGTCGAGAAGACGTGCGGTGGGGTGCTGCTCGCCGGGGGGTCGATCCGCAGGTCGCAGGGGTGGAGAACGGTTGTCGCGCGATCTTCGATGAACCTTTCACCGCGGCATGGCGGACATGCCGCGGCGTCGGGTGTCGTGGGCGGATCAGGCGCCGGAGAGCTTGCGCCAGGTGGCGTAGCGGTTGGTCGGCGGCAGCCAGACGGTGATGAGGGCGGTCAGCCCGGCCAGCCCGACGGCCAGGGCGAGGATCATGTTGAGCGAGCTGAGGTTGTCGGCCAGGGCCATCAACGCGGTGAAGAGCGCGCCCAGGCTGAAGATCGTCAGCACCACGCGGGCCCAGGTCTTGGCGGACCGCAGCGCCATCAGCAGCAGGCCGACGACCAGGCCGTTGATGATGAAGGTCACGGCGCGGCCGGTCACGATGGAGGTGTCGACCTCCCGCATCGCCGCCTCCACCAGCTCCTCGCTGAAGCCGAGCGACTTCACCTGGTCGATGAGCAGGTCCTCGCCGGAGATCAGGTAGATGACGCCGTTCACCACGTTGGCCACCGCGATGACGAGGGCGCTGATCAGGGTGATCGTGAGGGTGACCGGGGTCTTCAGCGGGCCCTGGGGCGCCCCCGGGTGTCCGGCGTTCTGCGGGTAGCCCTGCTGCGGGGGGTAGCCGGGCTGCTGGACGTGGTAGTGGCCCTGCTGGCCCGGATACTGGGGCTGCTGGCCTTGGTACTGCGGCTGCTGTCCCTGCTGTCCGGGGTACTGGGGCTGCTGCGGCTGCTGCGGGTCGTACCGTGTGGTGGCCTGCTCGGCCGGGTACTGAGGCTGCTGAGGGTATTGGGGGTTTTGTGGATACTGCGGGTTCACGGATTTCCCTTTCATAGCACGAAATATCGGCATACGTGCGGCAATGCCAGCCGATCAACGGGGGCAGCCTGAACACGCACCAGGTGATCGATCAATTCCCCGGCCGTCGATCGGAGGGAAGATCAACGAGGCGCCGGAGGGCGCGCGGCGGGTAACGCTAATACCTTGGCGTCGCCCCGCGGTGAGATCCAAGGTCCACAATGAACCGGAAAAATCTCCTTAGTGGACCTGTTCACCGAGCCGAATCAGTGCATTAAAGACGAGATATCCGACAAAAGCCGACGAAACTGGTCAGCAAGCGTTAGCCGGTTAAGAGCGGGCTACGTCGCGATTCCCATGATCTGCTTGACCGTGCCGGGATCCCGCAGCGTGCGCAGCATGTAATGGGCCACATCGGCGCGCGGCACCAGCCAGCCACCCCGGATGTTCTGCCCGTGCGCCGTGCGGTACACCCCGGTGAGCGGCTTGTTTGTCAGCCGCGGCGGGCGCACGATCGTCCAGTCCAGGCCGCTGTCCCGCAGCACGTCCTCCAGTACGGCCAGGTCCTCGTACACCGGGCGGAAGGCCGCCTTCGCGAACGGCGCGAACAGGTGCCGCATGAAGAACCCGTCCCCGGGATCGAAGCGCGGCGGCCGGGGGTTCGCCGGGGTCGGGAACGTCCCCATGGGCGCGGCGCTGACCACCACGATCCGCCGCACTCCGGTGTCGTGCATGGCCGCCGCGATCGCCCGCGTGCCGGCCCCGGCCACGCCCGCCTCGGCCCTGGCCCGCGGGCCGAGACCGGACAGCACCGCGTCGGCCCCGGCCACCGCGTCCCGCAGCGCGGCGGGATCGGGCGCCGACAGATCCGCCGTGACCACCCGCGCCACACCGCTCAGACCCCGCGGATTGCGCGCGACCGCCGTGACGTCATGCCCTTCCGCCAGGGCTTGTTCGACCAGCTGGCGGCCGATCCCGCCGGTGGCCGCGAAGATCGTGAGTTGCATGGCTCGTACCTCCGAGTGGCGATACCCTTTTCTCTGTATGTCATACGACACGAGGATCATATCATATGGATTCCGTATCATCTGAGTTCGCGGCTCGCCACCGGCGGCGGCTGACTGTGGAGATCAAGGAGTCGCTGCGCGAGCTCAGCAACCAGCTGTCGCTGCTCAACCACCACGTGGGCATGCACGCCGGGCTCAAGGACGTGGATCTGGACTGCCTGGACCTGATCTCCCGGCACGGCCCGCTCAGCCCGAGCGCCCTGGCCAGAAGGGCCGGGCTGCACCCGGCCACGGTGACCGGCATCATCGACCGGCTCCAGCGCGGCGGCTGGGTGATCCGCGAGCGCACCCCCGACGCGTCCGACCGGCGCGCGGTGGCCGTCCGGGCCCTGCGCGACCGCGGCGCCGAGCTGTACCACCTGTACCAGGGCATGAACGCCGCGATGGACGAGATCTGCACCGGCTACGACGACAAGGAGCTGGAACTCCTCGCCGGATTCCTGCGCCGCACCACCGTCGCCGGCCGCGAAGCCACCGACGCCCTCGCCGACGAGGACTGAAAAGGGGGGTGCCGGTCACCGTTATCGGGCGACCGGCACCTTTGCTTCGTGACGACTGGCGTCGGCTCTTACGCCGTGACCACCGACTCGTCATCGGCCGTGGCCGTACGGGCGGTGACCAGCACCGGGCGTTCGACCACGGAGACCTCCACCCGCAGGCCGGGCGCGAGCCGTACCGCGTCGTGGCCGGGGACGTCGGCGAGGACCTGGCTGTCGTCGGCGAGCTGCACCCGCAGGCGGGCGGTCGAGCCGCGGAACGAGGAGGCCAGGATGAGCGCCGAGCCGGATTCGGCGGGCGTGACCAGGACGGCCTCCGGCCGGACCAGCACGTCCACCAGCTCGCCGGGGGCGGTGCCGTCCACCGGCAGCAGCTTGCCGAGCACCTCCACCCGGTCGCCGGTCACCCGGCCGGCCAGATGGTTCATGGTGCCCACGAACTCGGCCACGAACGGCGTGGCCGGGCGGTCGTAGATCTCGGCGGGCGCGCCCACCTGCTCAAGACGCCCGTCCTTCAGCACCGCGACCCGGTCGGCGATCGACAGGGCCTCCTCCTGGTCGTGGGTGACGAACACGGTGGTGATGCCCAGCTCCAGCTGGAGCCGGCGGATCTCCTCCCGCAGCGACACCCGCACCTTGGCGTCCAGCGCCGACAGCGGCTCGTCCAGCAGCAGCACCTGCGGCGCGAGCGCCAGCGCGCGGGCCAGCGCCACCCGCTGCTGCTGCCCGCCGGACAGCTGGTGCGGGTAACGGTCGCCCCGCCCGGCCAGGCCGACCAGGTCGAGCAGCTCGTCGGCCCGGGCGTGCCGCTCGGCCACCGGCCGGCCCCGCACCCGCATCCCGAACGCCACGTTGTCGCGCGCGTTCAGGTTCGGGAACAGCGAGTACGACTGGAACACCATCCCGGCGTCCCGGCGGTTGGCCGGAACCCGGGTGACGTCCTTGCCGTTGATCAGCACCATGCCGGAGTCCGGCCTCTCGAACCCGGCGACACAGCGCAGCGCGGTCGTCTTGCCACAGCCGGACGGGCCCAGCAGCGCGATCAGTTCGCCCTGCTCGACGGTCAGGTCCAGGCCGTCCAGCGCCACCGTCGGGCCGTACGTGCGCCGCAGCCCGCGGAACTCCACGGTCATGATTTCTTCCTTCCGGCCCGGGACAGCGTGAGCAGCAGCAGCCAGGCGAGCAACAGGCTGAGAATGGACAGCGCCACCGACAGCTGCCCGTCGCTGCCGGAGATCGTCACGATCCAGACCGGGAACGTCTGGTAGCCGAGCAGGGCGGCGATGGTGTATTCGCCGAGCACCAGCGCCAGCGTGAGGAACGCGGCCCCGGCGAGCGCGGAACGCAGGTTGGGCATGATCACCCGCAGCATCACCTGCGGCCAGGACGCGCCCAGGTTCCTGGCCGCCTCGACCAGGGTGACCACGTCGATCGCCCGCAGGCCCGCGTCCAGCGACCGGTAGGCGAACGGCAGGGCCAGCACCACGTACGCCAGGACCAGCACGAACGGGAAGTTCTCATCCTGCAGCGAGATGAGCGTCTGCCAGAACGGCGTGGCCGCCAGCGCGTCCGCGCCCTCCCGCAGCGAGGTGCTGATGCCGACCACGTAGGTGATGGGCGGCACGACCAGCGGCAGCGTGGTGATCGTCTCCAGCACCGGCCGCAGCCCCGGCGCGCCGAGCCGCACCGCCAGCATGGCCGGCAGGATGAGCAGCAGCACGATGACGATGGTGGCCGCCGCCAGCGCCAGCGACAGCAGGAAGCTCGAGACGAAACCGGGCGCCGACAGGATCCGGCCGTAGGCGCCGAGCGAGAAGCCCTGCGCCTCGTTGTAGACGGTGAACGTCGCCGCGATCAGCATCGGCACCAGGAAGTACACGGCGGCGATCAGCAGGACCACCCGCCGGCCCCAGCCGCCGCCCGCGACCGCCGCCACCGGGGCCGTTGCGACGGGTGTCACCGCAGCCATCGTGAGCTCCTTCGTTGCAGCGGCAGGTAGACGGCCATCACCAGCAGGGCGATGACGATCATGTCCAGGCTCAGCGCCAGCGCCACGTTCTCGAAGCCGACCAGCACGTTGCCGGTCAGCGCGTCCGCGATCTGCAGCGTCACCAGCGGCACCGACGCGCCCACCATGGCGGCGGCCGTCGCGTAGGCGGCGAACGCGCCGCCGAACAGCAGGACCACCCCGCCGAGCAGCGCGGGAGCCAGCACCGGAATGCCGACGAGCCGCCAGAACTGCCAGGTCGTCGCGCCGTTGTTGAGCGCCGCCTCCCGCCACTGCGGGCGCAGCCCCTCCAGCGCCGGGGCGATCACCAGCACCATCAGCGGGATTGAGAAGTAGAGGTAGACCAGGGCCAGGCCCCAGAAGTTGTAGAGCAGCCCCGAGCCGAGCCCGAGGCCGGTGGTGACCACGCCGGAGTTGCCGAGCGTGGCGATCCAGATGAACGCCAGCGGCACCCCGCCGAAGTTGGCCAGCACCCCGGACACGCTCAGCACCGCCTCACGCAGCGCCGAACTCTTCGAGGTCAGTACGGCGTGCGCCACGAACGTCCCGGTCAACGCCCCCACCACGGCCACCACCGCGGACAGCTCCACACTGCTCAGCAGCGTGCCCAGGTACGGCTCGCGCAGGCTGCGGGTCACGTTCGCGAAACCGAACGAGGACGGCTCGCCGGGCGCGCCCTTCTCGGTGAACGCGCCGACGGCGAGCATCACCGCCGGGATCCCGAACGCGACGGCCACCACCAGGAGAAGGGGCGCGGCTGGCGCCCACCCCTTCCCCCAGGTGCGGCGTGCCCTGACCTCGGTCATCCGGCGACCGCGGCGCCCCAGCCGGCCGCCAGGTCGGCCTGGGCCTTGGTGGCCTGCGCGTCGGTCGGGAACGTGGGCGTGCCCTCGACCGCCGGCAGCGCGGCGGACGCGGCCTGGTCCACGGTTCCGTCAGCGATCATCGCGGGCAGCAGCACCGGGCGGGCGAAGCCCTTCAGGAACAGGTTCTGGCCCTCGGGGCTGTAGAGGAACTCCTGCCAGAGGCGGGCCGCCGCCGGGTGCGGGGCGTCCTTGTTGATCGCCTGCGCGTACAGCTGGAAGTACTTGCCGTCGGTGGGGATGACGGTCTTCCAGTCCAGGCCCTTGGGGGTCATCAGCGGCGCGTAGGCGGCGTTGTTGTAGTCCCAGTCGATGCTGATCTGGGTCTCGCCCTTCTCGATCGTGGCCGGGGTGGTCTCGACCGGGTTGAAGTTCCCGGCGTCCTTCAGCTTCTTGAAGAACTCGATGCCCGGCTTGATGTCGTCGAACGAGCCGCCGTTGGCCAGCGCCGCCGCGTACACGCCGGCGAACGCAGAACCCGCCTTGGTCGGGTTGCCGTTCATCGCGACCTTGCCCTTGTACTCGGGCTTGAGCAGGTCGGCGAAGGTGGTCGGGCAGGGGTCGACCTTCTTGGCGTCACAGCCGATCGACACGTAGCCGCCGTAGTCGTTGAACCAGAGCCCGCTCGGCTCCTTCTGCCCGTCCGGGATCTTGTCCCAGGTCTGCACCTTGTACGGCGCGAACAGCCCTTCGGCGGCCCCGCTCACCGCGAACGCTTGGCCGACGTCGAGCACGTCCGGGGCGCGGTCCTGGCCCTTGCGGGTCTTCACCGCGTTGATCTCGTCGGCCGAGGAGGCGTCCGGGGTCTCCTCCTCGATCGTGATCTTGGGGTACTTGGCCTTGAACGCGGCGAGGATCTCGCCGTAGTTGGCCCAGCTGGGCGGCAGCGCGATGACGTGGAGCTTGCCCTCCGCGTTGGCGGCCTCGACCAGCTTGTCCAGACCGCCGAAGTCGGCGGCCGAGGTGGCGGTCCTGGCGTCCACCCCGCCCCCGCTCGGCGCGGCGGAACCGGACGCCCCCGTGGTGCCGGGCGCCGCGCCACAGGCGACGGCGCCGAAAATAAGAACGGCCGAAAGGCCGGCGAGTGGCAGTCGTGCAGAGGTCACAGCAGATCTCCAGGTGAAACGATGTAGTACTTCTCCGAACAAACTAGGGATGGTGTCTCTGCGGTCAGTGACGCGCGCGTGAACAGGGGCGTACCATCTGGAAACCGCTGACTTCATAGGGCGGTCCTTCGGCTTGGGTCCCGATCATGACTTGGTGTGCTTTTATTGCTCGATACCACTTGATATTGGTCAATATCGGCCAAGAAGGTCTCCATTCGGTGCCGAACTTGCTGCGTACCGAGCACAAGGCGCGGACGTGGGGTCAGAATTCGGAGGCGGCGTCCAATAGCCATGCGGCCAGATAGCGCGCGAACGACGCCCTGACAAGGACCAGAAAGCCATCACTTTCAGCGATCAGGATGATCTGCGCACGCGCCAGCAGCGTCTGCGCGCACCGCCCAACCGGGAAAACCTCCGGATGCAGATCAAGCCCACACCCATGCGCCAGCAACTCCCGCGCCCGCCCCCCACTCACCCTGATCGCGGTCCGCTGCGCCGACACATCCACCCCCCGCACCTCCGAGGGCCCAACCACCAGCCACTCATCCGGCCCAAGCCAGACCGTGACCGTCTCACCATCCGTCACGGCGGCATTGGCCGGCGTGAGCGGTTCACCACTCCTGACATTGACCTGCTCAAGGAAGGGCACCTCCCGCACGCTCACCCCATCGAACTCGGCGAAGAACCCATCCAAAGGGCTCCTGCGCTCAGGCGCTGGGGGATGAGGGGGAGTGGTTGCGGGTTCGGCCTGCATGGCGGCGCTGCGCTCGGGAGCGGCTCCGGGTTCCGTCTGCGTGGCGGCGCTGCGCTCAAATGCTGGGAGATGAGCGCGGGCGCCTCCGGGTTCGGTCTGTGTGGCGGCGCTGCGCTCAAATGCTGGGAGATGAGCGGGAGCGGCTCCGGGTTCGGTCTGCGTTGCAGGGCTCGGCTCGGGCGCTGGAGGATGCGTCTCTGGGCCTTGAAATCCGGACAGGCTGCCGCTGTCACTCTTGGCGCCGGTGCGGCGAGAACCGTCACCTGCGTAAACGGCGTCGGATAACGGCGAGTAACCCGGTGAACCGCTCGTTCTGTCGGACGTTCTTGGCGGGGAGTCGCCCGCGCCCGTTTCATCGACGGTGTCGGTGTCGTGGCGGGCTTCTTCGTCGGGGTTGCCGTCGCGGCGGGTGCCTTCGGGGTCGTACAGGACGGGGGTGGTTACGTTGGCTTTGGTGCCGTTGAGGGTGGTGAGAGTGGGGTGGGAGCCGGTTACGAGGGCTAGGGCGAAGGTGCGGTTGAGGGTGGCGCTGGTGTAGCTGGAGGTGATGTGGCCGACCATTTTGTTGTCGGCGAGGAGGGCTGCGCCTTCGGGGAGGTGGGTGGTGGGGTTTAGGGGGAGGAGGGCGACGAGGTGGCGGCGGTCGGGGCGGGAGGTGTCCTGGCGGGTGAAGGAGCGTTTGCCGAGGAAGTCGGGCTTCTTTTTGGAGATGATCCAGGTCATGCCGAGGTCCTGGGGGGTGGTGGTGCCGTCGGTGTCCTGGCCGATGATGGGGTAGCCCTTTTCGGCGCGGAGGACGTGCATGGTTTCGGTGCCGTAGGGGGTGATATTTCGGGACATGAGGGCTTCCCAGAGGGCGAGGCCGTACCAGGCGGAGACGTTGATCTCGTAGGCGAGTTCGCCGGAGAAGCTGATGCGGCAGACGCGGGCGGGGATGCCGGCCACCTCGGTATCGCGCCAGGTCATGAACGGGAAGCTCGTCTTGTCGACGGCGAGGGCGGGGGCCAGGTCGCGGAGGACCGCTCGTGAGCCGGGGCCGACGAGGGCCACGGTGGCCCATTGTTCGGTGACGGAGGTGCAGGTGACCCGCAGGTCGGGCCATTCGGTCTGCAGCCACTCCTCCATCCAGTCGAGTACGGCGGCCGCGTTGCCGGTCGTGGTGGTGATCAGGAAGTGGTCGTCGGCCAGGCGGATCGCGGTGCCGTCGTCGAAGACCATGCCGTCGGGGCGGCACATCATGCCGTATCTGATCGAACCGACGGCGAGCGAGCTGATCAGATTCGTGTACAGGCGATCGAGGAACTCGGCGGCGTCGGGGCCGATCACGTCGATCTTCCCGAGCGTGGAGGCGTCCATCGCGGCGACGTTTTCGCGGGCGGCGCGGCATTCGCGGAGTACCGCCGTTTCCATGTCCTCGCCGTTCTGGGGGTAGTACCAGGGGCGCTTCCATTGCCCGACGTTCTCGAACAGGGCTCCGTGGTCGGCGTGCCATTGGTGGAGCGCGGTGATCCGTACCGGATCGTGGAGATCGCCACGATCGCGCCCGGCGAGCGTCGCGAACGACACCGGCAGGTACGGCGCCCGGAATGTCGTGCTACCCACCTCGCCCGGAGTGACCCCGATCGCGTGCGCGACCAGCGCCGCCGTCAGTGCTCCGGAGGTCTTCCCCTGGTCGTGTGCGGTCCCCGCGGTCGTGTACCGCTTCACATGCTCGACCGACGTGAGCCCCGCACCCGTGGCCCGCCATATGTCGGCAACGGTTACATCCCGCTGAAGGTCCACGAAATGCCGCGAGTAATCATCAGCCGGGACGAACCACAGGACCTCGCCGCCGTGATCGATGTCTCCTCGCGCGGCGCCCACCACCTCGACAGCCTGCGGAGACCCATCCGGGACCAGCGCGCCCAGGGACTCGTCGTATCGCAGCGTCCCGCCCGACTGGCTGAACAGGTGAACAACAGGGTTCCAACCCCCAGACACCAGCAAGAGATCGGCCGAAAGCTCCTGACTGCTGAAATCGACGCCCGAAGCCTCCCGAGGACTGACAACCACGGAAGCGAGCTCATCGCATCCCCGCGCCTCAGTCACGAAATATCCGGCAAGCACCTCAATACCGGCCGCCTGCGCCCGACTCACCCACTCCTCACCAGGAACCCGCCGAGAATCCACGATCGCCGCGACCGCAACCCCCGCCCCCGCCAACTCCAACGCGGCGGCATAAGCACTGTCATTGGTCGTGAACACCACCGCCCGCCGCCCAGGCAACACCCCAAACCGGACCAGATACTCCCTAGCCGCCCCCGCCAGCATCACCCCCGGCAAATCATTCCCCGCGAAAGCGATCGGCCGCTCCAGCGCCCCAGTAGCGAGAACCACCCGCTTAGCCCGAATCCGCCACACTCTCTCCCGAGCCACCCCCGGCGACGCACCAAACCCAAGATGCCCAGTCCTACGCTCAACTGCCACCAGATAGTTGTCGTCGTAATACCCCACCACGGTCGTCCGCCCAAGCACCCGAATCCCCGCCCCAACCAGCCCACCGACCTCCGGCGGTTCTGTCGGCCCACTGACCTCCGTTGGTTCTGCCAGCGCACCGAGCTTCCGCGGTTCTGCCAGCCCACTGAGGTTCGTTGGTTCTGTCGGCGCACCGAGCTTCCGTGGTTCTGCTGGAGCGCTCAACGGAATGCCGCTGACGTTCTTGGCGCCGGTGCGGCGAGAACTGTCACCTGCGTAAACGGCGCCGGATAACGGCGAGTAACCTGGCGAACCGCTCATTCTGGTAGGTGCTCTCAGGCCCTCGGCTGTAACCGGCTTTGAGTCGGCGATGATCACCCGGGCTCCGGAACGTTCGGCCTCCAGCGCGGCTGCCACTCCCGCACGACCAGCCCCGATCACCAGCACATCGCAATGCGCGTAAACAGCGTCATACCGTGCCGGATCTGGCTGATCGGCGAGTCGTCCCCGCCCGGCTAGGCTGCGCGCCACCAATCCGTCATAGAGGTCTACCGTTGTCGCCAAGACCATCGGCTCGGGAAATGGTGCCTCAATCTGCACCACCGCATTTGGCTCTTCGACGCCAGCGGAGAAAATTCCCCGAGGCCGCCCTAGGACCGGGCTCGTCCCGACTCGCCGAACACCATTGGCCAGCAGCGCGGACGCGAGCGTGTCTCCGGGATGTCCGCTGTACTCCTGGCCATCGAAAACGAACCGGAGCACCCGCGTCCGGTCGATGGTCCCCAGTTCGGGATGCCTGTTCACCCGATCACCGGCCGGGGCTCTCCAGGCAGATAAACAGCCTGAATCCGATTGGTCCGGGTGTCCCGCACCACGTTGAACCACCGGCGGCAGCCTGCCGAATGGCTCCACCGCTCCGCGAACGATCCTTCCGGATTCTCCCGGAAGAACAAATACCGTCCCCATTCCTCATCCGACAACGCGGCTGGATCCTCCGGATAAGCCACATGAGCCTGCCCGCCATAGTGAAATTCAACTTCATCGCGCTGCCCACACCAGGGGCAAGAGATAAGGAGCACGGGGGCCCTCCACAGCATGACATACAGGGAAATTCGGGGACGATGGGACGGGGCCCTATAGGGAAATTCGGTGGGGACGGGATGGGTGTATGGCGAAATTCGGTGGGGACGGGATGGGCTTATGGAGAAAGTCGGTAGATGGTGGAATGGGCATGTGGGGAAAGTCAGTGGGCGACGGCGGCGGCGCCGTGTTCGTCTACCAGGGCGCCGGTGGTGAAGCGGTTGAGGGTGAAGGGGGCCGCCAGGGGGTGGGGGGTGTTGTGGGCGATGGTGTGGGCGTAGCACCAGCCGATGCCGGGGGTGGCTTTGAAGCCGCCGGTGCCCCAGCCGCAGTTGAGGTAGAGATTTTCGACGGGGGTGAGGCCGATGATGGGGGAGGCGTCGGGGGAGACGTCCACGATGCCGCCCCAGGTTCGCAGGACGTGGGCGCGGGCGAAGATGGGAAAGAGTTCGAGGGCGGCGGCCATCTGGCGTTCGATGATGTGGAAGGCGCCGCGGCGGCGGTAGGAGTTGGCGGCGTCAATTCCCGCGCCCATGACCAGCTCGCCTTTGTGGGCTTGGCTCACATAAACGTGCACCGCGTTGGACATGACAACGGTGGGATGAACGGGTTCGAGGAGCTCGGAAACGAGCGCTTGGAGCGGATGGGTTTGCAGGGGGAGATCTATTCCAGCGGTTTTGGCGACAACCGAAGTGTGGCCCGCAGCGGATAGCGCGATTTTATTGGCGGTTATCCGGCCGCGGGTGGTCGTTACAGCGGTGGCGCGACCGTCGGTTACTTCTATGCCGGTTACTTCGCAGTGTTCGATCAGATCGACGCCCAGGTCGGAGGCGGCTTTCGCCAGCGCCCAGGCGACGTTGTCGTGTTTGGCTATACCGGCCCGCGGCTGGTAGGTCGCGCCGAGCACGGGATAGCGGACGTCAGGGCTCACATCGACGATCGGGCAGATCTCTTTGACCTGCTCTGGGTCCAGCCATTCGGCGTCCACCCCGTTGACACGATTGGCCTCGACCCGGCGGACTCCATCGCGGACATCCTGCAGGCTATGTGCCAGATTGAGCACACCACGCTGGCTGAACAGCAACGGATACCCGAGATCCTCCTCCAGCCCCTCCCACAGCTTGAGCGCGTGCTCGTAGATCCCCGCGCTCTCATCCCACAGATAATTGGACCGAATTATCGTGGTGTTCCTGGCCATATTCCCCCCGGCCAGCCACCCTCGCTCCAGCACCGCCACATCCCCGATGCCATGATTTTTCGCCAGATAGTAGGCCGTAGCCAGCCCATGCCCACCCGCACCCACGATGACCACGTCGTAGGCCTTCCGCGGCTCCGCCGACCGCCACAAACGATCCGGATGCATCGTTCTCCCTCTAACCGCGCAGGCGTTCCATAGCCGGATCGAACAAAGGCTCCGCCGCGACAACCGCGTCCACCAGCCGATCGAAGTAACCGATCCGCACACCCGTCCCCGGCACGGAAAGCTCAGCGGGAAGCCACGCATACGCGATACCCCGCCCGATCGTGTAGCCATAAGCCGCGCTGGTGACATACCCCACCGCATGCCCATCGTGATAGACGGGCTCCTTCCCCATGACCACGTCGTCCAGCACCAGACACGTGAGCTTCCGCCGCACCGACTCCTTACGCTCCAGCACCGCGTCCCGCCCGATGAAGTCGCCTTTCCCCAGCTTGACCGCGAACCCCAGCCCCGCCTCGTACGGATCGTGCTCGAAGGTCATATCCACCCCGAACGACCGATACCCCTTCTCCAGCCGCAAGCTCGCGAACGCCCCCCGCCCCGCCGCGATCGCGCCTTCCCGCATAAGCGTGTCCCAGAGCTTGAGCCCCATGTCAGCCGTGGTGTAGATCTCCCACCCCAGCTCCCCGACATACGACAACCGCAGCATCGTCACCGGAACATGCCCGACATATCCCCGAGCCCCCCGGAAATACCGAAGCGCCGTCAGATCGACACCCGTCAGCGGCTGCACCAGCTCCCGCGCCCGCGGCCCCCACACCCCCAGACAGCACGTGCCCGCCGTGATATCCCGCACGAACACATCACCCGGACGATGCCGCTCGAACCAGTCCAGATCCAGCTCCCCGTTCGCACCGACCTGGTAGTGATCCACACCCAGCCGCGCCACAGTGACATCACTGCGAATCCCGCCATCCACATCGAGCAGCAGGCAATACGTCACCGACCCGATGGATTTATCCACATCCCCGGTCGTCAGCCGCTGCAGGAACGCCGTCGCGCCAGGCCCGCTCACTTCCAGCCGTTTCAGCGCGGTCATGTCGTAAAGGGCCACACCCTCCCGGGTCGCCTTGGCCTCCGCCCCCACGATCGGCGACCAGTACCGGGCAGCCCAGTCGTTCGGCACATACGAAGGAGCGGGCAATCCCTCGTTGACGCCGTACCAATGCGGGCGTTCCCACCCGGACGCCTCCAGGAAGAACGCGCCGAGCTCGCGTTGCCGTACCTGGAAAGGACTGGTGCGAAGCGGACGCGGGTCCTCCATCGGCTGGAGCGGATGGATGATGTCGTAGACCTCGACGTAGTTCTGGCAACCGCGGGCCAGGACGTACTCCGGGGCGAGTTGGTGTCGTTCGAAGCGGTTGACGTCGCATTCGTGCAGATCGATGGTGGAACGTCCGTCGACGAGCCACTCCGCCATCGCCCGCCCGACTCCCGCCGAGTGCGTCACCCACACCGCTTCGGCCACCCAGAATCCGCGTACGTCCCGGGATTCGCCCATCAGTGGCATGTTGTCGGTCGTGAAGGAGAAGAGCCCGTTGACGCCTTCCTCCACCTTCGCGTTACGGGTGGCGGGCAGCAGCGCCTGCGTCTCGGTCCAGGCGTCCGCGAAGTCGTCCGGCGTGAAGGCCATCAGCGACGGCATCACCTCGGCCGCGTCCACAGAAAGGATGTCATCGGCGGAAACAGGCATCGGCCGATGCCCGTAATATCCGACCCCAAGAGTCCCGTTCCGATCCCGGTAATAAAGATCGGCATCCTGATGCCGCAGGATCGGCAGGCTCGCCACCACATCCCCGGCCAGCTCCGGCAACCGCCCGGTCCACGCCAGCTGATGCGCCAGCGGCGTCAACGGCAGCTCCATCCCCACCATCCGCGCCACCCGGGGCCCCCAGATTCCCGCACAACACACCACGACATCCGCCGATATTTCCCCTTTATCGGTGACGACTCCGGTCACCCGGCCGTCCACGGCGACGACGTCGAGCACCTCATGCCGCGCCAGCACCCGCACCCCCCGCTCCTGCGCACGCGCCAGCTGCGCCGCCACAGCGGGCACGGCCAGCGCCAGCCCGTCACTCGCGAGGAACAACCCCCCAAGAACCCGCCCCGCATCCAGCAACGGATGCCGGGCCACACACTCCTCCGGACTCAGCAGCTCAGCCTCGAGCCCCCACGAGGTCGCCCACCCGTACCGCCGATGCAACTCCCGCAGCCGCTCCGGCGTGGTGGCCACCTCCAGCCCCCCGACCTGCAGGAAAGCCCCCAACCCCACGAACTTCTCGACCGTGTAGCGGGCCATCTCCGCCATCGCCTTCGACCCGTTGGTCTGAAAGACCAGCCCCGGGGCATGCGACGACGACCCACCCGTAGCCGGCACATCCCCTTGATCGACCACGGTCACATCGGTCCACCCGCGCGCGGACAGCTCGTCGGCGAGCGCCGCGCCCACCACTCCCGCGCCGATGACGACAACGCTCGGGCCCGCCATAGCCACCTCCGCTGTTGCAATATGCGCAACTAACCGCGTTTGCCGCAACAAGCGTCCCGTGCTGCTCACGGGGTGTCAAGCAGCACGGGACGCCTGGAAACTCAGCTCGCCGGCAGCCAGGTCTTGATCTTGGCCTCGTTGTCGGCGGCCCACTTCGCGGCGGCCTCCGCCGGGGTCATCTTGTCCTCAGAGATGTACTTCGCCACCAGATTCTGGTCGTCGTTCGTCCAGCTGAAGTTCTTGATCAGCGTGTACGCCGGACTCCCGGAATCCGCGAACTTCTTGCTCACGACCTTGTCCAACTCGTACAGCGGATAGTCACACGCCACCTTCGCGGCATCCGCGTCACACCCCGCCGTATAGGCCGGAAGGTTGATCTTCACCAGTTTCAGCTCGGACAGGAACCACTGCGGTTCGTAGAAGTAGCCGATGATGGGCTTCTGCTCCTTCTCCGACTGCCGGAACGCGGTGATCAGCGCCGCCTCGCTCCCGGCGTAGACCACCTTGTAGTCGAGCTTGAGGTTCTTCACCAGGGCCTCGTCGTTCGTCACGAACGAGGGGTCGCCGTCCAGCAGCTGCCCCTTGTCGCCCGACTCGGAGGTCTTGAAGAGCTCGGCGTACTTGTTCAGGTTCTGCCAGTCGGTGATGTCTGGATATTTCGCGGCCATCCATGGGGCGACATACCAGCCGATCACACCCTTATTCCCGGTCAGTCCGGCTTCGAGCGCGGTCTTCTGCTCCTGGATGTATTTCTGCTTCAGGTCGTCGTGGCCCCAGTTCTCCACGACCGCGTCGACTTCGCCGGTCCCGAAGCCCTGCCAGGCGACCTCCTCCTTCAGATCCTTCTTGACGACCGTGCAGCCCAGGTTCTTCTCGGCCACATGCGCGATGACGGCCGCGTTCGCCTCGTACCCGACCCAGGGATTGATCGCCAGGTTGAGGGTCCCGCAGGCCGCGGCCGACCCGGCGGCCCCGGTGCCGGGCGCGGCGCTGGGCGCCTCGCCGACCTTGGCCCCGCCGCATCCGGCCAGCACCAGCACGGCCCCGGCCACCACGCCTATTCGTCGAATTGCCATCAGTCCTCCTTGATCACCCCGAGTCGGTTCGTTCTGGCCTGGGCCGCACGCGCGCACGGTCCAAGACGATCCCCAGCACGACGATGGCCAGCCCCGCCGCCAGGCCCTTGCCGCGCAGTTGGTGCTGGGAGAACCCGGCGACCACGTCGTAGCCGAGCGCCCCCGCGCCGACCAGTCCGCCGACCACCACCATCGACAGCACGTAGATCAGCCCCTGGTTGGCGGCCAGCGCGACCGCGCCGCGGGCCATCGGGAGTTGCACCTTGGTGATGAGCTGCCAGGAGCTCGATCCGGCCGAGCGGGCCGCCTCGACCGTGGCCGGGGGCACGCCCCTGATGCCTTCGGCGACCAGCTTGATCGCGACGGGGGCCGCGAAGACGACGGCCGCGATGATCGCGGTGAACCGAGTCGGCCCGAATAGGCCGAGGATCGGGACGAGATACACGAAGGCGGGCATGGTCTGCCCGGCGTCCAAAACCGGCCGCAGCACCGCGTCGGCGCGGTCGCTCCTGCCGATCCACACGCCGGTGGCCACGCCGAGCGCCATCACCAGAATCGTCGCGACCAGCGTGGCGGCCAGGGTGACCATGCTGTCCTGCCAGAGCCCGAGCCCGATCAGCGCCGCCAGACCGGCCGCCGCGATGATCGCCGCCCGGGTCCCGCCCACGAGCGCGGCCATGCCCACCCCGACCGCGAACACCAGCCACCAGGGCGAACCGGCCAGCAACGACTCGAACGGGTTGAGCAGGCCGTAGGTGATCACGTTCTTGAGCGCGTCGGTGAATCCGGACAGGCTGTCCTGAACCCAGACACTGGCCGCGTCCGCCGCCCGCCGGACATAGGACCCGATGTTCGCTCCGGCCGGGAATTCCGCCGCCCACACATAGGTATAGGACAGGTAGCCCAGCACGGCCGCGATCCCCAGCGCGACCGCCACCTCCACCCGCCGGAAAAATACCGATCTCAGGCGTCCGGTACGGCGCTGCGTCTCCACCCGATGGCTCGCCGCCGTGGTCGCCCGATCGAGCACCACCGCCATGATCACAATCGCCAGACCGGCGTTGAAGGCCGCGCCGATATCCAGCGTCTGGAGCGCTTTCAGCACGGTCTTGCCCAGCCCCGGCGCGTCGATCAAGGCCGCGATCGTGGCCATCGACAGCGCCGCCATGATCGTCTGGTTGACGCCGACGACGATGGTGCGCCTGGCCAGCGGGAGCCGTACATGCCGGAGCGACTGCGCCGACGTGGCGCCCAGCGACGAGCTGGCCTCCAGCGTCACCGGGGACACCTCGCGGATGGCGTGCGCGGTGATCCGGATCGCCGGGGGAATCGCGTAGATCATCGTGGCGATGGTCGCGCTGGCCGGGCCGATCAGGAAGAACAGCGTCAACGGCGCCAGATACACGAACGTCGGCATCGTCTGCATGAAATCCAGCACCGGCGTGACGAACCGGTTAAAACGCCCGCTCAGCCCCGCCCACACGCCCAGCGGAATCCCCACCGCCAGCGAGTACGCCACCGCGGTCAGCGTCAGCGCGAGCGTGTCCATGCTCTCCGCCCAGAGCCCCAGCAGCCCGAACGACACGAACCCGGCCACGGTCAGCAACGCCACCCGGATATTTCCGAATATGTACGTCACGGCGGCCGCGAGCGCCACCACGCCCAGCCAGCCGAGCACCGGCACCGGACGCCCGAACGACGGCTGGCTGATCAGCGCCTGCACGAATTTAACGGACTCATCCAGGATGAGCCGGATGTAGTTGACGAAGTACAAGAAGAACGGATTGCTGTTGCGGTTGTCGTCGACCGTGTCCCACGCCTCGTTGACGCCCTCGTGCAGCGGCGTCAGCTCGGCCCCGCCCAGCGCCAGCGTGTCCCGGCCGGCCAGCAACGCGTGCCCGAGCACCCACGCCGCCACGATCGCCCCGGCCAGGTAACGGCGGGCGGGCAACCGCGCGGGCACGCTGAGCGTGATCATCTTGCGATCATTTCGAGGATCTCGGCGCTGGTGACGACGCCGAGCAGCTCACCCTCGCGGACCACCCGCACCGGGCGATCGGCGGACAGAACCGTGTGGACCGCCTCGCGAATCACCAGATCGGGCGCCAGTTCGGGCCCGTCCAGCGGCTCGTCCGGCAGCGCCTCCCGCATGATCCACCGCAGGGTCAGCACATGCGACCGGGGCACATCGCTCACGAAATCCCGCACGTAGTCGTCGGCGGGCGCGCCCACCACCTCGTCCGGGGTGCCCATCTGCACCAGCGCGCCATCCCGCATGATCAGAATACGATCGCCCAGTTTGAGCGCCTCGCTGAGATCGTGCGTGATGAACACCATCGTCTTGCCCACCTCGTGGTGCAGCCGGATGATCTCGTTCTGCATCTCGCGCCGGATCAGCGGATCCAGCGCCGAGAACGGCTCGTCGAACAGCAGCAGATCGGGATCCACGGCGAGCGCCCGCGCCAGCCCCACCCGCTGCTGCATGCCCCCCGAGAGCTGGTCCGGATAGGAGTTCTCGAACCCGGTCAACCCCACCAGTTCCAGCACCTCGCGGGCCCGCTTGTAGCGTTCTGGCCGCGCGCTGCCGCGGATCTCCAGCCCGTACGCGACGTTGTCCAGCACGCACCGATGCGGCAGCAGCCCGAAATGCTGGAACACCATCGCCAGCCGATGCCGCCGCAGCTCCCGCAGCCGCCTCTCGTCGGCCTGCCTGATGTCCGCCCCATCGAAGAGGATCTCGCCGGCGGTCGGCTCGACCAGCCGCGTCAGGCATCTGACCAGCGTCGACTTGCCCGACCCCGACAATCCCATCACGACGAAGACCTCGCCGGGCCGTACCGTGAAAGAGACATCCCGGACGGCGGCCACGCACCCCGTCCGCTCTTTCAACTCCTGCCGCGACAGCGTGCTGCCGACGGCGCGCTCCGGCTTGGGCCCGAAAACCTTCCACAGGCCGCGTACGTCGAGGACGGGCTGATCTTTCATGGGCACCTAGGGTTTGCGGTAGAAGGGGGTGTGCTGCGGGGGTAACGGGGTGTTGCCGAGAATGAGATCGGCCGCCTTCTCGGCCAGCATCATGACCGGGGCGTAGATGTTGCCGTTCGTGACGTACGGCATCGCGCTCGCATCCACCACACGAATCCCATCCAGACCGTGCACCCGCATCGTGTCCGGGTCAAGCACCGACATGTCATCCAGACCCATGCGATTCGTGCACGACGGGTGCAGCGCGGTCTCCCCGTCCCTGGCCACCCAGTCGAGAATCTCCTCCTCGCTCTGAACGCCCGGCCCTGGGGAGATCTCTCCGGTGCTGTACGCCTTGAGCGCCGGTTGCTCGAGAATCGACCGGGCGACCCGCACGGCTTCCACCCATTCGCGGCGATCCTGCGCGGTCGACAGGTAGTTGAACCGCAACGCGGGATGTTTCCCAGGATCGCTGGAGGTGATTTTCACCGACCCGCGCGCGTCGGAGTACATCGGCCCGACATGCACCTGATACCCGTGCCCACCCGCCGGAGCGGAACCGTCATACCGCACGGCGAGCGGAAGGAAGTGGAACATCAGGTTGGGATAGGGCACGTCCTCGTTACTGCGGACGAACCCGCCCGCCTCAAAATGATTGGTCGCGCCGGGCCCGCTCCGGAGGAACAGCCATTGCGCGCCGATCCACGGACGATGCCGATATTTCAGGTACGGCTGCATCGACACGGGCTGTCCGCACCCGTGCTGGATGTACACCTCCAGGTGGTCCTGCAGGTTCTCGCCCACACCGGGCAGATGATGGACCGGCGTCACGCCCACGGCGCGCAGTTCCTCCGCGTTTCCCACCCCGGAGAGCTGCAGCAACTGCGGCGAGTTGATCGCGCCGCCGGACAGGATGATCTCCTTGCCGTGGATCCGCTGACCATCGCATTCCACGCCGACCGCGCGGGTCCCCTCGAACAGCACCTTCGTGACGAACGCCCGCGTCCTGACCGTCAGGTTCTTCCGCTTCCGCGCCGGATCGAGATACGCCCGCCGCGCCGACCACCGGCGACCCTTCCGGATGTTCCGGTCAAACGACGCGAACCCCTCCTGCCGGAACCCGTTCACGTCATCGGTCAGCGGATACCCGGCCTCCTGCACCGCCTCGAAGAACGCCGGGAACAACGGACTCGACGCGGCCCCGCGCTCCAGCACCAGCGGCCCTTCATGCCCCCGGAACTCGGTCCCCGGATCCCCCAGACAGTTCTCCATCTTCCGGAAATATGGCAAACAATGCGCGTAATCCCAGCTCGACATCCCCGGATCGGCGCCCCACCGTTCGTAGTCGAGCGGGTTCCCGCGCTGGAAGATCATCCCATTGATGCTGCTCGACCCGCCGAGCACCTTCCCGCGCGCGTGGTAGATCCGCCGGTCCCGCATGTACGGCTCCGGCTCGGACTCGTACTTCCAGTCGTAGAACCGGCTCCCGATCGGGAACGTCAGCGCGGCGGGCATGTGGATAAACACGTCCCACGGGTAGTCCGGCCGCCCGGCCTCCAGCACGAGCACGCGCGTCCCCGGATCGGCCGACAGCCGATTCGCCAGCGCGCACCCAGCCGAGCCGCCGCCAACGATGATGAAGTCATATGTCATGACCCCTCCGCTTTTGGCCGAATCGTAGCGTCATACGCACCACGTTTCACTACTAGCAACAGAGATTTAATCGTTCTTGCCGGGCGGCTACAGTTGCGCCATGGGCAACGAGAGCGGGGGCGTCCAGTCCGTGGACCGCGCCATCTCCGTGATGGAGATCCTGGCCCGCAAGGGCGAAGCGGGCGTCAGCGAGATCGCCGCCGAAATCGAGGTCCACAAGTCCACCGCTTTCCGCCTGCTCGGCGCCCTTGAAGCCCGCGGCCTGGTAGAACAGGCCGAGGATCGCGGCAAGTACCGCCTCGGCTTCGGCCTCATCCGCCTCGCCGCCGGCGTCGACACCCAGCTCGACATCACCCAGCGCGCCCGCCCCACCTGCCAGCGTCTGGCCGAAGAACTCGGCGAAACCGTCAACATCGCCGTCCTCCGCTCGCTCTACGCCGTCAACCTCGACCAGGTCCGCGGCCCCTCCGCCGTCACCGCCCACAACTGGGTCGGCCAGCTCACCCCCCTCCACGCCACCTCCAGCGGCAAGATCCTCCTCGCCCACGCCGCCCCCACCCTCCTCGAGCAAATCACCCTGGAACGCTTCACGTCCCGCACCATCACCTCACTCCCCGACCTCGAAAAAGAACTCACCACCGCCCGCACCCGCGGCTACGCCATCACCCTCGAAGAACTGGAAGAGGGCCTCAACGCCATCGCCGCCCCCATCCGCTCCTTCCACGGCGAGGTGGTAGCCGCCATCAGCGTCTCCGGCCCCGCCTACCGCCTAACCGAACAACGCGTCCACGACTCAGCCCCCACCCTCCTCACCGCCGCCTCCGAAATAAGCACCCGCCTCGGCAACACCCACGACCGCCCCTCCGGCCCGTCGAACTCATCAACTCCCTAGTCCGAACCGGCCGGTCAGCCACCCCGATACCGGGGTGACGGAACGGCTTGACTGGCGATTCGCGTTCGTGGCGATAATGCCTAGCCCGTATTCCGCGCTTGCCGCGGGTCCTGTTGGGAGCATGGGCTTGGGGGCTTTAAGGCAGGTTGACGAATAACGCGCAGAACATCGGCCTAGCTGGGCGTGACCCAGATCCGGGCAGAGGGTCCAAAGCGGCGTGGAGGTACAGCTTGCGTGTCGTGCGGAGTTGCGTGATCGGCCTGCTGGCAGCCATCGTAGCTGCGTGCTCGTCCGGCCCGTCTCTGGAGGAAGCCGGCTCCATACTCGTCCGGGACGGCAATGCCGTCATGGCTTGGGACAACTGGGTGGACGAGAGCATCACCAACGTGGGCAGCCGCGACGTCTACTGCAGTGACGATAGTGGGTTCAAGCGCGTTTTCACCGCCACTGGTGAATTGCCGACTCTTAACCCCGACCCGGACAACAAGCTCGACGGAGCGGCGAGGCAGATCGGAGCCAGATTCGCCGAACGAGGTTACTTGCCAGATATCAGCAGCCTTGACCAATCAGACCTCACTGACGTGCGCACCATCGTCTGGCTCAAAGAGTCGGCCGGGCTACGGTTCTTCTTCACCCTGACGCTGCCATCGGACACGAGGATCTCCGCGCACATCAAAGGCGAGACCAGCTGCGGGTAGTCTGCCGGTCGAGCCCGATGCAGAGCGCAGGGTTATCGCTAATTTTCGTAGTCTTTCGCCGTCACCGCAGAGAGGCTACTGGTGGCTCCGTCGGTTCCCTCTTCGATCTTCTTGTCAAAGGTTGAGCCGTCACCTGCCTTGTCCGTGGAGTCCGACCACGCCTCGAACATCTCGAATTCTTTGCTGTCCCTGAGAAGGTAGTCCAGCGGAAGTGGCTTGCCGTCCTTCATCAGGGTGGTCGGCCACGGTGGATCGGCGGGGTAGCCTCCCTCCCACAACCTGGTGGCGATCTCGTAGCGCTGCGCCAGCATCCATTGGTCGCGCTCGCTGTCAAGCTTGCCTACTCGGGTGTTCGCCTGGTCTCCTTCCTCCCAGGAGTCCAGGTTCTTGCCCGTGGCGAACATGCCCGCCTGCCAGCCGAACCACCGCGCCGTTTTCTCGGGATCGGGACCGGGTAGCACGTTCAGCATGACGGAAGCGGGATCGGCGATGATGCCGCGCATCCTCTCGTCGAACGCGTCCATGTCCCCGCGAACCTTCAGCGCTGCGGCGTACTCCACGCCCATCAGGTCGCCGATCGCGCTTGCCATTACTTTGAAGTAGCCGGGATCCTTGGGCGGATCGCCCTGTATGGCTTCGCCATCGAGCCGGGCGGCTTCAACCAGGAGGTTACGGCGTAGCTCGCCCATGGCCTGGTCGAACCTGTCCGTGCTCCGCTCATCGGCGACGAAGGTCTTCAGAAAGCCATAGGTATCTCGCGGACTCAAATAGAAGCCCGGCGTCAGCCCTGGAATCGTCGAAAAGTGGGGCGGCGCGGTCATGCTGGAGGTGCGGGAGGCGCCGTCGTCGATGATCGCGCTGGCGAGTAGTTCGTGCTGGTAGGAGGCGGCGAGTTCGGCCATCGAGTCCTGGGCGGTGTGCGGGATGTCCTGGCCGAAGGATGCGACCGTGACGATCGTGTCGAAGGCGAAGCTTGCCGCGTCGGCGCTGTGTGCGCCCGGCTGCTCGTGGATGCCCGATCCTGTCGCCAATGCCCGGCCAAGCGCGTCCGCGATGTCATCGTCACCCTGCTGGGCGTACTTGAACAGCAGATTCATCCGCTCGGGGCGTGTCAGCTCCACCTCGGGGCGGCCCATTTCTGCGAACACCGAACGGACCGCCACCGGATCGTCGGCGATCACCCGCAACGCCAGCGCGACCGAGTCACGCGGCAAGCCGTACGCGCGGGCCTCCGGCACCTCCACACCGCGCCAGTTCCGCGCAGGACGCGCCGCGAACTCGTCCAGCACCAGCCGCGCTGCCCCTGCCAGCACCTCCGGCGGCGCGTCCGACCCCCGCAGTAACGCCAGCCGCTGCCAGGCCACCGCCGGACTCGCCGGAGCCGTCAACTCCCGCTCGTACTCGGCCATCCGGGCGGGCGGCTGGGTGGCCCGCAACGCCGCGCCGAAAACCGCCGAGAACGCCGCCAGATCCTCCCGTGCCGTCGAACTGCCGGTCTCCACCAGCAGGTGCGGCAACGCCTGCCGCAGCTGCGCGGGAAGCGCCGCCACGAACGCGGCCGACGCATCCGCGTCACCGGCCAATTCCGTGAGCTCACCGACGTGCTGATGCACCAACTCACCCTTGAGCGCCGCGCTGAAATCACTGTTGCCGAGAATGCCGGTGCCGAACATGCTCGCCAGGTTCCGGCCTTTGGCGTACGCCTCGGCCAGCGACATCCGCACCTCGGGAATCTGGACGAACCCGGCCCCGCCCAACCGGTTGGCAGCCATCGCCAGGTCGTAGCGGCGGCGCATCACCGGCAACTGGTCCTGCGCCCACGCGCTGATCTGCTCCAACTCGGTCAGCGCCGAGGTGTCCACCCCCAGCCGCGCGAACTCGCCCCGGAAACGCTGCACGAACGCGCGCAACGCACTCGCGTCCGCGTCCATCGACTGGATCATCGCCAGCAGCCGATCCGGATCGACCCCCCGGAACTCGGGGCTGAAGGGAGGCATCACAACCGTCCGGTCATCTGCCGCCGATACCCATCCGCCCGCGACTCCGCCACCCTGACGGGCTGCCCGGCCAGCGCCTCATCGATCGCCGTCGCCAGCCGATCCGACGCCCGCCGCGCCTGGGTCCGCCTCCGGCCGAGGTCATCGCGCCACAGCCGCGCCTCCGGACCCAGCCACGCCAGTCCGCCGCCCATGTCCTGATCGGCCCTCGCCAGCGCCCGCTCGGCCACGTCCATTTCAGCGAGAACCCGGCGCCGCAACTCCAGCAACGCCGCATGCATCGGATTCGCCACCTCAGCCATCCCGGGCCCTCACTCCCGTGTGAATACTCCCTTCCACTCCGTGATTCTTCCTCACCTACGGTCTGGGCGCCCGGCACACTACACAGGACTTCCCCCGCAGCGATATCACCGAAGTCAGTCGGTGGGATGGGCTCCGAGCGTGTGGAGCGCGCGATCACCCGTTCGGCATGTTCCTGGTTCATGTCGCGGTGGCGGCGCTGACCGGCTGGTGGCTGTATCGGGGTGAGCGCGCGGTCTGGCTGATGTTGCGCCTGGGGGCGCGGGCGTCCCTTTCCGTGCTGCGCTGGGTCTTCGCGGTGTTCCACCCGCAGCTCCCGCCCGTACGACGGCAGGTTCCGGCGGCCGAGCCCGAAGTCTTCGCCGACCGTGAGATCGCGAACGCGGTCAGCCGTCGTGGCCCTCCCGTGGCGGTTCTCGCCAGCTGAACCCGGTCGACCCTTTGGTGATCAGGCGCTCCCTGCTGGGTGGCGTTTGGGCCGAGAATTCTCCGTTCCGCCCTGTCGCGGCATGTGACCAGTCGCTGGTTCATCTCCTCACCGGCTGACCTTCAGGCAGCACCGGTTCTTTCCGGGCGGGTCCCTCCGTCCGGCTGTCGTCGTACGCCTTTTCGCGACCCGGAGTACGCCCATGCCCCCAAGCGCCTTACGCCTGTCCCAGGTGATCTGCAGGTACGGAAAGCAGCTCGCGGTGGACCGCGTTGACCTCGACCTCGCCCCCGGCGAGCACCTGGCCGTCACCGGCACCAACGGCTCGGGCAAGAGCACCCTGCTGCGCGCCGTCCTGGGACTTCACCGCGCGGCGGGCGGGGTGATCGAGGTCGCCGGTCGGCACGCGCGCAGCTCCGCCGAGTGGGCGCGGCGCCGCTCGGAGGTGGCCTGGGTGCCGCAGCGACAGGCGGTGGGCCGCGGTTCCCGCTGCTGGCTGACGAGCCGACGGCGGCGCTCGTTTGACGTCCTGTGGCGGGTTCAAGGGCGCCCGGTACGCGTGGAATGATTGCCGCATCATGTCCGCGACCATGCCCCTCCGCCTTGCCCGCGCCGCGGTTTTCGCCGTCGTCTGCGCGGGTCTTAGCGCACTGGCGCATGTCTTCGGCGGAGGTTCGGTACCGGTGCCGGGCCTGATCGGCGGGTTCGGGCTGGCGTTCGCCGCCGCGCTCCCGCTGTCCGGGCGGGAACGGTCGTTCGGCGTGATCCTGGGGCTGCTCGCCGGGCTGCAGGCCGGGCTGCATCTGCTGTTCTCGCTGGCGCACACGATGTCGGCGGCCGAACCGTTCGGGCATGTTCACTCCGGGCTGGTGCCCGGACTCGGGATGCTCGTGCTGCACGGCTGGGCGGTCGGCCTGATCGCGATGTGGCTGGCCCGCGGCGAAGCCGCCCTGTGGGGACTGCTCCGCCGCCTGGTCGTACGGCTCTGCCTGATCCTCGCCGTCCACCCCGACCCCGCCTGGACGTATCGGGTCAGGCCCTGGCGCGCCGAGCCGGCGATCACGCGGTCGGCGCCGCTCCGGCACGCGCTGAGCAGGCGTGGCCCGCCGGAGGTTGTCAGCGCCGCCTGATCCAGGTGGCGCCACTCGTTTCATCGACCCCCGAGGTCGATCTCCTGTGACAACCTCCCAGCTCGTCATGAAAGGCATGACCATGTCTGTTCGCCGTATGGCAGCCCTGTGCCTGATCGCGATCACGCTCAGCGGCTGCGGCTCGGAACCGACCGCCGCCGTCCCCGCTCCCGCCAGCCCGGCCGCCGTGATCACCCCGGCGCCCGCGCCCACCCTGACGATCGTCGACCCCTGGGTGAAGACCACCAAGGAGGGCATGACCGCCGCGTTCGGCACCCTCGTCAACGACACCGACGCCGACGTGGTCGTCGTCTCCGGCGCCTCACCCCTGTCCCCGAAGATCGAACTGCACGAGGTCGTCGACGACGACGGCAAGATGATCATGAGGCCCAAGGAGGGCGGGTTCACCATCCCCGCCCGCGGCAGCCACCAGCTCCAGCCCGGCGGCGATCACATCATGCTCATGGGCGTCACCGAAGAAGTGAAGCCGGGCGCCCAGATCGAGTTCACGCTCACGCTCAAGGACGGCGGGACGGTCACGTTCACGGCAGTCGGCAAGGACTTCGCCGGTGGCAAGGAGGACTATCAGCCCGGCATGGACATGGGCGAGAGCTGATGACCCCGCCGCTCACCCGGCGAGGCCTGCTCGCGGGAGGCGCCGCCACCATGGTCGGCGCCCTCGCGGCGCGACCCACCGGACAAGCGCCTCCCGCCCCGGCCGCCGAGCCGTTCGACGGCGTGCACCAGGCGGGAATCGCGACGCCTCCGCAGGCGCACGCCGTCTTCGCCGGGTTCGACCTGCGGGCCGGGACCGGCCGGGAGGCGATCGGCCGGTTGCTGCGCCTGCTCACCGACGACGCCCGCCGGCTGACCGCCGGCCGGCCCGCGCTGGCCGACACCGAACCCGAACTGGCCACCGTGCCGGCCCGGCTGACCGTCACCTTCGGATTCGGCCCCGGCCTGTTCGCGGCCGCCGATCTGGAGTCGCCGGTACGGCCCCTGCCGCCGTTCAAGACCGATCATCTGCGGAAGCAGTGGAGCGGAGCCGACCTCCTGGTCCATATCGGCTCCGACGACACCCTCACCCTGGCCCACGCGCTGCGAATGATCGTCAAGGACGCGCGGGCGTTCGCCCGGGTGCGCTGGACCCAGCGCGGCTTCCGGCGTACGGCATCCTCCGGCGAGACCCAGCGCAACCTGATGGGCCAGCTCGACGGGACCGTCAACCCCACCGACCTGGACCGGGCGGTGTGGATCTCCGACGGGCCGCAATGGCTGCGCGGCGGGACCACGCTGGTGCTCCGGCGGATCCGGATGAAACTCGAGGAGTGGGACGCCACCGACCGGGTCGGGCGGGAGTTCACCATCGGCCGCCGCCTGGACAACGGCGCTCCACTCACCGGCCGGTACGAACGCGACGAACCGGACTTCGACCAGGTCACCCGGGTCGGGTTTCCGGTGATCTCGGAGTTCGCGCATATCCGGCGGGCGCGTGTGGAGGATCCTGGGCTGCGGATCCTGCGTCGGCCGTACAACTATGACGAAGGGCTCAGCCCGGACGGGCGCTCCGATTCCGGGCTGCTGTTCGCGTCCTATCAGGCGGACATCGAGCGCCAGTTCATCCCCATCCAGCGTCGGCTGGCGGAGGGCGACCTGCTGAACGAGTGGGTCACCACGATCGGGTCGGCGGTCTTCGCCATCCCGCCCGGCTGCTCGCCGACCGGCTGGATCGGCGAGCGCCTGCTCGCCTGACCTGATTTGCGGCTGACGCGCCGCCACCACCCTCCTGCCGCGCGGGCGGGTGGGTGGCGGCGCGTCAGCCGCTCCATGGGCGCAGGCGGGGCAGCCAGCCGGGCACGGCCATCCGATATTCGTCATACGCGGTGCCGAACGTGCGGCGCAGGGCTGGTTCCTCGTGCATGCGGACGAAGAGAAAGAACGCAAGGAACACGGCGGCGGCGTACCAGAAAAGACCGAATTGGCTGAGGAGTAGCGCCTGGCCGATGATGGCCGAGAGGACGCCCACATACATCGGGTTGCGTACGTACCGGTAGAGTCCGCCGATCACCAGGTGCTCGGGAGGCGCGACGGGTGCCGGGGTCCCAGCTCCCTCGGCGACGAAGCGGACGAAAGCGTGGATCAACACGGCGACACCCGCCAGGACGAGCACCGCGCCGACGACGCGGAGCGGGATCTCCGCCCAGGTCAAGCCGTCGGGCAGATCCGACACCCGCCACCGCGTGATCAGCCACGGCCCCAGACCCGCCACACTCCCTGGCGCTACGGCGAAGAAGATCGCACTGCCAATGGCCGCAGGCGTCCTGCGCATGCCATCACACCCCTTAAATCAAATTCATCAGAGGGTGAAATATCTTGCTCGGAGCGTACATCAGGATGATGTTCACGCGGCGAGCTGGGATTGGCAACCTTCGAAACATGGCTGACCGCGACTAGTTCCAGGCCCTCGGCGGCGACAAGAACGCCGCACCGCGCTGGCCGCCGACACCGAAGCAGCCCCGCCAGGCTGAACGGCGGCTACGCTTCACCGACTGAAGGGGGTTCGCCATGGTGTGGGACATTCTCATCGGCGTCTTGATCGCCGTCGCGGCCACCTGGATCGTGCTGGTCATCGGCTTGGCCGTGGTCCGGCCGAAGGGCTCACTCCTGACCGAAGCGCTGCGCATCCTGCCCGACCTGCTCCGGCTCCTACGCCGCCTGGCCGCCGACCGCACCCTGCCCCGCGGCGTACGGATCCGGCTCGGCCTGCTCCTGGCCTACCTGGCGTTCCCGATCGACCTGATCCCCGACTTCATCCCGATCCTCGGCTACGCCGACGACGCGATCATCGTCACCTTCGTTCTGCGCGGCGTGGTCCGCCGCGCCGGCCTGGAGGCCGTACGCCGGCACTGGCCCGGCAGCGATGACGGTTTCACCACTCTGTGCCGCCTCACCGGACTGACCGGCGATCACTAAGTGGCCCGAAGCCGGCACGGGGCCTTTCTCCTGTGCGTGCGTTAATCCCCGGTCTGGTAGCCGCAGGCCTGGATGAGCGACTGTATCTGGGGTGGGTCGAGCAGTTGACGCAAAGACGTCGGCAAATCGTGCCATTCCCGGATGTCGCGGGGGAGGTGCGCGAATTCTTCGCCGACGTACAGGCGGGTGGAGAGCACGTTCGGGTCGAAGGCTCCGGCGTCCAGGCCCGTGTGTCGCGCGATGGCCTCGCAGCTGCCGCCGGGATCGGCGACGAAGTCCTCGTAGCGCAGGCGCAGCACCGGCGGCCCGGCCTCCGGCGCCGCCAGGAAGTCCTCCGCGACGCGCCGCCAGTTCACCACCGCGTCCTCGGTCAGTTGGCGGGTCCAGCGACCATTCGTCTTCCGCTCCCATTCATCCAGGCTCCGGAGCACGTCTCGGGGATCGCGGATGAGCAGGATGACGGCCAGGCCGGGATAGAGCACATGCAGGCGGCGGACGTCCGTCAACGTGTAGCGCACCTCCTTAAAGCCCCAGACAGGGCGGCCGAGGCGGACGGCGGGCTCGATGTACAAGGTGTCGATGAAGCGGTGGAGAGAGTGCAGGATCAGGTCGCGGTCGGGCGTCAGGTTGGCCATCCAGCTTTGGTAGGAGTGCTGCGAGAACTCCGCGCGGGCGTCCCCGCCTAACTCGCGCGACCATGACATCAGGCCATCGGCGGCTTCGAGGATGCGGCCGAGCTGCCCCCCGTGCTCGCCCCAGATGAGAACGCCCGGATGAGAGGTCAGCAGACGCTGCAGGAGCGTGCTCCCGCAACGCTGACCGGCGGCAAGGATGAGCAGCGGCGTGTGTGGTGTGGTCATCTTCTATCTCTACATGCCGCGGGCGCGCAGCAACATCCTTCACAGGCGACCTGCCGCTGCGCGAGACGACCGACGGAGGCGATTTCGGTGGCGGAGAGGGGAGCGACCGCCCTGCGAGGGGACTGCGACAGGATCCGCGACGAAGTTCTCGTAGCGCAGGCGCAGCACCGGCGGCGCGGGTGGCTCGGCTGGGCTGGGCGGTTTGAGAGGGGACCCACCCCCCGCGGGGGACCCTGGCCGCAGCCGCAGGCAGGGCCAACGCGTCGTCCGCGCTTTTGGCCGGAATACCTTGCCGGGGAGCGATGAGTTCGCGGGAGGGCCGGGATCTGTCTGGGTGAGAGGGGCCGCACCGGCGGTCCTGGAGCTGGAGGATGCAATGAACCCCGACCCGATCATCGGTCTGCTGGAACGCGACTTCGACACCACCACAGCGCTGCTGGCGTCAGTTCAGGCTGACGGCTGGGCCAAGGCAAGTCCCTGCGCCGGCTGGACGGTTCGCCAGGTGGGCAACCATCTGGTGGGCGGGCTCGCCCTGGTAGCGCGGATCGCGAGCGGCGGCTCGGCCACGCCCGAAGAGGCGGACCCCCAGCGGGCGGCCGACATCGACCACCTGGGCGCCGAACCCGCGAAGGCGTTCGCGGCGGTGGCCGAGCGCTGCCTGGCGGCCTTCGCCGCGCCCGGCGCGCTGGAGCGCGCGTTCCCGTTCCAGCCCGATCCCGTCCCCGGGGTGGTGCTGGTCAACGTCTGCCTGCTTGAGTCGCTCGTGCACGGCTGGGACATCGCGTACGGCACCGGGACGTCCGTCAAGCCCGAGGACACGGTGGTCGACGCGGTGGCCGCCTTCAGCTACCAGACCATCGGCGCGGAACGCCGTACAAACGGACAGTTCGGACCCGCGCTGCCCACCGGACCGGCGGACCCGCCTTTCACCGCCTTGCTGGCCCACCTGGGACGACGCGCCTGACCCTCCTCGATCAGGGCCGGATCCCACCGGTCCGGCCCTGAGCCGTCAGGAGCGACCTCGACCGTTGGCGTGAACCACGGGCAGGTCGAAGAACCGCAGCAGCGTCGGGTCGGGGAATCCCGTGATCGAATCGATCCCGTCCGCCGTGAACGTGAAGACCACCAGCCCGTACGCCGGACAGGGCCCGCCATCCTCGCCCGGCAGATAGGCCGCCAGCGCCAGGTGACCATTCGCCTGGGTGACCGTCACCGCTCCATCGGCCGGAATGGCGGCGAAGAACCCCGCGACCTGCTCCCGGCCCCGGATCACGGCATCCTCCGGCGGCATCCTCAAGACCGCGTCCTCATGCAACAGAGCCGCCAGCGCCGCGATGTCACAACGTTGCCACGCCTGAACGAACCGCCCGAGCACCTGCTCATCCCGCCGATCCAGCGACCGCGGCGTCCCGGTGATCGTGCCGAGCGTGCCGCGGGCCCGCTGCAGGGAGCTGTTGACGGCAGGCACACTACATCCCAGCAGGTCGGCGACCTCAGCCGCGCTCCAGCCCAGCACCTCCCGCAGGACCAAGGTGGCCCGCTGCGTCGCGGGAAGCCGTTGCAACGCCACGATGAACGCCAGAGCCACGCTCTCCCGCGTCTCGGCGACCATCGCCGGGTCACCCCCGGTCAACTCATCGAGCAGCCGATCCGGGTAGGGCTCCAGAAACCCGACCTCGCCCGCGACCACCGGCAGCCGCCCCTTGCGCTCGATGGCCTTCAGGCAGGTCGTCGTCGTGATCCGGATCAGCCAGTGCCGCAGCGGCGCACGCCCCTCGAAGGAATCCAGCGCCCGCCAGGCCCGCAGCAACACCTCCTGCAGCACCTCTTCGGCGTCGTGATAGGAGCCCAGCATGCGATAACAGTGCACGTGCAGCCCCCGCAGGTGCGGTGCCACCAGATTCCGGAACGCCTCACCATCACCACGCCGCGCGTCGGCGAGCAACGCCGCCTCAGCCTGCTCGGCGGCCACAACCCCATCCACGCCCCTCACCATAGCCAAGCCCCACGACAGAACGACGCTCGCCGTGACAAGCCAGCAGGCTGGGCGTGGCCGGATGTTCGGAGCAGGGCGACGGCCCTCTATCCAGGCACGTGGTGAGCGTCCTTCACGCCGCCGAGTATGTGCTCCCGTCCCCATGCGCCGAGCGGCGCCAGCGCCCTGTTAAGCGAGACGCCAACCGAAGTCAGCGAATACTCGACCCGGGACGGCACCTCGTCGTACACCTCGCGGTGCACGATGCCGTCCACCTCCAGCTCCCGCAGATGGGAGGCGAGCACCTTCTCGGTCACCCCCGGCAACCGCCTGCGCAGCTCGCCGAAGCGGCACGTCCGTTCGCCGAGCTCCCAGAGGATCAGCACCTTCCACTTGCCGCCGATCACGTCCATCGCCGCGTCGATTCCGCAGACGTATGCCCCCGGTCTCCGCACGGTCGCCATGGCCCATCCCCCTGCCTGCTCACTCACCCCGGAGTAACCACCCACTCCGAAGTGCGTACTTGATCATTCCGGGGCCTGCGGCAAGTCTAATCGGCATGAATGACAACACCTTTGAGAAGCTCACTCTCCTCGGGCTCGGCGCGATGGGGACCGCGCTCGCCCGTGCTTGGCTCGCTGCCGGGCATCCGCTGACCGTGTGGAACCGTACGTCCAGCCGGTCCGAGCCGCTCGCCGCCGAGGGCGCGACGGTCGCCAGGACAGCCGCCGAGGCGGTGGCCGCGAGCGATCTCGTGGTGGTCTGCCTGCTCGACGACGCATCGGTCGTCGCGGCCTTGGCCGACGCCGATCTTACGGACAAGGACCTGGTCAACCTCACCACCAGCACCCCCGCCCAGGCCCGAGCTCGCGCCGAGTGGGCCGAGAAACGCGGCGCCCGCTTCCTGGACGGAGGGATTATGGCGGTCCCGCCCATGATCGGCGCCCCCGAATCCGGCGGCTATGTCTTCTACAGCGGATCCCGCGCCCTCTTCGATGCCCACCGCAACGCGTTGGCCGTACCGGCCGGCACCAGGTACGTCGGCGAGGATCCCGGCTTCGCCGCCCTCCACGACGTGGCGCTGCTGAGCGCGATGACCGGAATGTTCGCCGGGGTCTCCCACGCCTTCGCACTGATTCGTAAGGAGGACATCACGCCGACGGACTTCGCCCCTTTGCTTGTCGATTGGCTCACCGCCATGGCCCCCTACGCGTACGGAATCGCCGACCACCTGGAGAGCGGCGACTACACCAAGGGCGTGGTCTCCAACCTCGCCATGATGGCGGAGGGCAACGCGACGCTGCTGCGCACGGCCGAGGAGCAGGGGGTCAGCGCCGAGCTACTGACCCCGTTCACGGCCCTGATGGAGCGCCGCGTCGCCGACGGCCACGGCGACGAGGACACCACGGGGGTGATCGACCTGCTCACCACAGAAATCACAGGCCGAGCTTCTCGATGACCCAGTCGTGGAAGGCGCCGATGTGGTGCTCGCTGGGGACCAGGACGCCGCCTTTGGCGTACAGGCGGGACGACATCCGGGGCTGGCAGCGTTCGCAGGCCTCGAAATCCTGTTCGTTGACCCGGTGGAAGAGTTCGACGGACTTGTCGAGGTTCTTGCCGCCGGTGACGACGTCGGCGGTGTAGAGCCAGTCGCATTCCACGATGGTGCGGTCGGCGGCCAGCGGATACATGCGATGCAGGATGATGTGGTCGGGCACGAGGTTGATGAAGACCTGCGGCTTGATGGTGATCGCGAAGTAACGGCGGTCCTGGTCTTCGGCGAGGGACGGGATCCGGTCGAGACCGGGGGAGCCGTCCACGGTGAAACCCTCGATGTTCTCGCCGAAAAGCGCGCCATGGCCGACGTAATACTGCGCCGCGTAACCGTCCGCGAATTCGGGGAGCACTTCGACGAGTTCGGGGTGGATGGTCGCGCAGTGGTAGCACTCCATGAAGTTCTCGACGATCAGCTTCCAGTTGGCCTTCACGTCGTAGACGATTCTGCGGCCGAGTTCCAGCGCGTCGGGGGAGTAGTTGTCGATCAGCTCCAGGGCGCCGAGCCGCTCGGTGACCGCGCCGAGCACGGTGTCGTCGAACGAGGGCGGCTCGTCCGCCAGGCAGACCCAGACGTACCCGAGCCATTCCCGCACATGCACCTTCGCCAGGCCATACTCGACCCGATCCAAGTCGGGCATGGCGGACATGTTCGGCGCCGCGATCAGCTTGCCCTCAAGATCGTAACTCCAGGCGTGGTACGCACACGAAAACGCCCTTTTAACCTCCCCGTACTCGTCAGCACACAACGTCGCCCCACGATGGCGGCACACGTTGTAAAAAGCGCGAACCCCACCCCGGCTCCGCGTGATCAGAATGCTCTCATTCCCCACCTGCACGGTCCGGAACGCCCCAGGCACCCCCACATCGGAGGATCGCACGGCACAGAACCACATCGCCTCGAAGATCCCCCGCTGCTCCGCCGCGAAGATGTCCGGATCGGTGTAGTAGCGGCCGGGAAGTGTGGGAATCACGCTGCTCACCGCTACACCCCTGTTTCGCGAAACGGAACATCATGCGCTATGCGCAACAGCGTGAAGCCGCCCGAAACGGATGTCAAGGGGCATACGAGCACTCCGTGACACCAGGGATCAGCCGAACAACGAGTTCCCGTCGCCGCGCTTGATGCGCTTCTGCGTCAGCACGATCAGGTTGACCACGGCGATGACCGCGATCGCCCACAGCGCCACGGCGGCCACGAACCAGCCCGCCAGCCACGACAGCACCCCGAGCGCGGCGCTCACCACCAGCCCGAAGACCGCCAGCGCGATCCGCAGGTTGAGCGGCGTCTCCGGCCGCTCCATGGTCGGCGAGACCTCCCACCAGAACCGGTCACGAATGCGATGCGGCCTGCTCATACCCATCACCCCCAGGTGAAACGTTGTACGCCAGCAGCCGGTACCCACCCTCCGTCCCCTGCCAGCTGGTGATCGACCCGTTGTCCGCGAGCCCCTCCGCCGCGATGGCCAGCACCTCCTCGTCGCTCAGCCCTTCCAGGATCTGCCGGAGGAACAGCACCACCGCGTCATGCGCCACGATCAGCACCCGCCGGTGACCATCGGCTTCGATCTCCGCGACCACCTCACGCAACCGCTCCGCCACATCCCGGAACGACTCCCCGTCCGGCGGCCGGTACCCCAGCGGATCCCGCTCCTCCGCCACGATCTCGGCCGGAAACCACTCCCGCACCCAGCGCGGATGCCGATGCCGCAACCGCCCCCGATCCCGATCGCGAAGCCGCTCGTCGACCCGATGGCACGGCCGCTCCCGCCCCGCCGAGGCCAGCTCCCTTTCGATCCCCCGCCAGGTCTGCTCGGCCCGCAGATACGGCGAACACCACACCATGTCCGGCGTGTCGCCCGGCTCAAGCCCCGCCAGCCATCTCCCGACCGAACCCGCCTGCCGCCACCCCAGATCGGTCAGCTCGATCGCCATGTCATCGTCGGGAATCACCGCCGAGGAGGCCGCCGACGTCTCGACCGCGAGGTAGGCGACATTCGACGTGCTCTGCCCATGCCGTACGACATGCACCAGGTGCACATCCCCGGCTCGTTCACCGTGCGGACAGCTCATCAAGACCTCCCCACCGGTAGAACACCCAAAGCCCGTTAACCCATACCTACGGTTCGAGGCAGGTGGGAATGGAGTCCGATGATCCGGTCGGCCGCTGTGTCTTACCGGCCGGATTGTAAATCTTCACCCACTTCACCGAGGAGAACTGCTTCAGCGTGGGAACGATCTCGTCGGCGATGGTGAACGTGGACCCGCCGCTACTGCACCCACCGGTGAGATAGACCCGCGCGACCTTGTTCTTGATGGTCACCTTGCTGAACCCCGTCGCCTTCGAGTCCACGAAATGCAGGCCCACCCGCTCGCCCTGCGTCGGCCCCGCGAACAACCGCTGCAACGCCCCCGCCGCCGGCTCCTGCGTCGCCACCGGCCGCACCACTCCCTTGGTGTACGGCTTGCGCCCCACATTGAAGTTCGCGCTGTTCATGAAATAACTCTTCACGTTCACGGTCCGATACGGCGTGGTGAGCTCGATGACCACCCGGCTCGGATTCTTCAACGTGTACAACCGGAACGGCGTCTTCTTGGCCACCCCGACCCCGAACGACAACACCGCCTCGAAGTCCCCCGTGTTGACGACCTGGATGATCCCCGGCAGCGCGTAAGTCCGCCGCGCGGGACCATACGAGAGGTTCCCGTCGTCCCCGTGCCCCTTCGCCCCGCCGAACCGCACCAGCAGCCGCGCGCTCCCGACGACCGGCACCGGCAGCCCCGACCCGTCGGCCACGAGCGCCGAGACATATCGCGCGCTGCGCTCGGCCGGAAGCGCTCCCTTGAACTCGAACACCAGCCGATCCAGCCCTGGATGATGCGCGGCCCGGATCGCGACCAATATCGGCGTTGCCGCCCGCGCGCTGGCGGGGACGGCCACCCCGCCGCTCACGACGGCACCTACAACGACCCCGGCGACAAAGGCGCGTAAGGAGAGCATGTACATCCCGTCCGATCGTCTGAAATCCCATCGTGACGGGACCCAACCTAATGTCAACCGCCCCGAAAAATCCTGATGAGCCCGTACGCCAGCGTCGTTAGAGTGAACCAATGACCACCCAGGGATCCGAGATCGGCGACGATGTCCTCGATCGTTTCCTCGTGCGCGGCCGACTGATCACCATGCCCGCCAAGCAGTCCGTCCGCCGCGCCGTGCTCGACCGGATCGCGACCTCCTTCCAGCCTGGCGTCCGTTACCCGGAGACCGAGGTCAACGAGATCCTGCGGACGTTCTACGACGACTACGCCGCGCTTCGCCGCTACCTGATCGACGGCGATTTCCTGAGCCGCGAGAACAGCGTCTACTGGCGTTCCGGCGGCACCGTCACCTGACGCGACCGCTTGCCGCCACGCTCGGCCGTACAGAATTGTCAGAGGGTTTCGCTATCTTGCCTGCATGGAGTTCGTACTGGTCGCAGGCGCGTGGCTCGGATCGTGGGCGTGGGACGAGGTGGTGCCGGAACTACGCGCGGTCGGCCACGGCGTCCACCCATTGACACTCTCCGGCCTCGCCGACAAACAAGGCATCAAGGCAGGACAACAGACCCACGTCCAGGACATCCTCGACGAGATCGAACGCCACGATCTGCGAAACGTCATCCTGGTCGGCCACAGCTACTCGGGCATCCCGGTCGGCCAAGCCGCCGAACGCATCGGCGACCGCCTGTCCCACGTGGTCTTCGTCGACTCCAACGTGCCGGCCAACGGCGAATCATTCGTCTCGGCCTGGCCCTCCGGCCGGCCCATGGTTGAGGCCTTGATCGCCGAAAACAACGGCTTCTGGCCCCCACTCACCGCCCCCGACTTCGCCGGCCAGGGCCTGACCGACGAACAGATCACCCGAATCGTCACCGGCTCAACCCCCCACCCCGGCGCCACCCTCACCGAACCAGCCATCCTGACCCGCCCCCTCAGCGACCTCCCCGCCACCTACATCAAATGCCTCCTCGACGGCGACGAACCAAACCCCGACGTAGCCGCCCTACTGGCCAGCCCGCACTGGCACCTGATCAAGATGGACACCGGCCACTGGCCCATGGTCTCCCAGCCCCGCGAACTAGCCCGGATCCTCCTCGACACGGCCACGCATTCAGCCCGCTAGCCACTCCCTGCCTGCAGCGATGTACCAAGACTGGTTTGCGATCGAATCTGGCCTCATTGCTCAGCGGCGATCCGGCCAGTCGGGGATGGCCTCCTCGATCGGGACCGAGCCTTCCAGGCGGCAGGTCCGCACTGCCCCACGGACCGCCTGAAACCGGTCCTCGAACCCGGGGGCGGAATAGGCCACCGCGCGCAAACGCCACAGCCGCAGCAGGTCCTGCAATTGCCGGTAGCCCTGGACCCGCTGCGCGGCTGCGGCAGCCGGTTCGTACTCGGCCTTGAACTGCTCGTGGAACCGCCGCGGCAGCATGCGCAAGATCTCGAGCGGATCGTCGTGGTCATAGGCGTCCACCGGCAGCGCGGCCATGCCGGCCAACTCACCGCTGCGGATACCCCTCGGTCGGGTACCCAGCCAGGGCTGAAGGCGTTCTCAGATAGTGAGGCCGAGAGCGATCAACGGGTTGGGAAAGTCGTCGCGGGCTCAGCGGGTTCCGTCGGCGATGTTGGTGAAGGTGAACTGGCGTGACGCGCCGATCGCGGAGCTACGCATGATCGCGGGGGTCGATGGAGCTGTGGCGGTCCGGATCTTGCACCGGTCTTCGCCGAAGGTCACGTCTCGGACTGTCGCAACGTCACGCGACACCCCGTTATCCCGGTCGCGATAGCATCCGGCGCGTGCGTCGAGAGTTGGCTGTTGTGCTTGTTGTGATGGTTGCTGCTGTGCTGGTGCCGGGGGGTCCGGCGGGGGCTGGCGCCGGGCCGGGGAATCCGGGTGGTGGGGCCTATGTGCCGGCGGAGGCGCGGGCGGTGAACACCTCGCGGGCGGATCGGGTGGTGGGGAACGGGAGTCCGGCCAGTTGTACGTCTAGGGCGGTGGTCGCGGCTGTTGCCAAGGGTGGGGTGATCAGGTTCAACTGTGGGGCCCGGCCGGTGACGATCAAGATGACGGCGACGGCCAAGGTGCGGAATACCAGTGCGCGGGTGGTGCTGGATGGGGGCGGGAAGGTGACGCTCAGTGGGATGGGGCAGCGGCGGATCCTTTATATGAACACGTGCGACAAGTCGCTGGTATGGACCACGTCGCATTGTGACAACCAGAGCCGGCCGCAGTTGGTGCTGCAGAATTTGACCTTCGCCGATGGGAACGCGACGGGGGAGCGCGCGGAGGGTGGCGGTGGGGGAGCCGTGTTCGTCCGGGGTGGGCGGGTGAAGGTGGTCAACTCCACGTTCGTGCGGAATCGGTGTGACGCCAGCGGGCCTGATGTGGGCGGGGCGGCTCTGCGGGTTCTGAGTCAGTATCGGAATCTGCCGGTGTATGTCGTACGCAGCACGTTTGGCGGGGCGAAGGGGCAGGGCGGGGTGTGCTCGAACGGGGGAGCGTTGAGCAGTATCGGGGTCTCTTGGGTGATCCTGAACAGCGTCATGTCGTACAACAAGGCGATTGGGCGGGGTGCCAATCCGGCCCGCGGGGGGACGCCGGGTGGGGGTAGCGGGGGAGCTGTGTACACGGACGGGAATCGGTTCACCGTTCGGGTCGCTGGGTCGGTCATTCAGAACAACACCGCTCGTGAAGGGGGCGGGGCGATCTTCTTCGTGAGCAACGACATGACCGGCACGCTGCGGATCGAGAAGTCCAGGCTCCGGAACAACCCGAGCGCGGGGTTCGAGACGCGGGGGTATCCCGGGATCTTCTACAAGGGAGCGGGGAAACCGCAGGTCGTCGCGTCGACGCTGAAGTGATTCGCCCGGCGGAGGCTGGGGGTTTTGGTCGCGTTGCTGGGTCCGTAGGGCGAATCGATCCAATTGGCCGAAGCGGAGATCGGGGAAGCGGATCGGAGCGGGCGGGTTGGTGCGGGAGAGGCGGTCGGCTAGGCGGATTGGTTCGGGGAGGCGGTCAGGCGGGCGGGTTGGTGTGGGAGAGGCGGTCGGCTAGGTGGATTGGTTCGGGGAGGCGGTCAGGCGGGCGGGTTGGTGCGGGAGAGGCGGTCGGCTAGGCGGATCGGTTCGGGGAGGCGGTAGGCCGGGGTTGTGCGGAGGACGTGGGCGCAGGCGTTGTCGAGGCTGATGCGGTGGCCCTGGGAGACGTAGACGGGTTTGACGTGGTCGCGGGTGCGGAGGGCGCGGCCGACCGTGTCGTGGTCGAGGGTGATCGGGGTCCAGCTGCCGCGGGTGGGGGCGGGGTCGGCGTGGGTGCCGACGAAGGCGGTCTTGGCGACGCCGATCGTGGGGAGGCCGGTGAGGACGCCCAGGTGGCAGGCCAGGCCGAAGCGGCGGGGGTGAGCCAGGCCGTAGCCGTCGCAGATCAGCAGGTCGGGGGTGATGGTGAGGCGGTCGAGCGCGGTCAGCAGGGGCGGGAGTTCGCGGAAGGCAAACAGCCCCGGTATGTACGGAAATTTCGCCTTCTGGCGGGATGTTGCCTGGTCCACGATCCGCAGGGTGTTGTCGAGGACGACGACGGCGCCGGTTACCTCGTCGCTGTCAGGGGCGTACCCGACGTCCAGACCGGCGATGAAGTCGACGGTGAGTGGGCCGGGGTCGGTGAGATCCATGAGCGGGCGCAGCTGTTCCTGTACGGCTTCCGCTTCGGCGGCCGTGGTCGGCCAAGGGTTCGTCCGGCGAGCAATGTGAGGGGCGCGGCGGCCGTTCTCATGCTGGATCACCTGGTTGACGCCGCCTGCCAGCGGCTGTTCGATCTCGGAGCTCATCCCGGCCAGTCTCTCGCCGTCGCGAGCCGGGCGCGAACGGTTATCTGCACTCCGGTCGGTTGCCAGCCCCGGCGAGTCCGAGGGCAAGATCGAACTACGTGAAATCCACACGCCTCCGAGAGCGCTCCAAGCCATGATTCTGTCCGTTATGTGGTGATATTTTGTGGGCGCTGGTTGCCTGTCATGTGCAGTCCATCTTGGAGTATGTGCGGGTTCACCGCCCCCGACCTCCTTTCACACGGGCCACACCAATATTTCGCTCGGAAACCGCTAGCGCGTAACCCAAGGTCGTCAGCCTTTCGCTGCTGCCTCGCCTTCCCTCCGGCGGGGAACCCTCCTGAAAGGCCGTACGATCGTGCTCAAGGCCTGGCCCGGCGTCGGCGTCATCCTGTTGATGGTGGCTGGATCTCTCTGCTTCCAGGATGTCGCGGCAGCCGAGACCCGGATAGTCAACGTGCCCTACACGTGTGGCGGGAAGGCCGCGGAGCTCGACGTCACCCTGGAGGCGCCCAAGACGGCTCCGCCGGGGGCCACGGTCACCGTGGTGTGGTCGCTGGGCGGCGGGCTGGCCAACGCGGGTGACAAGACCGCCGCTCAGGGCACCGAAATCGGCTCGTACGGCAGGCTCCGGCTGAACGGCGCGATCCAGGGCGAGCTCGCCCCGATGACGGGACGATCACCCCTGCTGACGTCGGTGGATCCAGGGCAGCCAATCGCCGTACCACCCATGACGGGATATATGACGATCCCAGGGGACCTCCCGGCGGGGTCGAGCGTGACGCTCATGCCAGGGGACTTCCAGCTTGAGGTCCCGGGCGCGGGCAAGACCACCTGTGTCACCGAGGTCACCGCGGGGACACAACTCCTGGTCGCCGCCGCGACGAGCCCATCGCCATCGCCGAGCCCGTCCGCGACACCCACGCCGAGCGCCACGCCGAGCCCGTCCGCGAGCCCCTCGCCGTCGGCCACGCCGAGCCCGACGCCGACGACCACGGTGACCGTGTCCATGACCGCCTCGCCCTCGCCGCAGGTGCTGCTAACCCCGCTCGGCGGCGCCGCGACCGGCGCGGAAAGCTCCATCGGAGGGCGCGCCCTCCTCGGCCTCTTCTTGATCGTTTTTGGCAGCGCGGGCGCGGCACTCATCGGCCGCCTGATCTGGAGGCGAGCATGAACACCATCGACGAGCAGCCACACGAACCAGGCGAGCACGGACCAAGGGTTGAGCCGGGGATCGAGCAGCGGTCGACCGGGTGGGATGAGCAGGGGAGCGATCCGCGGCCAGGCGGATGGTTCGCGCGGTTCAGGCGGGGCGCCACCGAGCCGGACCCTGGCCTGCTGGGACCTGTGCGCCTGGTCCTGGTGCTGGGAACCGTGGCGGCGGTCGTGACCGCGCTGGTCGGGGTCGTGCTGGTGGCGTCGGAACCCAGTGACTCGGCGGTCCGTGAGTCTCTTGGAGTGGTGAACCCACCCGGGCCCGCCGGAGTGCTGACCTTTCCGAACGAAGTGGGACCGGGCGGGCCGGGCGCCGTGCTCACCGCGGCCGTCGCCGACGCGCCACCCCCGGAACCCGCTGGGCAGCCCGCCCAGCCGGTCGCCGAGTCGAACCCGACCAGGCTGGTCATCCCGGGGATCAAGGTCGACGCGCCGCTACGCGCGGTCGGGGTCACCGAGCGGCGGGAGATCGAGGTGCCGCCGCTGTCGGCCCGCAATCTGGCCGGCTGGTTCAAATACGGCCCGACACCCGGCGAACAGGGGCCGGCCGTCATCGTGGGCCACGTCAACGTCCGGGGCGGCCCCGCGGTCTTCCAGCGGCTGCGCGAACTCGCGCGCGGGCACGTCGTCAAGATCGGGCGGGCGGACGGTTCGGTGGTCACATTCACCGTGGACGGCGTCGAGCAGGTCTCCAAAACGCGATTTCCGACCGAGCGCGTGTACGGCAACACCGCCCATCCCGCGCTTCGCCTCATCACCTGTGGCGGGGTGTACAACAGGAAAACGCACAGTTACACCGACAACCTCATTGTCTACGCCACGCTTACCTCAGCGACATCTACTTAACATTGCAAATTGATCGCGAGCAGGGTCTCCAGTAAATCAGTTATTTTGGGTGTGGTTTTTGATGATGAGGGTGCGGCATAAACGGCTTGCGACCCTGGGATTCGCGCAGATATGGCTCGGCGCGGCACTCGCCGTGGGCGCGCTCGCGGCGACTCCGCCGAACGCGGTGACCGCCCGGGACGTGACCGCGGGCACGCTGACGATCGGCTTGGCGGCCATCGCCGACGCGGACACGGAGCGGGTCCTGGTCGAGGGCGGCGCGGAACTGACGCCTGACGGCGGGGTACGTTTCCACGCGGCGAGCGGCGCGTTCGATCCGGCCACCGGCGACGCCGAGGTGGACTACGAGGGATCTGTGCGGATCGTCGCCGGCAAGCGCACGGTGGTGATCAGCCGTCCCCATCTGCGAATCGACGGCCCAGACGCCGTGGTACGCGCCGAGCGCGTGACCACACCCGTGGACCCCAGCCCGACACCCCACGCGACCCCTCACGCGACACCGAGTCCATCACTCGCCGACCCGACCCCCAGCCCGTCCCCATCGCTGCTCGCCAGCCCTCCCGCCATCACCGATGTGGTACGCCTGGACATCGGCACCCCGAACCTCAGCGGATCGACCGTGGCCTGGACCGGCACAGCCGCGGCGGCCACCCCGTCACCGAGCGCGAGCTCCACCCCTGGCCCGTCCGCGAAGTCCGGCTCCACCCCCGGGCCCACGCCGAGTAGCACCGGCACACCTTCCGCGAGCCCAGACGCCAGTCCTTCGCCAAGCGCCCTGGCGGCCGCGCGGTTGTTCGCCCAGGACGCCCCCGCGTCGGCCTCCGTCCTGCTGACGCTCAGCCAGGTCGTCCAGCCGAACGCTCAGCTCATGCTCACCGAGTCGGGCACCCCGTCACCGTCGCCCAGCGCTTCCACCAGCCCCTCCGGCAGCGCGAGCCCAAGCGCGTCGACCACCCCGTCACTGCGCCCCTGCCCGACCCCCTCGACGACCACCTCCGCCAGCGCCTCAGCCTCGGCCAGCACCTCCGCCAGCGCCTCGGCGTCCGCCAGCGCGTCGGCCAGTGCCTCAGCGAGCGCGTCGGCGAGCGCCTCACCGAGTGCCAGCGCGAGCGCCTCCGCCAGTTCGAGCCCGAGCGCCTCGGCCAGTTCGAGCCCGAGCACGAGCGCCAGCCCGTCCCCCAGCGCCTCCCCCTGCGTATCCCCCTCCGCGTCACACTCGGCCTCCGCCTCCCCCTCCCGATCCAGCAGCACCACCTCCACCCCCACCTCCTCGACCAGCCGCACCCCGAGATCCACGACCACCATTTCCGAAACGGTCACCGCCCCCGTCCCCGGCGGAGGCGACGACGAGGAGCTGCCCAAGACCGGCGACGGCTTCGTCGCCCCCCTGACCATGCTGGGCGCCTTCCTGGTCATGGGCGGCGCGTTCACCCTCCGGGCGGCCAGGCGCGGCGGCTACGTCACGGGCGAGCTCTGACCTTGGTCACCGGCCAGGCAGCCTTGCCGTACCAGCAAGACGACGACGACCTCTGGGAGCCGCCCTCGCGGCGGCTCGCCAGGGGAGTCGGCGAGCTCATGGTCACGCTCGGCGTGATCGCCCTGCTCTTCGCCGCCTACGCCGTGTACGGCAAAGCCTGGCGAATCGAAGCCGAACAGCACCTGATCGACGACCGCCTCAACCGCACCTGGGCGACCGCGAACGCGGGGGAGGCCCCGGCCCCAGGCCAGCCGCTGGCCCGCCTGCACATCCCGAAGCTGGACATGAAATGGGCCGTCGTCGAAGGGGTGACCCAAGCCGACCTGCGCAAAGGCCCCGGTCACTACCCGAAGACCGCCCGCCCGGGCGAGATCGGCAACATGGCCGTGGCCGGCCACCGCATCCCCTCGGTCTTCTGGGACATCGACCGGCTCCGCGAAGGGGACACGATCGTCGCCGAGACCAGGAACGCCTGGTTCATCTACAGCGTCACCGGCCACCGGGAGGTACGCCCCACCGCGGTCGAGGTCGTCGCTCCCACACCCGACCAGCCAGGCGTACCCCCCGAACGGGCAATGCTCACCCTGACCACCTGCAACCCGAAATTCCAGAACTGGCAACGCCTGGTGGTCTTCGCCGAACTCACCCGCTCCCAGGCGAAGTCGGCCGGACGGCCGCCCGAGCTGGAAAAGCGAAAGTGACCCTGGGGGCAGGAAACGTGGCCCACGGAGTGTGAGGAGAAGTCACCAGCGCGATGGGCGGGTGGCTCACGGGGGAACCGGCCACCAGCGCGAAAGGCAGGAGAAGAAGTGATTTATCCCTGGATATGGGGCAAGCTGCCCGGCGGGCGGTATGTCAAGACCGTGTGTGCGGTCCTGCTGGTCGCCGCCGCCGGGAGCTTGCTCTGGTATGTGGTCTTCCCGCTGGTCGACTTGCTGCTCGGCCTCGACGAGGTGACCGTCGAACCGTCAGCGGGCCAGCCGTAGGTAGAGCTCCTCGGTCAGGTCGGTAGCCCGGTCCCACGAGTAACGCCGGAGGATGTCCTCGCGGCGGGTCAGCGCGGCGGCGCGTTCCCGGTCCCGCTCGGCGAGCACCTGCCCGAGCGCCTCCTTCAGCCCGGCCGGGTCGCCAGGACGGAAGATCCGCCCCCCGGGCCCCTCCGTGGCGATGATCTCGCGATGGCAGCCGAGACCGCTGGCGATCAGGGGAAGCCCGTGCGAGGCGGCCTCCAGCAGCGCCAGCGGCAGACCCTCCAGATGCGAAGGTTGCACATAGACGGCGGCGTGGTGGTAGAGCGCGGCCAGGTCGTCGCCGTACACGTAGCCGAGCAGGTGGATGCGCGGGTCGCGGGCGGCGAGCTCGCGCAGGCCGGTGACGTAGTCGTCGGTGTACGCGGAACCGCCGGCGACGGCGAGCTGAACATCGTCCGGCAGCTGGCTGAACGTGCGGAGCAGCAGGTCGACGGCCTTCTCCGGAACCAGACGGCCGACGAACAGCACGTAGCCACCAGGCCGCAAACCGCGGGCCAGCACGGATTCCGGGCTGATGCCGTCCGGCGGGCGTTCGACACCGTTGGAGATGTAGGTCGCCGACTCTCCGTACTCGTCGGTGATCTCCCGGGACACGCCGATCACGGCGTTCGGCACCCGCTGGCTCATCCAGCGTCCGGCCCGCAGGACCCGCTGCGCCAGCCCGCCCCACTTCGCCCGCAGGTCGTCCCAGCCGTGGATCGTCTGCACCACCCTGGATCCGGTCAGATAGCGCGGAACCGGCGCGAACAGGCCAGGCCCGAGGGCGTGGTAGTGCACGATGTCGTGGCGTCCCGCGGCGGCCAGGGTGGAGGTGAGGCTGTGGGTGAGGGCGTCCATGTGCTTGGTGCCCAGGGTGGGCAAGTGACGCAGGCGGATGCCGTCGATCCGGTCGTGCCGGTCGCCTCGGTCGGGGGTGTAGTTGGTACGGCAGAACACGGTGACTTCGTGGCCGCGAGCCGCGAGCCGCCGGCCGATCTGGGCGACATGGTGTTCGATCCCGCCGTAGGTGGCGGGCAGGCCGCGCTGGCCGATCATGGCGATGCGGAGCGCACGTCCCTGGCGCTCGGCTGTGGTCGTGGAGGTGGAGATCTTTACGGCACGCATGGACGCCCCTATAACAACGCAAATAACGCGCTTCTCGGGCTGGACGCTAAGGAATAGCCGTCCGGGCGAAAAGGGGTGGCGGGCGTATTCCCGCACTCTTAACCACCGGTTGGCCTCTTCGTCCCGCTCCCTGGCCGGACACCCATTCGTTTACCTGGAATTCATCCTCGGGCACGACCACGTTGGGGCTAAGCACACTGATTCATAAGGTAATCCGCAGGTATAAATATCTCACCAATCGGATATGCCAATATTTTTCATGACCTGGCGGGGGTCTGATGAAACCGTCCACGACAACCCCTCTTGTTGCCACCGGGCTCCTGCTCGCGTCGGTGCTTTTGCCTCAGCCCGCCATCGCGGCGGCCCCGGCCGTGGTGATGAGCGAGCCGGTCACGGGAGCCTCCGTGAAACCCGGCCCGATCGCGCTGCGCGGCACGGCCACCGACGACGTCGGCGTCACCGAGCTCTGGCTCGGCATCCAGGACCGGTCCACCCTGCTGTGGTGGCGCCCGGACGGCACCTGGGGCGCGTTCGCCCGGGTCCCGGTGACGATCACCCCGGGCGCCTCCGCGACCTGGGCCTACGACTGGACGGCCCTGGCCGCGGGCGAGTACGGCGTGACCGTCTTCGCCAAGGACGCGGACGGCGCGATCACCTCCACCTGGCGCTCGTTCACCGTCGACAACGTCGCCCCCGACGCCGACTTCACCCAGCCGCCCATCAACGACGAGGTGTACGGCATCCGCCCGCTCACCTTCACCGGCTGGGCCTCCGACGACCGGAAGATCGGCGATGTCGGCTTCGCGGTGAGCGACCGCACCACCGGCCAGTGGTACCAGCCGGACGGGACCTTCGGCGACTACCACCGCTACCCGACCCTGCTCACCTCGACCGGCGAGAAGACCGCCAACTGGCAGTTCACCTGGACGCCGCCGCGCGCCGGCCAGTTCTCGCTGCAGGTCGTGGTGCTGGACAAGGCGGGCAACCCCGACGCGTCCATCCCGTTCCGGCGGATCAACGTCGACAACACCCCGCCGGACACCGTGATCGCCGCCCCCGCCGAGATCGGGGCGAGCACACCGCTGAACACGCCGGTCACCATCAGCGGCAGCGCCACCGACGACTACGGCGTGACCGGCCTCTGGCTGGCCATCCAGGATCAGGCCACCCGCTCGTGGCTGCGGCCGGACGGATCCTGGGGCGCCTTCGCCCGGGTGCAAATCCCGGTGGACCGCTCCGGTTCCCCGACCACCTCCTGGTCGTACGCGTTCCGCCCGCCCGCGCTGGGCGCTTTCGTGGTGCAGATCGCCGCGATCGACCGGGTCGGTCTGGTCGACCAGGACAAGCCGTACCGGCTGATCACCGCCGTGGCGCCCCCGAGCCCGTCGCCGAGCCCGAGCCCGAGTCCGTCGCCGAGGCCGACCCCGAGCCCGACGCCGACGAAGCGGCCGACTCCGAAGCCCACCCAGACGTACAAACCCAAGCCGAAGTGCGATTGGGTCTTCCACCGATCGAGGTGGCAGTGGGTGTGCGCGTAACCCCTGATCCGGTCATCGTCCTGCACATCGCCGGAGCCGGGCGCAGCGGCAGCACTCTGTTCGGGAGCCTGCTCGGCCAGCTCGGCGACTGCTTCGACGTCGGCGAGCTCGGCTACCTGTGGGATCGCGGCCTGCGCCAGGACGGCAGGTGCGGCTGCGGCGTCCAGGTCAGGACCTGCCCGGTCTGGCGGCGGATCCTCCAGGAGGTCTTCGGCCCGGACGGCCCCGGCGAGGAGGAGGTGGAGCGCCTGGCGCGCTTCCACCGCGCCACCTCCCGGGGCCGCGACGTGGCCTCCCTCTGGTTACGCGGCCGCCTTCAGGAGGAACCCTCCGAATACCGGGCGATCCTCGCCCGGCTCATCCGCGCCGCCGCGTCCGTCTCCGGCCGCCGCGTCGTCGTCGACTCCACCAAACCCGTCGCGTACGGCAGGCTCCTCGACGACCTCCCCGGCGTCCAGCTCCGCGTGATCCACCTCGTCCGCGACCCGAGAGCCGTGGCCTGGTCGTGGCTGCGCCGCAAAGCGGGCACCGGAGCCGACACCATGCGCACCCGCCCGGTGCTGACCACGGCGGCCATGTGGAATCTGGGCAACCTGGCGGCCATGGGCAGCTGGGCCGGCGAACCCGGCCGCTACCTGCTGGTCCGCTACGAGGACCTCATCCAGGACCCGGCCCACTGGCTGCGCGCCGCCGCCGGGCTGGCCGGGATCACCGACCCCGACCTGCCGCTGATCGGCGAGTCGACGGTCAAGATGAGCCCCACCCACACCGTGGCCGGCAACGTCGGCCGCCACCATTCGGGCGAGATCGAGCTCCGCCTGGACACCGAATGGTCCCGCGCGCTGCCTCCCGGCAAACGGGTGCTGGTGGAATGCGCGACCTATCCGCTCCGCGACCGCTACGGCTACGGGAGGACCCGGTGAACCGCGCGCTCGCCGCGATCGCGCTCGCCCTGCTGCTGGTGACGGCCTGCTCGGCGCCGCAGGAACCACCCCGCCCGGCGCCCACCGCGCCGGCCGACGCCGCGAGCAACCCGTTCGGCCTCAAATGGGACGGCTACCAGCACCCGCCCGAATACGACGCCGACATCGGCGCGTACGCGGGTGGCGCCACGTTCCACGACATCGTCTGGTGCGCGGTCGAACCGGAGCAGGGCGCCAGGGAATGGTCGCTGGACGACCGCGTGGTCACCGGCCTGCTCGGGGTCCGCTACCACGTGATGCTCAGGATCAGGATCGGCACCTGCTGGGCTACCGGCGACCCCGCCGATCCGAAGCCGCGCGCCGCCGCATCCCGCCCACCCGCCGACATTTCCGCCTATCAGGCGTTCGTCGAGGATCTGGTCCGGCGCTATGCCGCCATGGGCGTACACCAGTACGCGATCGAGAACGAGATCGACGCCGAGAACTTCTGGGCGGACGACCCGGCCACCTACGGCGCGGTCGGCCGCGCGGGCGCGGAGGCCGTCCGGCGCGCGGACCCCACCGCGATCGTCGCCGACCCCGGCCTGTCCAGCTCCAGCTACGGCATCGCGGTGGCGCACGACTACGACCTCCGCACCCGCCCCGACGACGCGCTCCGGATCTACGCCGCCTACTACGCCAGGCGGGGCGCCGGACGGTTCCCCCCGGCCGCCGACACCCCCGCCCTGCGCGCCGCCTTCGACACCCCGGCCGGGCAGCGCGCCGTCGCCGCCCACCAGGCCGTGCGCGACCTCGACGAGAACGGCGTCTTCGACGTCTACCAGCTGCACTACTACGACCCGTGGGCGCTGCTGCCGGAGATCCTCGAATACGTCAAACGCAACCTGCCCGCCACCACCACGGTGGAGGCCTGGGAGGTCGGCACCTTCTGGCCGGGCGCCGACTACGACGAGAACGCGCACGGCACGGAGACGGCCAAACTGGTCGTCACCCTGCTGGCGGCCGGGGTGCGCAGGGTCGTCTACCTGCCGCTCTACTACCGCCCCAACGCGATCGCCGCCAACGAGACCTGGCGCGGCCTGTACGGCGCCGACGACACGCCACGCCCGGCCAAAACCGTGTTCGACCAGCTCAGGCAGCACACGGCCACAGGCCAGTGGCAGCCGCTCGGCAAGCCGGGAGTGACCGGCGGCGCGGTCGACCTGGGCAACCGCACCGTTTTCGTCGTCTGGAGCGCCGACGGCGCCGTGGTGCCGCTCGCGTTCGGCGAGCCGGTGGGCGCGGCCGAAGTCGTCGCCCTGCCCTCGGGGGAACCCAGGATCTGGGGATCGGGACCGCTCCAAGTGGGCCCGGAACCGCTGCTCGTCACCCTGTCCACCCCGTTCGACCGCGCCAAGCGGTGGCTGGAGTCCCCATGAGTCACACCCTGGCCCGACCCGCACGCGAGGGCGCCGTCTGGATCGCCGCCTTCGCCGTGGCGGCGGTGCTGGCCGCCTACAGCGGGATCGCGTTCGCCCTGGGGGAGCCGCGGGGGACCGTGGTCATCCCGGTCGCCGTCGCGCTCAGCCTTGCCCTCGGCGTCATCGCGCTGACCAGGTTCTTTGTCTTCGTCCTGATCGTGCTCGGGGTGCGGGCCAGCCTCGACGCCACCAAGCTGGCCGGATCCATCAGCCCGTCGGGCGGCGGCGAGACGGCGGCCAGCTGGCTCGACCCCTCCTCGATGCTGGGCGCGCTCTTCATCGTCGCCGGGCTGGCCTGGCTGGTCGCGCAAGGTCGCAGGACTGAAGGCGCGCCCCGGCGGTTCCTGCCGGTGGCGGCCGTCCTCTTCCTGGTGGCCTGCGTGCTGAGCATGGTGGGGTCGCTGTACCTCGGCACCAGCGCCGGGGAGGTGGTCCGGATCGGCGCCGTGCTCGTCATGATCTTCGTGGTGGAGCGGCTGGTCGCCCAGGATCCAGCCCGGATACCCCAGCTGATGATCGCCGTCTTCGCCGCCGCCGTGCTGCCGTCCCTGGTCACCGTCCAGCAGCTGCTGACCGGCGAGGGCCTGGTGGAACTGAACGGCTCGCTCCGGCCGCACGGCACCTTCTGGCATCCCAACGCGCTCGGCATGTTCTGCCACGTGCTGATCGTCGCCGGGGTCGCGCTCTTCCCGCACGTCGGGAACCGCGCGAAGATCGGGATCGGCGCCGTGCTCGCGCTGACCGGGATCGCGCTGCTGGGCAGCGGCGCGCGCGGGGCCATGATCGCGGGGCTGGCCGGTCTGGTGGTGGTCGGGCTGCTGCAGAACCGGCGGCTGCTGATCGGGCTCGGCGCGCTGGTGGTGGCGATCGTGGTCGCGGTGCCCGCCGTGGTGGACCGGTTCGCCGACCTCGCCGAGACGCGGACCGAGGGCGGGCTCGAGGCCAACTCGCTGGTCTGGCGGTTCGACCACTGGAGCCAGGCGCTGGACCTGCTCGGGCTCAATCCGGTCACCGGCACCGGGCTCGGCACGACGCGGCTGCTCATCTACAAGGAGGTCCACAACGACTACCTGCGGGCCTTGGTGGAGAGCGGGCTGCTCGGCCTGGTCACCTACCTGGGGCTGCTGGCCGCGCTGGTGATCACCGCTTATCTCGCGCTGCGGAACACCGGTCCTGGCCGCGGGCTTGAGCGGGGGTGCGCGGTGGCGTTCGCCGGGTCCGTGGCCGCGCTGCTGGTCTCCGCGATCTCCGACAACGCGATGACGTCCGTCGTGGTCATGTGGTACTTCGCGGTATTCGCCGGGATCGCCCTGCGCCTCAGCACCGTCGCCCCGCGGCTCGGAGCGGAGTCGGCCAGATGAAGATCCTGCATGTCAACAAGTTCCTGTACCGCCGGGGCGGGGCGGAGTCGTACATGCTGGATCTGGCCGAGTTGCAGGCCAGGCGGGGTGACCAGGTGGCGTTCTTCGGCATGTCCCACCCCGAGAACCTGCCCACCGGCTACGACCAGCATTTCCCGAAATATATAGACATGACGCCGGGGTCGCGGGGGCCGATCTCCCAGGTTCGCGGGGTCGGGCGGATGATGTGGTCGACCAGCGCGCGGCGGGGCATGGCCCGGCTGATCCAGGAGTTCCAGCCGGATGTCGCTCACCTGCACAACATCTACCACCAGCTCTCGCCCTCGGTGGTGGCCGCGCTGCGCGACGCCGGGGTGCCGATGGTCATGACGCTGCACGACTACAAGCTGGCCTGCCCGTCCTACTCCTTCCTCGACCACGGCCAGATCTGCACCGCCTGCGTGGACGGCGGCCTGGGCGAGCCCATCCGCCGCCGCTGCAAGGACAACTCGCTGGCCGCCAGCCTCGCCGTCGCCACCGAGACCTGGCTGCACCGCAGGTTCGGCGCGTACGACCCGGTCAACGTCTTCATCAGCCCCAGCAAGTTCCTGGCCGGCCAGCTGACCAGGGCCGGGATCTACGCCGACCGGCTCCAGGTGCTGGACAACTTCGGCGACCCCACCTCGATCCCGGCCAAGACCGAGCCGGGCGGCCCGCTCGTCTTCGTCGGGCGCCTGCACCAGGGGAAGGGTGTGGACACGGCGATCCGCGCGGTCGGCCTGCTCGGCGCGCAGGGCCGACTGGTCATCGCCGGGGACGGCCCGGAACGGCAGGCGCTGGAAGCCCTGGCCGAGCAGGTCGCTCCCGGCCGGGTCACCTTCCTCGGGCGGCTGCCCCGTGAGGAGGTGGTGGACCTGATGCGCTCGGCGACCGCGCTGGTGATGCCGTCGCGCTGGTACGAGAACCAGCCGATGACGATCCTGGAGGCGTTCTCCTGCGGGGTCCCGGTGATCGGCACCGCCATGGGCGGCATTCCCGAACTGGTCACCGACGGCGCGACCGGCCGCCTGATCGCCGCCGACGTGCCCATGGAACTGGCCTCCGCCGCGCTGGCCCTCATCCGCGACCCGATGGGCGCGCTCGCGATGGGCCAATCCGCGCGCGCCCTGGCCATCCGCAGGTTCGGGCCGGAAGGCCACACCAACCGCCTCCGCGAGTTCTACGCCGAGGCGGCCCGCATGACCAGGAAGGCGAAATGACCACCGACCAGGGCCAGGCCCCGGACCAGGCGCAGGACCAGAACAGGGAGCAGGATCGGGACCTGGGCCGCCGGATCAGGCAGCGCTTCATCGGCCGTCCCGGCTCGGTCAACACCAAGTTGCGGGCCCGCCGCTTCCACCTGCTGCTCGAACGTTTCCCGAACCTGGCCGACATGGAGGTGATCGACCTCGGCGGTTCGGTACGCACCTGGACCCGGGCCCCCGCCCGCCCGGCCCACGTGCACCTGCTCAACATCGATCCGCCGGTGGACGAGCCGCCCGACTGGATCACCGTCCAGCTCGGCGACGCCTGCGACCTGCCCGCGAACCTGGCCGGCCGCAGCTTCGACCTGGTCTTCTCCAACTCGGTGATCGAGCATGTGGGCGGCCACGAGATGCGGCGCAGGTTCGCGGACAGCGTGCACCGGCTGTCGGATCGGCACTGGGTGCAGGCGCCGTACCAGTACTTCCCGCTGGAACCGCACTGGCTGTTCCCGATGTTCCAGTTCCTGCCGGTTCCCGTTCAGACCGCGGTCGCCGCCCGGTGGCCGCTGTCGTGGGGAGTGCGGCCGAGGACCCGGGCGGAGGCGCTGCCGAAGGTGCTGGAAATCGAGCTGATGACCCGCACCCTGATGCGTTATTACTTTCCCGGCTCCGAGCATCTCTCCGAGCGCCTCTTCGGGCTGCGGAAATCGCTCATCGCCGTGCGCGATTAGCTCGCTGGCTCATGCGGAAGAACCTCGACGGCACCGGCGGGGTCCTTTTCCGTGCCCAGCATGTAGGCGAAAGTCCCGGCGGTCGTGAACGTGTGGCTGAATACGTCGCCGGGTTTCAGCGTGCCCGACGGCGGGGTGCCGTCGATCAGCCGTACGGTCACCTCGGCACCGGAGTCGTTCCGCCACGCTACCTCCTCGCCGACACCGGACACGAGCAACTTCGGCACCGCTCCGGTGCTGGTTATCCGCACCTCGTGGCCGAAGGCGGCGGCGGTGTTCGCGGGGTCGGGGGTCGGGGCGACCGTGGTCGTGGCGCCGGGCGCGGGCGTGGCGGAGCAGGCGGTCGCGACGGCGAGAGCCGTACCGATGACCCAGAGCTTTCTCATGGCATGGCAGTGTCCGCACCTCACATGCATGCAGGGCCGACGTGAAATGCCATAAGGGTAAACGGATGAGGAAGATAAACAATCAGCCCGTTGTCCCGAAATGTCGCCTGAAAGCAGGGTATTCGTTTCCCTTTCCGTCGTTCGGGGTTTGTTGGCGGCGGGCGGATCGCTGGCAATATCGCCCGTGTCAGTAAGGCCCGAGAGGATAGAGGGTTCCATGTCCACCGAAATCCAGTCAGCTACCCCAGGGCGGCTCCGCCGCCTGGCGCGGCGCATGGGCGCCGTCGCCGTGGCCGCGGTCACCGTGACGGCGCTCGCCACCCCGGCCTGGGCGCTTCCCGACTTCGCTGACGGCAAGATGAACAGCGTCATCCGGGGCAGCGGTTCCGACACCACCTTCTTTGCCATGCAGGCCATGGATGCGGCGTTCAACGGCTCGCCCGGTTGTGAGCTCGTGCTGCCCCCCAACACGCCGCAGTACACCTGCCTGGCCGACCTGCCCACCACCGTGCTGACCGAGAACTACGACCACGAGGCGGCCCTGAGCCAGTTCCCGCAGGGGTCCGGCGCCGGGCTGCGGCAGCTCTGCCAGCAGAACGACGGCCCGACCGGGGGCCTGCCGGCCGGCGTTTCCCCGATCAGCTACGCGCGTTCCTCCTCTTCGGTCAGCAGCATCCCCTCCACCTGCAACTCCGGTGACCAGCTCCGCTACGTCGGCTGGGCCAAGGACGCCATCGCCATCGCCAAGTGGCTCGGCGGCGCCTCCGGCCCGGTGACCAACCTGACCCACGCGCAGCTCCAGGAGATCTTCCGGGACGTGTCCGGTGACGGTTGCGCCGAGGACTGGGGCGACTTCGGTGGCACCCCCGGCACCCCGATCATCGTGCACGGCATCCAGACCAGCTCCGGTACCTACGCCACCATCACCTCGTTCCTCGGCGGCGACGCGAACGCCTGCGTCGCGGCCACCGGCGGTCAGGTCCTCTTCGAGAACGACTGCACCGAGATCAACAACCTGAGCGCCGCCGCCAAGGGTGCCTCGCTCTGGCCGCTCTCGTTCGGCAAGTACATCACCGGTGCCGCCAACTGCACCGACGCCGCCACGGACCTGATCAGCGTCGGTGGCATCGCCGCCACCCCGACCACCATCCAGAACAGCACCTACCAGTACAACCGCACGCTGTACAACGTGTACCGTCGCGGCGGCCCCGGCTGGATCGAGGGCTACATCGGCGAGAACGGCTGGATCTGCAAGCCGAACGCCGTGCACAGCAAGAAGGTCGGCGACACCAACCCCGGCCAGGCCAACGCCAACGTCGACCGTAACTGGGGTCTCGCGATCGACAAGGTCATCACGGACGCGGGCTTCGTCAAGGTCAACGCGACCGGCAACAAGTGCAACTTCGTGAACTTCAACTAGGTTCGTGAGCTTCAACTAAGCCAACCCCCAAGCCGGACCCGGCGGGCTCGCCGGGTCCGGCTGCCCCATTTGTTCAGGAGGGTCCTCGGATGCTGAGCTTCGTGGTGGGAACCGGCCGGTGCGGCTCCACCCTGGTGCACGAGGTGCTGGCCAGGCATCCCGACGTCGGCTTCATCTCCAACCTGGACGACAAGTACGCCCGCTGCCCCGCCGCGATCCGCCGCCGCAGCGGCCTGATCTACCGCAGGACGCCACCGTGGCTCAATGCCAAAGGGCGGCCACGCTTCGCCCCTTCCGAGGGATACCGGGCGCTGGCCAGGGAGGTCGGCCCGCTGCTCGTGGACCCCGAGCGGGACCTGCGCGGCGAGGATGTCACCCCGTGGCTGGCCGCGCGTCTCCGCGCGTTCTTCGACGGCCGCGCCGCGGCCGAGGGCAGCCCGCACTACCTGCACAAGTTCACCGGCTGGCCGCGCACCGGACTGCTGCGCGAGGTCTTCCCCGCCGCGAAGGTCGTGCACGTCGTCAGGGACGGCCGGGCCGTCGCCAACTCGTTCCTCCAGATGCCCTGGTGGCGCGGCCATCTCGGCCCGTCCGGCTGGCACTTCGGCCCGCTGCCCGCCGAGTACGCCCAGGAGTGGGAGACCTCAGGACGCTCGCAGGTCCTGCTGGCCGGGCTGGCCTGGAAGCTCCTCATGGATGCCTACGACCAGGCCAGAGCGGGCGACTGGCTGGAAATCCGGTACGAGGACGTGCTGGACAATCCCAGGAAACGCTTCGAGGTCATGCTCGACTTTCTCGGCCTGTCCTGGACGCCCGCCTTCGAACGCGGCTTCGCCCGCCACGCCTTCACCGGCTCCCGCGCGGCCGCCTACCAGCGTGACCTCACCGCGGCCCAGCTCAGCCGGCTGACCGGCTCGCTCCGTACGCATCTGGAAGCGCGGGGCTACCCGCTCTGACCCGCAGCACCTTCGCGGGCACCCCGCCCACCACGGTGTCCGGCGGCACGTCCCGGGTCACCACCGCCCCCGCGGCGACGATCGCCCCCCGCCCGACCCGCACCCCGCGCAGCACGACCGCCCCGTGGCCGATCCACACGTCGTCCTCGATGACGACCCCCGCCGTCTCGATGCCCTGCCCGATCATGGGCGCGTCCGGGTCCGTGGCCCGGTGGTCGGTGTCCCGGATGGACACCGCCTGCGCGATCATCACGTTCGCGCCCACCACCACCGAGTCGTTGACGCCGATCACCGACAGGCTCCCCACGAAGGAGTTCGCGCCCAGCACGAACCGCCCGCCGCCCTGGACGATCACCGATCCCTCCAGGTGGGCGCGCGGGCCCAGCTCGACCCTGAGCATGTCGGTGCGCGTGCGGCCGTCCTTGAACCAGAACGGCCGCAGCTTGACCGGACCCCAGACGCTGCTGGTCGGATGCATGCGCACGAACGGCGCGTACCGCACCCGGAACAGCAGCGTCCAGCAGCCGATGCCGGCCAGACGCCAGGTCCGGTACCAGCCCCGCACCAGCGCCAGATACATGGTCAGACCCGCTCAGGCAGGTGGGCGGGCGTCGTGGGCACCAGCTCGTCCCGGCCCCGGCGCGTCGGCCGCAGCAGCTCGCGCAGGCCGAGGGCGACGATGGCCAGTAGCACCCCGATGCCCGCGCCCATGGCGGCGGCGCGGATCATGATCGGGGACTTCGCGATCGCCTCGGCCTCGTTGGTCAGCGGCACGATCGAGGCGCGCGCCTGCTCCAGCCGCGCCTCCACCTCGCGGAGCTTGGTGGTGGTGTCGATGAGCGAGCGGTTGGCCTGGTCGGCCCGGTTCTGCAGCATCATGAACGGCACGACCTGCCCGGCGATGGACTTCTGCTCGGCCTCCCGCTCGCGCAGCGCCCGGGCGATCACGCCGCGCCTGCGGTTGCCGGACGGGGCGATCAGCTCGGTCTTCAGCCGGGTGATCTCGCCGAGCAGCACCCGGTAGCGGTCGGGCACCAGGCCGTTGGCAGCCATCGCGTCCGAGACCGCCTTGGCCCGCTCGTCGGCCGCGGCCTGCGCGCCGTCCACGTTGCTGCGGGCCCGCTCGATGTTGGGGCCGAGCAGCTCGTTGGCGGCGGTGATCGCGGCCACGCTGGTCACCTTCGGGGCGGTCTTCGGGTCGTCGCCGGTGAACACGACCTGGACCACGTTGCCGCGCTCCTTGTCCTCCGACGGCCGCTCGGTGGTGAGACCGGCCCGGATGAGGGCCACGTCCACGCCGGTGTCCCGGGCGACCGCGTTGACCACCGACGGCGAGCTGATCAGGCTGCGGAAGGTGGCCACGCTCTGCTCGGCGGTGGCCGCGCTGGCCGTGTCGGAGGGCGCGGGGATCTGCAGCTCGGTGACGTGCCGGTAGGTGGCCGGCTGGATGGCCGCCCAGCCCAGACCGGCGCCCGCCGCGACCAGCGGCACCAGGAGGAGCGGCGCGAGGATCCCGCGATGCCGCCGGCCGTACTCGTTGAGTTCCATGGGGGTTCCTTGGAGAGAGGGTGGGATGTGGAGCAGGGTCCGGAACTGGGCGATCCACAGGATCAGCCCGGCGAGATGGGCGAGGCCCAGGCCGAGGACGGCGCCCGCCGCCCCCGCCAGGGAGGCCCCCGCCACGCTGGAAACGATGTAGAGCGGCACCAGCAGCAGCCGCACGCCGGCGCTGCGCCGGGCGTCGCCGAGCGCGCGCAGGCCGACCACCGGCCCGGTGATCGCGGCGATGCCGGTGTAGAGCAGCGCCTGCGCGAGCAGCACCTCCTCGGCGATGGACCAGGTCTGCCCGACCAGGGCGCGGCCCCAGGCGTCCGGGATGAGCAGGATGACCGCGGAGTAGGCGAGGGAGAGCAGCACCAGCAGCCCCGACTGGGCGAACACCGCCGCCCGCAGCGCCGCCGTCGACTTGCGGAACGCGCCGACCGCCTGCGGGATCGCGACCAGGTAGCCGGCCTGCAGCACCACGTTCAGCCCGCCGAAGAGCACCTCGGCCGCCCGGATCGCGGCCAGCGCGGGCAGCCCGCCCACCCAGCCGACCGCCAGCAGGGTCAGGTTCCGCCCGCCGGCCCGGGCCACGAAGTCGACCGTGTAGCTGGGCAGCAGATCCCGGTGTTCCCGCAGCCAGCGCCCGGCTCGCCACGGTGACGGCGCCAGCCTGGCCTGTACGGCTCCCGCCGCGCACGCCACCACCGCCGACGCCCCCCAGGCGGCCACGAACCACCCGACGCTCGGCTCGCCGGACAGCATCACCCCGCCCACGCAGACCACCTGCGCGAGCGCCCACACCAGGTCGTTGACGATCGCCTGCCCCGGCCGTCCCGCCGCCAGGAACACGAACCGCCAGGCGTCCTTCAACAGCAGCGCGGGCAGGAACAACCCGAGCGGCACCACCGCGTCCGCGATCGCCCCGCCGACCGGGAGCGCCACGGCCACCATGCCCAGCCCGCCTGCCACGCCGATGATGATCGCCACCCCGGTGGACCCCCGCGCGCCCTCCCGGTGCCGGTCGGTGGGCACGTGGCTGAACCTGACCAGCAGCGGCTCGCTGGCCACCGCCCGCGAGAACCCCACCGCGACCAGATACAGCGTGTACGCCACCGCGAACGCCCCCAGCGTCCACGGATCCACCTCGCGCGCCACCACCACGGTCAGCGCGACGTTGGTGGCGCTCGCGACGGCCTGGTCGGCGAACCCCGCCAGCGACTTCAGCCCATTTTTCGCCATATCCGGGCGTCTCAGTACGTCGAGGGGATCAGCCGGGCCAGCGCCTCGAACCAGAGCAGTCCGGCGGCCAGCAGCGGCGGGGTCGTGATCAGGTACGCGGAGTACCGCCGCCACCGGCGATAGAGCTGGATCGTTCCCGCGAGCAGCGCGAACAGCGCCACGCCCCAGCCGAGCGCGGGCCACCAGGCGGTGGTGTCCCGCCCGAGCCCGAGCTCGTCCTCCTTGGGTTGCGAGGGGTCGACGGTCTTGAGCGAGGCGGGCTGGCCGTCCAGCCGGGACACCACGGCCAACCGGCCGTCCCCGCCGTTCGCCGCGGTGGTGAGCAGCGTCAGCCGGTTGACGAAGGTCTCCTGGCCGAGAAAGTCGTCGTGACCTGTCCCGGCCTCCTCGACCAGCTCGACGGTGAAGGTGAACCGCCCTTCCTGGGTGGTCGCCACGATCTTGTCCCCGGGGGCGACCTCGCCGAGCCGGCTGAACGGGCTGCCGTAGAGGTTGCGGTGCCCGGCCAGTACGGCGTTGCCCGACTGGCCCGGCATCGGGGCCGGCCGGTAGTGGCCCACCGCCGCGCGCAGCTCGGCGGTGCCGGTGCCCTGGACGACGACTTCCTTCAGGCCGATCTTCTCGATCTCCAGGAGGGCGATGGGCTTGCCGCGGTCGGGGATGGCCGTGAGGTCCTTGTCGGTGGCCTGGGGGGCGGCGGCGATCGTGGCGGCGGCGGTGAAGTCCTCGTTGAGCTCGTCGAGCATGATGCGCTGGTTGCGCTCGTACATGAGGTGGCCGAACCAGGAGGCGTACCAGGAGAAGGCGAGCAGCAGCACGCCCATGATGGTGATCGCGGTGATCGCGGCCCTGCCCATGCGTTTGATCTCGTTGGGGAGACCGCCGATGGTTTCGGAGAACGAGCGCCGCTTCTTCGCGGGCGGAAACATCCCAGGCGGCGCCATCATCGGCTGCGCCATCCCGGGCGGATACATCCCGGGCGGCGCCATCATCGGCTGCGCCATCCCGGGCGGCCCCATCATCGGCGGAGCCATTCCCGAGGGAGCCATTCCAGGCTGGACCATTCCCGGCGGTGCCATCGGGGGTGGTGCCATCGCGGGTGGCGCCGCCGTCTGCTGGGTCGGGTCGGGCGGTGTCCACCCGGGTGCTGTCATCGGCTGCGTCATGCCGGGCGGGGCCATCATCGGTGGCGCCATCATCGGCTGGGTCATCGTGTACGGCATGAACGGTTGCGGGGGAGCCATCACGAACTGGCCCGGCGCGACCTGGATCCAGGACGCCGTGGTCATCGGCGGAAACGGGGAGGCGGGGGCGGTGCCGCCCAGGCGGAGCAGCGCACCGTCGTAGCGGGCGCGAAGGCCCCTTGTGTGCTCGCGCAGCGCCTCGTCGTCCCGGGGCGTGGCGAGTTCCAGCTGGCCCAGCAGAACCGACGCCGAACCCGCGATCACCAGCGCGTTCGCGTGCTCGTGCGGAGCCACACCGGACGCCGCGCGCGCGACACTGGCCTCCAGGCGTTCGATCGTGCGAGCCGCCGTCTCGACGGCGACCGCCAGCGAAGGATCGTTCGCGGTCATGCCGGAGTGCCTGTCCCACCCGGAGTCTGGTCCTGGTCCTGGTCCTGCGGCTGCTGGGGCTGGGCCTGGGGTTGCGGTTCGGGCTGGGGGCGCGTCGCGGGCTGGAAGTGCAGTTTGCCCTGCGGCGTCGGTCCTTGCTGGGGTAGTGGCTGGCGGCGGGCCTGGAGCAGCTGCCAGTACCGGTAGCCATGCCATGATCCGCCGATCATGATTCCGATCAGGCCGAGCACCAGCAGCACGCCCAGCGGGATGATGGCCGCGCCCGCCGGGATCGTGCCCGCGCGCACCGAGCCTTCGTCCTCGATGAGGTTGACCGGCGCTTCGGAAGGAGTCTCCGAGGGCTGGCCGCCACTCACGCCGGGGTCGCTGGGAGTGGGGTTGGCCGGGACGTCACCGGGCGTTTCGACGACCGGATCATCACCGCCCGCACCACCGCCGCCTCCGCCACTGCCGCCTCCACCGCCACTGGAGCCGCCACCGCCACCGGAGCCGGAGGAGTTGTCCTGCGAGCCACGGTTGGAGGAGGAGGCCCGCGCGGTCGGGCTCGGGGTCACGGTGACGCGCGCGGTCACCGTCGGCTGGGGGCCGTCGAGGATGTCGGCGTTGTCATCGGGAGCCTGCCGTTCGCCGGTGTCGGTGAAGTTCTGGTTGCCGCCGCCGTTGTCGTCGCCGTCGTTCTGGGGGTCGTCATCGCCGTCGGCCGGGGGCGTCGGGGTGCTGGACGTGGTCGGCGTGGGCGACGGTGAGGGAGTCGCGTTGGTGGCCGATTCCAGGTCCTCGGCGATGGCGAGCGCCTGTTCCCTGAGCTTGTCGGGCAGCTTGGCCCCGCCCAGTTCGACCACCTTCGCCTGGGCCACGTCGCTCACCGCATACCGGATGAGCCCGGCGACGGCCCGACGTTTGCCCTCGGGGAGCGGGTTGCTGCCGTCGCTCCCGTTCGCCGGGACCGCCAGGTAGTGAATCATCGGCATCGGGTACGCGCCCGCGGCGCCGGTGTTGTCGAAATGAGGTGTTCTGGTGCCGTCCGGGTTCTCTGTCATCAGGTCGAACCCGGCGAGGATCGAGGCCGCGGTCGGCGGTACGTATTTCCCCGCCGCGTTCCGCAGCGGCGAGACGCCCAGCGGGAACCCCCGCTTGGCCAGCGCGCTCACCTCGGTGATGTCGACATAGCCGAACCCGCCGGTCTCGCTGCGCACGTGTTCGGCTTGCGGGTCGTCCGCCTTGACCGCGCCGAACCGGCTGGCGACACGCTCGGCGGCCTCCCAGCCGTAGATGTAGCCGCTGTACCCGGGGTAGAGGGGCGTCAGGATGGTACTTCCCGGGGGTGTCTCGAAGAGTTTGCCGTACTGGTCGGAGGTTATGTTGGCGGCCATCCACTGGGAGAGCAGCTCGTTCTGGCCGGACGCGCCGAACCGGACGCCCCGGTTGACGGTGTTCTTGGGCGGGAGTTCGCAGCCGCGGTTGTGGATGGAGAGCAGGCTCGGGCGGGTGGTATTGCCGAGCGAGCCCCAGCGGGCCACGTGTGTGGCGGTTTCGCCGGAGTCGCCGTTGAGCATGCGGGCCACCGTGTCGGCGTCCAGCCGGGCGTCCCGGATGATCCTCCCGGCGTACTCGGCGCTGTTGGCGATGGCCAGGGCGGTGAGGGAGATCGGCGCGTACTCGACCTTGCCCGCCAGGGCCTCTCTCGTCTTCTTGCTAGCCTCCGTGTCGAGCGTGTCGAAGGGCACGCTGGTGACGGTGAAGTCGGCGCCGCGCGCGAACGCGCTCTCGAAACCCGTCAGGAGGCTGGCCGCGCCTCCTTCCGAGGTGGAGCGGGTGACCGAGACGTCCACGTGCTGGGGGAGCTGGAGCGCGTCCTCGGTCCAGGCCTCCATGACCGCCGCGATGTTGCTGCTCCCGGAGAGGCTCACCGGGTCGCCGAGGCGGGGGGTGGTGGGCGGGTCGGGGAGGGGCGGGATGCTCGGCTCCGGTACCGGCGGGGG
>NZ_BLAE01000003.1:297920-352435 GCF_009687865.1 Acrocarpospora macrocephala
GGGGGCGCCAGCGGCGGGATGTGGGTGGTGATGGGTGCTCCGGCGGTGTCGTTCTTGAAGCGGAGCAGGCCGCTGATGGCGGCGACAGCCGTACCTGCCGGGTCGCTGGGGGCGGTGGCGCGGGTTCGGGCGGTCGGCGGGGTGCCGGGGATCAAGTCGAGCGGCTGGCTCCACTCGCATTCGCTAACCACGATCGTGCAGGTCGGCTCCTGCGGCTTGGCCTTGTTCTGACCGTTGCACGGGAACGGGATGTTGTCGGCCTGGCTGCCGCCCTCCCACTTGGAGATCACGCTTGGGTCGATGATGCCGACCTGGACGGGGAAGGCGGCGGAGCCGGCGCCGTCGGGGCCGGTCACGCCGCGGACGCGGGTCTGGTGGGCGCAGCCCTTGCGGTCGTCCCAGACCGGGAGCTGGCCGGCGACGGTGAAGTACATCCGGGACGGGTTGATGCACTGGGTGAGGGAGACCGGGGAGTTCGGGGCGAAGTTGCGCCACCGGACCGTCACCGTCTGGCCGGGGTCGAGGTCCACGACGTCGGGGCCGTCGACTCTGGTGCCGCCGGTCGCGGCGGTCCAGACTTCCACTGTCGGCAGTTCGGCCGCCGCCATGGCGCTCGTCGGTCCCGGGGCGGGAAATGTCAGCAGGGCCGCGGCGATCGCGATCGCCCCCACGGCGGCCAGGGTCCTGCGTGACGCTCGCAACACAGTGCTCTCCACTTGCAAATGGCAGTAATCCCCCAAAAGGAAAGCGTTCGGGTGCCCGTCCGGCAATGGCATCGGGGGGCGGACATGAGTGTTCACTGGCACGTCGTGCCGTGGACACGGGAGGCCCGGCGGAATTCACCTGACCTCGCGATTCGCCGCGACTGGCAATTGTCGCGCCGGTTCTCGTTAACCCGGGATTGGTGATGCGGACAGGTCGGCATGGCGACACTTCGGTCTGACATATGCCCGCGAAGGGGAGCGCTCAGCACCAAGAGCCTCAGCGATGAGAGCCTCAGCAATAGGAGCACGGTGGAATCGAACGACGCCGAGGGATCGACGGGCCTCGCGGCCCTCGGCTTAGGTGAACCTCCGGACCCTCCAGGTCCTTCGAATCCCTCGGACCCCCCGAGTCCGCCAGGTCCTCCGGGACCTCCGGCCGACGAGGGTCCCCTGGCCGACGAGGGACCTCGCCGCATCGAGGCGAGGCTGAGCGGGAGCGACCGCTTCTACCGGGCGCTGGCCAGCACCGGCGCCGGGATCACGCTGCTGATCATCGTGCTGATCGGCGTCTTCCTGCTCCTGGAAGCGCTGCCCGCGTTCCAGTCCGCCGGGTTCGGCTTCCTGACCACCCAGCCCTGGAACCCCGACTCGGTGCCGCCCGAATTCGGCGTCGCCGCCATGATGTTCGGCACCGCCATCACCGCGATCGTGGCCATGCTGGTGACTGTGCCGCTGGCCCTGGCCACGGCCGTGTTCATCAACGAGTACGCCCCGCGCGCCATCCGCGCCGCGCTCACCTCGCTGGTCGACCTGATGGCGGCCATCCCCAGCCTGATCTTCGCCCTCTGGGGGTTGTTCTTCCTGGTCCCGTGGCTCCAGCCGATCGAGGGCTGGCTGGTGGCGCAGCTGGGCGGCTCGCTGCCGTTCATGCGGGCCGTCGCCACCGGCTCCTCGCTCTTCAACGCGGGCCTGGTGATCGCGCTGATGGCGATCCCGATCACCACCTCGATCATCCGCGAGGTGCTCTCGCAGGCCCCCCGGCACGAGTGCGAGGGCGCGCTGGCGCTCGGCGGCACCCGGTGGGGGATGATCACTACGGTCATCCTGCCGTTCGGGCGCACCGGCATCATCGGCGGCTCCATGCTCGGCCTCGGCCGCGCGCTCGGCGAGACCATCGCGGCCACGCTGATCCTCAACATCCGCTTCGAGATCAAGCCGCAGATCTTCGAGACCGGCGGCATCACCGTGGCCAGCGGGATCGCGGTGGAGTTCTTCGACGCGCAGGAGCTGGGCCTGAGCGCGCTCATGGCGGCCGGGCTCTCGCTCTTCCTGGTGACCATCGTGATCAACCTGCTGGCCGCGATCGTGGTCGAGCGCGCGAAGTCGGTGGCCTGACATGGCGGCGACCCGGGCTATCGAGCAAAAGCCCGCCGAAAAGCAGGATATTCCGGATAAAGCGGTGGATGCGGCGAAGGCGGCGCCGCGGCGGCGGCCCCGGGCCTGGCGGTGGGCCGACATCGGGGAGTTCGCCGGATCGGCCGCCTCCGCGCTGCTGCTGACCTGGCTGATCTTCGACAGATTCCTGCCGTTCCGGATCCAGGGCGTGGCGTTCGTCGTCGCCTGGTATGTGCTGACCCTGCCCATCTACTGGCTGGTCGTCCGGGACGGCCACGGCCCGGTGACCGCCCGCGACCGGCTGGCCTCCCTCCTGATCACCACCGGCGCGGCGGTGGCCCTCTCGCCGATCTTCCTGGTGGTCGGGTACGTCACCGTCCGCGGCCTCGGCGTGATCGACTTCAGCTTCCTGGCCGAGACCATGGAGTTGACCGGCCCGCTCTCGGAGGCCGATGACGGCGGCCTGCTGCACTCGCTCATCGGCACCCTGGAGCAGCTCGGCATCGCCACCCTGATCGCGGTCCCGCTCGGCGTGCTGACCGCCGTCTACCTGAGCGAGATCTCCGGCCCGCTGGCCCGGCCCACCCGGCTGGTGGCCGACGCGATGACCGCGCTGCCGTCGATCGTGGCCGGACTGTTCGTGTACTCGATCGTGGTCATCCGCACCGGGTGGGGGTTCTCCGGCTTCGCGGGCAGCCTGGCGCTGACCATCCTGATGCTGCCCACGGTGACCATCGCGGCCGAGCAGGTGCTCCGGGTGGTGCCCGGCAGCCTGCGGGAGGCGGCGCTGGCGCTGGGCTCGCCGTACTGGCGGAGTGTGCTGCTGGTGGTGTTGCCGACCGCGCGGGCGGGGCTGGCGACCGCGGTGATCCTCGGCATGGCCCGGGTGGTGGGGGAGACCGCGCCGGTTCTGCTCACGGTGGGCGGGACCAACGTCCTCAACGTCAATCCGTTCTCCGACTACCAGGACAACATCCCGCTCTTCGTGTTCAACCAGATCAGAAGCTCCAAGGAGACCTTTGTGGAACGTGCCTGGGGTGGCGCGCTGCTCCTGCTCGTGCTCGTGCTCATACTCTTCGTGCTGGCCCGGCTGGCCGGCGGCGCCGGTCCCGGCGGGGGCCGGAGCCGCCGTCGGAAGGGGGCGGCGAAGTGAGCACCCAGGAGACCGAGAAGGAGACCGAGACCACCACGGCCACCATGACCACCACGGCCACGATGCCGGTCCAGCCGGCCGGGGGCACGCTGCGCGGGGTCGGGGTGTCGGCCTGGTTCGGTGCGCGCCGGGTGCTGGAAGGCGTCAACATCGACATGCGCGCCGGGGTGGTGACGGCGCTGATCGGCCCCTCCGGCTGCGGCAAGTCCACCTTCCTGCGCATCCTCAACCGCATGCACGAGCTCGTCCCCATCGCCTCGCTGGCCGGGAGCGTACTGCTGGACGGCGACGACATCTACGGCACGGCGCTGCCCATCACCGAGGTGCGGCGGCGGATCGGCATGGTCTTCCAGAAGCCCAACCCGTTCCCCGCCATGACCATCGGCGACAACGTGATGGCCGGGCTGAAACTCACCGGCCGCAAGGCCGCCAACCGGGAGCAGCTCATCGAGGAGAGCCTGCGCCGCGCCGGTCTCTGGAACGAGGTGCGCAACCGCCTGAGCGCCCCGGCGGGCGGGCTCTCCGGCGGCCAGCAGCAGCGGCTCTGCATCGCCAGGTCGCTGGCCGTCCGGCCGGACGTGCTGCTCATGGACGAGCCCTGCTCGGCGCTCGACCCGACCTCCACCCGCCGGATCGAGGAGACCATCCATGAACTCAAGGACCAGGTGACGATCGTGATCGTCACCCACAACATGCAGCAGGCGCAGCGGGTCTCCCAGCACTGCGCGTTCTTCCTGGCGGCCGAGGACGAGCCGGGCCGGGTGGTCGAGCAGGGCGCCACCGAGCACATCTTCGGCTCGCCCGAGGACCCGCGCACCGCCGACTACGTCAACGGGAGGTTCGGATGAGCCGGGTCGCGATTTCGCTGTTGATGGTCCTGGTCTTCCTGGGAACCGGGCCCTCCCCCGCGAGCGGCGCGGACCTGCCGACCGTGAACGGGGCCGGGTCCACGTTCGCGTATCTGGCGATCCAGCAGTGGACCGTGGACGTGCGGCGGCAGGGGCTGTCGATCAACTACCAGCAGGTGGGATCCACCGCGGGGCGGGACCGGTTCTCGAAGAGGGAGAACGCCGACTTCGCCTCCAGCGACGTGTCCTACCGGTTCCCCGACAACCTCGGCACGGAGGCCTTGCCGAACTTTCCGTACACGTACATGCCGCTGGTCGGGGGTGGCACCGCCGTCATGTACAGCATCAAGGACAACGCCGGGCAGCCCATCACCGGGCTTCGGCTGTCGGGGCCGCTGCTGGTGAAGATCTTCACCAGCGCGTACTACACGCAGTATCGGGGCGAGCCGGAGATGTTCTGGGACGATAACGACATCAAGGCGGAGAACCCCGACATCCAGGCCCGGCTGCCGCACGCGCCGATCTACCCGGTGGTGCGCAAGGGTGGGTCCGGGACCACCTCGGTGTTCACCGAATACCTCAGCAAGCAGGCGGGGGACCGGTGGAAGGGCTACATGGAGGGCGGGTGCACCAAACCCGAAGGCTGCACCGGCCTGCCGCCCGCCGCACCGTCGGAGGACTGCAAGGGCGCCACCTGCGGGGCCACCGACGAGTGGCCGGACGGCCGGGGGTCGGGCGTGGAGTACAAGAGCGGCTCCGACACCGTCGCGATCGCCGTCCAGCAGGGACCGGCGGGCAAGGGCGCCATCGGCTACGCCGAGTACGCCTACGCCATCCAGGCCGGGCTGTCAGTGGTCAAGCTGAAGAACGCCTCCGGCAACTACGCCGAGCCGACCGCCTGCAGCCAGGCGATCGCGCTGACCGCGGCGCGCCGTAAGCCGGACGGCACCTACGACCTGACCGACGTGTACGCGCACACGCACCCCAACGCCTACCCGATCTCCAGCTACAACTACATCATCGTGCCGACCGACGGGTACGACGCCGCCAAGGGCGAGGTGATCAGCAAGTTCACCCTGCACGCGATCACCGAGGGGCAGAAGAACGTCGACGCGATCGGCTACTCCCAGCTCCCGCAGGAACTCATCGAGCAGGGCCTGACCGCGCTCAACTCGGTGCCCGGCCATCCGACGCTGCCAACCAGCGGAGCTCAGTGGGGCGCGTACTACAAGAGCCTCTCCCTGCCGGACGGGAAGAAGTGCGCCGAGGAAGGCGAGAAGGCGGTCGAGGAGAACCCCCCGAATAGCAATAACAACAACAACGATAACCAGAACAACAACAATAATAATAACCAGAACAACAATAGCAACAACAATAGCAATAACAACAACAATAATAACAACAACAGCAACTCGCCCAGCCCGAGCGCCAGTCCTTCGCCGGGGGCCAGCAATCCCAGCGGTGGCGGCGGCGGGTCGAGTGCCAGTCCCAGCAATTCTCCCAAGTCCGGCGGTAAGTCCAACCCGACCGGCGGTTCCAGCAAGTCGGCCACGGGCGGCCCGGGCAGTGGCACGCCGGGAGCCGGGGACGGCGGTGGCGACGGTGAGACCGGTGGCCCGGGCAGCGGTACGCCGACCGGCGGGGACATGTCGACGACGACCGGCACTAGCGACGGAACCACGCCCGGCGTCTCCCCCGACGGGCAGGTCCTCCCGCTGGCCGACAGCTCGGGTACCAGCGGCGGCAACGCCAGCATCAACCCGCAACTCGCCGGGGGCGCCGCGACCGAGGTCAAGAAGGTCGCGGAGGCCGCCAGCACGCCCTGGACGCTGCTCGCGATGGTCCTCGCGCTGATCGCGGTCGTCTTCGGTCCCGCCGTGGCCGGGATGGCGGCCCGCCTGCGCCGCTCCCGCCAGCACTGAGAGAGAACCTATGAGAATCCGACGGCTGGCCGTCGCCGCCCTCCTGGGTGGATCGGTCATCGTGGTCCCGCCGTTCGCCGGGAGCGCTGTCGCCGCGCCCGCGGCGCAGATCAGCACCCCGGGGGAGGGGACGCTGCACTCGCGCGCCCCCATCACCGTCAGCGGCACCGCGACCGGGGCGGTCTCCGTCCGGGTCGGCATCCAGGACCGCGCCGGGAAGCTCTGGTGGCGGCCGGGCACCTGGGGTGACTACAGCGCTCCCGTCGTGCCCGTCGGCCCCGGTGGCGCGTGGAGCTACACCTGGCCGGGCGGCGAGCCGGGCGACTACCTGGTCCAGGCCGTGGCGACAGCCGCCGATGGCTCCACCGACCCCGCGCTGCCGTTCCGCCGCTTCACCGTCACCGAACTGCCCGCCGCGGTCTCGGCGCAGCCGGACGCGGCGATCGCCGAGCCCGCCAAGGACGCGATCGTGCCCCGGGGCCGGGAGGTGGTCCTGCGCGGCCTGGCCGTCGACGACGTGTCGGTCACCGACGTCCGGGTGGCCGTACGCAACGTGGGCACCCAGCAGTGGTGGCATCCGAACGGGACCTGGGACACGAACTACGAAGCCCTCCAGGCCACGCCCTTCAGCGGCAGCGGGACCTTCGCGTGGACCTTCCGGTGGACCCCGCCCGAAGACGGCCAGTACACCTTCGCCGTCAAGGTGCGGGACGGATCCGGCGCCGCCCGCGACATCAGCCGGACGTTCTTCGCCGACGGCAACGCGCCCACCACGACGGTCACGACCACCCGCCGGGCCTTCCCGAGCGGCGGGCCGGTGAAATGGGAGGGTGTGGCCGACGACGCGCGCGGCGTCGGCTCCGTCATGGTGGCCCTGCTCGACCGGGGCACCGGTAAATGGCTGCGCACCGACGGGACCTGGGGCGCCTACCAGCGGCGCGCGGTCACGCTGACCGGCCCACGTGACGGCGGGAAGGCGTCGGTGGCCAACGGGCAGCAGCTCTTCACCAGGACCGGCTGGTCCTTCGCGTGGACGCCACCAGGCCCCGGCAGCTATCAGGCTGAGTTCACCGCCATCGACGCGGCCGGCCAGGAGGACCCGGCCTACCCCCGCGTGCCCTTCACGGTCGGCGGCCCCGACTCGGCCGCGTTCGCCCCCGAGGTCACGATCACCGCGCCGATCCTCGGCAAGGGGTACGGCACCGGCCCGATCACGTTCTCCGGCACGGCCACCGACGACACCTCGGTACGCGAGGTGCGCCTCTACGTCATCAGCCGGGACACCGGCCAGTACTGGCAGCCCACCGGAGGCTGGGGCGCGGCCGCCGTCGCCTTCCGGCCCGCGCTCCAGGGTTCGGCCTGGTCGGCCACCTGGACCCCGCCGTCGTACGGCAACTTCACCCTGCGCGCCGAAGCGGCCGACGACCGGGGACTCACCGCCTCGCTCGCGGTGCCGTTCAGCCGGGGCAGCGGCGCGGGCGCCGGCTACGTCACGCTGCTGGCGAGCCGCTCGCAACTCGGCGCCGTCGACCAGAACTGCCAGCTCAGACGCGGCTCCGTCCCCCTCTTCGGAGACCTCGCCGACGACCTGCGCGCCCGGAACATCCCTGTCACGGGGTCGGTCGTGGTCCGCTACGCCGACGAGAACTTCTGCGACCCGACCCTGGCCGACTACGCCACCTGGCCGGAGACCGAGCGCCTCCGCGACGAGTACGGCTGGAGCTTTGTCAGCCACAGCGCCAGCTACATCAACCTGACCCCGCCGGCCGGGCAACCCCAGCCGTCCCCGCAGACCCTGCGCGCGGAGACCTGCGGCTCGCTCGACGCCTTCGCCGCGCACGGCCACAGCCGGGCCTGGGGCCTGTTCCTCTACCCGGGGTACACGGGCAGCCCGCCCACCACCGCGGTCCAGCTCGACCCGGTGGCCACCTGCTTCGCCTACGCCCGCCAGTACGGCTACGGCGTCAACCTGCGCGAGCAGGCGCTCTCGCCCTACTTCGTGAGCGTGCAGGGCCTGGCCGGGAACTGGTGCAACGACCCCGCCCTCACCTGCTACCACTGGGTTCCGGTGCTGGGGACGCGTACCGACGGCACCCGCTACACCCCGCCGGATCAGGTAGCCGCGATGCTGTCGGGCGTGGCGGGGCAGTGGCGCATCCTTCAGATCTACAAGTTCCTGCGCGGCAAACGCCTGGGCGGCACCGGCACCCAGTGGGACTGCACCGGCGACTGGCGGACCCACTGGACCAGCGACGGCGAGTCGTACTGCGCGAACGACTTCACCACCGCCCTCAACCAGGCGCGCGGCGCCACGTACGCGGATCCGGCGACCGTGGCGACCGCGTGGGGCCGGGGGAGTCCCTGAAGCCGTTGTCTCGACAGCTGCGCGCTAGTCACGCGCGCAGACCACGCTGAAGGTCAGCGTGGCCAGATCGGTGCGATCCCGGAATGGCCTGGCCAGACCGGGTCGTACCCGCTCGACGTAGGCGTCCGTGGCGACGCGGCCGGGCACGATGCGCGCCCGCCAGCCCGTCTCCTCGGCCGCCGCCAGGTAGTCGCTCGCGCGCAGCCGGTTGGGCACGCCGGGGAAGCTCATCCGCCGGTAGGTCCAGTCCGAGTAGCGGAGCAGGTTGAGCGGGTCGCGGGGACGGATGCCGCGCATGTGCACCATGCCATCCACATGATGGGTCATGGTCGCGTTCGGCGCGGCCAGCTCGCCCAGCCGCGCGAACGTGGCGGGCACGTCGTCGAAATGCTCCAGCGCGGCACTGCTCACCACCACGTCATAAGGGCCGTCCAGCCCCGGCAGCCCGGGAAACGCGGTCACGTGGTAGCCGATCCGATCCAGATCCACCGGCACGCCCAGGCGTTCCCCGAGGGCGTCGTAGTAGCGCGAGCCCGCGTCGTCGGCGAGCGGAAAAAGGTCCGCCGCCGTGTACGAGGCCGCGCCACGAGAAAGGATCACCGCACCGGTTCCAAGGTCAGGCCCGGGCCCCAATTCGAGCACCCGCAAGCCCTCCCAGCTCTGGACCCCGTCCTCCTCCCACCGGTCGACGACCGCGACCACATAGTCCACACTCCGCCCCACCTCTTCCGTCGTGTACGGCCTCGGCCGCCGGTAAGCCTTGCCACGATGGCGTACCGCGTTAGCCAGGCCAAGGCCGAGGCCAAGGGTCCACCAGAGCGGATTGGGATGGCGGGCGGCGGACAGGCTCAGCCGCCCCGGGCCGATGATCGGCGTGCCAGTGGTCGTCATGGGGGATTCCTAGCGAGGCCCCGCCAACGGCGGCGATCCTGCCGGGGAACAGCGGAGGAACAGCGACACGCACGCTCGACATGAAGTTCTTCACCGGCAGCCGTGTGGATGTTGTCACGGCATTCACCTAGGGTTCCTCCCGCTCTATGGGGATTCCCAGCGAGGGCGGCGATCCCGCACCGCCACGGTGGCCCGGCATGGAGTTTCTTCACCGGCACATGCGTGGGTGTTGTCACGGTGCTCGCTGAGGGTTCCTCCCGCTTTGTGGGGATTCCCAGCGAGGAGTTGCCAGTGGTGGCGATCCCGCAGCGCCACGGTGGCTCGGCATGGAGTTCTTCACCGGCGCATGCGTCGGTGTTGTCACGGTGTTCGCCGAGGGTTCTCTCCGCTTCGCCATGATCGGTCGTTCTCTGTTGTTTCGCTTGTTGGATCGCCGCGTGGTTCGCCGTGCGGCTTCCCGTGTGTTTCCCCGTGTGATTTCGGACGAGGTGGAGTGACCGCTGTGAGAAGGCTGCCGATCGCCGGGGCCGTGGTGGCCGCTGTCGCCTTGGTTGTGGTGGTTTCCACCAACGCGAACCTGACCGGTGCCGAGTTGCTGGGGGACCCTGAGCTCGACATCGTGGTGGCCCCCACGCCAGAGCAGCCAACCGCGGCCCCTTCCGCGCAGCCGACTCCCGCTGCTCCGGCGGAGACCCAGCCTCAGACACGGGGGCAGGTCTACGTGCGTCCGGCCGGTCTGGCCAAGGTCACCGGTGGAGTGGCCGCTGGCGTGGGGATCTGGCGGCATCCGACCGACCGGCGCAAGAGCGTGGTCGTGGGCGCGGCCGAGGACGGCGGCATCGCCGCCTACAACCTGGCCGGTCGCCGCCTCCTCCGCCTGCAGGGCCCGGGAGTCCGGCTGACCGGCGTGGACGTGTTCTACCGGTTCCGCTTCGACCCCGAGTGGACCAACGACATCGCAGTGGTCACCGACGGTGCGACCGGCAGGCTGCGCGCCCTCGCCTTCCGGCCAGTGGCCGCGAGTTTCGGAAACCCGCTCATCGAGGAGGTCACCGCGCCCGACATGCCGGTGATCTTCCCCGACGGATTCCCGCGCGACGTCAGGGTCTGGCAGGACGCCACCGGGGTGTACGCGGTCGTCGCCCAGGACGGCGCCGCCCGGCTGGCGCTGGTGCGGCTGGTCCCCGCCGCCGGCCGCAAGGTCGCGTACGAGGTCGTCCGCACCCTAGATCTGCCCACCGACCTGGTCACCCACGACCTGACCCCATGGACCCCCTGCGGTCCCGCCCCCATCGTGGGCCTGGCGGCCGACACGTCCACCCTCTACGTCGCGCAGCGCGGCGTCGGCATCTGGCAGCTCACCCCGGACCTCACCGGCCAGCCCTCCCTCGTCGACGTGGTCTCCGGATTCGGCGCCCTACCCGCCGCCGACGGCACCTGCGGCCCAGGCGAAGGCAGCGACCGCCTCGAAGACGTCGGCGCACTGTCCCTCTACCGCGCCCCCGGCAGCCCCGGCTACCTGATCGCCGCCACCCCCGGAAACGGCCGTTTCACCGTGTACAACCGGCAGCCCGTCCAGTACATGGGCAGATTCCGCATCGGCTCGGTCCCGGCGACCGGCAGCCTGGCCGTCACGAACCTGGCCCTCGGATCGCCGTACGGCAAGGGCCTGCTGGTCGCCCGTACCGGCGGGAACGCGTTCGCACTGGTGAAGTGGGATGACGTGGCCCGCCGGATGGGCCTGCTCGTCGACACCCGGGGCTGATCCTCACCTGGCGAATGCGAACCCGCCTGGACGGTTGTTGTGGTCGGCGAACATGGCGATGGCGATCTCCGGCGGCGGTACGCGACCCGATGTCGAGCCCGATCGGCCGATGCACCCGGGCGATCTCCGGCACGGCGACGCCCGGTTCGGTGAGCGCCTGGACTTCCTAACCGGGGGACTGACGGCTGAGCAGTTCAGTGATGTCTTCACTCCCACGATAAGAAATCCGGCGAAGAAATGAACGAAGAAGTCGGGTGGCTGACCGATGCCGAGCTTGGGCTGCTGCGGAATCTCGGCGATGCCGGGAGTCCGCTTCCGTGGCGGGCGATGGTCGAGGGCCGCGACCACTGGTCAGGCGACAGTTTCATCATGATCGGACCGGAGGATCGGCGCGAGGACGACATGTATGTGTCCCGTGAATACGGCCGGACGGGCACGGCGAATTTGGATTTGACAGCCGGAGCCCGAACCGCACTGCCCCGGCTGCTGGATGAAATCGTCACGCGACGCGCACGGTCCTCGGATTCTCCGGCTCCCGCGGAGCCGCTGGTCGATTCCGCTGAGGATTTCAACGACAAGGAAATCAGCGAAGAAGTCGGGTGGCTGACCGATGCCGAGCTTGAGCTGGTGCGGAGTCTCGGCGATGCCGGGAGTCCGCTTCCGTGGCGGGCGATGGTCGAGGGCCGGGACCATCCGGAAGGTGGTGGCAGTTTCATCATGATCGGACCGGGGGATCGGCACGAGGCCCACATGTATGTGTCTCGCGACTATGGACCGGCGAGCACGGAGGATTTGGATTTGATAGCCGCGTCCCGAACCGCACTGCCCCTGCTGCTGGATGAAATCGTCACGCGACGCGCACGGTCCTGAGTCTCCCCGTCCGCCCGGTGGCCCTCGGTGGGGCCAAACGCATTTAAGGTTCTGGCGCACGATCAGTTGGGCTGGCCGTCCCTGATGGCTTGCCCGGGCTCTCCCTTTCAGGCGCCGGCGCCGCCGTCCACCGGCACGATCGCGCCGGTCACCATCGAGGCCCGGTCGCTTAGCAGCCATGCGGCCGCCTCGGCGACTTCGTGGGGCTCGGCCATCCGTCCGAGTGGGATCGATGCCTTCAATTGCTCGACGATGCCGGGGGTCGCCGCCTCCCACGCGTCGATCATCTCCGTGGCGGTGCCGCCGGGGGTGATGCCGTTCACCCGGATGCCATCACGGGCCCAGCTCACCGCGGCGGTCTCGGTAATGCTGTTGAGCGCGCGCTTCATGGCACCGTATGCGGGGAGGGCGGGGTTCGCGCGGCGGCTGCCGATGCTCGAGGTGTTGACGATCGCCCCACCGCCGTTCCGTCGCATGAGTGCGGCCTCGGCGGTCATGGCGGTCCAGTGCGAGCGGAAGTTCACGGCGAACTGCTCGTCGATGTCCTCGTCGGTCGTGGTGTCGAGCGGGCCGACCCGCTGCTGGATCGCCGCGCCGTTGTTGAAGGCTCCGTCGAGCCGTCCGTGCAGCTCTTCGACGCGGTCGACGGCGGCGCGGATGCTTGCGCGGTCGGCGAGGTCCAGGGCGACGGCGTCGGCGACGCCCCCATCGGCGCGGACCTCGGTGACGATGCGGTCGAGAGCGTTGGTGCTGCGGGCGGCGAGCACGACAGCGGCGCCCTCCCGTGCGAAGAGCCGGGCCGCAGCTGCGCCGATGCCGCGGCTGGCGCCGGTGATGAATACGACCTTGCCGGTGAGCAGGCCGATGGGGGTGGTGTCGATGTTGTTTGTCATGCTGACAGCGTCGTGCCAGCCCGGGATCCGGATGCAGGCACAGGCGGTACCAGGATCCGTCGCCGCGCAGCGTGCAGACTTGCGGTATGGACAAGCAGGAGCTTGGGGCGTTCCTCCGTAGCCGTCGCGAGCGGCTCCGGCCGGAGGACGTCGGCCTCCCCTCGGGCTCGCGACGCCGGACACCAGGTCTTCGCCGCGAGGAGGTCGCGGTCCTCGCGCACATCTCCACCGAGTACTACGTCCGGCTCGAGCAGGGCAGGGCGCCGCGACCGTCGGGCGAGGTCCTCGCCGGGATCGGAGGCGCGCTGCGGCTCACGGACGCCGAGTCCGATCACCTCCACGTCCTCGCGGGCACTGCGCCGAGCCGTACCGGACTGCATCGGCGCGACGTCCGCCCGAGCATTCTCGCGCTCCTCGAGCGGCTGCCGCAGACGGCCGCTTTCGTGACGTCCGCCGCGTTCGAGGTGCTCGCGTGGAACGACCTCGCGGCCGCGCTCATGGAGGACTTCGCTGAGCTCGCTCCGGAGGACCGCAATCTCGCGCGCCGGGCATTCCTCGGGTCGGCGCGTGCCGATGCGACGCCATACGGGATCTCCGACGCCGCGGAGTTCCGGCACCACGTCGTCACGGGGCTCCGATCCACCCTCGCCCGGTACCCATCCGACCCCGCCGTGATCAAACTCGTCGACGAGCTCCGCGACGCCAGCCCCGAGTTCGCCCGGCTCTGGGAGCGGCACGACGTGCAGGCTGCGCCGATGCTCACGAAGACTTTCCGTCACCCGGTCGTCGGGGAAATCACCGTCGACTGCGACTCGCTCACGCTCACGGACCGCGACCAGCACCTCGTGCTCTACAGCGCGCCGCCAGGATCCCCTGGCGCCGAGGCTTTGGCTCTTCTGAATGTCCTTGGAGCCGAGTGCGTCAATGCGAGCAGGTCGCTCTGACGGAGCCGGAACAATTACCCGGCGAGCGGTTATCGGGCGAAGGCGAATCCGCCTGGGCGGTTGTTGCGGTCGGCGATCAGTCCGGCGAGGGTGGCGATGGCGATCTCCGGTGGGGTGCGTGATCCGATGTCGAGCCCGATCGGTCGATGGACCCGGGCGATTTCCGACTCGGCGACTCCCAGTTCGGTGAGTGCCTGGACGTGGGGTCCTTGGTGGCGAGGGCTGCCGATGATTCCGATCCACCGGACCGGGTATCCGAGGACATCGCGGAGTATCGGCCCGATCTCGTCCCGGTGGTGGTCGGTGACGACGACGTCGGCCGTTTCGTCGAACTCCGCGGTGGGCTCGGTGACTCGCTTCACGCCGGGGAACTCGACGATCCGATCCGGATCCGGCTCGAACAAGATTGGCCGGTAGCCCAGATCGGTGCCATATTTCAGGAGAAATCCGGCCATGGGGGAGGCGAAGACCGCGACAAGCGTGCGCGTCTCCTCGACCGGAGCCGCTTCCCCGTGAGCGACCGCGCAGGACGCGTCGTGAACGTGGGCCATCTCAGAACCTTCTCACGTAGCCGACAGCCGGTTATTTCACGACCGGTCATCTCAGGGTACGCCGCGATGGAATGCCGGGAAGGGACACGGCGGGTCATCAGGGGTTGCGTCGGCGGTTGAGCGGATCGTGAAGGGTCGTGTCGGCGGTGGGACGGGTCATCCAGGGGGCGTTTCGCCGGTTGAGCGGGTCATGAAGGGTCGCGGCGGCGGTCGAGTAGGTCATGAAGATTCGTAGCGGCGGTCGAGCGTGTCGTGAAGAGCTGTGTTGGCGATGGTGCTTCATGACGATTTGTCGCGGCGGTGGGGAAGGACGAGTGGTTCGGCGGATGCGAGCCATGCCTCGGGGTTTGTGGCTGCGATCGGATACACGTAGTGGAAGTCGGCCTGGCCGGAGCTGATGGCGTCCTCGCCCCATAACCGCCCGCAGTTCGTGCACCGCAGCACCCCGAGCCAACGAGAGTTGTCCCGCACCACGATGTCCAGAAATTTCCTGATCTTGTCGTAGTGGAGTGACAAGGCGTATCCGTCCTCCCACGTGATGGGTTGCGTGCGGGAGTCGTAACCACATGGGCAGGGGTCACTCATGACAGTCACGATAGGTCGCCCGCTGCGGGAGCTTCTATGCCGTCGTCAACTGCCACGCGGGAAAGGAGACACCGCCGACCGTGATTCCGCCGTCACGGAAGGAGATCTCCGGATTGTCGGTGCCCGGCACGATCAAGGTCAGCACCCGGGTGCCCGGCAGTGAGAGCACCGTTGTCGTCTCGACTTTACGCAGATAGCCAGGGGAGACCGTGTCCTGGCGGACCTCCGGCTCTCCGGCTGGGAGGAACACCATGGTCGCCCGCCAGTCCCCGTCCGCCAGCACCACCCGGCCATTGCGGTTCGAGATCACCCGAAGCGACGGCGCGAGATGCCACAGACTACGCAGCTGAGCGCCTTCCGGGACCTCATCAAGCACGACCATCAGATCCGGACCATGATTGACCAGCACCGACCTCGTGCGCACTACCCCATACGCGTCGTCGGCCAGCCGGAAGCTCTGCCGCGTCGCCCCCACATCGGAGTGCTCCAGACACGTAGCCGTACCCGGACGGAACTCCCCGCCGACCACGACCGGGACATTGTGTGCCTCCGGCGAGGTCGTCCACTCCCGGTAGGCGTCCTTCTCGTACGAATGGAACCCCGCCTCCACCAGAATGTCCCGGCCATGCGCGTGATACGTCACACCCAGATGATCCTCATGACCGTGCAACTTCCGCCCCGGCCCGAACCTGATCGAGTAATACGCCGACCTGCGGTCATTCCATCGGGTACGCCCGAACACATAACCACTGTCGAAAACCTTGACCGTCGCCTCCTCGTTCCGGAAGCCCACCGGGCGGGTGTCCGCGGGACTGTCCCCGATCGGCACCAGACGCCCGTCCGGTTGGGTGGCGTGGCTCACGTAGGTCTCCAGCGACCGGCGCCGCTCCTCCAGACCTTCAGGGATCGCGGCCCCACATCCTCTGATCGCGTCCAGCGCGACACCCAGGCGTCTGTGCACGTAGAGGCCGTACCTGGGGGCCTGCTCGTGCAGTGCGCCCTGGTCGTCGATCGCGAGTTCCGCCGACGCCGCCATCCGGCTGATCGCCAGGTCTGTCCACCGCCTTCGGCGGAAGCGGCAGCCGATCGCCAGCAGCGCGATGTCCTGGTCCAAACCGTGGTTGTGGCCGGGCCGGTAGAGCGCGGGATCGGACAGCACGCGAGCATGCTCGATCAGGCTTCTGGACAGCCAGTTCGCCCGCACATGCGCGCTCAGCCGGACCAGCGCGGGCGCCCGCAGCGCCACCGAATGCTCAGCCCACGCCCACGCGCTGACCCCCGCCCAGCGCCGCGAGTTCTTCCGCACCCAGTCCTCGGCGATCTCGGCCGCACGCTCCAGCAGCGCCCGATCCCCGCCCTTCTCGTACGCGACGACAAGCCCGCCCATCCATCGCAACGCGTGCAGATTCAACATCCACGACCGGTTGCGATGCGGATCGGCCCGCCAGTCGATATCCCGCCCCAGATCAACGACAGGCAACCCAACGAATCCCACCCGCCCGGCCATCACCTGCTCCACATCGATCGAAATCCCACCAGGACCCGCGACCACCGGCCCGTCGCTCGTAGCCAACGAAAGACGCGAATCCACCATCGTCATGAGGGCATGCCAAAACAAGCGATTGCTCCAAACGAGAGAATGGGACCCCGAGGGCCGGGGAATTACAGGCGAACGACAGTCATCGGGCATGCCCGGCGTTCGCTCGATCGGCCTCCGGGGCCAGTTCGGCTTGGTCGTTACGGGGGAGCCGTTCGTTCAACCAACTTCCGGGACCGGTTCCGGCTTGGTCGTTATGCGGTCATTCCGGGGGGTGCGGCGCGGATGGTCTTTCGTTCGTTCAACCGGCTTCCGGGTCCAGTTCGGGCTTGGTCGTTATGCGGTCATCCCGGGGGGTGCGGCGCGGATGATCTTTCGTTCGTTCAACCGGCTTCCGGGACCAGTTCGGGCTTGGTCGTTAAGCGGTCATCCCGGGGGATGCGGGGCCGATGGTCTTTCGTTTGTCCAACCGGCTTCCAGGACGAGTTCGACCCGGTCGTTCTTCACTCCGGCCGCGTCGGTGGTGGAGGAGATGACCTGGGAGCTCCCGGTGTCGATGATCAATGTCCGGCGGACCAGCCCAGACGGCTCCCGCAGCGTGAAGGAGAACGCCGCTCCAGCTCTGCCCGATTCGTCGGTTTGCGTGCCGAGGTAGGTGACATTCGGGAGGTCTGCGAGAGCACGGTACGCTGCGGCCCGTACATCAGGGGGAGACGGTTTGCTCCAGAGCAGACCACTGAGCGCGTCCGCCACCACACCCTCGTCCGCCGACACGATCTCCGCGACGTGGGCACGAAGCGCCACGGGGTCGACCGGAAGGCTCCTGATCTGCGCGAACGTCATCGGCCGCCCCGCCATGCTGAACGCCACCCCGCCACGCACGACCGCGAGCGTGCTCGGCCCCGGCGCCGTGAACACCTGGTGCCCAGGCCACTCGGCGGGCGAGCCTTCCTGGAGCCAGGCCTCCCGGTCGGCCGGCCCAGCCGGTTCCGCCCCCAGCGAGACCGCACCAGCCCAGACGTTCCCATTCCGGGAAACCCACTGCTCCGAAATACGGCGATCAACCATCCAATACCGGCTCCCGCCCTCGCCCAGCATCTCCGGATACCGCTGCCGCACCAGCTTCCTGACCCGCCAGTACGCCCCAGCCTGCACCGTCCCCGATTCCGCGGTGACCGCCGCCGCCAGCAGAATCGACCGCCCCGCGGGCTCCAACGTGGGAGTCGCTCCAGGAACGCCCGGAGATCCTCCCGGCAGCGCGATGACCGCCGCCGTCGCCACGGCCGCTGCCAGCCCGGCCACCGCGGCCGTCCACGGCCTCCGCAATCGCCGCCGCGCTTCGGCTTCGAGCAGGGCGCCCACTCTGGCCTTGAGAACCGGGTCGGGTTTCGGCTCGCCGTACAGCTCCCGGACCCGCGTCAGCTCATCCATGGTCGCCCCCCATCGGGTTGCTGTCGCCCAGCGCCGCCCGCAGCTTGCGCCGGGCGCGATTCAGCCGCGAGCCCACCGTCCCGTACGGAATCCCCAGCGCGGCGGCGATCTCCTCGTGACTAAGCTCTGCCAGCGCGACCAGCAGCAACACGTCACGATCCCGCTGATGCAACTCAGCGACGGCCGCCGCGATGTCCGGACGCAGACTCTGCGCGCTCACCTGCGTGGAGACCTCTTCCTCATGTCCCGGAAAATCAGGATCTGGCCCGTGCCGTCCGAGAGCTCGCAGGGTGCGGACCTCGGTTCGATGGTGGCGGCGGATGAGATTGCTGGCGATGCCGTACAACCAGACCCGGACACTCGCCCGAGACGGGTCATACCGCGCCCGCTTCCGGAACGCGGTGAGAAACGTCTCCGCGACCACGTCCTCCGCGCTGTCGGGCCCGAGCCGCTGCGTCACATACCGATGGATCTCCGCGAAATACGCATCGAAGATCACACTGAACCGCTCGGACTCGGCCAGCGACCGCCGCACCACCTCGGCATCCCCACCCCGATGCCCGGCCCAGGACACCGTGGTCACGATGGTCTTCCCGTCATGTGCGTTCCTTCGGCTACGAGCGTCGGACACCCTGTATCTCCCGATCCGCCCATCCACTTTCACGCTGCCCGCAGCCGATTTCGGTGGGAGGCGACGTCCCCCTATAGTCGTCGCCTCCCTGGGATGTCAGGCGATGACGCTCACGAGGCCGAGGTCCACGTAGCCGCCCATGGCGCCGGGGGTGCCGGCGACGTTGAGGTAGCTGAGGGAGGCGACGATCGCGTAGCTGCTGCCGCCGGGGCCGGCGGGGAGGCCGGTGGTGACGACGATGGCGTCGGAGTAGGCGTTGAGGCCGGTGAGGGGCTTGGTCTGGGGGGCCGCGGGGAAGGGCGCGTCGTGCGGGCCGCCGATCTCGTCGATCAGCAGGCGGAGTTGCCAGGTGCCGCCGATCATGGGTGCGAGGGAGCCGGTGAGCTCCCAGGTGAGGTTGACCTGGAAGGGGTCTCCCGCCTTGAGGACGTCGGCGGGTGGGCCGCCGCCCACGTCGACCAGTTCGGCCTGGATCTTTCCGCTGAGCAGGGCCGGGGCCAGCCCGAACGGAATCTGGAAACTGCCAGAGGTGAATGCCATGGTTCCTCCCGTTGTCTGATATCCGAAACGGTAGGAAAGGACGGCATCGCGTGGCCTCGGGGGTTGTGCCGGGAAGTTCCCTAGGGTCCTGGTCAGATGCTTTGAGGGGTACGGCAATCGCCGTACCCCTCAAAGGGGATTTAGCGGCCTACGGCGAGGCAGGTGGACTTGGACTTCTTGGTGGGGTCGCTCTCCGAGGTGGCCGTCAGGTTGACCTTGGCGAGCAGGGCGCCGCCCTTGGCCCGCAGGACGTGGACGGGCACGGTGACCTTCTTGCCGAACTCGGCGGTGGCGAGCTGGTTGGGCAGGGAGACCGTCCAGCCGCGGCCCTCCACCTCGGCGGTCAGGCGGTAGACGTCATTGTTGAGGTAGGCGGACACGTCCTCGGGGTGCTGGGCCGTGGTGGCGGCCTTCTTGCCGGTGTTGAGCACCGGGAACTTGCAGGTGGCGATGCTGTCGCCGGCGGTGATGCCGATGCTGGGCAGCACCTGGACGCCGCGCTTCTGCGGTCCTGAGCCGTCCAGCGAGCGGATCGCCACCCGGTAGGAGAGCACGCCCTTGCTGCGCTTCACGTCCAGGACGTAGAAGTGCAGGCGGTTGGCCTCGTCGGTGAACTCGAACTCGCTGCCGGAGTCGGCGCCGGCGTGGAATAGCGCGTCCGACAGCTGCCGGTAGTCGCCGATCGTGATCGGGACCTGGGTGCCGTCCGGCAGGACGTAGTCGGTCATGCCGATGTCCTGCGGGTTGGCGTCGATGACCCACTCGAACGGGGCCTGGTCCTGGTCCTTGGTCTTGGCCAGCAGCACCCCGGAGTCGGGCGTGAACGAGTCGGCGCCCATCCGGTCCACGACCTCGACCGTGTAGTTGTTGTAGCGTCCGCCGTCACAGAGCGGGTCGGTGCTGGTCGAACAGGCGGGGCTCAGGTCCGCGCCCATCGCGATGTTGACGCCCATCAGCCCGTTCGACCCCGGCTGTACGGCCCGAGCCGTCACCTCCGCCACCACGAGCCCGGACTCGTCCAGCGCGTCCCGGTTCAGCCGCAGCACGTTCGCCTCGTCGACCATGTTCAGCTTGATCTTGTTGCGGAGCATGTGCTGGGCGCCCATCGAACCGCCCGAGGTGGGCGGGATCAGCCAGCGGCTGTGCGGGCCGCCCGGGCCGTTGAAACTGCCCCGGCTGAGCATCTCCCAGATCCCGGTGTACGCGCGACGCACCGGAACCGCGTACGGGTTGTTGTAGTTGTCGCCGACGCCCATGATGTGGCTCAGTTCGTGGGCGTACACGCCCATGCCGGAGCTCTCCGCCTGGACCGAGTCGACGCCGAAGCGGGCGTTGGGCCAGAAGGTCGAACCCGCCTGCCAGGACGTCCACTCCACGTAGCGGGTGGGCGACCAGTTCGGCAGGGCCGGGTCGTCCGGGCCCCACTCGTCGGTGACCTCTTCCTTGGTCGGGAACTTCATCATGCCGAACTCCTGCCAGGTGGACGACTCGTCCTGGCCGGCGCTGACGTAGAAGATGAAGTCGAACTGGGCCGCGGTCTCCGGGCCGACCGCCGCCAGCCAGGCCGCGTTGCCGTCGGCGCGCAGGTTCTTGTTGCAGGTGTCCCCGGCCGGGCAGGAGTTGCGCTGGTACTCCAGCGCGTACTCGTGGTCCTTGCCCGGCATTGTGTAAGGGCCGAAACCGGTGAGGTTCACGCCGTACCGGCCGCCGGAGTCCTCCATCCAGTATTCGTGGATGGTGTGACCGCGGTTGAGGTCGTTCGGGGTGTTGAGGAAGTCCTGGTAGAACTTGGCGACCTGGTCGCGCGGGATGTCGTGGGCTTCCGCGGTGGGGTTCTTGAATACGGTCGAGCCCTTGGGTTGGGTGACGACGAAGGGCTGGTTGGGGTAGTCCAGCAGGACCAGGGCGCCCTTGAAGGTGCGCACCGAGCCGGGCGTGGAGGGGTCGGCCCAGTTGGTGCCCGGCACCTTCTTGTAGTCGGCCCACGTCATGTGGTCCGGGTTCTTCCAGTTCTGCGGGTCGATCGGGGCGGGGTGCCCCTGCTGACCGCCCAGGGAGCGGAGCTGGGCCGCGCCGGGTTCGTCCTGCTGCCACGGCTGGGTTTGCGGCCAGTGGTCGTAGCGCCAGGGGAACTCGGGGTCGGGTGCGGGCTCAGCGGAAACAGGGGTCACCGAAAGTAACGAGAGGGGCAACAGTGCCACGGTCGCCAGGAGCAACCTGAGGGGGCGTCTCATACTATGTCACGTTATATAGGCCATATTTAGAGATCAATTGACACTTTGTTAGGAGTGTCGAAACAGTTTTGGATGCGTCGGCATCAGAAGAACCCGGCACGGGGAGCCGTGACCTCGATGGTGCCCTTGACCAGTGCGAGCGCCGCCCCAAGTCGCGTCACATCGACCCGGCCGGCATCATCCAGCGCAGGAACTTCACGGGCTACGACGAGGCGATCCTCGCGTGGACTGACGCGATCGGCGTTCCGTCCCAGCCCTGACCGTGGCGGGCTGCCTGGCCTTCGGGAAGATCACCGGCGTGCCTGTCGTGCTCAACACATCTTTCAACGACCGAGAACCCATGGTCGAGACCCCCGCCGATGCCCTGGCCACCTCCAGGCCACCGATTTGGACGCCCTGTGCTTGGGCGACTACCTCGTGCAGAAAGGGCGCGACTCGCGGGTGTACGGGGCGCTCAGCTCGTCGATGGTCGTGATCCATGACACCGCCACCCAGAATCGTTTGTTAAAGATCTTTTCCGGATTGCTGGGTGGATCTTCCGCCGTACAGGGAGACGCGTTCGTCCTTGGTGAAGTCGAACTTCTCGTCGAGGAACAGGTCGTGGCGGAACGGGGAGAGGGCGATGTTGATCGTCCACTGTTCGTAGTACCACTCGGTGCTGGAGCCGCTGAAGCGAAAGTTGGCCTGGTAGCGAGCCCGCGAGCCTGGATTGAGTAGAAAGACCTGGCCGGGGTGGCGGTTGGTCGGGTAGGAGGCCCAAACCGGAGCGCGCATCACACGCATGTCCGGTCCGGCCTGTTCGAAACGCAGGCCGTTGAGCTGGGCGGGAAGATCCAAGCCGTCGAGAACGCCGACCGGCTCGTAGCCGGTTCGCTGGTCCGCGAGGATGTCATGGCAGGTCAGCTGGGCATCCGGCGGCGGTGGGAGCGAGCAGGCGGTGGGCACCCCCCGCCGCTTGGCCGCTTCCTCCGCGCCACGGCCCCGCTTGGTCCACCGGATCACGATCCGCTGCACGATCAGCATCATGCCTCGGACGCCATCGTGGCGCCGATTACCGTCTTCAGGTCGTCGGAGAGCGGATAGGGGCGCTCGGCCGGAAGGAGCGGGGTGACGTCCGCGCCGTCGCGGAGTGCCTGGTGGATGTCGTGCGCTCGCTGGGTGACGTCGGTGATCGTCAGCGTGCCGTCGAGGTAGCGGTCGACAGCCTGGCCGGACAGCCCGATCTGGATGGATCGGTACGGCAGGGCGTTCAGGTGCACGTCACGCTCGGGATCCCACTGGACGCGTACGGGATAGTCCCGCTTGTGCTGCGCGCCGTGGCTGAGGCAGGAGTGCGCGAGCGCCCATTCGAAGGCGTCGCGGGACAACTCGATGGCCAGAACCCGGGTCTGACCGGGCTTGGTGGCGTACCCGCAGCGGTACATCATCCACAGAAACGAGGGTTTGATCCAGGTCATCCGCTCGCGTTTGAACGGCGCGACGAATCGCTGGGCGGCGAGCGCCGGAGTGGCGATGGCCGGGTCATAGGCCTGGTAGACCGTGACCGCCTCCTCGGTGTAGACGGCCCGGATCTGCCGATAGGGCATGTTCATGCGCCCCAGCGTGACGACCCGGGCTCGCGACCGGCAACCAGATTAGTCATCGCTCGGGGACGGCCGGGCTGGGACGTTGGCCCAGGCGGGCAAGGGTTCGCGGGAGGGCGGCCAGTGGCTTGGGAGGGGGGAGCGGGTGGCGATGATGCCGCCGACGATGGCGCAGGTGGTGTCGATGTCGCCGCCGGCGGTGGCGGTGGTCCAGAAGGCCTGTTCGTAGTTGTCGAGGTGGCGGGCGGCGGACCACAGGGTGAAGGGGACGGTGTCCTGGGCGGAGACGGCGCGTCCGTTGCCCAGGGTGTGGGCGGCCAGGACGGGGTCGGTGAGGGGGAGGAGGCGGCGGGCTTCGGTGATTCCGTCGCGGACCTGGCTGGGTGGGGTGTGGTGGAGGACCTGGTCGAGGAAGCGGCCGGGGGTGAGGTCGGGTGTCGCCGCGGCGGTGGCGGCGGCCACGGCGATGGCGACGGCGCCCGCGACGGCTTCCGGGTGGGTGTGGGTGACCTGGGCCGACGCCTTCGCCTCCCGTACGGCTCGGGCCGGGTCGCCGGCGAACCACGCGCCGAGCGGCGCCACCCGCATGGCGGCGCCGTTGCCCCACGAGCCGCTGCCGTCGAACATGCCGGTGGCCAGGGTTCGCCAGTCGCCGCCTTCGCGGACCAGGCGCAGCATGCGGTTGGTGGCGGGGCCGTACCCGCGGTCGAAATCGTGGCGCGCGGCGAAGCTCGCGGCGAGTTCGTCCTGGTCGATGGTGCCGTGGTCGGTGAGGACGCGGTGGATGGAGCAGGCCATCTCGGTGTCGTCGGTCCACTGCCAGGGTCCGGGCGGCAGGGAGCGGTCGGTGAGGGCTTGGCGGTTGGCGGGGACGTAGAACTGGGAGCCGAGTGCGTCGCCGAGGGCCAGGCCGTGCAGGGAGGCGGTCGCGCGTGATCGGGATTCGGTCAGCATCGCCCTCCATTGTGGCACCGATCTTCCCAATCGGGTCCTTCGCGTTTAGGCCATAGCATCCGCCTGAGTCCAGCCGACACCATGTCGTGAAATTTCCTGCTAAATCATTGAGTCGGAATAGTTACCATTCCGAGCCGGTGATCCGAATAAGGTTCTCATGCTCGGGTTGTCGCAAACATGAGCCAGTGGCAGGATGGTGGACACCTTTGACCATGATCCCATTCTCGGAGTAAGGATTCCTTGTCATAAAAAAGGTTTCTTACCAACTCTCTCCGTAACGCAAGCTCGCCCAAATCGCGATGATCCATATCGGTCGCCTCATCGGTCTCACCTGCCCCCGGTGCAAATTTCTTCAGGCTTATAACAATTGCACCGTTCCGGACGTTTTGCGGTGCGCCAACCCGTAGGTTCTCCCCTTGTCTGAGAAGGGCTAGTTTGCCCAGGTAAAACTGGGCATGTGGGGGCAAATCGCCCAGGAGGATCACGTGGCGTCCGATGCAAACTGGTTTGATGCTGCCTACGAATGGTTCGTTCGCTCCAGTGCCAACGGCACCTGGCGCGACCTGATCCCCCTAGGACTGGCCGGCCTCCTCGTCTGGGGGCTGTGGCTCTACCGGGTGGTGCTGTCCCGGCTGGCCAAGCCGGTCGTGAACAGCTACCGGACCACGGTCTCCGTCGTCGTCCCGTCCTACCGGGAGGACGCCGAGATCCTGGTCCGCTGCCTGGCCAGCTGGCTGGCCCAGGATCCGTACGAAGTGATCATCGTGGTGGACGTCGGCGACACCGAATGCCACACGAAACTGCACGAGGTGGTGGACCCCCGGCTGAAGGTCCTCATCTACGAGCACTCCGGCAAACGCTCCGCGCTGGGCGTGGGCATCCGGGCGGCCCGCGGCGAGGTCGTGGTCTTCGCCGACTCCGACACCTGGTGGCAGCCGGGCCTGCTGGCCGCCGTCCAGATGCCGTTCGAGGATCCCTCGGTCGGCGGCGTCGGCACCCAGCAGAACGTCTACCAGCGGACCAGCAGCATCTGGCGGCGCATCGCCGACTGGCTGGTCAACCTGCGCTACTACGACTACGTGCCCGCGATGGGCAGCCGGGGCGGGGTGGCCTGCCTGTCCGGCCGGACCGCCGCCTACCGGCGCGCGGCCATCCTCCCGGTGGTCCACAACCTGGAGAACGAGTTCTTCCTCGGCCGCCGGTGCATCGCCGGCGACGACGGCCGCCTGACCTGGCTGGTCCTCGCCTCCGGATACAAGACCGTGCACCAGTCCTCGGCCCGGGCCATCTCGATGTTCCCCGACTCCTTCCGCGCCTTCGTCAAGCAGCGCGTCCGGTGGAGCCGCAACTCCTACCGGTGCTACCTGACGGCGCTGTGGAAGGGGTGGCTGTGGAAGACCCCGCTGGTCACCAAGGTCACCGTGCTGCAGATCCTGCTCACCCCGGTGACCATGGGCGTCACGCTCGCCTACCTGTTCTTCAGCAGGCTGGAGCTCACCCCGTGGGGCATCGGGCTGGCCGTCGGCTGGCTGCTGCTGGGCCGGGGCGTACGCGGCTGGTCGCACCTGCGCCGCCACCCCGCGGAGATCCTGCTGCTACCACTCCTCTGCCTGGTGGTCATCATGATCGCCCTGCCGATCAAGCTGTGGGCGTTCCTGACCATGAACAAGCAGGGCTGGCTTACCCGCACGTCCGACCAGGTAGGCGGGGCCGGCCAGAGCGCCGCCACGCTCAAGGGGATGGCCTGAGATGGCGCGTTTTGCCCCACTGACCCTCATCGCGGCGCTGGCGTTCGGTCTCGGTACGGCTCCCGCCGCCGCAGCACCTCCCGCCGCCCGCGACCCGGCGCCCACCACGTTCACCGCCGACGAAGCCGAAGCCCAGGCGGCTCTGGTGGACATGGAGGACCAGCGGCTGGTCCAGACCCGCGCCGCGCTCACCGCCCTGCTGCAGACCGGCGGCATCGAGGCCGCCCAGCGCAAGCAACCCCAGGTCTTCGTCTCGTCGCACGGCCGGACGCTGGTGCTGCCCGCGCGCAACACCAATGCCCCGTACACGCTCAGGGACCTGGCGGCGGTCGAAAAGGGCCGGTACGTCCGCCAGATGAAGGACGGCTCGGTCCTGCTCGGCATCCACGTCTTCGTGGCCGACGGCGCCCGCCTGCAGCTGCGCGGACCGCTGACGCTGCGGATGGGCAGCCTGCCCGGCTCGTTCAGCTCGATCGTCACGTTCGGCGGCAGCATCGAGATCAAGGGCACCGCCAAAAATCCGGTGCGCATCACGAGCTGGGATGTCCGTACCCAGCAACCGGACCGTTCCACGGTCGACGGGCGGGCCTACATCCGCGCGGTCGGCGGCGAGTTCGAGATGGCCTACGCGCAGGTCTCGGATCTCGGGTTCTGGAGCGGCCGCACCGGGGGCATCGCGCTCACCGGCACCGAGCGGCCGGCCAGCGCCTACCGGCACAGGACCAAGGCGCAGCGCCACCAGGACAAGGCCAAACGCCTGGCCGCCAACAACAACCCCGACAAGGGCGGCGGCAACTTCGGCGACGTGGAGACCATCCCGGTCGGCCCCGGCACCGCCTCCCACGTGCTCGCCGACGAGCTGGTGTCCGGATCGATCAAGAACAGCGTGATCACCGGTGACGCGTTCGGGCTGTTCGTGTCCGGCTCGAACCAGACGCAGATCATCGACAACAAGATCGTCGACAGCCTGGTGCACGGCGTGTTCATGCACCGGTTCGCCAAGAACGCCACGATCGAGAAGACCGAGGTGATCGGCAGCGGCGGTGACGGCTTCGTGCTGTCGCGGGCCACGGAGAAGGTCAGGGTCACCGACTGCCTGGCCCAGGGCAACGGCCGCAACGGCTTCACCGTCAACGGCCGGGCCCTCGCGCAGGGCCCGTCCGCGAGCGGCGAGTCGCTGGCCGTGTACGGCGACAGCTCGATCAACAGCAGCATCGCCCGCGACAACGGCCGCTACGGCATCGAGGTGCTCGGCGGCAGCCGGCTGGCCGTGCAGACCAGCGAAATCATCGGCGGCGACATGGGCATCGTGGTCCGCGAGGGCGCCAGCGGCGTGCAGATCTCCGGCAACAAGCTGACCAACCAGCGCCGCCAGGCGATCGCCCTGCGCGACGGCGCGACCGGCGCGCACGTGGCGGGCAACACCATCAAGGGCACGACCACCGGCATCTACCTGCGCGACTCCGACGGCACGGTCGTCGGAAACAAGGTCACGACGATCACGGACCCGAAGGCGCACGGCATCACCGTGGTCGGGCAGGCGGACGGGTCCGAGATCACCCGCAACACCCTCATCGGCTCCGGCACCAGCGCGATCAGCATCGCGCGCTCCTCCGGCAAGCTGAACAAGCACAACAACGACGAGGACGGCTGGAAGGACACCTCGACGTTCTGGGTCAAGGCCAAGCGCTACGTCAAACCCATGAACGTGATCTGGGCGTGCGTCCTCCTGCTGGTCATCGTCTCGGCGATCCGGTCCCGCGGCATCATGGAGAGGCGGCGGCGCGGCAAGATCCGCGACCCGTACGAGCTGCAGAAGCCGATGGAGGAGCGGCCGCTCATGCTGCTGCGCCACGCGGCGCGGGGTCAGGACCAGTCCGAGAACACCGCGCCCGTGCCCATGCCCGGCCGGGCGAGCAGGCATCGGCCGCCGGCGCACGCGGGTTCGACCCCGACGATCGGGGGCAGAGGATGAAGCGCCTGTTCCTCATCCTCATGGCGCTGACCCTGTCCGCGGTCGGCACCTGGGCGTACCTGTCCTACATCGACCGCCCGCCGCCGACGCCGGGCGTCAACGAGGTGTCCGCGGCGGATGCGCAGCAGCAGTCGACCCTGGTCGACCAGGAGGATTTGCGGATCATGCAGACTCGGGCCACGCTGTCCTCCGCGATGGCGCGGGGCGGTCCGGCCGCCGCGGCCGCCCGGGTGCCGCACATCTCCAGTTCGGCCAATGGCCGGACGCTGGTGCTGCCGCAGCGGCGTGAGCCGTACCGGGTGGCGGACCTGGAGAAGCTGGGTGGCGAGGAGTTCCAGAAGCAGGACGACAATTCGTACGTGCTGGGCATCAACGTGTTCCTCGGCCCGGGATCCAAACTGGTGCTCCAGAACGCGACCGGGCCGCTGGTGATCCGGATGCGCAGCGAGCCCGGCACCTTCGTGTCGATCGTGAGCTTCGGCGCGAGCATCCGCATCAACGGATCGGCCCAGAACCCGGTCCGGCTCAGCAGCTGGGACACCCACACCAGGACGGTGGACACCAAGGTCGCCGACGGGCGGGCCTACCTGCGCGCGGTCGGCGGGGAGCTCAAGATGAGCTACGCCATGGTCGAGCATCTCGGCTTCTGGAGCGGCCCGACCGGCGGGGTGGCCATGACCGGCAGCGACCGGCCCAGCCAGACCGCCAAGCGTCAGCTGCCTCCCACGCTCCCGGCGGGCACCGTCACCCCCACGGTCTCGCCCACGCCCACGCCCACCGCCGCGGGGGAGCGGCAGTCGAAGGTGCTCATGCCCAACGGCCAGCTCGTGCCGAGCGACGGCGGCGACGACGAGATCGTGGTCACCGACGGCACGGGCGGCGGGAAGGCCACCTTCCAGCTGCCGGAGGCCAACCTGGTCACCGGCGACATCACCGACACCACGATCACGGGCAACGCGTACGGGATCTTCATCACGGCCTCCAACGAGACCAGGATCACCAACGTCAGGGTGAGCGGCAGCCTGGTCGACGGCGTGCTGCTGCACCGGTTCGCCCGCAACGCCACCATCGAGAACACCACCGTGAGCAACAGCCGAGGCGACGGGTTCGTGCTGTCCCGGGGCACCCAGAACGTCACGATCACCGGGTCCACGTCCGAGCACAACGCCGGCAACGGCTTCACCATCAGCGGCCTGCCGCTGGCCCGGGGTCCGTCGGCGTCGGGGGAGTCGCTGCGCAGCTTCGGCGGCAGCTCGGTGACCAGCAGCGTGGCCCGGGAGAACGGGCGCTACGGTGTGGAGATCCAGGGCGGGGTCAAGCTGGCCGTACAGACCAGCGAGGTGATCGGCGGAGAGATGGGCATCGTGGTGAGCCAGGACGCCACCGGGGTGCAGGTCTCCGGCAACCGGCTCACCGGCCAGCGCATCCAGGGGATCGCGCTCCGCGACGGCGTGCGGTCGGCCCGGGTCAGCGGCAACATCGTCCGCGACACCGCGACCGCGATCTTCCTCAGGGACGCCGAGGCCACCATCTCCGGCAACACGGTCCAGTCCGCGTCCCTGCACGCGATCTCCCTGCTGGGCAACGCCGACGGCACCAAGATCACCGGAAACACCCTGGGCGGCGCGGGCCGCAGCGCCATCGACAGCAGCCGGGCGAAGGGCATCGAGACCCCCACGGCCAACAACGTCGACGGCTGGCAGGACACGGCCGGGTTCTGGACGATGGTGAAGCGGATCGCCAAGCCGATGAACATCATCTGGTTCGCGGTGATCGCGCTGATCGTGATCTCGGCCCTGCGGGCCATGCGCGGTGACGGCCCGCGGGTCGGCCGCAGAATCGTCCATCCGTACGAGAAGCAGACACTGCTGGAGGAGCGGCCGGCGCAGGTCCTGAGGACCGCCACCGCCCGCACTCCGGCGGGGAGGAGCTGAGCGATGCGCCTGGACATCGACAGAAAGACCCTGGTGGGAATGCTGGCCGGGGCCGTCATCACGGTGATCATCGTGGTGCTGGTACGCGGGATTTTCGGCGGCTCCAGCGAGCCGAGCATGCAAGTTGAGGACATTCATCCGCAAAGCGGTGGAACGACCGACTCCTCCCAAACGTCCCAGGTACCACAGGAATCGCAGGTGGAGGACCAAGAGGAGGATGACGTGGAACCGTTCGTTGCCCTGCAACAGCCCCCCGCCATCCCCGTCCCCACCGGCGAGGGAACGATCGACTGCCCGGAGGCCACGGTGACCGTCACCGACGCCGCCGGCCTCGCCGAGGCGATCGAGGCGGCCGAACCCGGCACCGTGATCAAGCTGGAGCCCGGCGTGTACGCGGGCCGCTTCGTGGCCACGGTCCCCGGCACCGAATCCGACCCGATCTTCGTCTGCGGCTCGCCCGAGGCGATCATCGACGGCGGCGGCGTCAAGAAGGGCTACGCCTTCCACCTCAACGAGGTCAGCCACTGGCGGCTGATCGGCTTCACGGTCCGCAACAGCCAGAAGGGCGTGATGGCCGACAAGACCAGCCACACGATCATCCAGGGCCTGACCGTGCACCACATCGGCGACGAAGCCATCCACCTGCGCAACTTCAGCAGCGACAACATCGTCCAGTACAACATGATCTACGCCACCGGCCTGCGCCGGGAGAAGTTCGGCGAGGGCGTCTACCTCGGCACCGCCGAGAGCAACTGGGCGACCTTCTCCGGCGGCCAGATGGACCGCAGCGACCGCAACCTCGTGCGCGGCAACGTCATCAGGGCCACCGCCGAGGCGATCGACATCAAGGAAGGCACCTCCGACGGCCGCGTCGTCGGCAACATCTTCGACGGCTCCGTCCTCGGCGGTTCCAAGCACAACGACTCCTGGGTCGACGTCAAGGGCAACGGCTACGTCATCGAGGCCAACACCGGCAGCAACACCAACGCGGACGGCTTCCAGACCCACAAGATCGTGGACGGCTGGGGCACCGGCAACGTGTTCCGCGCCAACATCATCGATCTCGGCAACTCCGGCGGATACGGCGTCAACGACACCGTCGGCGGAAACACCATCGCCTGCGACAACAAGGTCACCGGCGGCACGCTCGTCAAAAAGGGCAGCTGTTCCTGAGCACCGAGCTCAACCACACGCGAAAGGAAAGTACAGACATGAGCGACGCCGCACTCCCACGGCTGACGGTCATCGGAACCGGCTACCTCGGGGCGACGCACGCCATCTGCATGGCGTCACTGGGCTACGAGGTGGTAGGCCTCGACGTGGACGCCAACAAGATCAAGAAATTGCAGTCCGGCGAAGTGCCGTTCTTCGAGCCCGGACTGCCCGAACTGCTGGCCAAGACCATGGAATCCGGCCGGCTCCGCTTCACCACCTCCTACGAGGAGGCCGCCGCCCACGGCGACGTGCACTTCATCTGCGTCGGCACCCCCCAGCAGCCCGGCTCCGACGCCTGCGACCTCACCTACGTCGACGCCACCGTCCGCGCCCTGGCCGCCCGCCTGACCCGCCGCTGCCTGGTCGTCGGCAAGTCGACCGTCCCCGTCGGCACGGCCGCCCGGCTCGGCGACATGCTCCGCGAGCTGGCCCCCGCCGGGGACGAGGTCGAACTGGCCTGGAACCCCGAGTTCCTGCGCGAAGGCTTCGCCGTCGACGACACCCTGCGCCCCGACCGCCTCGTCTTCGGCGTCGCCTCCGACTGGGCCCGCGACCAGCTCACCGCGGCCTTCCGGCCGATCCTCGACCTGGGGACCCCCACCGTCGTCACCGACCTGTCCACCGCCGAACTCGTCAAGGTGGCCGCCAACTCCTTCCTGGCCACCAAGATCTCCTACATCAACGCGATGGCCGAGGTCTGCGAGGCCACCGGCGCCGACGTACGCGACCTGGCCAAGGCCCTCGCCTACGACGACCGCATCGGCGGCCGCTTCCTCCAGCCCGGCCTCGGCTTCGGCGGCGGCTGCCTGCCCAAGGACATCCGCGCCTTCGCCCACCGCGCCGAGGAGATCGGCGTCGGCCAGGCCGTCTCCTTCCTCCGCGAAGTCGACGCCATCAACCGCCGCCGCCGCTCTCGTACCATCGACCTGGTCAGGGAACTCCTCGGCGGCCAGCTCGACGGCAAGCGCGTCGCCTGCCTGGGCGCGGCCTTCAAGCCCAACTCCGACGACATCCGCGACGCCCCCGCCCTGGACGTGGCCCGCACCATGCACGGCCTGGGCGCGAACGTCCGTGTCTACGACCCTGCGGCTCTCGACAACGCCCGCCGCGCGTACCCCGAACTCAGGTACGGCACCAGCGCTCTCGACGTGGCCCAGGACGCGGACGTGGTGGTGCTGCTGACCGAATGGGCCGAGTTCCGGGAGATTCAGCCGTCCGCGCTGGCGCAGGTGGTCCGGAACCGCCGGATCGTGGACGGCCGCCATGCTCTGGACGCGGAGGCCTGGCGCGCCGAGGGCTGGGAGTACCGCGCTCTGGGCCGCCCCTAGTCACCCGCAGGTGGCGTGGTACGGCTCGACCGGGAGGTAGGTGCTCCACTCCGCGTACGGCAGGTCGCGGCCTACCTCCCGGCAGATCCGCGCCCTGGCGGCGTCGGCCGACAGCGACCAGCGGATCACCTTTCCGTCGTCGCCGCCGGAGAGCAGGTCGCCGCCCGAGGTGAAGGCCAGGGCGCGTACGGGTGCGTCGTGGCCGGTCAGCACGGCGACGCGGGTCCAGGTGGCGGTGTCCCACACGCTGATCGTGTGGTCGTCGCCCGCCGCGGCCAGGAAACGCCCGTTCCGGCTGAAGGCGACCACCTGGACGGAGGCGGTGTGCCCGGTCAGGGTGGCCACGGCCGTACCCGACCGGACGTTCCAGATCTTCACCGTCCGATCGGCTCCGGCGGTGGCGGCCAGCTTGCCGTCGGGGCTGAGGCTGACGTCGCGCACCTCGCCCTGGCCGGTGGCCCAGTCGAGCAGCCGGGTGTCGGTGGCGGTGTCCCAGACCAGGACGCTGCCCGCCGGGCTGCCGGAGACGAGCAGCCGCCCGTCCCGGCTGTACTCCAGCGTGGTCGCGATGTACGGCAGGCCGGGAATCGGCCGTTCCGACATCGCGGGGGTGTCCCAGCGGAACCGCCCCTGGGAGGCGGTGGCGACGGAGCGGCCGTCCGGATGGTGGGCGATGTCCGTGGAGGCGGCCAGGCCCGCGTACGGGACGGTGGCGATCCGGCGCCGGAGGGCCACGTCCCAGACGACGATGGTGTGGTCGCGGGTGAGGGCGAGGAGGCGTTCGCCGCCGGGGCTGAAGGCGATCGCCTGCACGTGGTCGGAGTGGTCGGCGAGAACGGCCAGTGGTGTTCCGTCCTGGTCCCAGAGGCGGACGGTGCCGTCCGATCCCGCGCTGGCGGTGAGCAATCCGTCGGAGCTGGTCTCGATGTCGTTGACGGCTCCGCTGTGGCCGATGAAGGGCGGCACGGCGTGCTCGCGGATCACGATGGTGCGGCCGAGCCCGGCGGAGGCGAGGGCGGCGCCGTCCCGGCTCAACGCCACCGAGCGGGCCTCGGCGCGGCCCCGATCCTGGTAGGTGGCGAGCGGCAGCCGCCGCGCCACATCCCAGATGGTGATATATCCGTATTCGTTGGCGACGGCGATTCTGCCGTTGGCGGGAGCGGAGACCACCCAGGCGAGCGCTTCCTGCGCGGGGATGTCGCCGAGCGCCTTCACCTTGCTCGCCCCGACGTCCCAGAAGTGCACGCCGCCATCGGTGGTGCTGGTGGCGAGGCGGCCGGTCCCGGCGTCGAAGTCGACGGTGTGCGCCCCGGGCGCGGGGACGGTGGTGACGCGCTCGCCGGTGGCGGCGCCCCACACGATCGGCTCGCCCTTCCCGTCGGCGGAGACGAGCAGCCGCCGGTCGGGGCTGAACGCCAGGGAGAGGACCTCGTGCCCGGTCGTGAGGGTCCGGCGGTGCTGCCCGCCGATGTCGCGGACCTCGATCCCGGTGTCCGTGCCGACCGCGACCGTGGTCCCGTCGGAGCTGAAGGCCAGCGCGCCGCTCAGCCGGTCGTACGCCTGCTTGAACAGGGCCCGGCGGGCGCGCACGTCCCAGACGATCAGCGATCCGGCGCTGGGCCCGATGGCGGCGGCGCTGGCGACCGAGGCCAGCAGGGTGGAGTCGGCGCTGAAGGCCACGTCCCTGGCGTAGTGGTCCACACCGTCGGCGTGGCCGGTGAGGCTGGCCAGGAGGGTGCGGCGGGCGGGGTCCCACAGGCCGATGGTCCCGTCCCGCCCCGCTGAGGCGGCCAGCTTGCCGTCGGGGCTCAGCGCGATGTCGAAGACCGGCGTGCCGCCGGTGTTGAGGTCGATCCGCCGCCGGGCCACGGCGGCGGCGCTCAGCATCGCGCCCAGGGTCTGCGGGTCGGGGCGCAGGCGGTGGGCCTCGACGGCCAGCAGCCCGGCCGTGTCGGGGTCGGTGGCCAGCAGCTGCCGGGAGGTGAGGGCGAGCTGGTGGGAGCTTTCGACGAGCTGCCGCAGCCGGGCCTCCCCGCCCTGCCGTACGGCGGTGACGGCGCCCGCGATCGCGAGCACCAGCATGACGGCCAGTCCGGCGGCCAGGCGTTTGAACAGGCGGGTTCGGCGTGCCGAGGCCAGGCGTTCGGTGTCGGCGAGGGCGCGTCCCGCCGCGAGGAAGGCGGCTTCGCGCTGGTTCAGCTCCTGCGGGTTCTCCTCGGCCCAGCTTCCCGCGGTGAGCAGCCGCAGGCCCCGGTAGAGGACGCCGGGGTCGCGGCCGAGCTCCGCCCAGGTGCGGGCGTCCTCGGTGAGCCGCCGGTGCGCCAGCAGGTCGGCCCGGTCGTCGGTGAGCCAGCGGTGCAGCCGGGGCCAGGCTCGGATGAGCGCCTCGTGCGCCACCTCGACCCGGTCGGCCGCCAGGACGATCAGGCGGGCCGCCGCGAGGGCGTCCAGGACGCCGTCGACGGCCTCGGGGTCGGCGATGCCGTCGAGTTCGGCCCGGTCCACGGGCCTGCGGGTGTCGTCGGTGCCCTCGCCGAGCGCGGTGAGCCGCAGGAAGATCCGGCGCGCGATCCGGCGTCCGGTGTCGTCGAGCAGGTCGTACTCGCGTTCCGCGGTCTGCGCGATGGCGCCGCGCACGCCGCCGCCGGCCTGGTAGGCGGCCAGGCTGAGGGCGGTTCCGGTGCGGTTCCGCCAGGTCTCCAGCAGGGCGTGGGACAGCAGCGGCAGCGAGCCGGGTGCTGTGCCGGTCTCGGCCACGATCGTGGCGAGCAGTTCGGCGTCCACGGTCAGCCCGGCCCGCGCGGCCGGACCTGTGATCATCTCGCGCAGGTCGGCGAGCGCGGGCGGGCCGATGAGCAGGGTCGCCTCGTCCGCCAGCGCCGCCACCAGGTCCGCGTGCCGGGACAGCTGGGCCAGGAAGTCGGCGCGCACGCCCTGTACTACGGTGGTGCGCCGGTCGGGTCCGAGGGCGGCGTCGAGCAGGGCCCGGATGAACAGGTCGCGTTCCGCGGGGTCGGCGCAGAGGGTGAAGACCTCTTCGAACTGGTCCACCACCAGCAGCACCCGGGTCTCCGGCGGGCCAGGGGCCATCGCGTTCCTGAGGGCGATGTCCAGCTGGGACGGGTCGCGCGCCAGATCCTCGCGCAGCCGGTCGGCGTCCAGGTCGGCCAGCTTGGCGACCTGCCTGGCCAGCGCCTCCAGCGGGCGGTCGCCCGGTGTCATCAGCAAGGTCTGCCAGCGCGGATCCCGGCTGGCCGGACCGAGCAGCCCGGCCCGCAGCAGCGAGGACTTGCCGCTGCCCGACGCGCCGAGCACGCTCACGATCGGCAGCCGCCCGACCCGGTCGAGCAGCCGTTCGGCCGCCTGGGCGCGGCCGAAGAACCACTCCTCCTGCTCGGGCCCGAACGCCCGCATGCCCTGGAACGGCGGCTGCGTCCCGGCGGTCACGGCCACCTGGCGAGATCGCTGCGGGGCGGCGAGCCGCCGGTCGCCGCGCAGCACCGCCTCGTGCAGCCGCCGCAGCTCCAGGCCCGGTTCGACGCCGAGCTGGTCGGCCAGCAGCGCCCTGGTCCGCCGGAAGACCTCCAGCGCCTCGGCCTGACGGCCGGACCGGTAGAGGGCGACCATGAGGTGCCCGCGGATCGACTCCCGGAAGGGGAACGTTTCCGTCATCGCCGTCAGTTCGGCGACGACGTCGGCATGGCGGCCCAGCTTCAGGTCGGCCAGCACCCGATCCTCGCCGGCGCGCAGCCGGGACTCCTCCAGTTTGAGCGCCGCCTGCCTGATCACCGGCGTCTCGGCGAGGTCGCCGTAGGCGGGGCCGCGCCACAGGGCCAGCGCCCGGTCCAGCAGGTCGCGGGCGGCGGCCGGGTCCTCGGCCAGCGCCGCGGCGGCCACGTCCCGGTCGAACCGGTCCGCGTCGAGCTCGCCGGGCCCGACCCTGATCGAGTAGCCGTACGTGTCGCGGGTGATGCGCTCCCCGTCCCAGAGGGTGCGGCGCAGCTGGTGGACGTACAGCCGCAGGTTCTCCGCCGCTGAGGCCGGTGGTCGTTCCCACAGCGCCTCGGCCAGCCGCGCGCGCGGGACAGGCGTGTTGGCCTGGCTCACCAGCACGCCCAGCAGGATCCGCTGCTTGGTCGATCGCAGCGGGAGCGCGGCCCCGTCGATTTCCACGGCAAGCGGGCCGAGCACGCGGAACTCCACTGTGGTTCCCCCGTCGTCGATTTCCAGCGTCGCCGCACGTTATCGAGCCAATGTACGCCCGACAAGAGTCGATATACGGCCTATATACGCCTCCTCCACGCCCGCCTCCACAAACTGATCCCCGCATGTCACGACTACGGGGAGCACCTATGAGATTGGCGAAGGCGGCGTGCGCGAGCGCGCTCGGGCTGCTGCTGGCGGGGACCGGCGCACCGCCGATCATGGCCCAGACGGCCGCCGCGACCGTGCTGGCGGACGAGACGCGGAAGTTCACCGGCGTCCGCCAGCACTGGAACGTGCTGCGGAAGCAGTTCGGCAACAACAGCTACTACGACAAGGCGACGATCGAGTCCGACGACACGACCAGGGGAACGCTGCGCGCCGGTCACAACTCCGACGGCGGCGGCACCACCGCCAGGACCATCCTGCAGCTGGACACCTCCCGGGTGGCCAGGACCCACATCCTGTGGGCCAAGCTGCGCCTCTGGCAGGCGTGGTCGTCCAAGGACTGCGGCAACGGCAACGAGTCCGGCGGGGCGGTGGACGTCTACCAGGTGCCCGCCTTCAACTCCGGCACGACCTGGAACGCGACCTGGAACACGACCGCGTGGGCCACCAACCTGGGCGGCAACAGCAAGGCCGTGCGCCGCTACGGAGGCGGCTACCAGGGCCGCTGCCCAGATGACTGGGTGGCCTTCGACGTCACCGGCGCGGTCCGCAAGGTCGCGGAGGCGGGCGACACGTCGATCTCGCTCGGGCTCAGGGCCGAGAACGAGAGCGACGAGTACAGCTGGAAGCGTTACCTGATATTCGGGGGCGCCAACGGCAAGAACCCCAACCTGGACATCGGCTACAACACCCTCCCGGCCGCTCCCGCCGCCCTGGTCACCGATGACGACTCCGCGCCCGGTGACGCCACCGACGACGCGGTGTGCGTGGCCGGCCCCGCCCGCCCGGCGATCACCTCGGCGACGCCGAAGCTGAGCGCCAAGATGATCGACGGCGACGGATCCACGCACGCCGAGTTCGAATGGTCGGAGGTCGGCGTCGGCCGGATCGGCGGGACGACGACGGGCCTGGTCGCCGATGGCGCCAACGCGAGCGCCACCATCCCCGCCGGTACGTTCCAGGAAGGGCACACCTACTCCTGGCGGGTCCGCGGATACGACCTGCTCGGCGCGTACGGCACCGACAACGGCGCCTGGTCGCGCGCCTGCGAGTTCACCGTCGAGACCCCGGGCCCGGCCAACAGCCCGCCGCTCCCGTCGATCAGCTCCACCGACTTCGCCAGGGACGACTTCGGCCCCACCGCGATCGGCGTGCCCGGCAAGGTCACGTTCTCGGGCACCGACGTGGTCGCCTTCCGGTACGGCTTCCGCCAGGACGCCCTGGCCATGACGGTCCCGGCCAGGCCGGACGGCACCGCCGAAGTGCCGATCACCATGTGGCACGGCGACCCGGCCGAACTGTGGGTCCAGGCCGTGGACCGGGCCGGGAACAAGAGCGTCGGCCCGGACGGCGACCCCGCCTCCGGCATCGCCCGCTACCCGTTCCAGGCGGTCGACGGCAGCGGCCAGATCCCGCACGAGCGCGGCGACCTCAACGGCGACGGCGGCGCCGACCTCACCGTGCTGACCGACGGCGACCGGGGCCGCGCCCAGGTGTGGAACCTGACCGGTGCGAGCCCGGTCAACGTGTTCGACGCGGGCGCCTTCCCGCTGGACAAGGTGAAGAGCGCCGCCGGTGACTTCGACGGGGACGGCCGGACCGATCTGGCGATGTTCCGTGACGAGGGCGGCGGCCGTACCACCCTGCACCTGCTGGCTTCGGACGGCAACGCGCTGACCGGAACCCAGGTGTGGGAGTCGGCCACCTGGGACTGGGCCAAGACGAAGGTCGTGGCGGGCAACTTCGACGGCGACGAGGCGAAGCGCGACGACCTGGCCGTCATGTACGACCTGGGCGGTGCCACGCTGGACCTGCGCGTCTTCCTCGGCACCGGCGACGGATTCGCCGCGCCCGCCGCGTGGGGGAGCGCCGCCAGGGACGCCACCAAGATCAAGCTCGTCGCGGGTGACTTCGACGGGGACGGCGCCCACGACCTCGCCGAGATCAGGGATCTGGGCAGCAGGATCGGCATCTACATCCTGCCCTCCACCCGCTCGTCCTTCGCCGCCCCCGCCACCTGGTACGACGACCCGAGCCGTGGCTGGAGCTGGGCCAAGACCAAGCTGGTCGGCGCCGACGTGACCGGGGACGGCCGCGCGGAGATCGCCGCCTTCTACCGGTACAGCGAAGCCAATCAAACCTCCCTCTACCTGTTCGCCAACACGGGCACCGGATTCGTCCCCCCGCCCACGATCCCGCTCTGGCAGTCCGGCGACCACTCCTGGAACTGGCACCTCGTCGAGCCCACGGCCGGGGACCTGGACGGCGACAACGACGAGGACCTGATCGTCGACTACGCCTGCTGCGGATCGGCGCAGCACGTGCTGTGGCGGTTCACCGCCGCCGCAGGCACGGTGGCGGCTCCGCAGCAGTACTGGCGCGGCGCGTTGAGCACCACCGGCAGGTCCGGGGTCGAGGTCGACCCGGCCGCGACCTACCAGCTGGTGGCCTCCCACTCGGGCCGGTGCGTGGCCGTCGCCAACGCCGGCACCGCCGACAACGCGGCCATGATCCAGTACGACTGCCCTGGCGGCGCCAACCAGCGATTCCGGGTGGTGGCCACCGGAGCCGCCCAGTTCATGCTGCAACCGGCCCACGTCACCGGCAAGTGCGTGACCGCCGGAGCCTCCTCCGCTCCCGGCACGAAGGCCGTCCAGTACACGTGCGCGGCGCCGTCGGGCGACCAGGCGTACCGGCTCGAATACGTGGCCGGTTCCGGCGACGACACCCTGGTGCGGCTGCGGCCGATGCACTCCGGCAACTGCCTGGACGTGGCGGGCGCGAACCTGCTCAACAACGCGCTGATCCACCAGTGGGCCTGCCTGAACACCCCGAACCAAGAGTTCTACCTGCGCCGATCCTGACGCGAGCACCGAAACTCCAGGAGAAATCACATGAAGCGCTGGCTCGCGCCCGCGGTCGCCTGTCTACTCGTCCTGACCCTTTCCCCAACGGCTGCCGCCGGGGTTCTGCCCGACCCTGAGGATCTGTCCGCTCCGGCGGTGCAGCGGGAGAAGTCCGTGCCGGGGTCGAAGATCCTGCCCGCCATTCCCGCACCATTGCCGAAGGTGCCCGAGCTATCCGGGACACGCGCGGTCACCTGGCCAAAACCTGGCGCCGTCACGGTGCAGACCGGGACGGCTTTCACCAAGGCTGGAGCGTTGCCGATCTCCGTCGCGCCCGCCGCCTCGAAGCAGAACGCGCCGCCCAGCCGGGTCCGGGTGGAGGTTCTGCCGCGCGCCGGTGACGGCCTGCTGTTCCGCACGAGCAAGATCGACGAGACCCCTGCGACAGCCGCCTTCGAGGTGGACTACTCGGGTTTCCGTGGCGCGTTCGGCGGTGACTGGGCCTCCCGGCTGGAGTTACGGACGCTCCCCGAGTGCGCGCTGACCACGCCGGGGCTGCCCAAATGCCAGGGCAGGGCCGTACCGGCCCAGAACGACGTCAAGGCGGGCAAGATCAGTTCCGAGCTGCCGCTCGGCGGGCTGTACGCGCTGGCCGCGGCCCCCTCCGGCAGCGCGGGCACGTTCGCCGCCACCGGCCTTTCCCCCTCCTCGACCTGGGGCGCGGGCGGTTCGACCGGCGACTTCACCTGGAACTACCCGCTCCGGGTCCCGCCGGGCCTCGGCGGGCCGACCCCGTCGATCGCGCTCTCCTACTCCTCGGGCAGCGTCGACGGCAGGACGGTCGCCACCAACAACCAGCCCTCCTGGGTCGGTGAGGGCTTCGAGTGGTGGCCGGGCTTCATCGAGCGCCGGTACAAGCCCTGCTCCGAGGACGGCAAGGACGGCGTCGGCGACCAGTGCTGGGAGACCGACAACGCGACGTTGTCGCTGAACGGCGGCGGCAGCGAACTGGTCAAGGACGACAAGACCGGCGTCTGGCGGCCCCGCAACGACGACGGCTCCCGGATCGAGCGGCTCACCGACACGACCCGGGCCAACGGCGACAACGACGGCGAGTACTGGCGGGTCACCACCACCGACGGCACCCAGTACTACTTCGGCATGAACCGCCTGCCCAGCTGGACGACCGGCAAGACCGAGACCGGCTCCACCTGGACGCTCCCGGTGTACGGCAACGAGACCGGCGAACCCTGCCACGCCATCACGTACTGCACGCAGGCCTGGCGGTGGAACCTCGACTATGTCGTGGATCCGCACGGCAACGTGATGACGTACTGGTACAACCAGGAGAAGAACCTCTACGGCCGCGACGCCGATCCCGCCAAGGCCACCGAGTACGTGCGCGGCGGCACCCTGGCCAGAATCGACTACGGCCTGCGCACCGGCCAGGAGTACGCCGGAACCCCGGCCGCCCAGGTCGTCTTCACCGCCGCCGACCGCTGCCTGCCCGGCACAGCCTGCGACATCACCAAGCCGGAGCAGTGGTCGGACACCCCGCTCGACCAGCGCTGCGCCGCCGCCCCCTGCACCGGCGTGCTGACCCCGACGTTCTGGTCCCAGAAACGCCTGGCCTCCGTCACCACCCAGATCTGGAACGGCACGGGCTTCACCCCCGTCGACACCTGGACGCTGCGGCACACCTTCCCCGACCCCGGTGACGGAACCCGGGCCGGGCTGTGGCTGGCCGGGCTCACCCACGCCGGGACCGGCGACGCGGTCATGCCGGAGATCAAGTTCACCCCGCAGCAGCTCGACAACCGCGTCATCGGCCCCGACGGGCGGCCCCCGATGCGGTGGCCGCGGGTGGGCGCGATCGAGAACGAGACCGGCGGCGACCTGCGCGTCACCTATTCCACCAAGGACTGCGTCTCCGGCACCCGGATGCCGCCCAGCCCCGACACCAACACCTATCGCTGCCACCCGGTCAAGGGCGCCTACCCCGGCCAGCCCGACAAGCTGGAGTGGTTCCACAAGTACGTGGTGACCGAGGTCACCGAGAACGACTACGTCGGCGGCGGCGCCCAGATCCGTACCTTCTACAACTATCCCGAGGCCCCGGCCTGGCACTTCGACGACGCCGACGGGCTGGTGGCCGAGGAGGACAAGACCTGGGCGCAGTGGCGCGGCTACGAGGTCGTCGAGACCACCCGGGGAGTCACACCGGACGTGCGGACGTTCGAGCGGAGCCGGTTCTTCCGCGGCATGGACGGCGACCGCACGGCCTCCGGCGGGCGCAAGACCGTCAAGATCCGCGACTCCGAGGGCGTCGAGGTGGCCGACAACGACCGCTACGCCGGCATGCCCCGCGAGGAGATCACCTACAACGGCGTCAGCGGAGCCGAGGTGTCGGCGACGATCTCCGACCCGTGGCTGCGCGAGACCGCGTCGGCGGTCCACTCGTGGGGGACGGTGACCGCCTCGCTCGCCGACGTCGGCACCACCCGCGTCCGCACCCCCAAGGCGGGGGGCGGCACCTTCCAGACCCGCGTGGACAAGGAGTTCAACGACCAGGGCCTGACGACGCGGGTGCACGAGCACGGCGACACCGCGGTCGGCGGCGACGAGAAGTGCACCACCTTCACCTACGCCCGCAACGAGACGCTGTGGCTGCTGTCGGCCACCAGCCGGGTGGAGACCTACGCGCTGCCCTGCGGCCAGAACCCCACCGGCGACGAGCAGGTGATCGCCGACGTGCGGATGTGGCACGACGCCACCACCGCCTGGAACACCCCCGCGACCAAGGGCGACGTCACCAAGGTCGAAGAGCTCAAGACCTGGCCGTCCACCTACCTCACCAAGAGCAGGGCCGCGTTCGACCTCTACGGCCGCGTCACCGAGTCGTGGGACCAGGCGGGGGAACGCTCGACCACCTCCTACGAGCCCGCGACCGGCGGCCCGCTCCGCGCCTACGTCTCCACGAACCCCCTCGACCACACCACCCGCACCGAACTCAACCCCGCCTGGGGCCTGCCCACCAAGACCGTCGACGCCAACGACCGTACTACCGAGATCGTCTACGACGGCCTCGGCCGGATCAGCAGCGGCTGGGAACCCGGCCGTGACACCGGCCAGCCGCCGAACGTGCGCTACACCTACGACATCCGGGGCCGGACGGGACCGCCCGCCGTCACCACCCGCTCGCTCCGCGCCGACGGCGGCTACACCGTCATGATCGAGCTGTACGACGGCCTGCTGCGCACCCGCCAGACCCAGATCCCCGGCCCCAACGGCGGGCGCATCATCTCCGACACCCTCTACAACTCCCTCGGCCAGTCGCACAAACAGAACGGCGCGTACTGGAACGCCGCGGCCCCCGTCACCGACCTGTTCGGCGTCAAGGACGCAGACGTCCCCGGGCAGAACCGGTCGACCTTCGACGGCGCCGGGCGGACGATCGCCGAAGCGCATCTCGCGTTCGCGGTGGAACGGTGGCGCAGCGCCACCGCCTACCCGGGCGCCGACCGCGTCGACGTGACCCCACCGGCCGGCGGCACCGCCACCACGGCGATCATGGACGCGCTGGGCCGTACGAAGGAACTGCGGCAGTACCAGGCGGCCACGCCGACCGGCGCCTACGACACCACCCGATACGCCTTCACCAGGGCGGGACGCCTGGAGACCGTCACCGACCCGGCGGGGAACATCTGGAAGCACGCCTACGACCTGCGCGGACGGGAGATCCGCACCGACGACCCCGACCGGGGATCGACTCGCTACGACTACGACGACGCGGACCGGTTGATCTCCACTGAGGACGCCAGGCACCAGATCCTGGCCTATGCGTACGACAAGCTGGGACGGCGCACCGCCATCCACGAGGGCACTCTGGACGGGCCGAAACGCGCCTCCTGGACGTACGACACGCTCGAGTCCGGGATGCTCACCTCCGCAAGCCGGTTCTCCGGCGGCAACGAGTACAGCACCTCGGTGACCGGATACGACGTCGGCTACCGGCCCACCGGAAGCACGGTGACGATCCCCGCCTCCGAAGGCGCCCTGGCCGGGACCTACACCTACGGCTCCACCTTCAACACCGACGGCACCGTCGCCACGATGAGCCTGCCCGGCGTCGGATCCCTGGCGGGGGAGACGCTCAGCTACGGCTACGACGCGTTCGGCAACCCGCTCACCCTGTCCGGCCAGTCCAGCTACGTGTCGGGCAGCGCGTACAGCGACATGTCCGAACTCGGTCAGCTGACGCTCGGCACGGGCGGTAAGCGGCTCTGGCTGACCTACACCTACGAGGTCGGCTCGCGCCGCCTGACCGGAATCCACACCAAACGGGAGGCCGCCGGCGCCGTCCAGGGCGACGTCCGCTACACCTACGACCATGCGGGGAACGTCACCAAGGTCGTCGACGCGCCCGGCGCCACCGGCGTGCCCACCGACACCCAGTGTTTCGGCTACGACCACCTGCGCCGGTTGAAGGAGGCCTGGACGCCCGACGGCGCCAACTGCGCCACTCCCACCTCGGCGAACGTCGGCGGGCCCGCGCCGTACTGGACGAGCTACGGCTACGACAAGATCGGCAACCGCACCTCCGAGGTGCGGCACGCCGTCGCGGGCGGCACCCAGGTCGACAAGACCTTCGACTACCCGGACCCGGCCGCCGGGGAGCCGCAGCCGCACACCCTGCGCGGCGTGACGGTCAGCGACTCGACCGGCACCAGAACCCTCGCCTACGACTACGACAAGAACGGCAACACCACCACCCGTCCGTCCGCCTCCGGCGCGCCGCAGACCCTGACCTGGGACGCCGAAGGCCGGTTGAGCGCCATCCAGGAGGGCGCCGCCAAGACCGAGTTCGTCTACGACGCCGCCGGCAACCGGCTGATCCGCAAGGACGCGGACGGCTCCGCCACCCTCTACCTGCCCGGCCAGGAACTCCGCGCCAAGGGCACGGTGAAATCCGGCACCCGCTACTACGCCCACGGCGGCACCACGGTCGCCGTCCGCACCGACGACGGCAAGCTCACCTGGCTGTCGGCCGACCGGTTCGGCACCGCCCAGCTGGCCTTCGCCGCCACCGACCTGGCCGTCACCCGCCGCAGGTTCACCCCGTTCGGCGAAACACGCGGCGCGGGTACGACCTGGCCGGGCTCGACCGGATTCGTCGACGGCGTGCAGGACCCGACCGGGCTCACCCACCTGGGCGCGCGCGAGTACGACCCGGTCACCGGCCGGTTCCTGTCCGTCGACCCGCTCATCGACGTGGCGGATCCGCAGCAGATGCATGGTTACGCGTACGCCGGCAGCAGTCCCGTCACCTTCGCCGACCCTGACGGCCTGATGCACGTCGCCGAGGACAGCGGCGGCCGCAGCGATGCCGGCGGGTCCGCGCCCCCGGACCCCGGCCCGAGCGACGAGGAGATCGAAGAGGCCAAGGAGGTCACGAAGAAGGGCGTGCTCGATATCGTCCTCGAAACCGGCGGCGACATCCTGATGGAGGTCCTCGGCATCAACGACATCCGCAACTGCTTCACCAAGGGCGACGTGGTGGCGTGCGTGTCGATGGTGGCCGGAATGTTCCCGCTAGGGAAGCTGCTCAAAGCACGGAAGATCGCCAAGGCGCTGCATCGGGCGTACGAGGCCTACCGGGCGTTCGACCGCAAACTCGCCGCCGCGCGGAACGTCCTGGCCCGGGCGGCCCGCAAAGCCGACGAGGCGGCCGAAGCGGTCGCGGAGACCACGGCCAAAGCCGCCGACGACGTGGCGGCGGCCGCGGCCAAACAAGCGGACGAGGCAGTCGAAGGGGCGGCGGAGACGGTCGACGACCTCGGCGGATCCTGTGCCCTCTCCAACAGCTTCGCCCCCGGCACGCTGGTGCTGATGGCCGACGGAAGTCGCCGCCCGATCGAGGAGATCGAACCCGGAGACGAGGTCCTCGCCACCGACCCGGAGACCGACGCCACCGAGGCCAAGCCGGTCACCGCCACCATCGAGGGCACCGGAGCGAAGGTCCTCGTCGACATCACCTTCGCCACCGGGGCGACGGTCACCGCCACCGACGGGCATCCGTTCTGGCTGGAACGGGAGTCCGCCTGGGTGGACGCCGCCGACCTGGAGCCCGGAGACAGGCTGCTGGACTCCTCCGGCGACCAGGTACGGGTGAACACGGTCACCGTCCACGAGCAGGCCGCGACCGTGCACAACCTCACAGTCGCCGACACCCACACCTACTACGTCGCCTCCGGCCGGACCGACGCGCTGGTCCACAACGCCGGCGGCGGCAAGAGCAAGTGCGGCGGCGGGAGCAACCACAAGGACAACGCCAAACAGAACAGGCAGGACTACAGCACCAACAAGGCCGGGCAGCGGCCGGTCGCGGGCGGGCCGCCCATGCGGGTCGCCCCGAGAGTCATCCAGCTCCCGGCGGAGGCGGTGCCGACCGCCGAATTCCTCAAGATGCGAAGGGAACTCCCCGGCAAGGCCCGCGACTGGGTCCTCATCAAGGGGCTGGAATACGTAATGGGCCGAGACCAAGCGAACACCAAGCGTGTTCCGTGGGGGCCGATTCTGAGGTGGATCTTGGAAGCGGGTACGTCCTAGGTCTCGCTGGACGCGGAACATCGCGCCTGTCACCGTCCAGGTGACAGGCGCGACGCGCTTCACCGATCATCGGCGGTGCCGGTTTTCGCTGGTGCCAGTCTCGAGTGCCGTCGGCGGAGAGCGCGGCCCGCACTCCGCCGCTCGGGCGATGTTGCCGGGCATCCGGCCGAAGATCAGGCGGTGGAACGGGGAGATACCCCGCCAGTACAGGTGCCCGAGCAGGCCGCGTGGATGGAATATCGCGCGCTGCCGGTAGAGCGTCCGGCCCGGCTCGCGGCCCGGTTCGGCGGCGAGTTCGAGCCACGCGAGGCCGGGGAGGAGCATCTCGGCGCGCAGCCGGAGCAGGTGGCCCGGTTCTATCTCCTCCACGCGCCAGAAGTCGACCACGTCGCCGACCCGCAGGTGGTCGGGGTCGCGGCGGCCGCGGCGCAGGCCCACGCCGCCCATCAGGCGGTCGATCAGGCCGCGCAGCCGCCAGGCGACGGGGAGCGAGTACCAGCCGTTGGCGCCGCCGATTCCCTGGATCACCCGCCAGACCGCAGCGGGGGGAGCGGCCACCTCGCGGGTGCGTTCGTCGGCGTACAGGCTGCCGCCCGCCCAGTCGGGGTCGGTGGGGAGGGGGTCGCTGGGGGCGCCGGGTGTGGAGGCCGAGGACCAGCGGGTGGCGACGTCGGCTTCCTTGATGCGGCGCAGCGCGAGCCGTACCGACTCGTCGAAGCCGATCAGGCCGTCCGGGGGGTCGGGGATGTAGGTGGAAATATCGTGTTCCGCGCAGACAGCTTCGTGGCGTAGTGACTCGACCAGGGGGCGGGCGAGGCTCGCGGGCACCGGTGTGACGAGGCCGACCCAGAGGCTGGAGAGTCCTGGCGTCAGCACCGGCACCGGGATGATCACCCGAGGTGGCAGCCCGGCGACCTGGGCGTACCTCCGCATCATGTCGCCATAGGTCAGGACGTCGGGGCCGCCGATGTCGAAGGCGCGGTTCACCTCGTCCGGCACGGAGGCCCAGCCGACGAGGTAGCGCAGGGTGTCGCGGATCGCGATCGGCTGGGTGGGGCTGTGCACCCAGCGGGGCGTGGTCATCACCGGCAGGCGTTCGGTCAGGTGACGCAGCATCTCGAACGAGGCCGACCCCGATCCGATGATCATCGCCGCTCGCAGCACCACGGCGGGGGTGGGCGCGGCCAGGAAGATCTCTCCGACCTCGGTTCGTGACCCCATATGCGGGGACAGCTTCTCGCGCGCGTGGGTCAGCCCGCCCAGGTACACGATCCTCCGGACCCCGGCCGAATTCGCCGCCTCGGCGAAGTTCGTGGCCGCCCGCCGGTCCCGCTCCGCGAAAGCGGGCCCGCCCGCCATCGAATGCACCAGGTAGTAGGCGACTTCCACGCCGCGCAGGGACTCGCGCATCGCCTCGGGGTCGGCTACGTCTCCCGCCGACACGCGTACCTTCCCGGCCCACGGGACATCACGCAGCCGCTCCGGCCGCCGTACGACACAGGCGACGTCATGTCCCGCGGCGATCAACTCTGGCACCAACCGGCCGCCCACGTAGCCGGTCGCCCCCGTCACCAGCACATTCCCCATGACCCTAGCTTCGCATCCCACCTTTATACGGTTGCGTCCAGATATAGGCGATCTAACGTGTTATTTCGGCTTTATGTGCTTTTATTTGGCTATTTGATGTTATGGGAGGTTTGAGGCGCTCCGGCTCGCCGGAAGTGGTCAGTTCGCTGGCCCGGCGGGCCTCAAGGATCGCCGGTAGGTACTGCTCGCTCCAGGCGCAAGCCGCGTCGATGAGGATCAGCATGCTGCGGCCGAGTTCGGTGAGCTCGTATTCGACCCGGGGCGGGTTCTCGTCGTAGGCGGTCCTGGTCACCAGGCCGTCCCGGCGCATGGCCCGCAGGGTCGCGGTGAGCACCTTTGGGGTGATCGTCCGGAGCGGGACCCGCAACTCGGTGAAGCGCCGTGGCCCGGCGGCCAGGCATCTGACGATCATTCCCGTCCATTTGTCGCCGATCTGGAAGGGCATCGCGCTGGACGGGCACACGGGATCGAACATGTCCGGATCAAGTGGCTCGGTCATGGTTCCGCAGCATAGGCCGGTATCGTTGGGGTAACCAGTATCTCGTGGATACCGTCAGGCCCATGAGTGTGATCGTGGTTTTCGGAGCAGGCGGCCGAGCAGGCCGGGCGGTCCTGAACGAGGCGCTGTCGCGTGATCATCGCGTCGTCGCCGCCGTGCGGGACCCCGCCAAATATCGAGATCTGGAGACGGACCGCGTCTCGATGATCCGCGCGGACGTGACGGACGCCGCCGCCGTCGCCGAGGCCGCCCACGGCACGGACGCCGCAGTCCACGCGGTGTCGCCGTTCTCTGGCCCGGAGGGCCTCGACGCCCTTGATCCCGCGTTCTTCGTCAAGGCGTCGGACGCGCTGCTGACAGGACTCGCGTCAGCGGGAGTCGGCAGGCTGCTGGTGGTCGGCCTGTTCGCCAACATGCCCACCAGGTCAGGCGGTCTGGTCATGGACGACCCGGCTCTGCTCCCGCCGCAGATCAGACCGTTCGCCCAGGCCCATACCGACGGTCTCGACCACCTGAGCGCCGCGGACTCGCCGCTCGACTGGCTCATGCTGACCCCGCCCGCCGCCCTGTCGATCGACCTCCCGCGCACCGGTTCCTACCGCATCGGCACGCAGGCGTATGCGGAGGAGGGGCAGCTATCCTACGCGGACCTGGCCGTCGCGATCATCGACGAGATCGAACACCCGACCCACCACAGGACCCGCGTCCCCGTCTACAGTCATTGATCGACATCCCGGATGGCTCCGCCCGCGACCCGCCGATTCCCGCGGGTCCCAGGCGGCCCAGATGAGTGGCCACTCCCCGCACCTCCGACCCGGCGACTTCCGCGCGCGTCAACGCTGCCTGGTACAGGATCGATTCGCTGGCTGGCCGCGCACGCGACGGTCACCCTGCGCGAACTCGACTTCCCCGCGAAACGGAGGACGTCGCGCGCTGGGAAGCCGCCAAACAGGTCCGGCTTCCCGGCGACCTCTACGCCTCCCTGCTCCGCCACAACCGACGGCAATTTCGGTTCGGGCTTCCAGTCGACGCGATCAACCGCCGCCGCCGCTCTCGTACCATCGACCTGGTCAGGGAACTGCTCGGCGGCCAGCTCGACGGCAAGCGGATCGCCTGCCTGGGCGCGGCCTTCAAGCCCAACTCCGACGACATCCGCGACGCCCCCGCCCTGGACGTGGCCCGCACCATGCACGGCCTGGGCGCGAACGTCCGCGTCTACGACCCCGCCGCTCTCGACAACGCCCGCCGCGCGTACCCCGAACTCAGGTACGGCACCAGCGCCCTGGACGTCGCCCAGGACGCGGACGTGGTGGTGCTGCTGACCGAATGGGCCGAATTCCGGGAGATCCAGCCGTCCGCGCTGGCGCAGGTGGTCCGGAACCGCCGGATCGTGGACGGCCGCCATGCTCTGGACGCGGAGGCCTGGCGCGCCGAGGGCTGGGAGTACCGCGCCCTGGGCCGCCCCTGACAGGCGACTTACGGCTCAGCCGGGAGGTAGGCAGTTTGCGGATCCTGCCCTACCTCCCGCCTGCTGCCAGCCGTTACTCGTAAGATACGCCGGACGGCTACTGGCGTTCGCGGCCTGGCTGACCTGCCCGGGATCTCGCCGTCGCGGGTGCGGATGGCGTCGTGGTCGTGGTTTCTGTCTCGGCCATACGGTGCCGACCATGTCGGAGCGCTGTCGTTCGGGCGGAGGGGAGCCGCCGCCGCACGGCTGGCGGAGGGCTGAGATGGTCAGTTCCTGGACGGTGCCAGATGGGCGCGCTCTCCCTGCGCGCCGAACAGGGTGAGCAGCTCCGCGGGCTGGCTGTCGGCGCTGCCGATCCAGTGCGGTATGCGGGTGTCGAACTCCGCGGCCTCGCCGACGCTGAGCCGGAACTCCTGCTCGCCGAGCACGAACCTGACGTGCCCGTTGAGGACGTAGAACCACTCGTATCCCTCGTGGGTCCGCAGGTCCATCGTGGGCGCTCGGCCGGCGGGTGGATAGATCACCTTGTAGGCCTGGATACCGCCGGCCCGCCTGGTCAGTGGCACCATCACCAGCCCGGATCGCCGTACTGGTCGCAGGTGGATGCGCGGGTCGCCGGTGGGCGGCGCCGCGACGAGATCATCGAGCGGGACGCCGTGCGCCCGGGCCAGCGGCAGTAGCTGCTCCAGCGTGGGGCGGAGCTTGCCGTTCTCGAGACGGGACAGGGTGCTCGCTGTGAGACCGGTTTCGTTTGCCAGCGCCGCCAGCGTGGCGCTCCGCGCCCGGCGCAGGTCACGCAGACGCGGCCCGACTCCGGCCAAAACGTCTCCTGCGGGGTTGTCCATCCCCCGATGATGCGGATCCGCAACTTTTCTTGCAAGGGGGAAACGGCGGTGGCGATGCTGTCGGTACATCTCCGGCATCGAAGGTGCGTATCGGAGCACGCCGGCCGACGAAGGGGCAACTCAGATGGATTCCACCCGACGCCGACGACCCACCGCCGACGCCGCGGACGAGGACGCCGAGTTGTTCTGGGAGCGGCACTACCGCACCCGGCGTACCTGGGACGCACACGTCAACCCGCTGCTCGCCGAGACCGCCGCACCGCTGCGCCCCGGCACCGCCCTGGATCTGGGCTGCGGCGCCGGCGGTGACGCCATCTGGCTCGCCCAGCGGGGCTGGCACGTCACCGCCGTGGACATCTCCACTACCGCCGTCGAACGGGTGCGGGAACGCGCCCGCGATCTCGGCGTCGCGGACCGGGTCGCCACCGAACAGCACGATCTGGCCAGAAGCTTCCCGGCCGGCCAGTTCGATCTCGTCACCGCCCAGTACTTCCACACCCCGTTCCCGTTGCTCCGCAGCCGAGTCCTGCGCACCGCCGCACGGGCCCTGCGCCCCGGCGGTCTGCTGCTGATCGTCGACCACGGCTCCACCGCGCCCTGGTCGTGGAACCAGGACCCCGACATCCACTACCCCACACCCACCGAGATCGCCGCCGAACTTGATCTCGACCCCGCGCACTGGTCCGTCCTGCGCGCCGACATGCCCCGCCGCCGGGCCACCGGACCCGCCGGTGAGACCGCCACCGTCATCGACAACATCCTGCTCGTCCAGCGAACCGCCGGATGACCGCCTGAACCACACGACGTCACGTCGGGACGGAGTGCCTCGATGCCAGGAAACCACGCGCAGCGATCCAGGACGCGGGCGAAGGACACCACGCCTCCGCGCACCGGCGCCGACGAGAAGGCCACCCTGCGGGGCTTCCTCGACTATCTGCGGAACGCGGTCGCGGACAAGGTCGCGGGCGTGCCGGAACCGCAGGTCCGAACGGGCGGAGTGCCCTCGGGCACCAACCTTCTCGGGCTGCTCAAGCATCTGGCGTTCGTCGAACGGTTCTACTTCCTCGGCGAGGATGTCGGCGACTGGCGCGCGACCATGCGGCCGTCCGCGGAGGACACCATCGACGGCGTGCTCGCCGACTACCGGAAGACCGTCGAGCGAGCGAATCAGGTCATCGACGCCTGCCCAGACCTGGCCCTTCCCGCCCCGCGACCCCCGCGCCCAGGGCCGGCACCATCGATGCGATGGGTCCTGGTGCACATGATTGAAGAGACCGGCCGCCACGCCGGCCACGCCGACATCCTCCGCGAGCAGATTGACGGATCCACCGGCCGCTGACAAGCGCGCGGCGCACTGGGCCGCTTCGTGATCGGTCCGGCCGTGGAGGTTTCGGCGTTCACCGCGTGGCGGGTAACCCGGCAGCGGTCGCCGCCACCAGGCGGACAGGGTCGGTCGGAAGGGCCGGAACGCTGCGGCGATGTGAGCCAGGTGAGCATGGCGCGGTGGCGGCCGGGGTTAATGGGTGGCGGCTCTGGAGGGTCTGTGGTCACAGTGGGTCTGTGCCGGAGAACAACTTTGATGAACGGACAGCGGAAACGTATGAGGCCAAGTGGCCGGAACTATTTGACCCGGCGGTCGTCGACCCGGCTGTCAGTTTCCTCGCCGATCTAGCAGGATCAGGCGCCGCTCTTGAACTCGGCATCGGTACTGGCCGCATCGCGTTGCCGCTCAGCCGGCGAGGCGTTCGCGTGCACGGAATCGAGCTGTCGCCCGCCATGGTGGCGCAGTTGCGGGCCAAACCCGGCGCGCAGAGCATCGGCGTGACCATCGGCGACTTCGCGACCACCGGGCCTGGCGGCACCTTCCAGCTCGCCTACTTGGTACGCAACACGATCACGAACCTGACCACGCAAGACGAACAGGTTGAGACCTTCCGCAACGTGGCGGCGCATCTCGAACCCGGCGGCTGCTTCGTCATCGAGGTCTACATCCCAGAACTTCGGCGTCTCCCGCCCGGCCAGACCATCCACCCGTTCACCGTGACCCCGGCCCACCTCGGTTTCGAGGAGTACGACGTCGCGTCGCAGATCGCGGTCTCCCATCACTACTGGGTGGTGGACGGCCAGCTGGAGACCCGATCGTCGCCGCACCGCTACGTATGGCCGTCCGAACTGGACCTCATGGCCCGACTCGCCGGAATGACCTTGCACGAGCGATGGGCCGACTGGAAGCGCGAGCCCTTCACCAGCGACAGCACAAGTCACATTTCGGTCTGGCAAAAGACGCCACGGGATGGCTCGTGAGACAACCATCGCGACGGCCGCCACGACGTTCTCGGCTACCAACGAGGTGTTGCTCCACGTCAGGGGCGGTTTCGACGACTTTGAGAACACCACTTTGGGCAGCTCGTTCCGCGTACTCATCGGAAGGTGGTCAGCTCTTCGCTGGCTCGCCGGGCCGCGAGAATCGCCGGTAGGTACTGCTCGCTCCAGGTGCGGGCCGCGTCGATGAGGATCAACATGCTCCGCCCGAGTTCGGTGAGCTCGTATTCGACCCGCGGAGGATTCTCGTCGTAGGCGGTCCTGGTCACCAGTCCATCGCGTTGCATGGCGCGCAGAGTCGCGGTGAGCACTTTGGGGGTGATCGTACGAAGCGGAACCCGTAGTTCGGTGAAGCGCCTCGGTCCATCGGCGAGGCACCTAACGATCATTCCCGTCCACTTGTCGCCGATTTGAAAGGGGATCGCACTGGACGGGCACATGGGGTCGAACATGTCCGGATCAAGTGGCTCGATCATGGTCCCGCAGCATAGGCCAGTATCGTTGAAGTAACCAGTATCCCGTGGATACCGTCATGGCCATGAGCATGATCGTTGTTTTCGGAGCGGGTGGCCGCGCGGGTCGCGCGGTGGTCGACGAGGCGTTGTCGCGGGGTCACCGCGTCACGGCCGCCGTACGGGACACGGCCAAATACCCAGACCTGGAGACGGAGGACGTCATCCTGGTCCGCGCGGACGTGACGGACGCCGCCTCCATCGCGGAAGCCGCCCGAGGCGCGGACGCTGTCGTCCACGCGGTGTCCCCGTTCTCCGGTCCAGAGCAGGGTTTCGACACCCTAGATCCCGCGTTCTTCGTGAAGGCCGCAGACGCCCTGCTGGAGGGACTGACCGCGGAGAGAGTCGGAAGGCTGCTGGTGATCGGCCTATTCGCCACCATGCCCGACAGGTCCGGCGGGTTGATCATGGACGATCCCGCCGCCTTCCCGCCGGAGATCAAACCGTTCGCCCGCGCCCACGCCGACGGCTTCGACCGTCTAAACATGGCGGACACCCCGCTCGACTGGCTCATGCTGACCCCGCCCGCCAACCTGTCGCTCGACCTCCCGCGGACCGGTTCCTATCGCCTCACCACGGAGCCGTACATGGAGGACGGCCAACTGTCCTACGCGGACCTGGCCGTCGCGATCGTCGACGAGATCGAACGACCGGCCCACCACAGGATCCGCGTCCCCGTCTACAGTCATTGATCGACATGACGTACAAGATCTATAGAGTGCGCCACCAGGGCCGCTGCCGACCACCTGCGCGGGTGGTCCTCGCCCGTCTCCCATGCCCACACTGGGGCCGTAGCAGCTGAACCGACCGCCGCCGAACTGCGTGCCACCGCGTGCCGTCCAGTCAACCGGCCAGCTGTGTCGCGGACCCCGAATTGATCGACGACTGACACTACGCGCCCGCGTGAAGGGGGGCGGCCCACAGTGCGGGGTTGTGGGGTGCGTGATGGCGGGTGTGCTGGATGGCCAGCGGCTCCAGTGCAGCCAGCCGAGCAGGTAGCGGGCCGCCCAGGGTCGAAGGAATTCTCGCCTTGTGAGGCCGAGGGCGATGAGCGGGTTGTGGAAGTCGTCGTGTGCCCAGCGGGTGCCTTCGGCGATGTCGGTGAAGTTCAGCAGGCGTAGCGCGCCGATCGCGTGGCTACGCATGGTGGCGCGCCGATCGCGTAGCTACGCGCGGCGGCCAGGATCGACTCTTCACGCGCTGTCCCAGGATCGGGGAACTCCCTCAACCCCCGGGGTTCCCGGCCTGGGTGGGTGGCGCTCTCGTGCCGGTTCGGTTCAGCGTCGGAACCGTCCGGCGAAGCGGTTTCGTTTGCCGTGGTAGAGGAGGGTCCAGGTGCCGTCGTGGTTGCGGCGGGTGCGGTAGCGGTCGGGGTGGGTTGCTTTGTCGCGGTTGTGCCAGGTGCAGGCGGGGGCGAGTTGGTCGAGGTCGGTGGTGCCGCCGTCGGCCCAGCCTTGGAC
>NZ_BLAE01000004.1 GCF_009687865.1 Acrocarpospora macrocephala
CCCATTCCCGCGCCCATTCCCGCACGTGCACCAGCGGAGCCGGAGAGGTCAACCGGTTGGCCACCAGCGTCTCGATCACCTGTCCGTGGGTGAGTCCGGCCAGGTCACGCACCGGGCAGGCGGCATCGACCACATCACGGATCTTCAACCGGGAGCAGAAACCGGCCACCACCGGCAACGCCCCCAGCAGTTTCTCGACCGACGGGATACCGAACTGCGCGGGTTGTCTCACACGCCAGCAGGCTGCCGACTGCTGAGCCCACGACCAACCCGACACACCGAAGAATCCCAAAGATCCTCATGTGCGGAAAACGGGGCTAGACCCCGCCGCGCTCTGTGGCCCGTCTCACGCCGGGCCCCATCGTCAGCGACCTGGAGGTGTGCTACATTTCCCGCGTACTGAATACACTATTCACCTGCGGAGGGTCGCTGTGAGCGGGAGCGAACACCAACCAGCGCGGCGGGTCGGCACGCTGGGCAGCGAACTCACGTTCGCGGGGCAGGCGACGCAGGCGCTGCTCGAGCACCGGCCCGGACTGGGCGGGCCGGAGTACTTCCCGACCATGGACGACGTCGTCGCCGCCGTGCTCGACGGCCGGATCGAGCTCGGGGTGCTGACGTCGGAGACCTCCAACACCGCGTGCACCGAGACCGCCGCGCGCATCCTCGCCGGAGAGAAGCTCTTCATCGGCGACGAGATCGTGGTGCCCTACCACTGCGCCCTGCTGGCCAAGCCGGGCACCCGTCTGGACGACATCACCCATGTGGGCGGGCACGGCTCCATCCGCCAGTGCCGCCGCTTCCTGGCGGAGCGGCTGCCCGCCGCGACGGTCGAAATCCACAGGCAGAACTCCGTGGCCGCGGCGCGCGAGGTGCTCGAGGGTGACGGCTCGATGGCCTTGATCGGCACCGAGGCCGTGGCGCGGGCGCTCGGCCTGGACATCCTCGAGCGCGACGTCGACGGCGGCAGCGTCGGCGGGTGGTGGGCGCTCTCCTCGGCATTGGCGGTCTCCCCCGGCGCCGACCTGCTGGCGGTCCGCGTCGACGGCAGTGCCGAACTCGACGAGACGCTGGCGCTCCTGGCCCCGCTCGGGCTGGCCGTGCGCACGATCACGAACGCGCCCACCGGCGAGATCTTCCGCTACCGCTACCTCCTGGTGCTCCGTACGCGCGATGGCGAGCCCCTCACCGGCCAGGCGATCGACGCCTTCGGCTCCCGGCTGGTCGGCGTCTTCACCACCTCGACCGCTTCTTGACCATTCCGCCCGCCGTCGCGGCGGGCATGACCATGGAGGTGATGAGATGTCCGATTTCCGCGGCGCGGATGTCCTCGAGCGCTACATCAAGCAGTGCACGAACTGGGGACGCTGGGGCGAGGACGACTCGCTCGGGACGATGAACTACGTCGGGCCCGAGCAGGTACGGCACGCCGCGGCCCTCGTCGAGCACGGCGTCACCGTCTCCTGCTCGCTCCCCTATGACCAGCGAGGCCCCCAGACCGGCAGCTTGCGGGCCAACCCGCGCAACGTGATGACGGCGACCGGGGCCGATCACCTGGCCGGAGCGCAGGAGATCCTTCCTGCCGGGTTCGGCCCGGCCAAGGGGTACGGGCGCTCGGACGACATTCTCATCGTGCCCAACCAGGCCGGCACCCAGTGGGACTCGCTCTCCCACATCTTCTGGAAGGGGAAGATGTGGAACGGATACTCCGCGGGTCTCGTCTCCTCCAACGGGGCGGCCAGGAACGGCGTGGAGAACTACGCGGGCAAGTTCGTGATGCGCGGCGTGCTGCTCGACGTGGCCCGGCACCTGGGCGTGGACGCTCTCGAACCCGGTTACGCGATCTCCGTCGAGGAGCTGGAGGCGACCGCGCAAGCCCAGGGCGTGCGGATCCAGCGCGGGGACGCGGTGCTGATCCGCACCGGCTTCCTCGAGGCTCGCCGGCACGCGTGGGGCGACTACGCGGGCGGCGCCGCCCCGGGGGTGTCGCTGCACACCGCCCCGTGGTTCCACGAGCGGGAGATCGCCGCGGTCGCCTCCGACACCTGGGGCGTCGAGGTCCGTCCCAACGAGATCGACTGCTTCCAGCCCTTCCATGTCGTGGCACTGGTCCACATGGGACTGGCCATCGGCGAGATCTTCGACTTCCACGACCTCGCGACCGCCTGCGCCCGCTACGGGAAGTACGAGTTCCTCTTCACCGCGCCCGCGTTGCCCATCACCGGCGCCTCCGGGTGCCCCGTCGGTGGTGTCGCGGTGCTGTGAGGCAGCGCCGACCGTCTTGATACTGCACGAGAGAAGGAATCGATGACCGCGTTCGCCATGCCCGCCCTCGCCCCGTCGCTCCCGGCCGTCCCGTCGACGCTGCTGGTCGGAGGGCGATGGCGCCCGGCAGCGGGTGGAGCGACGTTCCCGGTGGACAACCCCGCGACCGGCGAGACGCTGATCGAGGTCGCGGACGCCGACGCGCGGGACGCGCGGGACGCGATCCGGGCCGCCGCCGACGCGCAGCCCGCCTTGGCGGCCTTGTCCCCCGCGCGGCGCGCCGCGCTGCTGCGCCGGGTCGAGGCCGCGCTGCGCGAGCGTGCGGACGAGCTCGCTCTGCTCATCACCCTGGAGATGGGCAAGCCGATCACCGAGTCCCGCGGGGAGGTGGCCTACGCCGCCGACTTCTTCGGCTGGTTCGCCGACGAGGCCCTGCGCATCGGAGGCGACTACCGGCTGTCACCGTCCGGGCTGACCCGCATCCTGGTCCAGCACAAGGCGGTGGGGCCCTGCCTGCTCGTCACCCCGTGGAACTTCCCGCTGGCGATGGGGGCGCGCAAGATCGCCCCCGCGATCGCGGCCGGCTGCCCGTCCGTCCTCAAGCCGGCCGAGCAGACGCCCCTGACCAGCCTGCTCCTCGCGCGGATCATCGAGGAGTCCGGTGCTCCGGCCGGCGCGGTCAACGTCGTCACCACGTCCCGTCCCGCCGAGGTCGTCAGCACGGTGATCGGGTCCGGGCTCGCCCGCAAGCTCTCCTTCACCGGGTCGACCGAGGTCGGCAAGCTGCTCCTGGCCCAGTGCTCGGCCCACGTCATGAGAACCTCGATGGAGCTGGGCGGGAACGCGCCTTTCATCGTGTGCGAGGACGCCGACCTCGACGCCGCGGTCGAGGGCGCGTTGCTGGCCAAGATGCGCAACGTCGGCCAGGCCTGCACGGCGGCCAACCGCTTCATCGTCGCGGAGTCCCTCGCCCCCGAGTTCACCCGCGGGCTCGCGGACCGCATGGGAGCGATGACGGTCGCCGCCGGCTGGCAGGACGGCGCCGAGGTCGGGCCGCTCATCGACGACGCGGCGGTCGCGAAGTTCGAGCGGCTGGTGGCCGACGCTCTCGACCGGGGCGCCGCCATCGAGGTGGGAGGCGGGCCGTCGAACGGCCGGTTCGTGGCGCCCACCGTCCTGAGCGACGTCGCGCCGGGTACGGCACTGCTCGACGAGGAGATCTTCGGACCGCTCGCCCCGATCACCACCTTCCGCGAGGAGGAGGCGGCGGTGAACGCGGCCAACGGCACCCCCTACGGGCTGGTGAGCTACGTCTACACGCGCGACCTGGAGCGTGCGCTGCGCATGGTCGGGAACCTCGCCAGCGGCATGGTCGGGGTCAACGTCGGCGTCGTGTCGAACGCGGCCGCGCCCTTCGGCGGCGTCAAGCAGTCCGGGCTCGGCCGCGAGGGCGGCCTCGAAGGCCTCGCGGAGTACCTCGACACGACCTACGCCGCGATCCCTGTCTGACGGTCAAGGAGACAACGAATGCGCGTCGTGGGACTGCGCCACACCGACGGTTCGGTCCTCGCGGGGACCCTCACAGACGACGGCCGCCAGGTCGGAGTCCTCGCGGCCCTGGAGGAGTTCTGGGCCGAACCCCGGCGCTGGCTGACCGGTGAGCCGGCCTTCGAGCACGTAATGGTGGACGATGTCCAGCTCGTACCCCCGGTGCTGCCGGGCGCGAGGGTCATCTGTATCGGGCTGAACTACCTCAAGCACATCGCGGAGGGTTCCTACGCGAGCGAGGGCGTGCCGCAGTACCCCACCTTGTTCGCGCGGTGGCCGAGCTCGCTCACCGTCGCGGGCGTGGGCATCCCGGTGCCGCCCGACGAGGATGGGGTGGACTGGGAGGGCGAGGTGGTGGCCTGGGTCGGTGCGACCCTCGTGGACGCCACGCCCGAGGACGCCCTGGCGGCCGTGGTCGGCTACTCCACGTTCAACGACGTGACCTCACGCCGGGCACAGAAGCTCACCTCCCAGTGGACGCTGGGCAAGAACGGAGACCGTTCCGGTGTGCTCGGGCCGCTGGTACCGGCTGCCGAAGTGGGCGACCTGCGGGACGGGCTCAAGGTGGAGACGCGCGTGAACGGCACCGTGGTGCAGCAGGGCCGTACCGACGAGATCGTCTACACGGTCGGTGACACGCTCTCGCTCATCAGCCGGACCCTCACCCTCCGCCCTGGCGACCTGCTCGCCACCGGAACCCCGTCGGGGGTCGGCTACTCCCGGACACCGCCGTGGCTCCTGCGACCCGGCGACGAGGTCGAAGTCGAGGTGGAGCGGCTCGGGGTGGTGCGGAACCCGGTCGTTTCCCACCATGCGCGCCACGAGGCGCTTGGCTCGGGCGCGTCCGCATGAGCGCGCCTCTTGAGGGCGTGCTCGTCGTCGACGCCTACGGCGAGCCGGTACGGCGCTGGGTCGGCGACGTGGTCCGGTGACGCGCCGGCTGGGTGCCCTCGAACTGATCGAGGCGAACGTCGACCCGGGCTCCTGGCATTCGTGGGACGGGCCCATCGCACCCGCCGACCGGGATCCCGAGTATGAGAAGGCACTGCTCCAGGCTCGGGAACGTGCCGGCACGGACGAGGCCGTCCTCACCGGCCGGGCCAGGATCGAGGGCCACGACGTGGCGCTCATCGTGAGCGAGTTCCGCTTCCTCGGCGGGTCGATCGGTCGTGACGCGGCCGAGCGCATCGTGACGGCCGTGCGCCGCGCGACGGGCGAACGGCTGCCCCTCATCGCCGCGCCCTCCTCCGGCGGCACCCGGATGCAGGAGGGCACGCCGGCCTTCGTCACGATGGTGGACATCTCCCGGGCGGTCGTCGAGCACAAGGCGGCCGGCCTGCCGTACCTGGTGTATCTGCGGCACCCGACCACGGGAGGGGTGTTCGCGTCGTGGGGGTCGCTCGGGCACGTCACCGTGGCGGAGCCGGGCGCCTTGATCGGCTTCCTGGGGCCCTCCGTTTACGAGGCACTCAACGGCCATCCGTTTCCCGACGGGGTCCAAGTGGCCGAGAATCTGGTCGCCAAGGGAGTCATCGACGCGGTCGTGACCTCCGACCGGCTCGCCGTCGTCGCCGCGAACGCACTCGCCTTGCTGGCCAGACCTGCGAAGGTGAGCCAGGCGTGGGTGCCGGACACCGCCGTGGTGACCCTCCCGAGGGATCCCTGGGACTCCATTCAGCTGAGCCGTCACCCTGACCGCCCAGGAGTCCGCGAGCTCTTGCGTTACGGGGCCGGCGATGTGGTCGCCCTGTCCGGGACGGGTGCGGGTGAGCCCGGCCAGGGCATGTTGTGTGCCCTGGCGTCCTTCCAGGAGGTCGCGTGCGTCGTGATCGGTCAGGACCGGCGCGCTCAGGCTAGCGGAGGCCCGCTCGGCCCCGATGACCTGCGTGCCGCGCGCCGCGGCATTCATGTCGCCCAGCAGCTGGGGCGCCCGCTGGTCTGCGTCGTCGACACCCCCGGGGCCGAGCTCTCGGCGGAGGCGGAGGAGCGGGCGCTCGCCGGAGAGATCGCACGCTGCCTGGCCGACCTCGTCCAGCTCACCGTGCCGTCAGTGTCGGTACTCCTCGGAGAGGGGTGCGGCGGGGGCGCCCTCGCCCTGCTCCCCGGCCGAACGCGCATCGCCGCCGAGCACGCGTGGCTCTCGCCCCTGCCGCCAGAAGGTGCGAGCGTGATCCTGCACGGCCACACCCGGCTGGCGGCCGACATGGCACGCAGGCAACGGGTCGGCTCCCACGAACTGCTGACGGACGGGGTGGTGCACGCGGTCGTGCCCGAACCCGTTCCCGCGCACGAGAACCCCGAAGACTTCTGCCGGAGAGTGTCCGCGGCGATCGGGTCGCAGCTACTCCAGCAGCTCCCCACCCACTAGGTCCGATGTCGTGGTGAAGACACTCGGCCCCGGGTCGTCAGATAGCCGGCGCCCGTGCCGGTGAGCAGGAGCAGCAGCACCAGCACCGCGTGCACCACGCCGCCGCCGGGCACGGCCCCCGGGTCCGGGATCTCGTCGATGTCGGTCGAGCAGACCAGGGGCTTGCTCAGATCCCCCGCGAAGACACACGCGGTGGCCGCCATCGCGGCGCCCGGATCCCCGCGCAGGATTCCGCTCACCTCGTAGGTGCTCTCCCCCGGCGGCATCATGACCAGCCAGGACGCGTGCGTCTCCCCGACCGACGCCCCCGCCGCCTCGACCTCCCGCAGTCCGGGCGGGAACGTGATCCGCACATTGGCCGACAACGGCGTGGATTCGTAGTTGACGGCCGTGATCACATAGGTGGTCCTCCGGTCGATCTCGGTGACGCCGTTGTCCAGGCCGATGGAGACCTGCGGCGCGGCCAGCAGAATGGCGCCAAGAATCGCGATCATCATTCCCCCCGGCCAAAGGATCGCAGGCAGCGGGGCCTCCTGGCGCGCCGCATTGCCGGGACGGCGGGAAGTCCCGCAGGATGAGGCATGGACATTCAGGACGAGCTGGTACGCCTCCGCCACTCCCTCCACGCCGAACCCGAGCTGGGCCTGACCCTCCCCCGGACTCAGGAGAAGCTGCTCGCGGCGCTGGACGGGCTGCCCCTGGAGATCTCCACCGGCGAGGCGCTGTCGTCGATCACCGCCGTCCTGCGCGGGGGACGTCCGGGTCCGACCGTCCTGCTGCGGGCCGACATGGACGCGCTGCCCATCCAGGAGCGCGTCGCGGTGCCGTATCGCTCGAAGATCGACGGGCGGATGCACGCGTGTGGCCACGATCTGCACATGGCCATGCTGGTCGGGGCGGCGCATCAGCTCAGCGTGAGCAGGGACAGCCTCGCCGGGGACGTCGTCTTCATGTTCCAGCCCGGCGAGGAAGGCTACGAGGGTGCCCGGCTGATGATCGAGGAAGGCGTGCTGGGCGCGTCCGGCTGCCGGCCCATCGCCGCGTACGGCATGCATGTCTTCGCCACCGCCGTCCCGACCGGCCTGTTCCTCACCAAGGGCGGCCCGATCCTGGCGGCGGCCGACACCTTCCAGGTGATCGTGCGCGGGCGTGGCGGCCACGGTTCCGCGCCGCATCGCGCGCTCGACCCGATCCAGGTCGGTTGCGAGATCGTGTCCCAGCTCCAGACGTACGTGACCAGGAGCTTCGACGTCTTCGACCCGGTAGTGATAACCGTCGGGCAGTTCCACGGCGGCACCGCGGACAACGTCATCCCGGATGACGCCCGCTTCGACGCCACCATCCGCTCCTTCTCCGCCGAGACCCGCGCCCAGGTCAAGGAAGGCGTCGTACGGCTCGCGCGCGGCATCGCCGAAGCGCACGGCCTGACGGCGGAGTGCTCGTTCGGCATCGGCTACCCGGTGACGGTCAACGACGAGGCGGAGGCGGAGTTCGCGGCCGAGACCGTGCGGGAGGTCCTGGGCCCGGAGCGCTACGTCGCGATGGCGCAGCCGGCGACCGGCTCGGAGGACTTCTCGTTCGTGCTGAACGAGGTGCCGGGGACGTTCCTGGTGCTGGGGGCCTGCCCGGCCGGGCAGAATCCGGTGGGGGCTCCGGCGAACCACTCGGCTGAGGCGGCCTTCGATGACGGGGTGCTCTCCGACGGGGCGACGCTGCTGGCGGCGCTGGCGACGCGCCGCCTGGCGGCGGCCTCGGCGGTGCCCGCCGGGGAGCTGAGCGAGCTCACCGGTTGAACAGGAGCTGCGCTTCCTGGATCAGGTCGATCTTGAGGGTGAGCTTCAGCGAGAGCCAGACGATGGCGAAGGCGAGCAGGAAGGTGAGCGTGCCCGCGACGATGCGGACGAACCAGTTCTGCCGTTTCAGCCAGGCGGTCGCCGCGCCGACCACGCGCTTGGCGAAGTCCAGGACGCGGCTGGCCCAGTGGAACTCGGTGGCGAGCACGGCCAGGCCGCCGAACACGATCAGCCAGCCGGGGCCGGGGAACGGGACCATGATCAGGCCGCCGATCACCATGGCACCGCCGATGACGCCGACGATGATCTTCAGGGTCAGCCGGCCGGCCGCGGTGGAGCGCCATCGGTCGAGCCACTTCATCGGCCCCCTCGCCTCCCCGTTGCGCGTGTATTCCGCTAGTTTCGCCTCCTCCCCGCTCTCGGTCCGTCCCTGTTCCTGCGCGTTCTCGGTAGTCGACACGGTTCACCCCCACACCTACGATAACCAGCGGGATCTTCCGGGCTCCTCATCAATGCGGAGGAGTTCTCCCTACGCCGGCAGTATTGACGGTCTGTTCGGCGATCTCCAACTCCTCGTCGGTCGGGATCACCAGGACCGTCACCTCGGAGCCGTCCTTTGAGATCGTCCGGGCTCGGGCGGAGCGCGCGGTGTTGCGGGCGGGGTCGATCGTGATGCCGAGGCGGTCGAGGCCGGTGAGGGCGAGTTCGCGGGTCCGCGGGTCGTTCTCCCCGACGCCCGCCGTGAACACGATCGCGTCTACATGTCCGAGGACGGCGTAATAGTTGCCGATATATCCGCGTATGCGGTGGGTGTAGACGTCCATGGCCAGGCGGGCGGCCTGGTCTCCGTCGTCGGCCTTGCGCCAGACCTCGCGCAGGTCGTTGGCCCCGGCGAGCCCGCGCAGGCCGCTCTCCCGGTTGAGGGCGGAGTCGATCTCGTCGAGGGTGAGTCCGGTCAGCCGCGCGACGTAGGGCAGCACTCCGGGGTCGACGTCCCCGGATCTGGTGCCCATGACCAGCCCGGCCAGCGGCGTCAGGCCCATCGAGGTGTCCACGCTCCGCCCGCCCCGGACCGCCGTCGCGCTCGCGCCGTTGCCCAGGTGCAGGACGATCGTGTTGACCTCCTCGTACGGCCGTCCGAGCAGTTCGGCGGCTTTCCGGGAGACGTACGCGTGCGACGTCCCGTGAAAGCCATATTTGCGGACATCCCACTCAACGGGCACCGCATACGTATATGCCGCCGGTGGCAGCGTCTGATGGAAGGCCGTGTCGAAAACGGCCACGTGCGGAAGCGTGGGAAACGCCCGCCGAGCGACCCGGATCCCCTCCAGATTCGCCGGATTGTGCAGCGGCGCGAGCGGGATCAGCTCCTCGATCGCCGCCTCCACCTCGTCGTCGATCAACTCTGGCCGCGCGAACCGGCTGCCCCCGTGCACCACCCGATGCCCGACCGCGCCAACCTGATCCAGCGCGGGCCCTCGCGCGGCGAACGCCTCCAGCACCGCCCGCAGCCCGGCCTCATGATCGGCGAAACCGTCGGCGCCCACATCCTCGCCGTTGTGGATCAGCCGCCCGGACCGCTCCCCGATCCGATCCACCAGGCCGGTCGCCAGCCGCGACCGCGTGTCCATGTCCAGCAACTGGTACTTGATCGACGACGACCCGCTGTTGAGCACCAGGACGTGCATCATTCTCCCTGCGCCTGAATCGCGGTGATCGCCACGGTGTTGACGATGTCGTGCACGGTCGCCCCTCGCGACAGGTCGTTGACCGGTTTGCGCAATCCCTGCAGCACCGGCCCGACCGCGACCGCCCCCGCGCTCCGCTGCACGGCCTTGTACAGGTTGTTCCCGGTGTTGAGGTCCGGCACGACGAACACCGTCGCCCGCCCGGCGACCTGGCTGCCGGGCATCTTGGTCCTGGCCACGCTCGGCTCGGCGGCGGCGTCGTACTGGATCGGGCCCTCCACCGGCAGGTCCGGCCGCAGCTCGCGGACCATCGCGGTGGCCGCGCGCACCTTCTCCACCTCGGGTCCCGCGCCGGACTCGCCGGTCGAGTACGACAGCAGCGCCACCCTCGGCTCCACCCCGAACCTGGCCGCCGTGGCCGCCGAGGAGATCGCGATGTCGGCCAGCTGGTCCGCGGTCGGGTCGGGGACCACGGCGCAGTCGCCGTACACCAGGACGCGGTCGGCCAGGCACATGAAGAACACGCTGGAGACCACGCCGACGCCGGGGCGGGTTTTGATGATCTCGAAGGACGGGCGGATGGTGTGCGCGGTGGTGTGGATCGAGCCGGAGACCATGCCGTCGGCCAGGCCGAGGCCTACCATCAGGGTGCCGAAGTAGGACACGTCGGTGACGGTGTCGCGGGCCCGCTCGACGGTGATGCCCTTGTGGGCGCGCAGGCGCGCGTACTCGACCGCGAAGCGTTCGCGGAGTTCGGGGTCGAACGTGCTGAGCACGCGGGCTTCGCCCAGGTCCAGGCCCAGCCGCGCCGCCTGGGAGCGGATCTCGCGCTCGTCGCCGAGCAGGGTGAGGTCGGCGACGCCGCGCCGGAGCAGGATGTCGGCGGCGCGCAGGATGCGGGGTTCCGCGCCTTCGGGGAGCACGATGTGGCGGCGGTCGGCGCGGGCGCGTTCGAGCAGGTCGTATTCGAACATGAGCGGCGTGACCACGGTCGCGGGGGTCACGTGCAGGCGGTCGAGCAGGGCCGAGCCGTCCACGTGCGCGGCGAACAGGCCGAGCGCGGTGTCGATCTTGCCGTCGGCGTCGGGGGTGAAGCGGCCTTCGACCCGGGAGAGGCGGGTGGCGGTCTCGAAGGTGTCGCCGGGGGTGGTGATCACGGGGAGGCTGATGTCCATGCCGGTAAGCAGCCGCAGCACCGGCTCGGGGAGCAGCATGCCGCCGTTGAGAATGATCGCGGACAGGGCGGGGAAGGTGTCGGCGTTGTGCGCGGCCAGCAGGCCGGGGAGCAGGGCGGCCGCGCGGTCGGCGGGGGTGATCACCGCGACGCCCTCGGTGAGACGCTCCAGGATGTTGGGGAGCGTCATCGCGCCGACCATCAGGCCGCCGACCTCGCGGCCCAGCTGCTGCTCGTCGCCGAGGAACAGGGTGCCGCCGCAACCGGCGAGCAGGTCCGCGACCGTAGGCGCCGACAGCCTCGCGACCTCCGGGAGGACCCAGACCGGAGTCGGGCAGTCCTGTACGGCTTCCGCCACCTCACCCAATCGCGCCGGATCGACCCGGGTGACCACGACCGCGATGCCGAAGGTGTGCTCCTCCGCGAGTTCCTTCGCCGACAGCTCGACGGCGGCGGCGATCTCCTCCGGGGTCCGCCGCAGGCCGGTGACCACGTTGAGCACGGGCGTGCCCAGGTTGGCGGCCACCTGGGCGTTGAACTCGAACTCGGTGGGCGCGCCGACGTCGGTGTAGTCGGTGCCGATCACCACGACCGCCGCGCAGCGGGCCGCCACCGCGCGGTATCCGGCCACGATGTCGGCGATGGCCTGCTCGGGGTCGGCGTGCACGTCCTCGTAGGTGACGCCCGCGCAGACTTCGTACGACAAATCCATTTTGAAGCGGATCCGGGCGGTGTTGATGAGGTTGTCCTCGGCACCGGCCCGAACCACCGGCCGGTAGACGCCGACCACGCCCACCTGCCGGGAAAGCAGTTCGATCAGTCCGAGGGCGACCGCGCCCTTGTTGCTCCTGGCGTCGCTCGCCGCGACGTAAACGCCGATCGCCATGCGGGTAATGGTATGGCTCCCGCCGCTGGGCGGGCGGCGGGAGCCGTACCGGACTCAGAGGGCCGTGCAGGTCACCGGAGTGGGGACGTTGTTGGTGCCCGGCGCGGCTGCGTTGAACCCGAACGTTGTCGTGGCGTTGGGGTTGAGGTTGCCGTTATAGCTCATGTTGTTCACCGTGACGTTCGCGCCGCTCTGGGTGTGGCTGCCGTTCCAGAGGGACGAGATCGTCTGGCCGTTGGCGTAGGTCCAGCGGACCTGCCAGCCGGTGATCGCGACCGTGCCGCTGCTGCGGACGGTCACGGTGGCGCTGAAGTTGCCCGGCCACGTGTTCGTGATCGCGTACGTGGCGGTGCACGCCTTGCCGACGCCCGGACTGGGGCTAGGGCTTGGCGACGGGCTTGGCGACGGGCTGGGACTCGGGCTGGGGCTTGGTGAAGGGCTGGGGCTTGGTGAAGGGCTGGGGCTTGGTGAAGGGCTGGGGCTCGGCGACGGGCTGGGTGACGGCGACGGGGGTGCGCCCGTGCGGTCGCCGTAGATGATGCCGCGGCCGTTGGTGCCCAGGTAAACCCGCCCATACGTGCGCGGGTCACCCGTGATCGCCTCGCCGATGTTGCCGTACTGGTGGGTGTCGTCGTTGATCCGCACCCAGGTGCCGCCCGAGTCGTCCGACCGGTACACGCCGCGCACGTTGTCGATCTTGGCGATGGTGAACAGCGCCGGGTAGCTCTGCCCCGGAGCCGCCCGCCCGAAGCCGACGTTGTCCGCTTCCTGGACGTTCGCCAGCTTGGTGAACGACGCACCCGAGTTGGTGGAGTGCCACAGGCCGTAGGTCGCGCCGGTGCCGCCCGCCAGCCAGATGTCACCCTCGCGTCCGGGCACCGCCTTGAACCGGCCGGTGGTCGGCAGGCCGGTCGCCGCGGTCGCCGTGAAGGCCGCGCCGCCGTTGGTGCTGACGTAGAACCGGCCGTTGGAGAAGGCGTAGAACTTCTGCGAGTTCACCCGGTCCGACTCGATCCGCGAGTTGGCCGGCACGCCCGTCGCGGTCTGCCACGAGTTGCCGAACCCGACCGAGTAGACGACCTGGATGCCGCTGTCGCCCGGCGCCCAGACGAACCTGCTGCCGTCGGCCGCCGCGGCCACCGTGCCGCCGTTGTTGACGCCGCCCGGCTCGCCGCCCTGGAACCAGTTCGCGCCGCCGTCGGTGGAGAAGGACACATGGCTGTCGTTCGGCCGGTCGGAGTCGGTGAAGTTGCCCGATCTGACCATCACGCTCGGGTTGGTCTCCGCGTAGTCCAGCGAGGTGGTCGAGGTGAAGGTGGGCGCCGTGAACATCATCGGCGGCACCGCGTCCAGGTTGGTGTGCCGGAAGCCGCCGATGTCTCCCAGGCCGCTGACCAGCGGCGCCGCGCCGGACGGCGGGCTGATCAGGTCGAGTACGGCGGTCTCCTCCAGCCCCTTCACCATCGGTTTGATGGTGAACTGGCCGCCGGTGTCCCAGAGTTTCAGGTCGGTGCTGCCGTAGATGGTCGCGCCGGTGCCGTACATGAAGCGGTTGCCGTTGAACGGGTCGATCTCCAGCGACTCGACCATCCAGCCCAGCTTGGGCGTGACCTCCGGCGGCTGCGGGTTCGACCCGAAGGTGAGCCACGGCGCCGAGGTGATGTCCATCTTGTAGCGGAAGCTCCGGTTCGGGTAGGAGGTCCAGTCCCACACCCGGGTCCAGGTCGCGCCGCTGTCGGTGGACCTGAAGAAGATCACGTCCGGCCACCAGGACATCTGGGTGGACACCATGATCGTGCCCGGGTTCTGCCGGTCGATGGTCAGGCCGCTGTAGCCGAAGTAGTCGTCGGCGCTGCTGGACGGGATCGGGCTGATCTGGGTCCAGGTGCCGGTGGCGGTGGCGTACCGCCAGACGTCGCCCTTCGCGCCGTCGTAGGGGCCGCCGGTGTCGCTGGTAGCCAGGTAGAGGTAGCCGTTGACGGTGTCGAGCACGCCCTTGTGAGCGATGTAGCCGGTCGGCTGCCCGGCCACCCGCTCCCAGCTGGTGCCGCCGTTGGTGGTCCGGTAGACCGTGTTCTGCTTGTCGGCCACGCCCACGTAGATGGTCTGGGTGGCGTTGCCGGAGGTGCCGGTGCGCTTGTCGAACGTCACCCAGACGACGCCCGGCTGGTGGGTGCCGTAGCCGTTCGGGTCGCTCGGGTCCGAGGCGTAGTTGCCGGCGTTCGGGAAGGAGGTCACCTTGGCCCAGGTGGCGCCGAAGTCGAGGCTCCGCCACAGCCCGTTGCCGTTGGGCGCGCCCAGGTAGAGCGTGCTGTTCCGGTTCGGGTCGATGGCCAGCCGCTCGCCCATGCCGCGGCCCGGCATGTTGCCGCCCATTTTGAACGGCAGCGGGGTGACCGACCAGGAGTCACCCTTGTTGGTGGAGCGCAGGATCGCGCCGTTGTTCGGGTCCCAGCTGTTGGTGTACATGCCGACGGCGGCGTACACACGGTTCGTCTGCACCGGGTCGGTGGCGATGCTGTCGACGCCGTTGTAGCCCCAGTTGGTGAACCCGACCCAGTCGAGCAGCGGCTTCCAGCTCTGGCCGGCCTGGTCCCAGCGGTACATGCCACCGATGTCGGTGCGCGCGTAGATGAGGTTCTGTTCTGTCTGGTTGAAGACGATGCCCGGCACGAAGCCGCCACCGTCGATCCGCACGTTCTTGAAGTTGTACGGGTCGGACGCGGCGGCACCCGCCGGCGCGTTTCGCACGACCACCGTGACCAGGGCCACGGCGACGAGCGCGAGCATGCTGAGCAGCTTTCTTCGCATGGACGGTCTCCCTCGTGAATGGTTAACCGCCATGCACGATCAGGTGGGGACCCTGACCGTCCGCCCAGCGCGTGCATGGAACTGCCGAGAGATTCACACAGCCGCCAAGCCCCCGTCAATAGTTTGAACTATAAACGAACTCTGGCGTCTCAGCTTGTGAGACGTACGCTTGTCAGGCACGCTTTTACCTGGAAGATCCGATAGCTGACACATGATGGCAGGATTTCTGGTGATTATTTCGGTCATGGACGATATGCGCGTGATCAATACAAGGACTATCGAGGACTTCCGGGCCGCCAGGGGCGGCGGTTCGTTCGCGGGCCGCCAGCTCCTCCTGCTCACCACCCGCGGCCGCGTCACCGGCCGCCCGCACACCACCCCGATGATGTACGTCCCCGACGGCGACCACCTGGTGGTCCTCGCCTCGAACGCGGGCGCCACCGAGCCACCGGAGTGGTATCGCAACCTGCTGGCCCAGCCCACGGTCACCGTTGAGGCGGGCGCGGAGGTCTACATCGCCACCGCCCGCCCGACCGAGGGCGAGGAATACGCCCGGCTCTGGCGGTCGATCACCGAGCAGTTCCCGTTCTTCCTCGAACACGAGCAGAAGGCGGGCCGGACGATCCCGATCGTCACCCTGGCCCGGGTGAGCTGAGCTGGAGATCGTGGTGCCGCCCACGCTGGCGGCTCTGCATGTCCGCTACGAGCGGGACGCGGGGCCCGCGTGGACTGCCTCGCTGCCTGGCTTGGCCGAGCGGATGCTTGAGCGCTGGAGGCTGCGGGTGGACGGGGGCGCGATGCACGGGGTCATCGCGCTCGTGCTCCCCGTCCTGCGGGCCGATGGGAGTCCGGCGGCGCTCAAGCTGCAGCCGGTCACCGAGGAGACCCGGGGTGAAGGGCCGGTGTTGCGGGCGTGGGCGGGAGACGGCGCGGTGCTGCTGCTCGACGAGGATCCGGCCAGTGGGTCGCTGCTGCTTGAGCGGCTCGATGGGGGGAGGTCGCTGGAGAGCCTGCCGGATTCGTGGGAGGCGCTCGAGATCCTGACCGGGTTGCTGGCCCGGCTCGTTTCCGTGCCCGCGCCGGCGGGGTTGCGGAGTCTGGGCGATATCGCCGCCGGCATGCTGGCCGCCGTACCCGAGGCGGTGGTCGGGGCCGATGATCGGCGGTGGCTGGGGGTTCTCGCGGGAGCCGTACGGGAAGTGGCCGGGGAGCCCGGTGATCGGCTCCTGCACTGGGATCTGCACTACGGGAACGTGCTGGCCGGGCAGCGCGAGCCGTGGCTGGCGATCGACCCGAAGCCACTGGCCGGGGATCCTGGATTCGAACTGTTGCCCGCGCTACACAACCGCTGGGACGACGTGCAAGCAACCGGAAATATCCGGATATCCGTGCTGAAACGGTTTGATCTCATGACCGAGATGCTGGGCCTGGATCGGGGACGTGCGGTCAGCTGGACACTCGGCCGCATTCTCCAGGACGCCCTCTGGGACATCGAAGACGGGAACCCGGCCAAGGACCCGACCCATCTCGCCATCGCCGACGCCCTTCTTTCCCGCTGACTCCAACATGTGCTTGCTCCTCGCCGCGATCTCCGGCAGAGATGAGGGCTGTTTTCTATGGATTTGTCCCGTTAAGGTGACCTCCACGGATCCGTGGGAGGAAATGTGCCGATCTTCGTGGCGCGTCTGCTCAGCCGGATCACGCTGCTGGGCAGCTGGTGGACACCCGTACTGGTGCTGACCGTGGTGTTCGTGACCAGCTGGCCGCTGATGGCCCTGGCCGAACCCGCGGGAAGCGAAATCGTCGAGCCGGGCAATTTCTGGTGGTATTTCGTGGTGACCTCGGCCACGGTCGGCTATGGGGACCTCTATCCGGAATCAGCCGCCGGGCACGTCGTCGGGGCGTACGTGATCGTGGGCGGGATCGCCACGCTGACCACGGTCTTCACCCGGCTGGCCGCCCGCCTGGAGCAGGCCAAGGGACGCAGGATGCAAGGAGCCATCACGGTGGATACATCAGGTCACATCGTGCTGCTCGGCTACACGCCCGGGCGGACCGAGCACATCGTGGACGAACTCATCGCCGATGGCACAACCCGGGTCGTGCTCTGCGCCTGGGACGAGGTCGGCGCGCACCCGATGCCCGACCGCGATGTGGAGTTCGTCCGAGGCGACCTGACCGACGCGGGAGTGCTCCGGCGCGCCGGCGTCCACCGGGCGTACAGCGTGCTGGTAGACGCCCGCGACGACAACGAGGCCCTGACCGTGGCGATCACCGCCGACCACGTCGCGACGGACGCCCACCTGGTCGTCGCCCTCCGCGACATCGCCCGGGTCCGCCACCTCCGCTACGTCGACGAAAACCTCCGCTGCGTCCAGTGGCACACCCCCCACATGATCACCGAAGAACTCAAAGACCCAGGCATCACCGAGATCTACACCCAACTGATGACCCACGGCGGCGCCGACACCTATTCAGTACGCCTACCGGAATCCCTCGGCCCGATCTCGGTGGACAAATGCCAGACCACCCTCGGCAGACAACACGGCGCAACCCTCCTCGCCGCCCACACCGGCGAACAACTCCTGGTCAACCCCAGCTGGCAAGCCGAACTCCCACCCGGAGCCGTCCTGTACTACGTCGGCTCCCACCGACTGACCCCAGAACAGGTCGCCGAAACCCTCCGGACCTAAACCAGCCACCCAACGATCCAGATATCCAGGCCCCCAACGCACCGCTCAGATGCCGACGGCGATGCTCACTCCGAGCACGACCAGCACAGCGCCCGAGAGCGCGCCGATGCCGCGCTGCATCCATGGCCGGGTGACCAGCGAACGGCCGCGCGCGACCAGCATCACGAAGAGCAGGTACCAGGCGGCGGTGACCGCCGACCAGATCAGACCGAGCGCGACCGTCGAGGCGAACGAGGGGTCCGCGCCCACGAAGCGCGGCAGTAGCGAGAGCGCGAAGACGCCGGCCTTCGGGTTGCCGAGGTTGGTGGCCAGCCCCGCCAGGTAGGCGTGCCGGCGGTCCGCGCCTCCCGCTCGATCGGTGGTGGGGAGCGCGGGCGTCGAGCGGGTCGCCGACCAGAGCGTGCGGAGTCCGACGTACGCCAGGAAGGCTCCGCCGAGGGCAAGCAGCACGCGGTACGCGAGCGGGTTGGCGAGCACGACCGCGGAGACACCCGCGGCCGCCGCGGTCGCCCAGAGGACGAGGCCGGTGGCGGTGCCACCGATAGTCGCGACCGCGACCCCGGGACCGTGCAGCAGCGTCTGCCGCAGCATCAGCGCCTGCCCGACGCCCGGGAGCATGGCGAGCAGCCAGGTGGTGACGACGAAGGTGACGAGCACGGGGTCCTCCTCGGGGGTGTCTCTGTCCCGAGGGTCGCTCGCCGTACGGCCTGAAGAAAATCAAGCACTCCTGTGTTTGAATTAAAGATTGTGAAGGGTGATCTGGCCGAGCACCTGCGGCTGCTGGCGTTGATCGAGGAGCACGGCACGCTGGCGGCGGCCAGCGACGTGCTCGAGCTGAGCCCCGCCGCGGTCACCCAGCGACTGGCCCGGGCCGAGGAGCTGTGGGGCGTCGCCCTCGTCGAGCGCGGACCACGCGGCGCCCACCTGACCCCCGCCGGCCAGGCGCTGGCCCGACACGGGTCCCGGATCGAGCGCGAGGTCGCCGAGGCCACCCATGCCTTCGCCGCGTACCGGCAGGGGCTGGTCCGGCGGCTGCGGGTGGGCGCGTTCCAGGCGGCGGCGCTGCACCTGCTGCCGCCGGCGATGACCGCGCTGCGGCACCGGGTCCCGGACGTCGACCTCTCCGCGATCGACCTGCAGTCCAGCGACGCGCTCGGCCTGGTGGCCGGGGGCGACCTCGACCTCGCGGTGCTCGCGTCCTGGGACGTCCCGCCGGCGCCGGCCCCCGAGGTCGACGTGGTCACGCTGCTGGAGGATCCGATGGTGGTCGTCTTCGCCGACGACCACCGGCTCGCCGGCAGCCCGCGGCCGGTCGCGCTGGCGGACCTCGCCGAGGAGTCCTGGGTGGTGATCCGCGGCGGCACCGCGGCCCGCCACCAGTTCGACCGGGTCACCCACGAGGCCGGCTTCGACCCGCGGATCCGCTTCGAGACCGAGTCGTACGACGTCGCGCAGGCCCTCGTCGGAACGGGCTACGGCGTCGCCCTGGTCTCCCGGATGGCGCTCCGCCCCGGCACCGCCCTGGCCCACCGCCCGCTCGCCGGGACCGGCGCGCACCGCACCATCCACGCGGCCACCCCGCACGGCGACCGGGCGACACCGCTGGCGGTCACGTTCCGCGACCTGCTCGCGGACGTCGCCCGGGACCTGGCCTCGGTACCCCTGTCGCATCTGATCGTGGATAGTCGAACCGAGAGTGCTGGTCCGGCTGGTGAGCGTCGCGATATGCAAGGACGCCTCCGCTGGGCAGATCAGGCAGTGGGTGACAGCTGGCTGTAGAACTGGCTGGGGTCGTTGGCCAGGGTGGCTTTGATCATGGCGCTCCAGTCGTCGACGAGGACTTCGAGCTTGCCCGCCTCGGCACCGTCGAGCGCGGCCCGTGCGACATCGGCGGGATCGATCTTGTCTCCCTCGTAGCCGGCGGACAGGTCGGTGTCGGCGGCGCCCAGATGTACGGCGGTCACCAGGGTGCCCTGTCCGGCGAGTTCGAGGCGGATGCCGTTGGTCAGGCTCCACTGGGCCGCCTTGGCCGCGGCGTAGGCGTTGGATCCGTCGTAGGAGAACCATGACAGTGCGGACAGGACGTTCACGATCGTCCCGCCGCCGCCTGCCGCCAGGACGGGGGCGAAGGCGCGGACCACGCCCAGAGTGCCGTAGAAGTGCGTGTCCATCTCAAGCCTGATTTTCGCCATGTCCCCCGTGACCAGATTGGCGTCGGTCATGATGCCGGCGTTGTTGACCAGCAGCGTCACGTCGGACGCGGTGGCCGCCGCCGCGGCGATGGAGGCCGGATCGGTGATGTCCAGCCGCAGCGCTTCCACTCCGGGGATGTCGACGCTCTCGGGATTACGTGCGGCCGCGTACACCTTGGCCGCGCCCCGCTCGACCAGTTGTGCGGCGAAGTGCCGCCCGATGCCACGGCCCGCGCCGGTGACGAGTGCGACCGAGTTGGCGATCTTCATACGTGGGGCCCTTCGTTCAGGAGTGCCTCGGATGCTCGGCGAGCACCCGCGCCGACTACGCTAGAAGCTGACGCTGACGTCAGGTGCAAGTCATGCGGCGTCTCGAACGAGGAGGCACTGGTGCGGATCGGCGAGGTCGCCGCGCAGGCTGGGGTGAGCGTCAGGGCCCTGCGCTACTACGAGGAGCAGCACCTGCTCGATGCGACGCGTAGCTCCGGCGGGCAACGGCAGTACCCGGACACCGCGGTCGAACGCGTCAAACTGATCCAGCAGCTCTACGCCGCGGGCCTCCCGAGCAGAACCATCCGCGAGGTGTTGCCCTGCGTCGCCTCGGGCGAGGTGACTCCAGCGCTGCTGAAACGGCTGGCCGCAGAGCGTGCCCGCATTGATCAGCAGGTCAGGGAACTTCTAAGCGTGCGCGACAGACTCGACGACGTGATCGCCACGGCAGAAAAACCTGGCCCTGGCTGCACTCACGTGGACGCCTGAACACTCGTCCTACCCCGCCGCTTCGTAGCTTGTCACGAACACACTCGGTCGACGCCCACGTCGCGGCGGTGCTCGCGGCCCCGACCGCGGCCGAGGTGAGGGCGGCCCTCGCCAGCGCGACCGCCCGCCCCGCCTGACATCCATCCGAGCGTCACGGCCATAAGATTGCCCTGTGATCCCCGCGAACGAGCAGAACCCGGTCAGCCCCGCCGACCTGGACTTCTGGTCGTTCGTGGCGTTGGCCAACCGCAAGCTGGCCACCGAGTACGGGTTCGCCCACCAGCTGGCCACCCAAGTGCTGATCACACTCAACCGGGCGTCGGACCTGGTGACCTACGACCTGGAGGCGTCGGTGCACCGGCCGCGCGGCCGGTCGTGGTCGGCGTTCCGGCTGCTGTTCGTGATCTGGCTGGCCGGCCCGATGGAACCTAGCACGGCGGCCCGATTGACGGGGATGAGCCGGGCGGCCGTGTCGAACCTGACCAAGACGTTGATCGGCGACGGCCTGCTGGCGCGCACCGCGGCCGAGCGCGACGGCCGCTCGGTCACGCTGTCGCTGACCGACGCCGGGCAGGCCGAGATGGTCGACGTGTTCCGCGAGCACAACGAGCGCGAGTTCGAGTGGGCCGACGCGCTGACCGAGGCCGAGCAGCGCACGCTCATCTCGCTGCTGGACAAGCTGATCACGGCGGAGCGTGCCATCGAGGTCCGCGGGCGGGCGTAGGACGCGATCCGCGTCACCACCCTCCCGCGCCCGAGGCCTGCCAGCGCGCGGGCCGGGGAGCCGCATGCGTCCGAGCTCTTTCGCTCAGTGCCGCTGCGCGCTACGCTGGCCATCGAAATAGTTAACGCTTTAATCAGTTCTTGCGAGGAGGTGACGATATGGCGTACTACCGCTCCGTGGGCTCCGTCCCGCACAAGCGGCACACCCAGCACCGCACGCCCGAGGGCGGCCTCTACGCCGAGGAGCTGATGGGCGAGGAGGGGTTCTCGGCCGACTCGTCGCTGCTCTACCATGCGGGCATCCCATCGGCGATCATCGACGCCACGCTGTGGGAGCTGCCCGACCAGACGCTGACGGAGAACCGTCCGCTGATCCCGCGCCACCTCAGGCTGCACGCGTTGACGAGCGACGACTGGAAGGCCGTCGATGTGGTCACCGGGCGGCGCCTGGTGCTGGGCAACGCCGACGTCCGCATCTCCTACGTCGCGGCGGGCGAGTCCTCGCCGCTGTACCGCAACGCGATCGGCGACGAGTGCGTGTACATCGAGTCGGGCACGGCGACGGTAGAGACGGTGTTCGGCACGCTGCAGGCGGCGCAGGGCGACTACGTGATGCTGCCGCGGGCCACCACCCACCGGTGGCTGCCGGTCGGCGACGAACCGCTGCGGGCGTACGTGATCGAGGCCAACTCGCACATCGCGCCGCCGAAGCGCTACTTGTCGCGGTACGGCCAACTGCTGGAGCACGCCCCGTACTGCGAGCGCGACCTACACGGGCCGACCGAGCCGCTCGTGGTGGCGGGCAATGACGTGGAGGTGCTGGTGAAGCACCGCGGGTCGCGTGGGGTCACCGGTACCCGCTACGTGTGCCCGACACACCCGTTCGACGTGGTGGGCTGGGACGGTTGCCTGTATCCGTACACGTTCAACGTGGCCGACTTCGAGCCGATCACCGGGCGGGTGCACCAGCCGCCGCCCGCGCACCAGGTATTCGAGGGCCACAACTTCGTGATCTGCAACTTCGTGCCACGCAAGGTCGACTATCACCCGCTGGCGGTCCCGGTGCCGTACTACCATGCCAACGTCGACTCCGACGAGGTCATGTTCTACTGCGGCGGCGACTACGAGGCCCGCAAGGGCTCGGGGATCGCGCAGGGCTCGATCAGCCTGCACCCCGGCGGGCACTCGCACGGGCCGCAGCCGGGCGCGGTGGAGCGGTCGCTGGGCATCGAGTTCTTCGACGAGCTGGCCGTCATGGTCGATACGTTCCGCCCGCTGGAGCTGGGTGAGGGCGGGCTGGCCGCCGAGGACCCCGCGTACGCCTGGACGTGGGCGGGCCGGGGGCCCGCGTCGTGACGGGCGCGCCGGCGCCGGGGCGCATCCCGGCCGTCGTCGCGGGGCTGTGCGACGACGCGGCGATCTTCCCGCCGGGGCTGGCCCCGCTGCCCGCCGCGGTGCGGGCCCACGACGCCGCGGCAAGGGAGTGGTACGCGCCGCTGGTCGGCCCCCTCGTCATCGGCGCGGCCGCGGTGCCGTCGCTGCCGCCGCTCGTGGCCGGGCGGGCCGAGCCCCTACCGGTGTCGGTGACGTTCCCGGCCGGCCCGGGCATGGTCGCCGAGGTGCTCGCGGCGCTGGCCGGGATGCCCGTGGCCGTGCGCGCGATCGAGGTCGCCGTGCCCGACACGGCGACGGTAACCGACTTCCTCGCCGCGCTCGCCACCGCCGTGTCCGCCGAGGACCGACGCGACACCGCCGGCACCCCGCCCGATGACATCGAGGCCGGCGACCGCCCCACCCCCGCTGCGACCCGGCCGGCCCGTGGCGTCGACGTCTACGTGGAGATCCCCCGCGACGAGCGCGGCCCGCAGTTGCTCGCGGCCCTGCCGCCGGGCTACCGCGCCAAGTTCCGCACCGGCGGCGTGCGCGCCGACCTCTACCCGGACGAGGTCGAGCTGGGCCGTTCGGTCGCCGCCGCCGTCGCGGCAGGGGTGCCGTTCAAGGCCACGGCCGGGCTGCACCACGCGGTGCGCAACACCGACCCGGCCACCGGCTTCGAACAGCACGGCTTCCTCAACCTGCTGCTCGCCACCGACACGCTCGCCCGCGGCGGCAGCGAGGCCGACGCCGACGCGCTTCTCGCCGAACGCGACGGCGCCACCGTCGCCGGACTGATCGTCGGCCTGGACGCGGAGGTGCGGTGGCGGTTCGTCTCGTTCGGCACCTGCAGCATCACCGACCCCGTCTCCGAACTGGTCGAGCTGGGCGTCCTCACCGCCCCTGCCGCGACCGGCCCGATCGTGCCAGGAGCACCCCGATGACCACCGTCGACGTCCCGGCCGGATCGCCGTTCGGGCCGGAGAACCTGCCGTACGGCGTCTACTCCGTGGGAGGTGGCGCACCGCGCGTCGGCGTCCGGCTCGGCGACTCCGCCGTCGACCTCGCGGCGCTGCTCGGCGACGACGTGTTCGCCGCGCCCTCGCTCAACCCGTTCCTCGCGCAGGGCGCGGCCCGGTGGGCGGCGGTGCGCGCCGCGATCACCGAACGGGTTGCGGGGAAGGTGCCTGCCGCCGCGGTGCACCCGATCGGCGAGGTAGCGCTGCACCTGCCGTTCGAGGTGGCCGACTACGTCGACTTCTACGCCTCGGAGCACCACGCCTCGAACCTGGGCAGGCTCTTCCGTCCCGGCTCGGAGCCGCTGATGCCGAACTGGAAGCACCTGCCGGTGGGCTACCACGGCCGCTCGGGCACGGTCGTGGTGTCGGGCACCGACATCGTGCGGCCGTCGGGCCAGCGCAAGGCCCCCGACGCCGACGCACCGGCGTTCGGGCCGAGCGTGCGGCTCGACATCGAGGCCGAGCTAGGGTTCGTGGTCGGGGTCGGATCGCCAATCGGGACGTCGATCCCGACGTCGGCGTTCGCCGAGCACGTGTTCGGCGCGTTCCTGGTCAACGACTGGTCGGCCCGCGACCTGCAGGCCTGGGAGTACGTGCCGCTGGGCCCGAACCTGGGCAAGAGCTTCGCCACCTCGGTCTCGCCGTGGATCGTGCCGCTGGCCGCACTGGAGGCCGCGCGCGTGCCGCTGCCGGGCCAGGACCCGCAACCGCTGCCGTACCTGCGGGAACAGGAGCCGTGGGGCCTCGACATCGACCTGGTCGTGGAGTGGAACGGCGAGGAGGTCGCCCGGCCCTGTTACCGGGAGATGTACTGGTCACCCGCGCAGATGCTCGCGCACATGACCGTCAACGGGGCCTCGGCGCGCACGGGCGACATGTTCGCCTCCGGCACCATCTCCGGCCCCGGCAAGCACGAGCGCGGCGCGTTCATCGAGCTGACCTGGGGCGGGAAGGAACCCGTCACGGTCAAGGGCGAGGAGCGCACCTTCCTCCTCGACGGCGACGAGGTGACCATCAGCGCCACCGCGCCGGGTCCGGACGGCACGACGATCGGCTTCGGCGAGGTGACCGGACGGATCCTCCCGGCGCGATAGCCCGGCCTGCCCCGCAGCTGGAGAACCGCAAGCAGGCAGACCGCCCGCCGCGACGCCCGTCCCGCTCTCCTTGAGGGCGAAGTATCCCGGCATACGGGCGATCAACGATGGGTGCTCTCGTGAATTTCGAGGGTGAAGGGGACCGTGACGTCCTGTGGCTGCTGGCCGTCGTGGTCCAGTTGTCGCTTGACGAGGTCGATCGCCGCTTCGGCTATGGCTAATTTGTCGGGTGCGATGGTGGTGAGGCGGGGGGCGCTGTAATTGCCCTCCTCTATTCCGTCGAACCCCACTACGGCCAGGTCCGCGGGGACGCGGAGGCCGCGATCCCGGGCTGCGCTGATCGCTCCGATGGCGAGCAGGTCGTTGAAGCAGAAGACCGCGTCCGGCGGGTTCGGCGCGTCGAGGAGGCGGCGCATGGCTCCGGCGCCCTCGGCGCGGCTGTAGGTGGGCGTCGGCACGGTCAGGGCGGGGTCGTCCGGCAGGCCGGCCGCGCGGAGGGCGCCTCGGTAACCGGCGAGTCGCAGCATCGCGGTTCCGTTCTGTCCGGGCTGATCGCCGATCGCCGCGATGCGGCGCCTGCCGAGGCCGATCAGATGCTCGGTCGCGACCTCGGCGGCTTTGACGTTGTCGATGGCGACGTGGTTGACGCGGGCCCCGAGAGCCCGTTCGCCGAGCAGCACGAGCGGGCTGTTCGGGGCGCTGTCCGTGGCGAGGTCCGCGGGATGCATGCCGATCGGGCTGAGGATGACGCCGTCCACCAGCGATCGGTGGGCGGCGTTGATGACGGCGAGCTCGCGCTCGCGGGCGCCCGCGGTCTGCTCGATGAGCACGGTCCAGTCGTGCCGGGCGGCCGCGGTCATGACGAGCCCGCAGAGCTCGGCGAAGTAGGGGTTGGTCAGTTCGGGTACGGCGAGCGTGAGGAATCCCGTGCGACCTCGCCGGAGGTTTCGCGCGCCGATGTTGGGCACGTAGCCGAGCTGCTCAATGGCTTCCTGAACCCGGCGGCGGTTGTCGGCGGCGACGAAGGAGTAGCCATTGACCACATTCGACGCGGTCTTGACCGAGACGCCGGCGCGCGCGGCGACGTCCTTCAATGTCACGGCCATCGATGATCCTCACCTGGGCGGCTCTGTCAGGCTTGACGATACAACGATGTAACAAGACTGAACAGAGGTATTTACAACGTCGTTCCAACGATGGAACATGTCCTCAGCCTGACCCCGGGCAAGCAGACTAGCGCGGGGACCTGCGGCGCAACACAGATCTGATACGGCTCTGCCGTACGAATCCCCCCGGTGCTGAGCTGGGACGGAAGGTCAACCTCATGAGATCCTCGCTGAAAATCGGCACCGCCCTCGTCGCCGGACTCCTCCTGGCGGCGGGATGCGGCTCGCCCGCCACGAGCTCCGACCCCGACGCCGTGGTCGAGTTGAGCCTCTGGACCGGCTTCACGGGTCCGGACCGCCCCGCGTACGAAAACCTGGTCAAGCAGTTCAACGCGAGCCACCCCAAGATCAAGGTGACCATGGACGTGCAGCCGTGGGACGCCATCGCCCAGAAGCTTCCCGGCGCCTGGGCCACCGGCCAGGGGCCCGATCTGGCGACGCCGAACTTCGACCCCGGCGTGCTGTTCAACTACGTCAAGACGAACTCGCTGCTCCCGCTGGACGAGGCGGTGGGCGCCGGGGACGGCAAGCTGAACGCCGACACCTTCCCGGCCGCGGTGAACACGGCCTTCACGATCGACGGCAAGCTCTACGCGGCCCCGGCGAACATGGCCACGCTGGTCCTGTACTACAACAAGGCGATGTTCGCCGAAGCGGGACTCCAGGAGCCGAAGACCGCCGACGAGTTCGCCGCGGCGGCCAAGCAGCTCACCAAGACCGAGGGCGACAAGGTAACCCAGTACGGCATCTCGCTGGCCGATCACGCGACGATCCAGATGTGGCCGATCCTGCAGTGGATGAACGGCGGCGACATCGTCGACGCGAAGGGCTGCGCGACGATCGCCCAGCCCGCGAGCGTGCAGGCCCTGACGACCTGGGCCGATCTGGTCGTGAAGGACAAGGTGAGCCCGATCGGCCAGACAGGCGCCGACGCGGACACGCTGTTCTCGGCGAAGAAGGCGGCGATGGAGATCAACGGCCCGTGGGCCGCAGCCGGCTTCAAGGAGGCCGGGATCGACCTCGGGATCGCCGCGGTCCCGGTGGGCGCCGGGGGTCCCGTGACGCTGGCGTCGACGGTGCCGCTGGCGGTCGGCAAGTCGACCAAACACAAGGCGCAGGCGCTGGAATTCCTGAGCTGGTGGACCGGGAAGACCGCGCAGGCGGCCTTCTCCGACGCCTCGGGCTTCCCGCCCGTGCGCACCGATGTGACGTCGAGCAACCCGGTCGTGGCGCCCTTCGCGGCGGGACTGCCGCACGCCCGGCTCTACCTGCCCGGGCTGCCCACCTCACCGAAGATCGACGCGGACGTCTACGTGCCGCTGATCGGCAAGATCACGCGAGGTGAGCCGGTCGAGGCGGCGGCGCAGGCCGCCGCCGATGCGATCAACCAAATCACCGGCTGTACGGCGTAGCCGAAGCTTCCGGTCCACCGCCCGCGCGCGGTGGACCGGACCGCATCGTGCCTGAAAGGAATGGAATGACGACGGCCACGCTCACCGGGCGGCGCTGGTTGAACCCCGCATACATGTATCTGGCGCCCAGCCTGCTGATCATCGCGGTTTTCATCGCGGAGCCGATCCTGCGCTCCGGCTGGATGAGCCTGCACGACTGGACGGTCGGCGAGGAGACCCACGAATGGGTCGGCCTGGGCAACTACCTCGAACTGTTCGCCGACGAGCGGTTCCGCAACGCGCTGACCGTCACCGGGGTCTACACCCTGGTGACGGTAGCCGGGCAGGTGGTGGCCGGGCTGGCGCTGGCGATGTGGCTGCGCCGTACCACGTGGTTGTCGTCGCTGCTGCGATCGGCGTTCTTCTTCCCGACGGTGGCGTCGTTCGCGGTGGTCGGCGTGGTCTGGAAGTTCCTGCTCGATCCGCAGGTGGGCCTGGTCAACGCGTGGCTGGAGAAGGCCGGCACGACCGGTCCCGGCTGGCTCACCGACACCGGTCTGGCGCTGGTGACGGTGATGGGCGTCGGGATCTGGAAGGGCGTCGGCTTCAGCATGATCGTGCTGCTGGCCGCGCTGCAGGGCGTTCCTGACCAGCTGATCGAAGCGGCCAAACTGGATGGCGCGGGCCGGTGGCACCAGTTCAGAGCCGTGATCCTGCCGGAGTTGCGGCCCGCGCTGCTGTTCACCACGGTCATCGCGACGGTCACCTCGCTCCAGCTTTTCGACCTGGTCTATGTGATGACCGGGGGCGGGCCGCTGTTTCACACCGAGTCCATCGTCGCCTATCTCTACCAGCGCGGCTTCGTCGAGTTCCGGCTGGGATACGCGAGCGCCATCGCCTGGGTGCTCTTCGTGATGATCCTGATCGTGTCGATGATCCAGCTTCGGATCGCGAGGAGTCACGATGGCGGCTGACGCCCGGTCCGGGGTGGCGCGCGGGCTCCGGCGCACGGCGGCGGCCGCCTCGTGGCTCGTGCTGATCGTGGCGGCGCTGGCGACGATCCTGCCGTTCGTGTGGATGGTGGGCGTGTCGCTGCGTACACCGGCCGACCTGTACGCCGATCCCGCCCAGCTGTGGCCGAGCACGATCAGCCTGGACGGTTACCACGCGGTGCTCACCCAGTTGCCGTTCGTGCGGCTGGTGTTCAACACGTTCGTGTTCGCCGGCGGGACGACCGTGATCCTGGTCTTCCTGGATTCGCTCGCGGGATACGCCCTGGCGCGGTTGCGGTTCCGCGGCCGGCAGGCGATCTTCCTGCTGATCCTGGCCACGCTGATGGTGCCGTTCCAGGTGACGCTGATCCCCGTGTTCCTGACGCTCTTCGACCTGGACTGGCTCAACACCTTCCAAGGTCTGATCATCCCCAGGGCGACCAGCGCTCTCGGCATCTTCATGCTGCGCCAGTTCTTCCTGACGCTCCCCCGCGAACTCGACGAGGCCGCGCACATCGACGGGGCCAATTCATTCCAGATCTACTGGCGGGTGATCATGCCGCTGGCGAAACCCGCGCTGGCGTCGCTGTTCGTCATCCAGTTCATGGCGCTGTGGAACGACTTCCTCTGGCCGCTGGTCGTTTCCAGCACGATCGAGATGCGGACCCTGCCGTCCGCGCTGACCCTCTTCTCCAGCCAGTCCGGCGTCGACCACGCCGCGCTCATGGCCGGCGCCGCCATCTCCCTGGCCCCGCTGGCCGTGGCCTTCCTGCTCGCCCAGCGCTTCTTCGTGCAGGGCATCGCCACCACCGGCCTCAAATAACCAACGACAGGAATATCGTGCTCACTTGCCACGTCACGCTCGATCCCGCGTTCCGGATCGGCACCGTCAACCCGCGCCTGTTCGGCTCCTTCGTCGAGCACATGGGCCGATGCGTCTACGGCGGAATCTTCGAGCCCGGCCATGAGGAGGCCGACACCGACGGCCTGCGGCTGGATGTGCTGAAGCTGAGCCGCGAGCTGGGGGTGACCGTGATCCGCTACCCCGGCGGGAATTTCGTCTCCGGGTACCGCTGGGAGGACGGCGTCGGCCCGGTGGAACAGCGCCCGCGACGGCTGGACCTCGCCTGGCGGTCGGTTGAGACCAACGAGTTCGGCTTCAACGAGTTCATGACCTGGGCGCGCCGCGCCGAGGTGGAGCCCATGATGGCGGTCAACCTGGGCACGCGCGGCATTCAGGAAGCCTGTGACCTGCTCGAGTACGCCAACCACCCCGGTGGCACCTATTGGTCGGACCTGCGCGTGTCCCACGGCGTGGCGGAGCCGTACGGCATCAAGCTGTGGTGCCTGGGCAATGAGATGGACGGGCCGTGGCAGGTCGGGCACAAGAGCGCGGACGCCTACGGCGCGCTGGCGGCGGAGACCGCGAAGGCCATGCGGCAGGTGGATCCCAGCGTCCAGCTCGTGGCCTGTGGCAGCTCGAACGACCGCATGCCCACGTTCGGCTCGTGGGAGGCGACGATCCTCGATCACACCTTCGAGCATGTGGACTACATCTCGCTGCACGCCTACTTCGAGAAGGCCGGCGATGACCGGGCGAGCTTCCTGGCGTCCGGGGTGGCGATGGATCGCTTCATCGAAGGCGTGGTGGCGACCGCGGATCACGTCGCGGCGAAGAAGCGGTCCCGGCGCAAGCTGATGCTCTCGTTCGACGAGTGGAACATCTGGTACGAGAGCCGCTTCGCCGGATACACCAACCTGGAGTGGGCACAGGCCCCCCGGCTCATCGAGGACGAGTACACGACCGAGGACGCGGTCGTCGTCGGGTCGCTGATGATGAGCCTGCTCCGGCACGCGGACCGGGTGGGCGTCGCCTGCCTGGCCCAGCTGGTCAACATCATCGCGCCCATCCGCGCCGAACCCGATCGCCCGGCCTGGCGGCAGACCACCTTCTACCCGTTCGCGCTCACCGCCCGGCACGCGCGCGGCGAGGTGCTGCGCGTCGAGCCGATCACGCCCACTTACGACACGGCTCAGCACGGCGACGCTCCGGTCGCCGATGTCGTCGCCACTCATGATGCCGAAAGCGGCCAGGTCACCATCTTCGCCGTCAATCGCAGCGAGACCGAAACCGTCCTGCTCGAGGCCGCGTTGCGCGCCCTGCCCGGGCTGCGGATCGTCGAGCACCTCGTGCTGGGCGGCGTTCCCGGCGAGCTGCTCGAAGGCAACTCGGCGGACGCGCCCGAGCGGGTCGCGCCGCGCGGCGGTACCGGCGCCGCCATCGACGCCTCCCACCTGCTGACGGCTCCGCTGCCGCCGGCCTCCTGGACCATGCTCCGGCTAGCTCAGCCCATCGCCTGAATCACTCCGAAGGAGTCGGCCATGCGCACCCGCTATTTATTAAGAACCCTACTCATCTTATGCATCGTCGCGATGTCGGCAGCCGTGCCCGGCTCGGCCAGCGCCGCCGGCGCCAACACCATCTCCATCGACGCCTCCGCACCCGTCGGCGTGGTCCAGCCCGGGGTCACCGGCCAGATGATGGAGTGGGCGACGGACGGGATGAACGAGTCCTGGGCCGAACGGGTCAAGGACCGCTCGTTCGAAACCGAACGGGTCTCCTCCGCGCGCAGCACCCTCTACGACGGATTCACCGGCACCACGCTCGACGCTTCGAAATGGCAGCCGACCAGCCTGGACACCGCGCCCGCCGGAACCGTCACGGTCTCCGGCGGGAACGTCGCGGTGGCGGGCAGCACGCCCGGCCGGTTCGGCATCATGAGCAACACGGTGCCGGACACCCGGTATGCGACCGTCAGCGTCGAAACGAAGATCGTCTCTTACAGCGGCACGAACGCGGTCCTGAGCGTCTACGGCGGCACCGGCGCGGGGGACTTCAGCCATTTCGCCGAATTCGCCATCGAGGGCGGGTCGCTCAAGGTGTTCGCCGACGGGCAGCCCACCTGGGTCGGGGGCGCGGCGACCACACCGGCGACGTTGCGGATCGACGTCTCGGGGCTGGCGGGCTCGGCGCGTACCCTCAACTTCTTCTACAACGGCACCCTGGTGCACACCCTCTCCGGCTTCACCATGCTGCCGGGCACCTACCGTGCCTTCCTGTACGGCTGGACGGGCACCGTCACCGCCGACTACCTGGCGCAGACCCCGGACGCCACCTATGACGCCTTCGAGGGGACGGCGCTCTCCCCGCGCTGGACGCCCACCAGGCTCGAGGGCGCCACGAACGGATCGGTCTCCGTGTCCGCAGGCAAGGTCACGGTGACCGGCGGCGCGAATTCCCGGTACGGCGTGCTTTCCGACCACATCCGCAACAGCGCGGTCGACTGGACCACGATCGACGCCCGGCTGAGCAGCGTCAGTGGCGTCAACGGCCTGCTCAACATCTACGGCGGAACAGGTGCCGGAGATTTCACGAAATTTATGGAATTCGGGGTTGAAGGTGGCGTCGCCCGCGTCTTCACCAGCGACGGCACCGGCAACTTCACCGGCTCCGCTGTCAGCCTGCCGGCCACGTTCACCGTACAGATCAGTCCCTACTGGTCCAACGGACGGCTCTTCAGGTTCTTCGTCAACGGCGTGAAGGTGCATGAACTGGCCACCCGCTTCGACGTGCCCGCACCGGACTTCCGGCTCTTCCTGTACGGCTTCGGCGCCTCGACCACCAGCTGGGACTACGTGAACGTCCGCCAGGTGCACATGCTCGACCGCTGGGACAACCACTTCGAGGGCGGGCCCGGCATCAGCGCGGCCTGGACCAACTCCACCCTCGCCGGAGGCTGGGGCACGTCCAGCATGTCCAACAGCCAGCTGGTGATCAACGGGGCCGCGAACAGCCGCTACGGCATCATGTCCGCACCCGTCGGCGAGAGCGATGTCTACGACTACACGGTCGAGGCCAAACTCGACTCCGTCACCGGCGTCAACGGCCTCCTCAACATCTACGGCGGAACAGGGCGCGGCGACTTCTCGAAATACCTCGAGTTCGGCGTCGAGGCCGGCACCCTGCGCGTGTTCGGGGACGGCGTGACCCCGTGGACGGGCGCCGCGATCAGCCTGCCCGCCGTGCTGAGGATCGAGGTCGGGCGCTGGAACGGCACCGGCAGAAACGTGAACTTCTTCGCCAACGGCCGCCTCGTGCACAGCCTCACCAACACCGCGGCCGTACCCAACGGCGACTACTCCGCCTTCCTGTACGGCTTCGGCACCTCGGTCACCCAATGGGACTACCTGACCTGGTGGCGCACCGACGGCTGGACCGAGGACGGCCACGCCGACCAGGCCACCTACTCGCAGGACCGGACCGGCTTTAACGGCGCCTACGCGCAACGCGTCGACATCACCCAGCACACCACCGGCCGCAAGGGCGTCAGCCAGGGCGCCATCGCGGTGACCGCCGGCCGGTCGTACCAGGTCAGCGCATATCTCAAGCAGTCCGGGCTGAGCACACCCGTGACGGTCACCCTCGGACCGGACATCGGCGACAGCCCGTCCTACCCCGCCTACGCGAGCACCACCTTCACCGGCGTCGGCGCGGGCTGGACCAAGTTCACCGCCACCGTCACCCCGTCGACCACCGATCCCTACGCCAAGCTCTTCATCGGTACGGCGAGCACCGGCACGCTGTGGATCGACATGGTCGGCGTCATGCCGCTCGACCCGGCGGAGGTCACCCTCGGGGGCTGGCGGAAGGACTTCGTCGATCACCTGACCGCGCTCAAGCCGGGCGCGATCCGCTGGCCAGGCGGCATCATCGCCGACAGCTACACCTTCACCGACGGCATCGGCTCCCGCGACAACCGCCCGCCGATGCACTACAACCAGTGGGACGCGCTCTGGATGACCAACGACGTCGGCACCGACGAGATCCTCGGGCTCGGCGAGGCGCTGGGCATCCCGGTCTACCTGAACGTCAACTGGGGCAGGGGAACCGCGACGACCGCGGCCAACTGGGTCGAGTACACCAACGGCTCGACCGGCACGCCGTACGGCGCGCAGCGTGCGGCCAACGGACGCAGCCAGCCCTGGGCGGTGCGCACGTGGGAGATCGGCAACGAGGTGTGGGGGTCGTGGACCCCCGGCTGGACCAGCGCGGCCAACTACGCCGCCAGCTACAACACCTTCCGCGACGCCATGGCGGCCAAGGACGCGACGATCGCGTTCATCGCCGAAGGCGGTGACGGCACCAACAACGACCAGGCGTGGAACACCACGGTCCTGACCACGTCGGGCAGCCGGATGGATCACCTGTCCATCCACTACTACAGCCCGCAGCCGTTGCCGGCCCAGTACGACAGCACGGCCGTCTACCAGGCGTCCGTCGGCGCGCCGGCGGTGATCGCGGACCGCATGAACACCGCCACCGACACGATCCTCGCCAACGGCGGCGGCCGGGACATCAAGATCGCCGTGACGGAGCACAACGCGATGTACTTCAACGAGGAGCATCGCCGTACCCGCACCGTGGAAGGCGCCCTGCAGGAGGCCGGACTGCTCAACCTGTTCATGCGCCGAGCCGACGTCAACGAACTGAACGCGGCCTCGGCCCTGGTCAACTTCTGGGACGGCAGCGCCATCCGCCTGGCCAACCGGGGCAGCTTCGTCACCCCCGGCTACCTGGTGCAGAAACTGGTCGCCGACCGGCACGGCCCGCTCCTGCTGCCGACCACCCTGAGCGGACCGACGTACAACGCACCGGCCCTGGGCAACCTACCCGCGCGCGCCAACATCCCGATGCTGGACATCACCTCCACCCGATCAGCGGACGGAACGAAGCTCTACATCTCGGTGATCAACCGGGACCCGTCCGCCATCCAGACCTCCACCATCAATCTGACCGGAGCCGGAACCATCGGCTCCACCGCGACCGTGAGCACGGTCAACTCGGCCGGTTACCTGGACCAGAACACCTGGCAGAACCCGACACTGATCCAGACGGCCACCAGCACCATCACCGGAGTCGGAGCGACCTTCGACTACAACTTCCCCGCACACTCCTACACCGTCCTAACAGTCAACATCGGCGCGAGCGCGATAAGCGCCCCAATCATCATCGGCCGCGTCACCACAACCGCCGGCGCCGCAATCCCCGCAGCCACGGTCGACGCCGGCGGCGGCATCACCGGCACAACCGACACCAACGGCTACTACCGGCTACCCGCACCGACCGGCACCTACTCACTAACCGTCTCCAAGCCAGGCTTCACCACGAAGACCCGCACCAAGGTCGAGGTCTCCAGCCTCGGCGCCACTCCCCTACCGGTCCGCCTCTCCTAAGCCAGCACGCGGTGCCCCGGCACATCCCGGGGCACCGCGCCAGTCAGACGACCTTCTCACCAGATTCCGTCCCGGCGAGTATCGGTGCCTGAGATCGCTCTCAGGCCGTAAAACCGCGAGGGCGGCAGCACTGCTTGTACTTGCGACCGGAGCCGCACCAGCACCTGGCGTTGCGCTCAGGCGGCCAGCGCGTTGTCGCTCCCTGTCGATGGAGTTGGTTGATGTAGCCGTCGAGTGTTTCCTTGGGGGGTTCGTCGACGATGTCCGGGGCGAAAGCCGTGAACGAGGCGTAATCGGCGTGGCACAGCACCGCAGGGATCCCTCTGGCGGTGAAGGCAGCACTCGCCTTCTCCGTACGTGTGCGATGCTCGTCCCAGTCGGCGCCGATCCGCTCGGCCAGACCAGGCCAGCGAGTGAGAAGTCGCCCGAAGTCGGCCTGTGGCCAGTGCAGAACTCCCCCGGTGAAGATCTCTCGGACGTCGGGTTCGTCGTCCCATTCCTCCCAGTCGTCCTGGTCGACAGGTTCATCGACGGGCAATCCCATAGCCCGCTGCACTCGGCTGAGCGGAACCGCGAGAATCTCCGCCCCACGCCGGTGACCTTGGCGGAGCAGACGGTCCTGTCCGCTCAGGAGGATCTTCAACGCGCCCGCGAGGTCGTTGCCGATCTCCAACTGCTCGGCGTAGACCTCGTAGGCGGTCCAGTCGGCGCGGCCCGCTTTGACCAGCTCACGGAAGGCGGCAGCGGCTTCTTCGTAACGACCCAGCCGGTGCAGCATCGGGGGCACCCAGACCGCTGGATCCAGATACTCGCCGCGGATGCCCTCGGCGTCGGCTCGCCGCAGGACCGCCAGCGCTTCATCGAGCCTGCCGGCGTCCTCCAGGATCTCGCTAACCACCACCATCGCCTGCCCCGCGTCGAAATCCCTGGTCCGAAGGGCGGGATCTGCAACCGCCGCGAGGAACCTGTCGACCAGCGCATCAACGGATGTGCCGGAACTGATGGCACGGCGGGCGTACTCAAGTTCGCCGAGACTGACGAGGTCGTTGCTACTCACCCCGACGAGCGTAGGGCGGGTGACCGTTGGCAGGAGCCGGTTTCCCCGAGATGATCATTTATCCCCTGACTGGTGCCTCCAGGACAGCGAAGGCGAGATCCAACGAGCTGTCGGCTGGTGGGAAAAGCGAGGCCCCGTCCACTGGGCGGGGCCTGCAACCACTCGACCAGAAGCCGGTGGCGGGTTCGCACCTATTAGACAGGTCCGCATGAGTAACCGTCAAATTACCGAACGCATCTGTCCCTTTCGGTTGGATGTGGGTGGCCGACATCTCTCTCGTGGTTTCGCCGACTCATACCCTGACCTGGCTAGCTGGTTGCCCTCATGATCGGCCGCATCCGCGTTCGAAGATCCGCCGAAGGACGTTGACTTCGCTCGACTAGTACCCCTAGGCGCTGGGGGTGGTCTCGCCTTGGGGCGGCGGGAATTGGGGAGGTGGTCGGTGGGTGGCGGCGGGTTGGTTAGGGAGGTGCCGGGTGAGGGCCACTTGTGGCGGGGTGCGGCTCGGGTGGTCTGGTAAGGGGTGTCGTAGGCCCAGCCTCGGGACCTGAGACGGGACAGGACGGCGCTGGCGGCCTCCCTGGAGATGGTGTGTTCGATCATCAGCCCGCGCAGGGTTGCCGGCTGATGCGTGCCGATCTGGCCGGAGGCGATCTTCTCGGCCAAGCTGGTGGCGATCTGGGTGATCTGATCCTGTACGGGTATGCGCGGCGGCTTGGGGGTACGGTCGGGAGCGCCGACGACGTAGCCCAAACCGGGCACCAGGCGGATGATTCGCCGGTCTCGTAGTTCACGCTGGACGGAGCGGGCAGCCGACGCCGGGATGGAGTAGGCGTCCATCAACCGCCGGACGCTCGTCACCCGGGCTCCTTCTTCAAGTTCACCGCTTGCGATCTGCCCGGCCAGGTTGTCGATGATCTCCCGCCGGCGCAGGGCGATGACGGCTCCGTGTGGCCCGCCGGTCCGCGCGGGAGAGCGCGCCTCATTTCGATCGGCCCGCGAGGGTGGATCCGCTCGGCTGGTACGGGTAGGAGGGGACGCCTCGCTTTCGTTGGCCCGCGAGAGAGGAACGCGCAAGTCTCGACCGGTTCGCACGGGAAGCGGCTGGCTTCCGCTGGCAGCTGGGGTGGCGATCTCGGGAGGGATGGTTGCCTGCTGGGACCACGCGTCCGGCGTGAGTTCCGTCCGTTCGGGGGGCATCATGCCCGGGCCGGTTGGTCCCTGGGCCTGGGCGTTCCAGACCGAGGCATATGCGCGGGCCGTATTCCTCGGTCGTTTCTCGACGCCTGAATCAGAGATAGAAGAGCAGGTCGCCGCCCGGATGGAGCGTCAGCAGATCCTCAGCCGGGAAAATCCCCCAGAGCTGTACGTACTCATGGACGAGTGGGTTCTCAAGCGCCCGATCGGGAGCCGAAAGATCATGTACGACCAGCTCCGGCATCTGGCAACGGTCGCCCGTCGCCGCCGAGTGACGGTGCAGATCGTCCCCTTCGACACAGCTTGCACGGACGGTCTGTCTTCCTCGTTCGTCATCGCGGAACTTGAAGACGCGCCAATCACCGTATCCGTAGACTCCGCAGGCGAAGGGGAGGTATCGGCAGAGCGTGGAGTGGTCTCTCTGATCTTGGACCGATATGACAAGCTACGGACAGAGGCCTACCGTGCGGGTGAGTCTCTCGAAATGATCGAGGAAGCAGCGGAGCTATGGAAGCCAGAGACCTGAGCTCAACAGACCTCGCCGGGGCCGTGTGGAAGAAGAGTTCTCGCAGTGGCAACAACGGCGGGAACTGCGTCGAGGTCGCCAACAACCTCCCCGGACTCGTCGCGGTCCGGGACAGCAAGAACCCCGACGGGCCGGCTTTGATCTTCACTCCGGCGGAGTGGCGGGCCTTCGTCGGCGGAGTCAACCTGGGAGAGTTCGACCTGCCCACCGACCCGACCACAAGCCTGCAATAGCCCTATACATCCATCCGGGCGACGGCCGGTTCCGAGAATCCAGCCCCACAGAGCCTAGGATCAGCGCGAGCATCGAGACCGTGTCGGTGAAGCTGTCACGTGCCTGTCATATCACTGCGGCACGTTCGCCCCTTGCCAGTTCGCGCCGAAAGAAGACGGCTGCAGTCGGTCAGCCAGAAGTCCCTGGAAATGCGGGCACGTCATGATGTCGTCGTGCGGGCATTCCAAGCCGCCCTCGAGCATGTCGAGTGCGGCCCGCGCCCGGGCGATCCGTGCCAGCAACATCTCGCGGTGGCGGGCCATCACCTCATGGCGGGCCGGTGCGGACTGGGCGGCCAGCATCGTCCGGATGTCCGCGAGTCCGAAGCCCGCCTCCTTCGAGATCAGGATCGCCGCCACCCGGTACAGGTCCGCGTCGGTGTAGCGGCGGCGGTCGCCCGCGCGGGCCGGTGTCAGCAGTCCTTCCGCCTCCCAGTGCCGCAGCGCGTGTGTCGGCAACCCGAACTGAGCCGCCACCTCGCCGATTGACTTCATGTCGACATTAAGTCGCACAATGACGGCCATGTCCACGTTGCTTACCATCCTCGACGCCTTTGACGACCTACCCCAGGCTCGTAACCTGCGGGAACACACCTACCAAGCGCTGGGCGACACCGTCGTCGACGTCGGCTGCGGGGGCGGGCGCGCCGTCGGCGAGCTGGCCGCCCGTGGGGTGAGGGCCATCGGCATCGACCTGGACCCCACCATGATCGAGATCGCCATCGAACGCTGGCCCACAGGCGAGTTCCATGTCGCCGACGCCACCGCGCTGCCTCTCGACGACGGCTCGGTCACCGGCTACCGCGCCGACAAGGTCCTGCACACCCTCGCCGAGCCCGACCGAGCCGTCGTCGAGGCCCGCCGGGTCCTGGCCAGAAACGGCCGCGCGGTGCTCGTCGGCCAAGACTGGGACACATTCGTGATCGACTCCGACGATCCCGAACGCACCCGCACGCTCATCCACACACGCGCAGACAATATGCCAAACCCGCAGGTCGCCCGCCGGTACCGGAACCTCCTGCTGGACAACGGGTTCGTCAACGTCACCGTCGAGGTCCACACGATCGTGTGGACAGACGCCACGTGCCTGCCGATGCTCGCCACCATCGGAGAAGGCGCCTGGCTCGACGACCAAGCCGCCAGAGCACGCGACGACCGGCTGTTCGTCGCCGTCCCGATCTTTCTCTCTTCCGGAACTCGCGCCGATTGAGTACCAACTCGGCGTCGACGGCGATCGTCGGAAATGTAGCGGGCGATGCCCAGCTGTTGGGCCTTGCTCGGGAGAGCAGCGAAAGCGAAGTGTGTCAAAAGGTCCGCAAACCTTAGTCTGACGTTCCTCGAAGGCCTCCGACTCGGTGCGTCCGCCCCACGTCCAGTTGGCTATTACAGCTGGCTGCGGACGACGAGGCTGACGCCGGCGGCGATCAGTGCGACCAGCGCGGTCGAAGTCAGGGCCCAGCCGAGGTTGACCAGGCGGTGTTTGCGCAGCACGACTCTGGCCAGGCCGTGGACGTTGTAGGTGAGTGCGATGATCTCGAACTCGTCGTCGGCGGCACGCAGTTTCTCGATGACCCATTTCCAGTGAAGTGGGGCGATATGACCGAAATACCAGAGCCCTTCCGGGCGATAGGTTTCTTTGTCGCCCGGAACTATGCCCAGCTGTGCGTAATCCGTGCGGATGTTGTGGTTGTGTCGCGATTGCAAGCACGCCGTGGCGAATCCGATCGAACCGCAGAGTGCGACAAGCGCTATCGCTAGGAAGACCCACGTCTCCGGCCCGATAGAGGCACGGGATTTACGCAGCTCGGAGACGCCGCTGGACAACAAGCCGAAGGTGATCGTCGCGAACACGCCGTTGACAGTGAGGATGTGTTGTGCCTTCGACTCGGCGACCTTGTACCAGTCGATGGTGCGGTCGTACATGCGGCGCGTGTACTCCATATTGGGTGCGGACGAAGATCTTCCTTCCGGCACATCGCTCATGCGATCAGAGTAAGTCGTCGATCCCACGAAATAAATCAATCGGCCTATTTCGTCATCAAATGAAGTTTGTCGTGGTTTTTTAAGCGACGTTGTCAGCTCTTGCTTCAGGCGGCCACCGATGAGTCAGCCGAACTTCGGAATTCCTGCCAGGCGGGTCGCGCTTGGGACTACGGCGCTGGATTACTGTTCAGTGCCTTGATCGCCAGTTCGGCGATGTGCTCGACTGTGGCGATGCCGTCCGCCATGGAGGAGTTTCGCCGGGAAATGACGGCGATCAGGTAGTCGTGTCCGTCGCCGTGGATGCGGCCGATGCTGTTGATCGTCCAGCGTCCGCCGTCGGCCGTACGGGAGAGCCAGCCGTTCTTGACCGCCGTCGTGTCGTCGTTGCCGGCGGCCGCGCTGATGCCCCAGGCCTGCGCGGGGGCGACGTCGGCCATCAGTCCCAGGATGTAGCGGCGGCTTTCGGCGTTGAGTGGGCTGGTTTTGGAGGTGAGGGATCGCAGGATGCGGATCTGGTCGGCGGCGCCGGTGGTGGTCGAGCCCCAGTAGCCGCCGGGGCCGGGTGTCGTGTCGCGCAGGCCGAGCTTGCGGTTGGCGGTGGCCAGGCCCGGTGCGCCGCCGATCTGGTTCCACAGTGTGGTGGCCGCGTCATTGTCGCTGAGCGTGATCATGAGTTTGGCCAGATTCCGCTCGGTCGCGGTGATGCTCCGGCTATCTCGCTGTGCGCGCAGCAGGAGTGCGGCGAGAATGTCGACCTTGACGATGCTCGCGGTGACGGTCCGCAGGCCGGTGTTGTAGCCGTAGGTGATGCCGGTGGACAGGTCGTGGATCTGCACCGACGCCTGGCCGGAGCGGTCCTTCAGATAGGCGCCGAGTTTCCGGGTCAGCTTGGCGCGCGCCGATGTGGAGAAGGCCACGGTGGCCACCTTGGGGTCGGGAGCGGGCGGCGTGACGGACTGTGTCGGCTCGGCGGTCGTCGCCACGGCGGAGACGGAGTAGGCGTCAAGGGCCTGGGAGCGAGCCCCGGTTAACGCCACCGCGCCCGGGACGCCGGTCACGACAGTGATCACTGACGCGGCGGGCAACACCATTTTCCGCCAGAGCCCGCTCCACCGGCCGATTCCGGGGGGCTCACCCGACCGTCGAGACATCATGCAGGTCAGCGTGATGCCCGCACATCTACCCAGCCTTTGACAAAGCTATAGATCTCCTGACAATTCACTTTGCCGAGACAAATCCCTAAAAGGATCACAACCGTAGGGCTCCGTACACCAGGGAGCAGGTGACGGAGCCCGATTGAGGTCAGCGGGTGCTTCGGGGCCGAGAAGGGGGTGGATTGCGGTCGAAGCGGTTCAGGGCGATGGCGACGGGGCCCGCGACGAACGAGGAGGACAGGGTGCCCGCCACGATGCCGGTGACCAGGGCGATGGCGAAGTCGTGGAGGGAGTCGGCGCCGAAGACGGCCAGAGCGCCGAGAATGAACAGGGCGCCGAGACCGGTGTTGATCGTCCGGGGGACGGTCTGCAGGATCGCGCTGTTCACGGCTTCGGGGAGACGGTCCTTGCTCGCCCACAGCTCCCTGACCCGATCGAAGACCACCACCTTGTCGTTGACGGAGTAGCCGACGATGGTGAGCATCGCGGCCAGGAAGATGCCGTCCACCGGCTTGCCCAGCCAGGCGAACAGCCCGAGCACCACGGCCACGTCCACCAGCAGGGCCAGCACCGCCGCCACGCCGAAGGTCCACCGGAACCGTACGGCCAGGTAGATCAGCTGGGCGGCCATGGCGACGATGAGCGCGATGGCGGCGTTGCGGCGCAGTTCCGCGCCCATGCTGGGGCCGATGAACTCGTCCCGGCGCTTGGTCACCTCGCCCGCGTGGCCGCGCAGGGCGTCCTGGATCCTGGCGACGTCCTCGGGGGCGAGCTGCCCGGCCCGGATGGAGACGAGCCCGGCCGAGGAATGCACCACGGCGGACGGGTGACCGGCGTCGGCGACCGCACGTCGGGCGACCTCGGCCGGCACGGTGCCGGAGGTGGTGAACTCGACGGCTCTGCCTCCGGTGAACTCGACGCCGAAGTTCAGGCCCTGGGTGAACGTCCCGGCCAGCGCGACCGCGACCAACCCGCCCGCGAGAGTCAGCCACCAGCGGCGGGCCGCCATGATCGAGGGGTTCCTGCGGGTGAGCCACGACCTGATCCGGCCGGCCGAGCCGATGCCGGCCACGTTCGGCCCGACCCGGCCGATGACCGCCTGGGTGAGCACGCGGGTGATCAGCATCGCCGAGACGAGCGAGGCCAGCACCCCGATCCCCAGCGTCACGCCGAAGCCCTTCACCGGCCCGGAAGCCAGCCAGAACAGGATGGCGGCGGCGATCAGCGTGGTGATGTTGGAGTCGGCGATGGCGCTCCATGCGTGCTTGAAGCCCAGGTCCAGAGCGGCTCTGAGGCCGCGCCGGGGAGCGTGGCCGTACTCCTCTCTGGCGCGTTCGAAGATCAGGACGCAGGCGTCGATGGCGATGCCGATGGCCAGGACGAAACCGGCCAGGCCGGAGAGGGTGAAGGTGGCGCCCATGGCGACCAGCACGGCGTACGAGATGAGGCCATAGCTGGCCAGGGCGACGGCGGCGAGCAGGCCGGCCAGGCGGTAGACGACGATGATGAACAGGGTGGTCAGGACGAGTCCGGTGATGGCGGCCTTGGCGCTGGCGTCGATCGCGTCCGCGCCGAGCGTCGGGCCGACGCTGCGCTGTTCGACCAGGTCGAGCGGGACCGGCAGCGCGCCCCCCTTGATGAGCACGGCCAGATCGCGCGCCGCCTCGTAACCGAAGGAGCCGGTGATGTCGGTCGAGCCGCCAGGCATGCCCGCCCCGCAAGCGAACGCGGGGTCGAGCTGCGGCGAGGAGATGATCTTCTTGTCGAGGACGATCGCGATCCTGCGTCTCGGGTCTCCCGGCTCCGCGCAGGCCACGTCGCCGGTCAGTTGTCGCCAGGCCCGGGCGTCGCGGAAGTCGATTTTGACCGACCAGCCGAGCCCACCCGCCGGGTCGGTGCGCTCGCCCGCGCCGGTGATGCCGTCGCCGCTGATCGCGGCGGGGCCGATCCGCAGTCGCTGACCGTGTTCGTCCCGCGGTGCGGCCTGGTCGGTCTCCTCGGCGAGAGCGAGTACGGGATGGATGCTCAGCTGCGCGGTCCTGCCGATGACCTCGGCGGCCTGACGGGGGTCCAGGACGCCGGGCAGCTCCACGACGATCCGCCGGTCGCCGGAACGGATCAGGGTGGGATCGACCACGCCGAGCGCGTCGGCCCGGCGGCGCAGCACGTCCAGGGCGCGGTCGGCGGATTCGGAGTCGGCTTTGACGGTCGGTGAGTCCCTCGCCTCGAAGACGAGCTGGGTGCCGCCTCGCAGGTCGAGGCCCAGGCGTGGCGAGAGACTGACGGTGATGATGATCGAAGTGACGATGACGGCCAGCGCCGCCAGCGCACGCCAAACAGGCGCACGGGACACGGAAGCCTCCACAGGCTCGGATGTGCGGGAAGGAAAGAGCTGGTCAGAGAGCCGTGGAGGGCGGGGCGCGGGCCGGCGGCGCGCAGCGGCGGAGAGCAGGGAGAACCCGGTCGTCGCCGGGGAGCGCGCAGGCGTGCCAGGCGACGCGCCACCGAGGCGCGCCCGAGGCGAGAACGGCGTGCCAGGCCGTGCCGGGCACTTCGTGCAGGGCGGTACGGACCTGCGAGAGGGGCACCGCGCGGCCGACAGGGTGCTGCTGGTCGGCCTGCCACGCGACCACGCTCGGCGTGGCCGTGATTCCGGTCACCCCGGAGGCGTGAGCGGTGACGGGCAGCAGCCATGCCAGCAGGAGCAGGACGGCGGGCAACCTGGTCCGCACGACGCCTCCTCCCGGCCGGTGACCGTCCAGCCTAGCCCGCGTCCTGGTGCCTGAAGTGGGCTATGGTCGGGAATATGTGGCTCCGGAGACCCTGTGGCTCCGCCTCCTTCACGGCGGCGGTGGGTCTTCTCCTGCTCGCACTGGTCATGTTCGCCTCCACTCCGGCGTGGGCCACGAGCGATCCCGGCCGGGAGTCCAACCAGTGCGCGACCGACGTGATCACGCCGTTCACGCAGACGTCCGCGGCCTTGGCGCTGCCACCGATCACCGGGGCGCCCGGTCACGCGTCCCGCCTGTGGCCCGTGGCCAGCTGGGCGCAACCGGTGTCCGGAACCCGGCCGGTCTGGCCCGACGCGGGCTCGGCCGACATTCGCGACCCCCAGCAGTCGGGGCATCGCGCGCCCGGCTCGCGTAGCCCGCCGACGCTCTAGAGGTTCTCTCCTTCCCCTGCGCGCGAACTGCGCCCGGGGCTCATCGATCTGCCGCGATCGCGCGGGATCGCTGAATTCTCACGCTAGGAGTGACACCGTCATGGCGTCTTTGCACACGTTCATTCAGGACTACGAGTGGCACCTGGCCCGGCTCGAAGAACTTCGCGCCCTGCTGGAGGAGCGCCGCGCCGCCGCCAGGACCGAGCTGGAACGCGCGGCCCGGCCAGGCGCCCACGACCGCCTGGCCGCTCAGCTCGCCGCCATCGAGTCCGCCATCGAACGGATAGACCGAGGACTGTACGGCGCCTGCCGGCGCTGCGGCACGTTCATCCCGCTCACCGTCCTGTTCCAGGCTCCGCACGAGCAGCGGTGCCCCGACTGCGCCCGCCTCACCGCGAAGGAGATGGCAGCATGACCGGGCTCAGCCGGATCCAGACCGACGCCATCGCCGAGGAACTGCGGGAACAGCACCTGTGGCGGACCTCCCGCCTCCAGGAACTCACCACCCTGGTCGAGACCACCGAAGGCGACGGCGACCTGCGCCAGCGCACCCTGGCCGACCTCGCCGCCACCGAACGGGCCATCGCCGAAATCGAGAAGGGCCTGGCCCGCCTCTCCGAACGCGACTACGGCCAGTGCGAGGACTGCGGAACCTCAATCCCGTACGAGCGCCTGAAGATCCGCCCCCTGACCCGGCACTGCATGCCCTGCCGCCGGGCCCACGAGTCCCGCTGACCCCCATCCCGCGTGCCCACCCGGGCACGCGGGCCCACCATCTCCATCGCGTCAGCCGGCCCACAGGATGTCCACAACGCGGACGATCTCAACCGAGTCCAGAATCAGGAACGTGACGAATCCGTGGTCGCCGAAGTCGGCTCGTCGTACCTGCGGGTCGTCTGTGGCCATGCTGGTGAGCGGGTCATACGGGTTCTCGCAGACGTCGGCCATGGCCTGGACCAAGGCGGTGAGCGCGTCCGTGGGAAAGCCGCCGAGCTGGCTTAGCGCCCGCTCGGATAAGTGGGGGCGGTAGGTCACCGGCGGCGGGCCAACTCGTCGGCGATGGCCTCATCAAGGGGTGTGGTCGCACCAGCACCTTCCTTGGCTTCCTGGATGGCGTCGTAATAGCCGGGCCGGTTGGTGGCGATGACCGTCAGGTGCCATCGGTGCAGCAGCCGCTTCAGAGCCGTGTAGCTGGCCAGGTCGTCACGTGCCGCCTCGACCGCCTGACGGTACTGGCGGAGGAATTCCGGCCGCTCCCGGACGGGCAGACCGCGAAGGATCACCTGCGGGTCCTGCGGGTCCTCCTCAATGGGCTGAGCGCTCATAGAAACAACCGTACCCCGACGTGTGTAGAGCTGGTGCTGCCCCGGGTGAAACACCCCATCGACCACCGACGCCATACCCGCATCTGCCCGGCTATCGCCTGAAACCCCTCATTTATCAGGATCTTTGGCGACGAGTGTGGAATCGCGGGCCTCTGCGCGGCCTTCGTCGCGGGCGCGGGCGAGGAGGTCGGCGAGGCGGTGGCGGCGTCGGCGGGTGATGGTGCGGGAGGAGAGGAGGAGGGCTCCGAGGAGTATGGCGAGGGCCAGTTGGGGCCAGGGCAGGGTCCAGATCGTCACGTCGACCGCGGTGGGCTCGATCAGGGCGCCGGATGGGACGCCGCCCTGGACGGCAGGGGACACGGTGACGCTCGTGCTGAGTGGTCCTAGCGCCCAGACTCCTGCGATGCGGGTCTCGATCTCTCGGCTGTCGCCCGGGAATATCTGCTCGACGCCGGTCTTGGCATCCCGTTCGGCCAGGCCGGTCAGGTCGGTGACCGTTACCCCGCCGGTGCCGGTCACCGCGATGTTGCCCTTGTTCGTCGCGGTGTATTTGACCCGGATGGTGCCGGCTGAGAAGGGGTTCCACGGCTGCTCGTACGTGGCGGTGAGGTCGTCGACGGCCACCGCCGCCGTGATCGTGCCGGTGGCCCGCATCATGACCCGGAACCCCACCCGGCTCTCGACGGCGACCGTGCCCCGGGCACTGGTGACCGTCGCCGCGATGCCGGCCGGATGGTCTCCCGGTGTGGCGTCACCGGGCACGGTGATGGTGAACGGCACCACCTTCGTCTCCTTGGCCCCGACGGTGACCTCGTCCTGGACCTTGATCCAGGTGCCGCCGTCCACCGAGGAGCGGTCGGACTGGAGCATGTTGAAGCGGCCCTTGTCGGTGAGGTAGCCGTCGGCGGCCTTCAGGGCGAAGACGGCGGCGCCGTCGCTGAAGTTCCGCACGGCCAGGTGCTCGGTCACGCTCTGACCCGGGTCGAGCGTGAGCTCGATCCACCGGCGGCCGTCCGGGCCCTGTTGGTTGGCCGGCTGGACCGACCAGGTGAGTGTTGGCTTGGCCGGTTCCGCCATGGCGCCGGTGGGCGCGATCGGAACGGTGAGGAGCACCGCCGCCAGCACGGCGAGGAGCCGCGGCAATATCTGGTGCAATGTTCGGATCATGGCGAAATCCTCCGGCATAGGGGGGCCGCGTCGCCGCGGCCCCCACCGCGCGTTTTATTCGAACAGGGACAGGGTCAGCGTCGAAGCGTACGAGCCCGCGGCGACATCCGCCGGGGTGCGCAGGAACAGATCGGCGTTGACGGTGAAGGCGCCACCGGCGACGGAGCCGGAATCGAAGGTCGAGACCAGGAGCTCCTGGTCGACCAGGCCGACGTTGTTGCCGGGCTGGGTCGGCTCGTCGAGAACGGTCACGACCTCCTCACCTTCGGCGACCAGGCCGGTCTCGCCACCGTCGATCAGGTGCGGCTTCCAGCCGAGGTGGCCGGCGCTGATGGGCGCCTGACCGCTGTTGCCGGCGAAATCGGTCGCGTTGCCGAGCACGGCCCAGGCGGAGCCGGCGGGCACCTCCTCCATCGTGCGGGTGTCGGTGACCGTCACCGTCGGCAGGGTGCCGAGGAACTCGCGCGTCTCCAGGGTCGAGTCGCCCTCGGCCAGCGCGACGGAGTCGGCGGCGATCGACAGGGCGAGCACGCCGGGTTCCTTGATCTCCTCGATGTCGACCGTCACCTCCACACTGGTGCTGTCGCCGGGGTCGGCCATGGCCGGCGCCTGCAGGGCCACCGACGCGGTCAGGGCGGCAGCCGCGGCGAGCAGCCATTTGTGCTGGTTCTTCATGTGATGCTCCATTTTGCGTGATTGCTGGTGATGAGGATAGAGATGGGGGGTCAGGTGCAGGTGAGGGAGGAGTGTTCGGCGGGGTAGACCGAGGTCGTCTCCTCGCCGTCCACGGTCCCGGTGGCGCGGACGGTGACCGAGCCCGCCGCGATCGAGGCCTCCCGGGTGGCGAACGACTGGTAGGCGTTGGCGCCCGGCGCGACGTTCGGGAAGGATCGCTCGCCGTACGCGGTCTCGACGGTGATGGTCGCCGCCGCCTCGTGGTCGTTGCGCGCCTGCACGCCTACGTACGCCTTGCCGGCGATGCACCGCGGCGCGACCGTGACCGTGACGGGGATCTTGGCCGGCTCAGTGCCCGGTTCGTCGGCGAAGACCCGCCATTCCGTGATCGCGACCGCGGAGAAGGTGGTGCCGTTGCCGTTGGCCCGGACCGTGGCCCGCACCCGGGGCGTGGTGATCGGGGTGAAGGTGACGGTGTTGAACGCGGTCGTGCTCGTGCCGTACGCGGACGCGCCGGGCACGTCACGCCAGGCCGAGGTGACCTCGTCCCAGTACTGGAGCACCCACCCGTCGGGCTGGGCGACGCCGTCGCCGGTGCCCTGGTTGGAGTCCCGCCAGAACTTCAGCTCCGACGAGATGATCCGCACGGGGCGGGACCACTCGTACTGGACCCACTGGGTCGCCGGGCGGGTGCCGGACCAGGTGCCCCAGATCTGCGCCTGGCTCGGGTTGGCCGGGTCGGCGTTGTCGTTCAGGGCGGTGACGCTGTTCCAGCCCGCCGTGTAGGAGGCGGTCGGGGTCGCGATCGGCGCGATGTTGCCGGTGAGCGGCCCGGACAGGTCCGCCGGGATGACGACCGTCTTGGCGGTCTCCAGGTTCCCGGCCACGTCGAGCGCCCGGAACGACACGGTGTGCTTGTTGGCGTCGGGTGCCGTGATGAAGCCGCCGGTGGAGGGGGTCCATGGGCCGGTGCCGATGGCGTACTCGATGCCGGCGACCCCGGAGGTGGCGTCGGCCGCGAGCACCTTGACCGTCCGGTTGGCGGTGTTCAGGGTGCCCACGCTGACCGGCGCCGTGGCGTCGATCCGTACGGTGAGGTTCGCGGGCGCCGAGACGTTGCCCGCGCGGTCGGTCGCGGTGGCCGTGACGGTGTGCTGGCCGTCGCCGGTGACGTTGACGTCGGCCTGCCGGGTGTCCGTGGTGACGACCGGCTGGCCGCTGTCCACCCGCGACTCGATGGTCAGCCGGCCGCCGCGGTCGTCGGCACCGGTGACGCGCACCCGCACCGCGGAGCGGAACCAGCCGGCGCTGCCCGCGCTGCCGCTGGGCGTGAGCGCCAGCGTCGGCGCCGTATGGTCACCCTCGGTGTCACCGGGCGAGATGACCTTGACCTGCGCGGAGACGCGGCCGGCGGCGTAGCCGAGCACGGTGCCCTGGATCGTGAACGTGCCAGGCTCGGCGACCTGTTCCGGCGTCACCGGGTCCCAGAAGACCGGCACCCGCAGCGTTTCGCCGCCGAACGGCACGTCGACGGTGCCGGGCAACTCCCGCTCGCCCACTTCGACCGTCAGTGCCGGTGGCGTGACGGACTCCGGCTGCGCGGCGAGGATCTTCCACTCCTCGACCGCCACCGCCGAGTAGGTGCTGCCGTTGGTCGACGCGTCGAACACCGCGCGGACCTGCGTGGTGGTCACCGGATTGAACGTGGTGTTCTGGAAGCCCTGCGTGCTGGTCGGGTAGCCGCTCGGGTTCGGCACGTCGGCCCACTGCGCGGTGCCGAGGTTCCAGTACTGGATCTTCCAGCGGGCGGGTGCGGCCACGCCCACGCCGCTGCCCTGCGGCTGGTCGTTCCAGAACTCGATCTGGGAACCGGAGATCCGCATCGGCTGGTCCCAGGTGTACTGCACCCACTGCTGCGGCGGGTTGCTGCCGGTCCAGGTGCCCCACATGTCCGGCGGCAGCGGGTTGGACCGGACGATCTCGTCGTTGAGCGCCTTCACCCAGTACTGCGTGGGCACGGGCTCGTTGGAGACGGCGACCTTCGCCTCCTGCGCGATGTTCGGCCGGGGCGTGAGATCACGTCCCTTGACGGGCGTCGGCGTGACGAGCTTCATCCGCGGCGGGGTCTGCGTGTCGTCCCACTCGACCGGGTCGATCGCCACCGAACGGCGGAAGTGGCCGCCACCCACGGCGTCCGCGGTGTGGTACGCGATGTACCACTTGCCGTTGAACTCCAGGATGCCCGGGTGGCTCGTGGTCGAGGAGACCGGCCGGAGCATGGTGCCCCGGTAGGTCCATGGCCCCTCGGGCGACGCGGCCGTCGCGTAGGCGATGCAGGCGTGGTAGTTCGCCGGGGTGCACGCCGAGGTCGGGCCGGCGTTGTTCCCGGCGTACGCCATGTAGTACGTGCTGCTGCGCTTGAAGATCCAGGCCGCCTCGAAGAAGCCGGTCAGGCCGGTGACGGTGCGCTGAGTGCCGACCGGGGTCTTCATGTCCTGCTGGAGTTCCAGCATCCGCAGGTTGCTGAACGAGCCCCAGTAGATGTACACCCGCTGGTTCGGCGCCGTGCCGTCGACGAGGATCGTCGGGTCGATGTTGTGGATGGTGTTGGCCGTGGGCACCCGCTGGGAGATGATCGGCCCGCCCGCGTGGTCGGTCCACGGGCCGGTCGGGCTGTTCGAGACGGCCACGCCGATCGCGAACTTGTCAGATGCCGGACTGTCCCGCTCGTTGATCGGGACGTACCAGTAGTAGCGCCCGTCCACGCCGCGGATCACCTGGCCGGCGTACGCGCGTCCTGGCGTCGCCCAGGCGAAGACCTGTTCCGGCCGCATCAGCGAGGGGTAGTGGGTCCACTCTCCCGCTTGGACATCCGCGGTGCGGAAGGCGCCCCACTCGTTCATGATGAAGTCGTTCGTGGACGGCCCGGCCTGGTCGTGGCCGGTGTAGATATAGAGCTCGTCGCGGCCGCTCTCGTTGCCGGGGGCGCCGGCGGGCACGACGACCGGCGCCGGGTCCGCCGAGTAGTAGCTGCCGTCGCCGAGGATGGGGTTGCGGGTGTTGGTGAAGGTGACGGAGTCGGCGGCGTAGGCCGGAACGGGAACCCCGATCAGGGAGCCGGCCAGGAGAAGGGCGACCGCCGCCGGGACGGTCCTGCGTAACCGGCGCTTCAGTGATGAGACGGCGCTGCGCCTCGCGGCGTTCTTCAAGGTGGTGCGTTCCTTACTCTCAGCGGAGGTTGGTGGCGGCGCCGCGGGGGCGCCGCCACCAAGGGGGGTGCTAGCCGCAGTTGAGCGCGCCGTACGGCACTGCCACCGGTACGGTGACCGGCGTGCCGTCGACGGTTCCAGTGACCTTCACCGTCGCGGTGCCGGCCTGGATCGACTTGGCGCGGGTGTTGAACGCCTGGTAGGCGAACTTCCCGGGCGCGACGTTGGCCACGGTCCGCGACCCATACGGCGTGCTCAGCTCGATGGTGAGCGGCACGTCGTCGTCGTTGCGGACGTTGAGGGTGACGTAGACGTTCGTGCCGGTGCACTGGGTGCGCGCCTGCACGTCGGTCTCCCAGATCGGGCCGCCCTCGCCCACGGTGAGCGTCAGCGTGGTCCGGATGGTGCCGGCCTCGCTGACGTAGTCGGGCAGGATCAGGTCGCCGATGACGGTGTAGGTGCCGTCGGTGTTGACGATCTCCGGGTTGAACCGCCAGTTCACCCCGATGGCCTGGTTGTCCCTGGATCCGTCGTTGTAGGAGACCTCCACCTTGCTGGGCAGGTATGGCAGCTCGCCCACCTCGACGTGCTGCTGGAACGACTCGGCGCCCTGGATCGAGATGCCGCCCTGGGACATCTCAGGCCGCACGTAGACGCGGGCCTCGGCGATCAGGCCGTAGGCGTCGTTGGTGCCGTAGACCACGAACGGGTCGACGTTGGGCTCCGCGACCTGGTCCGGCGTGATCGGCTGCCACTTGAACCCGACGGTGCCGCGGGCGCCGCTGGCGTAGACCGCGTCCAGGGTGGCCGGCAGGGTGGGCACCATGCCCACGCCGGTGCGGATGAGCACCGGCGAGCGCACCGTGTCGACGGTCTCGCCGTTGGCGCGCCAGCGCAGCACGCCCGTGCCGGCGCCGCCGGTCATGAGGCCCCAGATGCGGATGCGCATCCGGCTGGTCGTCACCGGTTCGAAGTTGAAGCGGTTGTAGGTGTTGGTGGCCAGACCGTCGGCGTACGTCGATCCGTTCAGGGTCACCGGAGTCCAGGTGGTCCCGTCCGTGGAGGTCTCGATGGCGTAGGTCGTGGCCGTGGGGCGGCGGGTGCCGCCGTTGTCGTCGTACCAGTAGATGTCGGTCGAGGAGAGCCGCACCGGTGAGGTCCACTCGTACTGGATCCACGCCTCGGTCGCGGGGCTGGTGCCGTTGCGCGGCTGGCCCCAGTTGCCCCAGCCGGTTCCGGCGCCCGGGTTCGAGCTGCTCGGGGTGGTGGCCTCGTTGACCCGCGCGTGGTTCTCCCACGACGCGGTGCCGCTGGTGGTGATCGTCGCGGTGGAGCCGAACTCCGCGACGACGTCCTTCTTGGCGAGGGTCGCCGACACGGTCGCCGTCGACCGCTTCTCGCCGTCGTCGGCGAAGAACCGGAACACGTAGTCACCGGCGACGGTGCCGGTCACCCGGGTCGACAGCGCCTTGGAGTCGGCGAAGATGACGCCCGCGCCCTGCGGCGCGGAGACGGTCTCCCAGCCGAAGGTGAGCTCGTCGTCGTACGGGATGCCGTCGTCGGACGCCGTGCCGACCAGCCTGGTGGACAGGTTGCCGTCCGCCGAGCCGTCGCGCGTGGCGGTGACGGTGGGCGCCTGGTTGGAGACGTCCGGCACGTCACGCCCCGAGTTGAACACCTGGATCTCGGAGATCGCGGTGTAGAAGGTCGGGTTGTTGGTGAAGACGATGCGGACCTTGTCCGCCGTCACGGTGTCGAAGAGCGCCTCGTTGAACTTCGCCGACGGGACGGACGGGTTCTTGAACTGGCCCGGCACTTCCTTCCAGCCGCCGCTGCCGTTGGGCACCTGGACCCACCAGCGCGCGGGCTCGCGGTAACCGCCGGCCTGGCGGTCGCTGACGAAGAACACCTTCGCGTTGTCGAAGGACTTGGCCGACCCCAGATCGAGCTCGACGTAGCCGTTCTTGTCGGTCGTGCCGTAGTTGCCCCAGTAGGGCTCGTTGGCGGTGACGCCGTCGGTCACCGCCGCCAGCGTCACGGGCTGCTCAGTCTCCTTGATGGCGCCGGGCGTGTAGTTCATCGAGGTGGTGCTGAAGCCGGGCGTGTGGAACTGCCGCCACGGCGCCGGCCGGGTGCCCTGCTGGGTGTGGGACGAGGCGAGGGTGGCGCCCTTCGCCAGGTTCGCCGCGTCCTCGGTGAGGTCGACTCCGGCCGTCTTGAGGTAGCTGACGACGCGGTCGTCCTCGATCGGGGTGTTCACCGCGGTCGGGAAGTCGCTCCCGGCGGCCGCGGTGAAGGTGACGGTCACGCCGTCCTCGGCCTGGACCTGGTTGGTCTTCGGGTCGTAGGTGAGCTTGCCGAGCTTGTCGGCGCTGGCCTTCTTCTCGCCGTTCAGGAACAGGCTGTAGCCCGCGCCCAGACCGTACTTGGTGCCGTCGGGGTCCCAGACGATGGTGACGTCCTGCCCGTGGTACCGCAGGTTGTTGACCATGAAGTGGTCGTAGCCGAACTTGATCGGCCACAGTTCGATCTTGTCGTCGGAGCGCGGCTGGATGCCCGCCATGTCCTCGACGAAGATGTAGTTCATGTTGCCGAGCATCACGTGGTTCGGGTTGTTGCGGTTGTAGGTCTTGGCCGTCGCGTTCCAGTTGGAGTAGTACTCCGACTGGTTCGGGACCCGCATGTCCGCGTTCGGGTAGATGCTCCAGGCCATCCAGTCAAGCAGCCGCTTGGCGTAGGCCGGGGTGATGTACTTCTGCTCCGGGTCGTAGTGGCGCAGCGCCGACCGTACGGCGCGGTACTGCACGGTGAAGTTGATGTTGGAGAAGTTGTTGGAGCCGCCGACCCCGTAGGCCGTCCGGTCGTACTGGTTGGCGGTGTAGAACGGGAAGATCGGGAAGTTGTCGCCGTAGGTCAGGAAGCGGTAGCCGTCGACGTACTGCTGCCACTGGTCGTACGGGATGAGGTTCTCGGCGTAGACGTCGTAGAGGTTCGACTCCTTGGCCGGGATCAGGCCGCGGGCCGCCGGGGGCAGCGGGTTGGCCTTGCCGTTGGAGCTGGCCCCGCTGGTGGCGCCGTGCGACGTGGCGGCCAGGAACATCCGCGTGTCGGGGCTCCACAGCCGGTTCAGGATCGCGTCGCGGATGCCGTTGGCGCTGGCCGCCATCTGGTCGACCTTGGCCTGGCCGGCGCCGGAGATCTGGTACAGCTGCCGGGCGGCGTCGAAGGCGCCCCACACGTACGCCGACTCGGGACGCTCGATCGTCCGCGCGCCGGGCGCGCCGGCGCCGGTCTTCGGGAAGCCGAAGGAGATGGCGTCCGCGTCGTTGCCCGGCATGTAGTTGGTGTCGTAGGCGATGAGCTTGTCGTTGTTGCCGTCGTAGTGCTGGAGCTGGCCGACGCCGTCGCCCTCGAAGAAGTGGGCGAACTTCTCGGCGACCTCCTTGCCGCCGCCGTGCACGTTGTAGGCCTCAAGGCCGGCCGTGCCGATGTACTGCGAGTAGTGGTTGTTCCAGCTCGTGTGACCGGGGCTGTCGAGGAAGGCCGAGGAGCCGGACAGTTCGCCGATGTTGAGGATCTGGCCGTACGGCAGATACGGCGTGCGCAGCCACTTGGTGTCCTGCAGGTGCATCGGCTGGGTCAGCGCCACGGCGTTCTGGTAGAGGTTCACTCCCTCGATCGTCGTGGGGTACTGGTAGACGTGACCGGTCGCGTTGGCGTCGAGGGTGTTGTAACGCTCCCCCCACCAGCGGTAGACGATGGCCTTCTCGAGCGCGGGGTCGGGGACGTTGATGTAGGGCACGTCCTGCGCCCACTGGCGGTTGAACGCGGTGATGCCGGTGCGCACCGCCACGGCCGGCGCCAGCTCGGCGTACTCGTGGTAGCTCTCCACCGTCTTCGGCAGCGTGGCCGAGGAGACCGCGCCGACCACGGAGAGCGAGACCGAGCCACCGGCGGGCACAGTGACCTCGCGGTCCAGGTTGGCGCCGGTGCGGGTGAAGCCGGCACCGGTGAGGTCGGTCCTGACCGTGTTCCACGGGGTGTCGACGAGCCCGTTGTTGGAACCGCTGGTGATGACGCGGGTGCCGGTGAGCTCGGCCGCGGTGGCTCCCGCCTGGGTGGCCAGCGGCGAGGCGGCCCGGACCGTGAAGGTCGCCGCCGACCCACCGGGGTTGGTGAAGGTGATGGCGGTGACCGCGACGTTGTCGTAGGTGATGAACTTCGTCAGATCGGCGGTGACGCCGGTGGTGCCGATCGTGTACTGGCTCTTGGCGTGGCTCGGCGCGTTGAACCGGTTCGCGTTCACCTCGGTCACGGTCTGCCCGGGCACGGTGACGGTGTACAGGTTGCCGAGGTTGTTGGGACCGCCGACGAAGGTGCTGCCGGCGAAACCCATGACGGTGAAGTTGTTGTTACTCGCGCCGCGCATGTAGAGGGAGCGGCCCCGAGTCATCAGCACGGTCGACCCGAGCGCTCCGCGAACGCCCAGCACGCGGTCGAGATAGTAGTCCGTGCCGCCGGCGGCCAGGTCCTTCTCGAAGATCGACTGGTGCAGGTTCGCCGCGGTGTACGGCACGCCCGGCTTGAGCTGGTTGGCGACGTCGCCGACGTTGGCGTAGACCGGGTCGCCGATGTCCATGACGTGGCTCTGCCCGTTGGTGTAGACCCCCACGTCGCCCTCGTTGCCGGGCAGAATCGGGCCGTCGGCGTGAGCGGCGGGTGGCAGGCCGATCACCCCTCCCGCCACGAGCGCGGCGAGAGCCGCCCACGTGGGAGCCCTCCTTAAGCGTCTGGTGATCATTTGCTCCTCCTGGTACCGGTGGGGGTGAATGTCGGGCTTATGCCGGCACACGCACGGGGGCGTGCCGAGGGTCGGAAACGGCTCGTGATTGGTTGGCGGCGCCGCGGCGCGGGCGTCGCTGTCGTGGGTGACTCAGCTGATCGGGAGCCAGGCGGATGACCCGCGGGTGACAGGCGGGTGGCCGGCTTGCGTGGACACGGGGTTCGTCGATGTGGATACGGGGTTAGTCGACGACGGGCGGTCAGACCCGCGGTGATTCCGCACCCCGGAGCCGCCGGGGGAATCCGTGGCGGCCAGGCAGGCGGGCGGCACCCGGTCCTGCGGCGGGTAGGCGTAGCAGCGGCACCATCGTGACCAGGACCGTGTGGACCAGCGCACGTGGCTTCATGACCCTCTCCTTCCGATATCCCCCCGACGCATGCCCGAAATCACCTAAAAGGTTTTCGAAACATAGAAGAAGCCTGTGACGCTGTCAATGGTGGACTGGCCGGTAGGCCGAGCGTCGGCCACTTCACAGCATCCTGAAAAGGTTTTCGACAGGGCATGACCAGGCGGTTCCGCGGCAGCGACCAGGCGGCCGCCGGGGTCAACGAGGCGGCCGGAGGGCGGGAGCTCCGGCCTGCGCGCCCCGGCAGGACCGGACATCCCCCCATTCTGGGACACCAGGGTCGCAAAGGTATATCAGTGACGTAATGACATGGATTATGTGTCGCTCTGATCACACATCTTGTGTTATGTCACATGTGATCACTACGAATAGGACCGGACTACTACGTGGAGGTCCCCTTGCGCTTACCCATCGCCCTCGCCGTCTCGGCCGCCCTCCTCATCCCCCAGGGGGCGGCGACGGCCGATCCCACCGAGCCGGCCCAGCAGGCGGTACGGGATCGCCAATGACGTCAGGGTGGAGCACGCGAGGGCCAGGCCGCCGTCGTCAGCGGCCGGGACGAGCGGGGCGCGGCCGTGGTGCATTCGGACGCTCGTCACCAAGGGCGTGACACGACGTGACATGACGTGGAACAGCGCGAGCGCTGCTGGTGTGTGGTGCCTGTGAAGATTCTGCGCACTTCGTTGATCACGTTGGTCGTACGGCGCTAGCGTTCGTCTTCCGATCACGCGGAGGCGGGAGAGAACCATGATCATGGAACTGGTGCTCACGGGTGCGCTGGCGGTGGGGGCGCCGGTGGCCCCGCTGACGCAGGCGGAGATGAAGAGGGCCCTGCTGGCCGACAAGGATCTCGGCAAGGGTGTGGCCATCTTGTCGATGGACCTGGATGGAGCGTTCCTGTCCGCGTTCAGGGTGGACGAGGCGCGCTGCATGGATGCGCTGAAGGCGTACGACAGTGTGTTCGGCGGGCAGCGGCCCTCGGCCTGGATCATCGGCAAGGTCAACGGGTTACATCAGGTGTTCACGGGTGGTCCGGCGACGATCAGGCAGCTCAAGACCGCCGCGTTGAAGGTCGCCACCGCCTGTGACGGGCAGGTGGGTTTCCGGCGGCAGAGCGAGTTCAAGAAGAAGAAGGTCGCCAACCTCGGCGACGCCACCTACGCCTTCGAGGTGACCTTCGACAGCGCTCGGTTCCCAGGGGCCGATATGAACACCTATGTGTCGGAGTTCGTGGTCGTGGCGTACAAGAGCTCGGTCGTCGTCTACCAGGGCCTGACCGACACCAAGTCGACGTGGCCGACGACGGTGAAGACCGCCAAGAAGGCCGTCGCCAAGGTCAAGAAGGTGTACGCCCGGCGCGGCTGAGTCACGGCGCCTCCGGCACGGCCAACGCGTTGATCAGAGGAGCCAGCCGCCGGAGTTCTTCCAGATGGGTGGCGCTGAGCAGGGCCAGCTTGCCCTTGCCGGCGCTGGTGAGCTTCAGGCGTACGACGCGGCGATCCTTGCCCTCCCCGCGGTTGCGGGCGACGAGACCGAGCTGCTCGACCCGATCGATCAGCTGCACGGTGCTGTGATGCCGGGTGCACAGGTAGTCGGCGAGTTCTCCGATGGTGGGCCCGCGCGAGTCGTCGTGACCGCGGATCGCCAGCAGCAGCTGGTGCTGGGTGGCCGTCAGCCCCACCTCGGCCGCCCGCTCCTCACTCCACCGAAGGAAGCGGCGCACCCCCACCCGGACCGCGAGCAAGCTCGCATACTGCCGGTCGTCGAGAGCGGTGGGTGGTGGCATCATGGGGACATATCTCCTTATGTGATATTATCACAACATGATATATGAGTAAGGCGGCATGTGAGCCGCGTTGCTCAACGAGCCACACGTACGCACTGCGTTCGAGAAGGTGGTGAAAGACATGGCTGGTCAGGCCATGAAGATGCACCCCGACATCCAGGAACTGCGGGCGAAGTACGAGCTCGCCGCGGAGACGCCGACCGCCAAGGCGGTCGCCGGCCTCACCTTCCTGACCGGGCTCTACCTCGCGATCTCGCCCTTCGTGGTCGGATTCAACAGGTTCCCGACCCTGACCGGGAACAACCTGATCGTCGGGATCGCCCTAGCGCTGCTGGCCCTCGGGTTCGCCTCGGCCTACGGCCGGACCCACGGCCTCACCTGGGTCGCGCCGCTGATCGGCATCTGGACGATCATCGCTCCCTGGGTCATCAGCGCCGACGTCGCCAACACGGCGACCATCTGGAACAACGTGGTGACCGGCACGGTCGCCCTGCTCCTCGGGCTGGGCGCGATGTTCCTTGGGGGAAGCCGGGCTAGATGACTCGAGGCGACGCCTCTTTCCCAGGCGGAAGCCCGGCTTCCGCCTGGGGCCGGATCTCCCGGAGGTACGGCGATGAAAGCGTTCGTCCTATGGGGCGCGGCAGGCATAGCCTGCAGCCCTCGGCCATCCGCCGCAAGTCTCAGCTGGTGACCGCACCATTGTCGAGCAACATCACCAATTCACCAGAAAGGGGTTGATCTTTCGGCATATTGTTCCTCAATGCATTCTCCGCAGCAGAAGCAGCCGGGATGGTCGCGGATCTCGACCGGCCGACGGGCGACGGTGCTGGTGGCGGGCCTGGCAGTGCTGACCGCCCTGCTGGCCGGGGCCTGCGGCGAGGACGGCCCGGCCACGGCGGCCCAGGCCCTTCCGACCCTGCCCAGCGACCTGCCGACGGCCGTCCCCACTGCCGAAGGCAACGGCTCGACGCCGACGGACCAGCAGCGCAAGGAGTTTCTATTCTCTTTGGCTGTCGCCGCCCCATGGCTGCTGGACGAGGGGCTGGCGATGTCGGCGGCGAACAAGACCTGCCAGGACATCAAGAAGGGCGTCTCGGACGCCGATACGGTCGCGAATGCCCAGAAGCACTTCACCGACGTGGACGCCACCCAAGCCCAGAAGATCGTCGATGCGGTCCGGGTCTGGTGCAAGCCCTGACCAGGTCTCCCCTGGCGACCGGCCATAATCTCTCCCCAACGGGGATTTACGGGGGCAGGATGGCAGCGACCCGGACTGTATGGGTGTGGGACTGAGCCGCGCTTGTGGATCGGATGCGCTCCAAGCTGGTCGACCGGGCGGGGAACGGGGACCCCTGACCTTGACATCAGCAGTCTGTGAGAGCGACCGTGCCTAAATGGACGACCTCGACATCTCTCAGGCGGCCGACAAGCTCAACGACCTCGCGCACGGAGCACTGCTCCGAGGGGACATCAGGTTCATCCGCGATGAGGCCGGTCGGCGAATCGCCGCGGTGGTGCCGGTTTCGATCGCGGAGCAGGCGCTGCGGCTGCGGGCGGAGGCCGAGGCAGTCGAGGTCGAGTCGCCCGTATAGAAGGCCCCCGACATGATCCACACCAATCTGATCGTCATCTACACCAACCAGCTCGACGCCTGCCACGCCTTCTATACCGGCCTCGGCCTGGACTTCGACAGGGAGCAGCACGGCCGCGGCCCCGAGCACTATGCCACCACGCTCGGACCGATTGTCCTTGAGCTGTACCCCACGGGCACGGGCCAGCCGACCGGCCGTCTGCGTCTCGGGCTCACCATCCCCACGACCATCGGCCCCGCGCTCCCACCCGGCCAGCACACCCTGACCGACCCCGATGGTCGCACCGTAGCCGTCACCATCACCGAGGACCTGGATTAGGTACTGGCCGACCCCGCCAGGTAGCTGATCAGCAAATCGGCCGGGCGATCAGGCCGGATCACCACGCGGGAGGGGGCCCCGGGTCGGCTTCCCCTCCGCCCGAGGCCGCGATCAGCTTAGCGACATCCGAACGCACGGTCGAGAATTGTCGGATATTTCAGGCCGATCCGCAGGCAGCGCGCCGTCGCCCTTCCCGCCGATCCATCCGCCGAGCACGATCTTCCAGGACACCCAACCCTAATTGATGACGAACTGGCACAATCAGGACACCCGCCCCCGCCAGAGGTGACTCCCCGATGACCAGCCCTAAACCGCGCCGTCCCACGGCCGCCCAGCGCGCGGTTCTGCTCCGGATCCGCGATGAGGTCGTACGCCACAACCCTCTCTCGCCGCGGCGGTCGGGCATCTCCGCCGCAACCTTGGCCGTCCTCTTCAAGGCCGGGTGGATCGAGCACGACGACGCCGACGTGGACCGGGAGAACGGCCGGCGGCTGATCCTTACCAACGCGGGCCGGGGTGCCCTGGAAGCTTCCTAGCGGTTGCCTTCACGCAGAGCCGATCACTACTCTGAAAGGAGCGTGCGAGGGCGCTGCCAGTCCGCGGGCAGGGATTTTCCCACCTCGAGCAGCACGTCAACGCACTGGACAAGACCAACCTCTTTCCGGCCGGGCAAGCGGACCTCGGCGACGAAGGAGGTTGCGATGTCCGATCGTCATTTCGAGCTGCCGGCCCATCCGAACCTGGAGTACTACCGCAAGCAGGCCAAGCACCTGCATCACGCGTACGCGGCGGGCGATGCGACAGCCGAAGCCCGGGTTGCCGACGTGCTGAGCGATCGAGCCGCCGAGCGGTTCCTGCTCAGCGACGCCCAGTTCGTGCTCGCTCAGGAACACGGATTCCGGACCTGGGCCGAGTTTCGCGCCCACGTCGAAAGCCGCGGCACCATCGAAGAACGGCCGGTCTCCCGCCTCATGGGAATCAGACCGGGCATCTACGCCTCGATGGCCGACGCCCTCCTCGTCGAGTTGCGCCGCGACGATCCCGGCGCGCTGCGACGGTTGCGGGCCTACGTGCCCCGGCACGCCACCGCGACCTCCGCCGCGACCGCCGAGCTTCGCGACGCGGGACTGATCATCGCGCGGGAGCTCGGCTTCCCGACCTGGCAGGAGCTCGTGTCGTACACCGAGAAATCCCGGCGCGATCTCGGCGAACGCCGGGAGAAGCGGCGGCGGCTGCACCGCGAGGCCGAAGCCCTGCTGGCCGGCGACACCGATCGGCTGGCCGGTCTGACCGCCGAGCAGGCCGACACCCTGCTGCACATGCTCGCGGGCCCCGAGACGATCCCCGGTGTCCGGCTCGAGAAGGAGCTCGGCGTGCCACGCGCCGCAGTCGATGTCCTGCTCGGCAAGGCCACCAACCTGGATCTCCCGCTCACCTGGGCTGCCCGCTTCAACCGGGTCGAGTACGTGCGCCTGCTGCTCGACGCCGGCGCCGACCCTGGCGTCCGGAAATGGGGCACCACCCCGCTGGAGAACGCCATCTACCACGACAACACGGAGGTCGTCGACCTGCTCGCCGAGCACGGAATCGTCCCGCGGGCGCTCTGGACGTATGCCGCCTGCGGCCGGCTGGATCTGGTGCGGGCCTGTTTCGACGCGGACGGCAGCCTCCGGCCGGACGCCGCGTCGGCGCGCCCCGACCTCGCCGACACCGGCGCAGGCTTTCCGTCCCGGCTGCCGCCGACCGATGACCCGGAGGAGATCGTGGGAGAGGCGTTCGTCCATGCCTGCCAGCACGGCCGGATCGAGGTCGTGCGCTGGTTCCTCGACCGCGGCGTCCATCCCGACGTCGCGCCCTACCTCGGGCGGACCGGCCTGCACTGGGCGATCCCGGGCGGTCGTCTCCACGTGATCCGCCTGCTCCTGGAACGCGGTGCCGACCCATCCATCCGCGACGATCTCCTCCAAACCGACGCCGACGGCTGGCTGCGCATCACCTTCGCCGCTCGCCCGCACGATCCCCTGACCCAGCAGCTCCACGATCTGATCGAGTCCCGATCGCGCTGAGTTGCTGCTGCCGTCAGTCGCTCGCCGAACCGGTGAAAGTGTCCTTCACCTCCGCCAGAGTCGAGGCGTCTACGCCGATCCGGTCGAAGGCTTCGACGGCCGCACCGAAAACCGGGGGCACGCGCAGCACAGTGACCTGGGCTGCGGGCGCCCGTGCCAAGATGCCGTCGGTCACCCGGTCCAGCGGCAGGCCGTCGGCGCTCTGCAGCGTACCTCCGCCGAGGACGACCTCGACGTCGCTGCGGGTCAGACGCAGCCGCCGGACCAGAGCGTTCACCATCGTCACGACCTCGTCGGCGAAGCCGGCGATGATGCGGGTCGCCACCGCATCGCCCGCTCTGGCGGCAGCGAACACCAGGGGGGCCAGCACGTGGAGTTCGTCGTACCGGATGATGCCGCGGTGCACCGCGACGGCCACGTCCTCCGGGCGGCGCAGGCCGTAGTGGGCCGGCACGGTCGTGGAGAGGACGGTTGCCGGCCCGCGGCCGTCTCGGTGGCGGACCGCGGCGCGCAAGCCCAGCATGCCGGTGTTCTGCCCGCCGCCCGAGTCGCCGGCGTAGTCGCCCAGCGAGAGGAAACGGGCGACCCGGGCAGAGGGGTGCACGCCTATGGCGTTGATTCCGGCGCCCGCCGTAACGGCGATCCCCCACGGCCGGCCGGCTCCCGCGCGCAGCACCGCTACCGTGTCGTTCTGTACCACGGTCACCTCGGCCTGGCCGGCGCGTTCCAGCTCGCGCCGCGCGATCCTCCGTTCGATCGGCAGGTCCACGTTGGCCAGGAAGTAGGCGGCGCACCTGGCTCGCGTATCCGCGGGTACGCCGGCGAGTTGCCGGGCCTCGTTCACCACGGTGGCCAGTCGCTGCCGCCACGCCGCGAGGTCGATCAGCGGCGAGCTGATACCGGGCCCTCGATGGCGGGCCAGCAACCGGCCGGAGGTCGTGAGAATGACGACGTCGGTCTTGGAATTGCCACCGTCGACGCCGATGACGTACTCAGGCATCGGCGGGCTGGGTGCCGGGATGCCGCGCGAAGAACCGTGGCAGGTGCTGACGGTTGGCGTCCAGCACCGCGTCGAGCAGCGGTACCGCGATGTCCCACTGTCGGACCAGGGGATGTGCCAGCAGCGCGCGCAGCGCCACCCGGCGGTCGCCGGTCCGGGCCGCCTCGATGGTCAGGATCTCGTACGCGGTGACCGCCTGGACCAGGCCGAGCATCTCCGGGGCCAGCGCCGCGACCGGTACCGGATGTGCCCCAGCGGTGTCCACTGTGGCCGGTACCTCGACTACGGTCTCATCGGACAGCCCGTCGATCGTCCCGTTGTTGCGCACGTTGACGTAATGGTGGGCGCCGTCCCCGGTCAGCAGCGAGGTCGCCAGGGCCGCGGCGGCCTCGCTGTAGTAGGCGCCACCGCGCTTGTCCAGCAGAGCCGGCTTGTGGTCCAGCGCCGGGTCGGCGTACATCTTCAGCAGGGTCTGCTCGATGTCCAGAACCTCGTCGGCGCGGTGCGGTCCGCCGGCTCGCGCCTCGGTCGCGCGGTCGGTGCGGTAGAAGTAGTGCAGGTAGTAGGAGGGGATCGCACCGAGCGTGCGCATCAGCTCGGCGGGTGCGTCGACCAGGTCGCCGATGTCATCGGACGCCAGCATCTCGGGCAGCCGGTCAATGCCGTCGACGAGTACCCGGCGGATCCAGGAGAGGTGATTGAGCCCGGCATGGTCGAGCCGCACCCGGTCCGGATCCACCCCGAGCCGGGCGGCCAGCCGGCGCTGGAGCCCGATCGCCACGTTGCACAGCCCCAGCGCGCGGTGCCCCTCGTCAAGCAGTGCCCGGGTGACCATGCCGACCGGGTTGGTGAAGTCGACGATCCAGGCATCATGCCGCGCCCGCCGCGCCACCAGGTCCGCGATCGCCAGCACGACCGGTATCGTGCGCAGCCCTTTGGCGAAGCCGCCTGGGCCAGTGGTCTCCTGCCCCAGCAGTCCGAACCTGCCGGGCAGGGTCTCGTCAACCAGCCTGGCCCGCTGGCCGCCGATGCGGAGCTGGATCAGCACGGCCGCGGCCCCGTCCACCGCAGCGTCCGGTGACGTGGTGGTCACGAGCCGGCCGGCGAAGCCTTGCCTGGCAAGGATACGGCGGGCCAGACCGCCGACGATCTCGAGCCGGTCGGCGGCGACGTCCTGTAATACCAGTTCCTCCACCGCCAGCACGCGCGAACGGCGGGCGAATCCTTCGATCAGTTCGGGGGTGTAAGTGCTGCCACCACCGATCACCGCAATCTTCATGGGTTCCTCGTTCGCTTTCCGTTTCCGATACTTCTTTGCCAGCCAGGTCGACGCCGGCGTTGCCGTCTATGGCGCGGTGGATCACGTCGAGCGCGCCGGTCGGAGGTACCGGATCTGGGGGGTACGCAACCGGGCATCGGTCAACCGGCCGCCGTCCGGGCGGAAACCCTCCCGCTCGTAGAGCCGGCGGGCGGCGGCGTTGCCCTCGAACACCCAGAGCCGGACGTCCACATCGGACATCTGGTCGAGGGCGTGGCGCAGCAGGCGGCGCCCGACCCCGGCCCGCCCCGCGGACGGGTGGACGTAGAGCGAGACGAGGCAGCCGCCGCCGGGGTGCTCGTCGTCGGCGCCGTAGCTGGCGAAGCCGATCGGCCGGTCGCGATCGTCCACAGCGGCGACGGTGTGCTGTCCCGTGGTGCCCAGCCGCCGGGAGAGGGCGGCGGTCCAGTGCGCGGCGTCCAGTCCGTCGATGACGTCGTCGGGTACCACTCCCCGGTATCCGCCGCGCCATGCCGCCAGGAACACCTCGGCCAGCGCGTCCGCGTCCGCCGCTGTGGCCGGGCGCAGGGCCGCCGTCGCGGATGTCGTCATCGGATGCGCATCCGGCGGGGCGTCACGGTCGCCGGTTCCGGCAGTCGCAGCGGGCGGGCGCCGGGCGTGAAGGAGCCGAGGATCGAGCCGGTCCGCGCGCCGGTCGCCGACGGTATCGTGCCCGGCAGGCCGTGCACCGACAGGTACCCGAGCAGCGCCATCAGGTAGGCCTCCTTACCCTGGGGCGGCAGCCCGAAGTCGTCGATGCCACGCAGCCGGGTAGGCGCCGACAGCGCCGCGATGCGCGCCATGAGCGTGGGGTTGCGCACGCCGCCGCCGGCGACGACCAGTTCGGCCAGGTCCTGCGCGCGGCCGGCGTCGGCGACCAGGCGCGCGGTCAGCTCGGTCAGCGTGGCGAGCAGGTCCTCGGTGCCGATGGCCAGGTCGCCGACGGCGTTACGGACGTAGCCGGCGTGGAACAGCTCCTTGCCGGTCGACTTGGGTGGGGGCAGCCGGTAGTAGGGCTCCGCCAGCAACCGGTCCAGCAGCCCGCGGTGGACGGTCCCGGCGGCGGCGAGCGCACCGTCGGTGTCCATTCGCCGCGCGCCGCCGGTGGCGTCGGCCACCGCGCCGTCCATCAGCGCGCTCGCCGGTCCGATGTCGTACGCGAGCACGTCGCCGGCGCCGTCCTGGACCGTGATGTTGGCGATGCCGCCGAGGTTCAGCGAGCCGCGCCGCACGCCTTCGGAGAGCACGAGCATCGCGTCCAGAGTGGACGCCAGAGGTGCCGCGTGGCCGCCCCGGGTGAGGTCCCGGGTACGCAGGTCGGTGACGGTGGCGACGCCGGTCGCTTCGGCGATCCACGCGGCGGCGCCCAGCTGCAGCGTACCCAGAGCCTGTCCCCCTTCGACCCAGTGGAAGACCGTCTGTCCGTGTGACACCACGAGGTCGGCGGCACCTCCCGCGAGCCGCTCGTTGGCGGCGGCGGCGACCGAGCCGAATAGCCGGCCCAGCTCGGTGTGCAGCCGGCACACCTCCTCGAACGTGGTCGCGTGCGGTGGCAGCGCGGTGGCGATCCGGGCGCGCAGCTCATCCGGCAGCGGCTCGCTGTGCAGGCCGCGCGGCCGGCAGACGATCTCGTCCCCGGCCAGCGAGAGGTCGGCGACGGCCGCGTCGACCGCGTCGTAGGAGGTGCCGCTGATCATGCCGATGACCGTGAGGTCCACTGTGGACTCCAATATCGCTGGGCCGGTTCCGGTCGGGATCGGTGGTGTCGGCAGCCGCGTGGGCACATCGTGGTGGACACCGCCGGGTGCTTCATGCCGGTTCTGGGTCACCGAGGGCGGCTCGCAGGCTTGACGCCTTGGCGAGTACGGCGGCGGCCTGCTCCCGGGTCAGATTGCGCGACAGCATCAGGACCGCGGTCTTGACCGAACCTTCGGATCGGGCGAGGGCTCGCCGGGCTTCAGCCGCTGAGCGGCCGGTGACGAGCATGACTGCCTGCTCGGCTCGGGCACGCAGCTTCTCATTGGTCGGTTGAAGGCCGACCATGATGTTGCCGTAGGTCTTTCCGAGCCGGATCATGGTTACCGTCGAGATCATGTTCAGCACCAGCTTCTGCGCGGTGCCGGCCTTCAGGCGTGTCGACCCTGCGATGATCTCTGGCCCGACGACGACCTCGATCGCGTGATGGGCGGCTTGCCCGATGAGGGAGTCGGGGTTGCATGCGACCGCGACGCTCAGCGCGTGCCGCCGACGTGCGAACTCGAGTGCGCCGACCACGTAACGGGTTCGGCCGGATGCGGAGATGCCGACGACGACATCCGATGGGTTGAGTCCGATGCCTTCGAGCGCGTCGGCTCCGCCTTGCGCGTCATCCTCGGCGTCTTCGACGGCGGTCCGGATCGCCGCGTCTCCGCCGGCGATGATTCCGGTGACGACGGAGGGGTCGGTGTTGAACGTGGGGGGGCATTCGCTGGCATCGAGGATGCCGAGCCTGCCGGCCGTGCCGGCACCGATGTAGATGAGCCGCCCGCCCGCTCGCATCCGGTCCGCGATGTCGTCGATCGCGCGGCTGATCTGGGGAAGCACCGCCGCCACGGCTAACGAGATGCCCTGGTCCTGTTCGTTCATCAGGGTGACGAGTCTGTCCGTGGGCAGAGTGTCGAGATTGCGGAGCTCTTCGGCGACGGCCTCGGTGGTGAGCGCCGACAGTTCGGCGCGGACGTGGTCGAGAGTGCCTCGCGTTTCATTGCCGAGGTCAGACACGGATTACGTACCTTTCGTGGGGGAGGTCGGAGCGGACGGCGAGCATTTCCGTCTCCGTAAGGTTCCGGGGTCCACGCGGTGTTCAGGTCGCGGACGCCGAGTTCGCTGAGCAGGTCCGACGGTAGGAGGCGATGAAATGAATTTACAACAAGCCCATTACTTGCGAAAGTCATTGACGAGCGGCGATCATGTCCATAGCCTGACAGCCGCGTGAGGTGACCGAGCGGACAGACAGGATGTGGCTAGCGGTGTCATTGGGGACTTACCTGTGAGCATTCAGAGCGACATCCAGGCGCGCGCCGAGTCCTTTCCGCCCACCATGCGGCGCATCGCCGACGCGATCCTCGATCGGCCGCAACTCATGGTTGACAGCACCATCAGTGAGGTCGCCCGGGCCTGTGACACCTCCGAGGCGTCGATCGTCCGATTCTGCCGAACCCTCGGTTTCACTGGCTTTCCCCAGCTGAAGTTGCAGATGGCCGCCGAGCTGGCGAAGGAGTCCGCCGAGTTCGGTGGCGGCGAGCCAGGCAGTTATGGCGCCGACATCAGCCCGTCCGACACACTCGCCGAGATGGCCGCCAAGATCGCGAACAGCGAGATCCTCGGCATCCGCGAGACTGTCGACAACATCGACTTCGACGTGCTGCGGAGCGTCGTGCGCAAGCTGGATCGCGCCAAGCGCGTCGTGCTGTTCGGAGTCGGGGCCAGCAACGTCGGCGCTCAGGATCTCGCCCAGAAGCTCCTGCGGATCGGCCATGTGGCGCTCGCCTTCCACGACGCGCACGCCGCTCTGGTCTCCTCGGCTCTGCTGGGCGCCGCCGACGTCGCGATCGGCTTTTCCCACAGCGGCAGGACCAAGGAGACGAACGCGTTTCTGCGCGCCGCGAAGGACAGCGGCGCGTACACCGTCGCCGTGACGAACGTGCCTGACTCGCCGCTGACCGGGCACGCCGACGCCGTGCTGCGCACAGCGGTCCGGGAGACCACCTTCCGTTCGGGCGCGATGGCAAGCCGGATCGCGCAGTTGACCATCGTGGACTACCTGTTCGTCGGTGTCGCGCGCAGTCGCTATGAACACACCGTTCAGGCGCTGAAGAGCACGTACGAGATCGTCCGAGAGTTGCGAGACGACCCGCAATGATCCGGCCGAAACGGAGTAAAGGCCATGACAGCGCAGCGCACCCGTACCGGTGTCGAGGTCGTCCTCGGCGGCCCGCGGGTTATCAGGGGCACCAGCATCGGCCTGCTCACCAACTTCACTGGAACGACGCCGGATCTCGGCCGGACGGTTGACGCGCTGGTGGCCGCCGGCGCTCCGGTCACGGCCCTGTTCGGCCCGGAGCACGGACTCAACGGTTCCGTGCAGGCTGGGCAGACCGAGACCAGCACGTACGACCCACCTACCGGGCTGCCGATCTTCGACACCTACTTGCGGAACGGCCGCGAGCTGGCCGAACTCCTGGCCGCCTCGGGTGTCGACACGATCGTGTTCGACATGCAGGACCTCGGAGTTCGCTTCTACACCTACATCTGGTCGATGTACGACTGCATGCAGGCCGCGGCGCGAACAGGGGTGCGCTTCGTCGTGCTCGACCGTCCGAATCCCCTCGGCGGGGCAGTTTTGTCCGGCCCGGGCCTCGACGTCGCGGGGTACGGCAGTTTCGTCGGCCGCGCCGACATCCCCCTGCGCCACGGTCTGACCGCGGGTGAGCTCGCGCGCTTGTTCAACACCAGGGATCTGCCCGCCCAGGGCCTTCGCGTCGACCTGGATGTCGTGCCGATGTCCGGCTGGGACGTGGCCGCCGACTTCGATCGCACCCACCTTCCCTGGGTTGCGCCGTCGCCGAACATACCGACCCTCGACACGGCCTTCGCCTACTGCGGCACAGGGCTCTTCGAGGGAACGAACCTCAGCGAGGGGCGCGGTACGACCCGGCCGTTCGAGACGATCGGGGCGCCTTACGTCGACGGACGGCTACCGGCGCGCCTGCGCGAGACCGAGACGGCAGGCGTTGTGTTCAGAGATGTCTGGTTCACCCCGACCTTCCACAAGTACGCCGGCGAGACCATCCGCGGCGTTCAATTGCACATCTCCGACCGGTCAGCGTACGACCCTGTCGCGACGGCGCTCACCGTGCTCGACGCCGTCGCCGACCTGTACCCCGGCCAATTCGGCTTTCTGCCACCCGACGAACGGGTGGATCCACCGGAACGCGGCTACGCCGTCGACCGGCTCTGGGGATCGGCACGGTTGCGCGAGGCCGTACAGGCGGGCCGGTCCGTCCTGGCGCTCAACCCCGGCGCGGAAGCCGTCGAGGCGGTCTACGGCGACGACGTGCTGCTCTATCCCCGCGGTTCCATGTAAATCAGCGCCAGGCAAAGCCGGTCTGCTGAAAATTATTGACATCCCCTCTTGGCGCGAAGACAATCTTGGTCCAACGGGCAGAATGCCCCGATTCGCCGAACCGACCGTGCTCGAGGAAGACCGATGACGCAACCCACCTGCACCGCGACGATCAGAGCGTTCCGTCCTGGAGACGGGCCGGCGATCGCTCTGGCCTGGACGGCGGCGGCGCCAGGAGACGGCATCACCTACAACCGCTTCCGCGACCTGTTCCTCCTCGACCGCAACTTCGACGCCGCCGGCCTGCTCGTAGCCGAGCAGGATGGTGACGTTGTCGGCGCCGCCTACGGCGTGCGCCGCCTCATTCCCGCCGACGGAGCCGACCTGGAGCCGGACTCCGGCTGGATTCCCTTCTTCTTCGTCATCCCGCGGGCGCGTCGCCAGGGCCTCGGCTCCCGACTTGTCCGCGCCGTCATGGAATGGTTGGCGGGCAAGGGCGCGAAGACCGGGTACTTCTCGTCGTACACGCCCAACTACTTCCTCCCCGGACTGGACACAGCCCGGTACCCCGACGCCGCGCGGGTGCTCGCCTCGCTCGGCTTCACCACCCAGTACGAGTGCGTCGCGATGGACCTCAGCCTCAACGAGTACGAGGTCCCCGAGCGCATCCGCCAGCGCGTCGCGGCGCTGCACGCGGACGGCTGGACCTTCGGATCACCCAGCGGCGACGACCTGGTCGACCTGGTCGGCATCGCCGGAAGCCGTTTCAACTCCGACTGGGCGCGAGGAATTCGCGAGGCCGTGCTCGGCGGGCAGCCGCTCGAACGCATCATCACGGTACGCAACCCGGATGGCGTGATGCTCGGCTGGGCGATGCACGGCACCTACGAGAACGTTGTCGAACGCTTCGGACCCTTCGGCGTCCTGCCCGAGAGCCGCGGCACCGGCCTCGGCGAGATCCTGCTCCACCTCACCCTGGAGCGGATGCGGGCATCGGGAGCACACAGTGCCTGGTTCCTGTGGACCGGGGAGACCTCCCCGGCAGGCCGTCTGTACGCGAAGACCGGCTTCACGATTACCCGCACGTTCGCGGTTCTGCATGCGCCGCTCGCGACGTGACACGCAACCCTCACCGGCACCGAGAGGAACATCATGAGACCAGCCCTGTTCGGCCGGAGCCGAACAGCCAGATTAACGCTCGTCGCGAGCACCGTGGCACTCGCCCTGTCGGCATGTGGCGGCGGTGGCGGATCCGCAAGCGACAACGGCAAAGTCACCCTCACCTTCTTGAGCCACTACGGCGACGAGCCCCTGAAGAGCGGCATCTCCAAGCTCATCGACGAATGGAACGCGGCGCACCCCGACATCCAAGTCAAACAGCAGGCGGTCAGCTTCGACGACCTGCTCACCACGCTCAACGTCCGTCAGACGGGCGGACAGGGCGCGGACATCCTCAGCTCCTACGCATTGTGGGGCGGCCAGCTCGCCGCGAACGGCGTGCTCGATCAGCCGCCCGCCGACGTCGCCAAGGACATCGCGGAGAACTACAGCCCGGCCGCCGCAGCCGCTGTCACATCAGGAACCGGGCAGGTGTTCGGCTACCCGACCGAGTTCAACACATACGTACTGTTCTACAACAAGAAGCTGCTCGCCGACGCCGGCTACGACACGCCGCCGTCTGACTGGGCCCAGCTCAAAGAGATCGCGGAAAAGACCACCAAGAAGGACTCGTCCGGCAACTACCAGGTCGAAGGCCTGAGCCTGATCCAGGGCGGCGACAACCAGACCGCGCATCCGTTCTTCTCCCTGCTCAACTCCGCCGGCGGCACGTTCCTCGGGGCCGGCGGCGACTCCGCGCTGGACGACACGGCGAAGTCGGTGATGCAACTGGAGGCCGACCTCGCCAAGTCCGGCGCGACGACGACCTCGATCTCGCCGACCAAGACCTTCCCCAGCAACGGGGTGGCCATGGCCATCCAGGCGAGTTGGTGGATCGGCAGCCTGAAGGAGTCGATGAAGGACGGCTACGCGAACGTCGGTACCGCTCCGGTGCCCGGTCCCAACGCGGGTGAGAAGGGGTCGCTGGCCTACGCCTTCTTCACCGGCGTGAACGCCAAGAGCAAGCACAGGCAGCAGGCGTGGGAGTTCCTTACCTGGCTGAATTCCAACAAGAACAAGGAGGGCGTGACGGGGATGGGCGACTTCCTCGCCACCAACGGCCTCATCCCGCCGCGAAAGGCCGACGCCGCCATCCTCGGCGCGAAGCTCCAGGCCACCGATCCGAATCTCAAGCCGATCTACGAGGCCGCCGGCTACGCGATGGCGGAGTCGAACGCCGCCAATGGCTACAAGGCGAAGACCTCGCTGCACAACGCGCTCAACAGGATCCTCGTCAACCAGGCTCCGGTCGACCAGACGTTCAATGACCTGATCGCCGAAATCAGCCGCAAGTAGCGGTCCGTGGGTGACGGGAGGGAACCGCCGCCCCGTCACCCGCGACCCGACAGCCCTGGCCAGGGGAGGCGAGGCACATGACAGAAACGTACGCCGGCGCGACGCGCGGGGCGCCGACCCGGCCGGGCGCCGGCAGACCGCGAAGGCAAGGACGTGCCGGCTACCTCTTCCTGGCGCCTTCCCTGCTGTTCTTCACCGTCTTCCTGATCCTGCCGTCCCTCTTCGCGATCTTCCTGTCCCTGTCGCAATGGGGCGGCTACGACCTCACGCAGATCACGTTCATCGGCGTGCGGAACTACGGCGACATTCTCAATTTCGACAGCACCTTCCTCTCACCGATCCTGGTGAACACCCTCCTGTTCGCGGCCCTGTCCGTGATTCCGGCGGTTGCCGGGTCGCTGCTGGTCGCGCAGTGTATCGAGCGGCTGCGGTTCCAGGGCTTCTGGAGATTCCTCTACTTCCTCCCCGTCGTCGCGACCGTCGTCGCGATCGGCAACGTGTGGAAAATGATGTATCAGCCCTCCGGCCTCATCAACGGCATCCTGAACATGCTCCACATCAACTCCATCGGGTTCCTTTCCGACCCGACAGCCGCCCTTCCCTCGGTCGCCGTTGTCCAGGCGTGGGCGTCGATAGGTTCCGCGGTGCTTATCCTCACCGCCGGCATCAAGGCGATCGACCGCACGGTATACGAGGCAGCCGAGATCGACGGAGCGAACAGCTGGAACACGTTCTGGGGCATCACGCTCCCGCTGCTGCGCCCGTCACTGCTCTTCGTGTTCATCACGCAATGCATCGCGGGGATGCAGTCGTTCGCCCTCATCATTGTGATGACCAAAGACGGTGGACCGGCCAACGCCACGAATGTCGCCGCCTTCGAGATGTATCAGCAGGCCTTCAGGTTCGGCGCCTGGGGAACCGCGAGCGCGATGGCGATGGTGCTCTTCGTCATCATCTTCGTTGCCACCCTGATCCAGCTCTGGATCGGTCGACGAGCAGGAGAAGACGACTGATGGCCCGCGGCAACAGACGACACCGCCCTCCCTGGCTCTCCTACACCCTCGTCGCGATCGGCGGCGTGCTCATGGCGCTGCCGTTTCTCGACATGATCTCCAGCTCGTTCAAAGGTTCTGGTGAATACGGAATACTCCCGTACCACTTTCTCCCGGACTCCTTCACCTGGAGCAACTACGCGGCCGCGTTCGACCAGCTCCAGCTCGGCCGGTTGTTTCTGAACAGCGTGATCGTGACCCTGACCGTGACCGCGGCCGTGCTGGTGACCTCGGCGATGGGCGGCTACGCGCTGGCCAAGCTGCGCTTCCGCGGCAGAGACGTGATCTTCCGTTTCGTCCTGGCCACCATGATGCTTCCCCCGTTCCTGCTGCTGATCCCCGATTTCATCATCATGTTGAACTGGCCGCTGACCGGCGGGAACAATATCCTCGGCCAGGGCGGCGACGGCGGCATGACGACCAGCATCGTCTCGCTGATGCTCCCGTTCCTGGTGAGTGGTTTCGGGATATTTCTGATGCGCCAATTCATGATCGGCGTACCGGATGAGATGCTGGAGGCGGCCCGGATCGACGGGGCAGGCGAATGGCGCCTGTTTTACAACATCGTCCTTCCGCAGACAGGTCCCGTGGCCATCACACTCGGCCTCGTCACGTTCGTCAGCCAATGGAACGAGTACATCTGGACGTCGCTCATCGCGTCCACGAACCCGGACCTGATGACGCTTCCGGTCGGCATCCAGCTCCTCCAGAGCTTCATCGACCCGAACCGGACGACGCCGATCGTCATGGCCGGCATCATCATCAGCACCCTGCCGGTGCTCATCATCTTCCTTTTCTTCCAGAGGTACTACGTCCGCGGCGTGATGCTGAGTGGGATGAAGTAACGACGAGCCAGATGAAACGGAGCGACCGTGCACAGGACAGTCCTCGCCGTCGGCGGCCACATCGGAGATATGGACCTCACCGCGGGGCCGGCTCTCGCCAAGCTCATCGATGACGGCGACCGGGCGATCCTCCTTGCCTGCACCTACGGTGAGCGGGGCCACCCCCACCTCAGCCCCAGCGAATATCGCATCCAGAAGATCCGCGAGGGCGAGCAGTTCGCCGCTGACATCGGCGCGGAGTTCCGCGTGCTCGACTACTCCGACGGCTTCCTCCCCGATAACGACGAGGCGGCGAACCAGATCGCGGACATCATCCGTGCGGAAAAGCCGGACACCGTCATCACTCATTGGCGCAAGAGCATCCACCGAGATCACGAGCGCGCGGCGATCCTCGTTGAGCGGGCGCGATTCCTGGCCTCGCTGCCGGTGGACAGTCCGCTGGGCCGGCACGGGGTAAAGCAGATACTGCACGCGGACAACTGGGAGGACGCAGAAGGATTCTCCCCCGACCTCTACATTCCCATCCCCGCTGCCGCCTTCCAGCGCTGGCGGGCCGCGATCGAAAAGCAGGCGTTCGCCCGCGGCGAGACGTACGGCTTCCGCTACCTCGACTACTACACGGCGATGATGACGGCGAAAGGCTGCTTGGCGAGCACTGACCGGGCGTGCGGCTTTGCCGTAGCCGGAAGCCGCAGTTCCGAACTCGCAGGACCGTGAGGGTGGCCGGGCCGAGACCAACGGAATCGTAGTTATGGATAGGCGGTGCGTTCGCCAGGGAGAGGGCTGTGCGGGCCGGACATACTTACGCCCACCGCGCCATCGGACGGTGGCGGGCAGGTGTTGGAGGGGCGCGATGAGGCACCTCTCCCGGCAGGCCAGGAACCCCGGACCGCTAGGCCCGGTATAAGGGTCATGGACTACGTTCAGCGCTATGGCAGGGCCGCACGCTGGTTCCACGCCTTCGTCTACCTGGTCATGTTGGTGCTGTTGTCGACCGGTTGGTGGTTCGTCCTCGACGACTACCGGGGTCACCTGCTGGGCCTGCCCGACGGCGACATCCACGAGTGGACCGGCCTGCTGTTCGTGCTCGTGACCCTCGGCTACGCCGTAGGGCGCGCCCGGGCCGCCCGCGCCTTCGTCCGGGAGTCACTGGAACGCGAGCCGGGCGACGGCCGCTGGCTGGCCGCCTGGCCCAGGGCCGCGCTCACCGGCCGCTTCCCCCGCCACGAGGGCCACTACGACCCCGGCCAGCGCCTGGCCAACCTGGTCATGCTGGCCACCTTCGCCGTCATGGCCCTGACCGGGCTGGGCATGCTGTACCTGCCCTCCCTCCTGCTGCTGGCCGACCTGCACCGCTGGACCACCTTCCTGCTCACCCCCGTCGTCGTCGGCCACGTCCTGGTGGCCGCCGGGCTGCTGCCCGGCTACCGAGGCGTCTGGCGCTCCATGCACCTGGGCGGGCGGCTGCCGCGCCCGGTTGCCGCCCGGATCTGGCCAGGCTGGCTCGCGCGGCAGGACAGTGGCAAACCCACCGAACCTGGCGAACCTGCTGAATAACCGGGGTCAGCGAGTCGCGCTGACCCCCAGCACGGCACCGAGCAGTGACCGGCAAACACCCATCCATGGCACATCCCAGCAGGGGGAAGTGGGTGTAACCGCAGGTCAGGCAGATGATCGGCCTGATCGCAAGGGTAGGGCGGGTGGGACTTGAACCCACGACCCACGGATTATGAGTCCGATGCTCTGACCGGCTGAGCTACCGCCCCGCAATGGTGGAGTCTCTCACAAGTTTGGCAGCAGGGGGATGTATGGGTGGTAGGTGAGATCAACTTTTGTCATGGGAGAGGCGTATAAAGACGCCGCCGCCCGGGGTTCGGGCGGCGGCGTGGGTGGGATGTTATGGGCGGGTCGAGCCTACGGAGTAGGCGCCGGAGCCGCTGTAGGCGTGGACGCGGAGGCGGTAGTAGCCCGCGGTGCCGCTGTAGGAGACGGTCTCGTCAGGTCCTGAGCTGGTGCCGCTCGCGACGGCGACCCAGGCGCTGCCGTTCCAGCGCTGCAGGTAAAGGTCGAAGTCGACGCCAGTAGGTCCGTCGAGGCAGGCGCTGTGGGTGCCGGAGACGGTGGACTGGTAGTAGGAGTTGTTCGGGAGGTAGACGTTCGCGCCGCTGGTCAGCGAGCCGGTGTAGGTGTTGGCGTAGCCGGAGCAGGTCCCGCCGCCGCCTCCGCCGCCCTGGGTGACGAGCGTCAGTCCGTACGCGGAGAGGATCTCGTTGACCGGCTGGAAGTAGGTCGTGCCGCCGGAGGTGCAGTTGCCGGAGCCGCCGGAGGTGACGCCCTGGGCCTGGTCGCCGGAGATCCAGGAGCCGCCGGAGTCGCCGGGCTCGGCGCAGACGTTGGTGCGGGTCAGGCCGGTGACGGTGCCCTGGGAGTAGGTGACGGTGGCGTTGAGCTGCTGGACGGTGCCGCAGTGCCAGCCGGTGGTGGAGCCGGAGCGGCAGATGGAGCCGCCGACGACCTGGGCGCTGGAGCCGGCCACGTTCACGGTGCTGCCGCCGGAGCCGATGACGACGGGGCGGGGGGTCCAGTTGGCGTTGACGGCGACCCAGGCGTAGTCGTTGCCGGGGAAGGAGGAGGCCTGGAAGGTGCCCTGGGCGACCCGGTTGAAGCCCTGGGTGGAGGCGCCGGCGGTGCCGCAGTGGCCGGCGGTGACGAAGCCGTTGGTGGTGCCGCGGGTGATCGAGAAGCCGATCGAGCAGCGTCCGCTGTTGTTGATGTAGTACGCCTCGCCGCCGCGTAAGTCGTAGTACGGCTGCGGCTGCTCCTGCGTGGCTTCGATGCGGACCGCGCCCGCGTCGACGCCGCTGGCCGCGACGAAGGCTTCGGCGGCGGCCTGGTCGCGGGAGAGCACGACGACGGTGTTGGCGCGCACGTCGACGTAGTAGCTGGGGACGGTGGCGGGGGCGGTGACGGCGTCCAGGCGGGCCTTCACGGCGTCCAGGTCGGCGAGGGTACGCGTGACGACCTGGGCTTTCGCGCCGGACGCGGTGATGGCGGAGGCCGCGCCGGCGTCGGTGACGGCGACGGTGAGGGTGGCGGCGTCGCCGCTGAGCCAGGAGCCGGCGAACCGGTCCCCGAGGGTGGTGCGGATCTTGCCTTCCACCTTGCCGAGCCGCTTCTCGTTCAGCAGCCGGGTTTCGGCCTGCTCAGCGGTGAGGTTCAGGTCCCGCTGGAGGGCCTGGACCATGGTCGGCGCTGGTTTCTCTGAGGCCGTGGCGGGGGTGGAGGTGAGGATGAGGGCGACGCCGAGGGTGAGGGCGCTCGCCGCGCTCAGGATGTGCCTGCTGCGCATCGGGTCTCTCCTTGGGGGTGGGAGTGCCGTCAACGTAACGGTGCGAATCCCCCGCGAGGACCTACCAATTGCCCCCCACCATGGAGTTATGGCACCGTGCCATAACCATGATTTCGGTCCAGCCAATTCGAGTACGCCGGGCTCTGGCGTGCCGCGTCCTCGTGTGCGGCCTTGGCGTGGCCGACGATCTGGGCGGCCTTCTCGGCGGCGGGCGTCTCCGGATGCCAGCCCAGCAGCTGCCGCCAGCGCAACGGCGTGCCGATGATCGGCAGGGCGACCAGGCCTTCGCTCAGCCGGAACGTGCCCTGACACAGCGCCACGGCCCGCCCCACCCTCACCAGATGCACGCAGGTCGCCACATCCGTCTCATAGATGGTCGCGGGGGTGAATCCGGCGCGCGCGGCCGCCACCGCGAAGCACTCGCCGAAACAGCCGTCGCCGGGCGTGACCGCCCACTGCTCGTCGGCGAGCGCGCCGAGCTCGACCTCGAGTTCCCCGGCCAGCGGATGCTCCGAGGACACCAGCACGAAAACCGGATCCATCGCCACGAGCGCCCACGAAACGGCTTCGTCGCCGGGCGCCCGGGTGTCCCCGCAGACCCCGATCAGCGCGTAGTCGAGCCGCCCGAGCATCACCTTGGTCGCCAGCTCGCCGGTGGACCACGAGGTGGCCGTGGTGATGACCGCGTCCGGTTCGGCCTGCGCCAGCCGGTCCACCAGGCCGCCCAGGATCGGCCCGTTGGCCGCCCCGATCCGGTAGCGCCGCCCTGGCTCGCCGCCGTTGGCCAGCCGCGCCGCCTCTTCCTGCAGTTGCCGTACGGCGGGCAGCAACACCTGCGCGCGGGCCAGCACGAACTCGCCCAGCGGGGTGGGCCGCGAGCCGGTGTGGTCACGCTGGAACAGGGCGCCCCCGAGCGCCCTCTCGATTCGTTTGAGCTGCGCGGTCAGCGCGGGCTGCGCCAGCCCGAGCACGGTGGCCGCTTTGCTGACGCTGCCGGTCTCGGCGACCGTGCGCACAATGCGGAGATGGCGGAGCTCCAAGTCCATAGCCAGACCGTATGACTACGACATAACTCCAGCAATGATGATTTGTCACACATTCTGACTAGTCAAGTCGGAAATGGGTGGTCAAGACTCGGTCGAGGGGCGTACGGCCTGGGAATTCACCGGGTAGGGGCGCTGGCGGGGGCGGTGCCGTACAAGGGGGATCGTTGTGGGGATTTGGCGGCGGATGACGGCGATCACCTTCCTGGTCGCGAGCGCCGCCGGATGTGCCACGACGCCCTGCCCCAGCAGCGGGACCGAAGTCGTATTCGAGCGGACCCGCCCGCCCGTCCAGCAAAGCTTCAAGATCGGCCTGCTGCTGCCCGAGTCCGAGACCATCAGGTACGAGAAGTTCGACCGCCCCTACATCACCAAGTCCGTCAAGAAATCCTGCCCCAACTGCACGCTCGTCTACGCCAACGCCAAGCAGGATCCCCTCCGGCAGCAGCAGCAGATCGACGCGATGCTCGCCGGCGGCGTCGATGTTCTCATCCTCGACGCCGTGGACGCCGAGGCCATCTCCCCCTCGGTCCAGAAGGCCGAAAAGCAGGGCGTCAAAATCGTGGCGTACGACCGGCTGGCCGATGGCCCCATCCACGCCTACAGCTCCATCGACAACATCGAGGTCGGGAAGATGCAGGGCCAGGCCCTGCTCGACGCGCTGAAGGCGGGCGGAAATCCCTTCCGGGGCCCGATCGTCATGATCAATGGTGCGCCCGACGATCCCAACGCGCGCGAATTCAAGAAGGGCGCGCACCAGGCCCTGGATGGCCACGTGGTGATCGGCCGGGAGTACGACACCCCTGACTGGAGCCCGGAGCGGGCCAGGATCCAGGCGAGCGGCGCGTTCGCCACGCTCGGCGCGGACCGGGTCATCGGGGTGTACTCCGCCAACGACGGCATGGCCGGGGGCATCGCGGACGCCATGAAGGCCGCGGGCGTCCCGAAGGGCACCCCGCTGACCGGCCAGGACGCCGATCTCGCCGCGATCCAGCGGATCCTGCTCGGCACCCAGACCATGACCATCTACAAGCCGATCAAGCCGGAGGCGGAGAGCGCCGTCCAGATGGCCATCGATCTCGCGGCCGGCCGGCCGGTCAAGGCGCCGAGCACGGTGACCAACGACACGGTCAGCCGCATCCCCGCGATGATCATCGCCCCGATGGTGGTCACCAGGGACAACATCAAGGACACCGTGGTACGGGACGGCTTCTGGACGGTGAACGAGATCTGCGCCCCCAAGAACGTGAAACCGGCCTGCGAGTCCACCGGGCTGACGTGAGATCGTCACGGCATGACCACAGGCAAGGTCCTCTACATCATCGTGTGCGCCGCCGGAGCCGCCGCCGACGTCGGCAGGCTGGTGACCTTGGCTCAAGCCGAGGGATGGGTCGTCCAGATCGTCGCCACCCCGTCCGCCCTCGACTTCATCGACGTTCCCGCCTTGGAGAAGCAGACCGGCCGCCCCATTCGAAGCCGCTACCGCAAACCGGACGAGCCCAAACCCTCCCGGCCCGACGCCATCATCGTGGCCCCCGCCACCTACAACACGATCAACAAATTCGCCCTGGGCATCGCCGACACCTACGCCCTGGGCCTCCTCGCCGAAGCTCCCGGACTCGGAATCCCCGTCGTCGTCCTCCCCTTCGTCCAGACCGCGCTGGCCACTCGTGTCCCGTTCCTGCGCGCGGTCGGCGAACTACGCGACGAAGGCGTCCGCGTCCTCATCGGCCCAGGGGAAATCGAACCCCGGGACTCGGGTGACTATCCGTGGAGCCGGACGCTTGAGGTTCTCGCCGAATTGAGCTCATAGACCAGGCGGATCCGCCCGTCTCGGGAAAGGTGTGCGACAAGTATGTCCTCACCGTCTGTACGCCCCCGCGCGCGTCGCAGCCACGGCGGCTTCGGCGGCGCGGTCCGCCGTGGCTTCGTCGAGTGGGTCGGCGCTGGTCAGCAGGCGGTAGTAGAGGGGCGCGGAGACGGCGCGGATCACGTCGTGGGGATCGGTGCCTTCGGGGGCCTCGCCCCGGTCGATGGCCTGCCGCACGCAGGGGGCCCATTCGGCGATGCGGATGGCGTAGAAGCGGTGCAGAGCGTCGGCCGTTCCGGCGTCGCAGGTGGCGGCTGCGATCACCGCCTTGAACAGCTTCCCCTGGCGCGGATCGGCCAGGGTGCGCTGCACGAGCCGGGCGTTGGCCTTGAGGTCGCCGAGCAGCGAGCCGGTCTCGGTGCGCGGCAGTGACTGCTCGGCCATGTCGACCAGCAGGTCGGCCACCAGGCTGGTCACCGTTCCCCAGCGGCGGTAGACGGTGGTCTTGCCCACGTCCGCGCGGCGGGCGATGTCGGCGAGGTCAAGATGGGCGAAGCCCTGCTCCGCCAGGGCGTCCCCCGCCGCCCGCAGCACCGCCGCCCGCACCCGCGCCGTACGGCCCCCGGGGCGTACGGTTCCCGGATTCGCCTCTTCCATAACGGAACTCCGGTTTCGTTAGTGGGCCATCTCTGCTACGTTTGCCTTATCTTAACGGAACCAGAGAACCGTTAAGCACGAGAGGATTGATCATGGAGTTCAGGCGGTTGGGTGCGTCGGGCCTCAAGGTGCCCGCGCTCAGTTTCGGCGCGGGGACCTTCGGCGGCCGAGGACCGATGTTCGAAGCCTGGGGCAACACCGGCGTCCGGGAGGCGCGCCGCTTGGTGGACATCTGCCTGGAAGCCGGAGTCACCATGTTCGACACCGCCGACGTCTACTCCGGCGGAGTTTCGGAAGAGGTGCTGGGCGAAGCGATCAGAGGACGCCGTGACCAGGTGATCCTGTCCACCAAGACCAGCCTCCCGATGGGCGACGGCCCTAACGACGCGGGTTCCTCACGCTCGCGCCTGATCGCCGCATGTGAGAACGCGCTGCGCCGCCTCGGCACGGATTACATCGACCTGTTCCAGATGCACGCCTTCGACGCCGGCACACCGATCGAGGAGGTCCTGTCCGCACTCGACGACCTCGTAAGGGCCGGAAAGATCCGCTACATCGGCGCCTCCAACTTCTCCGGCTGGCAACTGATGAAGTCACTGTCGATCTCAGAGAAGTACGCCCATGCACGTTATGTCGCCCATCAGGTCTACTACTCCCTGGTCGGCCGCGACTACGAATGGGAACTGATGCCCCTGGCGATCGACCAAGGCGTCGGAGCAGTCGTCTGGAGCCCGCTCGGCTGGGGAAGACTGACCGGCAAAATACGCCGCGGCCAGCCACTCCCCGCCCACAGCCGACTGCACCAAACCGCGGACTACGGCCCGCCAGTGGAGAACGAGGACCTCTTCCGCGTGGTCGACGCCCTCGACGAGATCGCAAAGGAGACCGGGAGAACGATTCCGCAAGTCGCCATCAACTGGCTCCTCCAGCGACGAACGGTGTCATCGGTCATCATCGGCGCCCGGAACGAGGCCCAACTACGAGACAACCTTGGTGCCATCGGCTGGACGCTGACAACCGACCAGATGTCCAGGCTCGACGCCGCCAGCTCCAGAACAGCGCCATATCCATACTTCCCCTACCAGCGCCAGGAAGGCTTCGCCCGACTTTCACCCGTTGCATGGTGATGTGATCCCTGCGGTGCGCGGCCGATCCCTCGCTGGAAACGCACATCGACAGCGATTAGCGCATGAACCTCGAAGGCTTCGGCTGGATATCGTGATAAATCCGGCTATCCTGATCCAAAAGCAGTCGTCGATGGTCTGGGCGTGCCGCTGAAAACGCCTTCGATATGAACATTTACTCTCTCGCGGGAGCGTGCCGCGCTCACGCATGAGCGCCATCCACGTCCGAACACGCAAGGATCTGCGCCGCCAGCGCCGCAGACGTCCACCACAGTGCCTCGATCATCTGTACGCGGCCCCGCTGTGGCCGCTGCACAGCGCCAACCTGGGCACCCTGCTCCGTACCTGCGACGCGGCCGGCGCATGCCTGGCCGTGCCGCGCTTGCCGTGGGTCCCCGAAGCACTGGCACGAGGCAACACGCTCCGGCAACCCGCTTGCGTGCACTGGGTGCGCAATCCCGTCACCTGGCTGACCGAACAGCGCGCGTCGGGAGCCCACATCCTCGGAGTCGAACTGGCCGACAACGCCATCCACCTGGCCGACCTGCCCATGGCCCGCCAGCCGACCATCGCCGTCCTGGGCCACGAAAGCGACGGCATCCCCCCAGAAGCCCTCGACCTCCTCGACGCCGTCGTGGAAATCCCCATGATCGGCACAGGAGCCAGCCTCAACGTCGCCGTCGCCGGTTCCCTCGTACTCTACAAACTCGCCGGTTTCGTATAGGCGCTCACATAGTGGACGGCCAACGACCTTCGGCCGGCTGCGCCTCGGCTGGCCCGGGCCATGGCGGCATGGTGATGGCCACGATCTCCAGAACGGTGGTTCCGCTGTTCCTGAACTGGAACGCGACCCCTACGGGGATAGTGAGCGATAAGCCTTGTTCGAGGAGAATCTCGTAGTTTTCGTCGTCCAGGTTCTGCCACATTGCGCCGATGCCGGCGACGACATACCAGATCTCCTCGACCGTGCGATGCCGTACAGCCCGGGAGACCGCACCAGGCGGCAACTCAAAGTGCGCCATACTGCCACGCTCCGTGGCACACAGCAGCCGAACAGACGAACCATCGGGCGCCAAATCATCTACCTCAGGGGACAAACGCTTCCACTGGGGCATTCGGCCCGCGCCTTCACGATCTGCGGCCATAAAGCACGGTATATCGCCATAAGCACGGTCGCCAGCGGTGAGGAGCTTCGTGACTCCGCTCGGGGCTATCTCTGGAGACCCCCACTACCTGTTGGTGCACGGGTACTTTCGTCGGGCCAGCATGCCAATATGAGCGCGCCAGCCAGCCATGACGTTCCCGAGCAGCCCCGGGTCCCCCGGACCGCCGACGGGATCGCCGCCGCGCTCTCCGGCAGCCGCCGTATGGAGTTCTACCGGCAGCTCGGCACAGCCCCTTTGGAGCAGGCGGAGACCGTCCTGCGCCGCTGGTGGGGCGAGGCGATGCTCGACACCGACCCGGCCTTGAAGGACGTGGAGCGGGACATCCGCCAGGGGCGGGCACCTGGGGGCGCAGCTGCCGATGAGGTCTTCCCCGACTGGGCCGACCATGTGGCCCGGGCGCGAGCCCGCCGGGAATGAGTTATCGCGCTGAGCTGCACCCGTTCGCGTTAGCCCAGATGAAGTGCCGTTCGAGGCCGTTCAGGCTCTGGCGGCCAGGACGGCGGAACTGATCGAAGAACCGTGGGACGCCGTCGCCGTCTATCCTGACGATCCGTCGTTCCGGAGAACGGTGTTCGGCGATTTCGGGGTCATGGCGTTCCATGTCGATGAGGACGCCGAGTTGATCATGATCTACAGCGTGGTCTGGGCGGGCTGGCCCTCACCCCCAACACGGACCACGCGGTGCGGGGGTATCTGCGGCGGGGCCTGGATAGGCGTCAGCCACATACGCTTCGACTGATCCGAGCCCACCGGGCCGCCTTGATGGAGGCGTGAGGATGCGGTCATCATGGGCACTCCACACCCGGCGCGGAGGAGCGGAATGATCTCTCAGCGGATCGCCCGGATCTGTGAGTTGCATGGGGATGACCTGGCTGGGTTCCTGGCGGGCACGGACGCCGCGGTGTTGCTCGACCGGGTGGTCGGGGTGGTTCGGGCGGGTCGGTCTCCTGATGAGGATGAGCTGGATGCTCTGGACGACGCGCTGGCGGCTCTCGGCGTTGACGCGGGGACCGGCGGGACCCGGGGATTCGAACCGGTGCCGGGACTGGGCGGCGGGCATCCGGTGATCGAGTTCTGGGCTTGTCCGACGGGGGCCTGTGATCGGCGGGTCTGGCGGGCGGGGGAAGTCTGCACGCTCCTTGAGCGGCCGATGCGCGTGCTGCGGCTGACCACGTGACCGGGTTCTTCGCCGAACTGGGGAAGAAGGTCGCGGAACGGTGGCTTTCGCTGCTTCTGTTGCCGGGGTTCCTGTTGGTGGCGGCGTGGGTAGCTGGCGTCAGGCTCGGGCATGGGAATGCCTTGGGGGCGCTCGATCTGGCGGACTGGCTGACGGGGACGGCGACTGCGGCGCAGTTGGCCCTGGCGGCGGCCGGGATGCTGGCCGTGTCCGCAGGGTTGGGTTTGGCGGCGGCGGCCGGCGGGGTCGCGATCATGCGGCTGTGGACGGCCCGGGGGGCGCGGGCGCCGCTGGTGTGGCTGACGCGGCGCAGGGAACGGCGCTGGAAGCACGCCCAAGCCGAGATCATGCTCTCCATCGAGGAGGAAAGACTCGCCGGTCTCGCGGATCTCGTCAACGCCAGGAACGCGATCTGCCTGGTCCCTTCGGCCCGGCCGATGTGGATCGGGGACCGGTTGCGTGCGGTCGATCAGCGGGTGCTGCGCTCCTACGATCTGGATCTGGCGGGCGTCTGGCCGCGGTTGTGGCTGGTGCTGCCCGGGGAAGCGCGGACCGAGATCGCGGTCGCTTACGAGAGTCTGGCCGCCGCCGCGCGGTTGATGGCGTGGGGTTTGCTCTACCTCCCGGTGGCCGTGTTCTGGTGGCCCGCCGCGATTGTCGCGCTGGTCACCTGCGTGACGGCGTGGGTACGGGCGAGAGCGGCCGCTGAGACATTCGGCTCACTCCTGGAATCCGCCATCGATTTGTACGCCCTAGACCTGGCCGCACACCTCAAACTAGACGCGGAAGGCCCGTTGAGCCGGGAGACCGGACTGGCGGTCACCCGGCTGGTCAGAAAGGATTTCATCGAGCTGACGGATCCCTGATGGGGGCTCGACGAATGAACGGACTGCGCGCGGCGGTGCTGGCGGTGCTGCTACTGGCGACCGGTTCCGGCGCCGTGGTGGCGGCCCGGCAGGTGCTGACCGCGCGCGACGGGGTCGAGTCGGTACGGCTGGCCGCGCAGAGCGAGAACGTCGCCGCGGTCGATCCGGCGATGTCCCGCTTGCTGGCGGTGGCCGCCTGGCGGTCCGCGCCGACCCCGGAGGCCCGCCGAAGCCTGCTGGCTGCCCTCACCCGCCCGCTCACCGCCGTGCTGCGGGGGCACCGCAACAGCGTGTACGCGGTGGCGTACAACCAGGACGGAACCCTGCTGGCCAGCGGCGGCGCGGACGGCACGCTGTGGATCTGGGACGCGCGCTCCGCCAAGCCGACGGGTCAGCCGATCAGGGGACACCGGGGCGCGATCACGCAGGTGACGTTCGCCGCGAACGACCGGGTGATCACCGCGAGCCGGGATCGCACGATCCGGATCTGGAACGGGGAGAAACAGGTCGGCAAGCCGATCCGCGGCACGATCGTCGCGCCCGACCCCCGCGGGCGTGTCCTCGCGGTGGGCGACCAGAACGGCGTGCCCCGCCTGATCAACATGACCACCCGCCGCCAGCTCGGCCGCGCGTTCCCCCGCCACCCGAGCGGCCTCCGCGACCTGACCTTCGACGGCAGAACCCTGACCACATACGACAACGCGGGCGTCCTGCGCATTTGGAACGCCCGCACGCATCGCCTGATCGGCCGGGTCGCGGGCGGACCAGGCCCTGTCACGATAAATCAGGGCAACATGGCGTTCACGCTGCAGGGCACGCTGAGACGGCTGGACCTCGGGACCCGGCAACAGACCAGCCGGCCGATCAAGGGCGACTTCGTGGCCCTCGCGTCGAAGGGAAACCTGCTCGCCACCGCCCAGCGAAACGGCGCGGTGCACGTCCTGGAATCGGGCGTCCCCCTGGCCGAACCGTTCCGCGCCGGAACCGTGCGCGACCTGGCGATCAGCCCGGACGGCCAGTGGCTGGCCACCGCCAGCGACGACGAGGTCATCCGCATCTGGGACCTCGCCCTGACCCGCAAACTAAGCGGCGAACCCATGACCACCACCCCGGAAATAAGGGTGTCCACGACAACCGCCGCCCCAGGAGCCATCGATCCGAGAACCCCCACCCCCGGAAGAAGCAGCGCCAGCACCAGCACCCCAAGCCCCGACGGCACCACCCTCGCCGTCGGCGACACCGCCGGCCGCACCCAGCTTTTCGACATAAAAACCGGGAAACCAGCAGGCGCCCCCATGGCCTGCCGCCCAGGAGTCGTCAACGCGGTCGCCTTCAGCCCCGACGGCCAAGGCCTGGCCACCGCGACCGCCGGCAGCATCTGCCTCTGGGACGCCCGCACCCAGCGCCAGCTCCACAAGCGCCTCACCGGCCACACCGGCCAGGTGAACACCCTCACCTACTCCCCCGACGGCCGCTATCTCGTCTCCGGCGGCGACGACCACACGATCCGCTGGTGGGACGTGACCACCGGCACCCCGATCGACCTCACCCTCGCCCAGGCGAGCGGCATCTCCGCCCTCGCCTTCGACCCGAGCGATCCCACCCACCTGGCCACCGGCACCGAGAACGGCACCGTACGCCTCTGGAACGTCACCGACAAACTCCCGATCGGCCCGCCCTTCCTCGGCCACACGACCCCCGTGACCTCGATCGCGTTCAGCGGCGACACCCTCGCCACCGCCGCCGGAAATATCCGCCTATGGGACCTGACCACCCACAAACAACTCGGCTCCCCTCTCGGCCGCGCCCTGCGTACGGTCACCTTCAGCCCCGACGGACGCGAGCTGATCGGCGGCGGCCCGGCCGGGACCAGACGGTTGTGGAACCCCGCCCTGACCCCCGACCCGGCCACCGAACTCTGCGCCCTGGCCAGGCGCTTCCCGCCACCCCTCGACCTCCCGTCCTACCTGCCGGACCGGAACTACCCCGAGATCTGCCCCTGAGCCGCCACGTAGTCGTTGCACTGCGGCAGCCCCAGCTCCCGGATGATGTCGTTGAGCTCGAAGAAGTTGAGCTCGCCGATCCGGGGCAGCAAGTCGATGATCGGGGTTCCGTACTTGCGTGCCATGTATCGGTAGTTCTCCGCCGCCTGGTCGTTGTTGCCGTCGAAGCTCTTCGGGTGGGGCACGTGGATCGCGGTCGCGGCGCGATTGAGGACGAAACGGGCGCCATCGCGGTGCAGGCGGTACCCGAGGTCGAGGTCCTCGCCGCCCCAGCGGCGGAACTCCTCGTCGAACATGCCGACCGCGTGGAGTTGCGCGGTCCTGGCGGAGACGTTGCAGGTCCAGTAGTTCAGCCAGGGCGCGGGCAGGTCGGCGAAGTCGTCGCCGTACCTGGCGTAGAAGATCTCACGGACGTCCAGCCACTGGCCGGTGCGCTCGAGCTTGGCGATGGTGGCATCCGGGTTGGCGAAGTCGATCGCCTTGAGAATGAGGATCGCGTCCTCGTTGTCGAGATTGAAGCAGTAGACGTAGCCGCAGACCGCGAGCGGGACGTCGGAGCTCGCGTGGCTGGCGAGGTGGGCGTCCAGGAAGGTGGTGCTGGCCAGCACGCCGGCGTCCATCAGCACGGTGATGTCCGCCGACGCTTGGGACAGGCCGAGATTGCGGGCCTGGGCGGCCCGGTGGCCGAGATCTTCCTGGAAGAAGTAGCGGAGATTGAGTCGGTCGCGGAAGGAGTCCACCATGGCCTTGGTGCCGTCGCTCGACCCGTCGTCCCCGATCAGCACCTCGAACTGATCCGGAGGCAGGGTCTGCCGAGTGAGCGAGTTGAGGGTGTGGCGGAGCAGTTCTTCCCGGTTGTACGTCGGAATCACCACGCTGCATTTCATCGAAAACTCCCCAGATCGGTACGGAACCAGCTGATCGTTCGAGCGATGCCCTCCCGGATGCCGACGGCCGGAGACCAGCCGAGCAGCCGGTGGGCCAGCCGCGTGTCCGGGCGGCGTTTCTCCGGGTCGTCCTGGCCGAGCGGCGCGTACACGAACCGGAGCGGGTTGCCGGTCTGGTCGGCGATCAGCCCGGCGATGTCCAGGACGGCCATCTCGTCGGTGCTGCCCAGGTTCACCGGGCCGCGATGCGGCGAACGCATGAGCGCCAGCAGCGCGTCCACCATGTCGTCGACGTAGCAGAGGGAACGGGTCTGCTTCCCGGTGCCGTTGATCGAGAACGGCCGCCCGGCGAGCGCCTGCGCGATGAAGCTGGGCACCACCCGGCCGTCGTCCAGCCGCATCCGGGGGCCGAACGTGTTGAAGATCCGCGCGATCGCGACATCGGTGCCGTACGCGCGGTGGTAGGCCACCGTGAGCGCTTCCGCGTAACGTTTGGCCTCGTCGTAGACCGATCGCGGGCCGACCGTGTTGACGTTGCCCAGATACGACTCCGGCTGCGGGTGTTCGAGCGGATCGCCGTACACCTCGGAGGTGGAGGCGAGCAGGAAGCGCGCGTCCTTGGCGCGGGCCAGGGCGAGCACGTTGTCGGTGCCGGCGGAGCCGGCGCGCAGCGTCTCCAGCGGCAGGCGCTGGTAGTCCACCGGCGAGGCCGGGGAAGCCAGGTGGAAGATCTCGTGGATCGGGCCGGGGATGTCCAGCGGCTCGACCACGTCGGCCGTGATCAGCTGGAAGCCGGGCGCGGCCCGCAGGTGGGCGATGTTCGCCTCGCGGCCGGTGGAGAAGTTGTCGGCGCAGACGACCTGGCAGCCGTCGCGCAGCAGCCGGTCGCAGAGGGTCGATCCGATGAAACCGGCGCCGCCCGTGACGAGCACGCGGGTCGGGTCCAAGCGCATATAACGGAGTCCTCTCGTGAAAAACCCGTCGGCGCTCGGGTGGGTACGGCGTTACCTGGCGGCCACGTAGTCCGCGCAGGCGGGCATGCCGCGCAGCGTGATGATGTCGTTCAGATTGAAGAAGTTCACGTCCGGGATGGACAGCAGCAGCCGGGTGATGGGCGTGCGGTATCTGTCCGCCATCCGCCGGTAGTTGGCGTCGGCCTCGGCGTTGTTCTCCGACTCGCTCTTCGGGTGCGGGCTGTGGATCGCGACCGCGTCCCGGTTGAGCACGAAGTATGCGCCGTCACGGTGCAGCCGGTAGCCGAGGTCGATGTCCTCGCCGCCCCACGCGACGAAGTCCTCGTCGAAGCCGCCGACCGCGCGCAGCTGGTCGGTCCTGGCCGAGACGTTGCAGGTCCAGTAGTTCATCCAGGGCGCGGGCAGATACCCGTAGTCGTCGCCGTATTTGGTGTAGAAGTCCTCGCGCATGTCCAGCCACTGCCGGTTCGCGCGCAGCATCGCGATGGTGGCGTCGGGGTTGCCGAAGTCGATGGTGCGGTTCATCAGGTCGGCGTCCTCGCCGCCGAAGTTGTAGCAGAACACGTAGCCGGTGACCGCGATCGGCCGCTCGGCGGCGGCGTGGCTGGCCAGGTGGGCGCGCAGGCAGCCGGAGCCGGGCAGCACGCCGCAGTCGAACAGCACGCAGACCTCCGCCTTGGCCTGGAAGATGCCGACGTTGCGGGTCTTGGCGGCCCGGTAGCCTTCGCGTTCCCTGAAGGAGTAGCGCAGGTCCAGCCGGTCCTCGAAGGCGCGCGCCACCTCGGCGGTGCCGTCGTCGGAGCCGTCGTCGACGACGATGACCTCGAACTCCTCGCGCGGGAGCGTCTGCAGGGTCAGGGCGTGGAGCGTGTGCCGCAGGAGTTCGGCCCGGTTGTACGTCGGGATGACGACGCTGCATCTGAGCATGGGTGCCTCATAGGTAATAGGTGTTCGGGTCGAGCCCGCAGAGGACGCGACCGTAAAGTTCCAGGTTGGTGTCGGGGTGCATCAGGGCGTGCAGGTTGATCGCGCGCACGTCCCGCTCGATCTGCTGGATGGGCACGGTGTCGTAGATCGACGAGCCGCCGCTGGCCGTGTTCAGGATGTCCACGGCCTCCTTCACCAGCTGGCAGACCGCGCCCATGTCGGCGCGGGCCCGCGCCCGGTCCTTCATCGTCCAGGTCGTGGTGGTGTCCACCTGCGTGGCCAGCCGGTCGGCGTGGAACCAGGCTTCGTCGATCTTCATCTCGGCGGTGGCGACCTGCAGGTGGGTGATCGGGGCTTCGCGCTGGCTGGTGTAACCGGTGTAGGTGATGCCGCGCTGGGGCAGGCGGTTCATAAACGCGCCCATCGCCGCCCTGGCCAGGCCGATCAGCGTGCCGACCGAGGACGCCGAGGCGGTGGGCAGCAAGGGCGCGCGGTAGACGGGCGTGTCCGCGTTCAGGCGTGAGGCGTACTGCTCGTGCAGGATCGCGCCGAGCGGGAGCACCCGGACGGCCGGAACGTGCACGTCGGTGGCGATCGTGCTCACGCTGCCCGAGCCTTTGAGACCGGTCGTGTACCAGTCGTCCATGATCTCCAGATCGGACATCGGGACCAGCGCCATGATCGGCCCGCTGCTCTCGGTGGCGGCGGCGATCACCTGCCACTGGCTGTGCAGGGCGCCGCTCATGAACGCCCACTGGCCGGTCACCGTGTAGCCGGAGCCCTTGGGCGTGGCCACCGCCGTCGGGCTGAGCGTCGCGCAAATCCGCACGTCCGGGGCCGAGAACACCTCGTCCTGGACCTCGTCGGGGAACAGGCAGGTCAGCCAGGTCGCGATCGACCACACGGCGGCGGTCCAGGCGGTCGAGCCGTCCCCCTGCCCGAGCACGCTGAGCACCTCGGTGAGGGTACGGCTGTCGCAGGCGTACCCGCCGTACCGCTCCGGGACTCGGAGTTTGAAGACGCCCGCGTCGCCCATCGCCTCGATGGACAGCGGGTGCAGGCGGCGGTGCCCCTCCGACCAGTACGCGTTTCCGCGCAACAATGGCACGATTCTTCCGGCACGCTCCGCTAATTCGGGTTTCTGTAGCGTTTCCATGACCCTCCTCGAATGAGACGGTAGGTCCCATCCCCGAGGAGTCGCATCTTCTGAAATGCCGGGTGTTTCGAAATCATTCGATAACGGGAAATAGTGCAAACGCCCGATTAAATGCTCATGCCGCCGTCCACCTGGACCGGGCTGCCGGTCATGAACGAGCTGTCGTCGCTGGCCAGGAAGAGCACCACCCGGGCCACCTCATCCGGGTCGGCGTGCCGGGCCAGCGGGATGTGCGCGTCGAACAGCCGGGCGGCCTCCTCGGGGGGCGCGCCGGTGACGGCCGTCTCGATCGTGCGCTGGAAGTCGTTGGCGACCGGCCCCGGGTGCACGGTGTTGACCCGGATCCCGCGGGGCGCGACCTCCTTGGCGAGCGTGCGCATCAGCCCGACCAGGGCGTGCTTGGCCGTCGCGTACGCGCTGACCCCCGCGTCCGAGGTCAGCCCGACCACGCTGGAGGTGATGATCACGCTGCCGCCGTCCGACATCACGGGCAGCGCGTGTTTGCAGACCAGGAACGAGCCCCGGACGTGCACGGCCAGCACCCGGTCGAACACCTCGTCCGGGTAGTCGACCACCGGCGCGACCACCCCGGCGATCCCGGCGTTGCTGAAGACCACGTCCAGCCTGCCGTACCGGCCGATGACGGCGTCGACGGCGGCGCGGACCTGCTCTGCGTCGGAGACGTCGGTCACCCGGGCGGCGCAGCCGAGCTCGGCGGCCCCCGCGGCCAGGCCGGGCTCGTCCACGCCCGCGAGCATGACCTGGGCGCCTTCGGCCGTGAAGAGCCGGGCCGTGGCCATGCCCAGGCTGCCCTCACCGCCGGTGATCAGCGCGACCTTGCCGTCGAGACGTCCCATGCGTTCATGGTCGGGGCAGCGGCGAAGCCTCGTCTTGCCCGCGAGCGCACAGCGCTTGACCGTGACGGTACTCCCGGGGCGACAGGCCGAAGGCGGCCTTGAAGATGCGGCTGAAGTGCGAGGCGTCGGTGTAGCCCCACCTGACGGCGATCGCGCTGACCGGGCGGAGGAGCTGCAGCGGGTCGCGCAGGTCGCGACCGCACCGGTCCAGGCGGCGCTCCCGGATCCAGGCGAGCACGGTGGTGCCCTCGGCCCGGAACAGCTTGTGCAGGTAACGCGTGGAGATGTGGTGCGCGCCCGCGATCTCGGCGGGACCGAGGCCGGGGTCGCCGAGGTGGGCCTCGATGTAGGAGGTGATGCGCAGGAACAGCGCGTTGCGGATGCTGCCGGGGTCGGCGGTGAGGTCCAGCCGCCCGGCCAGCGTGGTGGCGACCAGGTCGATGACGTTTCCGGCCAGCCTGGCTCCGCCGTGCGTCTCCACCTCCTCCAGCAGAGCGCCGATCTGGAGCAGGAACGGGCCGACGAGCGCGCCGAGGCCGGAGTCGCCGGAGATCGGCGTGGCGGTGATCTGGGCGATCCGGTCCTGCGGCAGGCCCAGCATCGTGCGCGGGAAGATCAGCACGAGCAGCCGGGAGGGGTCCTCGAAGGTCAGCGTGTAGGGCCGGTCGGTGTCGTACACCGCGAATTCGCCCGGGTTGAGCACGGCCTGGCGGCCGTCCTGGCCGAGCAGCCCGCGGCCGCTGACGACCAGGCCGAGCTTGTAGCACTCGGCGGGCGCGGCCGTGGTCAGCTTGGCGGTGCGGTGGGCGGCGTGCGCGCCGGTGTCGACGTCGTAGACGCCGAGCGCGCCCAGGGTGGCCCCGCGCAGCCGTCCGTCGAATCCGGCGTCCTCGCGCGGGAAGGACGCTTCGAGCGGGACGAACGCGTGGGAGACCACATGGCGCCAGTAGTCGCGGCGCTCGCCGCTCGACACGTTCTCGGTGTCGGCCAGGTACGGCATGGAGACAGCCTGCGAGCCCATGCACTGGCAGTCAAGGGATGTTCCCTGACGTACAAGACCGAATGAGCTGGAGCTTTGACAATAGCGGCACAGGTGCTGGGGGCCGAACCGCCTGTCCCGAGCGGAGGCGCCACATTGTTGACCTACCACCCGACCCGCAGGATGTTCCTGGGCGCGCTCGGCATTGCCTCGATCGCGGGCTGCTCGGCCGGGCTCAGGGAGAGCTCCGGCGGCGGCCAGACCCTGAAGATCGGCTACGTCAGCCCGCGGACCGGGCCGCTGGCGGTGTTCGGCGAGTCCGACGACTACGTGCTCGGCAAGGTCAGGACCGCCCTGTCCAAAGGGCTGTCGATCGGCGGCCGGACCTATCCGGTGGAGATCGTCGTCAAGGACACCCAGTCCAGCGCGGCCCGGGCGGCCGAGGTGGCGGGCGAGCTGATCCAGCGGGACAAGGTGGACATCGTGCTGGCGACCTCGACGCCGGACACCACCAATCCGGTGTCGGACCAGTGCGAGGCGGCGAAGGTGCCGTGTGTCGCCACGATCTGCCCGTGGGAGATCTGGGCGGACGGGCGGCCCGCGCCGACCTACTCCTACCTGCACTTCATCGGCACCCAGCAGGAGGTCGAGGTCTTCGCCGGGCTCTGGGCGCGCGCGGACACCAACCAGGTGGTCGGCGGGCTGTGGCCGAACGACACCGACGGCGAGCTGTACCGGCGTTTCGTCACGGCCAAGACCGGGTGGAAGGTGGTGGATTCGGGCGCGTACGAGGACGGCACCCAGGACTACACCTCGATCCTGGCGGCGTTCGCCGGCGGCGAGGCGGAGATCCTGCAGGCGGCGCCGATCCCGCCGGACTGGGTGACGTTCTGGCGGCAGGCCGCGCAGAACAGGTTCCGGCCGAAGATCGTGTCGGTGGCCAAGGCCATGCTGTTCCCGAGCGTCGCGGAGACCCTCGGGGAGCTGGCCGAGGGTCTGGTCGCGCCGGTGTGGTGGTCGTCGGCGTTTCCGTACCGGTCGTCGCTGGACGGGAGCACCGCCAGGGAGTTCGCCGACGGCTACGGGCGGCAGTGGACGCCGCCGATGGGGTTCAACCACGCGCTGTTCGAGATCGCGGTCGCCGCGTTCAAGGCCGCCGCCGATCCGAAGGACCACGCGGCCGTCGCGGCCGCGATCGGCACCCTGAAGGGGGAGGCGATCAGCGGGCGGTACGACTTCACCGCCGGGCCCAGCAAGAACGTGTCGCTGGCGCCCGACCTGCTCGGGCAGTGGCGCAGGAACACCTCAGGCAAGTACGACCTGGTCATCGTGGACAACACGCTCGACCCCACGATTCCCGTGCAGGGCGAGTTCACTCCGCTCCGATGATCGCGGCGCTGGTTCAGGGGGTTCTGGTCGGCGGCACGTACGCGCTGGTGGCGTGCGGGCTTTCGCTGGCGTTCGGGGTGATGCGGCTGGTCAACATCGCGCACGGCGATCTGGCGGTGTGCGGGGCGTATCTGGCGCTGGTGGTGGCGACCGGGCTCGGGGTGCCGGTGCTGGCCGCCGTGCCGCTGATCCTGCCGCTGGCGTTCGGGGTGGGGGTGGTGCTGCAGCTGGTGTTGTTCGAGCGGGCGCTGCGGGGTGGGGTGCTGGCGCCGGTGCTGGTCACGTTCGGGCTGTCGGTGCTGATCCAGAACCTGCTGGTGACGGGGGCCTCGGCGAATCCGCGGTCGCTGGACGGCGGGGCGTTCGCGCTGGCCGGGTTCGAGGCCGGTGGGGTGGCGGTGTCGTGGCTGCGGGTGGCGGGGTTCGCGGTCGCCGTGGTGGTGCTGGGGTCGTTGCATCTGGTGCTGGCGCGGACGGGGTTCGGGCGGCGGGTGCGGGCCACGGCGGACGATCTCGAGGCGGCGCGGCTGGCGGGGGTCCGGGTGCGGCCGGTGTTCGCGGGGGTGGCGGGGATCTCGGTGGCGACGGCGGCGCTGGCCGGGGTGTTTCAGGGGTTGATGTCGACGTTCGATCCGTACGCGGGCGGGCTGATCCTGATCTTCGCCTTCGAGGCGGTGGTGATCGGCGGGCTGGGGTCGTTGTGGGGGACGCTCGGCGGGGGGATCGTGCTCGGGGTCACGCAGCAGCTGGTCGCCCTGTGGGATGTGCGGTTCGCGGTGCTCGCGGTGCATGTGCTGTTCTTCGTGGTGCTGGTGGTCCGGCCGGTACGCCCATGAGATACATCGCCGGATTTATCGTCATATTGCTGGCGGGGGTGCCGTACATGCTGGGGCCGGCCGTGGAGCAGCCGCTGGTGACGCTGTTCTCGCTGGTGGCGATGGCGAGCTGGTGGAATCTACTGGCGGGGTTCACGGGGCTGACGTCGTTCGGGCAGCAGGCGTATCTGGGCGTCGGGGCTTATGGGCTCTATGTGCTGGCGCTCGCGGGGATCGATCCGTTCGTGGCGATTCCGCTGGCGGCGGTGCTGGCGGGGGTCGTGGCGCTGCCGGTCTCGTTTCCGGTGCTCCGGCTGTCGGGGGGACACTTCGCCGTCGCGACCTGGGTGCTGGCCGAGATCTTCCGCCTGTCGGTGACGCTCTCCCCCGCCATCGGCGGCAACACCGGCGTCTCCCTCCCCGGCATATCCGGATATTTGCCGCTATTGCGGCAGGCGGTCGTGTACTGGTGGGCGCTCGCGATCGCGGCCGGTTCGGTGCTGGCGGTGTGGCTGCTCGCCCGCGGCCGGTACGGCTTGGCCGCCCGCGCGGTCGGCGATGACCCGGTCACGGCGGCGAGTTCGGGGATTCGGGTGGCCCGCATCCGGCGCTGGGCCTACTGCCTGGCCGCCGCGGGCACCGGCGCGGTCGGCGCGCTGCTGTTCACCCACACGCTCTACGTGCAGCCGGGATCGATCTTCGGCGTGCAGTACAGCGTGCTGATGATGTTCATGGTCCTGATCGGCGGCCTCGGCACGATCGAAGGCCCGGTGGCCGGGGCGCTGATCTTCTTCGCCCTGCAGCAGACCCTGGCCGCCCACGGCCCCTGGTATCTGGTCCTGCTCGGCGCGGTCGCCGTCGCCGTCACGCTCTTCGCCCCGCGCGGCCTCTGGGGCCACCTGGGACGCCCCCTGTTCCCCATCGCCCACCTCCAGGAGAGATAGATGGAACGCCGAACGTTACTCAAGGGCCTGGGCCTGTCCGCCCTGGCCGCCACCGGCTGCAGCACGTCGATCCGGGGTTCCGGCGCGACCGGCACCGACACGATCGTGATCGGGTTCGTCAGCCCGCAGACCGGGCCGCTGGCCGGATTCGCCTCCGGCGACGCGTTCGTCGTGGACACGATCCGCAAGACCCAGGCGTTCGCGGGCGGCATCACCTCCGGAGGCAGGAAGTACACGGTCGAGATCGTGGTCAAGGACACCCAGTCCGACCCGAACCGGGCCTCCCAGGTCGCGCGCGAGCTGATCCTGCAGAACCACGCCGACATGATCGTCACCAGCTCGACGCCGGAGACGACCAACCCGGTGGCGACCGTCTGCGAAGCCCAGGGGGTGCCGTGTGTGTCGGCGGTGGTGCCGTGGCAGGCGTGGTATTTCGCCCGGCAGGCCGATCCGGCCAAGCCGAAGCCGTTCACGTACACGACGATGTTCTTCTTCGGGGTCGAGCAGTTCGGCGGGTGTTTCGTCCCGATGTGGGAGCGCGTTCCGAACAGCAAGGCCGTGGCCGGGATGTTCCCCAACGACGCGGACGGCAACGCGTTCCGGGGGGCGTGGCCGGACATCATCAAGGACGCCGGGTACACGTGGGTGGACGGCGGTTCGTACACGAACGGCACCACCGACTACAGCTCGATGATCTCGAAGTTCAAGGAGGAGGACTGCGAGATCTTCATCAACGCGCCGATCCCGCCCGACTTCAACACGATGTGGAAGCAGGCCGCGCAGCAGGGCTTCAAGCCCAGACTGGCCACGGTCGCCAAAGTGCTGCTGTTCCCGGCGGACACGGTGGCACTGGGTGATCTGGTGAACAACATCGCGACGGACTCGTGGTGGGGTCCGTACATGCCGTACACGTCCTCGCTGGACGGGAGCACGGCGAAGGCGCTCGCCGACGCCTACCAGACGGCGAGCGGGAAGCAGTGGCTGCAGACGCTCGGCTCGACCTACTCGCTGTTCGAGGTGGCCCATCAGGCGTTCACGGCCGTGGACGCGCCACACGACCGCAAGGCCGTCGCCGCCTTGTTGCAGAAGATGAGTTATGCCGGGATTTCCGGGCCGCTCGACTGGACCAAGGGTCCCGTGCCGGGGGTGGCCATCCAGCAGCCGGTCGGGGTGCAGTGGAAGAAGGGCACGGACTTTCCGTACGAGATGGTGGTCGTCGACAACAGCCTCAACCCCGCCGTCCCGGTCGGCGCCGACCTCACCCCGACGAACCCGTGAACGTGCTCGAACTCGACCGGATCACCAAACGGTTCGGCCGGGTTACGGTGGCCGACGAGCTCACTCTCTCGGTACGGCAAGGCGACGCCGTCGGCGTGGTCGGGCCCAATGGCGCGGGCAAGACCAGCCTGTTCGGGATGATCTCCGGGGATCTGCGGCCGGACGCCGGAGAGGTGCGCTTCGACGGGCATCGGGTGACGCTGCTCGATCCGTCGGTCCGGTGCCGGTTGGGCATTGGCCGTACCTATCAGGTGCCCCGGCCGTTTCTCGGGCTGAGCGTCTTCGAGAACACGCTGGTCGCCGCGCAGCAAGGAGCCAGGACGCGGGGGCGGGCCAGTTACGCGCTGGCCGCGCGGGTGCTCGGCGAGACCGGGCTGGCCGATCTGGCCGGGCGGCCCGCCGCGCAACTCGGGCTGCTCCAGCGCAAACGGCTCGAGCTGGCGCGCGCGCTGGCCACCCGGCCGAAGCTGCTGCTGCTCGACGAGGTCGCGGGCGGGCTCACCGATCCGGAGGTGACCGAGCTGGTCGCCCTGATCACCGCCGCCCGCGAGCGCGAAGGCCTGGCCGTCCTCTGGATCGAGCATGTCGTCCGCGCCCTGACCGCGACGGTCGACCGGCTGATCTGCCTGGCCGGTGGCCGGATCATCGGCGACGGCGGGCCGCTGGAGGTGCTCGCGTCTCCGGCGGTGAAGGAAGTCTTCCTCGGGACCGCCGACGCCCTCACCGAAGCGGAGGACCGCGATGCTTGAAGTGCGGAAGCTGAGCGCCGACCACGGGCAGTTGCGCGCGGTGCACGAGCTCAGCCTGGTGCTGGAGCCCGGCCAGGTGCACGCCGTCATCGGCGCGAACGGCGCGGGCAAGTCGACCCTGCTCCGGGCCATCGCCGGGTTGCATCCGCCCTCGTCCGGGTCCGTCCTGCTGGATGGCGAGGACATCACCCGGGAGCCGCCGGAACAGCGGGTCACCCGCGGGCTCTGCCTGGTCCCGGAAGGACGCCGGCTGTTCTCCTCGCTCTCGGTGGAGGAGAACCTGCTGGTCGGACGGCATCGCGCGGCGACCGGACCATGGAATCTCGGCAAGGTCTACGAACTGTTCCCGTGGATGCGGGAACGCCGCCGCCAGCCCGCCACCCAGCTGTCCGGCGGCGAGCAGCAGGCGGTCGCGATCGGGCGCGCCCTGGTGGCCAACCCCCGCATGCTGCTCCTGGACGAACTCTCGCTCGGGCTCTCGCCAAAGATCGTCCAGCAGATGTACGCGCTGATGCCGCGCCTCCTCGAAACCGGGATGGCGATCCTCCTGGTCGAACAGGACGTCAGCCAGGCCATCCGGGTCGCGTCCCGACTGCAATGCCTCCTGGAGGGCCGAACCACCCTCGACGGCCGCCCCCGCGACTTCACCCCAGCACAGATCGAGGCAGCCTATTTCGGCTTACGAGAGGAAAGCGAGTGAACTTCCCAAGCACCACCACTCATAGCGCGCCCGCGCTGACCACCCCCTACACCATCACTCAAAGCGCGACCCTGGCATGCCGCCCGCTGCCCCTCTTGGCACCGGTGCGGCGAGAACCATCACCAGCGCGAACGGCGCCGGATAACGGCGAGCAACCCGGCGGGCCGGCAGCTTCATTGGGGTGCGGAGGGAACGTCGGTGAACTGGGTTAACGCGATTGTGCAAGGTGTTCTGTTGGGTGGGCTCTATGCGTTGTTCGCGTGTGGGCTTTCGCTCATGTTCGGAGTTATGCGGATCATTAGTCTCGCGCATGGGGATTTAGCGGTTGCCGCCGCTTATATCGTGGTTGCGCTTGGGCCTGCACCTTGGTCGTTTGTTATTGTGATTCCGCTGTTTGGGGTTTTGGGGTATTTGCTGCAGAGGTCGCTTATTCAGGCGAGTATCGATCGAGGGCCGTTGACCACGTTGCTGGTCACGTTCGGGCTTTCTGTGGTGATTGCGAACTTGTTGCTTGAGGTGTTTACGGCAGACAGTCACTCTTTTGATACGGGAGCGTTCGCGTCGGGGTCTGTTGAGATCGTGGACGGGCTTTCGGTGGGGTATCTGTCGATCGCGGTGTTCGTGGCGGCGGTGGCCGTACTCGTTGGGTTGCAGCTGTTCATGAGCAGGTCGGGGACCGGGCGGTTGATTCGGGCGGTGGCCGATGATCCGGAGGCTGCGCGGTTGTCGGGGGTCGGACACCGGCATGTGTTCGGGATTGCGGCGGCGATCGCGTTTGCGACGGTGGCGCTGGCGGGGTTGGCGTTTGGGATGTACTCATCGTTTGCGCCCTCGTCGGGGACTTCGCGGTTGTTGTTCGCGTTCGAGGCTGTTGTCATCGGTGGGCTCGGGTCGTTGTGGGGGACTTTGCTCGGCGGCGTAGTGCTCGGGCTTTCGCAGGCCATCGGGGCGCAGATCAATCTGAGTTATGCCGTTATTGCTGGACATTTGGTCTTTCTGGCGGTTCTGGCCCTGCGGCCGCAGGGGCTCACTGGCGCCGGCGCGCCTCGCGCGTGGTTTTCCCCTCTGCGGCGGGCGCGCCGGTTTCTCGACGTACGGCGGGCGGTGTCGGCTTTGCCGCGTCCTCTCTCTTCCGGGGGAGGCCCTCGGGAGGGAGCGGCTCGGCCGTCTATCACGGCTGTGACGGTTGTCGTCGTGGGTGTGGCGGGGTTGGCCTGCCTGCCGTACGTCGTGTTTTCGGGCACTACGGACACGTTGGTGAATCTGTTCATTTTGCTGACGATGGCGAGCGCGTGGAATCTGCTGGCCGGGTACGGCGGGCTGGTTTCGGTGGGGCAGCAGGCGTTTGTGGGGTTGGGGGCGTATTTCGTGCTGATGCTGGCCCAGCGGGGGGCCGATCCGTTCGCGGCTATTCCGCTGGCGGTGATCGGGTGCGGGGCGGTCGCGCTGGTGTTCTCGTGGTTGGTGTTCCGGCTGCGTGGGGGATATTTCGCCATTGCTACGTGGGTGGTGGCGGATGTGTGCCAGCTGGTGATCAGCCGGTTTCCCGCGCTTGGTGGCGGGACGGGGGCGAGTGTGCCCGGGCTTGCGGGGATCGATCCGGCTTTGCTGGGAGCGATGACGTACTGGGCCGCGCTGGCGGTCGCGGTGCTCACGGTCGGAGGGATCTTTCTGGCGTTGCGGACGCGGCTGGGGCTCGCGCTGACCGCGATCCGGGATGACGAGACGGGGGCTCGGAGTCTGGGCGTGGGCGTGGCGCGGACGCAGCGGATCGTTTACGTGCTGGCCGCGTTCGGGTGCGGGGCGGCGGGGGCGTTGCTGGCGGTGAGCCAGCTCAACGTGGAGCCGACGTCGGCTTTCGCAGTCCAATGGACAGCCCAGATGATCTTCGTGACGGTGATCGGCGGGCTCGGGTCAGTGGAAGGACCGATCGTCGGGACGGCGCTCTACTTCGTCCTCCAGCAAGCGCTGGCCGGATACGGCGCCTGGTATTTGATCATTCTGGGCCTGCTCGCGACGGGGGTCGCCATCTGGGCGCCGCGCGGATTGTGGGGGTTGGTCGCACACCGACGGGCCGCTTCGCTCACCTGACAACCTTTCGACACGTCCGTCACCCACGGCCCCGAGACTGATGAGCCCTTCGCGTTGGAGTAAATTCATCAGTTGTTGATTTACTCTTGGCTCGGTCGTAATCTGGCCGCAAGGAGGCGGTCACATGTCGTACATCCTGAAATTTCGGGATATTGGGGTGGAGGATCTCGGGCTGGTCGGCGGGAAGGCGCTCAACCTGGGGATTCTCACCGCGGCGGGGCTACCGGTCCCGCCGGGCGTGGTCGTCACCACCGAGGCGTACGAGCAGGTGGCGGGCTCGCTCGACCTGGGCTCCCCCGAGCTGGCGGCCGACCCGGCGCGGGCCAGGGCGCTGGTGATGGGCGCGGCGATTCCGGACGACATCGCGAAAGCCGTGCGGCAATTCGGGGACGTGCCGGTGGCGGTGCGGTCGTCGGCCACGGCGGAGGACCTGCCGTACGCGAGTTTCGCCGGGCAGCAGGACACCTACCTGAACGTGATCGGCGGCGACGCCGTGCTCGACGCGGTGCACCGCTGCTGGGCGTCATTGTGGACCGACAGGGCGGTGGCGTACCGGGCGGCGAACGGGATCGACCACCGGGCGGTCCGGCTGGCGGTCGTCATCCAGGAGATGGTCCAGTCCGAGGTGGCGGGCGTCATGTTCACCGCCAACCCGGTGACCGGCCGCCGCCGCGAAGCGGTCATCGACGCCAGCCCCGGCCTCGGCGAAGCCGTCGTGTCGGGGGCGGTCAATCCCGACCATTTCGTCGTACGGGACGGGCGGATCCTGGAGCGGCGGCTGGGTGACAAGCGCGTGGCCGTACGATCCCTGGCCGGAGGCGGAGTCGAGCATGTCGCGGCCGAGCACGACGCGGCGTGCCTCACCGACGCGCAGGTGCTCGCGCTGGCCGAGCTCGGGAACCAGGTCGAGGACCATTACGGATCGCCGCAGGACACCCGAGTGGGCGATCGACGCCAACGGCACGCTGTGGCTGACCCAGGCCCGGCCGATCACCACGCTCCACCCCATTCCGCAGGGCCCGCCGGGGCTGCGGGCGTATTTCTGCTTCAGCCTGGCGCAGGGCCTGACCCGCCCGATCACGCCGATGGGCATATCGGCGCTCCGCATGATGTCGGCATCGGTCTCCGCGACCGTGTTCGGCTCCCCCGTCGCCGACCCGCGCGCCGGAGCCTCCGCGTTCCACGAGGCAGGCGGAAGGATCTTCGTCGACCTGACCCCCGTCCTGCGCAGCAGCCTCGGCCGGGCGCTCGTGCCGCGCGTCTTCGACGTGATGGAGGCCCGCTCGGCCACCGTCATGCGCGGCCTGTTCGGCGAACCCGAGTTCAGCGTCACCCACCGCTCCAAGCGCCCCGCGATCCGCCGTGCGCTGAAGCTGGCCTGGAGGTTCCGCATTCTCCCGCACGCCGTCCAGGCCATCGCCAGCCCGGAGAAGGCCCGGCGGCGCGTGGCACAGCTCGGCACCGACCTGAAGGCCCGCCTCCCGCTGCCACCCGGCGTGACCCCGCTGGACCACGCCGAATGGCTGCTGTCCACCCAGATGATCCCGATCGTCCCCTCGATCCTGCCCGCCGTCGCACCTGGCTTCATCATGCTCGGCCTGGCCGGCAAACTCCTCGGCGGCAAGGCCAAGCCCGGCGAGCTCGCGAGCGTACTCCGCGGCCTCCCGCACAACGTCACCACGGAGATGGACCTGGAACTCTGGCACCTCGCCGAACGCATCAGAAGACACCCGGAAGCCACCGCACTCCACGACAACCCGCTTCCCCCGCCGGTACGCGAAGAACTCGACGGCTTCCTGACCCGGTACGGCGATCGCGCGGTCGCCGAGATCGACCTCGGCCTGCCCCGCTGGCGCGAGGACCCATCCCACGTGATCGGCGTCCTCGCCAACCTCCTACGCCTGGAGGATCCGTCCCTGGCCCCCGACGCCCTGTTCGCGAAAGGCGCGGCCGAAGCCGAAACGATGATCGCCGACCTGGCCCACCGCGCCGGTCGGCTACGCGGCCCCTTTATCCGATTTGCCCTGGGCCGGGCCAGAGCCCTCGCCGGGCTACGCGAACTCCCCAAGTACTACCTGGTGGTGGCGCTGGCGACCGTACGCGATCTGCTGCGGCAGGTCGGCGCGGACCTGGCCGAACGCGGCGCGATCGAGAAACCCGACGACATCTTCTTCCTCACCCTGCCCGAAGCCCGCGAAGGCGGCGACCTGCGCACCACCGTCACCCAGCGCCGCGACGACTACACCCGCGAACTGCGCCGCCGCCGCATCCCCCGCATCCTCCTCTCCGACGGCACCGAACCCGAAGCTGTCGCCCACACAACCCCCACCGCCGACGGCGCCTTGACCGGCACCCCTGCCTCCTCCGGCCAGATCACCGGCACCGCCCGCGTCATCCTCGACCCGATCGGCGCCCACCTGGAGCCCGGCGAGATCCTCGTCTGCCCCTCCACCGACCCCGGCTGGACTCCCCTCTTCCTCACCGCCGCCGGCCTGGTCATGGAAATGGGCGGCGCCAACTCCCACGGCGCGGTCGTCGCCCGCGAGTACGGCATCCCCGCAGTCGTCGGCGTCCCCCACGCCACCGAATCCATCAAAACCGGCCAGCAGATCACCATCGACGGCACCTCAGGAACGGTGACCTCCTCCTGAGCCCTTCGTGAGGCTGCCAAACGTCCCCCGGATTGCCTGAGGGGCCGATCCCCATCACCGCGACAGCCTTCACCGGCTGACCGGACGCTCGATTGATGACTCCGGGTTGGATATCTACGCTCGACCCATGGGAATCCCCACCGAACCAATCGGTAGCATCCCCCGTCCCCCCGCGCTGCTGACCGCGCTCGCCGATCACGCAGCGGGCCGGATCACCGCCGATGAGCTGGCCGAACACCAGGACAAAGCCGTCGCCGACACGATCGCCCGGCTGACCCAGCTGGGCTGTCCCGTCCTGGTCGACGGTGAACAGTCCAAGCCGAGCTTCGTCGGGTACCCCATCAACGGCCTGACCAACCTCAGCCCGGACGGCGCGATCATCCCCTTCGCCGACGGCCACACCAGGCAACTCCCCCACCTGACCAGCGGCCCCTTCAGTTACCAGACCCACGCGGACACCTACCTCAAAGCCGCCCAGCGCCACACCACTTCGCCCATCAAGCAAGCCGTCATCGCCCCCTCCGCGCTGAGCCTGCTGTACCCCGCGGGCGGCATCCCCGGCTATCCGCGTGAAACTTTCATCGCCGACCTGCTCGATGCCGCGGAAGCCGACATCCGCGGCTGCCTGGACGCGGGCGCGCATGTGGTGCAACTCGACTTCACCGAAGGCCGCCTGTCCCTCAAACTCGACCCCAGCGGCGGCGTCCTCGACGCCTTCATCGCCCTGAACAACCAGGTCCTCGAACGCTTCACCCCCGAGGAACGAGCCAGGATCGGCGTGCACACCTGCCCCGGCGGCGACCAGGACTCCACCCACAGCCTGGACATCGACTACGCGGGCCTGCTCCCGAAACTGTTCCAGCTACAGGCGGGCAACTTCTACGTCCAGCTGGCCAGCGAGCCCGACCCTGACCGCGTCCTGACCATCATCGCGACCCACCTCCCCGCCGGAGCACGCGCCTTCATCGGCGTAACCGACCCGATCAACCCAACCCCCGAAACCCCAGATCAGGTACGCGACCGCGTCTTGGCCGCCGCCCGCCACATCCCCCCAGCCCAACTGGGCACCTGCGACGACTGCGGCTTCTCCCCCTTCGCCGACGACACCTCCACCTCCCGCGACCTCGCCTTCGCCAAGATCGCCGCCCGCCTGGAAGGCACCGCTCTCGCCTCCGACGCACTCACCGGGTGACCAGCTGGAGCAACTCCCTGTGCCCGTCGGGCATCCCGGCGGGCAACTCATCCGGCTCGAACAGCCGCGCCTCAAGAATCTCCCGCTCATCCAGCACAAGTCCGTCAAGCCCGCCGATCAGGGTGGCCTCGTAATACACCTCAATCCGCAACTTGAATCCGCTGTTCACCTTGAGCAGCCGCCCCACCTCCACGGTCAGCCCTGTCTCCTCCCGTACCTCCCGCACGATCGTGTCCTCATGCCGCTCCCCCTTCTTCGCGCACCCGCTCGGAAACCCCCACGGCCTCTCTACAGGCCACAACCGATGCCGAAGCAACAACACCCGCCCATCCTCGGCCCGCACCACCCCCGTGACCCCGCACATGAACTTCGCGCTCACCACCCAGAGAAGCCGCCACTGAACCGGCTTCACCAGCCGCCACAGCTTCGCAATCAACGCGTTCACGCCCACCTCCGGCATCCGACGCCCGGCTTCACTGTGCCAGACAACCGGCGCCCATCAGCGAGAAGCCGCAGGGACCTGTCCGCGGAATCCATCGCCGGTCATTGACACGATGGTGGCCATTGGATCAGTGATGTGTGCGTAGGGCGGTGATCAGCCAGGTGAAGGCGGGAATGACGGAAGTGCCTGGAGAGCGGCCGTTTATGGTGGCCAGGAGTCGCCAGTAGCGCTCCATTTGGATGTCCGCGAGAGTCCCCAGCCGTCGAGCGAGTTCCGCGCGATCCTCGGCCGACCTTCCGGCACCGACGATCCGGTCCACGATGACCTGCCCTGCGGTTGAATCCGGCCGAATCCCTTCGGCCAGCGCTGGGTCGGCGTGTTCCAGCACCCGCCGCCGGAGCTCGAAGCCCTCGTCGAACCACGGTTCCAGCGATTCGCTGAGCACGACCTGTCGCAGCCGTTCGCGGAACTCGTCGTCCGCGACCAGTTCCGCCAGCTCAAGCCAGGCGTCGACCTGCTCGGACGTGGGATCGTCTGGGAGTTCTCCTGGCATCTCACGCATCCACTCGGCGACCACCATGGCGTCGTCGTCGAGTTCGATGCCCGCGAACACGCCACCGACGAAGTCGTCGATGACCTGCTGCCGCTCCGACGCCGACAGTCGCGCGAGTTTGTGCATGATCTGTGCCTCCTCTGCCGTGCCGCCCCGCTTGGCGACCGTGCTCAGTACGGCACGGCGCAGGCGTAGCGTCCGGATCTCCGCGTCCAATGCCCGCACGTGGGTGGTGGCCACCTCGGCGACCGTGACCCGCTGGGAAAGGATCTCCTGGATGGTCTCGAGTCCGATGCCAAGCTCGCGCAGCGTGCGTACCAGCTCGAAACGGGCGACGGCGGCCGCGTCGAACAGCCGGTATCCGCCCGCTGACCGCTGGACGTCCGCGACCACGCCGCGATCGGCCCAGAACCTGATCGTGTGCACGGACAGGCCGGTACGCCGAGCCAGTTGCCCGATCGTGAAAAGCTCCGCGTCATCGTTCACGGCACCAACCTGCACCCTCGACCTACTCGAGAGTCAAACCCGAGTACGGTCAGGCCGGGCGTTCCACCGCGACCTCGTGGCCGCGCAACGGCACCAGACAGCCGTCACAGCGGAGTCGCGGGTGGAAGTCCTGGCCGCAGGTGTGCGTGTACACCATGGCCGGACCTTCGGGGGCCCGATACCAGCGCTGCCCCCAGTCGATGGCGGTGATGACCACGGGGAAGAACGCGCGGCCCTTCTCGGTGAGGTGGTAGCTGGGCCAGTCGGCGCGCTCCGCGCTCGGGCTCTGCTCGAAGACGCCCAGTTCGCAGAAGACCCGCAGCCGCTCCGCGACGATCGTCGGCGGGGCGCCAAGGCGCTGCTCGAAGTCGCGGAAGCGGTGCAGGCCCTGGAAGGAGGCGCCCAGGATGGCCGCCGACCAGCGGTTCCCGATCAGCGTCATGGTCTGCGGGAAGACGCCCGCGACGGTGGAGCGCCGCCGGGTGGTGGCGGCCGGGACGGACCGTTCCCAGGTGCCGCTCGGGCCGAATCCGCCGTGGATGTCGCGGGGGCGCACCGGCTTGGCGCAGGCGGCGCAGGTCAGCACCGGCAGGAACGGCTCGCCGCAGCGCCGGTGCACCATGACGGGCAGCGACTCGACGTGTTCCGGCACCCAGGCCGCCTCCCACGCCCACACCGACAGCAGCACCGGCCACAGGTCGCGGCCGCGTTTGGTCAGGCGGTATTCGAAGCGCCGGCCCTCGTACTCGGCCTTCTCGAAGACGCCCATGTCGGTGAGGGTGCTCAGCCGCCGGGTCAGCACGGCGTGCGAGATGGGCAGCGCCTCCCGCCACTCGCCGTAGCGGCGCACGCCGAGCATCGCGTACCGCAGGATGAGCAGATTCCACTCGTCGCCGATCAGGCCGAGCGTGAAGCCGATCGCATTGGCGCCGCCGGTGGGCAGCGCGGTCGGCCGGTCCGGCGGGTGGACGAGCACGTGTCCCTCCAGCGGGGGTGGTCAGAGCCGCAGGGCCTGGACCGGTGAGTCCGCCGCGCGCCAGCCGGGGATGCTGTCCCCGGCTGCCCAGGTGGCGTGGGTGCCGCTGGAGACGCGTTCCGGCAGCGTGATCCGCGCGATCGGTCCTTCGGCGATCCGGGCCGCGTCGAAGATCAGACACTCGGAGCGATCATCGTTCATGTCGGTGGTCAGCGTAACAACATAACCGTCGTCCTCAGCCGACGATCCGTTACGCGGGGCCATGGCGGGTTCGCTGCCGTAGACGCCCGGCGGGAGCGCGAACCGGTCCTCGGCGCCGGTGCGCAGGTCGTGGCGGACCAGGCCGTCGAACAGGAACCAGCCTTCGACGCCGGTGGCCGCGTAGGCGTAGCGGTAGCCGAGGCCGCCGAAGGCGCTGTTGAGCACGCCGAACTCGGTGATCGAGTCGGTCAGGCGTTCCTCCCGGCACTGGCCGGTGACCAGGTTGAGCCGCCAGCGGTGCAGCCGGGTCTGCATGCGGTCGAGCGCGAGGAACCGAAACATGCGCTGGTAGTAGCCGCCGTCGCCGGTGTCCTTGGGTTCCGGGTCGCCCTGGAAGAAGCCGTCCAGCACGATCTCGTCGCCGTCCTCGTAGGCGTTGACCCAGTGCAGGACGTAGGTCGGGTCGGCTTCGAACCACTGCACCTTGGTGCCCTTGCGCGGGATCACGCCCAGCCGGGTCGGCAGCTCGGGATGGAACCGGGCCGCGTACCGGCCGCGCGCCATCAGCTCGGGCTCCCAGAACATCGGGCAGTCGTTGAGGATGGCGTAGTTCTCGGTGAACGCCATGTCGTGCGGCAGCCGCGGCCCCGGCAGCGGGATGTCCACGTAGTGGCTGAGCCGGTCGTCCGCGCCGACCACCCCGTAGTGCATGTACGGCTCATCGGTGCCGTAGTTGAAGAACAGCAGCTCGCCGGTGCGCGGATCGACCTTCGTGTGCGCCGACACCCCGCACGCGTAGGGAAAGTCGCCGCCCCAGCTGGCCTTGCCGAGCGTCTCCAGCGTCAGCGGATCCAGCCGGTAGAGATCCCCGCACTGGTAGAAGCTGGTCAGCGCCACCCCGGCGTGCACGACCACGTCGGTGCTGGAAGCGTCCTTCATCCGCCCCCGCGCGCCCCACCCGTCCTCGCGCGGTGACGTGGCCGGGCGTTCCGCGATACCCGCCCAGAGCGGCTTGCCCGCCTCCGCCTCCAGCAGGAACCCGTCGGTGCGGATGAACCTGTTCCGGTAGAACGCCTTGCCGTCCCGGAACCCGATCACGTGCACCATGCCGTCCCCGTCGAACGGGTGGTAGCGCTCCAGCGCGGGATGTACCGGGTTCTCGGTGTTGCGGAGGTAGACGCCGTCGAGGTCGGCCGGGATCTCGCCGACCACCTCCAGGTCGTCCGCGCGCCACTCGGTGGTCTGCGGCCGCCACGGCCCGGTCCGGTACGGATGGTCGTCATCCTCCGGCAGGGTCGACAGGACGCGTCCGACGACGTCGACGTCCACGCACGTGCTCCTTTTAATTAGAAAGTCGTGATCTGGACAGCCGCGGCGGTGAGGAGCCTGGTCGGTGGCTATGCGGCTGTCTATGGGACGGGTTTCTGGTTAATACTCGTTACCGACGACGAAGCTGACCGTGGTGGTCGTGCTGCCGCCGATGTTCAGGGTGCCGAACCGGCGCGCCCCTTCGATCTGGTACGCCCCGGCCCGCCCGGTCACCTGGCGGGCGGCGTCCAGCACCATCCGGACCCCGGTGGCGCCGACCGGATGGCCGCCGCCGATCAGCCCGCCGCTGGGATTGACGGGGATGCGCCCGCCGATCTCCAGGTCGCCGTTCTCGACGGCCTTCCAGCTCTCGCCAGGCCCGGTGATGCCGAAGTGGTCGATGGCCGCGTATTCGGACATGGTGAAGCAGTCGTGGGTCTCGATGCCGTCGAGCGCGTCCACGCCGGGGATTCCGGCGCGGGCGAAGGCGTCGAGAACGGTGTTGCGCACGTGCGGCAGCACGTACGGCTCCGCCGCGCTGCGGGCCAGCTTCTGGGCGAGCGGCAGCCCGACCGTGCGGTGGCCCCAACCTTGGATCCTGGCTTTGGGCGCCTTCGAGCGGGCCAGGAATCGTTCCCCGACGAGCACGACCCCGGCCCCGCCGTCGGTGATCTGGCTGCAGTCGGTGCGGCGCACCCGGCCTTCGACGATCGGGTTGGCGGTGTCGTCGGCGGTGAAGCTGGCGTCGGTGAAGGTCCAGCCGCGGGTCTGCGCGTTCGGGTTGGCGCGGGCGTTGCGGAAGTTGAGCTCGGCGATGGCGTGCAGGTGGGCGTCGTCGAGGCCGTAGCGGCGGTCGTACTCGTCGGCGAGGGCGCTGAACATGTAGGGCCACATGAAGCGGGCGTCCTCGCCCTCGTGGCCGATCCAGGCGGCGGCGCCGAGATGCCCGGCCGCGTCGTCGCCGGAGACGGTGCGTTCCAGTTCGAGGCCGAGGACGAGGGCGGAGTCGTACCTGCCGGATTCGATGTCGGCCATGGCGGCGAGCAGGGCGACGCCGCCGGAGGCGCAGGCGGCTTCGTGCCGGGCGGCGGGCACTTCCCAGAATTCCGGCATGACGGTGGCGGGCATGCCGCCGAGCTGGCCCTGCCGGGTGAACAGCTGGCCGAAGGCGTTGCCGACGTGGATGACGCCGATGTCGGCGGCGTCCACCCCGGCGTCTTCGAGGGTTCCGGCCGTGACCGCCTCGGTCAGGTCGCCGAATTCCCGATCGTCCCGGCACCAGTTCCGGGCGAAGTCCGTTTGGTGGCCGCCCAGGATCCATACTGACATGGTTCCTTACTACAATAATGAGAGTGACGCGTCAAAGAGAGGCGTAACCGTGTCCGACGTCTTCCTGCTGGATTACGTGCGCACTCCCCGGGCGAAGGGCTCAGCCCGCGGTTCCCTGCACCATCAGAGCCCGGTGGACCTGGTCGCGGCGCTGCAGCGGGCTCTGGTGGATCGCACCGGCCTGGATCCCGGCGCGGTCGAGGACGTGATCGTCGGTTCCGCCTCCCAGGTGGACGAGCAGGGCGCCAACCTGGCGCGGACCGCCACCCTGCTGGCCGGGTGGGGCGACGGCGTGCCCGGCGGGACGATCAACCGGTTCTGCGCCTCGGGCGTGGACGCGGTGGCCCAGACCTCGGCCAGAATTCGCGCCGGCGACATCGGCCTGGCGGTGGCCGGCGGGGTGGAGAGCGTCTCCCGGGTGCCGATGTACAGCGACCGGGGACCGCTGTGGACACACCCGGAGACGGTCCGGCGGATCGGGTCGATCCACATGGGCGTGGCCGCCGACCTGAACGCCACCATCGACGGCTGGACCCGCGACCAGCTGGACGCGTACGCGGTGGAGACCCACACCAAGGCCGCCGCCGCCTGGGATCGCGGCGACTACGCCGGGTCCGTGCTCCCGATGACCCGCGCCGACGGCTCGGTCTTCGACCGGGACGAGCTGATCCGCCCGGGCACCACGGCGGAGAGCCTCAAGGCCCTCGCCCCGGCCTTCGGCGACCTCGGCCAGGACCCCATCGCGCTCGCCGCCCACCCGGAGGTCGGCGAGATCAACCACCTGCACACGGTCGGCAGCTCCCCCGCGCTGGCCGACGGCGCGGCCCTGCTCCTGCTCGGCACCCGGGCGCAGGCCGACCGGCACGGCCTGCGCCCCCGCGCCCGCGTCCTCGCCAGCGCGACCGCCGCCGTGGACCCCGTGATCATGCTTACGGCCGGCCAGGAGGCGATCGAGAAGGTCCTCGCCAAAGCCGGGCTCACCCCCGCCGACATCGACGTCTACGAGTTCGCCGAAGCCTTCTCCGCGCTCTGCCTGCGCCTGCGCCGCGACCTCGGCCCCGGCCCCGACCGGCTCAACCCCGGCGGCGGCACGATCGCCATGGGCCACGCTTTCGGCGCCACCGGCGCGATCATGGTCGGTGGCTGCGCCGACGCCCTCGAACGCCTCGGCGGCCGGTACGGCGTGGCCGCCGTCAGCGGCGCCGCCGGACTCGGCGTGGCCGTCCTGATCGAGCGGGTGACCGAGTGGTGACCGTGGCCCCGGAACGCGCCTAGGGTTTGCGGCCGAGACCTCCGAATTGGAAGACCTCGCGGTCGGTGTACTCGGTGGACGCGTCGGGATGCCACTGCGGCAGCGAGACGATGCCGGGCGGGAGCAGCTCGAAGCCCTCGAAGAGTTCGGCCAGCTGCTCCGGGGTGCGGAGCAGAATCTCGGTGGCACCGCTGGCGTTCCAGGCGGCGGCCGCCTTGTCCATCGACGGGCTGCTCACGCTGTGCGCGATCCCCAGGTAGCTGCCGGACGCGAGCGCGTCCACCAGCACGGTCACCGCGTCGTGGAGCAGGGTGTCGTCGGTCACGAATTCCAGCACGCCCATCAGCATCAGGCCGATCGGCCGCGCGAAGTCCAGCGTGTCGGTGGCCGCCTGCAGGATGGGCTCCGGGTCGCGCAGGTCGGCGTCGATGTAGTCGATCCCGCACTCCAGGCCGCACCCGAGCAGAGCCCTGGCATGGACCAGCACGATCGGATCATTGTCGACATAGACGATCCTGGCGCACGGGTTGACCCGCTGCGCGACCTGGTGGATGTTGTCCGCCGTCGGAATGCCGGTGCCGATGTCCAGGAACTGGTCGATCTCCTTGTCGCCCGCCAGGAAGCGCACCACCCTGCCGATGAACTGCCGTTCGGCCCTGGCGATGATCGGCAGATCCGGCATGAGTTTGATGATCTCGTCGCTGACCGCGCGGTCGGCGGCGTAGTTGTCGGTGCCACCCAGCCAGTAGTCCCAGACACGTGCCGGATGCGGCACCGAGGTGTCGATCCGGCGCAGCACGCGGGACAGCTCCGCCGACTGCTGGGTCATGACATCCCCTCTTTCGGTTCGGCTCTCCAGCCTAGACGAGCACCCCTCCACAGATGGGGACAAACAGCCCAAACAGCGGCAATTCACCCTCCAGTGGTTGTCCCAGGAATCGGAATATTTCCCCAGATCAGCCCTCGCGGAGGCGGTCCACGGTGACGCCGCGGAGCAGGAGTTCGGACAGGGCGGCGGCGAGCAGCAGGTCATCTGGCTCCCCTGGCTAGATCACGCCCATCCTACGGATCGAGGCTAATTTCATAACTTAGTTTAACTTGCCGCATGAAGGCGCAGAGGTGCGCTCGTGTCCAGGAACTCCTCCAGCACCAGAGTGGCCGCGCCGAGCGCCACCGCGTCGGGACCGAGCTCGCCCAGGATGATCGAGGTCGCGTTGCACGGCTGGGCGAGCGAGTTCGCGCGGGCGGCGGCCCGGATACCCGGCAGCAGGTCACGGCCGATCATCAGCCCGGCCCAGCCGCCGATCAGGATGCGCTCGGGATTGAGCAGGTTGATGAGGTTGGCCAGGCCCATGCCCAGGTAGGCCACGGTCTCCTCGATCACCTGGGAATCGCTCTCCAGCACCCGGCCGAGCGCGGCCTGCCAGTCCGTGGTGCGGGTCGCGACCCCGGCCCGGTCGAGAATGCCCTCCGCCCCGATGTACGCCTCCAGGCAGCCGCGGCCGCCGCACCGGCACTGCCGCCCGTCCAGCGCGATCTTCGTGTGCCCCCACTCCCCCGCGCTGTTGCTGGACCCCCGCATCACCACCCCGTCGGCCACCACGGTCGCCCCCACCCCGGACCCGATCAGCACGATCACCGCGTGCGCGGCCCCCCGCCCGGCCCCGAACCAGAGTTCGGCCTGCCCCATCGTCTTGGCGCCGTTGTCGATGAACACCGGCAGCGAGGTGCCCGCCCGCATCAGCGCCCCCAGCGGCACGCCGTCCCAGCCGAAGGTTTTGGCGTGGATGAGCGTGTCCTGGCCGCGTTCCACGATGCCGGGCACGCCGATGCCGACGCCCAGCACCCGGTCAGCGGGCACCCCGCCGTCGGCCAGCACCACGTCGATGCCCGCCAGGATCCGGCGGGTGACCAGCTCGATGTCATGGTGGGAGGGCCGCAGGCTGTAGTCGACCCGGGCCTTCTCGGTCATCTCCAGGTCGAACAGCTCGACCCGGACGTGCGTCTCGGCGACATCCACGCCGATCACGTAGCCGTACGCCGGATTGACCCGCAGCAGCACCCGCGGTCGCCCACCGTCGGAGTCCACCTGACCGGCCTCGACGATGATGTTGTCGGCCAGCAGGTCGCCGGTCATGGTGCTGATCGTGGCGGCGCTGAGCCCGGTGAGCCCGGTGAGCTCGTGGCGGCTGGCCGGGCCGTCGAAGTAGAGCGTGCGCAGCAACATGCCGCGGTTGCCCCGCCGCACGTCCCGGACCGTCCTGCGCTCCGGCCTCGCCATGCGTCTGCCTCCCCGTGCTTAGTTCAATACGTGAACCTATAGTCGCGACGCTCTCACCTCGGCCGCAACCGGGACGAAGCCAATCGACAAGGGTAGCCCGCGTTGCGTTACCAAAGCGTTTCCCGCGGAGGGCTGATCTTTTTTTGCATCTTACATTATCGTCTGTGCAACCCCCGATGAAGGAGATGGAAATGATCAGGAGAGTCACCGGCATCGCCGCGGTCGCGGCGCTGCTCGCCGGACTCACCGCTTGCGGCGGCTCCGAGGAGGCCGCAGGGTCCACGACCCTGACGTACTGGATGTTCCAGGACCGGACTCCGCAGGCGGGTGAAGTCGTCGAGAAGATCCGTACCGACTTCGAGAAGGCCAACCCGGGCGTCACCGTCAAGATCGTCAAGATTCCCAAGGACGACTACAACACCAAGCTGGGCAGCGCGGTGGCCGCCGGGACCGTCCCCGACGTCGGCATCCTCGACCAGCCCCTGGTCGCCCGGTACGCGCTGGACAAGACCATCGTCGAGATGCCCGCCGGCACGGTCAACGAGGCGGACTTCTTCGAGGGGGCCCTGAACACCAACCGCGTCGACGGCAAGCTGTACGGCCTGCCCGTCGACCACACCGCCGTCGCGCTCTTCTACAACAAGAAGCTGGTCCCCACCCCGCCCAAGACCTGGGACGAGCTCAAGCAGATGAGCGACGCCATCCACAAGGCCGACCCGAAGGTGGCCGGCATCGTGGTGCCCAAGGGCGACGGCTACGGCGCCTGGATGTGGCCGGGCGTGGTGCACGGCGCCGGCGGCGAGATGGTCGACGAGGCGAACAAGAAGATCCTCTTCGACCAGCAGCCGGCCGTGGACGCGCTGCAGCTCTGGGTGGACCTGCTGCCCTCCTCGCCGCGCGAGATCACCGACTCCGACCTGGCCTTCGCCAACGGCCTGGCCGGGATGATGATCTCCGGGCCGTGGGACGTCGCCACCATCAAGGACCAGTTCCCCGAGCTCGACTTCAACGTCGCGCCGCTGCCGTACAAGACGACGCCGGCCGGGAACATCGGCGGCGAGAACGCCGTGGTGTTCGCCAAGGGCACGAACGCGGCCCTGGCCTGGAAGTGGCTCGCGTTCCTGACCAACTCCGACAACAACACCCAGCTCGCGCAGGCGCTCGGCGGCTTCCCGATCAACAAGGCCGCGGCCGAGCGGGACGCCGCCACCTTCGGCGAGCAGCAGCAGGGCTTCCTGGAGCAGCTCAAGGTCGCCCACGCCCGCCCGGCGCTGCCGGACTGGATCAAGATCAACGATGAGTTCATCGCCCCCGCCATCGAGGCCGCGCTGAGCGGCAAGGTCACCTCCCAGCAGGCGCTCACCGAAGCCGCGAACAAGACGCGGGCCCTGCTCGGCTGGAACAGCTAACGCGGAAGCGAGGCAATCGTGGCATCTCCGGTGCTGGCCGAAAGGCCCGCCGTGGAGCCCCGGCCCGGGCGGCGCCGCCGCCCGGGAATCGGGCGCTCGGACCAGCTGATCGGGTGGCTGCTGATCACGCCCGCGCTGGTCTACTTCGTCGTCTTCCTGCTCTACCCGGCCGTGGCCGCGCTCTACTACAGCTTCACCGACTGGAACCTGCGCACCGCCCCCAACTGGGTCGGTTTCGCGAACTACACCGAACTACTCTTCAACGACGTCGAGTTCCCGCATTTCTGGAAATCGGTGCAGGTCACCCTGCAGTACACGCTGATCGCGGTGCCGCTCACGCTGGTCTCCGCGCTGGCGCAGGCGCTGCTGATCAACGCCATCCGGCGGGGCTCCAACACGTTCCGGCTCCTGCTCTTCCTGCCCGTGGTCACCGCGGAGGCGGCGGTCGGCGCGATCTGGCGCTGGCTCTACGACCCGCAGTACGGTTTGATCAACGCGGCGCTCGGCCTGGTCGGCATTCCCAAGCAGAACTGGCTGAACACCCCCGAACTGGTCATCCCCGCGCTGGCGTTCATCGCGGCCTGGCAGTGCGGCATCTCGATGATCATCTATTTGGCCGGTTTGAAGGGCATCCCCGAGTCGATCCGGGAGGCGGCCATCATCGACGGCGCCGGCCCGGTGCAGCGGTTCTGGAAAGTGGTCGTGCCGATGCTCAGGCCGACCACGTTCTACCTGGTGGTGACCGGCACCATCGCGGCACTTCAGGTGTTCGGGCTGGTCTATGTGATCTTCTCTGGCGGCGGCGGGCGGAGCGTGACCGGCGGTCCGGAACAGTCCGGGCTGGCTTACGTGCTCCACATCTACCTGTACGCGTTCCGGTATGACGCGATGGGCGCGGCCTGCGCGATGTCCTTCATGCTGCTGGTGTTGATCATGATCGTGACGGCGCTCCAGTTCAAGTTCCTGAAGCAGGAGGCGTCGTGATCGCCCGTCAGGTGCGTAAGGCGCCCATCTACGTGGCGCTGGTGTTGCTGTCGCTGGTGTCGGTGGTGCCGTTCATCTGGATGCTGGCCACCTCGTTTAAGCACAGCTCGGACATCTACACCAAAGTGCCCAGCCTGCTGCCCCTGGACAAGCAGACCGGCGAGTGGGCGGCGACGCTGGAGAACTACGACCATGTGCTCGGGATCGGCGGGCTCGGGCAGGCGTTCCTCAACAGCATCTGGGTGTGCGCGATCCTGGTGCCGGCCAAACTGCTGATCGACGCGCTGGCGGCGTACGCGTTCGCGCGCATTCCGTTTCCCGGGCGGGACAAGCTGTTCGTGGTGTTCCTGGCCGGGATGATGGTGCCGACGATCACGCTGCTGGTGCCGCGGGTGCACATCACGCAGGTGCTCGGGATGTACGACACGAGGTGGGGGCTGATCCTGCCCAATATCGCATCGGTGCTGGATATTTTTCTGTTGCGGCAGTTCTTCATGTCGTTGCCGGGAGAACTGGAGGAGGCCGCCCGGATCGACGGGGCCGGGCGGATGCAGATCTTCTGGCGGATCGTGGTCCCGCTCTCCAAGCCGGTGCTGGCGGTGGTGACGATCACCAGCTTCATCTTCCACTGGAATGATCTGGTGTGGCCGTTGGTGGTGACCAACGATCCCGAGCTGAACACCCTGCCGCTGGCGTTGCAGCAGCTGGCCAGCACCGAGTCGGGGCGGGCCTACTACATCATGGCGGGGGCCGCACTGTCGGTGATCCCGGTGATCATCGTGCTGCTGATCTTCCAACGGCGGATCATGCAGGGCATCGCCTTCACCGGCCTGAAGACCTGACCCGGGTGCCGACCGGAAGCCGGAAACACGAGCCGGGGTGTGGAGGGACACCCCGGCTCAAACATTTCATCCACACGAGCCCGGGGCGTGGAAGGACGAGCTGGCTCAGACACTCAACCGGGGCGTGGAAGAACGAGCTGGCTCGGACACTCAACCGGGGTGTAGAGACAACCTGGTTCAGGCATTTCCCCCATCTGCCTGCATTTCCCCCATCTGAGCGGCCCCTCTTGGCGCCGGGACGGCGAGAAGCGACGCGGACGCAAACGGCGCCGGATAACGGCGAGGACCGGCACCTGTCCCGTCAGATGTCTCAGGCGGTGATCGCGAGGACGGTCGGATCGACGGGGTGTTTCAAGGGCTGTCCGGCCAAAGCGCGGGACACCTCGTCGGCGGCTGATTCGCCCAGTCTGTGGAGTTCGTTACCGAGCGCCCCGGCCACGTGCGGGGTCAGGACGACGTTGGGCAAATCCCATAATGGCGAGTCCAATGGCGGGATTTCAGGGTCGGTCACGTCGAGTACGGCCGAAAGGCGGCCGGTGCGGAGTTCGGCGAGGAGGGCGGGTTCTTCCACGAGGGAGCCTCGGGCGGTGTTGATGAGGGTCGCGCCGTCGGGCATCGAGGCCAGCAGGCGGGCGGTGACCAGGCCCCGGGTCTCCTCGGTGGCCGGAGCGTGGACGGAGACGACGTCACAGGTGGCGAACAGGTCGTCCAGGGTGACCAGGGTGGCGCCGAGATCTTTGGCGGTGGCGGCATCGACGTACGGGTCGGAGAGCAGGACCGTGAAGTCGAAAGGTCTCAGCAGGGTGAGGACGCGGCGGCCGATCTTGGAGGCGCCGAGCAGGCCCACCGTTCGGTGGTAGTTGCCGATGGTGAGGTTCCTGCGGGGAAGGTTGAGGTCGGCGCGGGTGGCGCGGTATTCGCGGGCGAGCGTGGGGACGGCTTTGCCGGCCAGGAGGATCATGGCCAGCGTGTACTCGGCGACGGGGACGGCGTTGGCGTCGGCGGCGGAGCTGACCGGAATGCCGCGGTCGAAGACGTCGAGGCTGAGGTGGCCTTTGACCGTTCCGGCGGCGTGAACGACGGCTCGCAATCTGGGCGCGTGCGCCAAAGCGGCGGAATCCAGTCGCGGGCTTCCCCAGCCGGTCAGGAGGACGTCCGCCGCGCGGAGGCGGTCACGCGACCGCGCGGACTGGAAGTCGATCAGCGGATCGGTCAGATCGATCTCGGCGACCGCTTGGAGGCGCTCCGCGATCGGGGGCGGGAACAAGCGCGGCGGGAGATCGGGGAACATCGCGAGTTCGACGCGCGTTTGGACCCGCGCGCCCGTCGTCAACGAGTCCACGAGGGAACGTCGAGGGGCGTGCGCTGGACGCCGATCCACTGGCGGCGGGTGAAGCCGGGCATCTGGTTCTCCGCGCCGTGCCGGGCGTGGGCGTCGTTGACGTGGACCTCGCCCGCCTGGAGGCGCTCCGCGACGGTCATGCCGCGGATGAGGTCGGCGCTGAAGACCGAGTTCATCAACATCGGGTAGCCGTTGACGAGCGCGACGGCCTCCTCCTCGGAGTCGACCACGGTGATCGGGATGACCGGGCCGAAGATCTCCTCGGTGAAGGCGGGCATGTCGGGCGTGACACCGGTGAGCACGGTCGGCCGGTAGAACAGGCCCTCGTAGGTGCCGCCGGTGGTCACCTTGGCGCCCTTGGCGATGGAGGGCTGCACGATCGTCTGGTGGACGCGGTCGCGCTGGGTCTCGCTGATCAGCGGGCCGAGATCGACGTCCTCGCGGACGGGGTCGCCGACGCGGAGCGCCGCCACCCGTTGGGTCACCGTCTCGGCGTACCGGTCGGCGACGGAGCGCAGGACGATGTGGCGGCTGGCGCTGATGCAGGTCTGGCCCTGGAATTCGAGCGAGGCGATGAGCGCGCACGAGGCGGCCAGGTCGAGGTCGGCGTCGTCGAGGACGACGAAGGCGTTGGAGCCGCCGAGTTCGAGGCGGATCTGGCGCAGGTCGGTGGCGGCCGAGGCGGCGATGGCCAGGCCGACCTCGCGGGAGCCGGTGAAGTCGAGCAGGTCCAGGCCGCGGTGCTCGGCGAGCGCGTGGCCCGCGTCGGGTCCGTCGCCGGTGACCAGGTTGAACACGCCCGGCGGGAACCCGGCGTGGTGGGCGGCTTCGGCGAGGATCTGGCCGCCGAGGATGGGGGTGAGTTCGGCGGGTTTGAGGACGATGGTGTTGCCGAAGGCGAGGCCGGGGGCGACGGCGCGCATCGCGAGGTTGAGGGGATAGTTCCAGGGGGTGATGATGCCGATCACGCCCAGGGGGACCGCGCGGGAGAGGGAGAGCTTTCCCGCTTTGTACGGCTGGAGAATGTCGCCGGCGGACTGGGTGGCCTGAACCGAGGAGATGGCGAGCTGGCGCAGGCCCGCCGAGACCTCGTCCTCGGCTTTGGCGCGGACGCCGCCGGTTTCGCGCATGCTGAGGTCGATCAGCTCGTCGTACCGGCCGCGGAGGTGCGCCGCGAAGCGGTCCAGATGCGCGGCGCGTTCCGGGGCGCTGAGGGCGGCCCAGCCCGGTTGGGCGGCGCGGGCGGCGGCGACGGCGCGATCGACGTCGGCGGGGGTGGCCTGGGCGTATTCGCCGATCTGCTCGCCGGTCGCCTTCTCGCGTACGGGGGCGGTGGTGGCCGGGGTGAAGGCGCCGTCGATGTAGAGCTTGCCGGAGGCGAGGGAGGCGGTCATGGCGCAGATTCTAAACTTACTCGTATGCCTAAAATAAGGTCTTGACCACGGTTTTCTGGCCGACTACCGCGTCGATTTTTCCGGATATATCACGATCGAGGACCACGGGGCGTGTCGGGTGTGGCGACTTCTGATGATACTTAAAACTAAGTCTTGACAGCTCTGGTTCGGAGCGGCCACCCTTCCCGGTGAAGCGCATTCACCCACCGACCCCGGGGGACCCGCAGTGGAACGATCGGCCTGGTCAGTAGCTCTGGAAGATCGCGGGGAGATGCGGGGGCTGGTGCGGGAGCTGGTGGCGCCGCTGCTTCCCCGGTTCAGTTCGGGGCGTGCCCGGCTGCGGCTCGGGGGCAACGCCGCGCACTATCCGGACGCGGCGGCCGAGCTGGAGTCGTTCGCCCGGCCGCTCTGGGGGCTGGCGCCGCTGGCGGCTGGCGGTGGGGCTTTCGAGCACTGGGATCTGTGGCGGGAAGGGCTCGCCAACGGCACCGATCCGGGGCATCCCGAGTATTGGGGGGCGGTCACCGACATCGATCAGCGTTTGGTGGAGACCGCCGCCATCGGCCTCGCTCTGGCGCTCGCTCCCGAAACGATCTGGGATCCGCTCACGGGACGCCAGCGCGACGCCGTCGCCACCTGGCTTCAGAACGCGATGACCGTCAAGGCTGTCGAGAACAACTGGCAGTTCTTTCCTGTGCTCGTCGGGCTTGGGCTGAAGCGGATCGGCGTCGAGGCGGCTCCGGTGGCGGAGCGGCTTGATCTGCTGGAGTCGTATGGGGTTGGAGCTGGTTGGTACAGCGATGGGCGTAATCCGCAGCGGGATTACTACATCCCGTTTGCGATGCACTACTACGCCCTGATCTACGCCGCTCTGGGGGACGATCCTGCCCGAGCCTGCCGTCTGAAGGAGCGCGCGGCCATGTTCGCGCATGACTTCCAGCACTGGTTCACCGCCGATGGCGCTGCCGTGCCGTACGGGCGGAGCATGACCTACCGCTTCGCTCAGGGGGCGTTCTGGGGCGCTCTCGCCTTCGCCGACGTGGAAGCTCTCCCGTGGGAGGTGGTCAAGGGCCACCTGCTTCGCCATGTGCGTTGGTGGCTTAGTCATCCGATCCAGGACGGGTCCGGACTTCTCACGATTGGGTACGCGTATGCGCAGCCGCATCTCGCTGAGCAGTACAACGCGCCCGGGTCTCCGTACTGGGCGTTGAAGGCCTTTCTGCCCCTGGCCCTGCCCGAGACCCACGCGTTCTGGCAGGCCGGGGAGACCGCCGCGCCGCCCCTCCCGGTGACCAGCACCCAGCCGGATCCCGGCGTCACCCTGATGCGCTGCGAGGAAGGCCGCCAAGTGGTCATGCTGACCTCCAGCCAGCATCACAACTGGGTACGCCACGGCGCGGCCAAATACACGAAGTTCGCTTACTCGACCGCGTTCGGCTTCAGCGTTCCCGCGGGGACGTGGGGGTTGGAACAGGGCGCTTTCGACAGCACTCTCGCGCTGAGCGACGACGGCGACCATTGGCGGCCGTGCGAGATCCCCCAGGATCCCTCGGCGCATGCCGGTCTTCACTACTTCCGGTGGAACCCCTGGCCGGATGTGGATATCGAAACGTGGCTCATCGCGTACGCGCCTTGGCATGTGCGGATCCACCGCGTCCGCTCGGACCGTACCCTGCAAACCGCCGAAGGAGCTTTCGCCCTGAACCGCGACGTGCGCTGCCACCGGACCGAGACAGGGCCAGGGCACGCCCGCCTGCTGTCCCCCGCCGGGCTCTGCCAGATCGAGGACCTCGCGCCGTCGCCCGCGCGCCGGGGAGAGCTCGTCGCGGCGCTCCCCGGCACCAACGTGATGGCCCCCCGGACGACGATCCCCACCCTGCTCGCCGAACTCGCGCCCGGCGAACACTGGCTGGCCTGTGCGGTGCTGGCCCTGTCCGACCCACCGGTGGAATGGGCGAATCCCCCCAGCCTGACCCACACCCTTGCCGAGCAGGACCCGGTGGCCGCACGCCTGATCCGGTCGCCGCCTTGGCTCAGCGACCGCGCGCCCGGCGGATGACCTCCTCTGCCGTGAGCGGACGGACCTCGTGGGTGATGCGTGACGTCAATTCGCGTCCGAGTCGAGGAACGCACCCGCGACAGATGCGAAATCGTCAGGGGAATCCGTGTGAATGTTGTGGCCTGCGTCAATGATGACGAACTTCGCGTCAGGGATGATTTCGGCTACTTCCGCGAGGACCGCAGGGGGGATTAGGCCGCCGGATTCGCCGCCGCTGAGGACGAGCGTCGTGGCGGTGATGGCCGGCAGGCGATCCCACCACGCGGGGTCGGGGGCGCGAAGGCCGCGCCGGATCGGGTCGACCAGGCGCCAGTCGAAATCCACCGGTTCGTCGGGCTCGGGGAAGGAGTCCACGTGCACGGCCGGAGGGCGGCGGGGCGGGGCGGGTGGCTCTTCGAGGACCATGCGCCGGATCAGGGCCGGGTGCTCCTGCGCGATCCGGATGGCGATCGCGCCGCCCATCGAATGGCCGATCAGATCGATCTGATCGAATCCACGTTCTTTGATGAAGGCCACCACGTCCGCCACCATCAGATCGACGCTGTATTCGGCCGCGCGAGGGCTGCGGTCATGGCCTCGCGCGGCCAGGGCGAAGGTGTGCCGGTCAAGCCCGGAGACGAAGAAGTCCCAGGTTTCCGGACGGCTGGTCAGCCCGTGAAGCAGGAACAGCGGAATCCCTCCGGGCACGCCCCGCTCCACGTACGCAAGTTCGACGATGCTCATATCGAGCAGGCTAACGGGTGCCCAAATCAGATATGCGGGGCCAGATCGGCCAGAATCATCCGCTTGGGCTTGGCGCCCTTGATCTGGTGGATGATCTCACCGTCGCGGTAGAGGTTGAGGGTCGGATAGCCGAGGACGTTGTAGCGCATCGCCACCTCGGGATGGTCGTCGGCGTTGAGTTTGGCGATGATGAGGCGGTCGCCGTACTCGGCGTCGATCTCGTCCAGGATCGGGGCGAGCATCTTGCAGGGCGGGCACCAATCGGTCCAGAAGTCCACCAGGACGGGACGGTCGCTCTTCAGCACGTCCTCGTCGAAACTCTCCGTCGTCACTGTGATCATTGGGTTCTCCTGATCGCGCATCCAGGGCAGGCCTGCTTCAGCTGAGTGGCGACCTCGGTCCTCCGGGCGACCAGCGCCTGGATCTCCGCGTCGATCTCGGCCAGCTTGCGCTGGTAGACGGCGACGGATTCCGGGCAGGCGTTCCCTGACGCGTGCCCGGCCCGCAGGCAGGCGACGAACGGCCGGGCGTCCTCAAGCGTGAACCCCACGGCCATCAGCGAACGAATCTGAGCGACCAGCCGGATATCGGCCTCGTCATACTCCCGATAGCCGTTCGCGGCCCGCCGAGCCAGGATCAGCCCCTGCTCCTCGTAATGCCGCAACGCCCGAGCACTCACCCCCGCCCGCCGCGCCAACTCCCCAATCCGCATCGACCCTCCACCAGCACCCACCACCGGCGGCAACACCCACCGGCCCTCCGAACGTAAACGCTCACACCAACGTCAAGGTCAAGCCCCCACTTCCCACCACACACCGGCGGGAGATCGGCCGGGAGCGCCGAAACCGGCACGGACGCCACCTCCCGCACGTACCGGCGAGCGATGTCCGAGGGCCTTCCGCGACCATCCGTTCGTGAGGTCACGTGGGTAGCCGCACCGATATGCCGGTCTTGGCGCCACAAGGCCCATATAGGCACACGGAAATGCCTCGCGCGACGTCCACCTAATGACCGTGTCCGATGCCGCAGCGCCGGGTCCGTACGCCCGGCACCGCTTGTCGGACGTGAAGCGGCTAGGCGATGGCGCGGTCGGGGATGGTCGTGTAGTCGGGGAAGTTGCCGGGGAGGCGTTCGTCCTCGGGGCCCTGGGTGACCGCGCGGACCAGGAGTTCGCCGCCGACGAACGCCCCGCGCCAGGAGCCGCCGAGGCCGCCGAAGAGCTCTTCGCGGTCGCCGCGGGAGCGTGGCTTGTTGAGGCCGACCTTGAAGGCGCGGACTTCGGTGGCGAGACGGCGAGCGGTGCGGGCGTCGTCGCAGGAGATGGTCGCGACCAGGGCGCCGTTGCTGGCGTTCATCGCGGCCAGCAGTTCGGCCTCGGTGTCGACGAGCACGATCGTGTCCACGGGGCCGAAGGGTTCGGCGTGGAAGAGCGGCGAGGATCCGGGTGGGGTGAGGATCGCCACCGGTGCAAGGTATGCGGATATGTCCTGACCAGGAAGGAACCGGCCATCGTCGAGCGAGCCGCGGAACAACGGCACGCCGCCCTTGGCGATGGCGTCGTCGATCTGATCGGTCAGATCCTTCACCTTGGCGTTGTTGATCAGCGGCCCGAAGTCGAGCTCGGGCAGCGGATCGTCCGGCGACTCCACCGCGAGCGGATGCCCGAACCGCACCCCCTGCACCGCGGGCAGATACGCCGCCACGAACTCATGGAACAACGACCGCTGCACCACGAACCGCGGATACGCGGTGCACCGCTGCTTCGCGTAGTCGAACGTGGCGCGAATCTGCCGCGACAGGGTCTGCCAATCGCTGAAATCCCAGACCCCCCAGCAGTTGAGGCCCTCCTGCTCCAGCACGTGCCGCCGCCCGAGATCGGCCAGCGAGGTGGCGACCTGCCCACCCGCGTCCCGGCCTCCCACGAAGGAGACGCAGCCCAGCTCCTGCCCCCGCACCAGCGCCGGCGAGAGTTCGGCCCCTCCCCCGCTGACCAGCGTCAACGGCACCCCCTCCCGCACGGCCAGCGCACAGGCCAGGGTGAGACAGGACAGCCCGCCGTCGGTCGGAGTCTTCGCGATGGCCGCGTTGCCCGCCAGCGCCTGCACGAGCATGGCGTGCATCAGCACGCTCATCGGATAGTTCCAGCTGGCGATGTTGCTGACCGGCCCGGGCAACGGCACGCGCCCGGCGAGCATGCGCTCGATCTCCTCGACATACCACCGCACGCCCTCGATACAGCGATCCACGTCGGCGAGCGCGAGCCGCCACGGCTTGCCGATCTCCCACACCAGCAGCAGCGCCAGCAGCTCCCGATGCGCGGTCATCGAATCCAGCGCCGCGGTGACCCGCGCCTGCCGCTCGGCGAGCGGCATGTGCCGCCACTGCCGATGGTCGTCGAACGCGGCCCGCACGGCCCGCACCGCCGCCGACCGATCCAGCCGGGGCGGCCCCGCGATCGTCGTCCCGTCCACCGGCGTGACCCCCGGCACCGGCCTCCCGTCACGCTGCCAGATCCCGCCCCAGTGGTTGAGCACCCGGTCATCGTGAAACGCCTCCGGCGCCTCCGCGCAACACCGGCTGTACGCGTCCTGCCAGGACATACCCGGTTTGAGAACGAGCGGCATCAGGTCTTCCTTTCCTACGGATATGCGGCGAACCGTCACCATGGACGGAAGGTCGATCGGACGGAAGGTCGATCGGAGAGGCTGGTCAAAGTCGCCGGAGCGGTTTCAACCCTGAGTAGACGATCTCTCCCGCTTCGGAGGGGTTCGGGGTAAGCGGGAGAGGCGGGCTAGAGCTGGTCCCCCGCCCCCCATCTCCCCGGGTGGGGCGACTTGTCGAACTTCTTGAAGCGCGGGGCCGAGCTCGTCGGTGCCCGGGATCGACGCGAGCAGCTGGGCCAGGCCCACCGATTCGCCGACCTCCAGGCCGGAGCTCGCCTCCGTCGGCCGGGGGCGTTGACGCTCAGTCGGACCAGTCGATGGCGTGGGCGAGGCGAGGTAAGGGCTCGAACTCCTTGATGGCGTCGAGGGAGCGGCCCATGGCCGCGTTGGCCTCACGTTCGACCATGACCTCGACGAGGACGGGAAGCTGCTCCCGGGCGGACTCGACGCTCGCCCAGGCCAGGGCGCCTTCGAGATCACCGGGGGACTCGACGCGGCGAGCCGGGCAGCCGAACGCCTCCATGACCTTGACGTGATCGATTCCGCCCTCGCCATAGTGCAGGTCGACGGCGAAGTTCATGTCATACGGAATCTCCGCCTGCCTGATCAGCCCCAGATACTCGTTATTGATCATCACGATCACAAACGGGATCCGGTACTGCGCGGCCACCGCGATCTCCTCCATCAGGAACTGGAAGGAGTAGTCGCCCACAACCGCCACGACCTCACGATCGGGGAAGGCGCACTTGACGCCCATCGCGGCCGGGATCTCCCAGCCGAGCGGCCCGGCCTGACCGCAGACGAGGTAACGGCGCGGCAGGTAGGTGCGCTGGAACTGCCCCGACCAGATCTGGTAGAGCCCGATCGCGGTCACGAACGTGGTGTCGGGTCCGTAGAACTCGTTGATCTCCCGGAACACCCGGGGCGGCTTGATCGGGACGTCGTCGAAGTCGTCGCGCCGCGCCATCGTGTCGCGCAGTTCCCCGACCCGGCGCGCCCACCGGCCGGCCCGCTGCGGCTTGGTCCGGTGCCGCGCCTCGGCGGCCATCGCGGCGAGCGTCGGCTGGGCATGCCCGACCACCCCCAGATCGGGCTCGAAGACACGCCCGATCTGGGTCGGCTCGATGTCCACGTGAATGAACGAGCGGCCCTTCCGATACACATCGAGGTCGCCGGTGTGCCGATCCCCGAACCGCGCCCCCACGGCGAGCACCAGATCGCTCTCCAGGAACGCCGCGTTGCCCCACCGCGTCTGCGTCTGGATTCCCGCCATCCCCGCGAACAACGGGTGATCCTCGGGAAAGGCGCCTTTGCCCATCAGCGTGACCTGGACCGGCACCTGAAGATGCTCGGCGAGGGCCCGCAACTCGGCCGTCGCGTCAGCGATGATCACTCCGCCCCCGGCCAGGATCAGCGGCCGCTCGGCTCGGGCGAGCATGTCCACCGCCGCGCGCACGGCCGAAGGCGTCGGTTCCGGCACGTCCACCGGGAACGGCGCGTCCAGTTCGGGATCGTAGAGGCAGGTGCCCCGCTGGACGTCGACCGGCAGATCGATGAGCACCGGGCCCGGCCGTCCGGAGCGGGCGATCCGGAACGCCTCCCGGAACACCCACGGCGCCTGAGCGGGCTCCTTGAGCTGGACGGCCCACTTCGTCACGGGCCTGGCGATCTCCACGATGTCGACCGCCTGGAAGGACTCCTGATGGAGTTTGGCGCGCTCGGCCTGCCCGGTGACGCAGATCATCGGGATCGAGTCGGCGAGCGCCGTGTAGAGCCCGGTGATCATGTTGGTCCCGGCGGGCCCGGAGGTCCCGATACAGACCCCGACGTTTCCGGTCACCCGCGACCAGCCGTCGGCGGCGTGCGTCCCGCCCTCCTCGTGGCGCACCGTGATGTGCCGGATCGAGCTGTGCTGGAGGGCGGCGTAGAGCGGGAGTATCGCCGCGCCCGGGATGCCGAAGACGGTGTCGACGCCCTCGGACTCCAGGACCGCGACCACGGCCTCCATGCATGGAATCCGCTTCATGCGTTGATCCTTTCGATGACCTTGAGCAGCGCCGAGTGGTCGAGCGAGCCGTGGCCCTGGGCGCGGGCGGCGGCGATGAGCTGGGCCACGACTCCGGTGAGCGGCAGCGCCACGCCGGCCTCCCGGGCGGCGGCGATGATGATGCCCATGTCCTTGTCGTGCAGGTCGATCCGGAAGCCGGGGGCGAACTCCCGTTTGATCATGGAGTGCCGCTTGAGTTCGAGGATGCGGGACCCGGCGAGCCCGCCCGCGAGCACGTCGAGGCCGGCCGCCGGGTCCACCCCCGACGCCTCAAGAAGCACGATCGCCTCGGCGACCAGCCCGTAGATCCCGCCGACGACGAGCTGGTTGGCGGCCTTCACGGTCTGGCCCGCCCCGGACGGGCCCACGTGCACGATCGTCGTGCCGAGCACCCCGAGCACCTCGCGGGCGGATTCGACGTCCTCGGCCCGCCCGCCGACCATGATCGAGAGCGTGCCGTCGACGGCTCCGCGCTCGCCGCCGCTCACGGGGGCGTCGATCGCCCTGATGCCCTTGACCGTCGCGGCCTGGGCCACCCGCCGGGAGGTCTCCGGCCGGATCGTGCTCATGTCGATGTGCAGCAGCCCGGGCGCGCCGTACTCCAGCAGCCCGGCGCTGCCGAAGACGACCTCCTCGACCTGCGGCGAGTCGGGCAGCATGGTGATCACGATGTGCGCCTGCGCGACCGCCTCGGCCAGGCTGCCCGCCGCCTTCCCGCCGTGACTGACGAGCTCGTCGAGCCGCTGCTCGCTCACGTCGTAGCCGACGACGGTGTGACCCGCTCTGACCAGGTTCGCGGCCATGGGGGTCCCCATGATCCCGAGCCCGATGAATCCGATGTTCATCCGTTCCTCCAGGCGAAACTGTCGGCACTCGGGCCGGTGGGCCGGTACTCAAGACCGACATGACCCCGGTAGCCCGCCGAGACCAGCCGCTCAAAAATCTCCTGGTACGGCATGCCGCCCGACCCCGGCTGACCACGCCCCGGATCGTCGGCGACCTGCACGTGCCCGAAGCGCGAGACGCTCTCGTCGATCAACGCGAGCACGTCCTCCCCCATCCGGTGCAGGTGGTAGAGGTCGGCCAGGAACGCCACGTTGGGCACGCCGACCTCGTCGATCACCGCGAACGCCGCGGCCGAGGAGGTGATCGGATAGCGCGGGTTCTCATGCGAGTTGAGCGCCTCCACGACCACCACCGCGTCGATCCCGGCCGCGGCTTCGGCCGCGAGCAGCAGGTTGCCCAGCGCGACCTCCCGCTGCGCCTCTACCGGCACATCGGCGGCACGGTTGCCGTAGAGCGCGTTCAGCACCCGGCAGCCCAGCGACTCGGCCAGTCCCGCCGCCACCTCCACGTTGGCCCGGAACCGGTCCGTCGTGCGCGGGTCGGACAACAATCCGCGCTCGCCCGCGGCCATGTCGCCGGCGTCGAAGTTGAGCCCGACCAGCCGCACTCCCGCGTCGCCGATCGCCCGCCGCAACCGGTCGAGCTCCAGATCCGCCGGCACCGGCCCGTCGAACGGCCACCACAACTCGATCGCGTCGAACCCCGCTTTCGCCGCCGCCTCCGGCCGCTCCAGCAAGGGCAACTCGGTGAACAGGATCGACAGATTGACATCGAACGCGAACCCTCCGTCTCCCCCGGCGAACGGCACCTTCCCCCTCCCACTGAGCGTCACGAGCCCTCCACCAGAGTCCGCACCATGCCGTCCACTCCAACACCGTCCGCCCCAACCCACGGGCCCTTCCCGCTTCGGCGCGAGGTGACAAGCGCTCCAACCGGGGCCGCGCCACTCCCGCCGCCCCGGCCAACAGCCCTCCGCCCGCTTCGGCGCAAGCCCGCTACGGCTGAGATCGCGTCCACACCACCCACCCCCACGAACGAGTTCCTCCCGCTTCGGCCCGAGGTGACGAGCGCTCCAACCAGAGCCGCGTCACTACCGCCACCCCGGCCAACAGCCCTCCACCCGCTTCGGCGCAAGAGCGCCACGGCTGAGATCGCGTCCACACCGCCCACACCCACGAACGGGCTTCTCCTGATTCGGCGCGAAATCATGAGCTCTCCAGCAGGGATCGCATGAGGCGGGCGGTTTCGCTAGGGGTCTTGCCGACGCGGACGCCGACCTTCTCCAGGGCTTCCTTCTTGGCCTGGGCGGTTCCGGCCGAGCCGGAGACGATCGCGCCCGCGTGGCCCATAGTCTTGCCCTCCGGGGCGGTGAAGCCCGCCACGTAGGCCACGACCGGCTTGGAGACGTGCTGCTCGATGTAGGCGGCGGCGCGTTCCTCGGCGTCGCCCCCGATCTCGCCGATCATCACGATGGCGTCGGTGCCCGGGTCCTCCTGGAAGGCCTGGAGCGCGTCGATGTGGGTGGTCCCGATCACCGGGTCGCCCCCGATGCCCACGGCGGTGGAGAAGCCGAAGTCGCGCAGCTCGTACATGAGCTGGTAGGTCAGCGTGCCGGACTTGGAAACCAGGCCGATGCGACCGGGCGTGGTGATGTCGGCCGGGATGATCCCGGCGTTCGAGAAGCCCGGGGTGATGAGCCCGGGACAGTTCGGGCCGATGATCCTGGTCCGGCCGGAAGCGCGGGCCCGGGCGAGGAAGGTCAGCGTGTCATGCACGGGCACGCCCTCGGTGATGACCACGCAGAGCCCGATGCCCGCGTCGACCGCCTCAAGCACCGCGCCCTTGGCGAACCTGGGCGGCACGAAGACCACCGAGACGTCCGCGCCCGTCGCCTCCATCGCCTCGCCCACGCCGGAGAACACCGGGATGCCCTGATGGGTGGAGCCGCCCTTGCCCGGGGTGACCCCGGCCACCACGGTGGTCCCGGCGGCCACCATGCGGGTCGTGTGCCGGGTTCCCTCGGCGCCGGTCATGCCCTGAACGAGCACTCTGCTGTCTTTGGTCAGGAAGATCGCCATCTTTACCGCTCCTCACGCAGCCGAACGGGTCAGCCGGGCCGCCTCTTCGGCGGCGCCGTCCATGGTCGGGACCTGCCGGACGGAGGGATGCGCGGCCCGGCTCAGAATCAGCCGGCCGGCCTCCGCGTTGTTGCCGTCCAGCCGGACGACGATCGGGTGCCCGTGGCCGCGTTCCCCCAGCGAGTCCAGCGCGGCGACGATCCCGTCCGCGACCGCGTCACAGGCGGTGATCCCGCCGAACACGTTGACCAGGACCGACTTCACGTCCGGGTCGGACAGGATGATCCCCAGCCCATCGGCCATGATCTGGGCGGACGCCCCGCCGCCGATGTCCAGGAAGTTCGCGGGCCGGGCACCCGCCTGGGCGACGACGTCGAGCGTGCTCATGACCAGCCCGGCGCCGTTCCCGATCACTCCGACCTCGCCGTCGAGCTTCACGTAGTTGAGCCCTTTGGCCTTGGCCCGGCTCTCGAGGTCGTCACCGTGGCCGGGATCGGCATCCCCGGCCGGATGGCGGAAGGAGGCGTTCTCGTCGAGGGTGACCTTGCCGTCAAGGGCGATCACGCGGCCGTCGGCCGTGCGGGCCAGGGGGTTGACCTCGACGAGAACCGCGTCCTCCTCGACCATGACCCGCCAGAGCCGGACCAGGACATCGGCGATTTCCGCGTGGATCTCCTCCGGTAGCTGGGCCCGCTCGGCGATCAGCCGCGCCGTCCGCTGATCGACTCCGGTCAGCGGGTCGATCGGCAGCCGCACCAAGGCTTCCGGGCTGGTGGCCGCGACCTCCTCGATGTCCATGCCGCCCTGGGCGGAGGCCATCGCGAGGAACGCGCCGTTGGCACGGTCGACGAGGAACGCCGCGTAATACTCCTCCACGAGCACGGTGGCCGGTTCGACCAGCACGCTATGGGCGATATGCCCCTTAATGTCCATCCCGAGGATCGCGCGCGCCTCCTCTTCGGCCGTAGCCGGGCCCGGCGCGACCTTGATGCCGCCCGCCTTACCCCGCCCCCCGACCTTGACCTGCGCCTTCACGACCACCGGCATCGCCAGCTCGGTGGCGATGGCACCCGCCTCCGCCGGCGTGGTCGCCACCGCACCCCCGGGGATCGGGACTCCGTGCCGGGCGAACAGCTCCTTCGCCTGATGCTCGTACAGATCCATAGAGCCCTCCTCAACCGGTTCCTGTAGACGGTATACCGTATGGCATGTGCCTCGTCCAGCCCTGGACAGGGAACTGGTACCTGGGATATGCCATACAGTATGCAGAATGCAATCGAGGTCCGCGACTGGCGGGGCAGGACCTACCTCGTCGGCCCCTCCGCCACCGAACTGCTCAGCCGTCCCCGCACGTGGATGTTGTGGTCGGCCTGCGCGGCCATGGCGGCCATCGCCCCCATGCAGTACGGCTACGCCGCCATCTCCCCGCAACTCGCCACGGCCCAGGGGTTACCCCTGGCGAGCACGCTCATCCCGCTCGCCGTCTGGCTGGCCTGCCAGGCGATCACCGCCCTCGCCACCGCGATCCTGCTCTCCCGCGGCCGGCTCCAAGCCCGCTCAGCGCTCCGCCTCGGCGCGCTCCTGTCCGGCGCGGCCCTGCTCACCGTCGCCGCCGTCGGCCACCCCCCGGCCCTCTCCGGCCTGCCCGTGCCCACCGCCCTCATCGTCGGATACGGCCTGCTCGGCGGCATCGGAGCGGGTTTGGTGTACGGCGCCTGCACCCAGACGGTCGCCCGGTGGTACCCGGATCGCCCGGCCATCAGGGTCAGCGTCGTGACCGGCGCTTTCGCGTACGGGACGATTCCGCTGGCCGTGGCCGTCGGCCTCGACCATGACCTGCTCGGCCCGGCGTTCCTGGTGGCGTCGGGGGTGGCCGTGATCGTCGTCACGGCGGCGGCCTCGCTGCTGCGCACGCCGCCGTCATTGTGGTGGCCGCCGGAGGTCGATCCGCGCGCCTGGGCGCTGGACCGATCGGTCCTCCACCGGCAGCCCCGGGCGGCGCGGCAGTTCTCGCTCGGCGAAGCGGCCCGAACCCGGTGCCTGGCCGTGCTTGCGTTGATCCTGGTGGTCGCGGGGGCGATCGGGATCTTCAACGTGATCGCCATGGCGATCGCCCTGGACGCCGTAGGCCCGATCATGGCCGCGTTCATCGCCCTGATGTTGCTGCTGAACGGTTCGGGACGGTCCGCCGCCGTCCTGCTCGCGGAAAGGTTCGGCCGACCCCGGGTCCTGTCGCTGGTGCTCCTGTCACTGGGCGCGGGACAGGCACTGCTCGCCCTGGCTGGACTGGCCACGCGGACCGAAGCCCCACTCGGAGCCGAACTCGGGGCTCAGCTCGGAACTCAGGCCGGAGCCCAGATCGAAACCCAGGCCGGAGTCCAAGATGCGATCCAAACCGGAGTCGCGCATGCGGTCCAAGCTGGCGTCCCGCATGCGGTCCAAGCTGGAGTCGCGGATGCGATCCAAGCCGACGTCCCGCATGCGGTCCAAGCCGGAGTCGCGGATGCGATCCAAGCCGGAGTCCCGCATGCACTCCAAGCCGACGTCCCGCATGCGGTCCAAGCCGGAGTCGCGGATGCGATCCAAGCCGGAGTCCCGCATGCACTCCAAGCCGACGTCCCGCATGCGGTCCAAGCCGGAGTCGCGGATGCGATCCAAGCCGACGTCCCGCATGCACTCCAAGCCGGCGTCCCGCATGCGGTCCAAGCCGGAGTCGGGGATGCGGTCCAAGCCGGAGTCCAGGCCGCGATCCAGATCGAGGGTGCCGGAGCCCATGCGGGGGTCCATGCCGCAGTCCAGGTTGGAGCTGAGATGGGAGCAGCGGGTGCCGGGCTCGGTGCGGGGCTGCTGGCCCTGGCGGGGGTGATCCTCGCCGGGATCGGAAGCGGGGCGTGTTATCCGCTGATCGCGTCATTGGTCCGGGAATATTTCGGCGATGAACGCATGTCGGGCATTCATGGTGTGGTCTACTCCGCCAAGGCCGTCGCGGGATCCGTTGGGGTGGGTCTCGCGATCTGGGGATCGATGGACATCGTGGCGGCGTTCCTCGCCGCGGCCGCTCTGTCGATCGTCGCAGTGGGGCTGTGCGGGCTGTTACGCAGGCCCGGATTGCCCGCGACCCTCCCCATCAGAGTGCTGTGATCGATCTCACCTTGGGCCTCACCATAGGCCGTAGTAACAAGAATGTATGCTGTAGGCAGTCGACGACAAACATTTAGACGTCAGACTTTCGGCGAAAATGCCGTCCATTCTGGAGTTGAGAACGAATGCTCGCGAACCAGGGAGCCACTGCGAAGATCGCCCGGCCCACGACGCTCAGGGAAAGTGTGTTCGAAGCGATTCTTGAGTTGATCATCGTCGGGAATCTGGAACCCGGCCAGCATCTGGTCGAGAACGAGCTGGCCGACATCCTCGGGGTCTCACGCCAGCCCGTGCGCGAGGCGCTCCAGCTGCTCAGCGGGGAAGGGTGGGTGGATCTGCGTCCCGGCCACGGCGCGTTCGTGCACGCGCCGACCGTCGCGGAGGCCGACCAACTGCTGGCGGTGCGCACCCTGCTGGAGACCGAGTCCGCCCGCCTGGCCGCGCGCAACTCGGACGAACCGGGAGTGGCACACCTGCGCATGTTGTGCGCCCGTGGCCTGGCCGCGTTCGAAGCCGACGATGTGGACGGCTCGGTGGCCGCCAACTCCGACCTGCACGCCGCGGTGACCTCACTGTCCGGCAACCAGGTCCTCGCCGAGCTGACCTCGCAGGTCGCCCGGCGGGTGCGGTGGTATCACACGCCGGTCGCCCGGCAGCGTGGACGGGCGTCCTGGGACGAGCACACCGCGCTGATCGACGCGATCGCGGACGGCGACGAGGACCAGGCCGCCGAGATCATGCGCCGGCACACCGAGCACACCCGGCATTCCTACCTGGAGCAGCGGGCCAGCCAGGGCGAGGAAAGCGTGTCCGCACCGGTCCGGCGTCGCCGGCCGCGTGCAGCCGCCACAAGTTGACACGCCTTTCATCGGCCGCCCGTTTCCCTGAAACACGCCGGGTGGAGGATGGAACGGAAAGGAGGTGACCTCCATGAAGGCGTTTCTGCACCGGCTCCGCAATCTCCGCGACAGACCCGACAGCGGCACTGCCGACGGTGGCCCATTTGGCCTGGGCCTGGCGACCGCGATGCGTAACTACTACTCCGCCCACGACGCCGATCAGCATCTGCGCCGCTGGGCTACCGAACAACACCCCACCACCACTCCCGCCGATCGCTCCGGCGACCACCACCCACGCTAATCCGAGCACCATCAAGCGAGCACCATCGAGCGAACCCATCAACCGACCATCTAGCACCAAACACCCACAACCGAGCACCAGAACCGAGCACGTAGAACCGAGCACCCAAATCCAGACACCAGATCTAAACACCCAGATCTGACCACCAGGGGCAGAGCCGGACCAATGCCCGCCGCGGCCTCCGCGAGCGTCCCCCACCGGCTCCCCCAAGCGAATCCCTCCAGGCCCGGATCCGTCAGTAGCCCGGCACAGGGCACCCGGCCGCCAAGGGACTTCGACTCCAAGACCAGCCGGACCTCACCGTCAAATCGACGCCGAGGTCCAACAGAACGAGCAGTTCACCGACTTGCTCTCCGCTATCCGGCGCCGATCACGCCGGTGACGGTTCTCACCACACCAGCGCCAAGAGTGGCGACGGCATCTTGTTGGAATCCTTAGCACTCCTGGAAGTCCATCAGGCGCTGCTTGGAATTCCTGGCACCCCTGGAACTCCACCGAGGCACTGCTTGGAATTCTTGGCGCTCCTGAATCACCGCCGAGGCGCTGCTGTGGGCACTCTGATTCGCTGATGACCTCTTGGCGTTCCAGGAGATCTTGACGTAGTGACCCTTCGCGTTCCCGGAAGCGCCTTTGGGAACGCGACTCGGTATCCGCGAAGCTATTGAAATGCGATCCTGGCGACCCCGCCAAGCCCTTTGGAAAGGCGAAATTGGCACCCCCGAAGCTTAGAAGGCGACCTTGGCCGTTGAAAAGGCGACCTTGGCACCCGTGAAGCTTAGAAAGGCGACCATGACGGCTCACCAAGCTTTGTTCGGACGGTGACCCCTTGGCTTGGAAGGCAACCACGACACCCCGGAGGGCGCTTTGGGAAAGGCTAGGCGATCCCAATTTGTGAGATGGGGGTCTTTTGCGTGGGCTTTGTTGAATGACTGGATTGTGAAGCGGAAAGGGTTGGCGGGCGGTCCGGGGAGGGCCGCCCGCCTGGGTGGGTGGATGCGGGTTCAGGAGAGTAGGTGGATGCGGGTTCAGGAGAGTAGGTGGATGCGGGTTCAGGAGAGTAGGTGGATGCGGGTTCAGGAGAGTAGGTGGATGCGGGTTCAGGAGAGTAGGTGGGTGGAGGGTTTCAGGAGAGGTTGGCTGGGGTTACGGCGCCGGCCTGCTCTTGGCCCTGTGGGGTTAGTTGTCGACTTCCGCGGGTTCGCGTTGGATTTGGGCGGCCGCGCGGCGAGTGTCGGAGCGGGATTTGATGAGGCTGGCGATCGTGGTCAGGACCAGAGTGCCGATGATGACGCCCAGGGAGACCAGGATCGGGACTTCGGGCGCCCAGGAGACGCCGTCGTGGTGCAGGGCTTCCAGGATGAGCTTGACGCCGATGAAGGCGAGCACGATCGACAGGCCCTTGCTGAGGTAGATCAGGCGGTCCAGCAGGCCACCGATCAGGAAGAACAGCTGGCGCAGACCCATCAGCGCGAACACGTTGGCCGTGAACACCAGATACGGCTCCCGGGTCAATCCGAAGATCGCCGGAATCGAGTCCAGGGCGAACAGCAGGTCCGTCGTCCCGATGGCCACCATGACGATGAGCATCGGCGTGACCAGCCGGCGGCCGGCGACCTGAACGGTGAGTCGCGCCCCGTGGTAGACGTCGGTGGCGGGCAGCACCCGCCGTACCGCACGGATCGCGATGTTCTCCGAGAACTCGGCTTCCTCCTCCTCATGTCCGATGAGCTTCCACGCCGTATAGACCAGGAACGCGCCGAACACATAGAACAACCAGTCGAACCTGGCCACGGCCTCGGCTCCGGCCGCGATGAACAGACCGCGCATCAACAGCGCGATCACGATGCCGACCAGCAGCACCTTCTGCCGGTACAGCCGGGGCACCGAGAACCGGCTCATGATCAGAAGGAAGACGAACAGGTTGTCCATGCTGAGCGAATACTCGGTAATCCATCCGGCGAAGAACTCGCCGCCTCGGGCGGGCCCGGCCACGAGCAGCAACCCGCCGCCGAACGCCGCCGCGAGCGCCACGTAGAAGAGCACCCACCACGTGCATTCGCGGAAGGACGGCTCGCGCGGGTTGCGCGCGACCAGATAGAAGTCGAAGGCCAGTACCAGGGCGAAGACGCCGATCGTGGTGAGCCACACCCAGATGGGCAGGTTCATCGAGCTCCTTTCTTCGTCTTGGCCCGCCGCCGGTCACGGGCGCGCGACAACGTTTCGGCGTGCTCGACATACCGCCGCAGCAGCAGGGCCGCCTCGGGGTTGTGGTCGGTCAAGCGCATCAGCCACTGCGGCATGAAGCGCTCGTGCAGCCAGAGGAACCCGATGGCGAAGCCGAGACTGACCATGGCCTGGTAGGCGAGGAAGCCGCCCAGACCGCCGGACAGGAACACCTCCCCGTGCAGGACGAGACCCGCGGCCGTCTCCTGGAACAGCCGGGACAGCGGGAAGGCGATGAGCCAGAAGACCCCGGCCGGGGCGAAGACGCCGGGCCGGAACAGGCCGCTGACCCTGCCGCCGAGGAGGCGGGGGCCGAGCAGCGTGCCGTACGCCCCGCCGAACAGGCCGAGCGGCAGGGCCAGGGCGAGCGCCGAGACGGCGGCCCAGCCGGTGGACTGCCCCGCGAGGAGGGTCAGCCCACCGGCCATGGCGCCGGCGACGACTCCGATCGACAGCCCCGGGATCGCGAGCTCCGCGTAGTGTCGTCCGAATGATCGTCCAGGCGCCATGTCAGCCCACTACCACGCCGAACGCGAACAGGCTGTAGAGCAGCATGCCGAGATAGAACACCGCGCCGAAGCCGATGATCACGTTCGTCCAGATCTTGGGCCGGATGGGTTTGGGCAGCATCCGGTTGTTCACCAGCAGAAGTGTGACGCAGTAGGCGCCCATCGCGAACGTTGACAGGAACGCCAGCGTGTCGAGGATGCCACTGGGCCCGTCCGCGGGACCGAACAGCAGGATGAGGATGCCGAAGGCGATGACGCCCCACAGGAACGCGGCGTAGAGGTGCGACATGCGCAGCCGCTTGGCGCCGCGGACGAAGTGGTAGGTCATGTCGGCCTGACCGCGCGAGAACGAGTCGAACAGGCCGAGGGTGGCGTTCAGCCCGATCAGCGCGATGAAGCCGAGGAAGACCCCGCCCAGGATGGAGCTGCCCGCCGAGGCGAAGGAGTCGGCCATCGCGGTGAGCGCGGCTCCCCGCTCACCGTTCTCGATCACGTCCTTGACCCCGGGGGTGTTCCTGGCCGCGGCCTGGGCGATCACGGTGAACGAGATCGTCACCAGCATCGTGATGCCCCAGAAGAGCAGCAGCGCGTCAAAGGTGACCCAGCGCCGCCAGCCCCTCCACTTGCGCATCTCCTCCGGGTTCTCGGTGTCGAACATGAAGCCGCGCGACGGCATGGCCTCTTCTTCGCCGGCGTGCCGGAGACCGCGGATCTGCGGGATGTGCGCGCCCATACCGGCGCCGGAGTCGCGCAGATGCAGCGTGTACCACATCTGCTGCATGCCCGAGGGACCGGCGAAGGCGATGGAGCCCACGATGACGGGGAACCAGGCCGCCGACATGGCTTCCGACGGCAGGTAGCCGAAGGAGAACATGCCGGTGATGGTGTTCACCACGTCACTCCAGGTGCCGACCATGGCCGCCACGACCGCGGTGCTCACCACGAGCGTGCCGATCAGGACCGACAGCACGCTCTCCAGGAAGCTGTAGATCACTTTGGCCAGGCTGAAAACAACCCCGACCAGGAGTAATCCGACCACGGCCGTGACCGTCCATGGAATTCCTGTTATCTCTTCGAACGCCGCCGCGCCCGCCGACAGGTGGCCTGGCCAGATGTAGACCAGGATGGCGGCGACGAAGAAGAACCACATCAGTGGCTTGAAGACCCGGGCGGCGCCGAAGAAGATGCTCTCTCCGGTGGCCATCGCATACCGCGCCATCTCCAGCATGACGACGGCCTGGAGGGTGACGCCGATCAGGAACAGCCATCTGATCTCCGGCCCGAAGAGCAGGACCAGCCGGGGCCACATGTAGGACTCGCCCATGCCCACGCCGAGCGCGACGAGGAACACGGTGGGCCCGAGGATGTGCACCGACGGGGGCGCGTCGGGCAGCGTGCGGATGGGCATCGGCTCCAGTTTGCCCGCCCGCCATACTCGTTCTTCTTGATCCGCTGGGGCAGCCGTGTGCTCGGTCGCCGGTGTTCTTGACGTGTCCACGTATGGACCTCCTCGGGAGTTTTGATTGGTCCCGCCTATCCCCGATTCGCCCCCTCGCTGTGGTGCGACCCCCCGCCCGCGCTCAGCCGCTCAGCAGGCCGGCCGCGCGGGCCCAGCGATACTTCGCGCCGAGCACCGCCACCGGTCGCTCCGTGGTGTACGGATAGGCGATGACGCCGTGGTCGAAGAGGTATTCGCACGCCTCCTCGACTTCGACGTCACCGGCCAGCGACGCCACCACCGGCTTGTCGTTGCCCTTGGCCCGTTCCTCGGCCACGACCTTGGAGACCAGCTCGGCGAAGACCATCGGCGGGGTGACGATGGTGTGCCAGTAGCCGAGCACCAGGGCGTGGATCCGGGGATCGGTCAAGCCGAGCCTGAGGGTGTTCTCGTATGTGCTGGGCGGCTCGCCGCCCGTGATGTCGATCGGGTTGCCCGCCGCTCCGAACGGCGGGATGTAGGCCCGGAACGCCTCGTCCAGGTCGGGCGGGATCTCCATCAAGGTGAGCCCGTTGTCCACGCACGCGTCGGAGAGCAGCACGCCGGACCCGCCGGCGCCGGTGATGATGACGACGTTCTCGCCCTTCGGCGTGGGCATGAGCGGCAGCGACCTGGCGTATTCCAGCATCTCGTTCAGCCCGGGGGCGCGGACCACGCCCGCCTGCCGCAGGATGTCGTCGTAGACCTTGTCGTCGCCGGCCAGCGCGCCGGTGTGGGATCCGGCGGCACGGGCGCCCATGGCGGTCCGCCCGGCCTTCAGCACGATCACCGGTTTGGTCTTCACCATCCGGCGCGCGGCCTCCACGAAGCCGCGCCCGTCCTTGAGATCCTCCAGGTGCATGGCCACGAGGCGGGTGTTGTCGTCCTGCTCGAAGAAGGTGAGCAGATCGTCCTCGTCCACGTCGGCCTTGTTGCCGACGCCGACGATCGCCGACACGCCCATCCGGGTGCTCCGGCTGAAGCCGAGGATGGCCATTCCGATGCCGCCGCTCTGCGACGTCAGCGCCACGCTGCCGCGCACGTCATACGGCGTGCAGAAGGTCGCGCACAGGTTTTCCGGAGTGTAGTAGTACCCGTAGATGTTGGGGCCCAGCATGCGGACACCGTGCCGCCGGGCGATCTCCACGATCTCCTGCTGGCCTTCGACGTTGCCGGTCTCGGCGAACCCGGACGGGATCATGATGGCTCCGGCCACGCCCTTGACGCCCGCGTCCTCCAGCGCCCCGGCCACGAACTGGGCGGGGATGGCGAACACGGCCACGTCCACCTCGCCGGGCACGGCCGCCATGTTCGGATAGGCCGGTAACCCCAGGATCTCGGTGGCTTTCGGGTTGATCGGATAGATCCGGCCCTGGTAGCCGCCGTTGATGAGGTTCCGCATCACCGAGTTGCCGATCTTCCCGGTCTCCGCGGAGGCGCCGATGACGGCCACCGCGCGCGGTTTGAAGATGCGTTTCATCGAGGCGAGGATCTCCTCCCGCGACAGCCGGACCGGCTCTACGGCGGGTTCGGCGGCGAGCAGGATGCGCACGTCGGCGGCGACCGCGCCGTTCGCCGAGGCGAAGACGGGGTTGAGGTCGACTTCGGCGATCTCGGGGTGGTCGGCGACGAGGGCGCCGACGCGCTCGATCATGCCCGCGAGCGCCTCGCGGTCGGCCGGCTCGGCCCCCCGCGCACCCCGCAGCACTTCCGCCGCTCTGATGTCATCGAGCATCCCGAGTGCATCATCGCCTGAAAGCGGGGCAAGCCGGAAGGTCACATCCTTCAGGACCTCGACCAGGACGCCGCCCAGGCCGAAAGCCACCACCTTGCCGAACGTCGGGTCGGTCACCGCGCCGATGATCACTTCGTAGCCGCCGCCGACCATCTGCTGGACCTGCACGCCGTCAATGGCGGCGTTCGGGTCGTACGCGTGCGCGGCGGCCATGATCTGGTCGTAGCCGGATCGGACCGCGTCGGGGGTGGCCAGGCCAACGAGCACGCCGCCGGCCTCGGTCTTGTGCAGGATGTCCGGGGAGACGATCTTCAACACGACCGGGAAGCCGATCTCGGCGGCCAGCGCGACGGCCTCGTCGGCCGAGGTGGCCAGTCCCTCGCCGGGGGTGGCGATCCCGTACGCGTCGCAGATGCGTTTGCCCTCGGGAGCGGTCAACGCGAGCCGGCCCTCGGCCCTGGCCTTCTCCAGGATCTCTCCGACCTCATTCGACATCTCAGACAACTCCGTCTCTCTTCAGCTGGGCCAGCTCGTCGGCGGTGACGCCGAGCCCGGCGTAGATCTCCTGGTTGTGCTCGCCGAGCAGGGGCGGCGTGGTCACCTCGACCGGGGAGTCGGAGAGGTGGAGCGGGCTGCCGACGGTGACGAAGGAGCCGCGCTCGGGGTGATCGACGGTGATCACCGCGCCTTCTTCGCGCAGCGATTCGTCCTCGACCAGTTCGCGGGTCGACAGGATCGGGCCGCACGGGATGTTCTCCGCGTTCAGCCGGTCCAGCACCGCCCACTTGTCGTGCTGGATACTCCATTCCTCGATGAGCTGGAACATCTTGTCGAGCTTGGGCAGCCGGGCCTCCGGCGTGGCCCACTCGGGGTCCTCGGCCAGCTCGGGGCGGCCGATGATCGCCGACAGCGGGCGCCAGCCGACGGGTTGCACGATCACGTAGATGTAGTCGTTCGGCCCGCCGGGGGCGCAGCGCACCGCCCAGCCCGGCTGGCCGCCGCCGGAGGCGTTGCCCGACCGGGGGACCTCATTGCCGAACAGCTCGTTCGGATACTCCCGGAGCGGGCCGTGCGCCAGCCGCTGCTGGTCGCGCAGCTTGACCCGGCACAGGTTGAGCACGGCGTGCTGCATGGCGACCTGGACCCGCTGGCCCCGGCCGGTCTGGCCGCGCTGGTAGAGGGCGGCCAGGATGCCGGCCACGGCGTGCACGCCGGTGCCGGAGTCGCCGATCTGGGCGGCGGTGGCCAGCGGCGGGCCGTCTTCGAAGCCGGTGGTGGACATCGAGCCGCCCATCGCCTGGGCGATCACCTCATATGCCTTGAAGTCGGCATACCGCCCCGGGCCGAAGCCCTTGATCGACGCGTACACCAGGCGGGGGTTGAGTTCCTGCAGCCGCTCCCAGGTGAAGCCCATCCGGTCGACGGCTCCGGGGCCGAAGTTCTCGACCAGGATGTCGGCCTCCTTGACCAGGCCGGTGAACAGCTCCTTGCCGCGCGCGCTCTTCATGTTGAGCGTGATGCTGCGCTTGTTGCAGTTGAGCATCGTGAAGTAGAGGCTGTCCACGCCGGGCAGGTCACGCAGCTGCTGCCGGGTGATGTCGCCGGTGGGCGCCTCCAGCTTGACGACGTCGGCGCCGAGCCAGCCGAGCAGCTGGGTGCAGGACGGGCCGGACTGCACGTGGGTCATGTCGAGGACGCGGACGCCCTCCAGGGCCTTTCCCATGCCGGTCCTCCCCTACTTGTACATCGTCTGGTTCATGGTTCCGGGGGCGTATACCTCCGGATCGACCCATACGTTGATCAGCGCGGGCTTGCCGGACTCGCGGGCACGCTCCAGCGCGGGCCGGATGTCGGCCGGGTCCCTGACCTCCTCGCCGTAACCGCCCAGCATCCGGGCGAACTCGTCGTAGCGCACGTCGCCGAGGGTGTTGCCGACCCGGCCGCGGGCGTTGCCGTACTTGGCGGCCTGGCCGTAGCGGATCTGGTTCATGGAGGAGTTGTTGCCGATGACGCCGATGAACGGCAGGTCGAAGCGGACCATGGTCTCGAAGTCCCAGCCGGTGAGGCTGAACGCGCCGTCGCCGAACAGGCAGAGCACCTCCTTGTCGGGGCGCGCGTATTTGGCCGCCATGGCGAACGCGACGCCGACGCCGAGGGTGCCCAGCGGGCCCGGGTCCATCCAGTGGCCGGGCGACTTGGGCTGCACGACCTGGCCGGAGAAGGTGACGATGTCGCCGCCGTCGCCGATGTAGATGGTGTCCTCGGTGAGGAACTCGTTGATCTCGTGGACCAGGCGGTAGGGGTCGATCGGCTGGGCGCCGGAGAGCTGGCGGGACAGGCGGTTCTCATACGCCTTGATCTCGACCGCGCGCAGCTCCTCCAGCCATTCCTTGCGCCGGGCCGCGCCGCTGTCCACCCGCCCGGAGGCGGCCTGCGCGGCGGCGGACAGGATGAGCCCCGCGTCGCCGACGATGCCCAGGTCGATGTCCCGGTTCTTGCCGACCGTGCGGTAGTCGAGGTCGATCTGGACCACCGAGGCGGACTTGGACAGGCGCTTGCCGTAGCCCATCCGGAAGTCGAACGGCGTGCCGACGATGATGATCAGGTCGGCCTCGGTGAACGCGTAACGCCGCGACAGCTGGAAGTGGTGCGGGTCGCCCGGCGGCAGGGTGCCGCGGCCGGAGCCGTTCATGTACGCCGGGACGTTGAGCGCCCGCACGAAGTCGATCGCGTCGTCGGTGGCCCGGCACGTCCACACCTGACTGCCGAGCAGCACGCACGGCTTCTCGGAGTGCACCAGCAGGTCGGCCAGGCGCTCGATGGCCTCCGGGTCGCCGGCCTGCCGGGTGGACGCGCGGTAGCGCCCGGCCTCCGGAATCCGGGCCTTGGCCAAGGGCACGCTCGCGTCCAGCACATCCCTCGGGATCTCCAGGAAGGACGGGCCCGGCGCGCCGTTGTAGCACTCGCGGAACGCCATCGACACGATGTCGGCCACCCGTTCCGTGCCCGGGACCGTGGCCGCGAACTTGGTGATGGGGGTCATCATGTCCACGTGCGGCAGGTCCTGCAGCGAGCCCATCTTGTGCTGGCTGAGGGCGCCCTGACCACCGATGAGCAACATCGGGCTTTCCGCGCGAAAAGCGTTGGCCACACCGGTCACCGCGTCGGTCGTGCCGGGGCCGGCCGTGACCACCGCGCAGCCCGGCTTGCCGGTGATCCGCGCGTAGCCGTCAGCGGCATGCGCGGCCACCTGCTCGTGCCGGACGTCGATGACCTCGATGCCCTCGTCCACGCAGCCGTCGTAGATGTCGATGATGTGGCCGCCGCAGAGCGTGAAGATCACGTCGATCCCCTCCGCCTTTAGGGCCTTCGCCACCAGGTGGCCGCCGGAGATCATTTCCGGCGCGTCCGCTGCCTGCGGCACTGGCTCCGTCATCTGTGTCGTCCTTCCGGGAGACGTTCTGCTTCATGTCTACGCCATACTGCATACCGTATGAGGAACATGGTTACCCTCCTGTCCCTGGGATGTCCAGAGGTTTCGGCCTACTGGCTCGGACCCGGCTCCACCGGCAGAGCCAGCAGCTCGACCGGGCCGCCGTCCCAGCCGGGCGGGAGCACGGCCAGCGCGTCGGCCAGCGCGGGCCCGCGCAGCGAACCCGGCCGGTCATGCCCGGTCGGCACGGCGCCACGCGCCGACCGCCGCACCGCCACCAGCCGGGTGTCGGCCGGATGAGACCTGATCGGCACGGCCAGCGCGGCGGACTCGCCCATCGCCTCCGGCCGCCCGGCCAGCGCGCGCAAGACCGGAGCCAGCAGCGTCAGGGCCGCCGCCAGCGCCGCGAACGGATTGCCCGGCAGCCCGATCAGCAGCCGCTCGTCGGGGAGCCGGGCCAGCAGCTGCGGATGCCCGGGACGAACCGCCACGCCGTCGATCAGAACCGTCGCCCCGAACGCCGCAAGCACGTCCCGCAGATGGTCGGCGGGCCCCCGGGAGGAGGCTCCGCACACGATGACCACATCGCCGGTCCCATCCGCGAGCGCCCTGGCCAGCACGGTTTCGCCGTCGGGCAGGTAGACGGGCGGTAAGTGCTCCCCGCCCGCCCAGGCGATCAGGCCCGGCAACATCGGGCCGACCGCGTCCCTGACCCGGCCGGGTCCGGGGACTCCCCTGGGCACCACCTCGTCCCCGGTGACCAGGACCTCGGCGACCGGCCGCGGCCGCACGCCGAGGAGATCGTGACCGAGCGCGGCGGCCAGGCCGAGCACGACCGGCGTGACCAGGGTTCCGGCGGCCAGCACGGGCTCGCCCCTGGCGCAGTCCTCGCCGCGCCGCCGGATGTGCCGCCCCGGCTCGACCTCGCCGATGACCACGCCGTCGACGCCGGTGGCCGCCTCATACGGCAACACGGCCTCGGCGCCGATCGGGACCGGGGCGCCGGTGCCGATCTCGACGGCGGTGCCGGACCGCAGCGTCCCGCCGTGCGGCAGGCCGCCGGCCAGCACCTGCCCGACCACCCGCCAGGGCGGCCGACCGGCCACGGCGTAGCCGTCCATGGCGGCCACGTCATCCCTCGGCAACGGGATGAGCGCGTGCAACGGTTCGGCCAGGCGGCCACCGTACGCACCGGAAAAGGGCAGGTCGGCGATCGGGAGCGGAGCGGCGGCGCGGTAGGCGACGCGGCGCGCCTGATCCCAGGGCACATCCGTGCGGACGGGCCGGACGCCGGAAACGACAGTCATGGGCGACTCCTTGACCTTCAAACTTTCCATACTGTATACCGAATGCACGGTCGACGCGAGAACGGAGCTTGATTGTGAAGGTCGCTGTTCTTGGCGCCGGCGCCATCGGCGCGTATGTGGGGGCCGCCCTGCATCGCGCCGGCGTCGAGGTGCATCTCATCGCCCGCGGGGAGCATCTCGCGGTCATGCGGAAGTCCGGCGTGCGGGTGCTCAGCCCGCGCGGGGACTTCACCGCCCATCCGAACACCACTGACGATCCCCGCGAGATAGGGCCGGTTGACCATGTCTTCCTGGGCCTGAAGGCCAACTCCTACGCCGCGGCCGGAGAAATGATCAAACCGCTGCTGCACGAGACGACATCGATCGTCGCCGCCCAGAACGGCATCCCGTGGTGGTATTTCCACCGGCTTCCGGGGCCGTACGAGGGTTATCGCATCGAGAGCGTGGATCCGGGCGGCGCGGTGACGGCCGCGCTGCCGCTGGACCGGGCGATCGGCTGCGTGGTCTACGCGGCGACCGAGATCGAGGAACCCGGCGTGATCCGCCACCTGGAGGGGACCCGGTTCTCGATCGGGGAACCCAGCGGCGAGTTGTCGCCGCGCTGTGTCGAGCTGAGCGAGGCCATGATCGCGGGCGATCTCAAATGCCCGGTCGAGGCTGATCTGCGGCACGACATCTGGGTGAAGCTGATGGGCAACGTCGCCTTCAACCCGATCAGCGCGCTGACCCGGGCCACCATGGCGGGCATCTGCCGGCATCGGAGCACGCGCGAGGTGGTCGTGACCATGATGCGCGAGACGGTCGACGTGGCCAGGCGGGTCGGCTGTGATCCCCGGATCTCCATCGAGCGCCGGCTGGCCGGAGCCGAGCGGGCCGGCGAGCACAAGACCTCCACGCTGCAGGACCTGGAAAAGGGCAAACCGCTCGAACTCGATGTGCTGCTGGCCGCCGTGGTGGAACTGGCCGACCTGACCGGCGCCTCGGTGCCCACGCTGCGCGCCGTGCACGCGGTCACCGACCTGCTGGATGAGCAGGTCAGGCTTGTGGCGTCGGCGTGACTACGAATACCGTAGGCTGTATACAATTCTGGAAGGGATTGGGGCCATGAAGAAGAGGAACCGTGCCGAGCACTACGATCGGCTGACCCATCCTCTGGTCAGGGAGAACGGCGAATTGCGCCGGGCGACCTGGGAGGAGGCGCTCGACCGGGCCGCCGCGGGCTTCCGGCGCAACGTGGCCGCGCACGGTCCCGACACGTTCGCCATGTTGTCGTGCGCGCGCTCCACCAACGAGATGAACTATGTGGGCCAGAAGTTCACCCGCGTGGTGATGGGCACCAACAACGTGGACTCGTGCAACCGCACCTGCCACGCGCCGAGCGTCGCCGGCCTCTCGGCCGCGTTCGGCAGCGGCGGCGGAACCTCCTCCTACCAGGAGGTGGAGGACGCCGACGTCATCATCATGTGGGGCTCGGCGGCGCGGAACGCGCATCCGATCTTCTTCCAGCACGTGTTGAAGGGCATCCGCAAGGGCGCCCGGATGTTCGCCGTGGACCCGCGGCGCACCGGGACGGCCGAGTGGGCCGACCGGTGGCTGGGGCTGAACGTGGGCACCGACATCCCGCTGGCGCACGCGGTGGCCCGGGAGATCATCCATGCCGGGCTGCACAACACGGTCTTCATCGAGCGGGCCACCGAGGGCTTCGCCGAGTTCGCGGCCTCGGTGGAACCGTGGACGCTGAGCGTGGCCGAGCAGGTCACCGGCGTCCCCGCCGCCGCGATCCGCGAGCTCGCGCACACCTACGCGCAGGCGGATCGGGCTCAGCTCTGCTGGACGCTGGGGATCACCGAGCATCACAACGCGACCGACAACGTGCGGGCGCTCATCAACCTGGCGCTGCTCACCGGGCATGTCGGGCGTTATGGGTCCGGGCTCTCGCCGCTGCGCGGGCAGAACAACGTGCAGGGCGGCGGCGACATGGGCGCCATCCCCAACCGGCTGCCCGGTTTCCAGGACATTCTGGACCCGGAGGTCAGGGCCCGGTTCGAGGCCGCCTGGCAGACGCCCATCCAGCCGCGATACGGGCGGAATCTGACCGAGATGCTGGAAGGCATGGCCGAAGGGGAGGTCACCACCTGCTATCTCATCGGTGAGAATCCCGTGCAGTCGGAGGCCGACTCGCTGAGCTGTATCAAGCGGCTGAGCATGCTCGACCACCTGGTCGTGCAGGACATCTTCCTCACCAAGACGGCGCAGATGGCCGACGTGGTGCTGCCGGCCGGGGCGGCCTGGTGCGAGAGCGACGGCACCTTCACCAACAGCGAGCGCCGGGTGCAGCGGGTGCGCAAGGCGCTGGTCCCCCCGGGCGAGGCCCGCGACGACATCTGGATCCTGTGCGAGCTGGCCCGCAGGCTCGGCCACGACTGGCAGTACGAGAGCGCCGAAGAGGTGTGGAACGAGGTCCGCGGCCTCTCCCCCGCCCATGCGGGCATGTCGTACCAGCGGCTGGCCGACCTGCAGGGCATCCAGTGGCCGTGCCCGTCGGAGGATTCGCTCGAACCGCCGTTCCTGCACGGCCGGCTCTGGGAGACCGACCCGGCCAAACGTGGGCGGCTCGCGCCGTTCGCCGTGCTGGAGCACTCTCCCCCGGTCGACCTGCTCGACGAGGAATACCCGCTGCGGCTCACCACCGGCCGGCGGCTGGACTCCTACAACACCGGCGTGCAGTCCTCCGGGTTCGCCTCGCCGCTGCGCCGCGGGGAGAACATCGAGCTCTCTCCCGAGGACGCGGCCCGGCTGGGCGTGACCGCTGGAGAAGAGGTAAGAATCAGCTCGCGGCGCGGGACCGTGGTCGCGCCCGTCTACATCGACCCGGCGCTGCGGCCCGGCCTGGTCTTCATGACCATGCACTTCCCGGACGAGGTGGACACGAACGCGCTGACCATCGAGGCCACCTGCCCGATCGCGGGCACGGCCGAGTTCAAGGCCGCCGCCGTCAGGATCGATCGCCTCGTCACCGCGAAGGCCGGGTGACGGGCGCATGGACCTGCGTTTCCGTGACGCAGAACCGACCGCCGAGGAGCGCGCCGCGATCGACGCGCTGCTCGGCGGGCCGGAGTCGGCCTGGGAGGGCGGGGCCCGGACCGAGGACGATCTCCGGTTCGCGGCGCACCCCGCCGAAGACCGCCGCGACCAGCTGTTGCCGGCTCTGCACGCGGTCAACGACCGGGTCGGCTGGATCAGCGAGGGCGCGCTCGACTACATCTGCCGCCGGCTGACCGTCCCGCCCGCCGAGGCGTATTCGGTGGCCACCTTCTACTCGCTGTTGTCGGTGGAGCCCCGGCCGCCGAGGGTTCTGCATGTCTGCACCGACCTGGCCTGCCAGGCCCGCGGCGCGGACGCGGTCCGCCGGGACGTGGAATCCCACCTCGGTCCGGCGGGAACCTCCTGGCAGCCGAGCCCATGCCTGGGCCTGTGCGAGCGCGCCCCCGCCGCACTCGCCCTGCAGGCGGGCGAAAACCCCACCGCCACGGTGTACGGCCCTGCCGACTTTTCCGACATTTCCTCTTTTGACCGGCTCTCTCCCTCAGCGGGCCAGGAGGAGGCAGGGGTCCGCCCGGCGAGCATCGAGGTCTCCCCTGAAGGCACCACGGCACGATCGGCAGTTGCCGAGGTCCGGCAGGAGGTTGCCGGGGTTCACCTGGCGGCTCCGGTCCCGCCGGAGGTGGGCGGGGTGTTCGGGGAGGTTCCGGTTCGGGCGGCGGTGCCGCAGGCGGGGGAGCCGGGGCTGGTGCTGTTGCGGCGGGTCGGCGTGGTCGATCCGGCGAGCCTGGACGAATACCGTGCCGCCGGAGGTTACGCGGCGCTGCGGCGGGCGTTCGAGCTGGGACCGGGCGGGGTCATCCGCGAGGTCCTGGAGGCCGGGCTGGTCGGGCGGGGTGGGGCCGCGTTTCCGACCGGGCGGAAGTGGGAGGCGACCGCGCGCCAGTTCGACCGCCCGCACTATCTGGTCTGCAACGCCGACGAGAGCGAACCCGGGACGTTCAAGGATCGGGTGCTCATGGAAGGCGATCCCTACGCCCTCGTCGAGGCCATGACGGTCGCCGGATACGCGACCGGGTGCGCTCGTGGATACCTCTACATCCGGGGGGAGTATCCGCGGGCGATACGACGGCTGGAGCACGCGATCGCCACCGCGCGGGCGCGCGGGCTGCTCGGGGAGGACATCCTCGGGCAAGGGTTCGCCTTCGACATCGAGATCCGGCGGGGGGCGGGGGCGTACATCTGCGGCGAGGAGACCGCGATCTTCAATTCGATCGAAGGGTATCGAGGTGAGCCGCGGAGCAAACCGCCCTTCCCAGTGGAGAAGGGGCTGTTCGGCAAGCCGACGGTCGTCAACAACGTCGAGACTCTGGTCAACGTGCTGCCGATCCTGGAAGGCGGGGCCGCCGCGTACGCGGCGGTGGGCACGGGCGGGTCGACCGGAACGAAACTGTTCTGCGTGTCAGGGACGGTGCGCCGCCCCGGCATCTACGAGCTGCCGTTCGGGGCCACGCTCGGGGATCTGCTCACCCTCGCCGGCGGGGCGACGGGCACGCTCCGCGCGGTGCTGCTCGGCGGCGCGGCCGGGGCCTTCGTCCGGGCCGACGAGCTGGACATTCCGCTCACTTTCGAGGGCACGCGCGCGGCCGGGGCCACGCTCGGCTCGGGCGTCATCCTGGTCCTGGACGACACGGTGGAGCTGCCGCCGTTCCTGCTGCGGATCGCCGAGTTCTTCCGCGACGAGTCGTGCGGGCAGTGCGTGCCGTGCCGGGTCGGGACCGTGCGGCAGGAGGAAGCGCTGCACCGCCTCTCCCGGCGCAGGTCGGCCGGGGATCTCGTGGTGTTGCGCGAGGTCGGGCAGGCCATGCGGGACGCGTCGATCTGCGGGCTCGGCCAGACCGCGTGGAACGCCGTCGAATCGGCCATCGACCGGCTGGGCGTCTTCGCCGAGGAGGCATCATGACCGTTCCGCTCCGCCCGCCGCGGCGGCTCATCGAGATCACCGTCGACGGCGAAGCCGTGCGCGTCCCGGAGGGCGACACGATCCTGGACGCGTGCGCCGCGGCCGGGAAGGACATTCCGACCCTCTGCTATGGCGACACGCTGACGCCCAAGAACGCGTGCCGGGTCTGCGTGGTCGAGGTGGAGGGCGCCCGCACGCTCGCGCCCGCCTGTTCCCGCAAGGCCGAGGCCGGCATGGTGGTGGGCACCGCGACCGAGCGGGCCAAGCACAGCAGGAAGGTCGTCCTCGAACTGCTGGCCTCGTCGGTCGACCTGTCCACCACACCGCGCGCGGCCGAGTGGATCGACGAGTACGGCGCCGATCCGGCGCGGTTCGGTCCCGACGCGGCGACCGTCGCGCAGCCGGCCAAGGTGGACAACGAGCTGTATGTCCGTGATTACGCGAAATGCATTCTCTGCTACAAGTGTGTGGACGCCTGCGGCGATCAGTGGCAGAACTCCTTCGCCATCGCCGTCTCCGGGCGGGGATTCGACGCGACGATCTCCACCGAGTTCGACGCGCCGCTCACCGACTCGGCCTGCGTGTACTGCGGGAACTGCGTGGAGGTGTGCCCGACCGGGGCGTTGTCGTTCAAGACCGAGTTCGACATGCGTGAGGCCGGCACCTGGAACGAGGACGAGCAGACGCAGACCACCACGATCTGCAGCTACTGCGGTGTGGGCTGCAACCTGACCCTGCACGTCCAGGAGAACCAGATCGTCAAGGTGACCTCACCGCACGACAATCCGGTCACCCACGGGAATCTCTGCATCAAGGGACGCTTCGGGTTCCAGCACGTGCAGAACGTGGGGGCGTCCACCGATGGGTAGGGTGACCGTTCAGCGCCGCATCCTCCGCCTCCGGGAGACGGGCGACAGTCGCCGGATGGACGTGCTGGCGGCCGAGGAGCCCCTGGAGATCAGGCTCAACGGCGCCCCGCTGACCGTCACGATGCGCACGCCCGGCGACGACTTCGACCTGGCGGCCGGGTTCCTGGTCAGCGAGGGAGCCGTGGGTGCGGCGGGGGACATCGAATCCATTCGGTACTGCGCGGGTGCGACCGAGGATGGGCGCAATACGTACAACGTCTTGGATGTGCGGCTTTCGCCGTGGGTGACGCCGATTGCCACGTCGCTGGAGCGCAACTTCTACACGACCTCGTCGTGTGGGGTCTGCGGGAAGGCGTCGCTTGACGCGGTGCGTACGGTCGCGCGCTGGGAGGTGGCCAGCGATCCGGTCAAGATGGACCCTTCGGTGATCTCCGAGTTGCCGGATCGGTTGCGGGCCGCGCAGCGGGTGTTCGATCGGACCGGTGGTCTGCACGCGGCCGGGCTGTTCACACCCGGGGGCAATCCGCTCTGCGTCCGTGAGGACGTCGGGCGGCACAACGCGGTCGACAAGCTCGTCGGCTGGGCGCTCCGCGAGGGCATGCTGCCATTGAGCTCGATGGCGCTGATGGTCTCCGGGCGCGCCTCCTTCGAGCTGGTCCAGAAGGCGGTGATGGCGGGCATTCCGGTGCTCGCCGCCGTCTCCGCCCCCTCCTCGCTCGCGGTGGAGCTCGCGGCCGAATCCGGGCTGACCCTGCTCGGTTTCGTCCGGGGGAACTCCATGAACGTGTACACGGGAGAGGCGAGGCTGGGAGGCCGATGAACGTCATTCCGGTGTGGCCACGACCATCCTTCGACCAGGGGCATAGGTCGGCGGACGCCGTACCGGAGTGACAAGGGATGCTGCCCGGCGATCCTTCGCCCCCTTCGCCGGCCAGCATCCCCGACTCAAACGCATGCGCAACCCGTGGGGCTCGCGGGAAAAGCAAGCCGTATCGGGCAGTGCCTCAACGCCCTCGGTCCACGCCTCCTGGAGGATGCGCGCCACAAGGCTTCTTGAGGCTCCCGATCCAGATGATCGGGCACGCCCAGTCGCGTCACGGCATACAGACAGTGGAAGACGGCCCCGCCCTCCCACCAGAATGATCAGGCGATGCACACGATCTCGCCGTGCAGGACGGAGAGCCAGCCGTCGGGGGATTCGGCCCAGGTGCGCCACCCCCGGGCGATTCGCGACAGGTCGGATTCCGTGGCGGCGCCGGACGTGACGGCTTGGCGGGCGATGGCCGACGTGGTGACCCGATCGGCCCACATGCCGCCCCACCAGGCGCGGTCTTCCGGGTTGGCGAAGCACCAGGTCGAGGACGTCGCGGTGACCTGCTCGAACCCGGCTTCGCGCGCCCAGGACAGCAGGAATCGGCCCGCGTTGGGCTCGCCACCGTTCGCCCTCGCGAGCTTCTGATAGAGAGCGAGCCATTCGTCCAGTTCAGGGACGGCGGGGAACCAGGTGAAGCCGTCGTAGTCGCCGTCTCGGGCGGTGACGACACCGCCGGGCCTGCAGACTCTGCGCATTTCACGCAACGCCCGCACGGGGTCGGCGACGTGCTGCAGGACTTGATGGGCGTGCACGACATCGAATGTCGCGTCGGGAAAGTCCAGCGCGTGCACGTCGGCCACGACGAAGTCGATGTTGTGCTGCCCCCGGGCCTCCGCCTCAGCGCGGGCGAGGCCGAGTTCCCGCTCGCCCACCTCGGTGGCCGTGACCCGGCCGACCCGCGTGGCCAGGTCGACCGTGATCGTCCCGGGGCCGCAACCCACATCCAGGAGCGACAGCCCCGGCCGCAGGTACGGCAACAGCTGCGCGGCCGAGTTCTCCGCCGTACGCCAGCGATGGGACCGCAACACCGACTCGTGATGGCCATGGGTGTAGACATTCATGACCGGAGATTATCAGGCGTCTTACATTATAAGAGAGAATGTCCCATATATCGAGACGCGCTCAGTAGTGGTAGTGCCTCCGGCGGCTCTTGCCCACGGTCTTGCTCAGGTGGAAGCCGCCGGGCAGTCGCACGGTCACGTGCCGCCGCCCGTCCGGCGTGGTCGTGACGTGCAGTCGGCGATTGCCGAAACTGTGTCCGACCCCATGCCGGGAAAGGTTGAGCCGGAACGGTCCTATCTTGATCGACTTCTGGTAGTGCCAGCCCATCGCACGTCCCCCTCCGAGGTCTTCTTGCTGGGAAAACGTCCCCACCCTCAGGGGAAGTTCCCGAAAATCCGTTGCGGAAGCGCAGGGGCGTACCGGATGATCTGTCGCATGTTCCGGTACGCCGCCGTTGTGACGCCCGCTCGTGCGGGCGCGCCGGCGCGTGCCTCGATGCGATTCGACGGCGCCGAGCGCTGACCCTTTCCCGTGCGTCCTGGTGACCCGGCGGGGAGGGGTCGAAGCCACGCGCGGGTCACACGGAATCGGGCATCGAAGGAAACAACATGGCCAAGCAGGCCTTCGTGCGGTCCAAGCCGCACCTCAACATCGGCACGATGGGACACGTCGATCACGGCAAGACGACGCTGACCGCCGCCATCACCAAGGTGCTCAGCGAGCGCGGCGGCGCCGAGTTCGTCCCGTTCCACCGGATCGACCGCACCCCGGAGGAGACCCTTCGCGGGATCACGATCAACATCGCCCACGTCGAGTACGAGACGGCGACCCGGCACTACGCGCACGTGGACATGCCCGGGCACGCCGACTACGTGAAGAACATGATCACGGGAGCGGCGCAGCTCGACGGGGCGATCCTGGTCGTCTCCGCGGTCGACGGGATCATGCCGCAGACCCGGGAGCACGTGCTGCTCGCGCGCCGGGTCGGGGTCGCCCACGTGGTCATCGCGCTGAACAAGGCCGACGGCGCGGACCCGGAGCTGGCCGATCTGGTCGAACTGGAGCTGCAGGACCTGCTCGCCGAGCACGGGTACCAGAACGTGCCCGTCGTGCGGGTGTCGGGCCTGCGCGCGCTGGCGGGCGACCCGGAGTGGACGGCCTCCATCGAGGCGCTGCTCCAGGCCGTGGACGAGCACGTGCCGGTGCCGGTTCGCTACCTGGACGTCCCGTTCCTGATGCCGATCGAGAACGTGCTCACCGTCACCGGGCGCGGCACGGTCCTCACCGGCGCCATCGAGCGAGGCACGGTACGGCTCGGCGACACGGTCGAGGCGATCGGCCTCCGCGACGGCGTCACCGCCGTGGTCACCGGAATCGAGACGTTCGGCAAGACCATGGACCGGGGCGAGGCGGGCGACAACGCCGCGGTCCTGCTCCGGGGCGTGCGTCGCGATCAGGTACGGCGTGGCCAGGTGCTGGCCGCTCCGGGCAGCCAGCGTGGGCACCGGCGCTTCACCGCCCGCGTCTACCTGCTGACCACGGCCGAAGGCGGCCGCCGCACGGCGATCGCCAACGGCTACCGCCCGCAGTTCTACGTCCGGACCGCGGACGTGCCCGGCGAGGTCACCCTGACCGGCACCGAACTCGCCCTTCCCGGCGAGACGATCGAGGTGACCGTCGACCTCGGCAAGCCGATCGCCCTCGAGCCGGGCCTGGGCTTCGCCATCCGCGAGGGCGGCCACACGGTGGGCGCGGGCACCGTTCTCACCACATTCACCTGAGGACGCCCCAGGTCGGGCGGGATCCACCGGATCCCGCCCGACCACAATCAGCCACCGTCAAGCCAGATGAAGCCGCCGAAGCGGCCGGTGCGGGAGTCGCGGCGGTAGGAGAACAGATCTGGCGTTTCAATCGTGCAGCGGGCGTCGTGCCGGATGTCGGTGATGTTGGCCTTGTGGAGTTGCGCCTCGATCGCGGCGCGAATGTCCACGGCCGGCGTGCCCTGCCGCGTGGTCGCCCACGCTTCCGGCACCACGCGGGCGACGTCCTCCCGCATCTCGGCCGGAACTTCGTAACAGAGGCCGCACGCGGCAGGGCCGATGAGAGCCACCATCTGGTACGGCTCCGCCCCCCGCGTCGCCATCGCCTCGACGAGCGCGGGAACCACACCCAGCTGCGTACCCGGCCGGCCGGAATGAGCCGCGCCGACGACCCGGGCCACCGGATCGGCCAGCAGGACCGGCGCGCAATCAGCTACCAGGACGTTCAGCGCCAGACCCGGCTCAGTGGTGTAAATCGCATCCAGTGGTGGCGGGTCATCGCCGAAGGGCTCGGTGACAAAGCGCACGTCACGCCCGTGCACCTGGCGCATCATCACCACGCGGGCGGGATCGACCCCCAGCTCGACGGCCGTGTCATGACGGTTCCGCAGCACCGCGTCGAAATCATCCCCGACCGCCCCGCCAAGGTTCCGCGACGTGTACGGCTCGGCGCTGATCCCGCCGTGCCGATCAGTGATCACCGCATGGATTCCGTCAGCCAAGAGCACCGGACGAGCTTACCAACCTGCCCCTGACAGCCCTCGGGATTGACTAGCCGACCAGTGACAGCACCTCGGTCGCGACCTCGCGAATGATCTCGCCGATCTCGGTGGCCACGGCGGTCTTGCCGCTTCCCAGGCCACCGGTGAGCAGCAGCGCTTTGATCTGGCTCATGTTTCGCCGCCGGTGATGACCGCGACCACGGTTGTCCCCGCGGGGATGCTCCCGGAGGCGATCAGGTCGAGGATTCCGTACATCATCTTGGCTACGTAGACGCGGTCGAGGCGGATGTCGTGACGATTGTCGAAGTCTTCGATGAACGTGGACAGTTCTGGGGTTGTGCGGGCGTAGCCGCCGAAATGGTAGGCGGTTTCTAGGTGCCAGTTGGTTGTCGCGTGGCCGAGGGTTTCGTGTTGGAGGCGGGTGATCTCGTCGGTGAGGAAGGCGCCGCCGCGTAACGCGGAGAAGCCGATGGCTCGCTGGCCGGGGGACAGTCCGGCGGCGATTCCGGCGAGGGTGCCGCCGGTGCCGACCGGGCAACAGATCACATCAAAAGGGGTATCGGACGAAATTTCGCCTGGTAGTTCCATGCATCCGCGGACGGCCGCCGGGTTGGAACCGCCTTCGGGGAGGATCCGGTAACCCGGATACTCGCCGCGCAACCAATCAAGAACCTCAGGAGTGCGCTTAAGCCGATATGTCGAACGATCCAGGTACCTGAGCCGCATCCCGCGCCCCGCCGCGTACGCGAGCACCGGATTCAACGGCAACCGCTCCTCCCCCCGGATCACCCCAACGGTCGCGAACCCATACCTCTCCCCTGCGGCCGCCACTGCCCGAATGTGGTTCGAGTACGCCCCGCCAAACGTCAGCACCGGCTCCAACGCCCCCACGTTGTACTTCAACTTCCTCCACTTATTTCCCGAAATTTCGCCCCATATCAAGTCATCGCGCTTGAGCAGCACCCGTACTCCATGCACCCGATCGTCCTCCAGTGGAACGACCGGCGACACCACCTCACCCACCCCCCAAGGCTGGCATATCCCCCAAGACTCGCTACCCTACGGAGAGCCCGTTGTTGAGGAGTGTTCGCTTATGCGCGTTCTTGATGCTTTTTCGGAAGCGTACGACAAGTCCCCAGAAGGCATCTGGTACGCCCCAGGCCGGGTCAACCTGATCGGCGAACACACCGACTACAACGACGGCCTCGTCCTCCCCTTCGCCGTCCCCTGGGGCGTCACCCTCGCCGCCAGCCCCCGCCAGGACGACACGATCCGCCTGATCTCCCTGCAAGCAGGCACCCAGACCATCGACTCCCTCGAAGACGCCCACGGCTGGGCCCGCTACCCCACCGGCGTCTTCTGGGCCCTCCGCCGCGAGGGCCTGCCGGTCCGCGGCGCCGACATCGCCATCGACGGCGACATCCCCGAAGGCGCCGGCCTCTCCTCCAGCGCCGCCCTCGAAGTCGCCACCGCCTTCGCCCTCAACGACCTTTACGCCCTGGCCCAATCCCCCCTCGCGCTCGCCAGGATCAGCCAGCTCGCCGAGAACGACTTCGCCGGCATGCCCTGCGGCATCATGGACCAGGCCACCTCTGCCCTGGCCAAGGAGGGCCACGCCCTCCTCCTCGACTGCCGCTCCCTGGCTAGCCGCCACATCCCCTTCGACCTCCCCGCACACGGCCTGCGCCTGCTGATCATCAACACCAACGTCAGACACGCCCTCGCCGACGGCCAGTACGCCCGCCGCCGCCAGGAATGCGAAAACGCCGCGAAACACCTTGGCGTACCCGCCCTCCGCGACGTCACCGACCTGGCAGGCGCCCTCGCCCTTCTCAAGGGCGACGAACGCAAACGCACCCAGCACGTGGTCACCGAAAACCACCGGGTAGAAGCCCTAATCGGCCTGCTCAGAGCCAACGCGGTCACCGAGATCGGCGCCCTCCTGAACGCCTCCCACCTATCACTCCGCGACCAATTCGAGGTCTCCTGCCCCGAACTCGACGTCGCCGTCGAATCCGCCCTCCGCGGCGGCGCCCGTGGCGCCCGCATGACCGGCGGCGGCTTCGGCGGCTCCGCCATCGCCCTAGTCCCCGCCGACCGCACCGAATCCGTCGAAACCACCGTCAAAGCCGCATACGCCGACCGCGGCTGGCACCCCCCAACCATCCTCACCGCAACCCCAGCCGCAGGCGCCCACCGCCTCAGCTAGAGGACCGACGCGAAGCGGGTCAGTTTGCGGGTGGGCGGGCGGAGACGCAGACCGATTGGTTGCGGTGGAACTCCCACCCACCCACCCTTTCCTTCTTACCGGGGCTGCCGCCCCGCCCCCACGGTCGCCGTGGCCGATGCCGCCCACCCTTGCTTCCCACCGGGCTGCCGCCCCGCGGTCGCCGTGGCCACCTACCGGCTACGAAACTCAGCCCTCACGTCCCGACCTGAACCCGCACTGATCACGGTGCAGTGAGCGGGGGGAACTCCGGTGGGCGGCGTTCCAGGAAGCTGGCGACGCCCTCGGTGAAGTCGGGGCGGCTGAACGATTCGAGCATCAGGCGTTCGGCGGCGTCGCGGGAGTCCTCCAGGCCCTTGTCCCAGTCGCCCCACACCTGGCGCTTGATCACCGCCATCGACGCGGGCGAACAGTTCGTGGCCAGGTCCCGCGCGTAGGCGAGGGTCTCGGCCAGCAACTGCTCGCCCGGTATGGCACGCAGCGCGAGCCCCAGGTGCGCCGCCTCGACGCCGGTGAACGTCCGGCCCGACATCAGTACGTCCAGGGCCCGGGCCTGCCCGATGAGCTTGGGCAGCACCCACGCCATGCCGTACTCCGCGATGAGGCCGCGGCGGGCGAACGCGGTGGTCCACTTGGCGTCGGCCGCCGTGAAGACGAGGTCGCAGACGAGCGCGTGCACCATGCCGAGCCCCGCGCAGGCGCCGTTGACGGCCGCGATGATCGGCTTGTTGATCGACACCGGATGGGTGTTCGGGCGTTTGTCGGGTTCTCCGGCGTACTCGCCGGTCTGGATGGCGGTGAGCGTCTGGAAGTCCATACCCGCGCAGAAGCCCTTGCCCGCGCCGGTGACCACGATGACCCGGACGTCGGGGTCCTGCTCAGCTTTCTCCAGCAGGTCGAAGTAGCGGCGTCCCATCTCGTCGGTCCACGCGTTCAGCCGTTCCGGCCGGTTGAACGTGAGCACGAGCACGCCGTCGGCCAGGTCGGTCAGCACCAGTTCCTCGGTCATGGGATCCCCTCTCAGGACCGAATTATGTTCTATCTGTTGTCGGAGCGGCAACAGCGGGGTGGTGGGCGAAGGCGGGCGTCAGCCGTACATCGTCGTAGTAGCGATGGAAGACCGGGGTGAGCGCGCCCGAGAGCGGCGGCACGATCCAGGACCAGTCGGCTGGGCAGACCCGGCCGGAGCGTTCCTCTTTCTCCAGGTGGGTCATGAAACGTCGCGCTTCGGTGTGATGGTCGGTCATGGTAACCCCCGCTTCGGCGAAGGAGTGCAGCACGGCGACGTTGAGTTCGACCAGGGCGTGGTCACGCCAGAGCGTGCGCTCGTTGCTGGTGTCCATGCCCAGATGGCGGGCGATCAGCGGTAACTGGTCGTATCGGTCGGTGTCGGCGAGGTTACGCGCGCCGATCTCGGTGCCCATGTACCACCCGTTGAAGGGCGCCGCAGGATAGCAGAGCCCCCCAATCTCCAGGCACATGTTGGAGATCGCGGGCACAGCATGCCAGCGCAGGCCGAGCTGCCCGAACCACGGATAATGCGGATGCGTGATCGGCACCTCCATGATCACCTCAGCGGGCAGGGTACGGAGCTCGGTAACCCCTTTGACGTCGATCAGCAGCGGAAGCACGTCGAACCGCCCACCGGGAGGCTCCCAGCCGAGCGCCCGCGCCTGATCAGTGAACTCGGCGTAGAGCGGATCCCCCACGATCGAGCCGTCCGGCTGGCGATGACCCGCATACCTGATGAGCTGTTCGTTCCTGATCCTGGCCGCCCGACGCCCCGGACGGTCAGGGGCGAACACGGTGATCGTCGGACGAATCCTCCCCTTGTTCCCCGCGACGCGCAGATGCTCCACGCACTCATCGGTGATCCCGTCGGCGGTGTCCACATGCCGCCGATCCCTGATCCGCAGCGACTTCCAGTACAGCCGCCCGATGCACCGGCTGCTGTTCCGCCACGCCACCCGCGCCCCGAACGCCAGCTCGCCCGGCGTATGCGTGTAACTCCCGGTCCGATCGATCTCGGCGAGAACATCCCGCAGCCTGGGCCGTACCGACCCCGCAGACGGATTCTCCGCATGATAAAGCCGGATGAACTCCTCCGCCGCTGCCTTATCCACCCCCTCATCCTCGTTCTGTACGGCTTTCGCGACCCTCTTCCACCACGTGCCCACGTTGAAAAACCGCCACATTCCACTCGCGGGCCCCCACGCCGATTCCGGGCGGCGCTGTGACCCTCTAGCGGTGGCCCTCCCCCACCACTGCGCATGTCGATCCGCGGCAGCCACGCCTCCAGGCGCGGCAGATCACATTTTCTGCCACTGTCCGACGATTTGTCATCCAAATCTGTGCACGAATGACAACGGAACGTTGCGAGCCTTTCCATCCCGCTACTGCGAGAATCCCGGCAGACACACTAAGTAGCCACAGGAGGCCCGATGAACCCCATGATCGCCATCCTCGGGCCTGCCCTGGTCCTCACCGCCAGCTGCGAAACGATCTCAATCGAGCGCCTGGCCCCGACCAGCCTCCACCTCGCCACCGTCCAGCACCACCTAACCCAGCAGTGGGGACACCAGTTCGACGAAGGCCACAGCCCCCACCAAACCACCCGTCACGGCAGCGTCAACCAACCCTCGGGCGGCCGCCTATCCGCCATCCTCGCCGGCCGCATCCCCGGCCAAGTCCGAACAATCTCCTGCCAGGCCTACGGCAGCCCCCCAGCAACAGCCACCGACTTCCTCCGCGCCTGCGCCAGCCTCCCCTTCCCCAACCAACCCGCAACCGTCCTCCCCACCCCCAACTGGCCCCGCTACCACCGCACCACCATCAACGGCATCCACTACCGCCTAACCGCACTCCCCGAAAAATCCCTCTGGGTCCTCCGCCTAGCAATGCCCGACAGTTCCCCTTTGCCCTAGACAGGGTTTCAAACGAAAAACCTCACAACCAGGACGACCAGCGAGAACCAACGAAACCAGCGACCATTTACCCAAAAAGGACAACGCGCTAGCAACCACTGCCGACGGCGCTGCAAAACTCCCCCGGGGGCACCTGGGTTCAAGTGCTCGTCGCAACGCACCTGATCACGGAGCAGGGAACGTCTGGTTCGGCGCGGAGGATCCGCGCTGGGAGCCGGTCCGGACGCCGACGGCCGACGGCATCGCGGTTGCGTTCGACGATGTCGATCCATTTCGCCAGTGCTTCGGGATGCCGGCGCGTGACCGACGGGCGTGTTGATAGCGAGACGAGGACCCAAGCGCAGGCTGGATGCGGAACTGGCGGCCGGTGCTGTCAGGAGTGTGAACGGTCGAGCGTAACGGGCTGCGCCTCACATCGAGGGCTCGGAGGGCACCCCCGTGTAACAACAAGAGGATCCCCATGCGAGCGAACTTCGCTAGAAGCCCAGCCAGCGAGATCCAACGAAACCAGCAGCGGCTCACTCAATAACGGCAACGCGCTAGCAACCTCAGGGGGCGTGGGGGGCTGTGCCCCCCACACGGGGGGCTCGGGGGGTCGCCCCCCGTGTAAACGCGAGAAGGCCTGCGGGAGCAAGCTCCGCTTGCGACCACAGACCTTCGACTTCGAGCTCCCGCGATAGGACTCGAACCTATAACCTGCCGGTTAACAGCCGGCTGCTCTGCCGATTGAGCTACACGGGATTGCCGCCGCCTTGCGATCCGGCCTTTCGGCCTTCCTTGCGGCGCGGAACTAGATTAGCGCACTCGGGGGGTGGTCTGTCACATCCATTTGGGGACATCGGCTGAGGTTGGATAGATGCTGTTCCTGGGGGTAGGGACCGGTTAGACATGAGCCGGGAGGTGGAAGATGCGGAACAAGCTGATGTTCGCCGCTGGGCTGGGTGTGGGTTATGTCCTTGGCACCCGGGCGGGTCGCGAGCGCTACGAGCAGATCAAGGGTGCGGCGCAGCGGGTGGCCGACAATCCGCGCGTTCAGGAGGCGGCGGGGTTGCTGGGGGCTCGGGTGTCCAGGGCCGCGAACGCCGCGAAGGACATGGCCGACGACAAGTTCGGCGGTCACGTTCCCTTCCGCGGCAAGTCCGAGCGCCACGAACGGGAGAAGGTGACCAGCCCAACCGGCTGGCCCGAATCCGACACGCCCCGCGTTACCTGACCCCGATATTTCCCGACTTGCCCGCTGGCCAGGATGGCGAGCCCTCGCACTCCCGACCATCTCCAGCTCCGGGCAGGATGGCACGCCTTCGCACCTCCCGACCATCTTTCCGCCCGCCGAGCGGCGAGCCGTCAACACCTCACGACCAACTTTCCGCCCGCGGAGTGGCGAGCCGTCAACACCTCACGAGCATGTTTCCGCCCGCCGAGTGGCAAGCCGTCAGCGCCTCGCGGCCATGATTCCGCCCGCAGGATGGCGAGCGCCTCCCGACCAACTTTTCCGCCCGCGGAGTGGCGAGCCGTCAACACCTCACGAGCATGTTTCCGCCCGCGGAGTGGCGTGCCGTGAACACCTCGCGAGCATGTTTCCGCCCGCCGAGTGGCAAGCCGTCAGCGCCTCGCGACCATGATTCCGCCCGCAGGATGGCGAGCGCCTCCCGACCAACTTTTTCGCCCGCGGAGTGGCGAGCCGTGAACACCTCGCGAGCATGTTTCTGCTCGCCGAGTGGCAAGCCGTCAGCGTCTCGCGGCCATCTTTCCGCCCGCAGGATGGCGAGTCGTCAGCGCCTCGCAGCCGTCTTTCGACCGCAAAGGCAAGCTGTCAGCGTCCATCTCCGCCGGTAGCGTCCGTCAGACGCCCAGGGCGCGTCTGACCTCTTCCAGTGCCTGCTCTACGGCCGCGCGGACGCCCGGGTCGGTGGGGTCGAGCTCAGGGTCGTACACGAACTCCCACTCGACCGTGTCCCGGCCCGCGATGCGTCGTGCCACCAACCGCACGCCGCCGCGCTCGCTGAGCCGCACATACCTGCTCGCCAGAATCGAGTTGGTGACCCGCTCTCTGATCGTCTCCGGCAGCAGCCCGGGCTCCGGGAGGTCCACCCGATGCTGGCCGCCCCCGGTCATGACGACCGTCACCCCCTCCTGATCCCACACGGCCCGGTCCACCTCATACCAGGGCACTCGAAGCCCACCAGGCAGGTGCAACGCCTCCAGAGTCGCGACCGCGTAGCCACCCCCAGCCGTCAGCGCATGGCTGAGCGGCCGCTCCCCATGCAAAGCGGTACGAACATCAGCGGGAAGCCGAGACCCAAAAAGACGCATAAGAAGAAACTACTGGACCGGGCATCACGAGAAGCGAACGGCCGCGCCCGGAGGCGCGGCCGTTCAGAAAACGCCTCAATCCAGGTAGTCCCGCAACATCTGAGCACGCGTCGGGTGGCGGAGTTTGGCCAGGGTCTTCGATTCGATTTGACGGATTCGTTCCCGGGTTACGCCGAACTCGCGACCCACCTCTTCCAGCGTCCGCGGATGCCCGTCGGCGAGCCCGAACCGCAGCTGGATGATGCGCTGCTCCCGCTCGGACAACGTCGCCAGGATGTCGTCCAGCTGGTCCTGCAGCATGATGAAGGCAGCCGCCTCGATCGGCACCACGGCGTCCGCGTCCTCGATGAAGTCACCGAGGTCGGAGTCCTCCTCGCCGATGGGAGACTGCAGCGAGACCGGCTCCTGCGCGATGCGCTGAATCTCGATCACCCGATCGATGGGCAGGTCCATTTCCGCGGCGATCTCCTCCGGCGCGGGTTCGCGGCCGAGATCCTGGTGCAGCTGGCGCTGCACGCGGACCAATTTGTTGATCGTCTCCACCATGTGCACGGGAATTCGAATAGTTCGCGCCTGATCCGCGATCGCGCGTGTGATCGCCTGGCGAATCCACCAGGTCGCGTACGTGGAAAACTTATATCCCTTGGTGTAGTCGAATTTCTCGACCGCACGGATGAGACCGAGATTGCCTTCCTGGATCAGGTCCAGGAACAACATTCCGCGGCCGACATAGCGTTTCGCGATGGAGACGACGAGGCGGAGGTTGGCCTCGATCAGGCGTTGTTTGGCGCGGACGCCCTCCCAGACGAGGTCCTCGAACTCGGGACGGGCGACCCGGATGGACGGTGTCTCGCAGAGCTTGTCCTCGGCGAAGAGGCCGGCCTCGATGGCCTTGGCGAGTTCCACCTCCTCCTCGGCCGTGAGCAGCGGCACCCGGCCGATCTCCCGCAGGTAGATGCGGACCAGGTCGCTGGTCGGGGCTCGCTTGCCGACGTCCTCCTCGTCGGGCTTGGCGGTCTCCTCGTCGCCTTGCGGCTCAAGGACCTCGACCCCGTTCTCGGCGAGCATGCGCACGACGCGCTCCAGCGCGTCCGCAGGCAGCTCGGATCGGTCGAGCGCGGCGGCCACGTCGTCAACCGTGACGCTTCCGCGCTCCCTTCCCTTCACGACGAGCTCCGCCACCTGGTCTACCGATGGCGGCCCGCTTGGTAGCACCGATGCACCCACGGAACACAGTCTGCGGTATAGGCACAACAAAACGGCAGGCCTATTTTTGTCACCCAAGGTAAGACCTACGTCATTACCGAATCGATATCAAACCAATGTTTCGGCGCTGTGAGATCAGGAAAGTATTGTTATTCACGCCCCGGCGGCGCGTTCTCTCAACACGCGTCGCTGCTGCTCCAGCGCCACCAGTTCGGCGAACATCCGGTTGTACTCCTGCTGTTCGTCGATCGGGTTGAGGCGTTGCATTCGCGATTTCAATCGGTCCAACGCGCGGCCTACGGTGATCTCCTGGAGTTTGGTGAGAACGCCCGCGCCGTATCGTTCTTCGGTGTTCACCTCGGCGCGAACGGGTTCCACGGCGAATCGGGTGACGAGCGGGCGCAGGTCGTCGCCGGCGCCGTTGAGCAGCCGTTCGACCCACTCCCGGCCGCCGGAGCCGCCGGCCGCGGTGCCGCCGGTCTCCTGGATGAGCTGGTAGAGGGCGCTGTGCTCGGGCTGGGTGAAGGCGTCGGCGCCGAGGGCGTCGAACTCGGGGCCGAGCAGGGCGGGCCGCTGGACGGCCAGCTTGAGCGCCTCAGCCTCCAGCCGGGCCATCGGATCCATCGGCTCCTTGCGGCCGCTGACACGGGCGGGCCGGGCCGCGGAGCGCGTTTCCGCGGGACGCGCGGCGATCTCGCGAACACGCGCGAGCACGAACGCTTCGTTCAGAATGCCGAGCCATCGGTCAAGATCCTTCGCGTACATGTCGCGTAGCGCGTGATCCTTGATCGATGCGACAACGGGTGCGGCGGCGTCAAGCGCGGCGAGCTTGCCCTCGTTGGTATTGGTGTCAAATCGGGCAATCGAACTCCGGATGGCGAACGAGAACAAGGGTTCCCGGCTGGCGATCAGGTCCCGGACGGCCGCGTCGCCCTGTTTGACCCGCAGGTCGCACGGGTCGAGGCCGTCGGGCTGGACCGCGACATAGGTCTGGGTGACGAACTTCTGCTCGTCCTGGAAGGCGCGCAGGGCGGCCTTCTGCCCGGCCGAGTCGCCGTCGAAGGTGAAGATCACCTCGCCCTGGCCCTGGTCGAACAGGATGCGCCTGAGCACCTTGATGTGGTCTTCGCCGAAGGCGGTGCCGCAGGTGGCCACGGCGGTCGGCACCCCGGCCAGGTGCAGGGCCATGACGTCGGTGTAGCCCTCGACGATGACGGCCTGGGAGCGCTTGGAGATCTCCCGTTTGGCCAGGTCGATCCCGTACAGCACAGAGCTCTTGTGGTAGATCGGGCTTTCCGGGGTGTTGAGGTATTTGGGGCCGTCGTCGGCGTCCAGCAGCTTGCGGGCGCCGAAGCCGATGACGTCGCCGGTGATCTCGCGGATCGGCCAGATCAGGCGGCCGCGGAAGCGGTCGCGGGGACCGCGGCGGCCTTCGGCGGCCAGGCCGCCGCGGAGCAGTTCCTGGCTGGTGAAGCCGCGGGCCAGCAGGTGGCGGGTGAGGGCTTCCCACTCGTTGGGGGCGTAGCCGATGCCGAAGTGCTCGGCGTCGACGCGTTCGAAGCCGCGCTCGGACAGGAACCGGCGGCCGGCGGCGGCCTCGGGGGTGGACAGCTGGGAGACGTAGTATTCGGCGGCGGCGCGGTGCGCCTCGATCAGCCGGGAGCGTTCGCCCTGCTGCCGCCCGGGGACGTAGCCGCCCTGCTCGTAGCGGAGCTGGAGGCCGACCCGCTGGGCCAGCCGCTCGACCGCCTCGGCGAAGGTCAGCGCGTCGATCTTCTGGATGAAGGTGATGACGTCGCCGCCCTCGGAGCAGCCGAAGCAGAAGTACATGCCCCGCGCGGGGGTGACGTTGAACGAGGGCGACTTCTCATCGTGGAAGGGGCAGAGCCCTTTCAGGTTGCCGCCGCCCGCGTTGCGCAGTTGCACATAGTCGCCCACGACATCGGCGATCTGCGCGCGTTCGCGCACGAGCGCGATGTCCTCATCACTGATCCGGCCTGCCACGTCGCGAGTCTATTGGCCGGAACGGGCGGGCTCGACGTTCAATGGGACGATCACCTTGGGCTCCTCCTCCTCGGGCTTCTGGGTGGGTTTGGGTTTCGGCTCCTGCGGCTTGCCCGCGCACAGCACCGAGCACGCCGGGAGCGTGCCAACCCGTTCGCGCACCGCCAGCATGGCCGCCCGGGGGGAGAACGTGCGGTTGCCGTCCCACCAGGCGTCCAGGAACGTCCAGGGGTCGACCATGCCGCGCCGGATCCACCAGTACTGCGGCGGCGCCGGCCAGCTGACCGCGAAATACAGATTACTCGCCATGTTCCGGGCGTTGCCCGTGTTACCCACCCGGCCGAGCAGCCGCCCCGCCTTGACCTTCACTCCTGGCCGGATGCCGGGCGCGACCGTGTCGAGGTGCCCGCCGAGGTAGAGCACGCCGTCCTCGCCGAGCACGGTGACATACCGGCCCTCCCGGTGGGCGCCCTGGTCGGTGGAGGGTTTCCACTTGTTCTGCACGTTGACCTCGCGCACCACGCCGTCCACGGGGGCCACGAAGGCGCAGCCGCGCCCGGCCCAGATGGTGGTCTTGGGCAGCACCAGCCGCTTACGCTCGTAGGTGGTCTTGCAGCCCTTGACCGGGTAGACGTAGCGGAACCGGGAGACCTTGGGCGGGGGCAGCCGGACGGGCTCGTCGCCGGGCGGGGGCACGACGGCCGCGGCGAACGTCGGGCCCGGCGTGGCGGTGCCCTCCACGGTCGGGTCGGCGGCCGACAGCGCGCGCGGCGAGGGGGGATTGGTGCTCACGCCCGCCACTCCGGCCGGTGCGCTGCACGCGGCCGTGAGCAGAACGAGCGCCAGTGTCCCCGATCGCATGATCTCCACCTGCGTGACGGTATCGAAACTCTTCCTCTCTTTTGTAACCGACCAGCATGACGATTCGGACTAGAACGGGGTTTCCGGGTCGGCCAGCTCGGCCGGGTCCACCTGGCGGCCGGAGCGGATCAGCGCCTGGATGTCGTCGACGACGTCCCAGACGTTGACGTTCATGCCGGCGATCACCCGGCCCTGCCGCAGCCAGAACGCGATGAACTCCAGGTCCGCGCCCCGGATGACGACCTGGTCGTGGCCCTCGATGTCGCCGGAGAACTCCATGCCCAGCTCGAACTGGTCGGTGTAGAAGTAGGGCAGCAGGTCGTAGCTGACCGGGAGGCCCATCATGGCGCGGGCGGCGGCCGGGCCCTGGTTGAGGGCGTTGGCCCAGTGTTCGATCCGGATCCGGCGGCCGAGCAGCGGGTGGGCGGCCTCGGCGACGTCCCCGGCGGCGAAGATGGCGGGGTCGCTGGTGCGCAGGGACGCGTCCACCAGGATGCCGGCGCCGACGTCGAGCCCGGCGCCGGCGGCCAGCTCGATGTTGGGGGCGGCGCCGATGCCGACCACCACGTCGTCGGCCGGGAGCGACTCGCCGCCGGAGATCTCCACGGCGCGCACGTGCCCGCCCTCGCCGCGCAGCCGGGTCACGGACGCGCCGAGGCGGAACTCGACGCCGTTGCGCCGGTGCAGGTCGGCGAAGACCTCGCCGATCCTGCTGCCGAGGGTGCGGTTCAGCGGGGTCGGCTCGGGTTCGACGACGACCACGCGGCACCCGGCCTTGCGGGCGGCGGCGGCCGTCTCCAGGCCGATCCAGCCCGCCCCGATGATCACCACGTCGCCCCCGTGGCCGAAGGCGGCCCGCAGCGCCTGGCTGTCGGCCAGGGTGCGCAGGTAGTGCACGCCGTCCAGGTCCGCGCCGTCCACCGGCAGCGGGCGCGGCGTGGACCCGGTCGCGATCAGCAGCCGCAGGTACGGCAGCCGCTCCCCCGTCCCCAGCTCGACCACCTGCTCCCCGGGCACCACCCGGGTGGCCGGTACGCCGAGGCGCAGGTCCACGTCGTGCGCGCGGTACCAGCCGTCCTCGTGCACGTAGACCTCGGGCAGCTCGGCCGAGCCCTGCAGGTAGCCCTTGGAGAGCGGCGGCCGCTCGTACGGGCGTTCCTGCTCGGCCGCGATGATCGTCACCGGCCCGTCGAACCCCTCCGCCCGGAGGGTCTCGGCGGCCTTGGCACCGGCGAGACCGCCGCCGATGATGACGAATCGCGAATCGTGGTTGGACATGTCAGGGTGCTCCTTTTCACGCGGACACTCGCGTCGCGTGCCGGAGTATCCGCCTGGTTGCCGGGTTCGTCGACCGAAACCGGGGATTACCTGGCCGTCAGGCGCCCGTGCAGGGCGATGGCGGAGGCGTCGGTGAGGGAGGCGATCTGGTCGACCACGGCGCGCAGCCGCCCCGCGTCGCCCGCCGCGAGCTCGAAGGCGGGGCGGAGCGCGGGCTCCAGGGTGGCGGGCGCGCCGAGCATGATCAGCGAGGCGAGTTCGGCGATGAGCTCGCGCTGCCGTTCCTGGGTGGCGTGGTGGTCGTCGCGGGTCATCACGTAGTGCGCGGTGATGCCTTTGAGCAGGGCGCACTCCAGCCGGGTGAGGCGCGGCACGATCAGGTCGGCGTCGTGGCGGCCGGCCGACTCGGCCGGGTAGGCGGCCCTGGTGGCCTCCTGGGCGGAGCGGCAGAACCGGCCGATGGTGGTGCTGGTGAGGCGTTTGAGCGCGGCCAGGTCGGCCAGGCCGCCGTCGAAGTGGGCGGGCCAGACCGGTTCGGCGACCAGGCGGGCGAAGATGTCCTCCAGCTCGCCCAGGTCGGTGTCGGGCGCGTACCAGGCGCGGGTGGTACGGCAGACCTCGCGGCGCTCCTCGGGGTCGCGGAGCGCCTTGGGGGTGACGTGGCCGGAGTGCAGCGCGTCCTCCAGGTCATGCACGGAGTAGGCGACGTCGTCGGCCCAGTCCATGATCTGCGCCTCGAAGCTGACCCGGCCGGGTGGGGCGCCTTGCCGTACCCAGTCGAAGACCGGCCGGTCGTCCGGGTAGACGCAGTATTTGGGGCCGGATTCGCGGGTCCACGGGTATTTGATGGCGGCGTCCAGGGCGGCGCGGGTGAGGTTGAGCCCGGCGCTGCGGTCGTCCTCGGTGAGGACCTTGGCCTCCAGCCGGGTGAGCAGCCGCAGGCTCTGCGCGTTGCCCTCGAAGCCGCCGCAGCGGGCGGCCACCGCGTTCAGGGCGGTCTCGCCGTTGTGGCCGAAGGGCGGGTGGCCGAGGTCGTGGGCCAGGCAGGCGGTCTCCACCAGGTCGGGGTCGCGGCCCAGGACCCCGGCCATCTCGCGGCCGATCTGGGCGCATTCCAGGGAGTGGGTGAGCCGGGTGCGCGGGCTGTGCATGCCGCGCTCGCCGGGGGTGACGACCTGCGTCTTGGCCGCCAGGCGGCGCAGCGCGTCACTGTGCAGGACGCGCGCCCGGTCCCGCTCGAACGGCCCGCGCCCGGTGTGGCTCGGCGGTTCGGGAACCCATCGTGCCTGGTCGTGTTCGGTGTACGGCGTCACGAGTCCCCCTTTCTCTGCAAGGGAGTGAGACAGTACCCGCAAACACCGCTCTCAACGACAAACGCGATGGAAACAGTGGCCCCTGGTCCGTTGGCGACCGGGCGCGAACGCCCGGTCGCCAACGTGGCTATCGGGTGTCGGATCCGGCGCTGCTGAGCGCGGCCCGGCCCGCCTCAAGCCGGGCCACCGGCACCCGGAACGGGGAGCAGGAGACGTAGTCGAGGCCGATCTCATGGCAGAACCGGACCGAGTCGGGGTCGCCTCCGTGCTCGCCGCAGATGCCCAGCTTCAGGTCGGGCCTGGCGCCGCGCCCTTCCTCGACCGCGATCCGCATCAGGCGGCCGACGCCGTCCCGGTCCAGGGACTCGAACGGCGACACCCCGAAGATCCCCAGATCCAGATATTTCCCGAAGAAGGAGGCTTCGACGTCGTCGCGGGAGAAGCCCCAGGTCATCTGGGTGAGGTCGTTGGTGCCGAAGGAGAAGAACTGGGCGGCCTCGGCGATCTGCCCGGCGGTCAGCGCGGCGCGCGGGACCTCGATCATGGTGCCGATCAGGGCGTGCACGCCGGCCTCGGCGAGGATGTGGAGCGCCTCCTCGCGTACGCTCTCCAGCTCCTGGACCGCGCCGACCAGCGGGATCATGATCTCGGCGCGGGCCTTCGTCGCCTGCCGGGCCGCCTGGGCGATCGCGCGGACCTGCATGGCGAACAGGCCGGGGATGACCAGGCCGAGCCGTACCCCGCGCAGGCCGAGCATCGGGTTCTGCTCGTGCAGCCGCTTGACGGCGGCGAGCAGGCGGACGTCCTTGTCCGTTCCCGCGCCGGTGGCCACCTTGACCGACAGGTCCACGAGGTCGGGCAGGAACTCGTGCAGCGGCGGGTCGATCAGCCGGATCGTCACCGGCAGCCCGGCCATCGCCTCGAACAGGCCGGTGAAGTCGGCCTTCTGCAAGGGTTCCAGGGCATCCAGGGCGGACTGCCGCTCGGCCGGGGTCTCGGCCAAGACCAGGTCCTCGACCAGCTGGCGGCGCTCGCCCAGGAACATGTGCTCGGTGCGGCACAGGCCGATGCCCTGCGCGCCGAACCGCCGGGCCCGGGCCGCGTCCTCGGGGGTGTCGGCGTTGGCGCGGACGGCCAGCCGCCTGCTGCCGTCCGCGTGCGCCATGATCCGGTGGACGGCGGCCACCAGCTCGTCGCCGGACGGCATGCCCTCGAAGTACTCCACCACGGGCGAGGCCACCACGGGCACCTCGCCCAGGTAGACCGCGCCGGTGGTGCCGTCGATGGAGACGACGTCGCCCTCCTCGACGACGGTGCCGCCGACGGTGAAGCGACGGGCCCTGGCGTCCACCTCCAGCGCCTCGGCGCCGCAGACGCAGGTCTTGCCCATGCCCCGGGCCACCACGGCGGCGTGGGAGGTCTTGCCGCCGCGCGAGGTGAGCACGCCCCTGGCGGCGATCATGCCGGAGAGATCGTCGGGGTTGGTCTCGCGCCGTACCAGGATGACGTCCACGCCCCGGGCGGCGAGTTCGACGGCGCGGTCGGAGGAGAAGACGGCCCGGCCGACGGCCGCGCCGGGGGAGGCGTTCATGCCCTTGGTCAGCATCGTGTTCTTCGCGCCGTCGGCGAAGCGGGGGAACATGAGCTGGGCGAGCTGGTCGCCGGTGCACCGGACGACGGCCTCGTCGATGTCGATGAGGCCCTCGTCGACGAGCTGCACGGCGATCCGGAAGGCCGCGGCGGCGGTGCGCTTGCCGACCCGGGTCTGCAACATCCAGAGCTTGCCGCGCTCGATGGTGAACTCGATGTCGCACAGGTCCCGGTAGTGGCCCTCCAGGCGGGCCATGATGTCCAGGAGCTCCTGGTAGGAGGTCGGGTCGATCTTCTCCAGGTCCTGCAGCGGGACGGTGTTGCGGATGCCCGCGACCACGTCCTCGCCCTGCGCGTTCTGCAGGTAATCGCCGTAGACGCCCTGCTGCCCGGAGGCGGGGTCGCGGGTGAAGGCGACGCCGGTGCCGGAGTCCATGCCGAGGTTGCCGAAGACCATGGCGACCACGTTGACGGCCGTGCCGAGGTCGGCGGGGATGCGCTCCTGGCGCCGGTAGAGCACCGCGCGCGGCGCGTTCCAGGAGTCGAAGACCGCGCGGATGGCCAGCTCCATCTGCTCGCGCGGGTCGCCGGGGAACTCCCGGCCCTTCTCGGCCCGCACGATCTCCTTGTACGTCCCGACCAGCCGCTGGAAATCCGCCGCGTCCAGATCGAGGTCGCCCCGGCCGCCCTTGAGCTCTTCCAGCGCCTCCTCGAACTTCTCCCCGTCGATGCCGAGCACGGTCCGGCCGAACATCTGGATCAGCCGCCGGTAGGAGTCCCACGCGAACCGCTCGTTGCCCGACTTGGCGGCCAGCCCGTGCACGGAGGCGTCGTTGAGGCCGATGTTGAGGACGGTCTCCATCATGCCCGGCATCGAGAATTTGGCCCCGGAACGTACGCTCACCAGCAGCGGGTCCTCGGGGTCGCCGAGGCGCTTGCCCATGGCCGCCTCCAGCTTGGCCAGGTGCGTGGCGATCTCCTCGACCGGAATCTCGCCGTCCGCCAGATACTTCCGGCACGCCTCGGTGGTGATGGTGAACCCGGGAGGCACGGGAAGACCCAGATTGCTCATTTCCGCGAGATTGGCGCCCTTGCCGCCGAGTAGATCGCGAAGATCCTTGTTCCCCTCGGTGAAGTCGTAGACGTATTTCGGCACGATGAGCTCCTTCAGCAAACGCAGACCGACCCCGCCTTTCAGGACTCTACCGATAAAGAACACCACGAATCGTCACGACTGTCACATGTAACCGTTTCCGCAGGCAGAGGCCCACAAGGCGGTCTAATCCAATTCAGCGAAGCGTAAAAAACGACCATTCTTCTCACTCCACGAAGTGGTATAAACCAGTTCTCTAAGAGGTGCGAAATGTTGCCTGCACGTTAATTGGTGTAGACCATTTGCCGGGAAGAAGCCTCACAGACTATCGAGGGGTATTGATGAGGCGACTGGCGGCCGTTGCCGCGCTGCTGGCTCTGTGCGCGTGCGGCACGACCGCGCCCGCCCCGGAGACCACGGCGAAACCCGCGGAGATCAACTGGGGCGCGTGCGAGAAGATCGCGCCGTCAGCGGGCTTCCAGTGCGCGACCATGGAGGTCCCGCTGGACTACACCAAGCCGGGGGGCAAGACGATCGGCATCGCGCTGATCCGGCTGCGGGCCACCGGGCCCGGCGCCAAGCTCGGCTCGCTGGTCCTCAACTTCGGCGGGCCCGGCGGTTCCGGCGTGAGCACCCTGACGGACGCGGCGGCGGCGTTCCGCAGCCTGGGCGGGCGCTACGACCTGGTCAGCTTCGACCCGCGCGGGGTGGAGCGCAGCGAGGGCGTGCGCTGCATGGACCCCAAGCCCTTCGAGGCGTTCCTGCGGGCCGAACCCAGCCTGGACGTAGCCATCCAGACCCGGCTGCTGACCGAGTTCGCGCAAGCGTGCCAGAAACACTCGGGGGAGATCCTGCCGTACGTGGGGACGCTGAACGCGGTCAGGGACATGGAGATGCTGCGGGTCCGGCTCGGCGATCCGAAGCTGAACTTCCTCGGCTTCTCCTACGGCACCCACCTGGGCGCGCTCTACGCGACGCAGTTCCCGAAGGTGACCGGGCGGATGGTGCTGGACGCGGCGGTGGATCCGGCGCTGGGACTGCTGGAGCAGTCCAAGACGCAGGTGAAGGGGTTCCAGCGGGCGTACGAGAACTACCTGGCCGACTGCGCCAGGCAGGACTGCCCCTTCAACGGCAACACGGCCGTGCTCGGCCTGATCTCCTCGCTGCGGCGCAACCCGCTCAACGTGCAGGGACGGCTGGTCACCGACGACGTGGCCAGGGTCGCCATCGCCGAGGCGCTGTACAGCGAGCTGACCTGGCCGCTGCTCACCCAGGCCATCGCGGACGCGATCGCGGGCAACGGCGCGGGGCTGCTCAACCTGTCCGACTCCTACGCCGGGCGCCAGCCGGACGGCAGCTACAACACCCTGCAGTCGTCGCTGATCGCGATCCTCTGCGCGGACACCACCGACCGGCCCAGCGTCCAGGAGTCGGTCAGCCTGGCCAAGGAGATGAGCAAGAAGTCGCCGATCTTCGGGCCCGACGTGGCCAGCGCGGGCGGCTGCAGCGTCTGGCCCACGCGCGGGGAGGACAGCAACAAGCACATCGACGCCCGCGGCTCGGGGCCGATCGTGGTGATCGGCACGACCAACGACCCGGCCACGCCGTACGAGTGGGCGCCCAAGCTGACCGAGCAACTGGGCACCGGCGTGCTGCTGACGCTGAAGGGCGAAGGCCACGGCGCGTACGGCCAGAACACCTGCATCGACACACTCGTCGACGCCTACTTCCTGAACGGCAAGGTCCCCGACAACGGCACCGTCTGCCCTTAAGCCATCGGATTGCCCTCGGGAGCCTCGCCGGGACTCGGCCCGGGCAGCCAGAGCACGAACGTGCTGCCCGTGCCCAGCTCGGAGAAGACCCGGACCAGGCCGCCGTGCGATTCGACGATCTGGCGGACGATCGCCAGGCCGAGCCCGGTGTGCCGGTCCCTGCGGCTGCTAACCCCGCCCCCGGCGTGCCCGCGCCAGAACCGGTCGAACACCCGATCCCGCTCATCCTCGGCGATGCCGGGCCCGGCGTCCTGGACGGCCGCCCACACCCAGCCCCCGTGCTCCCCCGCCGCCACGATCACCTCGCTGCCGGAAGGGGCCAGCCGGACCGCGTTGGAGATCAGGTTCCCGATCGCGCGGCGCAGCGCGTCGTGGTCGCCGACGGTGGACAGGCCGGGGCGCAGCAGCCGCCGCAGCGTCAGGTTCCTGGCCAGGGCGAGGGCGGCGAACTCCTCACAGGCCTCGTTGGCGATGGCGGCCAGGTCCACGTCGGCGTCCACGAAGGCGGGGGCCTGGCGGCGGGCCGAGGCGAGCAGGTCCTCGACCAGGCGGGTCATCCGGGTGGTGGCCCGGTCCACGATGGCGACCGCGCGCAGCCGCTCCTCGTCGGTGGCCTCCGGCGCGGTCAGCACCGCGTCCAGGTTGGCCCGGATGATCGCCAGCGGGCTGCGCAGCTCGTGCGAGGCGTCGTCGATGAGCTGGCGCTGGGCCCGGAAGGCGTCCTCAAGACGGCCGAGCATGGTGTCCACGGTCTCGGCCAGGTCGCGCAGCTCGTCCCTGGGCCCGGCCAGGTTGATCCGCCGGGCCAGGTCGGTGGCCTGGATCTCGGCGGCGGTCCTGGTGATCGACCGGATCGGCCGCAGCGCCCGCCCGGCCAGCACCCAGCCGATCACCAGCGCGGCCAGGAAGAGCCCGGCCAGCGTGCCGAAGGAGTAGTTCCGCAGGGTCTCCATGGTGCGCACGTTGACCGCGTTCTCCACCTCCTCGACCTGCACCACGGGGATCTTCCCCAGATACTCCCCGGACCGGGTCTGGGCCTTGGCGTACTCCACCGTGTACGGCCGCTGCTCGGTGGTCTTGGACACCGCGAAGTAGATCGCCCCCAGCACCAGCGCGGCCGAGGCGATCAGCAGCCCGGAGTAGAGCACGGTCAACCGGAACCTGATCGTCTGCACGAAGAGCCTCATGTCGGTGAGCCTCACGTGGCCCCCCGCAGCCGGTAGCCCCGGCTGATCACGGTCTCGATCAGCGGGTCGCCCTCCCCGGCCAGCTTGCGCCGGAGCGTGCCCACGGTCACCCGGACCGTGTTGGTGAACGGGTCGGTGTGCTCGTCCCAGACGTGTTCGAGCAGCTCCTCGGTGGAGACGACGTGGCCTGGCCGGGTCATCAGGTAGTGCAGCACCCCGAACTCCTTGGGGGTCAGGCTGAGCGGGCGCCCGCCCCGGTAGGCCTCCACCCGCGCGGTGTCCAGGCGCAGGTCGCCGACCTCCAGCACGGCGGTCCCCCCGGCGGTGTCACGGCGCAGCAGCGCCCGCACCCGGGCCAGCAACTCCGGGAACGCGAACGGTTTCACCAGGTAGTCGTCGGCGCCCTCGTCCAGGCCCTTGACCCGGTCGTCCAGCCGGTCCCTGGCGGTCACCATCAGGATGCGGACCTGGCCGCCGCCCTCGCCGCGCCGGACCGCCCGGCACAGCTCGAACCCGTCCCCGCCCGGCAGGTTCAGATCAAGCAGCACCAGATCGTAGGCGTTGACCTTCAGTTTCTCGTCGGCGGTGGGCGCGTCGTAGGCGACGTCCACCGCGTAACCGGCCCGGACCAGGCCGACTCTGAGCGCATCGACGAGGTCTTCCTCGTCCTCGACCACGAGCAGCCTCATCTATCGAACCTAGTCCCGGATGATGCGTTCCGCGACCGAGGCCGCCCGGTCCACCGGAATCGCGAACCCGATGCCGATGTTGCCGCCGCGCCGCGACAGGGTCGCGATGACCGTGTTCACGCCCACCACCTCGCCGCGCACGTTCACCAGCGGCCCGCCGGAGTTGCCCGGATTGATGGAGGCGTCGGTCTGCAGCGCGGTCTGCCTGCCGCCGTTGCCGAGCTGGACCTCCCGGTCCAGGGCGCTGACGATCCCCGAGGTGACCGTCCCGGCCAGGCCGAGCGGCGACCCGATCGCCAGCACCTGGTCGCCCACCCGGACGTCGGCCGAGCGGGCCAGCATGGCCGGGACCAGCCCGGACCCCGCCTCCACCTGCAGCACCGCCAGGTCGTAGGCCTCGTCGCTGCCGATCACCCGCGCCGACAGCCGCCGCCCGTCGTGCAGGATCACGGTCACCGAATCCGCGTCATCCACCACATGAGCATTTGTCAGCACATGGCCGATCTGGTCGATGGCGAAGCCCGACCCGGAGCCGCTCCCGGCCTCCACCGAGACCACGCTCGGCAGCACCGTCGACGCCGTGCCGCTCAGGCTGCCCGCCGACGGCAGCGGCCCAGCCGCGGACCGGGGCAACGCCACCGCCCGCTGCTCCTCCCCGGGCCGCCCCGCCAGCCATCCGGCCGCGCCGCCGGCGGCGCCGCCGACCAGCAGCGCCACCAGCGTCGCCGACGCCAGCGCCCCGCGCCGCCGCCGCTCCTCCGGCCGCTCAGGTACGGCCCGCGCCACCGGCCGCCACTCGATCGGCACCTGCTGGAATCCCGGCCCGCTTGGCGTCCCGAGTCCGATGGGATCTGTCACGCGCGCCTCTCTAGGGGATGCGGGAGAACCAGAACAAGGATGTTCCGGCCGCGACCACCGCGCCGAGCAGGCCGAGGCCGACGAACCACGGCCACACCTCCTGCCGCTCGACCCGGAACCCGACCGAGCTGCCGATGTCGTCGTAGACGGCCCGCAGCTCGTCGCCGGAGGCGGCCTCATAGAAGCGGCCCCCGGTGGAGTCGGCCAGGTCCTTCAGGGCGGGGCCGTCCACCGGGACCTGGATGGTGCGGCCGTCCATCTGGATCATGCCGCGCGGCGTGCCGTACGCGATGGTGGAGACCGGCACCCGCCGGGTGGTGGCCTCGCCGACGGCCTCGGCGATGGAGCGCCCGGTGGTGATCGAGCCGTCCGAGAGCAGCACCACGTGGGCGGGCGGGGGGTCCGCGCCCGCCTGCGCGTCGATCGTGCTGATCGCGTCGAGGGAGGCGAACACGGCCTCCCCGATGGCGGTGCCCGCGGAGGTGGACAGCCGGTCCACCGCGTCCAGGACGGCCTGCCGGTCGGTGGTGGCCGGGACGGCTATGGACGCGTATTGCGAGAACGCCACCAGACCGAGGTTGAAACGAGGGGGCAGCCCCTCGGCGAACCGGCGCGCGGCCTGCTGGGCGGCCGCGAACCTGGTCGGTTCGACGTCCTCGGCCAGCATGGACGCGGAGACGTCAAAGGCGACGATGACGGTGGCCCGCTCCCGGGGCACCTGGACCTCCGCGGTCGGGCGGGCGAACCCGATGACCAGCAGGACGAGCATGACCGAGAAGGCGGCGGCCGGAACGTGGCGGCGAAATCCCGGCCCTCTGGGGGCGACGCTGGTGAGCAGGTCCAGGTTGGTGAAGCGGACCGCGTACTTGCTGCGGCGCAGCTGCATGACCAGGTAGGCCACGACGATCGCGGCCACCGGAATGAGCAGCAGCAGCCACTGCGGCGCGAGGAAGTTCATCCGGCCCCTCCCGCCAGCCGGGCCAGGCGGCGTTGCAGCAGGATGTGCTGGATCAGGTCGCGCAGCCAGTCCCGGTCGGTGCGCAGGGCCAGATGGGCGGCCCCGGCCCGGCGGATGACGGCGCGGATGCCGCCGCGCTGGGCTTCGGCGGCGGCGGCGTATCGTGCCCGCAGCCGGGCGCTGCCGCTGGCGATCTCCTGCCGGCGCCCGGTCTCCGGGTCCACCAGGGTGATCACGCCGACGTCGGGCAGGGTCAGCTCGCGGGGGTCGGCGACCTCCACGGCCAGCACCTGGTGGCGCACGCCGAGGTGACGCAGCGGGGTCTCCCAGGTCTCGGGAGGGTCCAGGAAGTCGGAGACGACCACGACCAGACCCCGCCGCAGCACGGTCCGGCGCAGCTGGTCCATGGCGAAGCCGATCCTGGGCACGCCCACGCCGTCGCGGGGCAGCGTCATGATCGTGCGCATTAGCGCCATCAGGTGCGGCCGGCCGGTCCTGGCGGGCAGCCGCCGGATCGCGCCGGACTGGAGCACGTGCGCGCCGATCCGGTTGCCGGTGCGCTGCGTGAGGAAGCCCACCGAGGCGACGGCCGCCAGCGCGAGCGCGCGTTTCTCCATCAGGCCGGTGCCGAAGTCCATGCTGGCGGTCGCGTCCAGCAGCACCCACACCTCCAGCTCCCGGTCCGCGACCACGTCCCGGACATGCGGCAGCGCGGTACGTGCGGTGACGTTCCAGTCCATCCGCCGCACGTCGTCCCCCGGCTGGTACGGCCTGGCCTCCGCCGGTTCCGTCCCCGGCCCCGGCAGCAGGCCGAGATGGTCGCCCTGGAGAAGCCCGTCCAGCTTGCGGGTGACGGTGAGTTCGAGCCGCCGCAGCACCTCCTCGGGCGGTCTCACGCCGCGTCCTCCTGCTGGGTGGGCGCGATCTTGGGCTGCGGGATGGTTCTGAGCAGCTGTTCCACCAGATGGCGGGCGGACATGCCCTCGGCCAGCGCGTCGAAGGAGAGCACCAGGCGGTGCGCGATCACGTCCACGGCCAGGTCGGCGACGTCGCCGGGGAGCACGTAGTCGCGGCCGCGCATCAGGGCCAGCGCGCGGGCGGCTGCGACCAGGCCGAGGGTGGCCCGGGGGCTGGCGCCGAAGGCGAGCAGGCGGGTGAGCTCGGGCAGGCCGTACCGGTCTGGGGTTCTGGTGGCGTAGACGAGGCGGACGGTGTATTCGGCGACGGCGTGGTGGACGAAGACGGTCTCGGCGGTGCGCTGCAGGGCGAGCAACTCGTCCGGGCCGAGGACCTGGGCGGCCCGCGGGGGGTCCACGCTCATCCGGTAGAGGATGGCGAGCTCCTCGGACTCGGTCGGGTAGCCGACGTCGATCTTCATCAGGAAGCGGTCCCGCTGGGCCTCCGGCAGCTGGTAGACGCCTTCGGACTCGATCGGGTTCTGGGTGGCGAGCACCAGGAACGGGGTCGGCACCGGGTGGGTGGTGCCGCCGATGCTGACGTGCCGCTCGGCCATCACTTCCAGCAGGGCGGACTGCACCTTCGCCGGGGCCCGGTTGATCTCGTCGGCGAGCACGAAGTTGGCCATCACCGGACCGAGTTCGGTGTCGAAGCTCTCGGTCGAGGGGCGGTAGACGCGGGTGCCGACGATGTCGGAGGGCACCAGGTCGGGTGTGAACTGGATCCGGGCGAACGAGCCCCCCGCCACCGCGGCCAGGGTCTCGGCGGCCAGCGTCTTGGCGATGCCGGGCACCCCTTCGAGCAGGCAGTGGCCGCGGGCCAGGATGGCCACGAGCATGCGCTCGACCATCTTGTCCTGGCCGACGATCACTCTCTTGACCTCGAACAGCGCGCGTTCGAGCCGCTGGGGCTCGCTCACAGTTCGAGGAACGGGCAGTCATCCACCACGAGCAGCAGCTCGGCCTCCGGCCGCGGCGCGGGTTCCGGCCGCGGCGCGGGTTCCGCGTTCGCGGGCCCCGCGGCCACCAGCACGAGCCCCGAGGCGAACGCCGCCGCCATCCAACGAGTAGACATGGGTCCCCTTCCCAAAGCAGCAATCACCCCATGTCAGCAAACCGCCCCGAAAACCCCCATAAATCAGCGTTTTACTTTGTCTTTCGGAATCGATCGGTAACTTTCGGTAGATGACGCCGTTCCAGCGCTACCTCGCCGAAGTAGCCGAGCGTCATCCATTACCCACCCGGTTCGCCCCGCCCGCTCACTCGCCACCGTCGATGCGTTGACCGCCGGTGCCGTCGAACGGGTTGAGAAGTTCGCGGGCGACCTCAGGGTTGCTCCAGGCCAGTGCGGTGGAGGTCCAGGACCGACGGGCTCGTGCGTAGGGCATCAGTTCGCCGGTGTCGGCCCCAGCCAGGAGATGAGCGAGCAACTCGCGGACGCACTGCGGGCGCTCGTTCTCCGGCAGCCAGGTCAGCCAGGGCAGATCTTCGGCCAGTGCTTCCTCGGCGAGTGCCTGGTTGGCGCGGGCCACGATCGTCATGGACCTGGCCAGAGTGAGCAGCGCGCTGCGCGCGGCTTGATAGCGCTCGTCGCGGACCAGCCAGACGTTCTCGGCGTCCCGGCGTTCAAGCAGGACGTCGGCGGCGTCCAGTTCGGGAAAGACTTCGTTGCGCTCGCGGGCCAACGCACTGAACGGGAAGGACTTCATGCTTCCACGATAAGCCAGATGTGCACCACTAGTGCAACACTATTCGCGCACTCTTGCCATGAAGACACGGGTCCGTCCAGGTGGTCTTCAACCCTCCTGGACGGGCCCGTGGGGCGGGCTAGTCGTTCAGGTGCTGGCGCAGGTAGGCCTCGACCTGGTCGAGGCTCACCCGCTGCTGGGCCATCGTGTCGCGCTCCCGGATGGTGACCGCGTGGTCCTCCAGGGTGTCGAAGTCGACCGTGATCGCGAATGGCGTGCCGATCTCGTCCTGGCGGCGGTAGCGGCGGCCGATCGCGCCCGCGTCGTCGAAGTCCACGTTCCAGCGGCGGCGCAGCTGGGCGGCCAGGTCCTTGGCCTTCGGGGAGAGGTCGGCGTTGCGGGACAGCGGCAGCACCGCGACCTTGACCGGGGCGAGCCGGTGGTCCAGGCGCATGACCGTGCGCTCCTCCATCACGCCCTTGGCGTTGGGAGCCTGGTCCACCGTGTACGCGTCGAGCAGGAAGGTGAGCGCCGCCCGGTCCACACCCGCGGCCGGCTCGATGACATACGGCACATACCGCTCGCCGGTCTCTTGCTCGAAGAACGACAGGTCCGCCCCGGAGGCCTTGCCGTGGCTGGTCAGGTCGAAGTCGGTGCGGTTGGCGATGCCCTCAAGCTCGCCCCACTCCGCGCCGGTGAAATTGAACCGGTACTCGATGTCGACCGTGCGCTTGGAGTAGTGGGACAGCTTGTCCTTCGGGTGCTCGTAGAGCCGCAGGTTGTCCTTGGCGATGCCGAGATCGACATACCAGCGCAGCCGCTCGTCGATCCAGTACTGGTGCCACTCCTCGTCGGTGCCCGGCTTGACGAAGAACTCCATCTCCATCTGCTCGAACTCGCGGGTCCTGAAGATGAAGTTGCCCGGGGTGATCTCGTTACGGAAGGACTTGCCCTGCTGGCCGATGCCGAAGGGGATCTTCTTGCGGGCCGACTGCTGCACGTTCAGGTAGTTGATGAAGATGCCCTGCGCGGTCTCCGGGCGCAGGTAGGCCAGGCCCGACTCGTCCTCGACCGGGCCCAGGTAGGTCTTCAGCAGACCGCTGAACTGCTTGGGCTGGGTGAACGCGCCCTTGGTGCCGCAGTTCACGCAGACCAGGTCGGCCAGGCCGTGCTCCGGGGCCTTGCCGTGCTTCTCGATGTAGGCCTCTTCGAGGTGGTCGGCCCGATACCGCTTGTGGCACGACTGGCACTCGGTCAGCGGGTCGGTGAAGGTCTCCACGTGGCCGCTGGCGACCCAGACCTCGCGGGCCAGGATCACGCACGAGTCCAGGCCCACGACGTCGTCACGGCCCTGCACCACGCTCTTCCACCACTCGCGCTTCACGTTGCTCTTCAACTCGACCCCGAGCGGACCGTAGTCCCAGGAAGCGCGCAGTCCGCCATAGATCTCACTCGACGGGTACACGAGCCCGCGGCGCTTGGCGAGACTGACAATGGTTTCCATGACGTCGGTACGACGTGCCATGAGTGCGGCTCCATCCGGCTGGGTGTCGGCGCTGGGATTGATATCCGCCAAGCTTAGGGGAATCCCGCAGTCACCCGCTCAGCCCTTTCCGTACACCTGCTCGTAGCCGCTGGGCTCGTTGATCATGAGGGTCATCAGCGGATACATCGCCATCCTGGCCGCGGACAGGGCACGGCGGTAAAAACCCGCGCCGTCCCACTCGCTGACCAGGGCCCACAGGTTGGGCTCGTCCACCGAGCGGCTCACCTGGCCGCGGACGAATCCGTCCTGGGCGGCGAGCAGATCGAGGATTTCCGCGGCCTGACCGGTGAACTGGTCGGTCTGCGCCTCGGGCACCGAATAGCGGATCACGGCGAGCATGCGCCCCAGCATGCCATCCCCCTGGTGGAGTCGCGGCGTTAGGCTCGTGACCGTGGCCGATACCTCTAAACCCCGCAAATCACCGCACCCGCTGGCCAAGCCCCGGCCGCCGGCCCGCAAGCCCGCGGCCAAGCGTCCGCTGCCGGCGGGGGAACAGTTCTTCACGCCCGGCTCGACCGGGTTCCGCCGGGCGGTCGAGCAGCGCAGCGCGACCGTGCTGGTGTTTCTTCACCAGCTGCCGCGCTGGGTGGTGCCGGTCCTGCTGGTCGTGCTGTTGCTGGTCGGATTCGCGGTGGCGGACTGGCGTGGCGGGCTGGCGGTGCTGCCGGTGTTCGGGTTCGTGGCGTGGCTGGCGTACATGTCCTGGCCGTCCTTGCGGCCGGGCGGGCGGTTGCTTCGGGTGGCACTGGGCACATTTCTCCTGCTAGTGGCACTCACCCGGTTCGGGGTCATCTGACACGGCGGATAAACCGGACAGTTTTGACAACCGTTTTCATTTTCCTTCATACTCGTAAGCGTGATGTCCGGAAATTTGCGCTTGCGTAGTCTCATAGCCGTCGCGGGGACGGCTCTGCTCACCGTGCCCGCCTGCGGGTCCACCGTCGATCGATCTCCTCAATCGGCCCCGGCCGGGGGCAAGCTCCACGTCGCCGCCGCCTTCTATCCACTCCAGTGGCTGTCCCAGCAGGTCGGCGGCACCGACGTGACCGTGGAGGGGCTCACCAAGCCCGGTGTCGAGCCACACGACCTGGAGCTGTCGCCCCGGCAGGTCGCCGACATCCAGAGTTCCGGGCTGATCGTCTACATCAAGGGCGTGCAGCCGGCCGTGGACGAGGCCGTCCAGCAGCACGCCGCCGGCGAGGGCTTCGACGCCGCGACGGTCGTCCCCACCCTCGCGACCGTGGCGCACGAGGAAGAGCACGGGGAAGGAGACGGGCACGCGCACGAGGACATCGGCTACGACCCGCACATCTGGCTTGATCCCCACCGTTTCGCCACCATCGCCACCAAGCTCGGCGAACGGCTCGCCACCGCCGACCCGGCGCACGCGTCCGGCTACCGGGAACGCGCCGCCGCCACCGCCGCGGACCTCACCACGCTGGACAAGGAGTTCCAGCAGGGGCTGACCACCTGCGCCAACCGCGCCATCGTCACCAGCCACACGGCTTTCGGCTATCTGGCCAACCGCTACATGCTCGAACAGATCGGCATCAGCGGCATCGATCCGGACGCCGAGCCCTCGCCGGCCCGCCTGGCCGAGGTGGCCGGGATCGCCAAGCAGAAGAAGGTGACTACCATTTTCACCGAGGAGCTCGTCAGCCCGAAGGTCGCCGAGGTCCTCGCCCAAGAGGTCGGCGCGAAGACGGCGGTGCTCAATCCGCTGGAGAGCCAGCCCGCCAGCGGCGACTACCTGACCGCGATGCGGGGCGACCTCGCCACCCTCCGCACCGCGCTTGGCTGCACATGACCGCACCTGTCGCGCACGACCTGGGAAAGGCGGTGACCGTGCCCGCCACGACGGCCTTCCGGATGACCGCCGGGCGGATCAGCCTGGACGGCCGGGAGATCCTCCGCGGCGTCGACCTCGCCATCGAGGAGGGCGAGGTGGTCGCCGTCCTCGGGGCCAACGGCTCCGGCAAGTCCACCCTGATCCGCGCCCTGCTCGGCCTGATCCCGCTGTCCGGCGGCGCCACCGAGCTGTACGGCGCCGCCCCCGCCCGGTTCCGCCAGTGGTGGCGGATCGGCTACGTGCCGCAGCGCCTCTCGGTCGGCGGCGGCGTGCCCGCGACCGTACGCGAGATCGTGTCCTCCGGCCGGATCTCCCGCCAGAGCCGCTTTCGCCTCACCAGCGCGGCGGACAAGGCGGCGGTCACCCGCGCCCTGCACGAGGTCGGCCTGAGCGACCGGGCCGGGGACCCCGTCCAGGCCCTGTCCGGCGGCCAGCAGCAGCGGGTCCTGATCGCCCGCGCGCTGGCCGGGGAACCGGACGTGTTCGTGCTGGACGAGCCCACGGCCGGGGTGGACGCGGCCAGCCAGCGGCACCTGGCCGACACCCTGGCCGGGCTGATCCAGGGGGGCAGGACCGTGCTGCTGGTGGCGCACGAGCTGGGCCCGCTGGAACCGCTGATCACCCGCGCGGTCGTGCTCAAGGAGGGCTGCGTGGTGCACGACGGCCCGCCCCCGCAGGCCGTCGGCGCGCACGCGCTGCCCGGGCACGACCACGTGCACCCGCACGCCCCCCACCCCGGCGCGGGCGCGCTCTCCGGCTGGTCGGACGCCGCGATCGGCTCGCGCGCCGAGAATCTGGATCTGTGACGTGATAGAGCTGCTGTCCCTGGATTTCATGCGGTACGCGCTGGCCGCCGCCGTACTGGTCGGCCTGACCGCGCCCGCCGTCGGCACCTTCATCGTGCAGCGCCGCCTGGCCCTGCTCGGCGACGGCATCGGCCATGTCGCGCTGACCGGCGTCGCGCTGGGCTTCCTGACCGGGACCGCGCCGGTGCTGACCGCCGTCGTGGTGGCCGCGCTCGGCGCGGTCGCCATCGAGCTGGTCCGGGCCAGGGGCAGGACCAGCGGGGACGTGGCGCTGGCGCTGCTGTTCTACGGCGGCCTGGCCGGCGGCGTGATGTTGATCTACCTGACCCCCGGCGGCAGCACGGCCTCGCTCAACTCCTACCTGTTCGGCGCGATCACCAGCGTGAACGGGCAGGACGTGTGGGTCATCGCCGTGCTGGCCGTGCTGGTGCTGGCCGTGCTGGCGGTCTTCGGCCGCGAGCTGTTCGTGCTCTGCCAGGACGAGGAGGTGGCCCGCTCGGCCGGCCTGCCCACCCGCTTCCTCGGCCTGCTCATCGCCGTGGTGGCGGCCGTCACGGTGGTGGTCGCCATGCGGGTGGTGGGCCTGCTGCTGGTCAGCGCGCTCATGGTGGTCCCGGTGGCCACCAGCCAGCAGCTGACCCGCAGTTTCCGGGCCACCATGGCCCTGGCCATGCTGTTCGGCGTGCTCGCCACGGTGGGCGGGCTGACGTCCTCCTTCTACCTGGACGTGCCGTCCGGCGCGGCGATCGTTTTGCTCGCCCTCGCCGGGTTCGCCGTGGCCCTGGCGGTGGGTAGATTCGTACGGCGAAGCCGTACCCGGGAGTCCATATCATGAGCAGAAGCCGCGACGCGGTGCACGAGATTCTCCGCAGGAGCGAGAGCTTCCGCAGCGCGCAGGACATCTTCACCGAGATGCGGTCGGTCGGCGCGAAGATCGGACTGACCACGGTCTACCGGGCGCTGCAGGCGCTCAACGACGACGGCCGGGTGGACGTGCTGCGCACCGACGACGGCGAGGCCGTCTACCGGGCCTGCGCCAGTGGCGTGCACCACCACCATCTGGTCTGCCGCGCGTGCGGCCGGACCGTGGAGGTGGCCGGGCCTGACGTGGAGCGCTGGGCGGAGGCGATCGGGGCCGAGCACGGATTCGTGGAGATCACGCACACGGTGGAGGTCTTCGGCACCTGCGCCGACTGCTCCGGTCCACGCTGACGGAAGCAGTTCAGGCAAATGCGAGCGAGCGTAGGCGAACGCATGTTTTGATGAGACCAACGTCGCCCAGAGTTGCGGGGAGACGCAAAACGCCCGTGGAGCCGGTGTAAGACCTACGAATGGGTAGGCGGTCGGCGCTGAAGCGGGAACCCCAGAAACGGGGAACGCCGGGGTCGCAAGGCTACGGCTGCCTGATCTGTGCTCGCATTTGGTCACATTTCAGGTAACGGATACGCTTCCTGGACAAGGGAAAACGGGGGGTTGACGGGAGTCGGCATGCCATTCAGTCATGACATGGTGTACTCGCTCGCCACGGCGGTCGATCTGGTCAACACCCCGCCCGCGGACATGGAGGAGCTCGCCGCCTTCGTGCTCCGCCGGAAGGTCAGCGGGGTGGAGTTCCTGAACCCCGGCGATCTGGCCGAGGTGCGTGCGCTGGCGAGCGCTTTCCATGATGTGTTCACCGCCCCGGACGATCCGGTCGCGATCGACCGGCTGAACATGCTGCTCGGGCGGACCCGGATCACGCCCAGGCTGACCCAGCACGACGGGTTCCCGCTGCACGTGCACTACTTCGCGCCCGGGGCCTCGCTGGCCGAGCATCTGGCGGCCGACTGCGGGGTGGCGCTGGCGCACGTGCTGGTCGAAGGTGAGCGGGATCGGCTGCGGACCTGCTCGGCCCCCGACTGCTCGCACGTGTTCGTGGACGAGTCGCGCAACCGGTCCCGCGTCTACTGCGACAGCCGTACCTGCGGGAACCGGATGCACGTGGCCGCGTATCGGGCGCGGCGCAGAGCTTAGACGGCGTTGGGGATGGCGCCGCCGTAGCGGCGGTCGCGCTGGGCGTAGATCTCGCACGCCTGCCAGAGGTCGCGGCGGTCGAAGTCGGGCCAGAGGCGGTTGAGGAAGACCATCTCGGCGTACGCGGTCTGCCAGAGCAGGAAGTTGGAGATGCGCTGCTCCCCGGAGGAGCGGACGAACAGATCGACGTCCGGGATCTCCGGCTCGTCCAGGTAGCGGGAGAACAGCCGCTCGTTCACCCGGCCCGCCTTGACCCGCCCGGCGGCGATGTCACCCGCGAGCCGGACGGCGGCGTCGAGGATCTCGGCCCGGCCGCCGTAGTTGACGCAGAACTGCAGGGTCAGGGTGGTGTTGCGGGTGGTCATGGCCTCGGCGGTCTGCAGCTCGGAGATGACGCTCTTCCACAGCCGCCCGGGCCGGCCGGCCCAGCGCACCCGCACGCCCATCGCGTTCAGCTCGTCGCGCCGCCGCCGGATCACGTCCCGGTTGAAGCCCATCAGGAAGCGCACCTCGTCGGGCGAACGTTTCCAGTTCTCGGTCGAGAACGCGTACGCCGACAGGTACGGAATGCCGAGCTCGATCGCCCCCTCGATGACGTCGAACAGCGAAGCCTCGCCCGCCTCGTGCCCTTTCGTACGGGGCAGGCCACGGGCCTTGGCCCAGCGGCCGTTGCCGTCCATGATGATCGCGACGTGCCGGGGCACGGACTCGCGCGGGATTGCGGGCGCGGTGGCCCCTGACGGATGCGGGGTAGGCGGTCGAACCATGCCCACGAGGGTATTAGCTCCGTGTGGGGTGAATGTGCGCCGCTGGTGCAGACTCGGTGCGTTCGACATGACGAAGCGAGCGGATGCCGTGTTCCAGATGCCACTGGAGGTAGGCGGCCACCAGGCCGCTGCACTCGACCCGGTTGCGGGCGTGCGAGGCGTCGGCGGCCGGCCAGTCCCCGCGCAGTAAAGCGATCATGAGCGCGATCGTCTCCGCCGCCGGCACGGCCGCGCCCGCCGGGCGGCACGCGCCGCAGACCACGCCGCCCGCGACGATCGCGAACGCCCGGACCGCCTCCGCCCCGCAGCGGGCGCACTCGGCCAGCGCCGGGGCGTAACCGGCCACCGCGAGGGAGCGCAGGAAGAACGCGTCCAGCACCAGGCGGGGTTCGTGCGAGCCGTCCACCAGCGTGCGCAGCCCGCCGACCAGCAGCAGGAACTGGCGGAGCGCGGGCTCCTTCTCGCTGGGGGTGAGCCGGTCGGCGGTCTCCAGCATGGCGGTGCCCGCCGTGTAGCGGGGGTAGTCGGCGCCCAGCGCCTCGCCGTACGGCCGGAGGGTCTCGACCTGGGTGACCATGTCCAGCGAGCGGCCGGTGTGCAGCTGCACGTCCACGTGGGTGAAGGGTTCCAGCCGGGCGCCGAACCGGGATTTGGTCTTGCGCACGCCCTTGGCGACGGCTCTGACCTTGCCGGTGCGCTTGGTGAGGATCGTGATGATTCGGTCGGCTTCCCCCAGCTTGTGGGTGCGCAGCACGACGCCCTCGTCACGGTAAAGACTCACCCGCTCATGCTACTCCGGGTCACAAATAGGGAAATTTCGGTAAGAATTGGGGCGCTGCCTGGGGCGGAAAAGTCGTCCCTAGCTTGGACATCGGGTTGACGTGGGGTAAACCTGGGGTGCTACGGCTTAACCGAAAGGTCACTAAGCTTTGGCGCGCTGGCGGGCTTTCCGTATCAGATGGTTGACCGGCCACCTGGTATCCGCCGCCCTGACTGACTGACCCCCGCCTGAAAGGGTGCCATGACCCGCGTGGTCCTGCTGGGCTCCTCGCCCGGCCCGATCGGTTCCGAGGCCGGCGCGCCGCCCGTCCCCCCCACGGACCTGCCGCTGCCGTCGCTGCCCGGCGCCCCCACCGTGTACGGCAGGCTGCTCCAGCAGCTCGCCTCCCTCGACCCCGAGCCCGTCACGATCGCCAGGCCCGCCGACGCGGCGGCGTTCCGCGTCCAGCCGGCGCGGGTGGCCGAGAGCGCCGACGTGGCCGGTGACCTGCGCGCCCTGGCCGACGCGGTGGAGGGATCCACCGACAACGTGCTGATCCTGCCCGCCAACGCGCTGCTGCACGACGAGCTGATCTACCAGCTGACCAAGGCCAAGCGCGGCGCGATCGCGCTGATCCTGCGCGAGGAGCGGGACGAGAACGCGCCAGAGCCGCCCCCGATCGAGGAGGCCGAGCCCGAGATCGGCACGGCCGTGCTGGAAGGGCTGCCGCAGCGCACCCGGGCCGGGCGCGGCCGGGTGATCTCGGTGGGCACCGCCCACCACGCGGTCACCCGCCCGAACGCGGCCCTGCTCGGGCCCATCCACGTGCAGCAGAAGCACGTGGCGACGCTGGCCGAGGTGGCCCGCGAGCTCGCCGACCTGGTCCACCTGGTGGGCCCGGAGGACGTTAAGGATAAGGACGACGTCACCGAGCTGCTCGTGTTCGGCCTGGTCCGGCGCGGCGTCTCGGTCGGCGTGCGGGGCCGCCGCGACCTGTTCTACCGCCGCCTGCACGATCCCGCCGAGGCGGTGGCCGCGCTCGCCGAGATGGCCACATTCAACGAGGACCGGGCCCGGCTGGACAACGCGGTCAAGGGCGCCGACGGCTTCTTCACCACGTTCTTCGTCAGCACCTACTCGCGCTTCCTGGCCCGCTGGGCGGCCCGCCGGGGTCTGACCCCCAACCAGGTCACGCTGATCTCGATCTTCACGGGCCTGCTGGCCGCGGGCGCGTTCGCGACCGGCACCCGGCCCGGCTACGTGGCCGGCGGCGTGCTCATCTACTTCGCGTTCGTCTTCGACTGCGTGGACGGCCAGGTCGCCCGCTACGCCCGCCAGTTCGGCGTGCTCGGCGCCTGGCTGGACGCGACCTTCGACCGGTTCAAGGAGTATGCCTGCTTCGTCGGCCTGGCCATCGGCGCAACCGTGTCCGGCCAGTTCGGCGACGGTGAGGGCGTGTGGACGCTGGCCCTGGTGGCGCTGGCGCTCCAGTCGGTCAAGCACCTGCTGGACTTCTCCTTCGGGGCCGCCAACCGGCGCAAGCCGCCGGTGCCGCTGCCCACCCTGGAGCTGACGGCGGCCGACGACCGGCCGCTGCGCGAGGCGCTGGAGACCCGCAAGCTCAACCGCAGCGGCGGCGTGCACGCCATGCTCCGGTTCTGGGCCAGGGCCGGGCGGTTCCGCCCGATGCACTGGGCCCGCAAGATGATCGTCTTCCCGATCGGCGAGCGGTTCGCCGCCATCGCCCTGGTCACCGCGTTCTTCGACCCCCGGGTGACGTTCCTCACCCTGATCGTCTGGGGCGGCGTCGCGGCCACCTACACCCTGACCGGACGTCTCCTGAGGTCGCTCGCATGATCACGCACCCGCAGCAGGTCACCCCGCTCCCCGACCCGGACGAGGAGCGCCGCCGGATCCAGACCGAGCGGCTGCTCGCCTACCGCGACGACGGACCGCTGGTCGCCGTCCTGAAGAACCGCCTCGGGCCCGGCCTGCCGCCGGTTCCGGCGACCCTGGCGGCCCTGCTCGCGATCATCGCGCTGGCGGTCGCCGGCGTGCTCACCGAGGGCCCGATCCTGCTGGTCCCGGCGCTGGTGCTGGTGGCGCTGGTGGTGCCGACCGCGCCCCGGGACCATCTGGGCCGCTTCGACTGGCTGACCCCGCCGCTGCTGCGTGGCGCGGAGTTCCTCACCATCATCCTGCTCGGCCTGGCCGAGCAGACGCCCAAGTGGCTGCTCTTCGTGCTGATCTACATCGTGGGCTACCACACCTACGACACCGTCTACCGGACCAGGCAGAGCATCTGGCCGCCCGCCTGGATCTTCCAGGCGGGTCTCGGCTGGGAGGTCCGGCTGCTGGTGATCGGGGCCGGGGCCGCGTTCGGGCAGCTGACCTGGGTGGCCGGGCTGCTCACCGCGTATCTGGTGGTGCTGTTCTCGGTGGAGAGCGTGACCAGCTGGGTGCGGCTGGACAAGGCGTCCGCGCTGGACAAGGCCTCCGCCGACCAGGACCTGGAGGCCAGCCCGGAGGAGGCCATGGAAGCCGCGACCGGCGACGCCGAACAGGGTTAGTCTCGGATGAGTTTGATCTGCTTGGCGTAGACGCGCTTGCCGACCAGGTTCCAGATCAGCTTGACCATGACGGGCTTGTCGGCCATGAAGTGGGCGTACTCCTCCGGGGTGATCTCCTCCAGGATGGCGCCCAGGGAGATCAGCTTCTTGGTCGCGGAGTCGTTGGCCATCTCGCGGAACGCCTGCTCGCCCAGGGCGTTCCACTCGGCGACCGTGATGTGCTCGGAGATCAGCGGCAGGATGCGCTCCTCCTCCTCGCCCAGGTGCTCCACCAGCGCGTCGCGGTGCCTGCCGAGTTCGGCGATGATCTGGTCGCGCAGGTGGAGGGCGGCGGTGCGCTCCCATTCGGGTAGCAGGGCGGCGATCCGCTCCATCGTGTCGGCCACGACCTCGTGCTGGGCCTCCATCCGCAGCACCAGTTCGGCCTCCAGGTCGACCCGGGCCAGCAGCTTGGGCCAGAGCAGGTTGTCCTCGTTGGTGTGGTGGTGGTGCAGTCCCTCGGCGTACGCGCGGTAGTAGTCGGCGACCACCTTGGCGCGCGCGACATCCCCGGCGGCGACCCGGCCGACGACCTGCGGCAGCAGCCGGGACTCGCGCCGGAACACCCGGTGGATGATCACCATTTCCTGGACGTACGGACGGTCTTGGGTGGCGGTGGACATTTCTGAGCTCCCTTGTCGGTCTGTGTGCCGATAAATCTCCACCTGCCGTCTTGAAGCCCACTTGGGACGGTCTTGGGATCGAGGCAGTACTACGCTTAGCCACGTGATGGCTCGTGTGCCGGTGCTCCTGCGGGTGCTCGGACCGTTTGACGCCCGGGTGGGCGACAGATCCGTACCGCTGGGGGGTCCTCGGCAGCGTGCGGTGCTGGCCCTGTTGGTGGCGATGCGCGGCGACGTCGTCTCGGTCGACCGGATGATCGAGGACCTGTGGCGCGGCGAACCGCCCGCCAAGGCGACCGCCTCGCTCCAGTCCTACGTGGCGAACCTGCGCCGCCTGCTGGAACCCGACCGGCCCCCGCGCGCCCCCGCCGAAGTGATCGTCAGCGCCGCCCCCGGCTACGCCATCCGGCTGGACCCCGACGCCGTGGACGCCTGGCGGTTCGAGCGGCTGGCCGAGCGGGCCAGAACGCTCAGCGAGCGCGACCCGGCCGCGGCCAGGAAGGCGCTCGGCGAGGCGCTCGGCCTGTGGCGGGGCGAGGCGTTCGCCGAAGTGGCCGACGAGGAGTGGGCGATCGCCGAATCCGTCCGGCTCGGCGAGATCCGGCTCGGCGCGCAGGAGTTACTGGTCGAGGTGACGCTGCACTCCGCGCCCGCGATCGAGGCGGTGCCCGGAGCCGAGCTGCTCACCCGGCGCCATCCCCTCCGGGAGGAGAGCTGGCGGCTGCTCGCGCTGGCGCTGTGGGGCAGCGGGCGGCAGGCCGACGCGCTGGCCGCGCTGCGCCGCGCCCGGCACACCCTCGCCGAGGAGCTCGGTCTCGACCCGGGCCCCGCGCTGGTCGAACTGGAACGAGCCATCCTCAACCAGGACCTGTCCGTGCTCACCGCCGCCACCCGGCCCCGCGCCCCGCAGCCGGTCGCCGCCGAGATCCGCAAACCGGCCGAGACCCGGGCGGTGGAACCGCTGTTCGTCGGGCGGGACACCGAACTGGACGTGCTGGCCAAGGCCGCGCAGGACGCGCTCGCGGGCGAGTCACGCCTGGTGCTGATCAGCGGCGAGCCGGGCGCGGGCAAGTCCACCCTGATCAACCGGCTCATCGACGGGCTCGGCCCCGAGCACTGGCGGATCGCCACCGGACGCTGCCCCGAGGACGACGGCGCGCCGCCCGCCTGGGCGTGGATCGAAGCGCTCCGCCCGCTCACCAGGGACGTGCCGCTCGGCGCCTACCAGGGCGAGCTCGCCCCGCTGCTGGGCGAAGGGCAGCACCCCACCGAGGAGAACGCGGCCATCGGCCGGTTCCGGCTGCACCGCGCGGCCTGCGCCTGGCTGCGCGGGATGACCGGCGAGAACGGGAACGGTCCCGGCCTCGCCATCGTCCTGGACGACCTGCACCGGGCCGACGCCGAGACGCTCGGCCTGCTCACCGCCGTGGCCGAGGAGCTGGCCGGGGCGCGCATCCTGCTGGTGGCCGCGTTCCGCCCGTCCGACGTGACCGAGTCGCAGGAGGACGCGTTCGCGCAGCTGGCCCGGCACTCCCCCATCCGGCTGCCGCTCGCCGGCCTGTCCGCCGCCGACGTCGAGGCGCTGGTCTCCTCGATCTGCGCCAGGCCGGTGGACCGGGACACGCTCGCCTCGCTCGCCGAGCGGACCGGCGGCAACCCGTTCTACGTGCGGGAGAGCGCCCGGCTGCTGGATTCCGAAGGCCGGTTGGGCGCGGTCCCCGACGGGGTGCGGGACGTGCTCAGGCGGCGGCTCGCCCGGCTGCCCGCGCCGGCCGTGAGCGTGCTCAGGCTGGCCGCCGTGGTCGGCCGCGAGGCCGAGGTGGAGGTGCTGGTCGGGGCCGCCGACGCCGACGAGGACGGCGTGCTGGAGGCGCTGGAGGCCGGGGTGCTCACCGGGCTGCTCACCGAGCCCGCGCCGGGCCGGGTCAGGTTCGCCCACGCGCTGGTCCGCGACACGCTGCACCAGGACCTGTCCCAGATGCGCCGGGCCAGGACGCACGCCCGGGTGGCCGACTCGATCGCCCGGCTCCATCCGGGCGACCTGCCCGCGCTGGCCCACCACTACGCCAGGGCGGCCACCTCGGCCACCGCGGAGCGGGCCATGAGCTACTCCATCCGGGCCGGGGAGCTCGCCACCCGCCGCTATGCCCACGACACCGCCGCGGACCTGTTCGCGCAGGCGCTGGAGTGCTTCGAGCGGGTGCCGGGAGAGGTGGGCGACCGGGATGGCCGCCGGGTGGAGCTGCTGGCCCGGCTGGCCCAGGCGCACGTGCTGTCCGGGGACGTGGCCGCCGCCAGGCAGACCCGGCAGCGGGCCATCAACCTGGCCGAGGAGACCGGCCGGGACGACCTGCTGATCACTGCGCTCACCTGCTGGACCGAGGCCACGCCCTGGCAGATCAAGCCGTACGGGACGGTGGACGAGCGCACGCTGGACCTGCTGGCCCGGGTGCTGCGCCGCGACGACCTGGAGCCGCTGACGCGGTGCCGGCTGCTGGACATGGTGTACTCCGAGATGGAGGGCGAGGAGGATCCGCGGGCCACCGCCGCGGTGGCGGAGCTGGACGCGCTGGTCGCGACCATGGACGACCCCGCGGCCGAGGCCATCAACCTGGTGGTGCAGATCCGGCGCTGCCACATGGAGGCCGACCCGCGGCGGGTGGTCGAGCTGAGCGAGCGGCTGATCGAGATCGCGGTGGCCCACCACATGGTCGCCTACCGGTGGTACGGCGAGTTCCTCGCGGCCCGGGGGCGCTGCATGCTGGGCGACGTCGGGCGCATGCGGGCGCACCTGGATCGGGCGCACGAGATCGCGAAGGCGTACCAGATGGTGGAGGCAGGGGCGGTCGGGATGATCGCCGAGGGCACGCTGGCCCACATCGCCGGGCGGCTGGAGGAGGCGGAACAGCGCTACGTCGAGGCGTACCACGCGCTGTCACGGGCCGGTTCGATCCACGCCGAGGGCGGGCACGCCTTCGCCGAGTTCGGGATCCGGCTCAGCCAGGGCCGGCTGGCCGAGTACGCCCCCGTCGCCGACCTGATGTTCGAGACGTACGGGCCGACCGCGGCCGACATCGTGGCACTCGTCCTGCTCGAAGCCGGCGAGGTGGAGCGAGCTCGGGCCGCGCGGGCGCAGGGGCAGGCGCTGCGGCGGGACTACTACTACTCCATGTACGCGGTGATGCGCGGCGAGGCGGTGGCGCGGCTCGGCACCCAGGCCGAGATGGCGGAGATGATCGAGGTGCTCCGCGAGATCGAGGACCTGGTGCCCGGGACCGCGTCCCTGTCGGTGGCCGCCAGGCCGGTCGCGCACACGCTCGGCGATCTCCTGCTGGCCGCCGGGCGGCCGGCGGAGGCGGTGGCGAGCTACCGGCACGCGGCCGTGATCGCGCGCGTCCACGGGGCCGCCACGTGGGCGGCGGAGGCCGAGGAGGCGGCGCGCGGAGTGGGCTCCAAGACGGCGCCAAGAGACGGGCAAGAGGGCTGACCGACTGTAGGGGTCCAATCCGATGAAAAGGACACCCCCATGGCTCGTCTTCTCGGCCGCCTCGGCGGCGCGTCCGCGGCCCATCCGTGGCGCACGCTCCTCGCCTGGCTCCTCGCCCTGGTCGCCGCCGTCGGCGTGGCCGGGGTCGCGGGGGGCGACACGCACGACGACTACTCAATCCCTGGCATTCCCTATCAAGTGGGGACGGCATATCTCGCCGAACACTTCCCCGAGCTGTCCGGCGCCACCGCCCGCGTGGTCGTCCACGGCGACCGGGCCGTTCCCGAGCCGCTGCTGACCGAGCTGGCGGCCCGGCTGAAGGTCATGCGCGGCGTCGCCATGGTCGCGCCGCCCCGCCTGTCGGCGGACGGCGACACGGCGCTGGTCGCGGTTAATTACCGCATCCCGGTGACCGACTTCTCCGGTTCGGAGGGCGTGGACGCGCTTCGCGCCGCCGCCGAACCGGTCGCGAAGGCGGGCTTCACCGTGGCGTTCGGCGGCGAGGTGCCGGAGAACTTCTCCGCGCCCAGCGGCTCCGCCGAGGCGGTCGGCGTGATCGCCGCGCTGCTGATCCTGGTGGCCGCGCTGGGCTCGCTGGTCGCGGCCGGGCTGCCCATCCTGGTCGCCCTGATGGGCCTGGGCGTCGGCACCTCGCTGATCACGCTCCTGGCCGCCGTGACCGACATTTCGTCAACCGCCCCCACCATCGCGTCGATGGTCGGCCTGGGCGTCGGCATCGACTACGCGCTGTTCCTGGTCAGCAGGCACGTGGAGGGGCTGCGCCGGGGCCTGTCGCCGCGCGAGGCGGCGGCCGAGGCCACCGCCACCGCGGGCTCCTCGGTGCTCGTGGCGGGGCTGACCGTGCTGGTCTCGCTGTTCGGTCTCAACCTGTCCACCCTGCCGGTGTACGCCTCGTTCGCGTACGCCACGTTCGCCACCGTGGGCGCGGTCATGATCGCCTCGATCACCCTGGTCCCGGCCATGCTGGGGCTGGCCGGCCGCCGGGTGCTGCCCCGCCGCGAGCGCACCGGCGACCCGGTCCGTACGGCGGTGCGCACCGGCCCCACCCGGACCGAGCGCTGGGCGCGCTGGGTCGGCGCCAGGCCACTGCGGTCCGCGCTGGCCGCCCTGGTCGTGCTGCTCGCCCTGGCGGCCCCCGTGCTGGGCATGCGCACCTGGCCGCAGGACGCGGGCAGCCAGCCCGAGAGCAACACCACCAGGGTCGCCTACGACCTGGTCGCCACGGAGTACGGCCCCGGCGCCAACGGCCCGATCGTGCTCGCCATGCCCGCTCCGCTGGCCGCCCAGGTGGCCGCCGCCCTGCCGGGCCAGGCCGGGGTCAAGGCGGTCACGCCCCCGCTGATCCAGGGCCAGGCGGCGGTCCTCACGGTCGAACCGGCCACGGGACCGCAGGACGAGCGCACCACGGAGCTGGTCAAGCGGCTGCGCGCCACCCTGCCCGACGGCGTGATGGTGACCGGAACCGTCGCCGGATTCGGTGATATTTCCGATCGGCTGGCCGAGCGGCTGTGGATCGTGGTCGCGTTCGTGGTCGCCCTGTCTCTGCTGCTGCTCACCGTGCTGTTCCGGGCCCCGGTGGTGGCGCTGAAGGCGGCGGTGATGAACCTGCTCTCGGTGGCGGCGGCGTACGGCGTGATCACCGTGGTCTTCCAGACCGACGCGGGCGCGCGCCTGGTCGGGCTGCCGCACGGCGGGCCCATCTCCAGCTGGGTGCCGATCCTGATGTTCACCGTGCTGTTCGGCCTGTCCATGGACTACGAGGTCTTCCTGCTCTCCCGGATCAGGGAGGACTGGCTGGCCACCGGCGACGCCCGGGGCAGCGTGGTGCGGGGACTGGCCGCCACCGGCAAGGTGATCACCAGCGCCGCGGCGATCATGGTCGCGGTCTTCGTCGGCTTCGCGCTGGACCCGGACGTGACCGTCAAGACCACGGGGGTCGGCATGGCCACCGCCGTGCTGATCGACGCGACCGTGGTCAGGATGGTGCTGGTGCCCGCCACGATGGCCCTGCTGGGGCGGGCCAACTGGTGGCTGCCCGGCTGGCTCGACCGGCTGCTCCCGAAAACCGCGCACGCGGCGGCTCCGGAGCGGGTATTGGCCCGACTCTAGTAATGAGAAAGTCGTGATCTGGACAGCCGCAGCGGTGAGTTGTCTGATCGGCGGCTATGCGGCTGGCTATGGAACGGGTTTCTCGTTACTAACCGCCCGGAACGGTGAAGATCGCCCAGACGACCTTGCCGGTGCCCCGCAGGATGGTCCAGCCCCAGGTGAGGCTCAGCTCCTGGACCAGGAGCAGGCCCCGCCCGGACTCGGCGAAATCATCCTCGGGGCACATCATCGGCACCCGCTCGCTCGGGTCGCGGACCGCGCATGCGACGTGCACGCTCTGGTTGACCAGCCGCAGCTGGACGGGGGCGCCGGACGCGCCGGAGTTCATGCCGTCGGGCAGGGCATGCCGCAGCGCGTTGGTGACCAGCTCGGATACCACCAGCTGGACATCATCGGCGACCTGCGGCAGGCCCCACTCGCGCAGGGTCTGGACGGCGAACCTCCTGGCGACCGAGGCCGAGCCCGCACCCGCTCGCAGAGCGCAGCTGGCGGGTGCGGGCCAGCTCAAGTCAGGCCCCACAACCGACTCGAACTCCGGAATGAGCCAAGAAGGCGCGGTCGCGGCTCCTAGCCCTGCCAGATGTGCGGTCATCGCCGTCCTTGAAGGTGAACTTTCGGCCTTCCCTGTAACATCATATGCAATCACGGATGCACGTGCATCGGTACGTACATCCCCAGATTCCCGGTAAATATTCGTAACCGCGGAGTTGTCAGCTCGGGTCTAAGATCGGCTACCCGCAACGTGCCCGCAATGCGACAATGGTTCACTGTTCCGGCAATCGTCCGTCCAGCCCTGGAGTCGACGTGAACGTGGCGCCTGACGCAAGCGAGGAACCTCGCGTCCTCCCGTATTCGCGCGGCGGTCCCACCGTGCTGCGCATCCTGCTGGGCGCGCAGCTCAGGCGGCTGCGCCGGGCGAAGGGGATCTCCCCGGACGACGCCGGGCACATCATCCGCGCCTCGCACGCGAAGATCAGCCGCCTGGAGCTGGGCCGCGTGAGCTTCAAGGAACGCGACGTCGCGGACCTGCTCACCATGTACGGCCTGACCGATCCCGACGAGCGGGCCGTCCTGCTCACCCTGGCCAGAGAGGCCAACACCCCCGGCTGGTGGCACAAGTACAGCGATCTGCTGCCCAGCTGGTTCGAGGTCTACGTCGGCCTTGAGGAGGCCGCGGCGGTCATCCGCAGCTACGAGGTCCAGTTCGTGCACGGCCTGCTCCAGACGCCGGATTACGCCCGCGCGGTCATCAAACTCGGCCACGAGGACTCCCCGGAGGACGAGATCGGCCGCCGGGTCGCATTACGCGTGGCCCGGCAGAAGCGCCTGGAGGGCCCGGACGGGGTCAAACTCTGGTCCGTGATCGACGAGGCCGCGCTGCGCCGCCCGCTCGGCGGCGTCGAAGTGATGCGCGGGCAGATCGAGCACCTGCTCGACATGACTCGTAACCCGAATGTGACCCTGCAGATCGTGTCGTTCGACCGGGGCGGCCACGCCGCCGCCGGCGGCCCGTTCACGATCCTGCGTTTCGACGAGCGCGAGCTGCCCGACGTGGTCTACCTGGAGCAGCTCACCAGCGCCCTCTACCTGGAGAAACCCGAAGAAGTCGACCGTTACATGCAGGTCATGAACACCCTCTGCGTGGAGGCCATGCCGGTCTCCCGGACCGCCGCGTTCCTGGAGGACATCCTCAAAACTCTCTAGCGTGCAAACACACCTGCAAACACAACTGCAAACACGGATGCACGTGCACGGCATAGTCTTGCTCTCCAGAACGAGAAATCTGGAGGGCACGATGGACCACGTCCCCAACGCGAACGACCTGAGCGGCACCACGTGGCGCAAGAGCACCCATAGCAATCCCAGCGGCAGCTGCGTCGAGGTGGCCCGCCTCGCCGACAACAAGGTCGCCTTCCGCAACTCCCGCTTCGCGACAGGTCCCGCGCTGGTCTTCGGCCGCGCGGACATCGCCGCGTTCCTGCGGGCGGTGAAGTCGGGCGAGTTCGACGATCTGGTCGCGCGGACCTGATCTCGGCTGGAACGTTCTTGAGCGCCGCGTTCCGGGAGCGGCGCTCACGTTCCGTTCACGACTTTTGATCATGGCTGCCCGCCGCGCCTGGTCGCCCGCCAGGGCGATATACAGGGGGCGTGAAGTTGGACGAGCTGGATCGTGCCATCATCGGGGCCCTCGTCGAGGACGCCCGATCGACATATGCGGAGATCGGCGGCCAGGTCGGGCTGTCGGCTCCGGCGGTGAAGCGGCGGGTGGATCGGCTGGTGCAGACGGGGGCGATCACCGGATTCACCGCGCAGGTCGAGCCGTCGGCGCTGGGGTGGACCACCGAGGCCTACGTGGAACTGTTCTGCCAGGGGAAGACCTCGCCGAGCGCCATCGCGCTGGCGGTGTCGCGGCTGCCCGAGGTCGTCTCGGCCTGTACGGTCACCGGGGAGGCCGACGCGTTGTTGCACATCAGGGCCACCGACGTGCGCCATGTCGAGCAGGTCATCGAGCGCATCGCCGCCGAGCCTTTCGTGGTGCGGACCAAGAGCGCGATCGTGCTCACCCGCCTGATCACATCCCGTCCGGCGTAACGAATCGCCGGTCGGGCCCCGGAAAACGCAATCGATCACCGCTGAGGCGCAATGTCGCCGCATTGGCGGGAAGTCGCGGCATTTCTACCCTGAAGACAGCAACCCAGCCCTCTTTGTGGAGAAATTTCGTGATTCCTGCGCACATGACCGTGGGTCTTCCTGACCATCGGGTCGCGACCACCCGGCATTTCCTGATGTGCCGACCCGAGTTCTTCGGAGTCACGTACCGGATCAATCCGTGGATGGATCCGACGTTGGGAGCCAGCGCGGCGACAGCCGTACGGCAATGGGAGGCCTTGAAGAGCGCGTACGAGTCGCTCGGGCACAAGGTGAGCGCGATCGATCCCATCGACGGGCTGCCGGACATGGTGTTCGCGGCCAACGGCGCGCTGGTCGTGGACGGCAAGGTCTACGGCGCGCGGTTCGCGCACCCGGAGCGGGCCGCGGAGGGCCCGGCCTACCTGGACTGGTTCACCCAGCGGGGCTATCCGGTCAAGGAGGCGGCCTTCACGAACGAGGGCGAGGGCGACTTCCTCACCCTGGACGAGATCATCCTGGCGGGCACCGGGTTCCGTACCGACACCGCGGCGCACATGGAGGCGCAGGAGTTCCTGGGCCGGCCGGTGATCACGCTGCGGCTGATCGACCCGCGCTTCTATCACCTGGACACCGCGCTGTTCGCGCTCGGCGACGGCAACGTGGCCTACTACCCGGGCGCGTTCTCCGAGGGCAGCCTGAAGGTGCTGCGGCGGCTCTTCCCGGACGCGGTGATCGCCGGCGAGGCGGACGCGCTGGTGCTCGGCCTCAACGCGGTCAGCGACGGTAAGAACATCGTCATCAACGCCGAGGCGGATCGGCTCTGCCATACCCTGACCAGGCATGGTTATCAGGTCGTTCCCGTCGAACTGACCGAGCTGCGCAAAGCCGGCGGCGGGCCCAAGTGCTGCACTTTGGAGATCCGCCTGTGAACACCCGGGATTTCATCGAACTGGCCGAGAGCCGCAGCGCGCACAACTACCACCCGCTCCCGGTCGTCATCGCCTCCGCCGAGGGCGCCTGGGTCGTCGACGTCGAGGGCAAGCGCTACCTGGACTGCCTGGCCGGATACTCCTCACTCAACTTCGGCCACGGCAATCCCGAGATCCTGGCCGCCGCCCGGGCGCAGCTCGACCGGCTCACGCTGACCAGCCGGGCTTTCTACCACGACCAGTTCGCGGCGTTCGCGGATGGGCTGACCGACTTGTGCGGCAAGGACATGATCCTGCCGATGAACACCGGCGCCGAGGCGGTGGAGACCGCGATCAAGGTGGCGCGCAAGTGGGGCCACGAGGTCAAGGGCATCCGCGAGCCCAACATCATCGTGATGGAGGACAACTTCCACGGCCGTACCACCACGATCGTCAGCTTCTCCACCGACCCGGCCGCGCGCGAGGGCTACGGCCCCTACACGCCGGGCTTCACAATCGTGAAGTACGGCTCCGCGGAGGCGATCCGGGAGGCCATCGACGAGAACACGGTGGCGGTGCTGATCGAGCCGGTTCAGGGCGAGGCGGGCGTGCTCCTGCCACCGGACGGCTACCTCCCGCAGGTCCGCGAGATCTGCACCTCGGCCGGCATCCTGATGATCGCCGACGAGATCCAGTCCGGCCTCGGACGCACCGGCGAGACGTTCGCGTGCGACCACGAGGGCGTCATTCCGGATATGTACGTCTTGGGGAAGGCCCTGGGTGGGGGAATCGTCCCGGTTTCCGCAGTGGCCGCGAACGCGGACGTACTCGGCGTGATCAAGCCAGGCCAGCACGGATCAACATTCGGCGGCAACCCGCTGGCCTGCGCGGTCGGCAACGCCGTAATCGCCATCCTGAAGCGCGGCGAGTTCCAGGCCCGGGCCCGCGAACTCGGCGCCACCCTGCACGACCGCCTGCGCACCCTCCCCGGCGTAGTCGCGGTCCGCAGCCGCGGCCTATGGGCAGGCATCGACATCGACCCATCCCTGGCAAGCGGCCGCCAGGTCTGCGAGTCCCTGATGACCAAGGGCGTCCTCGCCAAAGACACCCACGGCTCCACCATCCGCCTGGCTCCCCCACTGGTCATCACCGCCGAGGACCTCTCCTGGGCAATCGACCAACTCGCCGACGTCCTCCGCGAGTTCCAAACCAACCAACCCAGCCGATAAGACCACCACCGGGGCGCCTTGCCCCAGTCGCAGCCCACATTCCCGGGTCAGGCACCCAGGGCCGATAAGCGCGCCAGCGTCCGGCCCTGGACGCCTTGCCCAGGGCCGATAAGCGCGCCAGCGTCCGGCCCTGGACGCCTTGCCCAGGGCCGATAGGCGCGCCACTGTCCGGCCCTGGGCACCTTGCTCAGAGCTGGTATACGCGTCACCGTCCGGCCTTCCACGCAACTGAGCTCAGTGAGGCACTCTTGGCGCCGGTGCGGCGAGAACTACAACCGGCGTTAACGGCGCCGGATAACGGCGATCGACCCGGTGACCTGGTCTTTCTTCTTGGTACTCTAAGCCGGTCTCCCGGGTAGCGGTACTCGGGAGATTTCGGTGAGTTCGGGTGGGTCCGCGACGGTCGTCGGGCTGTACCAGCGGGCTTCGGGGGCGCCGTCGGGCGGGAAGGTCAGCGTGGCCAGGGCGTTGGAGAACCACGGGCCGTTGGTGATCCGCCATTTGAAGGGTGGTTTGGGGAGTTTGGCGGTTCTGGCGATCAGTCCGCCGACCAGGGTGGCGACGCCGAACTGGGCGATGATGTTGGCCAGGCGGAGGGTGCGGCTGAGGGGGTTTCTGATCGGGGAGCAGACCAGCTGGTAGAGGGGCGCGCCCTTGACCTTGGCGACATACGAGTAGTGCACGTCTCCGGACAGGAGGAGCACGGTCTTCCCGGTTCCGGCCAGCATGGTGCATAGGCGTTCGAACGAACGGCGGAATGCCGCCCAGTGCTCCAGATCGACAGCTTGGCGGATACGTTCGGACCATCGGGCCACCCGCTTGCCCCACGCGCCGTCGGCGAGCGCTTCGTTCCAGGCTTCGACGTGGTGGATTCCAGCCGGAAGCAGGACAGGAACCGACGAGCCGACCAGGAGCATGTCGTACTCGCCAGCGACCTGTTGCTCCAGCCAGGCCCACTCGGTCGCGTCCAGCACCGACCGCTCCCCCGGCACCAGATGGCGCGCGCACCGCGTGTCCAGCATGATCAGCCGGACGCCGCCATAGTCCCGCGCGTAACTCCACCGGCTGGTGGTCGGATCAGCGTCGGCCCGTTCCGCGAAAGCGTCCAGGATCTCGGCTCCGTCCTCCGCCTCCCGGATCTTCCCGTAGACCTCGTCGACGGCCCGCTCGGCCGGCGTCAGATTGCCCAGATGCTGGTAGACCCAATACGCCCCCAGCCCCGCGACCACCCGGCGCTTCCACCACGCGATCTTGGCCATCTGCTCCCGCCACGGCTGCGAGGTGTTCCAGTCATCCCGCAGATCATGATCGTCAAAGATCATCGCGGTCGGCACCGTGGACAGCACCCACCGGATCTCCGGATCCGTCCAGGCCTGCCGATACAACTCCGCGTACTCCTCGAAGTCCGCGATCTCATCCACCGGCGCGGCACTCCCCCGCCGCTCCCGGATATATCCCACCATCTCCGCCGACGGCTCATCGGCGTACACCTGATCCCCCAGCATCAGCAACAGATCAGGCAGCTGATCGTCAACCGTCATCCCATGCCCATACGCCCGAAGCGTGTCCACCCCATGACTGACCAGATGCGCCGCGTCATGCGGCACACTCGTCCGGCACGACCCGAACACCACCTTCTCCAGCCGCTTCACCGGCCGGACAACACTCCGCTCCATCCCCTCCTCAGGCCACACCCCCACCCCATCCAGCTCCACCCGGTACGGCACCGCCTCCCGAACCGGCACATCAACCACCGCATAGTGATGCCCGTGCACCGTGAAAGTGCGCTCAGAAACCCGCTCCTCCCCCGCCACCACGGTGACCGTGCACGACGCACTGGTCTCAACCCAAACAGTCGCCGTGAACCCATCGACATGCCGCAACAACGGCCCGATCACCAGGTGTGCCACCCCCAAGTGATACCGCAGGCACGACATCGCCCGCACCCCCGCGCGACGATCAGCCGGCCAACGCCCCGCGCAGGAACACTTCCGTGATCGCCGCAGCCGCCGGTTCGACGCCGAGACCGCCGAGGCCACCGAGCATCACCCGCACCTTGATCCCTTCCAGCAGGCTCAGATAGACCTCGACCAGCGCCTCGCGCGACAGATCGGAACGCAGCGCCCCCTCCTCGGCCGCGCGGTCGAACAGAGCCCGCAGCGGCGCCATCATCGCCGTCTCGGCCGCCTCCTTCTGGGCCTCCGTCAGCGGGAACGAGCCGAGCCCGCGATATTTCAGCATCCCGGCGAGGACGGCCCGGGTGCCCCGGGCGAACGCCTCGGAGATCGGGATGTCGTCGAGCCGGGCATCGGCCAGCCGCTGGGCCACCTCGGCGAGGCCGGCCTCGAGCAGGGCGGCCAGCAATGCCTCGCGGCTCGGGAAGTAGCGATAAAGAGTGGCGCGGCCGACGCCCGCCGCGGTGGCCACATCGGTCATGCTCACCGATTCGCCCCGCTCGGCGATGAGCGCCGCGGCCGCCTCCAGAATGCCGCTCGCCACGTGATCTCTGAGCGCTTGTCCTCGTACCATCACCCCCACTATACATCTCCGACTCATGATGAGACACTCTGTCTCATGACTAAGGATCTTCATGGGCGTACCATCGTGATCACCGGTGCCAGTTCCGGCATCGGCGCGGCCGCCGCCCTTCGGCTGGCCGAGCGGGGTGCGACCGTCGTCGCGGTCGGGCGCTCGCCCGAGCGGACGCGGGAAATCGCGGCCCGGCTCGGCACGGAGCCGCAGATCGCCGACTTCGCCAGCTTCTCCGAGGTACGCGCGCTGGCCGGCCGCCTGCTCGACCGCTACCCGCGCATCGACGTGCTGGCCAACAACGCGGGCGGGCTGGTGTCGGAGCGACGCGTCACCGCCGACGGCCACGAGCTGACCTTCCAGGCCAACCACCTCGCGCCGTTCCTGCTGACGAAGCTTCTGCTGCCCCGGCTCCGGGAGAGCCGCGCCCGGGTCGTGACGACCGCCAGCGTCGGCAACCGGTTCGGCAAGCTGGACCTCGACGACCTGGAGTGGACGCGACGCCGCTACGGCGGCGGCTGGATCGCCTACTCGACGAGCAAGCTGATGAACATCCTGTTCACCCGGGAACTGGCCCGCCGCGAGGCCGGAGTGACGGCGGTCTGCTTCCATCCACGGCGGGTCGCCGGGGAGCGCGGAGTCGAGCAGGAGATCCGGTTCGCGTCCGGCTCCGGGCTGGTCGGAGTGGTGAGCCGGATCCCGCTCATCCGGCGGGTCGCGCTCGGCGCGGCGGACGGCGCGGGCCCCTTGATCGCCCTGGCGAGCGCGTCCGAGGTCGCCAACGGCGCCTACCACGACGGGCTGCGAGCCGGGGCGAAGGTCAACCCGCAGGCCGATGACGCCCGGCTCGCGGCACGGTTGTGGGAGCTCTCGGAGGCTTACGTCTCGGCGTAGCCGCCAGGAGACCGGTTGCGACACGCTCCAAAACGGCCAACAGGCAGACCTATTCCGCCGACTCGGCATATTCCCCCGAGGGCCGACGCCAGGATTGGATCACAGGTAGAGGCGTCGCACGGGGATCGGTGCCGGTGGGAACGTTCCGTCAATGACGACGGGACGGGCCGGAGCCGTCCCCGTGCGGCGCACCGACACTAGATGGAGGAGAACTCTCCGACATGACCATCATGGACTTCCCGACAACGACGTCGGGAATTCAGGGCATGGCTCCGGGGCAGCAGGCGTTGGACGCCGCCCGGTTCCAGCTCGCCGAGGCGGTCCGCTTCCTCGGGCTTGATGACGGCCTGCATCGCATGCTGGCCACACCGCGCAGATCCCTGACCGTCTCGGTTCCGGTACGGCGGGAGGACGGCCGGATGGAGGTCGTCCAGGGATATCGCGTGCAGCACAATCTCTCGCGCGGCCCGGCGAAGGGCGGCATCCGCTTCCACCCGGACACCGATCTGGCCGAGGTCACCGCGCTCGCCATGTGGATGACGTGGAAATGCGCCCTGGTGGGGATCCCGTACGGCGGCGCGAAGGGCGGCGTGGCCGTGGATCCGGGCACGCTCACCAGCCGCGAACTGGAGCGGATGACCCGGCGGTACGCCAACGAGATACAGCCCCTCATCGGCCCCGAGAAGGACATCCCGGCTCCGGACGTCGGCACCGACGAGCAGACCATGGCGTGGATCATGGATACGTACAGCGTGAACGCGGGGTATTCCGTGCCGGGTGTCGTGACCGGGAAGCCGACCACGCTCGGCGGGTCGCTCGGGCGGGCGGGTGCGACCTCGCGCGGGGTGCAGATCGCGGCGCTGGCCGCGCTGGGCTGCGCCGAAGGCCGTACGGTCGCGGTGCAGGGGTTCGGCAAGGTGGGGGCGCTGGCGGCGCAGTACCTGGCGGACGCGGGGTGCCGGGTGGTGGCGGTCTCCGACGCGTCCGGCGCGATCTACTCGGAGCGGCTCGATGTCGCCGATGTGCGCGCGTGGGCGGGTGCGAACGGCGGGGTGCCCGGCTACCCGCACGCGGACGCGATCACCCATGACGAGCTCCTCGAACTCGATGTGGACGTGCTGGTCCCGGCCGCCCTGGAAGGGGTGCTGACCGGCGCGAACGCGCATCGGGTGAAGGCGCGGCTGATCGTGGAGGGGGCGAACGGGCCGACCACCCCGGAAGCCGACCTGATCCTCGCCGATCAGGGCGCCACCATCATCCCGGACATCCTGGCCAACGCCGGCGGCGTCATCGTGTCGTATCTCGAATGGGTGCAGAACACCCAGGCCTACTCGTGGAGCGCCCACGAGGTCGAGGTCAAGTTACGCGACCTGATGGAGGGCGCGTTCCGCGAGGTGAACACGCTCGCCGCCGACCGCGGGCTGACCCTGCGGGAAGCGGCGCACGCGATCGGGGTCGGCCGGGTAGCCGAAGCACACCGGCTGCGTGGCCTCTACCCCTGAGATCCTTCCTGAGTGACGATCTGCTCGCAGAGGAGATGGGTCTCCAGAGCGTCATCGGCATCGAGCAGCCTGCCGGCACCGACCGCGTCCAGGAAGGTGTGGCAGGCCTGCTCGATGCCGCGTTGCCGGGAGACCGGCGTCCAGTCCGGACGTCGGACGAGCGTCTCGCCAGGGGTGAAGTCGACGACGTCGCCGAGGTTGAGCACGCGGCGTTTGATGCCGCCGCCCATGGTTTCGCAGGTCTCCTCGGCGGCGCCGCTGACCCTGCTCATGATCCCTAGCGCCGTGAATCCGTCCCCCTCGAGTTCGAGGACGACGTGTTCGAGCAGCCCGCCGACCACCCGCGTCCTGATCCGGGTCCCGGTGACCTCGCCCGGAGCCAGGAACCGCAGCGTGTCGACCACGTGGATGAAGTCATCAAATATCGCGACTCGTGGGTCTTCAGCGAGGTTTGCCCGGTTCTTTTGCATGATCACCAGGTCGCGCGGGAGTCCGGCCAGAACCACGTACGCGGGGGCGTACCGGCGATTGAACCCCACCATCAGCGAACGTTCGCGCAACCGCGCCAGCCGGACGAGTTTCTCCGCGTCCACGAAGTGATAAGCGAGCGGTTTGTCGACGAAGACGTGCACACCCGCGTCCAGCAGCCCGCTGACGATCTCCACATGCGCGGCGGTGGCCGCGTGCACGAAAGCCGCGTCGATCCCATCGGCGATCAGATCATCCACCCGCGAGAACCGGCCGGACACCCGGTAGGCGTCACCCATCCGCCGCAATGTCCGCGGGTCACGCGTGCAGAGCCGTAAGTCCAGCCCGGGGGTGGCGGCGAGCACCGGCAGGTACGCCTTCGCGGCGATATCGCCGAGCCCGATCACTCCAATACGCAACATCCCCCGACCCTACATAAGACGACATCACCGGGTTTGCGCGGCGAGATGCTGCATGCTCGCCTTGAGGGCCTCGTCGATGGGCGTCGGCGCGACGCCGAAGGTCTTCTGGAACGCGGAGGAGTCCAGCACGAACGGCCGGTCGAACTGGTAGCGGGTCTCGCGGAGCTCCCGCATGAACGGCATGAACAGCCCCAGAGCCGTGACCCCCCACATGGGAATCTCCGTGATCCGGGGAGATCGCGCCCCGGCCAGGGTGGCGACACGCTCGGCGACCTGCCGGATCGTGAGCGGCGGCACCGTCGGCACGTGCCAGGGCCGCCCCCAGGCCCGCTCATCCGTTCCCGCGATCACCAACGCCCGCGCCACATCCGGCAGGTACGTCCACGAGTGCGGAATATCGGGATCACTCAGCACGAGGGCCCGCTTGCCCGCCGCCACCGGACCGATCACCTGCATGGACAGGTACGCCTGGTCCGTGGACCCCGGACCGAAATAGTCGGACCCGCGCACTTCGGTGGCCCTGATCCGCCCGGCCTCGTGGCTGGCCAGCACCTGCCGCCACATCTCGGTCCTGACCCGTGCCTTGTGGCCCGTCGCGGCCAGCGGAAGGTCCTCGGTCATGACGTCCACGGGCCCGTACATGTACAGGTTGCCGACCGTGGCCAGCACGGCGCTGTTGGCCTCCGCGGTGCGGAGGATCGCGTTCGCGATGGGCGGCCAGTCGGTCGGCCAGCGGTGATATTTCGGGTTCACGCAGTTGTAGAGGACATCGGCTCCCCGGGCGGCGCGGCCGAGCGCGTCGGCGTCCGCGGCGTCGGCGGCGACCTTCGTGATGTGCTCGGGCCCGGAGCCCGACCGGGACACCAGGACGACCTCGTGCCCCTGCGCGTCCAGCATTTCGGCGACCTGGCGGCCGACCTGACCCGCTCCGACGATGACGTGCTTACCCATGATGTGCTCCTATTTCTCGGCTTCGGTCTTGAGTGCGGACAAGTAACGTTCGTGTCCTTCGCGGAGCTTGTCCGAGCCGTACAGCACGGAGGCGAAGGGCCCGGCGAGGGATTCGGACATGGTGACGCGGGTCCTGGCGTCGTCCAGGGGCTCCAGCAGGTGCCGGTCCACGGCCTTGAAGCCGAAGACGACGCCGGTCCAGGTCAGCTCGCGCCCCGGATCGATCACGGCGAACCTGGAGGTGATCTTCATGCTGCCCAGCTGCCATCGGAAGAACGCGCCCGGGGCCGTCTCGGTCAGGTCGAGCACCCGATACTGCGGATACCACGCCGGCCAGCCGCGAAGGTCGCTCATGACCTCCCACACCCGGTCGACCGGCGCGTTCACGACGACGCTGGAGGTGGAGACGACCGGCGCCTTCTCGTCGATCCGGCCGCGCAGCGCGTAGTCGGTGTGCAGCTTCTCGAGGGATGGCCCCCGGTAGAACAACCCATTCATTGGCGTCCCCTTCCTTACGAGAGCAATGCTCTCTCAATAGAGCACCAATCGTCAAGAGCACTGCTCTCGATTTATCGCGGCGCTCTGATATGGTGCCCAAGTGAACGCAAGCCGTACCGCACGGGAACGTGTCCGGGCCGAACTGGTCCGGGAGATCACCGACATCGCCCGAGTCCAGCTGGCCAGCGAGGGGGCGAGCGGCCTGTCGCTGCGCGCGGTCGCGCGCGAGATGGGCATGGTGTCCTCCGCCGTGCACCGCTATTTCCCGACCAAGGATGATCTGCTCACTGCCCTGATCGTGGACGGTTACAACTCCGTGGGCGCCGCCGTCGAGGACGCGGACGCCGCAGGACCGCCGGACGACTTCGGCGCGCGCTGGCTGATCGTCTGCCACGCGGTCCGGAACTGGGCGCTGGCCCGCCCACACGAATACGCGCTGATCTACGGCTCACCGGTCCCCGGCTACCGCGCCCCCGAGGACACGATCGGCCCGGCCAGCCGCGCCACCACCGTCTACGGGCGCATCCTCGGCGACGCCCACCGCGCCGGGCGCCTGTCGCCGCCGGACATCTGCCCCCCGGTCCCGCCCATCCTGAGCACCGACGCCGAGATCATCAGATCCCTCATGCCCGGCGTCTCCGACGACGTGATCACCCGCGCCATCACCGCCTGGACCGGCCTGTACGGCATGATCAGCTTCGAGCTCTTCGGCCAGTTCAACAACGTGGTCACCCACCGGGCCGAACTCTTCGACCACAACATGCGGGGCCTGGCCCGCTTCCTCGGCCTCCCCGACTAGTTCCGCCGGGACTGCTCCAGCTCGGCGAGCAGCTCACGCTGCCCTGCCAGCAGCTCAGTGAGGATCCCCCGGGCCGCCCGCATCAGCTCGGACACATCCGGCCCGGCCAGCTCGTAAGCGACGGTCGTCCCGTCGCGCCGGGCCGTCACCAGCCCGGCCCGGCGCAGCACCGCGAGCTGCTGGGAGAGGTTGGGCGCTTCGACCTCCATCTCGACCAGCAGGTCGCGCACGTGTTTCGGCCCTTCGCACAGGAGCTCAAGCACCCGGATGCGGAGCGGATGGCCGAGGGTTTTGAACAGTTCCGCCTTGGCCTGGTAGAGCGGCACGGGCATTACTAGACGCCCTGCTCCGTTTCGTACTGCTCCGTCTCGCTGTCGTCGCTCCGGTTCGCGGCGGGCGCCCCGTCGACGCCCAGTTCCCGTCGCAGCGACTCCAGGTCGCCGCCATCGCGATATTTCAGCTCGCGAGCGACCTTCACCTGCTTTGCCTTGGCCCGACCCCGTCCCATGGCCTCTCCTCCTCGCTTGCCATGATGGGCAATTAAGCAAATCTGCAAGTGTCAGCCTAACGTGAGCCGCCGACAAAAACTCGGCTCCGGGCCACCTCGCCAGGTGGCCCGGAGCGAATGTCAGCGGTGCGCTCGGTTGACGGCCGAGATGATCGCCTTCAGCGACGCGGTCGTGGTGTTGGCGTCGATGCCGACCCCCCAGAGGGCCTGCCCGCCGATCTCCCCCTCCACGTAGGAGGCGGCCTTCGCGTCCGTGCCGGCGCTCATCGCGTGCTCGGTGTAGTCGAGCACCCGGATGTCCACCCCGACCGAGGCGAGCGCGTCGCAGAACGCCGAGATCGGCCCGTTCCCCCGGCCCTGGATCTCGCGGATCTGCCCGTCCACCCGCACGTCCGCGCTGATCACGTCCTGCCCGTCGGCGGAGGACACGTTCCGATGCGCGAGCAGCCCGAGCCGCCCCCACGGCCGATCGGGATTGGGCAGGTACTCATCGGTGAACACCGCCCACATCGCGGCGGGCGTCACCTCGCCACCTTCGGCGTCCGTGCGCGCCTGCACCACCCGCGAAAACTCGATCTGCAGCCGTCGCGGCAGGTCAAGGTGGTGGTCGGCCTTCATGATGTAGGCCACGCCGCCCTTGCCCGACTGGCTGTTGACCCGAATGACCGCCTCGTACGTCCGCCCGATGTCCTTCGGGTCGATCGGCAGGTACGGCACCGCCCACGCGAACTCGTCCACCGGCACCCCGGCCGCGGCGGCGTCCCGCTCCAGATGCTCGAACCCCTTCTTGATCGCATCCTGGTGCGACCCGGAGAAGGCGGTGTAGACGAGCTCGCCGCCCCACGGGTGACGCGGATGCACGGGCAGCTGGTTGCAGTACTCGACAACCCTGCGAATCTCATCGATGTCGGAAATGTCGACCTCGGGGTCGATGCCCTGCGAGAACAGGTTCATGCCCAGCGTGATCAGGCACACGTTGCCGGTGCGCTCGCCGTTGCCGAACAGGCAGCCCTCGATCCGGTCCGCGCCCGCCTGGTATCCCAGCTCGGCGGCGGCCACGGCGGTGCCCCGGTCGTTGTGCGGGTGCAGGGAGAGGATGACCGAGTCCCGGTAGGCCAGATTGCGGTGCATCCACTCGATCTGGTCGGCGTACACGTTCGGGGTGGCCATCTCGACGGTGGCCGGCAGGTTGAGGATCACCTTGCGGTCCGGGGTCGGCTGCCACACGTCGTTGACCGCGTTGCAGACCTCCACCGCGTATTCCAGCTCGGTGCCGGTGAACGACTCCGGCGAGTACTGGAAGTAGATCTCGGTGTCGCCCATGTCTTCGGCGAGCTTCTTGCACAGTTTGGCGCCCTCGACCGCGATGGCGGTGATGCCGTCCTTGTCCTGACCGAACACGACCCGGCGCTGCAACGTCGAGGTGGAGTTGTACAGGTGCACGATGGCCTGCTTGGCGCCCTTCACCGACTCGAAGGTGCGCTCGATCAGCTCGGGCCGCGCCTGAGTCAGCACCTGGATCACCACGTCGTCGGGGATCCGGCCCTCTTCGATGATCTGGCGGATGAAGTCGAACTCGGTCTGCGAGGCGGCCGGGAAGCCGACCTCGATCTCCTTGTAGCCCATCCTGACCAGCAGCTCGAACATCTTGAGCTTGCGGTGGGCGTCCATCGGGTCGATCAGGGCCTGGTTGCCGTCCCGGAGGTCGACCGCGCACCACCGCGGCGCGCGGTCGATGACCTGATCAGGCCAGGTGCGGTCGGTCAAGCGGATCGGCTCGAAGGGGCTGTAACGCTGGAACGGCATGGGGCTGCGCTGCTGCTGGGGATACACGGAAGGGCTCCTGGTGGTCGGATTCACAGAGAAGTGGCCGACGCGCATGGCTCGCTCCGCGACGAGGGAGCCGGCCTAGCTTCTACAGGCCCTCGCCGCGGCAGCTAAGAAGCAGACCGCGCAGCATGTCTTGCACAGTAGCAGACGCAGGAGAACACCCGAGACCGCTCAGCCGGTCAGCACCTCCAGCAGCTGCTGGACCCGCCCGGCTACCGAGGCCCGCCCATAGGCCAGGTAGTGCCGGGGATCGACCACTTTGGAATCGGTCAATCCCCCACGAATTCCAGCGGTGAACATGACGTTCAGCTGGGTCGCGATATTGATCTTTGTCATCCCATGCCGGACGGCCCGGACCAGCCCAGCGTCAGGCACCCCCGACGAACCGTGCAGCACCAGCGGCACCTCAACCGTCTCCCGCAACCGCGTGATCAGCTCGAAGTCCAGCTCGGCGTCCTGCGTCACCATCGCGTGCGACGTCCCCACCGCCACCGCGAGCGCGTCCACCCCCGTCGCCTCCACAAAGGCGGCGGCCTCGGCCGGATCGGTACGAACCCCCGGCGCGTGCACCCCGTCCTTCCCGCCCACTTTCCCCAGCTCCGCCTCCACGAACACCCCGGACCGCCGCACGATCTCCGCGGTGGCCGCGACGTTCTCCTCGTACGGCAACGCCGACGCGTCGAACATCACCGACGAGAACCCCAGCCGCACCGCCCGCTCCACCAACTCCCAGGTGGTGGCGTGATCGAGATGCACCGCGACCGGAACCCGCGCTGAGTCGGCGACCGCCAGGCAGGCCGCCCCGATCGCGTCGATCGCCCCGTGATACGCGGCCGTGTTCTCGCTGACCTGCAGGATCACCGGCTCCCCGATCCGCTCCGCCCCTTTCACGATGCCCACGGCGTGAACGACCTCGATCACGTTGAACGCGCCCGCGCCCACCCGCCGCCGCCGGGCGCTGTCGATGATCTCGGCAGTGGTGATCAGCGTCATCGCGTCACGACCGAACGGGACAGATGATCGGGACTGTCGCAGTTCAGCCCCCGATGCCGCGCGAAGTCCACCGCCAGCCGGTGCACCACGACCAGCTCCGCCTGCGGATCGGCAGTTGCCACCCTGAGCGTGGCCCCGGTCCCGGCGATCGCTTCGACGACGTCCTCGGGCAACGGCGCCAGCGACCACACCAGACTCCGCGGCCCCGCGCACGCGATCGGCCCGTGCCGGTATTCCAGCGTCGCGTACGACTCCGTCCACAACTTGGCCGCCTCCCGGCACTTGAGCGCCGCCTCCTCGGCCAGCCCCAGCGTCCACCCGGTCCCCAGGAAGACGACGTGATCGAAGTCCGCGGGATCCGGCAGCGGCTCCTGGAGGGCGTGCTCGGCCTCGGCGGGCAGCCCGCTCACGTCCTCGCCGATCGAGGCACGCAGCAGCGTGAGCGCCGAGGTGGCGAAGCGGGTCTGCACCACCGACCGCTCGTCGGCGAAGTCCAGCAGCACCTGCCGATGGGTCAGCTCGGTGATCGGCGACCCGGGCGTGCCGGTGATCGCGACCGTGGTCATACGCTCGGACAGCTGCTCCGCCAGCGGCAGCAGATCGCTGGTCGTGCCCGACCGCGACAGCAGGATCGCCATGTCGTACGGATCCTCGTCGGCGAACTCGGTGGCGATCGTTGCCCTGGTCCGCCCCCGGCCCAGGCTCTGCCGGCGTCGCGCGTACGCGTCGAGGATGTAGAACGAGGTCCCGCAGCCGACCCCGAGCACGTTCAGCCCGGCTCGGGGCAGATCCGCGTACGGGACAGCCAGGGTCCTGGTCCACATCTCCGGCTGGCTCTCGACCTCGGCTTGGGTATGGCTCACCGCTGCGTCTCCCACTTTCGGCAACATCACCGACAACCTCTCAAAACTCTCAAATCTGTCAAACCAGACCAGTAACTGGCGTGGTGATCTCCGGGACGTAGAGTGTCGGAAAAGCGAGAAGGAGGCACGGACATGCGGGACAACGAGATCCTCTCCAGGATCGGCGAACTGGTGGAGGAGGAGCGGGAGCTTCGCGAGCGGCTGGCCGCGGGCCAGGTCTCCAGCAGCGAGGAACGCTCCCGGATCAAGACCCTGGAAGAGTCCCTGGACCAGTGCTGGGACCTGCTCCGCCAGCGCCGCGCCAAACGCCAGGTCGGCGACAACCCCGACAACGCGGAAACCCGCTCGGTGACCGAGGTCGAAGGCTACCGCCAGTAACGCGCGCCCCGTCCGGCTGCTTGGGGTGCGGGTGACCTCACCGCTATAAGCGGATAAATCCGGTCGCTCGGAGCCCGGGCCAGAGGGTTTGCTGGACGCATGGACATCGAGCGTCTCGACTACGCCGACCCCGGCGACCGCCTGCACGCGTTCCACGCCATCGCCGCCGCCGATGAGGCTCCCGGCCCCGTCTCGTCCTTTCCACGCTTCGCCGTGGTGGCCGAACACGGCTGGACGGCCGAATACGGCGAAACCTACGTCGCCCGCCTCGACGGCCAGGTCGTCGGCGGAGTCGCGGTGCACATCCCGGGCACCGACAACACCCACGCGGCCCTGTTACGCATCTTCCACGTCAGCTCCGCCCACCGCCGCCAAGGCATCGGCACCGCCCTGCTCGAACGTGCCATCACCCGCGCCCGAGCCCACGACCGCCAGATCCTCTTCGCCGAAGCCCGCCCCGACTCCCCCGGCGGCGCCTTCACCCGCAAACACGGCTTCGAGGCCGCCTCCGCCCAGGCCAGACGCATCCTCGACCTCACCTCCGTCGACTGGACTGCGTACGAGAAGGGGGTAGCGAGCCTCTCCCCCGACTACACCCTCGACCGCTGGCAGGACGCGGCCCCCGACGACCTCGTCGACGACGCCGCCACCCTGATGGACGCCATGAACGACGCCCCCTCCGACGGCCTGGACACCGAACCCATGCGCTGGACCGCCGCCCGCATCCGCAGATTCGAAGCAGGCTGGGCCAAAGGCCAGCAAACCGCCTACACCACGATCGCCCGCCACCGCCCCACCGGCCGCCCCGTCGGCTTCACCCGCATCATCACCGACCACACCCCCGACGGCTGGGGCCGCCAAACCGACACCGCCGTCCTCCGCGAACACCGCGGCCACCACCTCGGCCTCATCATGAAACAGGCCAACACCACCTGGTTCCACGCCGAACAACCCACCGCCACCAAAATCATCACCTGGAACGCAATCACCAACACCCACATGATCGCCATCAACGAACAACTCGGCTACCGCCTCCTGGACATCTGGAACGAATGGCAGCTGTCGCTCTAGATATTCAGCTTGACCTGGCAGTCCCTGAGCCAGGCATCGAGCTGCCTGCCATCGCATCCTTCACGCGGTAATCCTCAAGAGTTGTCGAGGCGGGGAAACGCGACCTCTCGCAGGATGAGGCGTAGGGCCGCTGCGATGGGGATGGCGAACAGGGCGCCGAGGATGCCCATCAGGGCGGCGCCGAGGGTGACGGCGATGAGGGTGACTACTCCGGGGACCTCGACGGCTTTGCCCATGACGCGCGGGACCAGGACATAGTCCTCGAAGAGCCGGTACGCCACGACGTAACCGACGGTGGCCAGCGCGATGGGGAGGGAGATGGACAGGGCCGCCAGGGAGATCACGACGCCGCCGATGGTGGAGCCCACGACGGGGATCAGGTCCATGAGCGCGACGAACAGGGACAGGAGCAGCGCGTAGGGGACGTTGAAGAGGAACAGCCAGATGAAGGTGAGGACGCCGGCGACCAGGGAGGTGACGAGGTTGCCGAGGACAAACCAGCCGACCTTGTTCAGGATGTCATCGCCGATGAGGATCGCGCGGGGGCGCCGGGAGTTGGGTATGCAGCGGTAGGCGAAGCCCTTGATCCGGGGCAGGTCGGCGAGGAAGTAGACGGTCAGCACCAGCACGATCACCGTCGAGGCGGCCGCGCCCACCACCACCTTGCCCGCGCCCAGAAGCCCGCCGACCAGCGCGGTCTCGCTCTTCCCCGTACCCAGCTCCTGAATGACGTGCGCCAGATTGAATCGGGTGTTGAGCCGCCCGATGAACGTGTTCTGGCTCGTGGCCTCCCGGAGATAGACGGGCACCTCGTGGACGAACTGACCCACCTGGCTGACGATCACCGGAATGGCCAGCGCGAGGAACCCCCCGACCAGTGCCAGCGTCGCGACGACGATGATCAACACGCTTGCCCAGCGCGGCAACCCCCGCCGTACCAGCCAGCTGGCGGCCGGATCGAGCCCGATCGCGATGAACAACCCCAGCCCGATGAGCACCAGCACGTCCTTGACCGCCCCCAGCAGCAGGATCACCCCATAGGTGGTGGCCACCCCCGCCGCAGCCATCATCCCCACAGAGAACGGCGACCGCCGATCGAATGGCCGCCCCTGCTTACCGAACGGCTGCTCTTCCGTGGCGGTCGCACTGGCTGTCTCAGCCGCCCGCTCAACGGTTCCTTCAGGAGGCCGCCCCGCCTCAAGATTGGGCGACGCGGGCGGCCTTTCTCGAGACGTCATGGCATATCAGGCCCTCCAACACCCCAGGCCATTCCCCCGCGTACGCCCCCATGCGTGGACAACGTCGAGCTTTACCGGAAATTGAACCCGCCGGGCGGTTGACGGCCCAGCCCGGCCCGTCCGCCTGCCAGAGCTCCGCGCGGATCCCGGTACTCGGCCGGGAGGTCATGACCGCTCCCCAAGGCAGGCAACCGGCCCAAAAACTTGCGATCGGCTCAAGGCTCGCCTCCGGCAAGGTGACCGGGTGCGGGCGGCGGGGACCGCGGCCATCTCGCCGGGCAGCTCAAGAAGGCCGAAGAATTGGAAGGGTGTCATCGTGATCTCGTCCTTGCTTTGGCCAGGCGGCTGTCGTCCGAATGTCCGGCGAGAACAGGTGAAGGGCCGAGCGCGTGTGAGGAGCGGGCTCGCCGGTCCTTCGACCGGGTCTTTGGCCGGGTTCTTGGCGAGCTAGGTAGGGGCAGAGCTTGGGGCGTCCGAGCCGAGGTGGAGAGCGGTGGCCACTAGCGTATGGCCATCGATGGTCCAGGATTCACTTCCTTCGGGGTTCGGGCATCTTGATCGGTGATGCTGAACTGCGGGAATCTCGGCAAGGGGAGGGCCTGGAGGGGCAGGATGGTGCGCGTGATGGGTATCGGAGGCGTTGCCCCGCAGCAGGAGGGCCTGTTCGGCGATGCGGGTTCTGGTGATGTCCCCGAGCCGGTGCTGATGGCGCTCCACGCCGAGTACTACGAGCTGATCTGGCGGGGGCTGAAGAGGCACGAGTTCCGCCGCCGTTTCCTCGAAGGCCGGTCCACCCGCTGGTTCGTGTACCTGAACGCGCCGGTGTCGCGGCTGGCGGCGGTCATCGACCTGGGTCCGGCGGTCGTCGATGCCCCTCAGCAGATCGCGGCGATCGCGGAGCAGGCCCGGACGGGGAACGGGGCCAGCGTGCTGGAGTATGTGCAGGACCTGGAACGCGCGTTCGCGATCCCGATTCTGCACGTCGCCGAGTATCCGGGCCTGTCGGCAGCCGAACTGCGCGACGAACTGGGCGCCTTTCACCCGCCACAGGGGTATGTCCGGCTCAATCAACATCCGCGGCTGCTGGCGATCTGTGAAAAGGTCTCGGCCGAGACCCCGATCCGCCGCATGTCAGTGCATCATCGGTGATGTCGGCGCTGTAGGGCGCCGTGTGCCGGACTCCGGAAGGTGATCGGGTATGTCCCGCCGCCCGTCTCGATCGGCGCAGCAGGTCTCACCGTTGCGGCAGGCCAGGCTGGTTCGGAACTGGACGCTGGAGCGTCTGGTCGAGGAGATCGACCTGCGTACTCCCGGCGGCCACTCCGGGGTCACTCCGAGCATGGTGTCCGGATGGGAACTCGGAAGACACACGACCAGCATCGGGCACCGCGCGACACTATGCGACATCTACGAGCAGTCGCCGGACGTGCTGTTCGCACACCAGGACCAGGGGCTGACGGATCGAGCCGCACCCCGGCTGCTGGCCGGGTACGCCGACCTGCACAAGGCGATGCTGGCCACCGTCACCGGTGCCCGGGAATGCCTGGCGGTGATGGGGTCACGCTCGCGTGACCCCATCTACCTGGCGGCGATCGAGGCGGTACTGACCGAGCGGCCTTCGCTGGTCTACTACCGTGTGCTATTCGGCCCGCCCCACCACCAGGTGCTCAAGGATCATCTGCTGGCGCTGTTGAGGCTGCGTGATCCACACGATCGGAGTCTGGGTGTCAAGACCCTGCATGTGGGATTGGTGGAGGACACCACGACAGCGCCTGAGCGATTCTTTTGTGCGAACGAACAGATGGCGGTCGTCCCCATTCCGTCGCTGACCTCCCATGAGGCGTTCGACTCCGGTGTTGTGCTCGGGGCGGCGCCGGCGGCACGGCTGCTGGATCATGGCAGGCAGGCCTACGCTGCTTCACGCCGGGTGGAGACCATCGAGGAGGTCACCGCGCTGGACGTGCTGCGGGAATGGAGTTCACAGATATGACGAGCAAGCGCAACACTGCCATCGACGCCGCAGGCTCGTTGCGGGCCGCTCGTGATGACCATGCCGGGGTGGTGAAGCTGACCCGTGAGCTGGTGCGGATCCCCAGCCGCGGCGGCATCGACCCCTATGACCCGGTGCTGGACTATATGGAATCCTGGTTGGTCGAACATGGTCTTGCCTGTCGGCGCCTGGCCGGGCCAGGCGGGACGACGGCCGCGTTGGCTTGCGAGGTCATCGGGGCGGGGCCGGGGCCCCGCTACGTTCTGGACGCGTGCTTGGACACCGCTCCTTTCGGGGATGAGAGCGCCTGGACCTACCCGCCGACCTCGGGAGAGATCACGGGTGAATGGCTGCACGGGCGCGGATCCTCGGACTCCAAGGCCGGGGCGGCAATCTTCGCGCACATCGTCGCCCGGCTTCAGCAAACGGCCGACCAATGGCCGGGTTGTGTCGTGCTGCTGTTCGACGTGGACGAGCACACCGGCGCTTTCGGCGGCGCGAAAGCCTTCTTCGAAGGCGAGAACGTCGGCCGGGTTGACGGGGTGATGATCGGCTACCCCGGCAAGGACCATGTGGTGACCGGCGGGCGTGGCGTCTTGCGTACCCGGATGCATGTCCATGGGGTGGCGAGCCATTCGGGCGCGAGCAAGACCACCCCGTCGGCGATCGCCAAGGCAACCGCGCTTATCTCCCGCCTGCATGAGGCTCGGCTGCCGGGACCGTCCGGCCCGGCCTTCCCGCTGCCGGCCAAGCTCACCGTCACCGCGATCAACGGCGGCGAGGGATACTCGACCGTCCCGGATCTGTGCACGTTCAACGTTGATGTCCGCCTTACCCCCGCGCTGGACGATCAGGCCGCCCTGGAGTTGCTGCGCTCGGCCGCCGCCGACGTCGATGCGGCCTGGCCGGGAACGCAACCGTCCCACGTGGAGGTCACCACCCGCTGGCCGCCGTTCGCGCTGCCCGAACAGGCGCCGCTGCGCACGGCACTGCTCAATGCGGCCAACGCCGCCGGGCTGGCGGCGACGGCGAAGGTCGCCGGGCCGTCCAACATCGGCAACTACCTGGCCGGGCTCGGTATCCCCGCCCTCGCCGGGTTCGGCGTCGAGTACCAGGGACTGCACGGCACCGACGAGCAGATCCTCCTGAAATCCATCCCATCCGTCCAGGCCACCTACCACCAGGCCTTGCTCACCCTCCTGACCCTGTCCTGACCTGCGGCGAAGATTCTGCCGTCGGCAACTGGTCGACAAACGGGCGACAGGCGCACGCCAGCCGATGCGCTGGCTGGTGCCTTCCTGCCGGGTGATGGTGGCGGCATCGGCCATCACCTGCCCGTGGAGGACAACGGTCATGGACGCTCTTCCCGCCGACCTCACCATCGGCTTCCCCCGTGAAAGCCGCATCGAACGGCGCACGGTCCTGACCCCTGCCCTGGCCCGATCCTTGATCGCGGCCGGGTTCGGTGTCGTCACCGAACCCGGAATCGGAGCAGGAGTATTCATCGGAGACGAAGAGTACGCCGCGGCCGGGGTCCGCCTCGCCGAGGCGGAACAGGTGTGGTCAGCTCCACTGCTCCTGCGCTACAAATCACCTGACCCCGACGACCTGCTCCGGCTACGGACAGGGCAGCATATCGCTGCCTTGTTTCATGCCGAAGGCGACGCCGAGTTGCTGACCGCGCTCCAGGACTGCGGTGCGACCGCCTGGAGCTATGAGTTCGTCATCGAAAACGGCTGCTTCCCGCTCGGTCAGCCGGGCGGGAGGATCGCGGGCGTCCAGGCCGTCCTCGCAGGAGCTCACGCCCTGCAGACCTCGGCTGGCCGGGGTGTGCTGCTGGCTGCGGTCGATGGGGCGGAGCGGGCGAACGTCGTGGTCATCGGCTCCGGCAACGTCGGTGCCGCCGCCGCTGAGACAGCGGCCATGCTCGGCGCGGATGTCACCGTGCTGACCCGGGCGGAGACATCACGCACCGACTACCTGCGGCGGGCACCGGGGGGAATAGAAGTACTGGTCAACAGCCGCGACACCCTCCTGAGGTGCCTCGGCGACGCCGATCTGGTGATCGGGGCAATCTTGGTGTCCACCTACGACACCCCACCGATGATCGGCGAAGCTGACCTGGCGGTGATGCGACCAGGTGCGGTGATCATTGATGCCACCTGCGGCTACGGGTCTGGGTACCTGCCCACCGCCGGGCCGGTCCAAGCCCCGGGCGAGCCGCCCAGGCTGGTCGCCGGGATCTTGCACGTGAAGATCGATGTCTTTCCGGCCTTGGTCCCGGTCACCGCGACTGCGGCCTACGTGGCCAACGCTATGCCGTACTTGGTGAGGCTAGCCGAAGTCGCGCTACTCGGCGCAGCCGATGCAGCGATCGAGGCCGCCCGCATCGCCTGCGCAGGCCATCTGGTGCACCCGGTGCTGATCCAGCACGCCAAGATCTATGGGATGCGGCCGTGACCGGCGACTATCGGGCGCGCGCCCGCCACTACGCCGCCGAGATCAGCCACATCCTGCAGCCCGCAGCGCTGGCGGGCCTGCTGCGGCCAGGGCTGAAGGTCGCGGAGATGCCCAGCGGAACCGGACACTTCCTGCCCGCCTACACCGCCGCCGGAGCCGATGTCGTCTTGATCGATGCCTGCCCCGCCATGCTGGAGGCCGCCCGCCGCCACGCACGAACCTTGAGAACTGATCCGGGTCTGGTCTGTTCGCCGATTCAGGACCTCACCCTGCGGGTAGGCCCGTTCGACCTGGTCGTGATGCCCAATGCCGCCCTCAACCAGCTCGCAGCCGACACCGCGCCAGCCGAACTGCTCGCCGCGGTCGCCCGCCCATTACGGCCCGGGGGAATACTGCTGGTCCAAGTGCTGAACCCGGCGCAAGACGGCGCCTGCGGCTTCTACGATCCAGGCCTCAGCGACGGGACCTGGTACGCCGATCGAGAGTTCGCCGACCAGCCCGGACAGCCACTCGTCCGCCGTCGCCGCCAGCACCACGGCGCTGGCCTGGTCGATATCGACTTCGAACTCCACCAGAACGGAGAACTCCTCTACCGGCATCACGTCACCCTGCAGCTGCTGGATATCACGGAGCTGCGGGCTGCACTGGCGAGCAGCGGATTCACCGACGTGAGCGTCCATCCCGGCACCGGCGGGCTGGACGAACTCCTCGCGGCCCGTTCATCCGGGCACTCGCTGTGAGGCCGGCAACGATCGCTGATGCCAACCAGTACTGGGAGCGGTACTACAGCGGCGAGTTCATCTTCGGTCTGGGCACCGAACACATCCTGGCCGTCCTGCAGCAGATCCCACCCGCCAGGACATGGGCGGATCTCGGCGCAGGCTCGGAATCGCTGCTGTGGTCCATTCCACTGGACGCCGGGCATCTGTTCGCCGTCGACCTCGACCCGCACCGGCTGGCCCTGCTCCGCGACTACGCGGCCGCCCGCCGCCCCCGCGGCGCTTATCAGACCGCCCTGAAGCTTTGCGGCCGGAACGCGGACGATTTCGCGCAGCGGTGCGACCGCCTGGCCGCCACCATCATCGCTGACTGCCTTGCCGGCTACCCGACACCGCTAAGGGCTGGGTGCGCCGACCTGGTCACCCAGTTCGGTCTACTCGGTCTGGCCACCAGCCATGCCCAGTTCCTGACGAGCTGGAAGGCATGCCACGAGCCCCTCGCGGCAGGTGGCTGGGCGGCCGGGGCGAACTGGAACGCCACCGCCAAGCACGGCCGCATCCAACTCTCCCAGCAGCTCTATACCGCCGCGTGCGCCGAGACTGGTATGACTCCGCTGCTGGTCACACGTGTCCCCATCACCGCCGACCCCGACTTCGACTCGGTCTGGATCTATCTTGGGAGGAAGACGTGACCCCCATCTCGGCCAGCCCCAGCGACCAACTGATCTTCGCACCCGTCGGCATCACCCACCTGACCGGCGACAACGCCGACCTGATCAGAGCCGCCGCAGCAGGACGCTCCCGCATCCGCCTCACCACCGCAGCCCAGCTCAACGGCGTCCCCCACTTCGGGACGGTCGTCACCATGCTGACCGTGTTCGCCTTCGCCCAGCGCACTGGCGAGGTCCTCGACCTCCCTGTGAGCATCGTGTTCGACGCGCTGGAGAACGCCCCCGCCGAACACCTCACCATCGACAGCGAGATCTACACCCGCAGCGTCGGCGACCTTATCGACACCGGTCATCTGGACCGCGCCGAACGCGTCGGCGGGTTCGAGCAACTGCTCACCTGGGCACACCGCCGATCCGGCATCACCTACGAATTCCGGCCCTATAACGTCTACCAAGGGCTGCGTCCGGTCCGTGAGTGCCTCCACCACATCGCCTCCCGCCTGGAGACGTTCGCGCCGATCGTCGCCCCCCACGACGGGATCATCCGGATCCGGCCCCGCTGCCCCTCCTGCCGGCTCATGCAGAAATCCGCTAAGGACCTGCGCATCACAGCTCTATCGGGCGCGATCCGGCTCGACAGCCGCTGCCCCCGGCATGGCCCCTACGCCGAACTGGTCCACATCGACGGCGGAGGCTGGTACGACGCCAACACCCCTGTCCGATCCGTCCAGAAGGGCTACCTGCTCGCCGCCGAACGCGACCTCTATGACGCCTGCTCGGTCTCCGTCGACGGCGCTGACTGGGGCGGAGCCTGGCACGCCCACGTTCTGGCCCCCGCTCTCGCTCACCTCGGCATCCCGCCCACCCACTGGCCAGTGTCGATCTTCACCCCGCTCATCACCGACCGGACCGGCGGCAAACTCTCCAAGACCCTCTACGTCGCCCGCGGCACGTATGCCAACTTGCCGGAACTGTTCCTCAACCTCGACGTCCTACTCGCTCAGCACGGCGAACAGATCCTCGATCTCATCTGGGCCGAAGTAACCCGGTGGGCCGGCGAACCCCGCCGTCTGCACCGCACCTACACCGTCGACTACATCACCGCGCTACTGGAAGCCGGACGCCCCTCCGAGCAACTCCGCACCGCATGAGACGAGACACCGCGATGATCCACGCCGTCTTCGACGTCACCGAATGCAAGCACAGCGACACCCCAGCCGAACAGATCATGAGCGCCATGCGCGCGACCGCTGAACTCCTCGGCTGCACCATCCGCACCCAGGTCATCGAGCCCTTCCAACCCCACGGCGCAACCTGCGTGCTCATCCTCGCCGAGTCCCACATCACCGTATCTACCTGGCCCGAACACCGACTCGCCCACATCGACGTGTTCACCTGCCGGGCCGCTATCGATCCCACGCAAGCGATCAAGCCAGTCATCGAGGTCCTGGGCGGGCAGATCACCCACGCCCAAAAGGTCACTCGGTTCTCACCAACCACGAAGCGTTCAGGTACTGGACCTGGCCGAGCATCGTGAAGGTCAACGGCGGCTCAATCATGAGTCGCTGCTGGCCTCCGCCAGCATTGCCGGGACGTGAACACCGCCCTCACCAGGTCACGAGGGGCCAGTCCCGCAGTGCAGCAGCCGCTCCCCTGACTCCTACATCACGTCGTCCGCTTGAAGAGGAGGGACGCCCATCGGCGTCCCTCCTCGGCTGTCCACGAGCGAGGCCGTGCCGCGCTGGGGCCGGGATGACCCGGGCGGTCCCGCCTCGGTCCCGGGGATCGATCGTCTACACGGCCAGGAGGCGGCGGGCTTCCTCGCCCTGGAGGTCGGCGGCCGTGCCCGCGTGGACGACGCGGCCGGCGTCGAGGATGACATAGCGGTCGGCCAGGCGCATGGCGAGGTCGAGGTACTGCTCGACCAGGAGGATGGCGATGCCGGAGGCGTGTAGCTGCTCGATCGCCTCCTCGATCTCGATGATGATCGAGGGCTGGATGCCTTCGGTGGGCTCGTCGAGGATGAGGAGTTTGGGTTGGGTGACGAGGGCGCGGGCGATGGCGAGTTGTTGTTGCTGGCCGCCGGAGAGGAAGCCCGCGCGGCGTTTGAGGAGGGGTTTCAGGCGAGGGAAGACGTCCAGGGCCTCGTCGAGGGCGGATGGAGGGTTGCCGGAGGCGTCCAGGGTGACCTGGAGGTTGGCGTGGACGGTGAGTTGGGGGAAGGTTTCGTGGCCCTGGGGGACGTAGCCGAGGCCTAGCCGTACCCGCTCGTGGGGTTTGAGCTTGGTGATGTCGCGGTCGGCGAAGGTGACGGTGCCGGCCGTGGTGGGGAGCACGCCCATCAGCGTGTTGAGGAGGGTGGTCTTGCCGACGCCGTTGCGGCCCATCACGCAGACGAGCTGGCCGGGGGCCACCTCGAGGGAGACGCCGAACAAGACGCGGGCGCGGCCGTATCCGGATTCCAGGCGGTCAACTGACAACATTGTGTGCTGCCTTCCCATGACGGGCGTGAAGGAGGTCACGTGACGGCATCGTGTGCGGCCTCCTCGCGGGCGCGGCCCAGGTAGACCTCCTGGACGCGGGGGTCGGCGCGGACCTCGTCCACCGAGCCCTCGATCAGGACCTTGCCTTCGTGCAGGACGGTCACCTGGGAGGCGTACCTGCGGAGGAACTCCATGTCGTGCTCGATCACGATGACCGTGTGGTCCTTGGCGATGGAGGTGAGGAGCTCGCCGGTGCGGGCGCGTTCTTCGGAGGACATGCCGGCCACCGGCTCGTCCAGCAGGAGCAGGCGCGGGCCCTGCGCGATGAGCATGCCGATCTCCAGCCACTGGCGCTGGCCGTGCGAGAGCACGCCCGCCTTGCGGGGCGCCAGGTCGGCCAGGCCGGTGGTCTCCAGGGCCTGCTCGACGGCGGCGATCACGCCCTTGCGCCGCCGCAGCAGCGACCAGAGCGGGCGGCGGAACGAGGCCGCCAGGTCGAGGTTCTCCAGCACGGTGAGGTCCTCGAACACCACCGAGGTCTGGAAGGTGCGGCCGATGCCGAGCCGGACCCGTTCGTGCTCGCGCTTGCCCGCCAGCGAGTTTCCGTCGAAGACGACGGTGCCGGTGGTCGGCTTGGTGAGGCCGGTGATGATGTCGATGAGCGTGGTCTTCCCGGCGCCGTTTGGGCCGATCAGGAAGCGCAGCTCGCCGCTGTCCACGGTGAAGTCCACGCCGTCGATGGCCCGGAAGCCGTCGAACACCACGGCGAGGTCACGGACCTCCAGCAGCGCCGTCATGCCGACGCCTCCTTCCGCACCCGGGCGCGCAGCGCCGTGGCCACGCCCACGATGCCCTTCGGGGCGAGCGTCATGACCAGGATGAACAGCGCGCCCTGCAGGTAGAGCCAAGCGTCCGGCAGTTCCTCGCTGAAGTAGGTCTTGGCGTAGCCCATGACGACCGCGCCGAGCACCGCCCCGGCCAGCGCGAACCGGCCGCCGACGGCGACCGCGACCACCAGTTCGAGCGAGGGCACCACGCCGAGCAGCGCGGGCGAGATGATCCCGACGACGGGCACGAACAGCGCTCCGGCGATGCCCGCCATCACCGCCGAGATGGCGAACGTGATCGTTTTCACGGTGGCGGGGTTGTAGCCGAGGAACCGCACCCGGTCCTCCCCGTCCCGCACGGCCAGCAGCAGCCGCCCGAACCGGCTGCGTACCAGCTGCCAGGCCGCCAGGTAGAGCACGCCCAGCACGATCGCCACCGTCAGGTAGAGCCCGCGCTGCGTGGACTCGGCCGCCACGTCGTTGCCGAAGAAGTCGAAGAAGTTGGTCAGCCCGTTGGTCCCTCCGGTCAGCCCTTGCTGGCCGACTAGAAGGATCACCATCGCGGCCGCCAGCGCCTGGGTGAGAATCGCGAAGTACGCCCCGCGCACGCGTTGCCGGAACACCAGCGTGCCCAGCAGCACCGCCACGACCAGCGGCACGACCACCACCATGGCCAGCGCGAACACCGGATTGCCGAACGGCGCCCAGAGCGCGGGCAGGTCCTCGACCCCGCTCCACACCATGAAGTCGGGCAGGTCCCCGCCGGCGTCGTTGAGCTTCAGATACATGCCCATCGCGTAGCCGCCCAGGCCGAAGAAGACGCCCTGGCCGAGGGTGAGCATGCCGCCCTGCCCCCAGGCCAGGCCGATCCCGAGCGCGACGATGGCATAGCAGAGGTATTTGGCCAGCAGGCCAAGCCGGAAGGGTTCCAGCACCAGCGGCATGACCACCAGCGCGATGATCGCGACCGCGACGAACACGGCCGGGCCCTTCCACTGGCGCGGCTCCTTGGGCGTGAGTTGCCGGGTCGGCTTCTCCAGGACTGCGGTCATGTGAGTGCCCTTGAACGGAGGACGAACAGGCCCTGCGGACGGAACTGGAGGAACGCGATGATGGCCGCGAACACGATGACCTTGGCCAGGCTGGCGTTGGTCCAGAACTCGGCGTAGGAGTTGAGCAGGCCGAGCGCCGCCGCCGCGATGACCGCGCCGCGCAGCTGGCCGAGCCCGCCCGCGACGACGACCAGGAACGCGTCCACGATGTAGTAGGTGCCGAGCGTCGGCCCGACCGGGCCGATCAGGGTCAGCGCCACCCCGGCGATACCGGCGAGCCCGGAGCCGATGAAGAACGTGCGCTGGTCGACGCGGCCGGTGTTGATGCCGCTGGTCGCGGCCAGCTGCCGGTTCTGCATGACCGCCTGCATGCGGCGGCCCTGCGCGCTGCGGTTCATGTAGAGCCAGATGGCGACCACGCTGCCGACGGCCAGGGCCAGGATGAACAGCCGGTTGTACGGCATCGGCCCGATCGCCCCCTGCAGCCAGGTCGGCGACAGCACCTGCACGTTCGGCGCGCCGAACAGGTCCCGCGCCACCTGCTGGAGCACCAGGCTGACGCCCCAGGTGAGCAGCAGCGTGTCCAGCGGCCGTCCATAGAAGTGCCGGATCGCGAGGCGTTCCAGCAGCAGCCCCATCAGTCCGGCCACCACGAACGCGACCGGCAGCGCCACCAGCACCGCGCTGCGCCCGGCGAAGTCCTGCAGCAGGAAGGCCGTGTACGCCCCCGCCATGATGAACTCGCCATGGGCCATGTTGATCACGCCCATCTGCCCGAACGTGAACGTCAGCCCGAGCGCGATGAGCAATAGGACCGCGCCGATCGACAATCCGATCGGCAGCTGGTTGAGGAATCCCTCCACCATGCCCCTTCCATAAATTTCCCGATATGTGCCTCGGCTCCGGAGCCGCCTGCGGTAATTTCCGCAGGTAGTGGCGGCTCCGGAGCCCGTTTGAGGGACGGCTAGGAGGCCAGGCCTCCTGCCCACGGGTACGTCTTCAGGTAGGGGTCGGGCTTGATCGGCTCACCCGAGTTCCAGACTTCCTTGATCAGTCCGTCCGGCTGGATGATGCCGATCCGGGCGGTCTTGTACATGTGCTGGGTCTCGCCGTCGATCGTGACCAGGCCCTCGGGGCGCTCCAGCGCGATGCCGCCGGCCGCCTTCTTGAGCGCTTCCACCTCGACCGTGCCGGCCTTCTTGGCGGCTTCGGCCCACAGGTAGACCGCGTTGTAGCCGGCCTCCATCGGGTCGGAGGTGACCTTGGTCGCGCCGTACTTGGCCTTGAAGGCCTCGACGAACTTGGTGTTGGCCGCGGTCTCGGTGGTCTGGTAGTAGTTCCACGCCACCGGGTGGCCGACGATGTTGTCGACGCCGATGCCGGTGACTTCCTCCTCGGCGACGCTCACCGACAGGACCGGCATGGACTCGGCGGTGACGCCGGCGCTCTTCAGCTGCTTGAAGAAGGCCACGTTGCTGTCGCCGTTCAGCGTGTTGAACACCGCGTCCGGCTTGGCCTGCACCACCTTGTTGGTCAGCGTGGAGTATTCGGTGTGGCCGAGCGGGGTGTATTCCTCGCCAAGGATCTCCATTCCGTTGGCCGCCGCGTACGCCTTGATGATTTTGTTCGCGGTGCGCGGGAAGACATAGTCGCTGCCGACCAGGAATATCTTCTTCTTGCCCTGTTCCTTGAGATAGTCAAGGCCGGGGATGATCTGCTGGTTCGTGGTCGCGCCGGTGTAGAAGATGTACGGCGAGCTTTCCAGCCCCTCGTACTGCACCGGATACCACAGCAGCGCCTTGCGCTTTTCGAAGACCGGGAGCATCGCCTTGCGGGAGGCGGAGGTCCAGCCGCCGAACACGGTGGCCACCTTGTCCTGCGCGATCAGCTTGTTGGCCTTCTCCGCGAAGGTGGGCCAGTCGGAAGCGCCGTCCTCCACGACGGGTTCGAGTTGCTTGCCGAGCACGCCGCCGGCCTTGTTGATCTCTTCGATCGCCAGCAGTTCGGCGTCCCTGACGGTGACCTCGCTGATCGCCATCGTGCCGCTGAGGGAGTGCAGGAGGCCCACCTTGATGGTGTCGCCGCCACCTCCGGAAGCCGTTCCCTCGGTCGTCGCCGGATCTCCGCCACAGGCGGCGATTGCGGTGACCAGAGCCGCGGCTACGGCTCCGGCACGCCAGGTTGAATTCCGCAATTACTTCCTCCTTGCCGATACGGCCCCCGCACCGACCCATCTGCCGACAAGGTGATCGAGCGACATTTCGCGATAAGTTCCGCTAGGTTAAATGCGCATTACCGGGATTTCACGGAAGTCCCTTGTTCGCCCCGGTGCCGGTGGGGTGAAAGGACTCATGGCTGAAATATCTCTGTAACACCGGGGAAACGGCGCGTACCTATCGTCCCGTCATGCGGCTCACTCCACACGAGCAGGAACGCCTTCTCATTCATGTCGCGGCCGGCGTGGCTCGCGATCGTATGGGCCGGGGTCTTCGGCTCAATCATCCGGAAGCCACCGCGTTGATCGCCTCCTATCTGCTGGAGGGCGCGCGGGACGGGCGTACGGTGGCCGAATTGATGGACGCGGGACGCAAGGTGCTCCGCCGCCAGGACGTGATGGAGGGAGTGCCGGAGATGCTGGAGTCGGTGCAGATCGAGGCCACCTTCCCGGATGGCACCAAGCTCGTCACCGTGCACCACCCGATCTCATGAGCGTCCCCGGCGAGATCGTGCCCGGCGAGGAGCCGGTGGAGCTGAACCCGGGGCGGGAGCGGGTGACGGTCCGGGTGGTGAATACGGCCGACCGGCCGATTCAGGTGGGTTCGCACTACCATTTCGCGGCCGCGAATCCGGGGCTGGAGTTCGATCGGGACGCCGCGTGGGGCACCCGGCTGGACGTTCCGGCGGGGACCGCGATCCGGTTTGAGCCGGGTATTGAGCGTGATGTGACATTGGTGCCACTGGCCGGAAACAGGATTGTTCCCGGCCTTCGTTTGGAATGGGCAGGGCCTCTCGATGAATAGCCTCGACCGCGCCCGATATATCGCCCTTTATGGCCCTACGACGGGCGATAAGATTCGGCTGGCCGATACTGATCTGTTGATTGAAGTGACCGAGGATCGTTCGATGGGTCCCTCGGGCGCCGGTGACGAGGCGGTGTTCGGCGGGGGCAAGGTGATCCGCGAGTCGATGGGCCAGGCGCGGACGACTCGCGCCGAGGGCGCCCCCGACCTGGTCATCACCGGCGCGGTCATCCTCGACCACTGGGGCGTGATAAAAGCCGATATCGGCATCAGGGACGGCCGGATCGTCGCCCTTGGCAAGGCGGGCAACCCAGACACCATGGACGGGGTACACCCCGACCTCGTGATCGGCCCTTCGACCGAGATCCTGGCCGGGAACGGCAAGATCATCACCGCTGGCGCGGTCGACTCGCACGTGCACCTGATCTGCCCGCAGATCGTCGACGAAGCGCTCTCCGCAGGAGTGACCACGATCATCGGCGGCGGCACCGGACCGGCCGAGGGCACCAAGGCGACCACCGTGACCGGCGTGTGGTATCTCGCGCGCATCCTGGAATCCATGGACGCCATGCCGGTCAACGTGGCCCTGCTCGGCAAGGGCAACACGGTCAGCGAGGAAGGCCTGCGCGAGCAACTGCGCGCCGGGGCGTCCGGCTTCAAGCTGCACGAGGACTGGGGCACCACCCCCGCCGCGATCGACGCCTGCCTGGCGGTCTGCGACGCGACCGGCGTGCAGGTGGCCATCCACACCGACACGCTCAACGAGGCCGGCTTCGTGGAGTCCACGCTGGCGGCCATCGGCGGCCGGATGATCCACGCGTATCACACCGAGGGGGCGGGCGGCGGGCACGCGCCGGACATCATCAAGGTGGCCGCGCACCACAACGTGCTGCCCTCCTCGACCAACCCGACCCGGCCGCACACGATCAACACCCACCACGAGCATCTCGACATGCTCATGGTGTGCCATCACCTGAACCCGTCGATCCCGGAGGATCTGGCCTTTGCGGAGTCGCGGATCCGGCCGACCACCATGGCGGCGGAGGACGTGCTCCACGACCTGGGCGCGATCTCGATGATCGGCTCCGACTCGCAGGCGATGGGCCGGGTCGGTGAGACGATCATCAGGACCTGGCAGACCGCGCATGTGATGAAGAAACGCCGGGGCGCGCTACCGGGCTCGGATCCGGCCGACAACCTCCGCGCTCGCCGATATGTCGCGAAATACACGATAAATCCGGCTATCGCGCATGGGTTGGACGGGGAGGTCGGCTCGGTCGAACCCGGCAAGCTCGCCGATCTGGTGCTGTGGAGCCCGGCCTTCTTCGGGGTCAAGCCCGACCTCGTAGTGAAGGGCGGGGTCATCGCGTACGCGCAGATGGGCGACGCCAACGCCTCCATCCCGACCCCGCAGCCGGTGCTGCCCCGCCCGATGTTCGGCGCGTACGGCGTGACCCCCGCCGCCACCTCCGTGCACTTCGTGGCCCCCCTGGCGATCGAGGACGGCCTCGCCGAGCGCCTGAACGTCAACCGGCGGCTGGTCCCGGTCGCCGACGTGCGCTCGCGCGGCAAGGACGCGATGCGCCTCAACGACGCCCTGCCCGACATCGACATCCGGCCGGACACGTTCGACGTCCGGATCGACGGCGAGCTGATCGAACCGGCTCCCGCCGAAGAACTGCCCATGGCTCAGCGGTACTTCCTGTTCTAACGGAAAGGATCTGGATGCACGGCGATATGGCCATGCTCCTGCTGGCCGACTCCCGGCTGCCCGCGGGCGGCCACGCCCACTCGGGCGGCGCGGAGGAGGCCGTACGCGTCGGGGCGATCACCGGCCCGGAGGACCTGGCGCGGTTCCTCCGTGGCCGGCTCGCCACGGCCGGAGTGGTCACCGCGGCCCTGGCCGCGGCCGCGTGCGAGGTCGGATCCAACCCCCAACCGGGGCGCTGGCAGCGGCTGGACGCCGAGGCCGACGCCCGGATCTCCTCTCCCGCGCAACGGGAGGCCAGCCGGACCCAGGGCCGGCTGCTGGTCAGGACCACGCGCCGGATCTGGCCGTCCGAATCGCTGGAAACGCTGGCGCAGGCCGTACCGGATGGGGCTCATCACCCCGTCGCGCTCGGTGCGGCCGCGGCGGCGGCGGGGTGTGAGCCGCGCCAGGCGGCGCTGGCCGCGGCCTACACCTCGGTGACCGCTCCGGCGACGGCGGCGGTCCGGTTGCTCGGGCTCGACCCGGTGCTCGTGCACCGGCTGCTCGCCGATCTCGCTCCCGCACTCAACGACGCGGCCCACGAGGCTTGCGTCATCCAGGCCGACGACTGGTCGGACCTGCCCGCTCATGCCGCCCCCGCTCTCGATCTGCTGGCTGAACAGCACCTACGTACGGAGGTAAGGCTCTTTGTCAGCTAACCATGAGGATCACCACCACGCACCGGACGGGCACGGCCGGGCGCTGCGCCTGGGCATCGGCGGCCCGGTCGGCAGCGGCAAGACCGCCCTGGTGGCGGCGCTGTGCCGCAGCCTGGGGCCGTCGCTGCGGCTCGGTGTGGTGACCAACGACATCTACACGACCGAGGACGCCGACTTCCTGCGCCGCGCGGGCGTCATCGACGCCGACCGCATTCTCGCGGTGCAGACCGGATGTTGCCCGCACACGGCGATCCGGGACGACATCGCCGCCAACATCGACGCGGTCGAGACGCTGGAGGAGCGGTTCGGGCCGCTCGATCTGGTGATCGTGGAGAGCGGCGGCGACAATCTGACCGCGACCTTCAGCCGCGGCCTGGCCGACCGGCAGATCTTCGTGCTGGACGTGTCCGGCGGCGACAAGGTGCCCCGCAAGGGCGGGCCGGGCGTCACCGCGGCCGACCTGCTCGTGGTCAACAAGACCGATCTGGCGCCGATGGTCGGCGCGGACCTCACCGTGATGTCCCGCGACGCGGCCAAGGTGCGGGACGGCAAACCCGTTCTTTTCACCTCGATCAGGGAGGACAAGGGTGCCCATTCGGTCGCCGAATGGGTGGTCGGCATCGTCGACACCTGGCAGCACCAGCACGCGCACACGGTCTGACCCGCCCGGGCTGCACGCCCGGGCGGTCATCCGCACCGAGCATGACGGCGGCACCCGGTTGGAGACCCTGCGCTCCGACCCGCCCCTGACGTTGCGTCAGACCGGCCCGGGCGTCGTGCACCTGGTCTCCACGGCGGCGGGTCCGCTCGGCGGCGACCACCTCGATCTCACCATCGACGTCGCTCCCCTCACCTCGCTGTCGGTGTTCTCGGTGGCGAGCACCCTCGCGCTGCCCGGCCGTTCCCTGCTGACCGTGACCGCGCGGGTCGGCTCCGGCGCGTCCCTGCACTACTCCCCCGAACCCATCGTCCTGGCCGACGGCTGCGACCTCCGCGTCCAGGTCCGGCTGGAACTCGCCCCGGACGCCAGCGTCTTCTGGCGCGAGGAACTCGTCTTCGGCCGGCACGGCGAGCCGTCCGGGCGCTGCCACACCCGCCTCGACGCCACCGTCGGCGGCGTCCCGCTGCTCCGCCAGGAGCTCGTCATCGGCGACCCCGCCACCCACGACAGCCCCGCGGTCTTCGGCACGGCCCACTGCGCCGGCAGCACCCTGCTGACCGGCGACCTACCCAGGGAACGCCATCTGGCCGACGGCTGCGCGGTGCTCCCGCTCGCCGGTCCTGGCACGCTGGTGTCCGCGCTCGCGCCCGACACGGTGGAACTCCGGCGCCGCCTCGAATGGGGAGAGCGGCTCGCCGACAAGACTCTCCCGTAGGGTGGGAAACGTGGCAGACGCACCCCAACCGAGCCTGATCCCCGCCCTCGGCGTCGTCGTCGCCGGACTGGCCCTCGCCGTCACGGGCGTGCTCCCGTGGGCCGGCCTGACCGCCGAGTTCGGCCTGCTGCACACCGACTTCACCTACGCCGTGCACGGCACCGAGGACGGCGCGGGCTGGTTCGTCGTGGGTTCCGGCCTGACCGCCTCGACGCTGGGCATCCTCGGCATGTCCCGGGGCTGGCTGTTCACCGGCCTGGCCATCCTGCCCGGCGCGGTGGCGGCCTTCTCCCTGGCGATGTTCCTCACCGACCCGCACACCCTCGCCAGCCGCCTCAGCTTCGGCATCTCGGGCGTGCTGAACGTGCACCCCACGATCCTGTACGGCTGGTTCGCCGCCCTGCTGGCCTCCATCGTGGTCGCGGGCTTCGCCTGCGCCGCCCTCATCAGGCGACGGCCCACTCAGTCGTAGAAACCCAGGCGGCGCAGCTGCTTGGGATCGCGCTGCCAGTCCTTGGCCACCTTGATCCGCAGGTCGAGGTAGACGCGGCTGCCGAGCAGGGCTTCGATCTGGTGGCGGGCCCGGGTCCCGACGTCCTTCAGGCGGGCGCCGCCGGGACCGATCACGATGGCCTTCTGGGTGGGGCGTTCGACGTACATGAACGCGTAGATGTCGAGCAGATCCTCGCGGCCCTCGCGCGGGCCCATCTCCTCCACGACCACGGCGATCGAGTGCGGCAGCTCGTCCCGTACTCCTTCCAGGGCCGCCTCGCGGATGAGCTCGGCGACCAGGACCTGCTCGGGCTCGTCGGTCAGCTCGCCGCCCGCGTACAGCGGCGGGGACTCCGGCAGGCGCTCGATGAGCAGGTCGGCCAGCACGTCCAGCTGGTCGTCGCCCACGGCCGAGACCGGGATGATCTCGGCGAACTCGGCGATCGCGGAGACGGCCAGCAGCTGCTTGGCGATCTGTTCGCGGGTCGCCAGGTCGCACTTGGTGACCACGGCGATGACCGGGGTCTTCTTCACCGCGGCCAGCTTCTCGGCGATGAACCGATCGCCCTTGCCGATCTGCTCGTTGGCCGGGACGCAGAAGCCGAGCACGTCGACCTCGCTCAGCGTGGACAGCACCAGGCTGTCCAGGCGCTCCCCGAGCAGGGTGCGCGGCCGGTGCAGGCCTGGGGTGTCCACGATGACCAGCTGCGCGTCCGGCCGGTGCACGATGCCCCTGATCACGCGGCGGGTGGTCTGCGGCTTGGAGGAGGTGATCGCCACCTTGGTGCCCACCAGGGCGTTCATCAGGGTGGACTTGCCGACGTTGGGCCGTCCGACGAACGCCGCGAACCCGGCCCGGAAGTCAGACATATCTGCCTTTCAGCACCCCGTCGGGACCGGCCAGGTAGAGGATCGTGTTGCCCATGTCCTCGATCACCGCGACATCGTCGGGGGAAGGATCCTCGGCCTCGGTCACCAGGGCCGCCGCCTCCAGCGACTCGGCGCCGCTGGAGACCGCCATCGCCACCGCCACCTGCACGGCCGACAGCTTGAGCGAGGGCAGGTCGACGTCGGTCGCCGCATACGTGCGCCCGGTCTCGTCCCGCACGGCCGCCCCTTCGGCGGAACCGCTCCGGGCACGGGCCGACCGGGCCAGGGTAATAATCTTGGTATCTTCAGCGTCCAGCGTCACAGGTCAAGGGTACCGACCTTGGCCATCAGCAAACGGCCGAGCTCTTCGGTCCGCTTGACGTCCGGATCGCGCACCCCGGCGTTCAGCAACCCCACGAGGGTACGCCCCTGCCGCGCGATCACCAGATGCATCTCGTACGGATATCCGCCCACCCGCCCCTTCAACCGCCCCGTGACCCAGCCGTCCTCGTTCATCGACAGCGCGGACGCGGTCAGCCGGTTACTCGCGCCCGGCGTGGTGTCGTCGGCGGTCGCGCAGCCCGCCATGGCCTCCCGCATCGCGTCGAGCTGCCGCTGCGACGAATCCCCCTGGTACACCGCCAGGCTCACCGCCGCCATCGACCCGACCCCGACCCCCTGATAGGTCACCGCCGTCGCCGCGGTCAGATCCTCCTTGGGCGGACGCCCCCCGATGAGCGCGAAAAGCGTCTGGCAGCTCCCGTTCACCGGCGTGAACGGCGGCCGCCACTGATCCCTGGCCCGATCCGAGAACCCGTCCGGCATGTCCGGCACCCGCCCCAGCAGCGCCTGCAACCGTGCCGTCTGCGGCGTGCTCCGCGGATTCGCCTGCGGACCCGACCCCCCACCACACCCCGCCACACCCAGACAACAGGCAACAGCAAGCCCAACGATCCGCATACCGGCTCCCCCGCCACGATCCCCCCGACGGGCTCGAAATCACCCCGCCGACGGCCTTCCTTCCCCCTCACCCAAATGGCAATCTCCAGCAACCCCCGGGAACCCGGTAAACATCACCAAGAGGGGGGTGGAGGTGTGCGCTCTCGGCGCCGGTGCGTCGAGGAGCGGCATCGGCGTGAACGGCGAGCGGCTCGTGGTCTTGGGCGGCATCGCGCCCTGGAAAACATTAGAGGGCCCCCGTTTTCACGAGAGCCCTCTAATCGATGTTTCCCCCCAAGGATCGGCCGGTGCGCCGCGAACCCCTCCCGGCGCCCCGGTTGACCCCTTCAGCGCTCCGAACCCCTCCCGAGCGCCTTGAGTAGAAGATGCACCACGGTGCTTGCAATCCGCTTAAAGAACGCTTGCGGCATTTGCCGGGATCGTCTGCAAGAGCGTTCCAACCAGCCCCCGCCACCCTGATCGTGTGATCAGCGAACACGCGCTCAATCGGCGGCTTCTCATAGAACATGTCTCCACGTCCCGGGTCATGCAGTTGGCCACCCTGGCCCCCGACGGCTCCCCCACCCTGTGCACGCTCACCTACCATGCCACGTTCGCCCCCGACCGCCTGCACTTCGTCGCCCACGTGGATCGCATGCACGCCCGCAACCTCCGCCACGACCCCCGCGCCGCCGGCACCATCCTCACCCCGCACGGCCAGGGCACCACCTTCACCGGCACCGCCACGGAGACCGACTCCCCCGACCCGGTCCACCTGGCCCCGGGCGAACGCGTGTTCCACATCGACATCACCGAATGGCTCCTCTTCGACGAGTCAACCCACCCAGGCCAACCTCGCCGCGTCATCCCCGTCCGCTGGCGCTGACCCGATGGCACGAGGACCCGTTGGCACGTGCCACGGGGGACGTGGGCCGATCTCCGCCGCCCGGGCAGCGGTCTCGTAGAGGATGCGCCGCTCCTCCCTGTGACGCCGCGCCGAAGCCGGCCGAATCAAACGACGATCTCAGGTGAGAAGGCGGTGCCGGAAGGTGGCAGGGTCCCAGTGGGCGGTGCGGAGCCAGTCGATGACGGTGTCCTGCCAGTGTCTGGCAGGGGACCATGTTCTGGTGAGGAGCAGACCTGTGCCATGGAGCGCGCCGGGGTAGCGCTCGGCGGTGGCCAGGCCGCCGTCGGCGATGACGCGCTTGGCGTACTGCTCGCCCTCCTCGTGCAGGGGGTCGTGCTCGGCGGTGAGGACAATCGTGGGGGGCAGCCCGGCCAGGTCCGGCGCCAGGGCGGGCGACGCGTACGGGTCCAGGGCGATCGCCGGGTCGGGCAGGTAGTGCTCGACGGCCAGGACCAGGTCGGGGAGGAGGCTCGGCGCGTCCGGGGCCGTGGAGGCGCGGCGGGCGGTCTCCAGGGTCAGGTCGAGGAACGGCACTTCCAGGAGTTGCATCGTGAGGGGCGGTTCGCCGCCGTCCCTGACCTTCAGGGCGAGCGCGGCGGCCACGTTGGCTCCGGCGGAGGAGCCGCCGACGGAGAGGTTCGCGGCGTCGAGGCCCAGCGGGCCCGCCTCGGAACGCAGCCACCGCAGAGCGGCGTACGCGTCGTCCAAAGCCGCGGGAAAAGGGTGTTCTGGGGCCAGCCGGTAGTTCAGCGAGACCACCACGACACCGGCTTCCTCGCAGCGCCGGCGGCACAGGGCGTCGTTGACGAGGTCGTCGATCGACCCCTGCCACCAGCCGCCTCCGTGCAGGGTGAGGTGCGCGGGCAGCGGCCCGCCGGACCGGGGGCGGTAGAGACGGGCGGTGACCTGTCCGCCCGGCGTCGGCACGGCATGGTCGGCGATCTCGTGCACCTCCGGGCCCGGCAGTCCGAAGCGCAGAAAGTTGAGGTCGATCATCAGCTGCTTGTAGTGGCGCTGCCGTGCCGTGTCGAGATGGCCGATGTCCGTGGCCGGGTTGCTGCGCAGGAAGTCGAGGACCTCGGGGTCGAGGGGCATGAGGGCTCTCATTTCAGGGCGCCGGCGAGGAGTCCCCGCACGAAGAACCGTTGGAGGAAGACGAAGATGAGCATCGGCAGGGACATCGATATGAACGCCGCCGCCGTGAGCAGTTCGGCGCCCTGACCGGTGGAGGTGTTGACCAGGTTGGCGATCGAGACCGTCAGCGGGGCGACGGTGGGGTCGCCACCGAGGAAGATCAGGGCGACGAGCAGGTCGTTCCAGATCCAGATGACCTGGAAGATCGCGACCGACGCCAGCGCGGGCCGGGCCAGCGGGATCGCGATCCGGAGGAACATCTCCAGCATCGTGGCCCCGTCCAGCTCGCTCGCCTCGAACAGGTCGCGCGGCAGCGCCGCGAAGAAACTCCGCAGCAGGTAGATCGCGAACGGCAGCGCCAGGCCGACGTGGACAAGCCACACCCCGGCGAAGGTCCCGGCGAGGTGGGCGCTGTTGTACAGGCGCAGCACTGGAGCGAGGGTCACCTGGATGGGGACGACGGCCAGGGCGAGGATCACCGCCGTGACGGCGGCCCTGCCCGGGAAGCTGATCCGCGCCAGCGCGAACGCCGCGACGGATCCGACGCACATGAGCACCGTGACGGCGGGAAAGGTGACGAGCAGGCTGTTGAGGAACGCGTCCCCGAGGTGATTCGCCGTCAGGACCTGCCGGTAGTTCTCGAACGTGAGCGCGCCCCCGTCGGTGAACGCGTGCCACCAGCCGCTGCCGGCGACGTCGTACGCCGTGCGGAAGGAGTTGACGAACAGCCCGAGGACGGGCACCGCCCACAGCCCGCAGACGAGCAGGAGCGTGACGTGCGAGGGAACCCGCCGGAGGCGTCGCAGGGCGGGCGGTTCCGCGCGGTGGACGCCGGGGACGCGGGGCGGGGTGTGCCGGGGAGCGGCTTTCACAGCCGTCACCTCTCCTCCCCGGCGCGCTGGGAACGGTGATTGACCGCGATGACCGGCGATGCCAGGACGATCAGGAGAAGGGCGATGGCGCTGGCTTTCCCGTAGTCCTGGTTCACGAACAATTGCTGGTACAGAACATTGGCGATGACATTGGTCTGGTAACTCCCGTTGGTCATGACGTAGACGATGTCGAAGGCCTTCAGCGCGGCAATGGCCACCATGACCGACACGACGAGCAGCGCAGGCCGCAGCTGCGGCAGGGTGATGTGGCGCAGTTCCTGCCGCCACGTCGCCCCGTCTACTCGCGCGGCCTCGTACAGCTCGGCGGGGATGCCTTTCACCGCGGCGGACAGGATGACCGTGGCGAACCCCGCCGTCATCCACACCCCGACGGTGATCAGCGCGGGGTTGTTGGCCCGTTCGTCGATCAGCCAGGCCACGGGCTCGGCCTGGACGAGCGAGGTCAGCACCGCATTGAGGGTGCCGGTCTGCGGCAGCCCCGGCGGCGCGTAGTCGTACATGGACCGCCAAATGACGGCGCCGGACACGAACGATATGCTCAGCGGCGCGATCACTGCGACTTTTGCCGCCGCTTCGTACCTGACCTGGTTGCCGAGCAGTGCCACCACCAGCCCGACGACCACGCAGGCGGTGACGAGCACGACCAGCCAGAGGGCATTGTTGGCCAGCGCGGAGCGCACGTCGGGGTCGCCCGCCAGGTAGCGGAAGTTGTCCGCCCCGGCCCACCGCTTCCCCGCCGCGTCCTGGAAGCTCAGGATCACCGTCGAGACCAGCGGCCACAGCAGGTACACCCCGAGCAGGGCCAGCGCCGGGCCGAGCCAGGCCGCGAGCTGGACCACCCGGCCGGCCCGGCGCGGCAGGGCCGCGCTGATCCGCCCGGCGCTCCACAGCCAGGCGTACAGCAGGACCGGCGTCCCCAGCACGCAGCCGCAGGCCAGGACCAGCGCCGAGGTTCCCGTCAGATGCATCGGGCGCTCCGTCAGTACGCGGTCTGCTGGACCTGGTCGAGCCGCGTGAGCAGCTGGTCCAGGCTCGCCGGATCCTGGACGTAGGCGACGACGCTCTTGTGGAAGGCGTCGGACATGGGGGCGGGCATGCCATCCTGCGCGCCGTAGACCACGGTGTCGGCGGAGGCGTACAGGCTCGCGGCCTTGCGGGACAGGACCGAGGTGTAGTCCGCCGGAGTCGTCCGCTTGTTGGGGCCGATCCACTGGCCGGTGCCCGCGATCAGCGAGCTGAACGCAGGGGAGGCGACGTACCGCATCAGCGCCCGGGTCTGCGGGGTGTCCCGCAGCGCCCCGAACATCTCGCCGGAGGTCACCAGCGCTGGGGGCCTGCCGGCGGTCGTGCCGGGGAAGGGGAAGAAGTCGATGTCGGTGATGGGCTGGACGTTCGGCACGGTCTGGGCCATCGAGTTGCCGAGCCAGTCGTTCTGTACGTGCAGGTAGCAGGCGGGCGGGCGACTGAAGAGGCCGACGGGGCTCTTGGCGAAGTTGGCGGTCAGCACGGCCTTCGACCCACCGCTGACCAGTTTCGCGTCGGTCGCGTACGCGCCGAACGCGGCGAACGCGGCGCGGACCTGGGGCGAGGTCCAGGCAAGCCTGCCCTGCCACCACTGGTTGTAAGCGTCGACGCCGGCCTGCTGGAGCATGAACTGCTGGATCCAGATCGCGCCCGGCCAACCGCTGGTAGGCCCGGACTCCAACCCGATGCACCAGGGGGTATGGCCGGCGGCGGCGGATTGCTTGACCCAGGCGTCGAGGTCGGCCAGGGTGCCGGAGGTGGGGCCCTTGTACGACTTGGGGTCGTACCAGACCAGGCCCGCGACGGCGGAGGTGCCGGGCAGGGCGTAGAGCTTGCCGCCCGCCGAGCCGAGCTCGACCAGCCCGGCCGGGAAGTCCTTCTTGACGGTCGGAACGTCCACGATTCCGTCGAGGGCGACCAGTTTGCCCTGAGTGGCGAGCGTGTGGACCTGGCCCGCGCTGGGATTGGACACGACGTCGGGCGGGTTGCCCCCGGCGATCCTCGTCTGCAGGACCGCGGTGAGGTCCTGCGTGCCCTCATATTTGATCGTGATTCCGGTGGCGTCCTCGAACGGCTTGAAAGTGCTGAGGTACGCCGTCAGGTAGGGCCCACTCAGCACGCCGAGGATGCTGACGGTCCCCCCGAGCCGCTTGCCTTCCGCAGCCGCCGTGGCAGCGGTGTGCGCCGCGTCGACGACCCCGGCGGCGGCGCTGGACGGTGCCTGCCGGGGCACGGCGGCACCGCATGCGGTGATGAGTACGGCGGCAAGGCCTGCGGAGACAAAGGGTGGCAGGGCGCATTGGATTCGGTGGAGGGTCACTCTGGCTCCTTATGGGCGAGCCGTGGGGCGGAGACCTCAGTGAAATGCCACTGAAACGAAACTGTCAACTGCTTCTGTCGAAGCACTTCGATGCTTAGTCTTGGAGCGGTCGAGATTGGCTGAAGCGAATGCCTGGAGGCCCCCCGAAGTGTCGCGGAGAATAACGATCTACGATGTCGCCGCGCGGGCGGGAGTCAGCATCTCCACCGTCTCGCTGGCGATGAACTCGCCAACGCGGGTCAGCCAGGCCATGCGCACCCGGGTGTACGAGGCTGCCGACGCGCTCGGCTTCGAACCCAAGACCGAGGCGGTCGCCCGCGCCCGGCGCGGCGTCGGCCGGATCGGGGTGCTGGCGCCGTTCAGCTCCTATCCGTCGTTCTACGCCAGGCTCAACGGGGTGTTCGCGGCGGCGCGCGACCACCCCACGGAGATCGTGCTGTTCGACCACCGGTGGGTCGGCGCGGCCTCACCGCTGCTCAGCAGCCTGCCCAGGTCGGGCGGACGGCTGGACGGCCTGATCGTCATGGGGGTGCCGATGGAACAGGCCGTCGCCGACCGGCTGCGCGAGTCCCCGATGGCGATCGTGCTGGTCGAAGGCCGGCACGATCACTTCGACTCGGTGCGCATCGACAACGTCGCCGGGGGACGCCTGGCCGCCGACCACCTGGTGGAGCGGGGTTACGAGAGTTTCGGGTTCGTCGGCGAGGCCCAGCGCTCGCACCGCTACCGCTCGCCGTCGGAGAAACGGCTCCAGGGTTTCCGCGAGCGTCTGGAGGAACTCGGCAAGCTCCTGCACCCGCAGAACATCGCACTGATCGACCTGCACGCCGACCCCGATACCTCCACCCACGGGGTGATGCCCCGGCTGCTCCGGCCGCCCGCGGCGCTGTTCGCCCACAGCGACACCCTCGCCGCCCGTGTCCTGCGCGAGATCCGGTCCCGGGGCATCCGCGTGCCGCACGACCTGGGCCTGATGGGCTTCGACGACAGCGAGCTGGCCACCAGCCTCGACCTCACCTCGATCCGCCAGCCCCTCCACGAATCCGGAAAGGCGGCGGTCGAACTCCTCCTCGACCGCCTCCGCAACCCCGACGCCCCCGAACGCGAGATATCCCTCAAACTCCAGTTGACCCCTCGCCTCACCACCGCGACCCACTCCTGACCTGTCACCACATCACCAGCGTTCTTGAAACGTCAGGCCGTCCCGCAGGTTGTGCCGGATCGCGTTCTCCAGGAGGTTCTGCACCAGCCGTTCGACCAGCGCCGGGTCACCCGCGGTCGGCGCGGATCCCGGCGCGCGTACCCGTTCAACCGGAGATGATGACGGATTCGTCAGTCATTCGGCGGACGACGACGGTGCTGATGCGGTTGCGGCGGCCGGCGAGGTTTTCGGCCGTTAGGCGGAGGCCTTTCACGGAGGCTTCTGAGCCGGCGATGGGGACGCGGCCGAGGGCGTGAGCGAGGAGGCCGCCGACGGTGTCGACGTCTTCGACTTCGATGTCGGTGTCGAACATTTCGGCTAGTTCGTCAACGGAGAGGCGGGCGGTGACGCGGGCGGCGCCTTCGGAGAGCCACTCGACGCGGGGGGCCTCGTGGTCGTACTCGTCGGCGATCTCTCCGACGATCTCCTCGATCACGTCTTCGATGGTGACCAGGCCCGCGGTGCCGCCGTACTCGTCGATGACGATGGCCAGGTGGATCTGGCGGGCCTGCATCTCGCGCAGGAGCTCGTCGATCGGCTTGCTCTCGGGGACGTAGGTGGCGGGGCGCATCAGCTCCTCGATGCGGATGTCGGTCTCGCCGGTGTCCTGCATGCGCAGGACGATGTCCTTGAGGTAGGCGATGCCGATGACGTCGTCCTCGTTCTCGCCGGTTACGGGCACGCGGGAGAATCCGCTCCGGAGCGCCAAGGACAGCGCCTGGGACAGGGTCTTGTTGCGTTCGATGAAGACCATGTCGGTGCGCGGGACCATGACCTCGCGGACCAGGGTGTCGCCCAGCTCGAAGACCGAGTGGATCATTTCCCGCTCGTCCGGTTCGATGACGCGGCGTTCCTCGGCCAGGTCGACCAGGTCGCGCAGCTCGGCCTCGGAGGTGAACGGGCCCTCGCGGAAGCCCTTGCCGGGCGTGACGGCGTTCCCCAGCAGGATCAGCAGCTTCGGCAGGGGGCCGAAGATGCGCGTCAAGCCGTACACGATGGGGGCGCTGGCCAGCGCGACCGGTTCGGCGTGCTGGCGGCCGAGAGTGCGCGGCGAGACGCCGACGATCACGTAGCTGACCAGGATCATGACGGCGGCGGCCACCGCGTACGCCTGGCCGGTGTCGCCGAGCCAGTCGATGAACAGCAGGGTCGCGATCACGGTGGCGGCCAGTTCGCAGCTGAGCCGCAGCAGCAGGAGCAGGTTCAGGTAGCGCGGCGGATCGGCCACGATCGCCTGCAGCCGCACCGCCCCCCGACGGCCGTCCTTGACGAACTCCTCGGCGCGCACGCGCGAGATCCGCGTGAGCGCGGTCTCCGCGCTCGCGAGCAGGCCGCCGGTCACGATGAGCGCGACGGCCGAGAACAACCAGCCGTTAGTCACGGCTTCGGGCGCACCTCCCGCCACGATTCGAGCAACTCGCCCTGGAGGCCGAACATCTCGGCGTGCTCCTCGGGCTCGGCGTGATCGTAGCCCAATAGATGCAGGATGCCATGGGTGCAGAGCATCTCCAGCTCGGCCTGCGCGCTGTGCCCGGCCTCGGCGGCCTGCTTGGCGGCCACGACGGGGCAGAGCACGACGTCGCCGAGCAGCGCCGGATCCGGCGAGGTCTCCTCCGACCTGGCCTGATGCGGGCGCAGCTCGTCCATGGGGAAGGCCAGCACGTCAGTCGGGCCGGGCTCGCCCATCCACTGCTCGTGCAGGGCGGTCATCGCCGCCTCGTCCACCACCAGGATGGACAGTTCGGCGAGCGGGTTGATGCCCATCCGGCCCAGCACGTGCCCGGCGAGGGCGACCAGGGTGCCCTCGTCGATCTCGGTGCCGGACTCGTTGGCGACCTCGATGCTCATCGACGGCTCCTGGAACGGTTGCCGGTCGCGCGCGGGTCGGAGGCGATCGCCGCGTCATACTTGCCGTAGGCGTCCACGATCTCGCTGACCAGCTTGTGGCGGACCACGTCGGCGCTGGTCAACCGGCTGAAGTGGATGTCGGAGATGCCATCGAGGATACCCTGGACCACCTTCAGGCCGCTGTCCTGCCCGCCGGGAAGATCGATCTGGGTCACATCACCGGTCACCACGATCTTGGAGTTGAACCCCAGCCGGGTGAGGAACATCTTCATCTGCTCCGGCGAGGTGTTCTGCGCCTCATCCAGAATGATGAATGCATCATTAAGGGTCCTACCACGCATATAAGCCAGCGGCGCCACCTCGATCGTCCCCGCCGCCATCAGCCGCGGGATCGAGTCGGGGTCGAGCATGTCGTGCAACGCGTCATACAGCGGCCGCAGGTACGGATCGATCTTCTCGTACAGCGTGCCCGGCAGGAACCCGAGCCGCTCGCCCGCCTCCACGGCGGGCCGGGTCAGGATGATCCGGTTGACCTTCTTCTCCTGCAGCGCCTTCACGGCCTTGGCCATCGCCAGATAGGTCTTGCCCGTGCCGGCGGGACCGATCCCGAACACGATCGTGTGCCGGTCGATCATGTCCACATACCGCTTCTGGTTCACGGTCTTCGGCCGGATCGTACGCCCACGCGAGGAGATGATGTCCATCGACAGCACCTCGGCGGGCTTGCCGGAGCTCATCCGGAGCATGGCGATGCTGCGTTCGACGGAGTCGGGGGTGAGTTCGGCGCCGGACTTGGCCAGCTCCACGAGCTCCTCGAAGAGGCGGACGACCACGCCGCTCTCGTCTGGCGGCCCGGTGATGGTGATTTCGTTGCCCCGCACGTGGATGTCGGCCCTGAACGACTTCTCGATGACTCTCAGCAGCTCGTCTCGCGAGCCCAGAATGCTGATCATCGCGTGCTCATCGGGGATGACCACTTTCGCGTGGGTCTTCGGTGTTTCTCGCGTCTCGGACATGGGCGGCCGTTGCGGCCTGCTCGCCTCCCTAATTTCTCACCAATGCTAGCCGAGGCGCAGGCTGAGACCGGTGCCGCCGAGCACGTGCGCGTGCGCGTGGAAGACCGTCCGCCCGGCGTCCGGGCCGGTGTTGAAAATGACACGATATCCGGATTCGACGATGCCCTCCTGGGCGGCGACCGCCGCCGCGGCGAGGAGCACGTCGTTGGCCAGACCAGCTTGGGCGAGCGCCTCCGCGTCCTCGAGGTGCTCTTTGGGGATGACCAGAACGTGCACCGGCGCGTGCGGATTGATGTCCCGGAAGGCCAGCGTGGTCGGGGTCTCATGGACGACCGTGGCGGGAATCCCCCCGGCCACTATCGTGCAGAACAGGCAATCACTCACAGCCGGAAGCCTAGCGTTGCCAATCGGTAATCCCGTGATGGTCCCGCGGGAAGATCCGCCCGGATAGGGTTTATGTGCGACACTGCACCGTCAACTAAACCCCCGTGTCGGGCGAGGACACAACTGGGCCATGCCCCCTAAAGATTCGGAAGAGCGTAAACCCTCGGGCAAGGACGAGCGTCCTACTGATGTGACCACCGAGACCCTCGTGGCCGAAAGGTCGCTGGGAGCGGTGCCCGTCGGGTGGGATGCCGACATGGCCGTAACGGCGCTCTATAGCGCGCACTATCGGTCACTTGTGCGTCTCGCAGTGTTGCTGGTCCGCGATGTGGCCAGCGCCGAGGAGGTCGTCCAGGACGCGTTCGTCGCCCTTCATGGCGCCTGGCGCAGACTGCGCGACCCCGACAAGGCACTCGCTTACCTGCGCCAGTCGGTCGTCAACCGATCGCGCTCCGTGCTGCGTCATCGCGCCGTCGTCGAGAAGTACGCCCCCAAGGGCTTGCCGGACGCGCCGAGCGCGGAGAACGGCGCGATCGGCGAGCTCGAACGCACCGCGGTCATCGAGGCGTTACGCGGCCTGCCCACCCGGCAGCGTGAGGCCTTGGTGCTGCGTTACTACGGCGATCTCTCCGAGGCCGACATCGCCAGCGCGATGGGCATCAGCAAGGGTGCGGTGAAGAGTCACACGGCGCGCGGCATGGCCGCACTACGGCAGGTACTGGAGAAGTTCTCATGACCATCCCCCCCGACGAGTACGGCGATCTGCTCCGCCGTGCAATGCGCGCGGAGGCGGACTCGGTCGTGCCGTCTCCGGAAGGCCTGAACATCATCAGGCAGCGCATCGAGAACCGTGGCTTCAACGGTCTGCGCAACATCTTCTGGTGGCGGATCGGCGCCTCGGTGGCCGCCGCCGCCCTGGTGGCGGGCACCGTCGTCATGGTCGTCCCCGGCCTTCGCGAGCAGGTGGAGACCAACCTGACCACCGGCAACGAATCGGGCCAGGTACCCGAGATCGGCGCCACCAACCAGCCACCGCCGCCACCGCCGACGGCTCCCCTTACCATTCTCCCGGCGACGCCCAGCGTCCCGGGCGAGGTTCCCGCGCAGTCCACCGCGACCGCTCCCCCGTCCCCGACGCCCGCGGCCGCCACACCCGACCCGTGCGCCTCCCCGACCACGACGCCCACTGTCGTGGAGCCCGAGCCCACCAACGACGAGGACTGCCCGCCGGACGAGACGCCCGCGCCGAACACCCCCAGCCCGAAGCCGAGCCCGTCGGAGACGCCCACACCGTCGCCGAGCCCGACGCCGAGCGGCTGTTCGGGGGACGGGTGCTCGACCACACCCACCCCGCTGGTCAGCAGCGGTCCCGCCACAGAGTCGGCCTCAGGTCTGGCCTCTACCACATAAGTCAGATCCGGCCCGGCCCACAGGCCACATAAGTCCGGACTTAATCCGGAACGGCTCACTCCGGGGGCGGCACGCACGCTGCCCCCGGCGCCGCTCCGAGTTTCCCCTCCCGGGCTTCCCCTTCCGGCCCTCTTCGAGGCTCCCTCTCGACGCTTCTGGGCCGTCCTCGACACGCCTCTGGGCCGTCCTCGACGAGGACGGGCTGTTACCAGCGCCCGGTTCGGGCCAGGAGGACGGCTGCTGCGGCGACGCCTGCCGTCGAGGTGCGCAACACTGTGGGGCCGAGCAGGGCCGGCGTCGCACCCGCCGCCCGAAATTTCGCGATTTCGTCGTCGGTGATGCCGCCCTCCGGGCCGACCACAAGAACGATGTCGCCCTTCTCCGGCAGATCCACGCGGCTCAACGGCTCCGCCGCCTCCTCGTGCAGGACGACGGCTAGGGCGGCGTCCGCGAGCAAGGCGGCGACCCGGGTGGTGCTCGCCTGGTCAGCGATCTCCGGCAGATGAAAGCGACGCGCCTGCTTGGCGGCCTCCCGCGCGGTCGAACGCCACCGCGCCAGTGTTTTCTCCCCGCGCTCACCCTTCCACTGGGTGACACAACGCCCGGCCGCCCACGGGACGATCTCGTCCACCCCGGCCTCGGTCATCGTCTCCACCGCCAGCTCGCCCCGGTCGCCCTTGGGCAGGCCCTGCACGACGACCAGCCGCGGCTCGGGCGCGGGCACGTCGTAGCGGCGCAGGACGTCCAGATCGAGGGCGTCCTTGCGCGCCTCCGCGACCACACATTCGGCCACGGCGCCCGCGCCATCGGTCAGGTCGACGCGTTCGCCCGCGCGCAGGCGCCGTACCGACGCGGCATGCCGCCCTTCCGGGCCGTCGAGCAGGATGCGCGAGCGGGCACCCAGGTCGTGCAGGAACACGGGCACAGTCATGACCATCACCCCCGCATCGTGTCTCAGCGGCCGTTGAACGCGTCCTTCAGGCGGGAGAAGAAGCCCTGCTGGCCGGGGGTGAACTTGCCGGGCGGGCGTTCCTCGTTGCGCAGCCGGGACAGCTCCCGGAGCAGCTCCTCCTGCTGGGCGTCGAGTTTGAGCGGCGTCTCCACGTTGACGTGGATCAGCAGGTCGCCGCGGCCGGTCTCGTTGAGGCGCTGCACGCCCCGGCCGTACAGCGGGATGACCTGGCCGGACTGGGTGCCCGGGCGGACGTCGATCTCCTCGGTGCCGTCCAGGGTCTCCATGCTGAGCGAGGTGCCCAGGGCGGCGGCGGTCATCGGGATCTGCACCGTGCAGTGCAGGTCGTCGCCGCGCCGCTCGAAGATGGCGTGCGGCCGCTCGACGATCTCCAGGAACAGGTCTCCGGGCGGCCCGCCGCCCGGCCCGATCTCGCCTTCCCCGGCCAGCTGGATGTGGGTGCCGTCCTCCACGCCCGCCGGGATCCTGACCTTGATCGTACGGCGGGTGCGAACGCGCCCGTCGCCCGAGCACTCCTGGCACGGATGCCGGATCACGCTGCCATACCCGCCGCACTGGGGGCACGGCCGCGAGGTCATGACCTGGCCCAGGAACGAGCGTGTCACCTGCGAGACCTCACCCCGGCCATGGCACATGTCGCACGTGTCGGGATGGGTTCCGGCGGCCGCGCCGGAGCCCTGGCAGACCTCGCAGAGCACGGCGGTGTCGACCACCAGCTCGCGGGTGGTGCCGAAGCCCGACTCGGCCAGGTCCAGTTCGACCCGGATGGTGGCGTTGCGCCCGCGGCGGGCCCGGGACCGGGGGCCGCGGGAGGCGGACGCCGTACCGAAAAAGGCGTCCATGATGTCGCTGAAGGGGAAGCCCTGGCCGAAGCCGCCGGCGCCCGCGCCACCGCCGCCGCCGAACGGGTCGCCGCCCAGATCGTGCATCTGGCGCTTCTGCGGATCCGACAGGACCTCGTAGGCCTGCGTGATCTCCTTGAACCGCTCCTGCGTCTGCGGATCGGGGTTGACGTCCGGATGGAGCTCGCGCGCCAGCCGCCGGTAGGCTTTCTTGATCTCGTCCTGGCTGGCGTCCCGGCGCACCCCGAGGGTCGCGTAATAGTCCTTGGCCACTTATGACCCCGCCAGGATCTGGCCGACATAACGCGCCACGGCGCGCACCGCACCCATCGTCACCGGATAGTCCATTCGCGTCGGGCCCAGCACTCCGAGCCGGGCCAGTTCCTTGTCGCCCGCACCGTATCCCGCGGCGACGAACGATGTGCCGCGCAGCCCCGTGTACGGATTCTCCGAGCCGATCCGGACGGTCAGCTCGGACAGGTCGCCGGTCTCGCCCAGCAGGCGCATCAGCACGACCTGTTCCTCCAAAGCCTCCAGCACGTCGCGGAGGCCCACGCTGAAGTCGGCCGCCGCGAGGTTGGCCGCCCCGGCGAAGACGATCTTCTCTTCATGCCGCTCGACCAGTGTTTCCAGGATGACCGACAGCAGCGTGACCGCGACGGGGCGGTCCTCCGCCGACAGCCGGTCGGGCAGGTCGGCCACCCTGTCCGGCACGTTGGACAGGCCGCAGCCGTCCAGCGAGGCGTTCAGCACCGCTCGCAGGTGGGCCACCCGATCGTCGCCGATCGCGTCGGGCAGGTCGACCACCCGCTGCTCGACCCGGCCGGTGTTGGTGATCAGCACCAGCATGACCCGGCGGTCGGCCAGCGGAACGATCTCCACATGCCGGACCGTGGACCTGGTCAGCGACGGATACTGCACCACCGCGACCTGCCTGGTGAGCTGCGCCAGCAGCCGCACGGTGCGGGTCACGATCTCGTCCAGGTCGATGGCGCCGGCCAGGAACGTCTCGATCGCCCGGCGCTCGGCCCCGGTCAGCGGTTTCACCTGGGACAGCCGGTCCACGAACAGCCGATAGCCCTTGTCGGTGGGCACCCGCCCGGCGCTCGTGTGCGGCTGGTGAATGTAGCCTTGCTCCTCCAGAGCGGCCATATCGTTACGGATGGTGGCGGGCGAGACACCCAGGTTGTGGCGATCGGCCAGCGCCTTGGAGCCCACCGGCTCGTTGGTGGACACATAGTCCTCGACGATGGCGCGTAGCACCGCCAGCTTCCGGTCGTCAACCACGTGCTCACCTCCCCTGGCACTCGATTGTCCCGAGTGCCAAGTGTACGGCCAGCGCCTCCAGGGTGCGATAACAGCAGCCGGGCAAGAAGACCAAGTCGACTGCAAACGTCCCACAAGTGGGAACCCCCACACTTTGGTGTTATGAGTTCTCCCTACAGTCAAAATTACGGCCAGCAGAACTACGGCCAGTACGGCGCTCCGCCGCCCCCGTATGCCGCCCCGCGGCCCCCGATCCGGCCCCGAGTGCTGTGGATCGTGCTCTCCTGGGTCCTGTTCCTGGTCTTACTCGTCGTGGGTATCGCCGGATTCGCCGGATCCATCTTCTCCACTATCAACGACGCCGCGCCGACGACGACCCTCTCCAGCGGAGAGACCGTCACGGTCCAGCTCAACCCGGCCGACAAGCCCGCGATCTGGGCCGCCGCCAACCAGGCCACCGATGTCGAGTGCCAGGTGCAGGGCGCCGACCCCAGCCAGAAGCCAACCCTGACCCAGCCGACCGTTTCACAAAATTTGACGGTGAATGGCGACAATTGGGAACTGCTCTTCAAGGTGGGCGTTCCGGCCGCCGGGCAGTACCAGGTCAACTGCGTCGGCGAGGGCGTCAAGTTCGGCGTCGGCAAGGAACTGGCCTCCGGGGAGGCCGCCGCGACCGTGGGCGGCGGCTTGGCGATGCTCGCGCTGCCCATCCTCGGGTTCCTGTTCGCGGTGGTGGTGACCATCGTGGTGCTGGTCAAGCGCAGCGGCGCCCGCAAGCGGCAGTCGATGTACTAGTTTTCTCGGCATGTACGAGCGGGACGTGCTCTCCGAAGACTGGCGACGGCCACTGCGGGGCAAGATCCCGCAGATCCCCGCAGAACTCGACCTGGTCGTCGAGGACGCGGACGGGGGGTTCTGCGGGGCCGTGGTGGCCTGCGACAAGGAGGCCGTCACGCTGGAGGACCGGCACGGGCGGCGGCGGCTCTTTCCGCTCGCCCCCGCCGCGTTCCTGCTGGACGGCAAGCCGGTGACGCTGGTGCGGCCGTCCGGCTCCTCGTCCGGCCCGCGGCGCAGCGCGTCCGGGTCGATCGCGGTCGAGGGGCTGCGGGCCCGGGTCGCGCGGGAGAGCCGGATCTACGTCGAGGGCGTGCACGACGCCTCGCTGGTCGAGAAGATCTGGGGGCACGACCTGCGGGTGGAGGGGGTGGTGGTCGAATACCTGGAAGGGGTCGACCACCTGCCGGAGATCGTCGCGGAGTTCGGCCCGGAGCCCGGGCGGCGGCTCGGGGTTCTGGTCGATCATCTGGTGCCGGGGTCCAAGGAGAGCCGCATCGCCGCTCAGGTCGCGGGGGCCGACGTGCTGGTCGTGGGGCATCCGTATGTGGACATCTGGCAGGCGATCAAGCCGTCCGTGGCCGGGATCGCGGCCTGGCCGGTCGTGCCGCGTGGGGTGCCGTGGAAGGAAGGCGTCATCGCCGCTCTCGGCTGGCGGCGCGATCCGGCGGAAGCCTGGCGTCACATTCTTGGACGGGTGTCGACATATGCGGATTTGGAGCCGGAGTTGCTGGCCCGCGTGGAAGAATTAATTGACTTCGTCACGGTCCATGATGAAGACGGGCTACCTTAAAGATCACCGCTCCGGGTTCTCCCATTTGCTCTAGTTCGAATCCCTGGAGGACCCTATGGCCGAATCTCCCGGAAACCCCTCGGACGAGCCGTTCGAGCGCCCCTGGCAGCCACCGTCGCGCCCCGAACCGCCCACCCAGCCAAGCGGCCACCGCCCCAGCAAATCTCCTTCTCCGCCCCAGTACGGCCCGCCGCCCGGACACCCACATTCCGGTTACCCGGCGCAGGCCTACCCACCTTCTGCCTACCCGCCGCCCAATTACCCGCCTCCTGGCTTCCCGCCGCCCGGTTACCCGCCTGCCGGACATGTCGGGCCTCCCGGACCCAGATACGGCGTTCCTGGATATCCAGGTGGATACGGGATGCGTCCGCCACACGTCCCCGGCCGGTACGGACCCCGCCCAGGCAGTGACGACACGACGATGGCCATGCTCGCCCACCTGCTCGGCCTGCTGACCACGTTCATCGGCCCGCTGATCATCTACTCCACCAGGAAGGACGAATCGGCCTACGTTCGCGATCACGCGGCGGAGGCGCTCAACTTCCACCTCACGCTGCTCATCGCGTCGATCGCGTCCGTCATCCTGATGATCGTCCTGATCGGCTTCTTCCTCCTCCTCGCGATCGCGATCATCAACATCGTCCTCGGAGTATCCGGTTCGATAGCCGCCAGCAAGGGCCAGCCGTTCCGCTACCCGGCGATCATTCGCTTCGTCAGCTGACCCGGTCAGGTCAGGTCGCGGATGAGGGCGTCCGCCAGCAGGCGGCCGGGGAGGGTGAGGACGGCCTTGCCCGCTTTGAAGGCGTCGACCTCCAACAGGCCGTCTGCCAGTGCCTGGGCCAGGGCGGGCCGTACTCGGGGAGTGAAGTCGGCGAGCGGGAAACCGGACGACAGGCGGAGTTCGAGCATGACGCGTTCGATCGCGCGGTCGTCGGTTGTGAGGATCTCGCGGGCGTGGGCAGGGGATTTGCGGGCGGCCAGGCGGGAGGCGTACGCGGCGGGGTGTTTGACGTTCCACCAGCGGGTGCCGCCGACGTGGCTGTGCGCGCCAGGGCCGACGCCCCACCAGTCGCCGCCCGTCCAGTAGAGCAGGTTGTGCCGGCATTGCCCGGCTGCTGAGGTCGCCCAGTTGGAGACCTCGTACCAGCCGTACCCGGCTTTGGACAGCAGCTCGTCGGCGATGAGGTAGCGGTCGGCGGCCACGTCGTCGTCGGGCATCGGCAGCTCGCCCCGGCGGATGCGGGCGGCCAGCTTGGTCCCGTCCTCGACGATCAGCGAATACGCGGACACATGATCGGGCCCGGCCTCGATCGCCGCCTCCAGCGACGCCCGCCAGTCGTCGTCGCTCTCCCCCGGCGTGCTGTAGATCAGATCCAGGTTGACGTGCGCGAACCCGGCCTCCTTGGCCTCCTGTACGGCTTGCGCCGCCCGCCCCGGCGTGTGCCGCCGGTCGAGCACCCGCAGCACGTGCTCCCGCGCGCTCTGCATCCCGAAGCTCACCCGGGTGAACCCACCCGCCCGCAGCGTCTCCAGCGAACGCGGCCCGACCGACTCCGGATTGGCCTCCGTGGTGACCTCGGCCCCGGCCGCGAGCCCGAACTCCGCGTCGATCACCCGCAATATCCGGACAAGGTCGTCAGCGGCCAGCAGCGTGGGCGTGCCGCCGCCGAAGAAGACGGTCCGCACCGGAAGCGCGGTGTCGCCGAGCACGCGCCGCGCCAGCCGTACCTCGTCGATCGCGGTGTCCGCGTAGTCCTGGTGGGACGCGCCCGGCCCCAGTTCGGCGGCCGTGTAGGTGTTGAAGTCGCAGTACCCGCAGCGGGTCACGCAGAACGGGATGTGCACGTAGAACCCGAACGGCCGCTCCCCGAGCGTCGCGAGCGCGCCGCCCGGCAGCTCGCCGGATTCCGGCACGGGGTCGCCATCAGGCAGCACGGAAGGCATTCCCCCAGTCTGCCGCGCCCGCCTCCCTGCTCAGACCACTGAGCGTCATTGACGCGGCGGTCAGGGGATTCTATGATCCCAGAAACTTAAAGGAAACTTTCCTATAAGTTTCTCCTTTCACCAGCGGAGACACCTGTGACGAGACTTCTTCGCCCTCTGCTCGCCGCCGCCGTCGCCGGCCTCTTAGGGGTGGCGCTCGCACCCCCGGCGCAGGCGCAGACGCGTACGCACGATTCCCAGTTCAAGCGGGTGGCCTACTTCATCCAGTGGGGCATCTACGGACGGAACTTCCACGTCAAGGACGTGGACACCAGCGGCGCCGCCGCCAAGCTCACCCACATCAACTACGCGTTCGGCTTCGTCAACCAGCAAGGTGACTGCTACTCGGCCGACCCGTGGGCCGACTGGCAGCGCGGCGTGCCCGCCGAGCAGAGCGTGGACGGTGTCGCCGACGACGGCACCGGCGTGCTGCAGGGCAACATGAACCAGCTCAAGAAGCTGAAGGCCAAGTATCCGAAGCTCAAGGTCCTGATCTCGCTGGGCGGCTGGACCGGCTCCGCGTACTTCTCCGATGCCGTCCTCACCCCCGCTGGGCGCTCCAAGCTGGCCGCCTCCTGCATCGACCTGTGGCTCAAGGGCAACCTGCCCGGCTCGGCCCCCGGCGCGGGCGCGGGCGTCTTCGACGGCATCGACCTCGACTGGGAGTGGCCCGGCTCCGACGGCAACGCCGGCAACGTGATCCGCCCCGAGGACAAGCAGAACTTCACCCTCTTCCTGGCCGAGCTCCGCCGCCAGATGAAGGCCTACGACCGCAACGACGAGCTCACCGCCTTCCTCCCGGCCGCCGCCGCGAAGATCGACGCCGGCTTCGAGGTCCAGAAGGTCTTCAGCTACCTCGACTTCGCCACCATCCAGGGGTACGACCTGCACGGCACCTGGGAGCCCCAGACCGGCCACAACGGCAACCTGTTCACCGACAGGAAAGACCCGAACCCGGTCAAGTACAGCGTGGACCAGACCGTCCGCGACTACATCTCCCGCGGCGCCCCCAAGCGCAAGATCGTGGTGGGCATCCCCGCGTACGGCCAGGGCTGGACCGGCGTGACCGCAGGGGGCAACGGCCTCTGGAAGCCCGCCACCGGCCCCGCGCCCGGCAAGTGGGCGCCCGGCACCGAAGACTACAAGGACCTGGTCAACAAGCCCGGCAAGCGCTACCGCGACCTGCTCACCGGCACCCTCTGGCTCTACGACGGCAACGAGTTCTGGTCCTACGACGACCCGGCCGTCCTCCTCGAAAAGGCGGCCTACATCCGCCTCAAGGGCCTCGGCGGCTCCATGATGTGGTCCATCGACCAGGACGACAACAAGGCCTCCCTAACCAAGGCCCTCTATACCGTCCTCCGCTAACCCCCACGGTTCCGGGCGGTCGACAAGGCCGCCCAAGACCACTATGCAATCGACGCGCCCGGCCGGGTCCCTCGGCCGGGCGCGTCAACGTCAGCTGGCTACCTCCCGGTGGCAAACCAGATTGGAGTCACCGCTCTTGCCGCCGGTGCGCCGCCCACACGGTGATCGATCACGCCGGGATGAGTTCTTCGGGTAGCGGAGCACCCGTGATCCTGGCACGGATCATGGCCGTGAACAGTCCGGGCTTTTCGCCGTTCCAGGCATGGCCCACCCCAGGGGCCAGGCATGCCTCACCCGCCGGAAACGCGGCCGCGATCTCGGCCAGGGAGCGTTTGATGAGATCGTGCTCGGTTTCGCCGGCCACCGCGAGGACCGGACAGCGGGACTCCTTGGCCTGGGCCGGCAGCCGGAAACCGAGGGCTTCGTCGCTGACCTTGCGGAACGCTTGCCGCGTGGTGGCCCGCGCGGCGCTCTGGTAGCCGTCGATATCCTCCGGAGGGACGTTGAGCGCGCGGGCGTTGGCCCGCAGCACCGGTCCCCACTTCATGACCGGGGCTATCAGCGTGCCCATGAGCCGCATCCTGCCTGGATTGGGGAATGGCAGGACATTCACCCCGCTCACGATGGCACTGGCCACCACCTCGGGGGCGGTGGCAGCCAGCTGCACGCCGACGTAACCACCCAGGGAGAGCCCCACGACGTGCGCTTTACCCTCCGGCGCCCGTGCGGCGATCACCTCGGCCACCAGGCGAGCGGTGTCGGCAATCGAGATCCACGCGTGCGCGTTACTCTCCCCGTGCCCTGGCAGATCGGGGACCAGGACATGCGTGTCCGCGGCCAGTTCGGAGACCTGCTTGGTCCACATCCAGCCGCTGGTGCCCACCCCGTGCAAAAGCACCACCACCGGTGCGCCTACTGGGCCTGCCTCTTGGACAAAGATCGCCATACCGGACATGCTGGCACATCCGCCCGATCAGATTGACCATCGGTCCACCTCATCGTCACCGTGGTGAGGACTACCCCGCCCTTCCCGGTGCCGCCTCCGCACGGGAGGTCTTGCGTATTAACTCTATCTAGGTAGATATTAGAGTCACGCGCACGACGACCCTCCCCGCAGACCGCGGCTGTGCTCAGCGCCCTCGCCGAGACAGGCGCGGACTGGAGCCACGGCTACGACCTGTGCCGCGCCCTCGGCCTGAAGGCAGGCACGGTCTACCCGATCCTCATCCGCCTCACCGAGCGCGGGCAGGTGGAGACCTGCTGGGAGGCCGACCCGCCGCGCGGGCGACCGGCCCGGCATCTGTACCGGCTCACCACCGCGGGCGCCGAGCTCGCGCGCACCGTTGCCGCGTCGGTGCGGGCCGGCGAAGGCGCACCCGCCCCGGACGCGGTCCGGCTCACGCCCAGAACCACCTGACCGCGACCCCTCGACCCCGGCCGCCCCTGCCGTTCGGAGGCCCTAGATGCTCCTACTCCTCCTCTTCCTGGTGGTGCTCGCACCGGCGCCCCTGCTCGCGATCGTGGTGCTCACGGTCCGGCTGCGCGACGCCGTACGCCAGGGTGGTGCGGGCACTCTCGCCGCCCGCACCCGCGCCGCGTTGCGGGACAGCATCGGACGCCCCGTGTGGCCGGGACTGATCGCTGTCACCGCTGCCGCCGGGGTGCTCACTGCCGGCCTGGAGCGCGCCTATCTCGCCACGGTCACGTACGGCCCGCGCTGGGGCTTCGACATGGCGCTGCTGGCCATCGTGCTCGGACTGCTCGCGGCGGTCGGGTGCGCCGCGCTCGCCGGCCTGGCCGCGGCCGCCGTGGCCCGTGCCCGCGGCTTCGTAGCCGGAACCGTCGCCGGGCTGCTCACCCTCATCGCCGTCGCCGCCGGCACCGCGTCCGCGCATCTACCGCTGCGCGCCGCCTACCTGGCGGAGCCCGACACATTCCCGATCGTCGCGAACCTCGCCGACGGCGACCTGCTCGTACCGTTCGAGGTTTTCCTTGGCGCGCTGATCTGGGCACTGCCGTGGCCCGTCCTCGGAGCGGCGCTCGGCTCCCGCACCGAGACCGCGGGCCGTCGGCACGGGGTACGCGACGTCTGGCAGCTCCTGCTCGACCTGGCCACCGCCGACCTGCCCGAGAGCCGGTCCGCGTGGGGTACCGCGCTCCGGTCCGAGCTCGCGGCGATCGACCCACCGGCCGAGCGCCGCGGGTTCGCCCTCGGCGGGGTGTGGACAGCGCTGCGGTACGGGCAACCGCCCGGCGCGTGGGTACGGGCCGCCGGGGTGGCGGTCGTCGTGGCAGCTGTGTCGTTCGCCGCCTCGCGCTGGTCGCTGGAGCACGGCCGGGGCGGCGTGCTCGGCTTCTGGATGGCCGTCCCCAGCGTCCTGCTGCTCGCCGTCGCGCTCACCACGGCCTGGCGCAACCGATCCTTCGGCTCAGGGCTGCGCGCCGGAGCCCTGGCCGGGCTCGCCGCCCTGGTGGCGGTGCTCGCCGTCGGCATTCCCGAGGCCGTGGTCTGGGCACACGAGAAGGCCGGTTACCTGAGCACCGGCGACGCCGTACCCCCGACGTGGCAATCGGCGGTCCTCGACGTCCTGCGTCCGGAATTCCTCGTCGGCATGATCGCCTTCTGGACGATGGGTGCGGTCGGCGGCGCGACCCTCGGCACGGCACTCGGACGCCTGCGCGCCGACAACCCCGACCACGCCACGACCACGGCCCGCTGACGCCGATCTACAGCCCAGCTCCGGCAGCCCAAGCGGCAGCGGCTTCGCAGCCGGGGACGTGCCGACGCGCGGGCCCAGATCTTGATCCCGCAGATCGCGTTGACGACTTTGCCGGTGGTCACGCCACTGATCGCCATGAGCGGGCTGCGCCGGAAGCAGCGGCTCCAGAGCAGCCCGATCGGCGTTGTTCAAGGGTGGGTCAGCACGTGAATTGGAGGATGGAGAGGTCGCCTGCGGGGTGGACGGCGGTGAGGGTGAGGCCGGCGGTGTTGGCGAGGGTGGTCAGCTGGGTTGTGGTGCGTTCCTTGCCGGCCATGTAGACGAGGACGCGGAGGTCCATGCCGGTGCGGAGGGATTCGCCGTCGGCGCCTATTTTCTCGATGACAAAGACGGAGGCGTCAGGGGTGGCGGCCTCGGCGCAGCGGCGGAGGATGGCGATGGCGGAGGGGTCGTCCCAGTCGTGGATGACGGCCGAGAGGAGGTAGCCGTCGGGGCCCTTGGGGAGAGGGTCGAAGAAGCTGCCGCCGATGGTGTCGGCCCGGTCGGTCAGGGCTGCCCGGGTGAGGGTTTCGTGGGCGGCCGCCGCGGTGTCCGGCTGGTCGAAGACGGTGCCCCGGAGGGTGGGGTAGGCGTTGAGGATGGCGGTGAGCAGGGTGCCGTTGCCACCGCCGACGTCCATGATGTGGGTGAGCGAGCCCCAGTCGAATCCCGCCACGATGTACGGAGCGTCGCCGGAGACGTCCACGCCCATCTGGATGTCGTATTCGGCCAGGCGGGTGGGGTCGGCGGCGACGTCCTCCCAGAAGGGGCGGCCGTATTGGCGGGCGAAGGACGGCTCTCCGGTGCGGATGCTGTGCAGCAGGTGGATGAAGGCGAGATCGGCCCGCCCGATCATGCTCGTCACGTCCAGCATCGGGCGCAGCCCCTCGGGATGGTCGTCGCGAAGGGTCTCCCCGCCCGGGGTCAAGGCGTAATGGTCTTGGTCGCGGGTCAGGATGCGAGCGGTGACGAGATGAAGAAGCAGACGCTCCAGCGCGTCCTGGTCGGTGTCCGTGACTTTGGCGAGCTCGGCGGCGGTCGTGATGCCCTGCGTGATGTGGTCGGCGATCCGCAGCGTGGCCGCCACCCGGATGGCCATCGGAGTCACGATGTCGGCCTGAATCCACACGTTGGGGGCGTCGTCGCCCATGAGGATCTCCCTTCGCGATCTGAGCAAAGAGCAAGGACTCTAACCAAACCTCCTCCACCACCTCCACTCAATTAATCCCACGTACTAGACCGCCGAGGTCCCGGCTTCGTCGGTGGGTTCTATTGGTTGATCTCGCCCTTGAGGACGCGTTCTGCCACGCGATCCCAGGCCGAGGCGTGGCTGGGGAAGGACAGGATTCTGCGCATCAAGTCGCGGCTGCCGTGATAGGCGTGGAATGCCTCCGTGATCGTGACGCTGTCGTGCGGCCGGGACAGGACCTCGATGTCGTCTCCGGCACCCAACTCCCCCAGTTCGACAACCCGGAAGTACGTCCCGGGACGCGCGGCGGCGGTGAACCGCTTGATCCAGCCTTGTTCATCGAGCCAGTTCCGGAACACCACACACGGAATGCGCGGAGCAGTCACCTCAAGCACAGCCGTGCCCACTCGCCACCGCTCCCCCAGCATGGCCTGACCCAGATCAACACCCGACGTGGTCAGGTTCTCCCCGAACCTCCCATTCCGCAGCTCGCGCCCCAACTGCGGCTCCCACCAGTCGTAATCCTCCCGCGCGTACGCATAGACAGCCTGATCAGGAGACCCGTGCGCCACCATGTCGGCCCGCTGATCCCCACCGAGCCCATTGACCATCACCGCGACCCGGCCCTCAATCGAACGTTTGTCGATCGCCGTCCGCTTCAGATTGCCCGCCCACTCGGCGTCAACCGCCCGCCCGACATTCACGGAGAGTATGTACATACAAAGACGCTACCGGCTCTACGACCGCACCAACCTCCCACCCACGTCACCGAGAGTTCAGGAGTTCTCCGCAAGCGCCGCCAGGTCTAACAGCGGACGTAACACCGCTTGCCGCGCCGACTCCGGCGGCCCGATGGCCTCCGGGAAACACGTGGCCGCCGCATCAAGCACCGCCGCCATCACCGTCGAGTCCGGAAACGGAATATCCACCGCGACCTCCGCCCCAGACCCCTCCCCCATGTGCACCCGAAGGATCCGCTGCGCCTCCACCGCCATCGCCACACCCAGCATCGCGGCCCGCATGAACCGCTCCGCCGCCACCGCATCCGCAATCACTCCAGCCTCCCCAGTATCGCACGCACGTTCGAGAACCCACGATAGAAGAGCCCACCGACATTTTGGCCCGCCGCTCGGGTGGGCTTACTTGGCTGGACCCTTGAGAGTCGGTCACCGGTGCGGCGCCTCCCGGTCGTGCAGGGCATCTCACCTGGGTGTTGTTGTCTCGGCAGGCCAGCACTGGGCGGAGGCCCGCCCACGGCGGCGGTCCGGGTGAGCCGTACGGGATCTGCCGGGTTTCAGGAGGACAGGAGGGAGTGGAGGACGGGGCGCAGGACCCTGGCCAGCTCCTGCTGAGGGACGTCGTGCAGGTCCTCGATATCCAGCAGCTGGTGCCCGACGGCCACCCCGAGCATGATCGTGGTCAGCAGCGCGGCGCGCAGCCGGGCGTCGGGCGCGTCGATGGCCGAGGCGAGGCGCTCAATCTGCGCGCCCAGCGCCGCCCTGGCCGACTCGGCGGCCTCCGGGTGGGTGAGCATGGAGCGCATCATCGCCAGTGACTGCTGTGACAATCCGCCCATCTTCAGCCCGAGGGTGTCCAGCAGGTACTCGACCAGCTCCTCAGGACCGCCGGGCCGCTCCGGGGGCGGCGCCGCCTGAACGGCGCGTCTGAAGAGGTCGTCCTTGCTGCCGAAGTGCTGCATGACCAGCGCCGGATCCACCCCGGCTGCGGCGGCGACGGCCCGGATGGTGGTGCGCTCGAACCCGCGCTCGGCGAACAGCATGCGCGCCGACTGCAGGATGCGCTGCTCGGTTCGCTGCCGGCGTTCGGCTCGCGACAGGGTCATGCACTGACTCTACAGCCGTTGACCGACACCCCCCTTTCGCTCTACGGTTGTAGAGCGAAATTGACCCGAGGAGGCCCCGTGTTCATCAGCCAGATCGTCGAGAGATTCCACGCCGCCATGCGCGACAAGTCGGCCGACACCCTCGCCGACCTCTACGCCGAAGACGGCGTCCACGAGTTCCCGTTCCGCATGCCCGGCATGCCGGAGCGCTACACCGGCCGCGAGGAGATCAGGGCCGGGTACGGCAAGAGCTGGGGCGCCTCCCCCGCCGAGGTCGTACGGATCCGGCGCATCGCGCTCCACCAGGGCGACGACCCGGACATCGTCGTGGTCGAGCACGAGGTAGACGTCACGGCGTACGGCAAGCCGTACACCATCCCCGGCCTCCTGGTGATTCGCACGCGCGACGGACAGATCGTGCACACCCGCGACTACATAGACGCGACGGCGGTGAGCGCCATGCGATCGGCCTGACCCCGGAGAACGCGAAGAGGACCCCGCGAGCAGCAAATCGCCAACATCCGCCACATCTACGGAACCCATCACCGGCCCCAGGCCGCGGCCAGCAAGGTGACGGCCGCACCGATAGCCCCACACAATTCGCCACGACCATTTGACCATTCGGAAATCCCGAAGATATCTTCGGTTTATGCGAAGCGTTGGGCCTCAGCTGGTGCCTCTCTTTCGTACGGAGCCACAGGCCCGAGTGCTGGCAGCACTGTTCCTCCACCAAGATGAGGACTGGACACTGGCGGCTCTCGCGCGTGACCTAGGTGTCTCGGCCTCCACCCTCCATCCCGAGGTGCGGCGCCTGGAGGAAGCAGGCCTGATCACCGCGAAAACAGTGGGCCGGTCCCGGATGCTGAAAGCCGCCACAAATCACCCGATCGCGAAGCCATTGACCGAGATCCTCACCTACATGTACGGCCCGACCACGGTCATCGCCGAAGAGTTCGGCTCGATAGCTGAGATCGAACTTCTGCTCATCTTCGGTTCCTGGGCGGCTCGCAACAGCGGCGAGGCGGGTCCTCCCCCCAACGACATCGACGTCCTGGTCGTCGGTGACACCGACCGGACCACCGTGTACGCCGCGGCCGACCGCAGCCAAACCCGCATCGGAATGCCCGTCAACCCGGTGCTCGCATCCCCGCGCCGCTGGCATACCGCCGACGACGCCCTGATCCGCCAGATCAAATCGAGTTCCACCATCGACCTCACCCCTTCGATCAGCCCTCGGGAGCACACGTGACCCGGTGGACCCGCGGCGAAGCCGACATCGAACGCATGCTCGCCGACAAGGAACTCCAGCGGATCAAAGGCGACGCCGCGGACGGAGCAGGATGGCTGAGCAAAGCCGCCACCACGCTGGCCAGCGCCGAAGACATCAGCGAAAGCGACCCGAACTCCGCATACACCCTGGCTTACGACGCCGCTCGATTCGCCTGCTCCGGGCTCCTCGCCCCCTTGACTTCTCGCGGCGTCAGACCCGCCAGCCCCCGCTGTCCTTTGCCACGATGGCATTGCCGATCAGGAGCCACGCGCTCGTCGGCCGGGAATGGTTGTACGGGCTGGGGCCGCCTTCAGGTTGCGCTTCGAATTCGATGAATCCGGCGCCTCGTGTGGTGTCTTCGGTGTCGATCGCCTGGGTAGCGGAGTTCGCGGAGACCCATTGGTAAGAAGTGGGATATCCGGCGGCGCAGGCGGCGTTCGCCGGCTTCGGCGTGTCGCCGGTGTCCGTGGCCGGTGACCTGGTCAGCCAGTCGCCCGAGTTCTGGACCAGGTTGGTGTAGAAGTCCCCAGGCTTCGCGTAGACGCACTGTTGCAGGTTGACGTAGCGCAGAGTCAGCAGGTCCAACGCCTGCGTACGGCTGTTGCCGGCCACCCATCCGGTGCCGGGGCACGGAGCCGTCGGGCTGGCTTTCACGTTGCTGGAATTGGTTTGAGGCTGCTGCACCGCGACAGTGGCCAGATCGGCGCCGGAGTTGTAGACGCATTGCTGGAGGTTGAAGTAGCGCTTGCCGAGCAGGCTGATCGCCTGAGTGGCGCCGCTGCCCGGCTTGTAGCGGTAGGCGGCATCCCCCGGGCCGCACGTGAGCGGCTTCGGCCCGTTGGAAACTCCCGTCCCTGTCCGGAAGGGTGCGTTCGGCAGGTTCGCCACAAAGGACATGAAGTTGTCCGTACCTCCGTTTCCATAGGTGCATCCCTGGAGGTGGAGATAGCTCTTCTTCCCACGCTCCAGGACCCCCTTGGTCAGGTCCCTGGGCTCGGCGAACAACCCGGCGGTGGGGCTGATCCGGAGGTTCCAGTTCTGGCCGTCGATCGTGCCCAGCCCCGCCTCCGGAAGCCCTCCACCCCAGACCGCCTTCTCGTCGATGGGCCCGGTCTGGCCGACGTCGGTGTTGCAGGCGAGCTCACTGTTGTCCGGTTTAGCCGGATCGGACGTTCTCGGAGAAAGGCAGACCTTCGTAGTGCCGGGGACGAGCCGCGAACGGATATGCGCGAGAACTGAGGCATCCCGGTAGGCGGCGGAGTCGCTGTTGTTGTACCAGATGCGCGTCAACCAGCTCGACGGGTTCGGAACCGGCAGAGAACTGCTCCAGGTACTCCCGTTGTCCGTCGAGTAAACGATCTCGATGGTGGTAGCCGCGTATGCCGGAGCAGCCGCAATCACACAATATCCGGCCAAGGTAGTCGTCGCGGCCAGAGCCGTGACCACTGAACGCTTCATGCGTAGCGCTTCCGCCATAACATGCTCTCCATTCTTCTTTAATTCCACAGCTGGCGTCGATATCCGCTGATGTCGGATTTCAACTCAAAAACACCCTCCGCAGAAGATATTCTGCGGAGGGCTTCGGTTGCTGAGAATATCGGAGGCACCGCACATCACGTCGCTGCCGAAAACTGTGTCGCCTAATTCGACTCGATATTCGTGCAGGAATCCACCGAGTCGCCGCCCAGGCACTTCAGCGACTTATTGGCCCGAAATATCGGAGGCTGCTCCGACCCCGCGCGCAAATGCGACGCCAGAGACGGAGCAGGCTGGCTGAGCCGCTAGCGCCGGAACGGGGAGCGGGTTTCCGGGTCGTGGCCGTCGATGATGGCCTGGGATTCCGCTGCCGCCCAGGTGAAGACGCCCTGGGCCATCAGGGAGCGTTCGGCTTTGGCGCGGGCGCTGAAGACGTCGGCGCGGACGCGGTGGATACCCTCGTCGGACGGATCGGCCAGGGCGGCCATTTCGGCCAGGTGGCCCGCAAGGCGGAGGTCGCCGTCGGAGGCGGCGCGGAGGGCGGCGTCGGCCAGGGCCTGGGCGCCGCCCGCCAGTTCGGCGACGGCCTGGGCGGCGACCGGGTCGGGGGCGGGTTTGAGGTTGGCGGGGTTGCCGTCGTACCAGCCGCCGTACTGGCGCCAGAGGTTGCGGACCACGAACTCGGGCTCGTCGTAGCGGGCCTGGAGGAAGGGGCGGGCGTCGAGATGCGCGGGCGGCCGGACTGCGTGGATGATCTCGTCCAGGCGGGCGCCCTCGTTGAGGAGTCGCAGGGTCTGTTCGACCAGGCTTTCCAGCCATTCGGCGGTTTCGAGCAGGGCGGTGGTGATGCGGTTCGCGCCGAAGACGGGCGCGCCGTGGCTGGGGAGCATGATCTCGGCGCCGAGGCCGGCGACACGGCGGAGCGCCTGCGCCCATTCGGCCGGGAAACGCTGGACTTTCTGCGGGTTGCCGCAGTTGGGGGCCACCCAGAGGAACATGTCGCCCATGCACAGCACCTTGCGCTGCGGGATGTACGCGATGGTCGCGTCGTCGGTCTCCCCCTTGACGTGGAAGAGACGGAACATCAGATCGCCCCGGGTGAGGGTCATCGTCTCGTGGTACGTGACGTCGGGGAACCGGTAGGACGACGGCCAGTCCAGGGCGGGATCCTGGAGCTGCCGGCGGTTGATCACCCTGTTGTAACCGCGGGTCAGCGCGTATCGGGCGAATCGGTCGGTCACCGCTTGGTGCGCGACGACGATCGGCCGGGGGCGGCCGAGGGCGGCGGCCTCCTTGTCGAAGGGTTCCATGCCGAAGACGTGGTCGATATGGCCATGGGAGTAGAACGCGATGCTCAGAGGATTGGGTGTCCAGGCGCGTACGGCACGAAAGAGATTTGCGGCCCCGAACGGCGAGCCGGTGTCGAAAAGGATCAGCTCACCGGCGGTGGTGAAGGTGATCGAGTTGCCGAAGGCGGGGTACCAGCCGACGCCCTTCGTGACGTCTTGAACTTCGTCCCCGAACCAATTGCTGTCCAGCTCACCCTGCCAGACCCGTTCCGCGTAATCGAACAATGTTTCAGACATGCCGATCGAGTCCCCTCTGAGAGCCGGTCCCAGAATGCGGGACCAACTCTTCTCCTGCCCGGCTGGCCAGGCAATCTGCGGTCGTCCCAGCCCGATCATCCTGATGTTGTGACATGTCACAATGAGGAGTGGACGAGATCCGCGCGACCGCGGCCGTGATCGCCGCGCGCTGCCTTCCCCAGGCGAACCAGATCGCCCGCCAGATCGTGGCCGACCAGCACGCCGCGCTCCGCGATCTCCCCTCCGACATGCGGGATGTGGAGATCGCCGCCACCGCGCGGCACGGCATCAGGCTGTTCCTCGCCCTGGCCCAGGGCCATCAGCTCACCGGCGCCGACATGCAGCTCTTCCGGGACAGAACCGCCCAGCGGGTGGACGAGGGCGTGCAGCTCAGGGACCTGATGACGGCCTATTACATTGGCTATCGGGTGATCTGGGAGACGCTCTGCGCCGCCACCAGACCCGGCGAGGAGGAGGCCCTGCGCTACCTCGCCACCCTCCAGCTGAACACCCTGGAAATCCTCACGGCGACGATCACCGAGGCGTACCTGGCGGAGCAGTCCGCCCTCATGTCCGAACGCCGGGAGACCCTTCGTACGGTCGCGCACGCCCTGATCTCAGGCCGCCACGACCAGGCCACCCGCTACGACGTGGAACTGACCCCGCCCTACCACGTCATCGCCATCCGCATATCAACCGAAAAATTACCCACCGACCAGCCCACCCGAGCCGTCGCCACCGGTCAGGCGATCATGGCCAGGCGCACGATGCGCAGCGTGCAACGCGAGTTCGACACGATCGCGGGCCACCCCGTCCTCACCCTGCTGGACGGCCAGGGCGGCCACGCCCTCCTCCCGGCCCAGCCCGGCGTCGAACGCCCCCTCGCCCGGCTCGCCACCCGCCTGGAAACCTCCCTCGGCGCCCCGGTGCGACTCGGCCTCGCACACGCTCCCACCCTTGCCGACGTCCAACCGGCCGCCGCCCAAACCGCCCGCGTCGCGGCCATCACCGAACAGAACGACAACCCCTCCGGCGTGTACGGCATCCGCGACGTGCTCCTCGACTACCACCTGAGCACCCCCGGCGACAGCGCCGACGAGCTGACCGCCCTGCTGGCCCCCCTCGACGAGCAGCTCCTGGAAACCCTCAACCGCTACCTGGCCTGCGACTTCGACCGCCGCCGCACCGCCGCCGACCTGGGCGTGCACGCCAACACGATCGACAACCGCCTGACCAGGGTCCGCGACCTCACGGGCATCGATCTGCGCACCGCCCAGGGCATCCTGCTCTGCGGCGCGGCCCTGACCGTCCGCCGCCTCGCGCGATAGCGGACACCGCGTGAGATTACTTCTTGGGCTTGTCCGCAGACGATTCCCCGGTGGACAGCGCGGCGACGAAGGCCTCCTGGGGGACTTCCACCCGGCCCACCATCTTCATCCGCTTCTTGCCCTCCTTCTGCTTCTCCAGCAGTTTGCGCTTGCGGCTGATGTCACCGCCGTAACACTTGGCGAGCACGTCCTTGCGGATGGCCCGGATGTTCTCGCGCGCGATCACCCGAGCCCCGATGGCGGCCTGGATCGGCACCTCGAACTGCTGCCGCGGAATCAGGTCCTTGAGCTTTTTGGCCATCTCCACGCCGTAGGCATACGCCTTGTCCCGGTGCACGATCGCGCTGAACGCGTCCACCGCCTCGCCCTGCAGGAGAATGTCCACCTTGACCAGATCCGAGTCCTGCTCGCCGGACGGCTCGTAGTCCAGCGACGCGTACCCCCGCGTCTTTGACTTGAGCTGGTCGAAGAAGTCGAAGATGATCTCGCCGAGCGGCAGCGTGTAGCGGATCTCGACCCGGTCCTCGGACAGGTAGTCCATGCCCTGCAGCGCCCCGCGCCGGCCCTGGCAGAGCTCCATGATCGCGCCGATGTACTCGGAGGGAGCGAGCAGCGTGGCCTTGACCACCGGCTCGTGAATCTCGGCGATCTTGCCTTCGGGGAACTCGGACGGGTTGGTCACCACGATCTCCCGGCCGTCCTCCATGACGACCCGGTAGATCACGTTCGGCGCGGTCGAGATCAGCGCCAGGTTGAACTCGCGCTCCAGCCGCTCCCGCACGATCTCCATGTGCAGCAGCCCAAGGAAGCCGCAGCGGAAGCCGAACCCGAGCGCGGCCGAGCTCTCCGGCTCGTAGACCAGCGCGGCGTCGTTCAGCCGGAGCTTGTCGAGCGCCTCCCTGAGCTCGGGGAAATCGTCCCCGTCGATCGGGTAAAGCCCGGAATACACCATCGGCTTGGGATGGTCGTATCCCTCCAGCGCCGCGTCGGCGGGCTTGGCGACGCTCGTCACGGTGTCACCGACGCGGGACTGCCGCACGTCCTTCACACCGGTGATCAGGTAGCCCACCTCGCCCACGCCGAGCCCCAGGTCGGAGACCTTCGGCTCGGGCGAGATGACGCCGATCTCCAGCGTCTCGTGGTGCGCCTGCGTGGACATCATCAGGATGCGCTCACGCTTGCCCAGATGCCCGTCGATGACCCGGACATAGGTGACGACCCCGCGATAGGTGTCGTACACCGAGTCGAAGATCAGCGCGCGGGCCGGCGCGTCCGCGTCGCCGACCGGGTGCGGCACGCTGTCCACCACGTGGTCGAGCAGCTCGCGCACGCCCACCCCGGTCTTGCCGGAAACCCGCAGCACATCCGACGGCTCGCAGCCGATCAGGTGCGCGATCTCCTCCGCGTATTTGTCCGGCTGGGCGGCGGGCAGGTCGATCTTGTTCAGCACCGGGATGATGTGCAGGTTTACGTTCATGGCCATATACAGGTTGGCCAGCGTCTGCGCCTCGATCCCCTGGGCCGCGTCGACGAGCAGGATCGCGCCCTCACACGCCTGCAGCGACCGCGACACCTCGTAGGAGAAGTCCACGTGCCCCGGAGTGTCGATCATGTTGAGCACGTGCCCGTTCCACGGCAGCCGCACGGCCTGCGACTTGATCGTGATGCCGCGCTCGCGCTCGATGTCCATCCGGTCCAGATATTGCGCGCGCATGGACCGGTCGTCGACCACGCCCGTGATCTGCAGCATGCGATCGGCAAGGGTTGACTTGCCGTGGTCGATATGCGCGATGATGCAGAAATTGCGGATCAACGTAGGGTCGGTCTGGCCAGTCTGAGTGCGCACCGAAGTCCGTTTCAACAGGGTTTGAGGCGTTCAACGGCTGGCGGAGCAGCCACCCTCCATGGTGGCATGTCCGGATGCCTTCCTTGACCACCCGGCGTGTCCTCAAGTGGCTCGCGATCATCGCGGCCGTGCCGCTGACGCTCGTGCTGATCGTCGCGGCCATGTTGCGCCTGGACTATGCCGGGACTCCGGCGCCATGGGCCAAATCCACTGGAAACGACGCTCTCTGGCTCGGCCACGCCTGGGTGGACGGCCGCCGCACCGCCGCCGACGTCAACACCCTCGCCGCCCGGCTGGGTTCCATGAAGGACGTGTACGTCCACAGCGGCCCCCTTGACGCGAACGGCACCCTACCCGCCGCGAAATACCCGAACGCGGCAAATCTTTTGACCTGGTGGAAAGCCCGCCTTCCCGGGGTACGGATCTCCGCCTGGCTTGGCCAAACGGTCAACCCGGACGACGAAGGCCATTTGAACCTCGCGGACCAGGCGACCCGGGCTCGGGTGGTCGCGGGCGCGAAAGCCCTCGTGGATCTCGGCTTCGACGGCATCCACTACGACTTCGAGCCGGTCGACGACGGCGACGCCGACTATCTGGCTCTGATGCGCGAGACCCGGCAGGCGATCGGCTCGGCCGTGCTCTCCGTGGCCACCCATCAGATCGAACCGGTCATCGGCGCCACATTCCTCTTCCGTACGGTGGGGGGCCACCCCAAGTACTGGTCCCCGGAATACTTCCGCCAGATGGCCGAACTCACCGACCAGGTCGCGATCATGACGTACGACTCCTGGACGCCGCTGCAATCCCTGTACGGGGGATATGTCGCCCGGCAGACGGCCATGGCTCTGGAGCTCACCCCCGACACGACCGACCTGCTCATCGGGGCTCCCGCGTACCACGACCATATGGTCGGCATCAGCGACTACGCGGAGAGCGTCGCGATGGCGGCGGAAGGGACCAGGCTCGCGCTCACTGACCATGGCCCGCGCCCCAACCTGGGGCTCGCTCTGTATATCGACTTCGCCGCGACCGAGGAGGACTGGCGCGAGTACGAGCAGGCCTGGGTCCGGGCCACGGAGGAATGACCCCCACCTGAGTGGCGGCGCAACCATGATCCCGGGATAGCCCCTGCGCCAGAAACCCGCCAAGCCGGAAATCACCAGCTAAATCACCCGGACCAGCATCGGCCGAGGAGGAAAACGATCGAGCCTGCATTGTTCGGGTCGTAATGGCGGGCTGGGGTCGTGATTCAAGCTAGACTGACGTGGGCAGGAGCCCCGCCCCAAGCTCATGATTTGAGTGCCCGCCTGGGCTGTTGGTATCCTGTCCAACTGCGTGTGGCGCGCCCTCTCAACGAGCCGTGCGCGATCCATCCGACCAAGACTTCAAATCCGAGGCTTCCTTCGTGGCGAACATCAAGTCCCAGATCAAGCGAAACAAGCAGAACGAGAAGGCCCGGCTGCGCAACAAGGCAGTCAAGTCGTCCCTCAAGACTGCGGTCCGCAAATTCCGCGAGACCGCCGACCAGGGCGACGCCGAGGCGACCCTGATCGCTCTGCGCGCCGCCAGCCGTCAGCTGGACAAGGCCGTCAGCAAGGGCGTGATCCACAAGAACCAGGCCGCCAACCGCAAGTCGGCCATCGCCAAGCGCGCGGCCGCCCTTCAGACCGCCAAGTAGTCCAACCGAGAACGCCGCCTCCTGCCCGGAGGCGGCGTTCTTCGCGTATCCGGGCAGGATTGCGTCAGCGGAACCAGCGCCGCGACGATCCGGCGGAGCGGCCCCAGGGCCGGGTCGTCCTCGACGGCGAGACCGGCGCAGGAGGCGAGGAGGGCTGCGGCCCATCAGCGCCACTGGCTGCGCACACTCCCAGGAACATACCAACGCCCACTGACATTGCGGCCGAGGCCGAGAAAGGCGACCCGGCTCATGGCGTGCTCACCATCCGGGTCGCACGGGTCTGCTCCGCCTGCGGGTCGACGAGCGTCTTGATCCGCGTGGTGCGACGCTCGGCGAGGGGCTGCAGACCGTCAGGGACCAGCCGATCCAGGCTCAGCGCGACTGGCGCGATATCACTCCACGGATCCCGTCTCGCCGCGAGCAGACCAAGCGCGGTCGGCATGTCGAGCGCACAGACGTGCGCGTTGGTGCCGATGATTTCGTGCTCGATCAGGCTCAGCGTGCGTACGTCCCACTCCACGGGAACGCCCTGCAACCCGACCAGAACCAGCCGACCGCCGCGCGGCAGGATCTCCACCGCGCTCTTAAGACCCCCTGTCGTGCCGGACACCTCATACACCACGGTCGGGTTCATGCCCCACGCCGTGATGCTGTCCCGGGCCTCGGTCGCGTCACCCGTGCGTAGGACATGCGTCGCGCCGAGCCCATCGGCGATCTTGAGCCTGGCGTCGTCGAGGTCGATGACCGCGAGCCGACCCGTCACGGACGCGACCGCATAGGTGAGAAATGCTCCTATGCCTCCCGTGCCGATGATGACGGCCTCGTCGTCGGCGGACAGGCGACCGCGTCGCATCGCATGCACCGCGATCGACATGGGCTGGGCCAGAGCGGCGGCATCCGCGGTCAGCCCGTACGGTGCTACCGGCAGGCAGGTGGCCGCCGGTGCCACCACGTACTCAGCGAGCGCGCCATCGCGTTGCAGGCCAACCGTCGAGTAGTGCTCACATAGATTTGTACGCATGCGATGACATTGCACACAGGTGCCGCACGAGATGCCGGCACCGCTGACAACGAGCTCGCCCTCGGCGAAGTCGCTGACCCCGGGCCCGAGTTGGGCCACCACTCCGGCGAATTCGTGACCGGGAATCATCGGCCCGAGGTGGCCGGAGACTGGATGGCGTGTCTGGACGGGAAATATGTGCGGTCCGCTGGCGTACTCATGGGAGTCGGTGCCGCAGATGCCCACCGATCGCACCTCGATCAGCAGGTCGCCCGGGCCGGGGCGGGGTTGGGTGACGTCCTCGATACGGACGTCGCCTCGATCGTGGTACACCGCTGCGCGCACGATGTGTTCTCCTTCTTGGCAGTGGTTGAACGGATATCAGGCGATCTCGATGATCGTCTTGACGTTCTCAATCCGTGTTGTCGTGGCCCTTCAACACGAACCGGCCCGGCCACTGGTCCTCGATCTCCGAGACGCGGTGCGCGATGCGCCAGCGTCCGTCGGGCTCGCGGCGCATCTTGTCGAGGTAACGGCCCAGTCCCCACACGTACGAGCGCTCGCCGTCGCCGGCATCGAACCTGATCATGTAGCTCTGCACGTCCGCGGTGTCACCGTGCAACTCGATGCGACTGTTGAGCACGAGGTGCTTGTGGTAGATCTCGGGGGCGTGGGAGTGGCGACTCGCGAAGTCGAGGGTCCCCTCGCGACCCACCCAGCGGTGCACGGAGCCGTCCGGGCGCCGGTTCTCTCGCACGACGTCGTCGGTGAAGCAGTCCACGAGCCGATCGAAGTCGCCGTAGTCCAGCGAGTGACCGTACTGTGTCAACGTGTCAAGGATCGCGTTTCGATCCTCCAGATCCTGCACACGGGCCTTCAAAGCCTCGAGTTCGTCCTCAGACATCCCTTTTCCTTCTCTCGTCTCGGTCATCGGGTCGCTCCGGCGTGGAACGCTCTGCTCGTCACCGGCGCATTCGGCAGGAGGATGGCGTCCTCCCAGGGAATCGACACGTCGACTCGGTCGCCGGGCGCGAAGGTATTCGCCCGCGACGGGATAACCACGCGCAGGCCGCTCACGACATCCGCGTCGATGAACAGCCGCACCTCGTCGCCGAACAGCATCGAGCTCGTGATGGTGCCGCGCAGCACCGGCGCGCCCTCGACGATGCCCAGGCGCGCCGCGCGGGGCCGGATGCCGAAGGTGTACCGGCCGGGCGCGGTGCCCGCCGGCGCGGCCCAGGAGCCGTCGCCCCCTGCCTCGAACCGGAACCGCGTCCTGTCGTCGACCTCCGCCGCGACCGTGGTCGCGTCCGAGAAGAACTCCGCGGTGAAGACGTTCGGCGGGTTGCGGAACAGGTCGTCCGGTCGGCCGAGGGCGACGACCTGCGAGTTGTTCATGATGGCGATGCGAGTCGAAAGGTGCATCGCCTCCTGCTGGTCGTGGGTGACATAGATGAACGTCGTGCCCAGCTGCCCATGGATGCGCTTGATCTCGGACTCCATCTCGAGCCGCAGGGTGCGGTCGAGCGCGCCGAGCGGCTCATCCATCAGCAGCACGTCCGGGTCGTACGCGAGCGCGCGCGCCACCGCGACGCGCTGCTGCTGACCACCCGACAACTCGGCTGGCAGGGCGTTGGCCCGGTGCTCGAGCTTGACGATCGCCAGCATCTCGGCCACGCGCGCCCGGCGACGTTCAGCAGACCACTTGCGGCGCTTGAGCCCGTACTCGATGTTCTTCGCGACCGTCAGGTGCGGGAACAGCGAGTAGCTCTGGAACACCATGCCGAGCTGCCGCTGCGCCGGGCTGAGGCCCGAGATGTCGAGGGAGCGCAGCAGGATCGCGCCGCTGGTGGGCGTCTCGAAGCCCGCGATGAGCTTCAGCAACGTGCTCTTGCCCGAGCCGCTCGGTCCGAGCAGGGTGAGGAACTCGCCCTTCTCGATCGCGAAGCTCGTCGGCGCGAGTGCCAGCACTCCGGCGTAGCTCTTCGCGACGGCGTCGAGCACCAGCACATGATCGTCGTTCATCGTCGTTTCCCTGTCGTTTGTCATCCGCGTCGCCTTCTGCTCGCGATCCGTCCGACGATGGCGGCGACCGCCATCAGCAGCGCGGAGCCGATCATCAAGAGCGATGCGGCTGCCGTGATGACCGGATCGGTCTGGTTCTGCACCGAGTCGAGGATCGCCTTGGGGAGCGTGACCTGGCCCGGTCCTCCCACGAAGTTGACGATCACGACCTCGTCGAAGGCGTGGAGGAAGCCCATGATCGCGCTCGCGACGATCGCCGGCAGCAGAGCGCGGCCGGTGATCTCGAGGAGGGCGCGAGTCAGCGAGGCGCCCATCGTCATGGCGGCGAACTCGGGGGTGCGCGAGATCTTGCTCAAGCCCGTGGTGATGCCGATCAGCACGATCGGGAGGGCGAGCACCGCTTGCGCGACGATGAGTCCGAGGTTGGTCGAGGTGAGCCCGAGCCGCGAGTAGAGCGTGAACAGCCCGACGGCCAGGGCGGTCGTGGGGATGATGATGCTGGCGACCGCGGTGCCCTGCAGCAGGTTGCGTCCCGGCAGCTTGCTGCGCTGCGCGATCAGGCTGACCGGGAGCGCCACCGCCACGGCGAGAAAGGTGGCGGGCAGGGCCAGCGAGAGCGAGAGCCCGATCGACTCCATCCATACCGGGTCGCGGAACAGCTCCTGGTACTGGCGCCAGCCGAAGCCCCCCGGCGGGAAGGCGAACCGGACCTGGTCCGAGAACGAGATGAGCAGGACCACGACCACCGGGGCGAGGATGACGATGACGATCGCGGCGAGCGCGATCCGCCCGAGGGACCGGACGACGATGTCGAGCAGTTTCGCCACGTCATGACCTCGTCATCGCTCGGCGGACGCTGCCGACGCCGACAAGTCCGATGGTGACGATCATCACCAGCAGCGCCACCACCAACAGGATCACCGAGAGGGCGGCGGCCGCGGGGAGGTCGAAGTACTGCAGGATGTTCGCCTGGATGAGGGTCGCCAGGAACGGGGACTTGGCACCGCCCAGCACGACCGGCGTGACGTAGAAGCCGACCGAGAGCGCGAAGACGATCGCGCCGGAGGCGATGAAACCGGGTCCGGCGAGCGGGACCATGACCCGGAAGATCGATCCGGACCGGGTCGAACCCAGGACTTCGGCGTTGCGGAGGAGGTTGAGGTCGATGGTCTGGAACACGGCGTTGATCGTCAGCACGCCGAAGGGGATGAGCGAGTACGAGATGCCGAGCACGACAGCCGGCGTGGAGTACAACATCTGCACGGGGTCGAGCCCGAGAGCCCGGAGGCCGGCATTGACGACGCCCTTGTTGGAGATCAGCAGCACGATCGCGTAGTTCTTGACCACGGCGCCCATCCAGAACGGCGCCAAGACACACACCCAGCACAGCGCGCGCACCCAGCGACGCCGCGTCGTGCGGATTGTCCAGCCGATGATGCTCGACACCAGGACGACGATGCCCGTCGCGACGAGGCTCGCCGTAAACGTCGTTGCGATGGCCTTCTGGCCAGAGCCGCTCGACAGGACGCGGCCGTACACCTCGAAGCCGTCTTGGCTCGACTCGATCACGAGCAGCACGAGCGGGTAGATCACGAAAACGGCGAGAAGCGCGATCGCCGGCAAGACCGCCACCAGGGCGTAGCGCTTCCGGATGTCAGGCGTCCATTCCCGCCGGCGCACGCGCAGTATGTCCGTCATTCCTCGTCATGCCTTCCTGTCGAGCCTCGCACGGACCGGTGGAGGAGTGCACGGAGCGCACCCCCTACCGATCGGGCTATCCGGAGATGAACTCCTGGAACCGCTGGTTGATCTTGTCGAACTTCGCGTTGTAGTCGACGGCGTTCGGGACAGCGAGCTCGCCGTCGTGCTCAGGCGCGTTGGCGAATCGCTCGCGCTGGTCCGCAGGGACGAACTCGAGAGAGGCGGGGTCGATGGCCGTCTTCTGCGCCAGGACGGAGAACTGCGCCTGCTCCTTGAGGTGGGTGGCGTTCCACTCGACCAGATTCCACGCGGCCTTCATGTGCGGGGCGTTCTTCAGGACCACGGTCGTGCCCTGGGCCCGGGCGCCGTCGGCCCAGACAACCTCGTAGTTGCCGGTGGGGAGCAACTCGCCGTAGATGCGGGTCGCGTAGAGAATCCCCATGTCGGCCTCACCCTGCTCGAGCACCTGGGTGCCCTGGTCGACGGTGCTCCAGATCACCGACAAGGGGCGGATCTCCTCGAGCTTGGCGAACACCGCGTCCACGTCGATCGGCGTCGTCGAGGTCTTATCCCGCGGTACCCCGAGCGCAAGCTGCGCCGCGGTGATCGGGTAAATCGGGTTGAACCCAATGATGGCCCGCTTCTGCGGGAACTTCTCGACGTCGAAGAACTCCGCCATGCTTTGGGGGCAGACCTTGACGCGCTCGGTGTTGCAGATGATGAGCATCGCCGTCCCGCCACTGTGGTAGCCGTAGTCGGTCACGTTCTCCGCGCCCAGCTGGTCGATGAGGCGCGCCTTGAGATCCGCCGGCAGAGGTTCGAGCAGGCCGGCGTCGGCGAGGAACGCCGCGTCCGAGTCGGTGATCGACTCGAGCACGTCCCACTCGGTCCGGTTGGCCGCGGCCTGCGCCTTGGTGCGCGCGACGAACAGACCCGGTGCGTCGACCTGCTGCAGCTCGATGCCGGTGTCTTTGGTGTACGGGTCGACGTAGGCGGTCTGGTACGACTTGCTCGCCAGACCGCCCCAGTTGGCGACGACGATGGGGCCTTGGGGCGCGGAGCCCGGGTCGTCCGAGCTCGAGCATCCTGCGAGCGCGAGCATCGCGGCGGTGACGAGCGCGGCCGACCTGGCGACCGCCCTCTTGTGACGTTGCGGCGTCATTTTCTATCTCCTCATCTTTGAAAAGTGAACCAACCGAGGGAGGGCGGAATGCAATGGATTGCATTCGGCGGCGTCGGGAGCGATCGGGATACATGCGTCTGCCGCTCGATCGTCCCTATCCTGCGATGTTGATGCGGAATCCCTGCGTCCAGCGCTCACGAATGGGCTGCTCGGGGATCAGCGAGAAACGACGACGGATGTCGGCTCTCGAGCGCTCCAGGCGCGCACGGACCGCCGGCCAATCGATATCGACGAGGGTGCCGTGCCGTTTCACGATCCGCCCGTCGACCATCACGGTGTCGACGAGGGCTGGGTTGCCGTAGTTCACGACGGCCGCGTAGGGATCCCACATCGGCGCCAGCCCGAGCACGTCGGTCTTCAACAGCAGCAGGTCCGCCTTCTTGCCGACGGTGAGGCTGCCGGTGACGTCGCCGAGCCCGATCGACTCCGCGCCCCCTATCGTCGCGATCTCGAGGACCTTTTTCTGATGGACCTTCCGCGTCATCGTGAGGGGATCCTTCAGCGAGCGCTCCAGACGCCAGACGTTCAGCAGCGCACGCATCTGGCCGAACATGTCGGCGGCCAGGTCGATCGTCGCGTCGATCCCGATGCTCGACTGGCCGCCCAGCGCCGTGAACCGCTCGACCGCGGGGAACGCGCCGTAGGTCATCTCGATCTCGATAGCCGAGCTGAGCGAGGCGCCGCCATCGATGATCATCTGCAGCTCCTCGTCGGGCAGGTGATTGCCGTGCACGAAGAGCAGGTCAGGCCCGATCTCCCCGGCGTCGTGCAGCTCCCGCACGACCTTGAGCGGCTCGCGCGCGCTCATCCCCATGTGGATGCTGATCCGCGCCGGGTTCAAGGTGCGGCTCCACCGCACCTCCTCGAGCATCGACGCCGCCTCAGGGAGGGTCTCGAACTCGCGCGAGGCGATGCCGAAGCGCACCCTCGCCGAGTCGTCGCTGAAGTACGTGTCGCGGATGCGGGTGGCGTTGCGCTTGTGCCACTCGCTGAGCGGACTGTTCACCTCGCTCAGGAGGCGAGGGAGATTCCCGGGGTCGTCACCGGGCCGATAGGCGAGGTTCCGATAGGTTCCGTAGCAGTAGATGCCCCGGATGCCCGACTTGATGATGCCCTCGGCCAGCGCATCGGAGTGGGACTCGGACAGCTGCAGGTGGGAGTGGTCGACGAGCGTCGTTATCCCCGAGTCGAGCGCCTCGATCGCGCCGACCCAGTTCGCGAGCCCCGCATCCTCCGGCTCGTAGCAGACGCAGTACATGCCGCGGATGTACGTCATGTAGTCGAGCAGATTCCAGTCCGTGCGCACCCCGTGGAGCGGCGTCTGCCAGGTATGACGGTGGGTGTCCACGAAACCGGGGCACAACACCATCCCCGACGCGTCGATGACCTCGGTGCCGTCGATCTCCAGGCTCGGCGCGATGGCGGCGATGCGATCGCCCTCGACGAGCAGGTCTCCCGACGGCAGGTCGGATGAGCCATCCATCGGCAAGATCGTCGCGCCTTTGAAGAGCGTGCGTCTCGTACTCATCGCATGAACGGCTCGAGCCGGGGACCGGACTTCGTGTGTCGCTCTTCCGCATCCACTGTATCCATGACCGCCCATCGCCTTAGGGAGCTGTCTTGTGCAATGCATTGCATCGCGATGCTGGAGATGGTTACGTACGCCACACGCGCGTGTCAACATCCTGTTTCGAACCACCACCGTGACGTCGAGCTTCGCCAATCCACGCGGCCCACCAGAATGTCGTTGCACCAAGTTGCACGTGCCTGCAAAGCATTGCATCATACGTTCGTGGATCGATCGTCGGCACGCGTCACGCTCAAGGACATCGCCCGCCTTGCGGGCGTCCATCCCGCCACGGCGTCCCGGGCATTGGACCCGGCCCGTGGCGACATGCTCACCCCGGAGACACGCGACCGGGTGCGGCGGGTGGCCCAGGAGGCCGGCTACCAGGTCAACTCGTTCGCCCGCAGCCTGCGCAAGAACTCCAGCGGGATGGTGGGAGTCGTGGTTGCGGACGTCGCGAACCCGTTCCTGCCGCCCATCCTGCGCGGGATCGAGCAGATCATCCGCGCCGAGCAAAAGCTGCTGTTGATTGCGGAGACGCACGACGACGGCAGCACCCTACTGGAGATCATCGACCATTTCGTCGCTCGGCGCGTTGACGCGGTAATCCTCAGCGCGGCTCACCTTGGCGACGAGCACGCGGTGGCATCACTTGCTGAGAAAATCCCGGTCGTGCTCGCCGTCCGCAGCGTCGGGTCAGCCCGGTTCCCCACCATCACGCATGACGACGTGCTCGGCGGGCAGCTCGCGGCCGAGCACCTCGTCAGTCTCGGCCACCGCGATCTAGCCCAGCTACGCGGACCGATGGATGTCAGTTCGTTCCGCGGCAGGGAACAAGGCTTCGCCGCCGTGATGTCCACGACGACGGCCCTCGAACGTTTCGTTGACCAGTCCGCAACCGCGCCGACGGTCGAAGAGGGCCGACGGCTCGCAAAAGCCATCCTGGACACCCCGGGCCGGCATCCAACAGCCTTCTTTGCGCACAACGACCTCATGGCCGTCGGGGCACTGGAGGCATTGCGCGACCGAGGATTGACCTGCCCGCGAGACATCTCCATCGTGGGGTACAACGATGCGCCCTTATCGAATCACGTCAACCCACCACTGACGACCGTACGTCTACCCAGCCTCGAACTCGGCCGGCGAGTCGCCACGCTCGCTCTCGCGGTGATCGCAGGCTCGCCAACGGAGCCGACGATTGAGAAACTCCCACCAGAACTCGTCATCCGACAGTCGACGGCCGCCCCTTCCCACCCATGAGCCCGCAGCACCCTGGCACCAAAGCTCCTGGACATAGAACGAGAAAACGGGAAGGTAAGCATGTCCGACATGGATCTCTCTGGACTTGTCTGGCGTAAGAGCGTCCTCAGCGGCGACGGCGGAGCGTCCTGCGTGGAAGTCGCCATCTGGCGGAAGAGTTCTCGCAGCGGCAACGGCGGTGCCGACTGTGTCGAAGTCGGCGTCCTCGACACCCCCGCCGACACCGCCCACAAGTCCGACCAAGACCAACTCATCGTCTTCCGCGACTCCAAGGACCCAGACGGGCCGAAGCTGTTCTTCACGAACTCCGAATGGGAAGCGTTCCGGCTCGGGATGAAGGACGGCGAGTTCGACGACATGATCTGACGGAGTCGTACCGGCGCGAAAAGAGCAGCCTCTCCTGCTGTGGGGGGCTGCTTTGTCGTTTGGACTCTTGTCAGGATCACCCTGACGGGGGCATGATGTCAGGGTCACCCTGACATCAATCGCATGAGGAGAGCACATGCCTGCCCCCACCCTCGCCGAGCAGGACCTTCGCTGCTCGTTCTGTACCAAGCCGAAGGACGAGGTCGCCAAGCTGATCGCGGGTGCCGGTGTCTTCATCTGCAACGAATGTGTGCAGCTCTGTGCGGAGATGCTGAAAGAGATCGCCGAGTCCGAAGCCACACCGGCCCCGCAGGCCGTACCGGACGTCAAACTGCCGGAAATACCGGAAGTGCCCTGGCCGGACGCGATGACCGACCAGGAGATCCTGGACTTCCTGCCCAGGATCGCGGCGGTCGGCGCGCAGGTGGACGCGAACCTCAAGGTCTGGGTGGAGCGGCTGCGCGACCGTGGCGTCACCTGGGCCAGGATCGGCGCCGCCCTCGGGACCACCCGCCAGTCCGCCTGGGAGAAGTTCTCCGGCGAGGAGTGACCCCAACCGGACCCAGACAATCCCAAACAGAACGATCTCGCCCTCACGTATCGGGATCGCCATGTGATCTCAAGAGGGAAATTGTCACGTTTTCGATATCACATGTGCATCGCCGCAGCGTATCGGCTGGATCACCGATTACTTTGACCCATGGTCAAGCGCCCGCAATCCCCTATGGTGAGCGAAATACCGGACATCGGGGCGAAAAGCTTGGGGGTCGTCGATGCGGGGGCGAACACCGCTGGTCCTGCGGCGTGCGGTCAGCGAGCCGCTGCTGCTGGTGGCCGCGTTCGGCTCCATTCTGCTCGCCACCACCGTGCTGGTCGCGCTGACCATGTACGCGGTGTCGGTCACCGAGGTCGGCGTCCGGCGCGCCACGGAGACGGCGTCGCTGGAGACCGTGTCGGCCCGGGTCAGCGCGCCGGTGGACGCGAACACCTTCCAAGCCTTCGACCGGAACGTCCGGCTCGAATTCACCGAAACCTACGGCGACATCCCGGCCGAGGTCAGCGTCAGCATCCGCTCCGACTCCTTCGCCCTGCCCGGCCAGGAGAAGCGTGAACTGCCGGAACTCACCCGCTTCGCCGCCTACGAAGGGCTTGAGCAGCACGCTCGTGTGATCAGCGGCGCCTGGCCGAAGGACCAGCCGTCCGGCCCGGTCGAGGCGGTGCTCTCCCAGCCCGCCGCCCAGGCCATGAACGTCTCGGTCGGCAGCGAGTTCCGCATCGTCGGGCGCCTCGACGACAAGCCGGTCGACGTCAGGCTGGCCGGGATCTTCCAGCTCACCGATCCGTACAGTGAGCGCTGGACCGGGGATGACATGCTTCGCCGGGGTTCGTCCATCGGCAACTACACGACCTATGGGCCGCTGGTCGTGCCCAGGGAGACCTTTGTCGCGAGGTTCGCGACGAATGTCACGGCGACCTGGCTCGCCGTACCGGATCTGCGGGATCTGCCCCAGGACGAGTTACGGCCGTTCGCCGACCGCGTCGCCGGGCTCAGCGATCGCCTCAAAGCGGACTGTTCCGCCTGTACAGCCTCCAGCCGCCTGCCCGAGATGCTCGCCCAGCTCGCCCAGGCCGCCCTGGTGGCCCGCTCGACCATGCTGGTGCCGGTGCTCCAGCTGCTCCTGCTCGCCGCCTACGCGCTGATGCTGACCGCACGCCTGCTCGCCGACCACCGGCGCATGGAGGTGGCGCTGCTGCGCTCGCGCGGCGCGGGCAGCGTACGCCTCGGCCTGCTCGCGGGCGCGGAGTCGCTGCTGGTGGCGGTGCCGTGCGCGATCGTCGCGCCATTCCTGGCCCCGCCGCTGCTGCAACTGGTCAGCTCCATCCCGTGGTTCAAGGCCTCGGGCGTACGGCTCACGCCCACACCGGACACGATGACGTTCGTGGTGTCGGCGGGGGTGGCGGTGGCCTGCGCGATCCTGCTGGCGTTGCCGGCGGTGCGGGGCGCCCGGCGTACATATGTGGAGGAGCAGTCGGCGCGCGGGCGGGGCGAGAAGCAGGGGCTGATCCAGCGGGCGGGCGGCGACCTGGTGCTGCTGGCGGTGGCGGCGCTGGCGGTGTGGCAGTTGCGGCGCTACGGCGCGCCGGTGACGTCCACCGCGGGAGGCGGGCTCGGGATCGACCCGCTGATCGTGATGGGGCCGGCGCTGGCGCTGCTGTGCGGCGGCATGCTGGGGCTGCGCCTGGTCCCGATCGTGGCCAAGCTGGCCGAGCGGCTCACCAGCAGGCGGCGGTCGCTGGCTCCGGCGCTGGGCGCGTGGCAGGTGAGCCGCCGGCCGCTGCGCTACTCGGGTCCGGTGCTGCTGCTCACCATGGCCATCGCGATCGGCGTGGTGTCGATCGCCACAGCGGCGACCTGGCGTAACTCGCAGCGGGATCAGGCCAATCACGTCGCCTCCGCCGACCTGCGGGTGGCCGGTCCCGTAGCCGGTGCCGAGTTGGGCCCGCTCGGCCGGGGCCCCACCTTCGCGAAGCTGCCCGGCGTGACCACGGCCGGCCCGGTCTACCGGGGCTCGGTCGAGGTGGGCGCGGTGGACGCCACGTTCCTGGCGGTGGACGCGACCAAGCTGGACCGGCTGATGACGCTCCGCGGCGACCTGGCCGAGGACCCGGTGGCCACGCTCGGGCGGGATCTGGCCGGGGAGCGGCCCGAATTCCCGGCGGTCCAGATTCCCGGAACGCCGAAGACGCTCGCGATGACCGTCCGGCTCGAACTGGACAAACCCGAAGTGGCCGCGTCCTACCGGAGCCTGGTGCCCCGGCTGGTGCTGCGGGACGCGCTCGGCGCGCGGCACGAGGCCAAGGCCGGGCTGCTGGTTCCGGACGGCGCCGACCATGTGCTCACGGTGGACCTGACCGCGTTCGCGGGACGGTCGGGGTCCATCGCGTACCCGCTGAGCCTGACCGGCCTGCTGCTGGACGTGCCGGTGCCGCCGGTCGGGTCGCCGTTCACGATGAGCGTGGCCGGTATCGCCGCCGACGGGCGGCCGCTCGCCGCGCCGGACTGGACGGCCATCGTCCGGGGCACCGGGCAGCTGCCGCCGCCGGAGGCTGTCTCCGGCGGGCTGCTCACCCTGCAGGTGCCGCGCGCCAACGCCGAGGAGTTCCCCGAGGCGCAGAGCCCGGGCTTCGTGGCGGTGATTCCGGGGACGCCCGAGACGCCGCTGCTACCGGTCGTGGTCACCGCCGACGTGGCCGTGTCGGCGAAGCTGGCCGTGGGGCGGGCGTCGCAGCTGTCCATCGACGGGCAGGATATTCCGGTCATGCCGGTCGGGATCGTGGCCGCGATGCCGGGGACGAGTGGGGACGCTCCCGCCGTACTCGCCGATTTGGAGACCTTGCAGGCGCGGGACCTGACGACGGCGCGGCCGCCGCACCTGGCCGGGGAGTGGTGGCTGGCCACCCCGGACGAGCGGGCCGCGGCCGAGCTGGCCGCGCACCCCGAATGGGATCACACCGTGGTGGACCGGGCCGCGCTGACCCGGCAGCTGCGCGACGACCCGCTGGCCAGCGGGCTGCAGGGGGCGCTGATCCTCGGGTTCGCGGCGGCGCTGGTGTTCGCGGTGCTCGGCTTCATGGTCAACGCGGCCGTGGCGGCCCGGGAGCGGATGACCGAGTTCGTGCTGCTGCGCGCGCTCGGGGTGAGCTTCCGGCAGGTGTTCGGGCTGCTCGCGGTGGAGCAGGCGTTCATCATCGGCCTGTCGCTGCTCGGCGGCACCGTGCTCGCCGCCGTCGTGGCCACCCTGGTCGTGCCGCACATCGTGCTGACCGGGCAGGCCACCTCGGTCACCCCCGGCGTGCTGCTGGACATTCCATGGGGCGCGACGATCGCCCTGCTCGCGGCCGTGACCGTGGTGCTGTTCGCGGTGGTGGGCGGGCTCGCCCGCACGCTGCGCCGCCAGGGGCTCGGCCGCGCGCTGCGCATCGGGGAGGACTGACATGAACGCCTGGCAGCTGGTCCGGGTGCATCGGGGCGCGGCGGCCGTGCTCGCCCTGCTCGCCCTCACCGCGTCGCTGCTGGTGGCGGGGCTCCCCCGGGGTTTCGAAGCCGCGTACGACGATGCGCTGGCCGCCATGGTCGACGAGGTGGTGGCCCCGCAGACCGACCTGGCGGTGCGGTTGCGCCCCAACTCCCCCGAGGACGAACTACACGACCGCAGCGAGTTCGCCGCGCTGGACCGGCTGTGGCGGGACGCGCTGCCGCCCCTGCTGTCGTCCGCCGTCGTTCCCGGAGGGACCGGCCACCAGTCCGCCAAGACCCACGGAACGCCGGTTTCCGGAGTGCTCGGCAGGCCGACGCCGTTGCAGCGGTATGTGGATCTGGCCTGGGCGTCCAACGTCGGGGAAAAGGTCCGCTACGTGGAGGGACGGGAGCCTGGCGCCCCCAGAACACTCGCCACCGTGCCCGGCAACCCGGACCTGAAGAACGTCCCGCTCTTCGAGATCGGCCTGGTACGGGAAGCCGCGGACGCCATGCGGCTCCCGGTCGGCACCACCGTGCTGCTCGGCAACAGCTACACGATCGCGGCCGAAGTCGTCGGCCTGTTCGAGGCGATCGACCCGTCCGACCGCTTCTGGGAGCACAACCCTGAGGTCAAACGGGTCACCGTACGATGGCTCCCGGAGGCCGACGAACCCGACCTGATGGCCGTCGGGCTCATTCCTGACGCGGGCCTGCGGGAGCTGAACTCGCGGCGCGAGCTGTACTACTCGTGGGTGCTCGGCATCGACGGATCCCCGATCAACGCCAGGAACGCGACCCCGATGATCCAGGACATCGTCGACTTCCGGCAGGTGGTGGAGCAGCAGGGTGAGCGCAATGACAGCGGGATCGCGCAGATCCCCGCGGCCAGCTTCGAGCTGACCACCGGCCTGGATCCGCTGCTCGAAGGGTTCCTGACCCAGCTGCGGACCGCGCAGACGCTGATGTTCCTCATGCTGGGCGGGCTGGCGGTGGTCGCGCTCGGCGTGATCGCGCTCGCCGTCCAGCTGCTCGCCGAGCGGATGCGCGCCGGGCTCGGGCTGGCGCGGGCGCGCGGCGGCTCGCTGGGCCAGATCACCCGGGCGGGCACGGGGGCCACCGCGCTGATCGTCGTGCCCGCCGCCCTGGCCGGATACGCGGCGTCCTACCTGGTCCCCGGGCCGATCACGCCGATCGTGCACCTCAGCCCCGCGATCCTGGCGGTGACGACCGTCGCCTTCGCCGCGGTGCGGCTCGCGTTCGCGCACCGCAAGCCCCTGCACGACAGCCGTAACGACGTCGTCGCGCCGAAGCCGTCGCCGCGCCGGATCGCGTTCGAACTGCTGGTGATCGTGCTCGCCCTGGGCGGGGCATACCTGCTGCGCACCCGCGGCCTCGCCACCGACGTGGCCGAGCTCGGCGCCGACCCGTTCCTGCTGCTCGTCCCCGCCGCGCTCACCCTGGCCGCCGCGCTGATCACGCTGCGCTGCTACCCGCTGCCGCTCCGCCTGATCGTACGGCTGGCCAACCGGCGCCGTGGGGCCGTGCCCTTCCTCGGCCTGACCCTGGCCGCCCGGTCCCGGGGCGTCACCTCGCTGCCGGTGCTGATCCTGCTGCCCGCGCTGGCCGTGTCCGTGTTCGGCGCCCTGGTCTCGGGGGCGATCTTCGAAACCCAGCGGACCGCCACCTGGCAGACCGTCGGCGCGCCCGCGCGGGTCGAACGGGCCGCCGAGATCCCCGCGGACGTGATCGCGAAGGTGCGGGCGCTGCCCGGGGTGACGTCGGTGCTGCCGGTCGCCAAGGGGACCGTGCAGGTGGCGACCGGCGCGCAGATGGCCACCGTGCTCGCCATGGATCTGGCCGCCTATCGGGACCTGGTCGCGGGAAGCCCGCTGGTGGTGCCGGATCCGCCGGTCGGGGACGGTATTCCGGTGCTGGTGTCGGCGAATTTCGCGCCGTACGCGTCGTTCGAGATCGGGTGGCATACCCGGATGAAGCTCACCAACGTGGGGTCGATCGAGAAGTTGCCGGGGCTGGCGTTCGAGAGCAGCAACCTGATCGTCATGCCGTACGAAGGGCCCAAGATCGCCGGGTTGCGGACCTACACCAACATCCTGCTGATCGGCGGGGATGTCGACCAGGCCCTGCTGGAGCGGACGGTCGGCCTCTCCGACGCGGTCGTGGAGACCTTCGACTCCGCCCACGCGCGCATCGCCGAGGCACCGCTGGCCGGGACGATCATCGCCAGCTTCACCATCGCCACCGTGGCGCTCGCCGGGTACGCGCTGATCGCCGTCGTCATCGCCCTCGTCATCGGGGCGGCCGACCGGGCCCGGGCGCTGTCCTTCCTGCGTACGCTGGGGTTGTCGCAGCGGCAGGCCAGGCTGCTGACCGTGCTGGAGGTGGCGCCGTTGATCGTGCTCACCTCGCTGGCCGGGCTCGCGCTCGGCATGCTGCTGCCCGCCGCCCTCGGCCCCAGCCTGGATTTGTCGGCCTATGCCGGGATAGCCGTGACCGAGTTCCCGCTGACCTTCACCACGCCCATCCTGCTGGCGGCCGGACTCGCCGCCGTCTCCATCCTCGGCGCGTTCGGGCACGCCAGCACCGGCCGCCGCGTCACCACCGCACTTCGAGTGGGGGAATCCACATGACCACGCTGTCGGATCTGGAGGCGCAGGCCGTACGGAATCGGCCGGCTTTCGGGGAGCACGCCCATATTCTCTGCGACAACCTCGTCCGCATCTTCAAGACCGAAGGCGTCGAGGTCGTCGCGTTGCAGGGGCTCGACCTGCTCATCGAGAAGGGCGAGCTGATCGCGATCGTCGGGGCGTCAGGGTCGGGGAAGTCGACGCTGCTCAACGTGCTGTCGGGGCTCGACGTGCCGACGGCCGGGCTGGCCCGGGTGGCCGGGATGGACCTGCTGTCCATGACCTCGCGGGATCGGCTGCGCTACCGGCGCTCGGTGGTCGGGTTCATCTGGCAGCAGACGGGTCGCAACCTGTTGCCGTACCTGACCGGGCAGGAGAACGTGCTGCTGCCGATGCGGCTGGCCGGGAACAAGCGCGACGCCCGCCGCCGCGCCGACGAACTCCTCGAACTGCTCGGCGTCGCCGACTGCGCCACCCGGCGGCCCGGCGAGCTCTCCGGCGGCCAGCAGCAGCGCATCGCCATCGCCGTCGCGCTCGCCAACGAGCCCGAGGTCATCCTGGCCGACGAACCGACCGGCGAGCTCGACAGCGACACCTCGGAAGAGGTCTTCGGCGCCCTCCGCCGCGCCAACCGCGAGCTCGGCGTCACCGCGGTCATCGTGACCCACGACCCGCTCGTGTCCGAGCAGGTCGACCGGACGGTCGGCATCCGGGACGGGCGCACCTCCTCGGAGACCCTGCGCCGCACCTCCGAAGACGGCGACGTGATCGCCGAGGAGTACGCGGTTCTGGACCGGGTCGGGCGGCTCCAGCTGCCCCGCGACTTCATGAACGCGCTCGAGATGGAACGGCGGGTGCGGCTGGAGCTCGAACGCGACCACATCGGCGTCTGGCCGTCGGCGCCCGGGGAGGAGAACAATGAGTGAGCCTCTGGTTTCCGTACGGGACCTGCGGAAGGTTTTCCCGCGCGACGTGGTCGCCCTGCGCGGTGTCAGCTTCGACGCGAACCCTGGCGAGTTGATCGCCATCCGGGGACGGTCCGGTTCCGGCAAGACCACCCTGCTCAACCTGGTCGGCGGCCTCGACCGGCCCGCGGCGGGTTCGGTGACGGTCGACGGCAAAGCAGTCACCGAGCTTCCCGAACAGGCTCTGCTCGAGCTGCGGCGGGATGTCGTCGGGTTCGTCTTCCAGTCGTTCGGGCTGATTCCCGTGCTCACCGCCGCCGAGAACGTGGGGGTGCCGATGCGGCTGGCCCGGATGGCGCCGGACGAGCGGGAGAAACGGGTGGCGTTGCTGCTCGCGCTGGTGGGGTTGGAGCAGCACGCCAACCAGCGGCCGTACGAGCTGTCCGGCGGCCAGCAGCAGCGCGTCGCCATCGCCCGCGCCCTCGCCAACCGCCCCAAACTCCTCATCGCCGACGAACCGACCGGCCAGCTCGACTCCCAGACCGCCCGCCAGATCATGCAACTCATCCGCGCGGTCGTCCGCAGCGAAAACGTCACCGCCCTGGTCGCCACCCACGACCCCAGCCTCATCTCCCTCGCCGACCGAGTCCTCGAACTCAAAGACGGCGCCTTCCTCACCCCAGAACCCACCCCCGCCTAGTCCTCGCGATCGCCCGGGGGAGTTAACGGCCGGTGCGGTTGGCGATGATGGTTTGCACGGTGTTTTCGAGGGCGTAGGCCGGGTCGGTGCCGCCTCCCTTGACCTGTTCGTCGGCGAGGGCGACGGCCTGGATGGCGCGGGAGAGGCCTTCCGGGCCCCAGCCGTTGAGCTGGCGGCGGGCGTTCCTGATTTTCCAGGGGGGCATGCCGAGTTGGGATGCGAGCTGGTTCTCGTTGGCGTTCCTGGGGGCGCTGCCCACTTTGGCGAGGGAGCGGAGGCCGCCGGCCAGGGCGCTGACGATCAGGACGGGGGCGACGCCGGTGGCCAGAGCCCAGCGCAGCTGTTCCAGAGCTTCGCCCGCTTTGCCCTCGACGGCGAGATCGGCGACGGTGAAACCGCTGACCTCAGCGCGGCCCCGGTGGTAGCGGGCCACCGCGGCCTCGCCGATGCTCTTGTCCCCCGTGTCGAAGATGAGCTGGCTGCACGCGGCCGCCAGCTCCCGGAGATCACTGCCGACCGCGTCGAGAAGCGCCTGCGCCGCGGCCGGAGTGATCGAATGCCCGGTCCGGCGGACTTCGCTACGGATGAAGTCGATCCGCTCCCCCGCCTTGGTCAGCTTGGTGACGGTGACAACACGCGCACCGGCCTTCTTCACGCCATCAACTAGCGCCTTACCCTTGACCCCACCCGGGTGCGCCAGCACGAGCACAGCATCGTCCCCCGGATTCGCCGCATATTTCACGACTTCGGCGATCACATCCTTGGACAGATCCTGCGCCGCCCGAATCACGATGATCGCCTGATCCCCGAACAACGACGGCGAGGTCAGCCTGGTCAACTCCCCCGGCTCGACCTTCCCCCCCAGCAGATCATGCACATCGGCATCCGCACCCCCCGACCGCACCTCGGCCACCACATCCCCGACAGCCCGATCCGCAAGCAGCTCCTCATCCCCGAGCACCAACGTGACCGCCGCAACATTCCCCATGCCACGCAGCATGCCACGCCCCCGAACCCCCCGACACGAACACCCGGAAGATCACCATGCCCCCACGCGCAGCCCCGGCGAGTGGCGTGGCGGCGGTTCGACGCGCTGGACCTAGACCTTTGATGACTTCAGCTTGTACCAGGCGCGCATGACTTTCACCACGTCGACAATGTGGAGCGGGGGCACCTGGACTCCCACCAGATGCTGGACGTCTTCGACGATCTCCTGCCTGTCCTCGGCGTCCATGCCGTCCGACTCATCGTCCGACTCGTTGTCCGGGCCCTCGCCCTCATCCGAACTATCCGGAGGTGGGTCGATGACATTGAGAAGGTCCTGCCAGTCCTCGGGGTTCTTCCCCTTGAAGATCGCCCCGAAGTTCCCGAACCACATTTCCACATAGTCGGCGACGTGCCCTCCCATGAGCTGCGCCCGCCATCTGAGCTGCGCGGCGACTTCGGCACTCAGACCGGTCACGTTGATGAGACGCAGGTCCGGGACGTCGCTCGTGACGGTCCGGCCGCCCTTCCTGACCTGGTGCGGGCCGGCGGCCATTATCGAGCCCCAGAGCCGGTCGAACTCGACGTTCGTGCGGTCCTCGTTCAACTCCATCGACAGGACGAAGGAGACGCAGCCCAGGTCGCCCTCGCGTGCCTCCCGCATGAGGTTACGGTTGATGTCGGCGCGGGCGGCGTTGCAGAGTTCGAACAGCACCCGGACCAGGCAAGGCCAATAGTCCGCGGTGTCCTGGTGCCAGCCGGGCTCGGTGTTCTGAATCTCGCCGATCCTGATCATGTTCTCGTACGGATCGTGGTCCGCCCGCAGGCTGTCATCGTCCCTGCTGTCGATCACCACGACATGCGCCCCGGCGCCCAGGCCCTGGGTGATCGCCATGAGCTCGTTGAGACGTTTCATCGAGGGTTCGAGCTCCCCCTGCGCCTCGACAAGCGCCTGAACGTCCTCCGCCTTAGCGGCCTTGGCGGCGACGCCATCGAGCAGCCCGGCGAACATCGGGTTCGTCAGGAGGTACCGGAGCACCTGCACCACCGAGTCCTCGCTGTCCGCCTGGTCCAAAGCGACTAAGTCGCCGTCCTTGCACAGGACGGCCGTCTTCCGCAGGGCACGCGCTGGAGGGAGCGCCTGCGCCGGTTCACCACCGACATTCGTCTGAGTCCCCGTGAACTCACCGACGTTCCTGGCACGCTTCGGGGGATCTATACGCTCCTCGCCCACGCCTCTCTCCCGGACGGGAGATCTCGGGGCGACCCCCTTCGCCACCTTCTCAAGCGTGCGCTTGCCTTTCGTCTTGGTCAGAGGCGGCGTGGTGCGATCACCCTCCGACGACGACTCGTCCGAGGACCCGCCCTTTTCCCTGTCGTCTCTCTCATCTCTGTCGTCCCTGTTGTCTCTGTCGTCGTCGCTCTTACGCGTGGGGGACTTCTTCCGCGTTCCACGTTTGTACATCGGGTCGCCGCCGTCCTCTCGTGGCTCGCCCGCGACGCTATGTACGCATACGAAAGCCGTCAACCATCAATTGGACCGTTGTAATACTCCTTACACGAAGGACCTGGCCGGAAACCACCCCTTTCCTGCTCCGAAATGACGCCCTCAGGCAGGCACGCGACAGCAGCTCCAACATCGTTGGGCAACCCGCCCACCGATGCGGCGTCACCGGAATAGACAGGGGACGCTGTTCACCATCCCGCGCAGGGCGGTCCTCGAATCCGGTCGTTCCTCACACCAAGAGTCCGATCGGAGACGGGCTTTTTCTCCTAGGAAGTGCCTCGCGAAACCACCGCGAGGCGGCCTTGATGTGGGATTACCGCGAGGTCGCCTGCGCGGTCGGTGCGGTAGACGCGGGCGCCGAGCCAGGTGAGGCGGCTTATGGTCGTCTGGGCTGGGTGGCCGTAGCTGTTGTCGGCGCCGACGCTGATGAGGGCGGCTCGGGATCTGGTCGCGGCGAGGAAGGCCGGGGACTGGCGGCTGGAACCGTGGTGTGGCAAGTACGCTGAAAAGCGCTCCGCGCCGCCTCGCGACCCTACGCCCGCTCGGCGGCCGGGCATGCGGCCTGGGGGCCGGTCCCGGCCGCCAGCAGCTCGGGCCGCTTCCACGCCCTTGGCTCGAATCTGAATCACAGGACTAACATCCCCCTATGTCACAGGGATCGTTCCGCCCCGAAGGCGGCCGTGGATCGTCCAACACCCTTCTGTTCATCGGGTGGGCCGTCCTGATCTGGGGAGCAGGAACCGCCTTCATCTCACCGCGCGGGCCTTATGGATTTCAGGGCGCTGCGATGGGCCTCGTCGGGTTGGGCCTCATGGTCTCAGGCGTCCTAGTTAGGCTTAACCAGCTCACGGATCGCCTATCCTCGCCTCTCCCGCCTCCGCCCCCGACCGTTCCACCAATCGGGCACCCGTTCCACACCCCTGACTCACCTCCGTGACCCTCAAAGCAGTACGCCTCCGGCGGGGGGCCTCGGCTCCAGGATGATCGCGACAAGCCCTTACAAAACGCGCACGCTGACTCGCCGCCTGCCGACTGAGAGTGACCTTTGTGCGCGGGAGATCTGCCGACGATGGGGAGGGGTCAGGTCTCGTTTCCGCAGGTGGCCGCTCTCGACCCTCCCCGGCCTCTGCGGCGCCCAGCATGGCCGAGTTGCACCGTCTCCTCAGGTGAGGAATCTGCATCCGAGGTCTACACGGTGCAGACCCGGATGCAGACCATCGAGCCGTCACGCTGCGTGCAGCTAGCCCGTGGCGGCCAGGTCCAGACCGGCAGCAACCAAGAGCGCCGGGCGCGGCCGAACCATGCCCGTCGACCGGCGGCGGGACGGGATGCCCGCAGCGTCGAGCAGCGCGGCCGTCCGCATCTCGGCCGTCCGGCCCGGAGGGCGGCTCGGGATCTGGTCGCGGCGAGGAAAGCGGGTGACGTATTTTCGCCGGCTCAGGGTTGGAAAATCGGCAACGACTAGGGTTGCATCTCCTCCAACCCCTTCCATCAGACCTAACCTCCAGCGACGCCTCCGGCTGCGCGCAGGCTGCTCCCAGCCATCGACCAAATAGGCTGGATCGCCCGTCCCCCGTAATCAGGGGTTGTTCCAGACGAGTGCTCGTTGAACACGGCTCGGACTCGCTCGACGAAGCGGGTATCGGTCACCCAACTCTAAATGCCGCTGGGAGTATGGCATGAGCGCGTGCTCGGGCCATAATCCCCAGGTGATCAGGGGTAGCCGTGTCTCAACGGCTTCGTCGGTTCATGTTCGTGGCGAGGGCTCAGTGATCGCGGCCTAGGAGTATGTGGGGGTAGCCGCGGTTGATGCGTTCGCCGAGTTCAACTCCCAGGTCAGCGATGAAGGCATCGAGTTGCGTGATGGCGGATTGGGCATCGACGGCCTCGCCCTTGAACTCGAACTCCACGAAATCTCCCGCGCCGGTCACGGCGTCGAACGCGACCTCGACCAAGCCGGGCAGGACCCACTCCTCGCGGACTTTCTCCACTGTGATCATGGTGGTGAAGTTCAGAGCCTGGAGTGTGCGGCGTAGGGCCTCGATGTCCTCGACCGGGGTCTCGAACTCGTCGCAATGGGTCTTGATGACGGCCTCAGCGGGAAGCCAATGCTTGTAGTTGATCGAGTCGCCGTGGTCGGACTCGCGAAGACGCAACCATTCGGAGACCGTGTCAAGGGCGAGGAAGTCCCGGTGGGGGGCGTTGTAGTAGGTGTCGACCTGCCGGGTCGCCGGGCCGGGTTTCGCCCCCCGTTCTTCCAGCACGGCTTTGAGTACGGCCGTGTCTCGCACCTGGTACTTCTGCTCGACCTCGGTGTATTGCATAGTCGTCCTTTCTCTGTGTGGTGCCCTGGTCACGACGGTGCCGTGGGCAGATTAGGCGGTAGCCGGTGTGGCGCGTGGCCGATCGGTGCGGGCGGGGTCGATGACTCGGACGGCGGACTGGGTCAAGCCCTGGAGTAGATGGATCTCTTGCGCGGTGAGGGGCTCGCCCAGGCACGTGAGGTTCATGGTGATCTGGGCGCTGTCTCTGAACCCGACCAGGACTGGGGCGTTGGGGTCGCGGTGCAGGGCGTAGCGCAGGGCCAGCCGCACGAGGTCGGCGGGCTGCCCGCCGAAGTGTTTGGCGATCTGGTTGAGCGTGTCATGTATTGCGGCGATGACCTCGGGGCGGAAGGTGGGGTCGGTGCTGCGGTGGTCGTGGTCGCTGAACGTGCGGGCCAGGGCGGGCAGGTGCCTGCCGGTGAGCAGGCCCTGGGCCAGGGCCTGTTTGATGATGACCCCGACGTGGTGGTGGCGGGCGAAGTCGAAGATGTCGCTCTCGGCGGCGGTGTAGTGCGGGGACAGCAGATTGTAGCGGGCGGTCAGGACCTGGGGCCGGATGCGGTCGAACAGCTCCTGGAATCGGCGAGCCGAGGGCGTGGGGCGTGGGCCGTATGCCCATTCCTGGGCGAAGGCGTGCGGGGCGCGCATACCGATCGCGGTGATGAGCCCTTGCTGCTGAAGGTCACGCATCTGGGCGATCGCGTCGTCCAGATAGCGGTCGCCGGGGCCGAAGTCGTCGCTGTGGAAGAAGTAGAGGTCCAGGTGGCTGGTGCCGAGGTTGGTCAGGGTGGTCTCCAGTTGGCGGCGGATCTGGCCGGGCTGGTAGGGGTGTTCAGCGGTCCCGGCGAAGTAGCCGACCTTGCTGGAGATCACCAGGTCGTCCCGGTTGGTCTGCCGCAAGAGTCGGCCGAGTAACCGTTCGGAGCGGCCCATCCCGTAGACGTCGGCGGTGTCGAACAGCCTGACGCCGAGCTCGTGGGCGCGGATGAGGCCGGCGTAGGCGTGCTCGGGGTCCACGCCGTCCCAGCCGATCGGCACTGCGCCGTTGACGGCGGGTCCGCCGATGGTCCAGCATCCGGCGCCGATGGCCGACACCGGTCGGCCGAGCCCGGCGAGCGTGCGCGGGGGGAGGTCAGCAAGCCTCATGTGAGAGCGTCCTTTACGGGTGAGCGTGAGTGACGGTGACGGGCCGGGGGTCAGGTGCCGCAGGGGTCGGAGGCGTTGATGAGCCTCCAGGATCCGTCGTGGGTGGCCCAGCGGGTGTGCTCGCGCTGGAGGGTCTCGGCTCGGTGTGGCGGCAGGACCGCCGACACGTCGGAGACCGCCCGCTCGACGCGGGGACGCAGTTCCTCCAGCAGGGCGTCGGCGAGGGTGCGGCAACTCAGGTCGAGCAGGTCCGGCTCGCCGGGGCCGGGGTCGGTGTCGCCCAGCATGACCAGCATGGTGGTGAACAGGTCGAACGCTGCTTGTTTGAGGACTTGGCGGGCGGCTCGGACTGTGCGGCGAGGGCCGCCGTCCAGGACCTTCTCCAGCGACTTGAGGGTGTAGTCCAGGGCGAAGTTGCGGTCCACCCACTGCTGCGCCCATTCGCTGAGGACGCCGATGCGCCGGTCGGCGAAGACGGCGTCGATGCGCCCCATCGACGGGCGGGTCTGCCCGGCCAGGCCCGCGTTGATGACTTTGCGGGTGTAGGCGGCCCCGACCAGGCATTCCATCGACACCAGCAGGTAGCTGATCGCGGTGTAGAACGGGACGCCGCGGGTGTGGGCGGTGACGAAGTCCTCGTCGCGGACCCCGTCGACGATCTGCTCGACGCTGAGGTGGGGCAGCGGCTTGAGCACGAGGTCGGTGCGAGCCTGGAAGGCGTGGGTGGCGCGGAGTTCTTCCACGCTCATCAGGTGGTCGAAGGTGATGTAGGTGAACCGGGTCGGGACGCCCAGCGCCGACAGGGTCCGGATCGCCAGAGCGTTCTGCTCGCCGGTGGTCTCCTTGTGGAAGCGGTCAAGGATGGAGGTGACTCCCGACTCGACCCCGAACAGGCAGCGCCGCAGCCCGTTGTCCACCAGGTCCCGCCAGAGCCGGGCCCGGTCCCGGTGCCAGGTGCGCCCCTTGTCGGGCCAGAGGACCTGATCGACGCGGCAGGAGGTCTCCCAGGCGAAGTTGTGGCGGTGCAGGGTGTCGGCGATGGTCAGCGCGCGGGCCTCGGCCCCGGCGTCTCGGCCGATGAACTCCTCATCGACCAGGTAGAGGGTGCGGGAGACTTCCGGGTGCCGGTCGAAGACGCCGCTGAATTCGCGCAGCAGCCAGTCCAGCCCTTCGGGGGCGGCGCCCGCCCAGTGGCCCTTGTGCCCGCGCGGGCAAAACGAGCACGAGCTGGTGCAGCCTCGGGAGGTTTCGAGTTGGGCGACACCGCCGCAGGCGAAGGTGCGCTCCAGCAGGTCCAGTTCCGGCCAGATGTCGGTCTGCTGCCGGTTGGAGACGGTCGGCGTGTGGCGGGCGCGGCCGATCGCCAGGGTTGTCTGCCCGCGCTGGTTGGAGCCGCGGTAGCCGATGCCGCGTACCTGCTCCAAGGGCAGGTCGCCGTGCCAGTGCGCGAGCAGGTCTTGGATTGTGGGCTCGCCCGCCCCGCGTGCGATCACCAGGCCGGGGTAGCGCTCCAGTAGCAGAGCCTCGTTGCGGACGGTGAGGCTGCCGCCGGTCACGATCAGCGGCGGGTCCGGCATGCCGGTGATGTCGTCCAGCAGGGCGATCATCAGATCGTGCTGGCCGAAGGTCGCCGAGATGCCCACGATGTCCGGGCTGGTTTCGCGGATGCGGGCGGTGATGTCGGCCATGGTGAGGCCCAGTTGCATGTCCATCAGCTCGACTTGTCCCGTCAGGGTGGCGCGGGCGGCCCGTGCGATGTCGGAGATGGCCAGCGGGAAACGGGGCAGCGGAAAGTACTCGGGGTGATAGAGCGCGACCAGGAGCACGGTTGGCCGCAGCAGACGCCGGTAGGTGGCGGCCGTCAGGTCAGCTTCAGCCAGCCACGATTCGGGGCGATCCGGGCTGATGCGCCCGTGTGTCCATGCGGGCCATTGGCGTGTGTGGTGCGCCTGGCCGGACAGGTCGGCAAGTGTCCATCTGGCGTGGGTGGTGTTCTCGACGACCAGTAGGCGCCGGTCGGCGGTGCCGGTCAACGTCACGCGTGTGGGCAGATGGCGAGTGAGGAAGTCACGCAGGGCCGCCGGGTCGTGCGGGGAGATTTCCCGAAGCTGCGCCGGGTGGAATGGAGCGGTGCCGATGGCGTTGTGGATGGCGCTGATCAGCCGGTCCCCGGCCGGGTCGGGTTCGGGTGAGCTGATGCCGGCTGAGCCGATGGTGCGGGTGTCAGGCATGTCGCCTCCTGGCTGCGGGCCGCAGGAGGGTCCTGCGGCTGTTGGGGAGCTGGTGGCGTGCTCCGCGATGACTCGCGGTGATGCGGGGCGGTAATGCCTCCATGGCCGTCCCGCCGAGACGAGGCGCCGGGGCTCGTCAACGGGGCTTGCTGTGAGGTAGCGACGCCGTGGTGACCGTGGTCCCCGGGGACTTGCCTGGCGGGGCGGAGCCCAAGGGGCGGCTCGGCCTTGCCCTCAACCCGGGGACCACGGCGTCAGGGGGTGTGAGCGCGTTCCACCGGGATGGCGAACCACACGCTCTTGCCGGTCCGACCGGTGCCGCAGAGCCGGGTGGCGTGCACTCCGCAGCGGCCACCGGTCAGGGTCGCGACGATGCCCAGGCCCCGGCCGCCCTCGGCCAAGGCAGCGACGCTGAGGACCGCGTCGAGTCCGGCGGGCCCGGCTGACCGGCGCAGGTGGTCGGCGACCTGGTCCAGGTCCTGGCCGGAATCGGCGACCTCGCAGACCACCGGCACTCCCGCGTGGTGCAGCACCCGCATCTCGAACGGGCCGCTGGTGTGCCGGGCGGAGTTGGTGGCCAGCTCGCAGACGACGACGTCCAGATCTTCCAAGACAGCGGGGTCGGTGACGTGGCCGTGCAGCTGGGCGCGGAGCAGATGCCGGGCCCGGCGGGCGGCGGTCCGGCGAGGCAGGCTCCAGGCCGTGACCCGGATGCGGCAATGGTCGGCCTGGAGGCTGCTGAGCTGGGCCGCGTGCGGTCCGACCGCGCTCGCGGTGTCCTCGCGGGCGTCAGCCGCGTGCAGGGCATCAGCGACCAGGCCGGTCACGACGCAGGGAGGGGGGCTCATCGGGTGGCCGCCGCAGTGGTGCCGCGCACCAGCATCAGCCGGCGACCGGTCACGGCGATCAGGCCGGTCCGTTCCTGGCCGAGCCTCCGCCCGCCCAAGTGCGCGGTCGACGGCGTGACGACCCCGTAGCTGCCCTCGACTGCCAGGGCGTCCAGCAGACCGGCGAACGCCGCCGACAACACCGCCGGGGTGAGGCTGTCGGTGAACACGGCACCGAGCACGAGCTCGTGCTGGTCGCAGTAGGCCCTCACCGCCCAGGTGAGCGCCTGGCGCCGGGCCGGGTTGGGGGCGGGCAGCCGCAGATAGCCGTAGACGAGCGGACCGGGTATCGGGTGCCGCTCGGTGATGCGTGCGGAGGTGTGTTTCATGCCGGACCCTCTGCTCGGAACGGGTGAGGCTGCTCGGTTTCGAGCTTGAGCGGGCCGGGCCGAGGTCGAAATGACGGGGTGTGGCAGTTCTGATGCAGTTGTGATGCACCAGCGGAGGTCGGCGTGCTTGCATTCGGTTAGCGAAAGGAGAGCTCCCCATGCCCGCAGTGCGCCTGTGGACCGGCCGGGAAGCCCGCGCGTTGCGCCGGGCGCTGCGCCTCAGCGTCCGCGCCTTCGCCCAAGACGAGCTGGGCGTCGCCGTGCGCACCGTGTCCAACTGGGAGAAGCTCCGCGAGGCCACCGTGCCCCGCCCCGACACCCAAGCGATCTTGGATACCGCGCTGGAGCGGGCCAGCGCCGCCCAGCAGATGCGCTTCCATCTGCTGCTGGCTGAAACCGGCGCCTTGGCCCCCGGCCAAAACACCCAACCGCATGTCCCGCGGGCGTGGGAATACGAGACCTGGTCCGATGACCTGGAGCGGACAGTGGTGCTGCTCTCTCGCCAGAACTTCGGCGCGGCGACCGCCCTGATCAACCGATGGCTGTCCCGCTTCCCCGCCGAACGCCTGGACCCCAAGGCGCTGTATCTGCATGCCCGGTCGCTGGTCCTGCTCGGCGACACCCAACGCGATCAAGGCACCCTGGTCGGGCCGCTGTCGGCCAGCAGCTCCTATCGCCAGGCGCTGGGCATGTTCGGCGAACTGGACATCCCGCGCCGGGTCGCCCAGATCGAACTGTCACTCGCGGTCGTCGCGGAAATGACGGGCAACCTGCAACCAGCCGCCCGCCGGTATGAGGAACTGGCCACCGACCAGCGCCTCAGCGGGCGTGACCGGGCCCGGTCGCGGCTGTGGGTCGGCACCGCCCTGTCCAAACACGGCGACCACGATTACGCGGCCCGGGTGATGGCCGAGGCGACCCGGGAGTTCGAGGACCTGGGTGAGGCCGAGGACTGGTCGGTCGCCCAGCAGAAACTCGCGCTGGCCTATCGGGGTGCCGGAAATCTGGGCCAGGCTCTCCACTTCATCGACATCGCCCGTTCCAGCGGCGCCGACGACACCCCTATGCAACGGGTGCGCCTGTCCACCGCTCACGCTCACATCCTGCTGACCGACAAGCAGACCTGCGATCATGGGCTGGCCCTGCTCGATCAGACCGCGCAGCTGGCGCTGGCCAGCGGGCTCAGCCACCAGCTGCGCAGCATCCAGACCATCCGCCAAGACTTCGAACGCTCCGGCGGACGATCCATCTAACAACCACAGGGCAATCTGCGACTCGGTCATCGACCGGACGACATCACCACATCGAGGGACTACGAGGGACTTCGTGACCGACCAGCAACACGCCGCCATCACCGACGACCAGCGGGCTGACGCCCTGACGATCTGGGACTTCCACCAGATGCACCATCAGGCCCGGCCCTGCTCGGCGGCCATCGGCCTGGGCAGCCACGACCTCGGCGTGGCGGCGCTGGCCGCCCAGCTGTTCCACGCGGGCCTGTTCCCTGTCCTGGTGTTCTCCGGCGCCAACAGCCCCACCACCGCGGCCCGGTTCCCTCGCGGCGAGGCCGTCCACTTCGCCGAGCACGCCATGCAGCTCGGGGTCCCCCAGTCCGCGATCATCATCGAACCCCGGGCCGCCAACACCGGTCAGAACATCGACTACTCCCGGCGTGCGCTCGCCGACGCCGGGATCGAGGTCGACTCGGTGCTGCTGATCTCCAAGCCGTACATGGAGCGGCGGGCGTTCGCGACCGCCCGCCGGGTCTGGCCGCAGGTGGAAGCGGTGTGCGCGTCCGAACCGCTGACCTTCGCCGACTACCTCACCTCGATCGGCGACGACAAGCTCGTCATCGACATGCTCGTCGGCGACCTCCAGCGTGTCATCGAATACCCGGCGCTCGGGTTCGCCGTCGCCCAGGACGTGCCCGCCGAGGTGCAGGCCGCCTACCGGCGTCTGCTGGATGCGGGGTTCGACAGCCGCCTGCTGAGGAGCTGATCGCGGTGGCCGCCGGCCTGTTGTGCGCGATCCACCAGCCCAACTTCTTCCCCCGCCTGTCCACGCTGGCCAAGCTGTTCACCGCTGATGTGTGGGTGGTCTTGGACGATGTGCAGTTCACCCGCCGTGACTACCAGCACCGCTGCCGTCTGACCGCCCCCGGCGACACGGCGGGTGAATCCGCCGGGCAGTGGCTCACGATCCCCGTTCACCTGCCGGACGGGCAGTCCACGCGGATCCGTGACGTCCGAATCGCCGACCCGGCTCACACCCGGCGGCGAGTGACCCGCCTGCTCCAGCAGTACTACCGGCGCAGCCCTCACTGGGCCGCTGCCCAAACCCCGTTGCAGGAGGTCCTGGACGCTTTCGACCGCACCGACCGCCTCGCCGATCTCAGCCAGGCCGCGACCATGGCGTTGCTGACCGTACTGGGCTGGCCGGGGGTCATCTGGCGCAGCAGCGACCTGCCTGCCCGCACCGGCCGGTCCGAACGCCTGGCCGACCTGACCTGCGCGGTCGGCGCGACGACCTATCTGTGTGGCACCGGCGGTGCCCGATACCTCGACCAGTGGCCGTTCGCGACCCACGGACTGACGACCAAGCTGTTCACCACCCCCGTGCAGGGCGATCCTCGAATCTGGTCGGCCGCCCGCCGCGTCACCGCCCTCACCGCCCTGATGGGCGTCGGCCCCGCCGCCCTGACCCGCGAACTATGCCAGCACGCCACCCACGAGGCGAAGACGCCACCACACCATCCCGCAACCGTGTGACCGTTGGCCCTCCGCCGTCAACACCGTCAACGCAAGGCCCGCCAGCCGGACCATCACCTACCGGGCGCGATCCGCGGCACGCGCAGATCATCCGGCTCAATGGCAGGTCGCCAATAACGGTCGGTGTGTCGTTCGGCCATGCGAGCCTGTACATCGGACGCCCTGTCGACGACGGCCCCGGCGAGTGGTGTCGCGGCGCGCTGGACCTAGACCTTTGATGACTTCAACTTGTACCAGGAGCGCTCCATCGACAGGACGAAGGAGACGCAGCCCAGGTCGCCCTCGCGCGCCTCCCGCATGATGCCCCGGTTGGTGTCAGCGCGGGCGGCGTTGGCCCTGGGTGATCGCCATGAGCTCGTTGAGACGTTTCATCGAGGGTTCGAGCTGCCCCTGCGCCTCGACAAGCGCCTGGACGTCCTCCGCCTTAGCGGCCTTGGCGGCGACGCCATCGAGCAGCCCGGCGAACATCGGGTTCGTCAGGAGGTACCGGAGCACCTGCACCACCGAGTCCTCGCTATCAGCCTGGTCCAAAGCGACTAAGTCGCCGTCCTTGCACAGGACGGCCGTCTTCCGCAGGGCACGCGCTGGAGGGAGCGCCTGCGCCGGTTCACCACCGACATTCGTCTGAGTCCCCGTGAACTCACCGACGTTCCTGGCACGCTTCGGGGGATCTATAC
>NZ_BLAE01000005.1:0-77776 GCF_009687865.1 Acrocarpospora macrocephala
GGACTGGACTGGGCCACCGAGGTCCACGCCGTCTGCGTGATGGACGCCACCGGGACGATCGCCGACCGGTTCACCATCGCCCACACCGCGGACGGGATCGCGATGCTGATCCGCCGCCTGGCCAAACTCGCCGACGCCGCCGACGTGCAGATCGCGATCGAACGACCGAACGGCCGTCTGGTCGATCTGCTGCTGGAGGCAGGGCACCCGGTCGTCCCGGTGTCCCCCAACGCCATCAAGGCCTGGCGGGACGGCGAGGTGCCGTCCGGGGCGAAGTCCGACGCCGGGGACGCCGCCGTGATCGCCGACTACCTGCGGCTGCGGCAACACCGGCTGCGGGTGGCCCTGCCCTACTCCGACCAGACCCGCGCGCTGCGGACGGTCGTGCGGACTCGCACCGACCTGGTCGAGGCGCGGGTGGCGGCCACCAACCAGCTGGCCGCCCTGCTGGATGACCACTGGCCCGGCGCCAAAGCCGTCTTCGCCGACCTCGAGTCGCCGATCAGCCTGGAATTCCTGACCCGCTACCCCACCCCCGACGCCGCCCGCCACCTCGGCGAAAAACGCATGCGGGCGTTCATGACCAAGCACGGCTACTCCGGCCGCCGCCCCGCCGCCGTGCTGCTGCAACGGCTCCGCTCGGCCCCGGCCGGGGCCAGGGGCGAGGCCCTCACCGAAGCGCTGCGTGACGCCGTCTTGGGCCTGGCCGCCGTGCTCAAGGCACTTAACGCCGCGGTCAAGGACCTGGACCGCTCGTGTGCCGCCCACCTCGGGGAGCATCCGGACGGCGAGATCTTCACGTCGCTGCCAAGGTCGGGTCAGATCAACGCCGCCCAGATACTCGCCGAGTGGGGCGACTGCCGCCAAGCCTACGAGAGTCCCGACTCCGTCGCCGCCCTGGCGGGCTGCACCCCGGTGACCAAGGAGTCCGGCAAACATCGGGCCGTGCATTTCCGCTGGGCCTGCAACAAACGCTTCCGGCTCGCCTTGACGACCTTCGCCGACAACAGCCGGCATGCCAGCCCCTGGGCCGCGAAGATCTACACCCAAGCCCGCAAAGCGGGCAAGGATCATCCCCACGCGGTCCGCGTTCTGGCCCGCGCCTGGATCCGCGTGATCTGGCGCTGCTGGCTCGACGGTGTTGTCTACGACCCCGCCAAACACGGGGCCGCAGCGGCGCTCATGGAGCCGATCGCTGCCTGAGGTTGACACAGGGAGTGTCATGGGGCCTCCTCGGTGGGTCAGCCGATGATCCGGGCCGCGCCGAAGCCGGCGGCCAGTTCGCCGCCGGTCGCGAAGCGGGAGGGAGTGAAGGCGGCGAAGCGGGGGTCGGGGTCGTCCAGAAGCAGCCGGGCGACGTGGTCGCCCCAGGCGGGTGCGAGTTTGAAACCGTGGCCGCTGGTGCCCGCGTCGACGAACACGTGCTCGCTGACCTGACCGGCGACCGGCTGCCAGTCCGGGCTCACGTCGTAGACCGAGGCCCAGCCGCCGATCACCGTGGCGCGGCGGCGGGCGGCCGAACGAGCGGCGGAGGCCGCGGCGAGTTTGTCCAGCTCACCGGGGAGCGGGCCGGGGAAGTCGCCGGGGTCGGCGGCGGAGCCAGGGATGACACCGCCGGTCAGGTACTGGGTGCGGGGCTGCGGGGTCGTGTAGTAGCCGCCGGGGATGTCGATCAGGACGTGTGGCACGAGTTCGGCGGTGTCGGCGGGGTCATGCTCGGCGACGGCCACGACGTGCCGTTCCACGGTCAGCGGCAGGTCCACGCCGAGCGGCCGCAGCAGGGCGGCGGTCCACGGCCCCGCGGCCACGAGCAGTCGTGCGAATCGGTGCACCCGGCCGTCGGACGTGGTCACCGCCGCCCCGCGGCTCTCCTCGGTCAGCGCGACGGCCGGTCGGTGGGGGTGGAACACCGCCCCGTGGCGCCGCGCCGCCGCGGCCAGCCCGACCGTCGTTGCGTACGGGTCGGCGTATCCGGCGTTCGCCTCCCAGACCGCGACGGCCACACCGTCCAGGTCCAGGTTCGGCAGCGTGGCGGGCAACGCGTCGGCGCCGACGAGCTCACTGTCGACGCCGAGCGAGCCGAGTCGCGCGGCGGTCTCGGCCGCCGCCGCGACGTCGTCGGGGCCGTGCAGGTAGAACGCGCCGGTCCGGCGGAACCCGGACTGGTGCCCGCCGGTGCGCTCCTCGAAGTCGGCCAGGAACGCGATGCCGTCACGCGCCGTCTCCGCCAGGAACGGGTCGGTGTAGTAGGCCCGGCAGATGCCGCCCGAGCGCCCGGTGGGGCCGCCCGAGATCGGGCCCTGATCGAACACGACCACGGACGCGCCGCGCCGGGCGAGGTGAAACGCGGCGGCCGCGCCGTGCACACCGGCCCCGATGATTCCGATGTCGTACGTCATGCCACGACCTCCCATATTTCCTAGTAAAAAGGTAGGAAAAGTGGCTTAATCTGTCAAGAGTTAGTGCCCCAGGGCCGCAGGTGCTGCTGGGCCCACTGGGAGACGCTGGTGAGAGGGATGCCGAGCGCGCGCGTATTCAAGGCGGGCGGTATGGCCGACCTCGCCAACGCCCTACTCGCTAATTCGAGTCCGGATGCGCGACAGCGTCCTCGATCTGCTCGGTGAGTAGTTCGGCGAGCATGGCGACCCGTTCGACGGCCTCGATCGCCTCGGCCGCCGGAACCGAAATACTCAGGTGGGTCGCTCCGGCGGCGACGTAGTCCGCCAGCCACGCGGCGATCTGGGAGTCCTCCCCCATGCCACACAGGTGGAGCAGGCGAGGAGCGGCAGGGCCGAACCAACGACTGAGGCTCGACTCGAGCTGTCCCCGGGAGGACGCGCACCAGACATTGAGACCGAACCAGTCCGGAGCGGGACGGCCCAAGGCCGCCGCACGCCGGACGATCTCCCGGCGTGTCTCGTGGTACCGGCGCGGCGTGCACAGCAAGCCCAGCCAGCCGGATCCGTAGGTGGCCGCGCGCTCGATGGCCGCCTCGCCGGATCCGGCGATCACCAGGGGCGGGGTGGGACCCGTGGTCGCGATCGACGCCTGCTCCAGGTCGAAGTGCGCGCCGTGGTGGTCGACCACCTCACCGCGCATCAGCCGGGTCAGCACGTCGAGGCTTTCGTTGAGGCGCTCGCCGCGGCGACGGGGGTCGACGCCGCAGTTGGAGACCTCCCTGGGGTCGTCGCCGCCCGCCCCGACGGCGAGGACGAGACGTCCTGGCGCGAACGAGGTCACGGTGGCGAGCTGCCGAGCGGCGACGAGCGGGTGCCGCAGCGCCAGCTGGAAGGCGCCGACGACCACGTGGAGGTCGGGTCCGGCCGCCAGGAGCGCCGCCGCCGCGACGAGACCATCGATACCTTGGCCGCCCCGATAGCTGACGTGATCGCCCACCGACACGTGATCGAGGCCGGCGTCGCGGACGGCCTGGGCGAACTGGGCGAGATCGGTCGTGGTGAGCAGGTCAGGCTGTATCGCGATCCCCACCGCGCAGGCCCTGCGCGGCGACGCAGCCGTCATCGGTCGGCCTGAACCGGATCGAGGCCATAGAGCTCGTTGTGCTCGCCCAGCGCCGGAGCGCCGGGACATGCGGTGATGGCCTGGCCGTCGAAGAGCAACGGTTGCCGGACGGACTGGTGGCCTGACGAGACGTCGAGCAGGAGCCGTCGTGCCTTGACCTGCGGGTCACCGAGCACGTCCGAGGGACGGCGCACGTGACCGCAGCTGACACCCCGCTGTTCAAGTCGGCGAATGACGTCGCCGGAATCTCGTGCGGCGAGCGCACGGCTCAGAAGTGTTCGCAACTCGTCGGCGCGGCCCTCCCGTTCGCCGGTGCGGAGTTCACCGAGATCGCCCAGCTCCAGCACATCGCAGAGCGTGGCCCACTGCGGGTCCTCCCCGGCGATCGCAAGCGTCACCGAACCGCCGTCCCCGCACTGGAACACCCCGTATGCCGGTTCCCGAGGCGGATAACCCGTGGTCTCATCGCCCGTCAGGTATCCGGCCATCCGCACCGCCTGCCAGGCCACCAGGCAGTCGAGCATCGAGACATCGACGTGCGACCCGCCGCGAGCCTGACGTGCGACCAGACCGCTCAGCACCCCGATGACGGCGAAGGCTCCCGCCACGAGATCGGCCGTCGGGACCACGCCGACACCGTCGCGAGCCCCATCCAGCAACCCGGCCCGCCCCTGCACGGTGAGGTCGTGGCTGCCGAGTTCACGATCCGGCCCGGTCTGCCCGTAACTCGACACCGACGCGATCACCAGGTCCGGGAAATCCCGCCGAAGCTCTTCCGGGGGGAAGCCCAGCCGTCCCATCACGCCGGGCCGGAAGCCCTCGATCAACACATCGGCGTCCGCCAGCATCGACCTCAGGGCCGCTTGCCCCCGCAGGGTCTTGAGATCGAGCACGATGGACCGCTTGTTGCGGTTCAATGCCCGGAAGAGCGCCGGGTGACGCCGAGTGGGGTCACCAGAAGGCCGCTCGACCATGGTCACCTGCGCGCCGAGGTCGGCCAGCACCATGGTGGCGAAGGGCCCGGGGTACTGCTCGGCCAGGCTGACGACGACGATTCCCGCCAGAGGTCCGGAACTCATCCGGACGTCCACCGGGGCTCACGGCGCTCGGCGAACGCGCGCGGTCCCTCCACGAAATCCGGGTGCGACCAATGGGACCGTACAAGTGACCAGCCGTATTCGGCGGCCTGGGAATAGGGCATCTCCGTCGACGCCCACACGGCCTGCTGGGACAGGGACACAGCTTGCGGCGAGTTGGCGGCGATGTCCCGGGCGATCTGCAGCGCCGTGTCCATGAGCTGATCGGGCGCGGTCAGCTCGTCGACCAGGCCGAGCTGGTACGCCCGTGCCGCAGGAAGGCGGAAGTTACGCCCCTGAAGCGTCATGCGCAGCGCCGTACCGAGTGGGAGCCGCCTGGCCAGGCCGGTGTTCTCGATGCCGCCCACCTGCCCCACGTTCACATGCGTGTCGAGGAACTCCGCGTGTTCGACGGCGACCACGATGTCACTGTCGACGACGAAGTGCAGGCCGCCGCCGGCCACCAGCCCGTTGACCGCGCAGATGACCGGCTTCCACACCCGGTTCTGGCGGGAGGTGAAGTGGAGCTCGTCGGAGATGTTCCCGCTGCCCATCGCGACCCGCCCGGTCTCCGCCACGGAGTCGACGTCGACACCGGTGCAGAAGTGCCTGCCACCCGCCCCCGTGATGATCACACAACGGATCTCGGCGTTCATCCGCACCTCCTCCCAGACGGCGCGGAACTGCGGAAACATCGCCACGGTGAGCGAGTTCCCACGGGCGGGACGGTTCAGGGTGATACGCGCGATGCCGTCGGCGACGTCGAACAGCAGATCGGCGTCGGCATCCTCGGGCAGGGCGCCGAACGGCACAGGCATGGGAAACTCCTCGATGGTTGGTACGCCTAACGCCCGCCGGTCGCCCTGGAATGCGTCAGCGGCGTGACCGGAAGGTGCTCCCGCTCCGCCAGGACGTGGTGGTGCGACGCCAGGGAGTGGGCGCGCATCAGCGTCGTCGCCTGCTGCCTGTCCCCAGCCGCGATAGCCGCGATGATCATGCGGTGGGTCTGCAGGACCCGGCGCTGCTGCTCCAGCGCGGGGTAGCTGGCCGTGATGGCGACGACGTCGGCCCACTCGAGTTCCTGCGTCGACCAGAGGCCCGCGAGGGCTCCGGCCGTCAGCGTGAGCGTCGCGTTCCCGCACAGCCGGACGAGCGTCTCGTGGAACTCCCGGCCGATGAGGGTGAACTGGTGCGCGACGCCGAGCGCGCCTTCCTGCTTGTCCACCAGCTCGTTGAGCTGCGGGACGACTTCGCGCTGCCGGTCGGGACGGGACGCCGCGACCCCGGCGCAGAGCGGTTCGATCTCGCTGATGGCGTCCGCCAGGTCGCCGACGGTGACCTGCTGGAAGCGGAGCAGGAGTCCTAAGCTGTAGGTGGTGCTGATCTGGGACGGCGCGTGGACCACCGCCCCGCCCTGGTTCCCGCGCCGCACCGACACGAGCCCCTCCGCCTCCAGGATGCGCAGCGCCTCCCGATACGACGGCCGGCTCACGTTGAGCTCGCGCATCATCTCCTCCTGCCGCGGCAGGAGCGAGCCCTCCGGCAGTTCCCCGCTGATGATCCTGTTCCGGATCAGATCCGCCACCATGTCCGCGATGGCGGGCTGGGCCATCTGCGGGAGGGTTCCGGCGGGCTGCCGGATTAGGTCGGAGTCGCTGCTCACGCAGCCTCCTTCTCTTCCACCGTCACGGGAACTTACTGTACAAAGATAACACAGTTAGCGGGTTGTGGTGGACCAGTCAGGAGACGATGATGACGACTGAAGGTTGCGCTCAGATGACCTTCGCGCACGCGTTCTGGCAACGTTGTCGCGAGCGCCCCCACCGGACGGCGCTCGCCACGGCGGAGGCGCAGCTCTCCTACCGGGAGCTCTATCGCCGCGCGGGGGCGGTGGGCCGGGCGCTTCGCGAGCTCGGGGTCGGGCGCGGCGATCGGGTGGCGGTGCTCGCGCCGAACCGGCTCGAGGTGGCGCTGCTCATGGTGGCCGCGGCCACGGCCGGCGCTGTCATCGCACCGGTGAACTGGCGGCTCTCGGCCGAGGCGGCCACGGCGGTCGTGGCGGATCTCGCGCCGAAGGCGGTCTTCGCGACGAACACGTTCGCCCAGGTGGCGCGGGCCGCCACGGACGTCGCGGTGGTGGACCTCGACGAGGGCGATCCCCGGTGGCTGGGGCTCGGCGCGTCCGGGGCGAACGGGATCAACCCGCACGCGGTCCAGGGCTCCGACCTGATCACCATCATGTCGACCAGCGGCTCGACGGGCCGGCCCAAGGGCGTGGCGATCTCCCAGGCCGCGATGGTGGCCCGCGCGCTGGTGCTCCACGCCGAACTGGGCGTCGAGCCGTCCGACGCCTTCATCGGCTGGGCGCCGCTCTTCCACATCTCCTCCGCCGACTACCTGTACGCCACGCTCATCCTGGGCGGCACTTTCGTGCTCCTCGAACGCTTCGACGCCGACCTCATCGCGACTGAGCTGGTCACCCGCGAGGTGGGCTGGCTGTTCCTGATCCCCGGCGTGATCGACGACGTCCTCGGCGCGCTGGGCGCCCGGCGCCCGCGCTCGCTCAGGTGCGCGGGCGCGATGGCGGACCTGGTCCCCGCCGAGCAGCTCCGCGAAGCCGAGCGCCGCCTGGGGGCGCCCTTCCTGAACACGTTCGGGAGCACGGAAGCGGGTCTCGTCCCCGGCGCGTCGAGGCTCACCTGGGTCGGCGACCAGCCGCTTCTCGACAAACGCCCCACGCTGTTCTGCCAGCACCGGGTCGTGGACGCCGACGGCGGGGACGTCGACCCGGGCTCGACCGGTGAGCTCTGGCTGCGCGGCCCGACGCTGTTCAGCGGCTACTGGTCGGCGGGTAGCGTGTCGAGGGCGGAGTTCACGGACGGCTGGTTCAGGACCGGAGACCTCGTCCGCCCCGGGGCCGACGGCGCGCTCGTCTTCGTGGAACGGCGCGGGCGCATGTTCAAGTGCGGCGGCGAGAACGTGTACCCCGCCACCATCGAGCGTGCCCTGCTGAGCCATGCCGCGATCGCCGAGGCGACGGTCATCCCGGCGGCCCACCCGCGGTTCGGGCAGGTGCCGGCGGCCTACGTGGCACTGGCCCACCAGGCCGACGCGCGCGCGGTGCTGGAGTCCGCGACGGCCACTCTCGCCCGCTTCGAGCGCCCTCAGGCGGTGCACGTCCTGGCGGCGGAGGAGTTCCCGAGAGGCGTGACCGGCAAGGTGGAGCGCGGCCTGCTCGCCGCGGCGCACCAGGCCTGCGGGCCCGGCTGCTTCACTCCAAGCCGTTGACTATCTTCTAAAAGATAGCTTAGATAGCCGTCACCAACCTCACAAGTCAGGAGAGCCGCATCGTGATATCCACGCCGTCGTCGACCTTCGTCCGCGTCGAGGTGGCGGATCGTGTCGCGTGGCTGACGCTCGACCGGCCGCGGGCGAAGAACGCCCTCAACCGCGAGATGTACGCGGCGGTGCGCGATGTGGCTCGTGCCGTACGCACCGACACCTCCATCGACGCCCTCGTCGTCCAAGGCTCGGCCGGGGCCTTCGCCGTCGGCGGCGACCTCAAGGAGATGCTGGCGCTGCTCTCGTCCGCGGACCCCGCGGCGATCCTGTCCTACGAGGACGATCTGCCGTTCGAGGCGCTGCGGCAGGTTCCGAAGCCGACTGTCGCGGTCATCGACGGCCTGTGCATGGGCGGCGGGCTCACCCTGGCCATGATGTGCGATCTGCGCCTGGCCACGGCGACGTCCACCTTCGCCATCCCGGAGGCCCGGGTGGGGATCGTGGACGGGCACCTGCCGCGCCTGCTCCGGGGGCGGGTTCCGGACGCCGTGCTGCGCCGCTGGATGTACACGGGTTCGCCGTTCACGGCCGAGGAGGCCATGCGGGCGGGGCTGCTGTCCGAGGTCGCCGAGGACTCCGGCGACCTGGACGTCCGGGTACGCACCCTGCTCGACCAGCTCAAACAATCCTCGCAGGCGGCCATCGCGAAGCTGAAGTCGATCTTCAACGAGGCGATGCCGCTGCCGTCCATGAGCGATGCCTACGACTCGCTCCTGAGCGAGGAAGCACGACTTCATCTCCAAAGGTTCGGGGCGAGAGTGAAGCCGGATGTCCCACAAGTTCCACAAGGTGATGAAGGGAACGACCAGTGATTCACAAGAACACTCCGGCCGCCGCCGCCCTGGCGGCCGGCCTCGCGGCGACGCTGATTCTGGCGGGCTGCGGCGGCGCGTCCGAATCCTCGGCCGAGGGTGACTACCCCATCGGGATGTCCATGGACCTGTCCGGCGCGATCTCCTTCAACGGCAAACCGGCGGCGGCCGGGTTCCAGGCCTACGTCGCCGACCTCAACAGCCGGGGCGGGGTGAACGGCAAGAAGATCGACCTCAAGGTCCTCGACGACGGCTCCGACGTCGCCAAGGGCCGGGCCAACGTCCAGCAGTTCGCGTCGGAGAAGCGGCTGGCCACGTTCGGCTTCATCCTCTCCAACCTCAGTCTGGCCACGCTGCCCGTGGCCACCCAGAACAAGATGCCGATCGTCGGTCTCGGCGGGCCTGCCAGCCTCTTCGATCCGGTCCAGTCCTACTACTTCTCCTACGAGCTCCGGGCGGAACGCCTGGAGTCGGCCATCCTGAACTACCTCGCCACCCGCGCGCAGGAGGACGGGATCGCCAAGCCGCGCATCGCCGTCTTCTCCGTCGACACCCCCTCCAACCGCGACATGGTGAAACTCGCGACCCAGGACATCGCCAGTCGTGGCTGGACGGAAGCGACGGTCCAGTACATGCCCGTGGCGCCCACCGACGTGACCGCGCAGGCGTCCGAGATCAAGGCGAGCAACCCCGACTACGTCCTGATGAGCCACAACGACGCTGGATCGCTCGTCGCGGTGCGCGGTCTGCGCGCGCAGGGCGTGGACGTGCTCGTGGTGAACCAGTGGGCGGGCTCGTCCGACGCCACCCTGAAGCAGCTCGGCGACAAGTACGCGGCGTTCCGCACCTACGCGAGCCCGACCGAGACGGGCAACGCCGCCGTCGACGCGATGAAGGCGGCGGCGACCAAGGCGGGCGAGGCGAACAACATGACCAACCCGTACTTCACGCAGGGCTGGGTCGCCGGCTCCCTGCTGGAGAAGACGCTCCAGGCCTGCGGCGCGCAGTGTCCGACCGGGGAGAGCTTCCGGAACGCCCTGGAGAAACTCGGCGATATCGACACGAACGGCCTTTCCGGGCCGCTGCAGGTGAGCGCCGACAGCCACGAGCTGGTGAAGACCGTGCGTTTCTTCACCTGGGACCAGAGCGCCGACCAGGCCAAGCCGCTGACGGACTGGGTCAAGGCCGTCTCATGATCGTTTTTCTCTCGCGGCGGAGGGTCCGCCGATGCTGACCCTCCTGCTCGGCGCGCTGACGCTGTCGGCCATCTACGCTCTGGTGGGATTCGCCTGGGTGCTGCTCCGGCGGACGAACGGCATCCTGAACCTGGCCACCGGCGCCCAGCTGGCGATCGGGGCGTTCATCTTCAACCAGTTCGCGACCAGCTGGCAGCTGCCGTGGCCGGTGGTGGTGCTCGGCACCCTGGCCACCGTGGCCGCGCTCGGCGGCGTGACGCACTGGGTGGTGTTCAAGAAGCTGTCGGGGCAGCCCGAGTTCGCGCTGGTGGTGGCCACGCTCGGCCTGGCGAGCGCGCTCAAGGGGGTCAGCTCCCTGATCTGGGGCACCGAGGCGCGCGTCATGCGGGAACCGGTGCCGAGCCAGGTGGTCACCTTCGGCGACCAGGCGACGACCACCCTCTACGGCCTGTGCGGGCTCGGGGCCGCCGTCCTGGTGTTCGCCGCGGCGCACACCTTCTTCAAGTTCTCGACCGTCGGGATCCGCATGCGGGCGGCGGCGGAGAACCCGGTGCTGTCCGCGCAGGGCGGCATCGCCGTCGACTGGGTCTACGTTCTGGGGTGGGCGATGGCGCTCACCGTGGCGGCCATCGCGGGGATCATGTACGCGTACCAGACCGCGCTGAGCTTCCACGGCGTGGAGGCGCTCGGCATGCGCGGTCTCGCGCCGGCCCTGATCGGCGGCCTCACCAGCGTCCGGGGCGTGATTCCCGGCGCCCTGATCGTGGGCCTGGCCGAGACGTTCGGCACCAAGGTCTTCGGCGGCTCGTTTCAGGACGTGGCCGCCTGGATCGTCATCCTCGTGGTGCTGCTGATCCGGCCCCAGGGACTGTTCGGAGACAAGCAGGTGCAGCGGGTATGACGACGGTACGGACCCTCTTCAACACCGCCACGACCATGAGCGAAGGCGGTCGGGGCCAGGCGCTGCGGCGGATCGCGATCCTGGCCCTGGTCTGCGTCCTGCCGCTCGCGCTGCGGGACTACCAGCTCTCCCTGGTGACCACCGCCCTGATCGCGGCGCTGGGGGCGCTCGCCCTGACGCTGGTCACCGGGTTCGTCGGCCTGGTGACGGCGGGGAACAGCGCGCTGCTGGCGCTGGGCGCGTACGGGGCGGCCATCGGAGCCGTCCAGCTGGAGCTGCCCTTCCTGGTCGTGCTCGTCGGCTCGGTGCTGGTCGGAGCGGTGGTGGGGTTGCTCGCGGGACTGCCGGCGCTCCGGGTGTCGGGCATCTACCTGGCCATCGCCACCCTCGCCCTGCATTTCATCCTCATCTTCGTGTTCAACGAGTACCAGACCCGGGCGGTGGGGTCGGCGGGGTTCTTCCTCCCGACGGCCTCGATCGGCGGCCTGCTCATCGACAACGCCATCAAGTGGTACGCGGTGCTCGTCGTGGTGGTGCTCGCCACCTGGCGGCTGGTCGAGAACCTCAAGAGGAGCAAGTTCGGCCGCGCGTGGATGCTGATCAGGGACACGCCGCTGGCGGCGGCGAGCCAGGGCATCTCGCTGCCGGCCTACAAGCTGGCGGCCTTCGTGGTCTCCTCCGCGATCATCTCGATGTCGGGAACGTTCCTCGCGTACTTCCAGCAGGCGGTCTACATCGAGAACTTCACGCTGGAGCTGGCCATCCAGTACATCGCGATGGTCATCATCGGCGGCATGGGCTCGAGCGGCGGAGCCATCGCCGGCGCGTGCTTCGTCGTCCTGCTGCCGCCCATGTTGTCCCGGGCCATCGCGCTGCTGCCTTCGGACGCGGTGGTGGCGGGGTTCCTCCAGCAGAATCTGGGCGACTTCCAGCTGATCATCTACGGCACTCTGGTCGTGGTGTTCCTGGTCTGGCGCCCGGACGGCCTGGCCGGTCTCGGCCAGCGAGTGGCGGCCCTGCGGCTGCCGTCCCGGAAGGGGGCGCGATGAACGGCCCGCTGCTGGAGGTCCGGTCCCTCACCGTCTCGTACGGCGGCGACAGCGTCGCGGTGGACGGCGTGGACCTGGTCGTACGCGAGGGCGAGGTCTGTCTCGTGCTGGGCGCCAACGGGGCAGGCAAGACGTCCCTGCTGCGCGGGATCGGCGGGTTCGCGTCGAGCGAGCCGGGACGGGTGCGCGGCGGGCGGGTGACGTTCGCAGGCGCGGACGTCACGGGCCTGTCGCCACGCGCCATGGCCAGGCGCGGGCTGGTGCTCGTGCCGGAGGAGGCCAAGGTCTTCGCGAGCCTCACCGTGGACGAGAATCTCCGGGCCGTCCCCATGTCCGGCGGCAGGGCGGCGCGCCGGGCGCTGGTCGACGAGGTCACCGCGATGTTCCCGTTCATCGCCGAGCGGCTGAGCCTGCCCGCCGGTCAGCTCAGCGGCGGCGAGCGGCAGCTGCTGGGCATCGCGCGCTCGCTGCTGCTGAAGCCGCGGCTGCTGATGGTGGACGAGGCTTCGCTGGGCCTGTCGCCGATCGCGGTCGAGATGGTCTTCGACATGCTGCGCTCGGTGGTGGCGTCCTGGGGCACGACGCTGCTGGTGGTCGAGCAGAACGTGCGCGCCGCGCAGAGCATCTCGGACAACGCGTACGTGCTGGAGACCGGTTCCGTGGTGCTGAGCGGCCCCGCGGGCGACGTGCTCGGCAGCGAGCGGGTACGGCAGACCTACCTCGGCCTGGAGATGTGACGGCGATGTCGGCTGAAGCGAAGAACGACGCGGTGCGTACCGAGGCCCTCGACGTCTGGCTGGGCGGCACGCACGCCGTGTGCGGCGTCACCGTGGCGTTCGCGGCGGGGCAGACCTCGGGCCTGGTCGGCCCCAACGGCGCGGGCAAGAGCACGCTGCTCAACTGCGTCAGCGGGCTCGTGCCCGCGAGCTCGGGCGAGGTCTACCTGTACGGCGACCGGACGACCGGGATCAAACCCCATCAACTCGCGCTCCGCCGGATCAGCCGGTCCTACCAGGGCGCCCAGCTGGTCCGCGAGCTCTCGGCGGTGGACAACGTGATGGTGGGCGACCATGTGGGCCTGCGTACCGGCCTGGTCTCGGCGGCGCTCGGCCTGCCCAGGGCCCGCAGGGCCGAGCGGGCCGCGCGCGAACGGGCGCTGCACGCGCTCGAACGGGTCGGTCTGGCGCAGTACGCCTTCCGGCCCGTCAAGGAGCTTCCTTACGGCATCCAGAAGCGGGTCGACCTGGCCAGGGCGCTGGTCAGCGACCCGCGCTGCATCTTCCTGGACGAACCGGCGGCCGGGCTGTCGCGCGCGGAGAAGGAGGAGGTGGTGGAGGTCCTCGCCGGTCTCCGGGTGGAGGGCGGGCCGACGCTGGTCGTGGTGGAGCACGACATGCGTGTGATCAACCAGCTCTGCTCGGATGTCGTGGTGCTGGCCGCGGGGGCCGTACTCGCCGCCGGGCCGCCGGAGACGGTGCTGAACTCGCCGGAGGTCGTCGCGGCCTACATCGGGCGCGGCTCGAAAGAACAGGTGGAAAGCGAGTGAATCCCCTTCCGCGGCTTCTGGACACCTGGCTGAGCGGCGACGCCGGTCTCCGGGTGGACGGCGCCGACGTGCAGAAAGCGTCGTTGATGGGGCGGGTGAACGCCGTCGGCGAGCAGTTGCGGTCGCTCGGGGTCGACAGTTCGTCCCGCGTGGCGACCTACATGGACAACAGCGAGGAGGCGATCGCCGTCTGGTTCGCGTCGGCGCTGCTCGGCTGCCTGGAGGTGCCGCTCAACACCAACTACCGCGGCGAGCTGCTCACCTTCCTGCTGCGCGATTCGGGAGCGCAGGTCGTCTGCTGCGACGCCCAGCATCTGGCCACCGTGCTGGCGTGCGTCGAGGGCACCGACGTCCGCCACGTCCTGGTGTCCGACGCGGCGGAGGAGGTCCTGGGGAGAACGATGGTCCACCCGCTGGCTCCCGCGTCGGGCGCGGCGGACTACGGGAAGCTGCGTTCTGCCACGTCGTCAGGTGTGGTCCTCTACACCTCCGGCACCACCGGGCCGTCCAAGGGCGTGCATCACTCGCAGGAGTCGTGTGTGGAGCTGGCCCGCGCCGTCGCGCGGCTCAACGGCTACGGTCCCGGCGACGCCCTGCTCAACTTCTTCCCGCTCTACCACCAGAACGCCCGGTACACGGGCGTCGCCGCCGCGCTCGTCGCCGGGTGCGGCTTCCAGCTGGACCGCGCGTTCAGCAGCTCGCGCTTCTGGGAGATCTGCCGCGCGGGCGGGATCACCGCGTTCAACTACCTCGGCTCCGTGCTGGGGATGATCCTCAAGGCGTCCCAGGAGCTCAGCGCCGACCAGGCGCGTGACCACGCGGTCAGGCTCGCCTGGGGCGCGGGCGCGCAGCGCGAGGTCTGGGCTCGGTTCGAGGGCCGCTTCGGCGTGGCCATCACCGAGGTGTACGGCCTGAGCGAAGCCCCCATGGCGACGATCAACCGGTCCTCCGACCCCTCCCCCGTCGGGTCCGTCGGCCGTGAGGGCGACCTCTTCGCGGTGCGGGTGATGCGGCCCGACGGCCAGGAGGCGCACCCGGGCGAGGTCGGCGAGATCTGCCTGCGTCCCAAGCGGCCGAACATCTTCATGCGGGGGTACCTGGGCAGGGAACAGGACACCGTGAAGGCCACCCGTGACCTGTGGTTCTGGACGGGTGACTCGGGCTGGCTCAACCCGGACGGGGATCTGTTCTTCAGCGACCGCATCAAGGACGCGATCCGGCGCAAGGGGGAGAACATCTCGGCGTGGGAGGTGGAGTCCCTGCTGCTCGCGCAGCCCGGCGTCATGGACTGCACCGTCTACGCCACCCGTCCGGACGCCGCCGAGGAGGACGAGGTCATGGTCGCCCTGGTGCTGGCGTCCGGAGCCGGCCTGGACGAGGTGATCGCCCGCGCCGCCGAGGACCTGCCCCGGTACGCGCTCCCCCGGTACTGGCGCGTCCTGCCGGCACTCCCCCGGACGCCGACCCACAAGGTGGAGAAGGCGCGGCTGCGGGCCGAGGGCCTGACCGCCGGTGTGGTGGACCGCCTGACCAGCAACGATTCAACGACAGGTGAGTGAAGTCAGTGGACTTGGACATCGAGGGCCGGGTGGCGATCATCACCGGCGGCAGCAAGGGCATCGGCCTGGCGGCCGCCGAGGAGCTCGGCCGGGCCGGCGTCAGGCTGCTCCTGACGGCTCGGGGGGAATCCGAGCTGGAGGCCGCGGTGGCACGGCTGCGGGCCGCTGGGGTTGACGCCGTCGCGCACGTCGCCGACGCGGCCGAGCCTGGCGCCGCCGACGGCATGTATGAGGCCGCAGTCACGGCTTATGGGCAGGTGGACATGGCGGTGTGCGTGGCCGGCGGCGGGCACGGCCCGCTGCGCACCTTCGACTGGCGGGACTGGGTCCGGCTGTACGAGCTCAACGTGCTCAGCGCCGTGGCCCTGGCGATGAAGTGCGTGCCGGCCATGCGGGAGCGCAAATGGGGGCGCGTCGTCTTCGTGGGCTCGACGGCCGCCCGGGAGGCCGACCCGCGCTGGGCGGCGTACGGGTCGTCGAAGGCCGCGCTCCTCCACGCGGCGAAGTCGCTGGCCCTCGCGTACGCGAAGGACGGGGTCCTGACCAATTGTGTGCACCCTGGCCTCACCCGGACTGAGGGAATCGTGGCGGGCTACCAGGCGCAGGCGGAACGCCTCGGGTCGACCCCCGAGGAGGTCGAGCGCCGCATGCTCGAACTGCAGCCCGTCGCGGCGGGGCGGGTCGGCGAGGCCCGCGAGATCGCGGACGCCATCGCCTTCCTGTGCTCGGAGCGGGCGTCGTGGATCGCGGGCGCGTCGCTCCAGGTGGACGGGGGAACGATCCGTGTCACTCCCTGAGCAGGCAGATCTCGCTGGCGAGGTGCAGGCCTGGTGCCGGTCCCAGGACGCCGCGGGTTGGCGCGACCGCATGACCGCCTCCGACCCGGCGGAGCGGGCGGAGCTTCAGCGGGCGTGGTTTCTCCGGTTGGCCGAGCAGGGTTATGCCTTCCCGCACTGGCCCGCCGCCTGGGGTGGCGGCCGGTCGCGAGCCGATCAGCTGACGATCGCACGTGAGCTCATCCGGGCGGGCGCGCCACGACTTGATCTGCACTTCGTCGCGCTCTACCACGCCGCGGCCACGCTCATCACCGCCGGCTCGGACGAACAGCAGGCGGAGTACCTGCCCGCGATCCGCCTCGGGCAGCGGTGGTGCCAGGCGTTCTCGGAGCCGGGCGCGGGCTCCGATCTGGCGAGCCTGCGCACCCGCGCCGAGCGGCGCGGCGACCACTACGTGCTCAACGGCCACAAGACGTGGTCCAGCGGCGCCACGCAGGCGCAGATGTGCCTGCTGCTGGCCCGCACGGGAGGACCGGGACGAGCGGGTATCTCCTACTTTCTGCTCGACCTGTCGGCTCCCGGCGTGTCCGTCCGGCCGATCAGGAACGCGAGCGGGCACCAGGAGTTCGCCGACATCTTCCTCACCGACGTCGTGATTCCGGTGACGGCCCTGGTCGGCGCGGAGAACGAGGGCTGGCGGACCGCGAACGCCACCCTCGGCGAGGAACGCGGGCTCACCATGCTGGAGCGATCCGAGGAGATGGTCGCCGGCCTGCGGTACCTGACGCGGGAGGTGGCCGCGCTGCCGCCCGGCGAGCGGGCCGCCGCCGTTGAGACGCTGGGCGGCTACGCCGAGCGGGTGGAGTCGTTCCGGCTCCTGGTCGCCCGCGTCCTGGACGCGTCGATCGACGGCACGGACACCGCCGCGGCCTCCATTCTCAAGCTCGTCTACAGCGAGCTGCTGCAGGACATGAGCAAGGAAGGGCTGGCCATGGCCGGGTTGGCCGGGCACGAAGGGAAGCACGGCCGGTCGGGAGCGTGGCAGACCGGTCACTGGTTCGACGACTACCTGAGCTCGTGGGAGTGGACCATCGGCGGCGGCGCCAACGACGTGCTCCGCAACGTCGTCGGCGAGCGCATCCTGGGCCTGCCCAGAGGAGGCTCCCGATGACCGCCGAGCGTGCGAGCTTCCGCCAGGTCGTGCAGCGCGTGCTGGCCGACTCGTGGCCGCCGCTCGCCGAGTACGCGTCCAGCGGCGCGCTTCCCCCCAACGCGGAGCGGCTGCGCAAGGTGTCCCGCGATCTGGGCTGGTGGGACCTGGAGGACGAGGACGACGGGTTCGCGTTCGCGTCGATCGCCATCCAGGAACTGGGCGGCGCCCTCGGCCCGGGCGAACTGCTGGCGGGCCTGTGCGTCAACCCGGTGCTGCCGGCGGATCCTGGCGGGGTCGCGTGCTCGTGGGGCTCCGATCCGCGGCGGGACGCGGCGCCGAAGCTGGCGGATGGGCGCGTCTCGGGTGAGGTCTCCTGGTGCCTGGCCGCCGCGGACGACGTGGAGCGTGTGCTCGTCTTCGCGGAGGACGACGGCGAGCCCGTCGCGGTCCTGGTCAGGTCGCAGGGAGAAGGCGCCCGGCTGGAGGAGATGAGCGGCTCCGACCCGACGCGCAGGTTCTGGCGCCTCGTCATGGACGACGCTCCGCTCGACGAGATTCTCGCCCGAGGTGATCAGGCGACCGATCTGAGGCTCGCGGTCGAGCGGCGGATCTCCGTGGGCCTCGCGCTCGACAGCCTCGGGATCGCCAAGAGCGCGCTCGCGCTGTCCGTGGCGTACGCGAAGATCAGGGAGCAGTTCGGGGCGCCGATCGGTTCCTTCCAGGCGATCAAACACCGCTGCGTGGACATGTTCGTCCTGGTCGAGTCGGCCGATGTGCTGGTGGAGGCGGCAGTGGCGTCCGGCGACACCCAGTCCGGTGCCATGGCCAAGGCGGCCGGCTGTGACGCGGCGGCCGAGGTCACGCGGCTGGCCCTGCAGATTCACGGAGGCATCGGTTACACCTGGGAACACCCCTGCCACCTGCTCGTACGGCGAGCCAAGCTCAACCAGGCACTCGGCGGCAGCGCCCGATCACTGCGGCGCGCCGTGGCCGACGGCCTGCTGGCCGCGCTCGGCACCGATATTCCCGCACGGGGTGAGAGGAGATGACAACCGTGCTCGACTTCACCATGGGGGAATCCGCCGCCGAGCTGCGCGGCAGGCTGCGGCGGATGGTGGCCGAGTTCTTCCCGGCGGACTTCCTGGGGGCCTTCACCGACGACCCCGCCGACCTGGCGATGACACAGCAATTCTCGCGCAAGCTCGCCGGCGAAGGACTGCTGACGGTGGCCTGGCCCCGCGAGTTCGGCGGCTCGGACGGATCCGTGTGGGAACAGACGGTCGTCCGCGAGGAGATGTGGGCGCACCACGAGCCACGGGGGCCCCAGTACATGGGGTTGAACTGGGTCGGCCCCGCGATCATGGCGTACGGGACGGCGGAGCAGAAGGCTCTGCACCTGCCCCCCATCGCCACGGGTGATGCGATCTGGTGCCAGGGGTTCAGCGAGCCGGAAAGCGGCTCCGACCTCGCCTCCCTGCAGACGCGCGCGACGCGGGTCGGCGACCATTGGGAGATCACCGGGCAGAAGATCTGGACGTCCTATGCCGGTATGGCTGGCTGGTGTGTACTCGCCGCCAGGACGGGTCCCAAGGACAGCGGCCGGCGGGGCATCTCGCTCTTCCTGATTCCGATGGATCGCGAGGGCATCACGGTCCGGCCGGTCCGCGCCATGCTCGGCCCGCACCACCTGAACGAGTGCTTCTTCGACTCGGTTGTCGCAACTGACGGCGAGATGCTCGGGGAAGTCGACGCGGGTTGGGGCGTCATGCGGACGGCTCTCGCCCACGAGCGTGTCGGCATCGCCCGGTACGCACGCTGCGAACGGCTGCTGTGGTTGCTGCGGGACGTTCTCCGCCACGAATGGACCGATCACGACGAAGGGGTCAGAAACGACTGGGCCAGCGCTCTGGTCCAGGTGCGGGTGGCCCGCCTGCTGGCCTATCGCGTCGTGGAACGGCAGGAAGGGAACCAAATGGTCGACCTGGAAGCCAGTCAGGCACGAATCGCGGCCACCACCTGCGACCAACAGGTCGCCGAGGTGGTGTCCCAGCTCCTCGGACCGCGTTCCCTCCTCGGCCCCGCTGCTGGCGCACCATCACATGGCGCGTTCGAAGACCACTGGCGATACGCCCAAGCCGCGACGGTCGCGTCCGGAACCATCGAGATCCAGCGCGAGATCGTGTCGCGCGAGCTGCTCGGCCGCCCGGCGGTGGGCTGATGCGGATAGAACTGCCGGAAGCGGCGCTCGACTTCGGACGCGTCGCCGACAGCGCGTTGCGCGGCGCGGGAGGCATAGATCTGGCGCGTGACGCGGAATCCGACCCGCGCGCCGCCGCCAAAGCGGAGGAATGCCTCGCGAGCATCGGGCTGTACGACATCGACCCACGCGACGGCCTCGACGACGCCGTCGCCGCGGCTGAGCTGTGCCGGGTGGGCGGAAGCCACGCCGTGCCGTTCCCCCTGGCCGGGATCCTGCTCCGGACTTCCCCCGGGACACCTTTCGCGCTCGTCGACGCCCAGCATCCCGTCATCGATCACGCCCTGGCCGCCGGGACGTGGACGGCCGCGACCCTCGCGGGAGACCTGTTCGACGCCGAGCCCGTCACCGCCGTGGACTCGAAGATCGCGCCGTTCGCGATGACGGCCAAGCTGCGGCCCCTGGCGGGCACGGCGACCGTGCTCGACCGGCGGCTCAGCCTGGTGCTCGGGGCCTACCACCTGCTCGGGATCGGGCAACGAGCGCTCAAGCTCGCGATCGGGCACACCAAGGTCCGCAAGCAGTTCGGTCAGCCCCTCAGCGACTTCCAGATGATCCGGCACAGCCTGGCCGACCAGTCAGTCGGGCTGGAGGGCTTGGACCTGCTGTGCCGCTTCAGCCTGTGGAGCACGTTCACCGACTCCTCCCCCTCGCTGGTCGACGCCCTGAGCGTGCGCCTGGAGGCGCAGCGGGTCGTCAAGCACACGCTGCGCGTGGCGCAGCAACTGCACGGCGCGTCCGGCTTCGCCGACGAGTACGACATCTCGATCCTCGTACGCCACGCCCAGCCGGGACTGCGGCTCCCCACGGACCGGGGGACGACGCTCGCACTGCTCCGCACCGCCATCGAGGAGTACGGCTTCGCCGGGCCCTTCTCCCTCACGGAAGAGCAGGGCGCAGGCTGAGCCGGCCCGCACCGCGCGCGGCGTCCGCACCAGGGCGGCGCTCCGGTCAGGTTGATCGCGCAACGGGAGGCAACGGCGGCGAGATCAGCGCCACCTACCGCCCCGACGGACAGCGGCCCCCACGTAAGGGCTCCCGCTGCCCCGTTCGATGCAGTTCGCTGGAGAAAGGTCGACAACGGTGAATTCGTTCCACGCAGAGCTCGCTCGGGTATGCGCCGAGCTGGAGACGCCGCTCTTCGGCGTGACGGGGGACAGCAACCTGTTCTTCGTCGACTCGTTCATTCAGCGCGGGGGACACTATGTCGCCGCGACCCACGAGGGCGCCGCGGTGCTGATGGCGGCGGGATACGCCAGTGTCTCGGGCCGGGTGGGCCTCGCCACGATCACGCAGGGGGCTGTCACCAACACCGTCACGGCGCTCGCCGACGCGACACGATCGCACCTGCCGCTGGTTCTGTTCGCTGGAGAGACGCCGTCCTGGGACGACGACAATGTGCAGCGCGTGCCCACGGACGCGATCGTGCGCTCGTCCGGAGCCGAGTATCTGCGGCTCGAGCACCTGGCCGACACGGACGACATCCTCTCCCTCGCGTTCCGCCGCGCCTGCCGCTCCGCGCAGCCCGTCGTCGTGGGCATCCCCACCGACTACGCGCACGAGCCATGCTCCCTGTCCACGTCCCTGTCCACGTCCCTGTCCACGTCCCTGTCCACGTCCCTGTCCACGTCCACGTCCCCGTCTCCGTCCGGATCCCCGTCCCCATTCCCGTCCGAGATCGCACGTCCGGGCCCGTCCGGGGCGGAGGTCCTGCCCGCCCGGGACGCGGTCCGGTCGGCGGCGGACGTGCTCCTGCGGGCGCGCCGCCCGCTCATCCTGGCGGGACGCGGGGCGATCGCCGAAGACGACCGCGCCGCGACGCTCGCCCTCGCCCGCCGCCTGGGCGCCCGGGTGGCGACGACTCTCCGCGCGAAGGAGCTGTTCCGCGGCGACCCCGCCGACCTCGGGATCTTCGGAGGCCTCAGCACCGGTCGGTCCGCGGCGTATTTCGACGCGGCCGACGTGATCGTGGCCATCGGGGCGAGCCTGAACTCCTACACCACCTCCCAGGGAGCCGCGACACACGGCAAGCGCGTCGTCCACATCGACGCCGACGCGGCGAAGGCTCGCTCCACCCCGTTCATTCACGGCAGCGCGGCACCGACCGCGCGGGCACTGCTGGCGGAACTGGCGGCGGACGGCATCGATTCCGACCAGCCGCTCTGGGATGTCGTCAGCCCCGCAGACTCGGAGAACTCCATCGAGTCCGGACCGGCACGCTCAGCGCCGTCCAGCGACCGGCGTCCCGGCACGGTCGAGTACATCGAGAGCCTCGACCTCCTGGATTCGCTACTCCCCAAAGATCGCCTGCTCACCGTCGACGGCGGCCGGATCTTCTTCGAATCGGTGCGGCGCGTCTCGGTCGCGTCGCCGCGCGATTACGTGCACACGATGAGCATGGGATCGATCGGCCTCGGTCTCAGCCTGGCGATGGGGGCCTCCTTCGCCGACCCGGCCCGGCTCTCCGTCCTGGTCAGCGGTGACGGGGGCTTCATGCTCGGCGGCCTGTCCGAGTTCACGACAGCTGTCCGCCATCGACTCAAGCTGCTCGTCGTCGTACTGAACGACGGCTGCTACGGAGCCGAGCACAACCACTTCGTCAAGCGCGGCCACGACCCCGCCACGACCTACTTCGACTGGCCTGACCTCGCCCCGGTCGCCAGAAGCCTCGGCGGCCGCGGCGTGGAGATCCGCCGGCTCGCCGACTTCCAGCACCTCACGGACGCGATCGCGAGCGAAACCTGGCCGCTCCTGGTCGACGTCAAACTCGACCCGAACCGGATCCCGATGGACTTCCACCGAACCCGGCCCTGAAGACTCACTGGTCCGGCGGCTCGCGCCGGACGGTCGCGCACCAGGCCGCGATCTCGGTACGGCGTGCCGCCCCCAACTTGGTGAGGATGTGCTCCACATGCGCTGACACCGTCTTGGGCGACAGCACGAGCCGTTCGGCGATCTGCCGATTGGTGAGGCCGGCCGCGACGAGTTGCGACACCTCGAATTCCCGCCCGCTAAGCGGATGCCACGGATCCACGGGCCGCCCGCCGACCGGGACGGCGAGCCGGTCGGCCGCGTCGACGAGAGTGGTGGCGCCGACCGATTCCGCGCTACCGCGCACCTGGGCCACAAGCCGCCCCGCCTCGGCATGGCGCCGGGCTTTGGCGGCCACGGCCGCCAGGTCGAGCAGCGCCCAGGCGCCCTCCCAGAACCGGCGCCTGGCCTGCCACGACTCACTCGCCGCCGCCAGCGTCCGCTGCGCCGCGGCTACGTCCCCGCGGGCGAGAAGGAGGAGTCCGCGCGCGTGCTCGACGGCGGGCAGCGTACCGGGGATGCCACGGGCCGCGAGCACCACGCCGACCCGGTCCGACCAGGCTTGCGCGGCCTCGACGTCGTCGCGCGCCAGGTGCGCCCGTACCCCCGTGAGCAGGTACGGGAACAGATACGCGGCGTCGGTGACATTCGCCGACACCTCGTGGCCACGTTCACAGAGCATGAGCGCCGTGTCATGGTCGCCCCGGCACCGCGCGGCCTCGGCCAGCCCCCACAGCGGTGGCGACAGCCGCTGCAGCTCGGCCATCCGCTCCCCCTCGGCGGACGCCTCCCCCAGCAACTCCGCGGCGGCGTCCCAGTCCCCGCGTCCCATCGCGAGGTAGCCCAGCACATACAGCGAGGTGATCCTGGTCGTGATGCCGCCACGCCCGTCGGCGAGCGCCTGCTGCGCGGTCATCTTGGCCGTGTCCCACTGACCGGTGGCCCACTGGACATGCGCGAGATGCGACGCCATGTAGTGCCGGTGGTTCCAGAGCTCGACCTTCTCCCCGTAGCGCACGCCTTCCGCGAGCCAGTGCTCCGCGCGGTCGTACTCCACCAGCACGGACGCGCACGATCCGATCATCCGGTATCCGCGCGCCGCCTCCGCCTCCTGATCGGTGTCGCGGGCACGGGCGATCGCGCCTTCGAGCAGCTCCCAGCCCTGATCCATCCGGCCTACGAAGACCAGCACCGAGCCGAGCGTCGCCTCGGCATTGAGGACGGCCTCGTCGTCGCCGATGCGCCGGCTTTCCGCGCGACCGCGCTCACCGTGGACGATGGCCTCGTCCAGGCCGTCGTCCATCAGGTATGTGGCGGCCATCGCCGAGCGCAACCTGGCTCGCTCGCGGTCCGCACCGGTCACGCCCTCCAGGCTGTCGAGCGCGCCGCGCAGGGTCCGTACCCGGGCGTCGAGACCGGTGCCGAGCAGGTGCGCGACCGCGACCATGCGCGGCACCAGAGCGGCCGCCGCGCGCACCTCGCCGACGCCGGTGGCCAGGTCATGAGCCGTCCGGTACGCCTCGGCGGCTGCGGTGTTGTCGTCTATGGCCGCCGCTTCGTCGCCGAGCGCGGCGAACAGGTCCGCCCGATCCACCGCCGAGAGCCCGGCGGGCAGGTTGCGCACCGCCCGGCGGAACAGTTGGAGCGCCTCGCCGTGGGCCGATATCGACGCGGCCTCCCGCGCGGCGAGGAGCGCGTGGTGGTACGCGCGTTCGGCGAGCTGCGCCTGCTCGAAATGGGTGGAGATGAACTCATCGCGGTAGCCGCGTTCCGACGCCGTCCGTGCCACGCTCTCGTGAAGGCGGCGGCGTACGGGCAGGTCGGTGTCGGCGTAGAGGGTGTCGCGGATCAGCGCGTGCCGGAAGTCGAAGGTGACGGCGTCGGTTCCCGGCATGACCAGGTATGCCTCCCGCAGCTCGCGCAGGGCGTCGGCGACCTCGGCCGGGGCGGCTTCGGTGACCGCGGTCAGCAGGTCGAAGTCGAAGGAGCGGCCGATGACGGCCGCCGCCGACGCCACCTCGCGGGTCCGCGCGGCCAGGTGCCGCGCGCGGCTCAGCACCGCGTCGGCCAGCGTGTCGGGCACCGCCGCCGCCAGCACCACAGCGCCGGACTGCGGCGTCAGCGCGTCCTGGTCGATGGCGGCGAAAAACTCCTCCACATGCAGCGGGATGCCGTTGCTCCGGTCATGGATCGCCGCCACCACCTGGGCCGGAGCCGGCCGGCCCAGCACCGCGCCGGTCATGGTCGCGATCTGGTCCGGGTTCAGCCGCGGCAGCCGGATCTCCTCGGCCAGCCGCTGCGGCAGCAGCCGGGCCCGCAGGTCGCGCATGGGCAGCTTCGGGTACAGCTCGTCGCTGCGGTACGCGCCCGCGACCAGCACCGGCCTCGACGCGAGCCGGCCGGGCAGGTGGCCGAGCACATCGAGGCTCAGCTCGTCGGCCCAGTGCAGGTCCTCCAGGATCACCAGCATCGGGCCGCCCGGCTCGGCCATGACGAGCAGGTCGACCAGGTTCTGCACCAGCAGGCGGCGCTGGCGATGCGCGTCCCCGTCGGCCGTGGAGATCGCGCGCAGCCGGGACGACAGGCTGCGGCCGAGGTCGCTCAGCGCGGGCTCGCGAGCAGCCGTCAGATCCCCGGCCAGATCAAGGAGCAGACCCGCGAACGACTGCGCGTCACCGGGGAAGGCCGCCGCCCGTACCACCGTGAAACCCCTCGCCTGGGCCCGCCGCGCGATCGCGCCGAGCAGGCGCGTCTTGCCGATGCCCGCCTCGCCGGCGACGAACAGCAACTGGCCGGCCCCGGCCGCCGCCTCGGCGAGCCGTCGATCCGCCAGCGCGACGAACTCGTCCCTGCCGACGAGAACGGGCGACTGGACCACACCATGAGCCGGCATTCCGCACCCCCTCCACGTCAGTATCCGACACCGGCGCAATAGGTCACCTGACCGATGATTCGCACGCTATCCGCATAGAGGCTTGTACCCATGGCGAAGTTCATGGACGTGCACAGCGGATTCGTCGATGTCACGGAAGACCAGTTGCGCGAGGTGCACGAGCGCGCTCTGGCGGTCGAAGCGAGCGAGGGCGTGCGTTTCGAACGCGCGTGGCTTGACCCGGAGGCGGGCAAGGTCTTCTGCCTTTCCTCCGGTCCGTCGAAGGAAGCGGTGCTCCGGGTCCACGACAAGGCCGGACATCCCACGACGGAGATCTACGAGCTGCAGATCGAGCTAGCCGGTCGGGCAGACCAGGTACGGGGCGATGGTGCGGGTAGCTCCCGCCGGATATGAGGAAAACTGAGATGGGCCAACCGACAACCCTCCACGCGGCAATCGAGATCCGGCGCGGGACCTGGGCGATCAACGTGCTCGGGCCGCTCGAGGCGCGGTGCGGGGGCCGCGTCGTCGCGCTGCCCCCACGCCGCAGGGGCCTGCTGGCGCTGCTGGCGCTCAAGGCGGGCAGCATGGTCACGGCCGAGCAGCTGGTGCACGGACTGTGGGGTGAGGACGCGCCGCCCACGGCCATGCGCACGCTGCAGGCGCACATCGCCAAGCTGGGCGCCGCCCTGACCGAGGTCGAAGGAGGGCGGGCGATCCAGCGGCGGGATCCGGGGTACGCGCTGGCCGCGGATGCCGTACGGGTCGATCGGGACTGGTTCGAGGAGCTGGCCACGAGCGGCTTGCGCCACAGCGCGGAGGGGCGATACGCCGAAGCGGCGCGGAGCTTCGCCCGCGGCCTGGCGCTGTGGCGCGGGCCGGCGTTGACGGGCTGCCCGGTGCACGGCTGGGCGGTCGCGGAGGCGGACTACCTGGAGGGACTGCGGCTCCAGGCGTACGAGGGCCTGTTCGCCGCCAGGCTGGCCGCCGGCCTGCGGGACACGACGGTCGGCGAGGTCGAACGCCTGGTCGCCGAGCATCCGCTGCGGGAGCGGCTCTGGGAGCTGCTGATCGTCGCGCTGCAGGTGAACGGCCGATCCGGGGACGCGCACCGGACGTACCGGCGGGCCCGCCGCACGCTCGTCGACGAGCTCGGCATCGAGCCCGGGGAAGGGCTGCGGCACGTCGTGGCCGGCGTCCTGCGGGGGGTCGCGGATCCGCGGCCGCTGCTTCGCCTGGCGCCGGCGTCAGGCCGTCCGCACGACGGAAGCCGTCGCGCATCCTGAGGTCAGGAGCTCCACCTCCTGGCTCATCGCCCCGGAGAGGCGGCGCAGCAGGCGGTGGACCTCGCGCAGGTCCCAGTCGTAGGAGGCGATGGCGTCGGTGGCGGTGAAGAGGTCGGCGGACAGCTCATCCCGCGTGCGCTCGTAGCGGGCGAGCGCCGTCTCGATCGGTTCCGATCCGCCGTGACCGGAGACGATCGATTCGGCGAGCAGCTGCGCGTCCCGCAGGGCCTGGGTGATCCCGTGCGTGCCGAGGGGGTCCTTGAAATAGCCGGCGTCGCCGACGAGCGCCCACCCGGGGCCGTGCGCCGCCCGGATGAGGCTCGGGACGCCCGGCCAGCCGCGTACCGGCCCGGCGGGGACGGCCGCGCGGAGTTCGGCGGCCGCCCTCGGGGCCGCCCGGGCGAAGGCGTCGGCGAGCGCCTGCCGGTGGTCCTGCACGCGGGACACGCCGAACAGGCTGGCGGGCATGCCGGCGAACACGCAGGTGGCGCCCCCGTTGGTGGGGATGAAGCCGGCCGCCGCCCCCGGCCGGTAGAACCAGCGGTAGCCCTCGTTCGCCAGGCCGGTCACGTACGAGTACCACACCGCTCCCGCGCTCCGGCCGCGCTTGGTCACCGGTGCGCCCACCGCCTCGGCGATGGTCGACCGCAGGCCGTCGGCGCCGATGACCAGCGGCGCGTACGCGTGGAACACGTTCCGCCGGTCCCGGCCGGTGACGCCGCACACCCGGCCGAGCCGATCATGGTGGACGCCGGTGATGTTGACGCCGAGCGTGACGTGGGCACCGGCCGCGGCGGCCTTGTCGAGGAGCAGGGCGTCCAGCACGGTCCGCCGCGGCGCGTACAGGGCCGGCACCCCCGCCGTGGCTCGAATGGGGACGGTGGCGGCGTGGGTCCCGTAGTCGAAGTGGGTCTGGGTGATCGCCGGCGTCCCGGCCGCGATGACGCTTTCGAGCAGCCCCCACTTGGCCAGCTGCAGCACGCCGGCGCGCATGAGCGCGTGCGTGGACAGGGTGTCGGTCCCGGATTCGGCGCGGTCGACGACCAGGACGCGCAGTCCAGCCCGGGCGAGCAGCATCGCCGTGGCGGCTCCCGCGCAGCGCGCGCCGACGACCAGTACGTCGTACCGGTCGGCCGATGGAGAGTGCATGGGGAACCCCTTCCGTTCCTCGATCAGTTGGCGGCGACAGCGGAGGCGTCGCTCATGTCGAGGTCTCCTCAAGACGATGGGGCGCGGCCGGACGGCTGCACGCTGAGACATGAATAGCCGGGCCCTGTTGCCGCCGCGTTGCCGCTCCGCAGCCTGTGACCTCGCTTTGATGGTTTCCTGCTCGGGTGTCGGGGAGAATGGGGTGCGTGTCCGCGTGGCTGTCGCGGTCGCGGCGGGGTCCGGCGGCGGTCGCGATCTTCTTGGTGGTGCTGGGGGTCTTGGCGACCGCCGTTCGACTGGACGCGCCGTCGGACGGCAGCGTGGTGCGGCTGGGCTGGTCGACCTGGCAGCTCGACGGCGTGGTGGTGGATGTCCCGCGGGCGGGGTCAGGGTTGCTGGCCGGGGATCTCGTGACCGGCGTCGCCGGGAGTCGTTTCGCCGATGGTCTTGGCGCTGTCGCTCGCCCGCGACTGGGAACGAGCCTCTCGTATGACGTGGTACGGCAGGATGCGGGGGTTGTGGCAGTGCGGGTTGAGCGTCCGGATCCGTACCCGTTGCTCGCGCAGAGCTGGGGCAATCTCGTCTTCTGCCCTGGGGAGCCCTCGGCCTGTCGGCGCTGCCGTTCGTGGCCGGGCTCGGGGGCGCGCGGCGGCGACGACCCGCTGGATCCCGTCGACCTCCGCCTGATCGGCGCGCTGGCGCAGCAGGTCGGCACTGCGGTGCAGGCGGTGCGGCTCCACGACGACCTGGCCCGATCCCGGGCCGAGGTGGTGGCCTCGCGGGAGGACGAGCGCCGCCGGCTCCGCCGCGACCTGCACGACGGGCTGGGACCGGCGCTGGCCGCGATCAAGCTCAAGGCCGGTCTCGCGGCTCGCGCCGTGCCGGACGACTCCCCCGCCCATGCCATGCTCGACGAGATCTCGGCGGAGGCGACCGCGCCCACCTGACGCTCCCGCCCCGGATCGACGACCTCCACCCGTCGACAGGCTGAAGGTCGTCGGCTGTCCCGGCGACAGCAGGACCGCACTCGGCCGGCAGCCTGTCCAGGACCCAGGCCCGGGTCGGTCAGGTTTCCGAGGTGCTCTTGGCGACTCGGTCGGCTGTGCGCTGGAGGTGTTCGCGCATGATCTTGGTGGCGGCCTCGGTGTCGCCTGCTTCGATTGCGTCTACGAAGGCCTGGTGTTCGGTGTTGCCGCGGCGGCCCATTAGTGGAGCCAGTGTTTGGGCTTCTCGCAGGGACATCAGGAGGGGGCCGTGGAAGCTCTGTACCAGCATTTCGATGGCGATGTTGTGGGTGCAGGCGGCGACGCGGATGTGGAACTCGGCGGACAGGGTCATCGAGTATGAGTCGTCCTTCAGCGCCGCGCGCTGGCGGGCGCAGATCTCCTTCAGGGCGGCGATGTCCTCGGTGGTGGCGCGCTCCACCACGAGCGGGACGATGCCGAGTTCGAAGACCATGCGCGCCTCGGTCACCTCGGCCGCGGTGAGGGGGCTGAGCTTGAGCAGGTCGGCGAGGCCCTCGCCGAGGCGGGCGTTGGTCGGCGTGGTCACGAACGCGCCGCCGTGCGCCCCTACCCGGATGTCGACCAGGCCGCCGGCCTCCAGCACCCGCAGTGCCTCGCGGACGGTGACCCGGCTCACCCCGAAGCGCCCGCACAGCTCGCGTTCGCTGGGCAGGCGGTCGCCGGGCTTGAGCTTGCCCTGGCGCATGAGCAGGCGGATCTGGTCGACGATGACCTGGGAGACCCGCGAGAGGCTCACCGGACTGAACAGTTCGGCTCCCGACTCCACGGACCCGAATCGGGAATCCTCATCGCCGGCCATCAGGTCGTCCTCTCGCATCGAGCGCCGCTACCCGCCGCTGTGGATATTGTACGGTGCGATGGGAGTGTGGTCATACCAATAGACTATTCCCCGGTTTCAAGAGGAGGGCGGGGTTGGTGACGTCAACACCAGCGGGACGGCTGCGTCGAACCGTGGCGCTCGCGTGCCGGATCCTCGCCAACGCCGGACTCGCCGCCGACATCCTCGGCCACGTGAGCGTGCGCGCCACCGCCGACACGCTGCTCGTCCGGTGCCGCGGTCCGCGCGAGGAAGGGCTGCTCTTCACCACCGAGCAGGACATCCACCTGGTCGGCCTCGACGGTGGGGACCAGCCGCTCGACGGCTGGTCGGCCCCCGCGGAGCTGCCGATCCACACCGAGGTGCTGAAGGCGCGCCCCGACGTCGACGCGGTCCTGCACGCCCATCCGCCCGGCGTCCTCCTCGCCGGGCTGACGGACGTCCCGCTGCGCCCCGTTTTCGGGGCCTACAACATTCCGGCCGCCCGGCTCGCCCTCGACGGGGTGCCGGTCTACCCGCGCTCCGTGCTGGTCCGCCGTCCCGAACTCGGCCGCGAGGTGGTCGCGGCGATGGGCTCGTCGCCGGTGTGCGTGCTCAGAGGCCATGGCATCGTCACGGTCGGCTCGGGTGAGCACGCAGTCGAGCAGGCGGTCGTCCGGGCGCTGAATCTGGAGGTGCTCGCCGGGCTCGGCCTCGAGCTGGCCCGGCTGGGACGCCCGGTGGCCGACCTTCCGCCCGAGGACGTGGCGGAGCTGCCCGATCTGGGCAGCGCCTTCAACGACCTGCAGATCTGGCGTCACCAGCTCGCCCGGTTGCGGCTCGCGGGGCTCAGCCTGCTGGAGACAGAAGGCTAGGCCGAGCCGTTCGCCCGTGCCCGGCGCAACATCGGTGTCACGGCCGCCGCAGCGGCGCCGACCGAGACGGCGGCGAGCAGCAGCCCGGCGCCCGGGCCCCACCGCTGGCACACCAGCCCGGTGATCGGGCCGCCGATCGGCGTGCTGCCCAGGGAGATGAGGCTGTGCAGCGCGATGACGCGCCCCTGCATCGCGGGCTCGACGCCGATCTGCAGGAGGGTACGGGCGAGCGTGTTGAACACGATGTTCGCGACGCCCAGGCCGACGATCACCGCCAGCGCGGCGGCCAGCCACGGGGTGAAGGCGGCGACCGCGCTCACCCCCGCGAACACCCACGTCCAGCGCAGCAGGGACCAGGCCATAACCGATTGGCGGGCGGCGCTGCCCAGCGCGCCGATCACCGCGCCCACGCCGAGCGCGGAGGTGAGCCAGCCGTACACCTCGGCGCCGCCGCCGAAGGTGTCGCGGGCGAGCAGCGGGAAGACCACGCGGAAGTTCTGGCCGAGCAGGGCGACCACCGCCACCAGGACCAGGCAGGCGCACAACTCGGGACGGTGCCAGACGTACCGGAGCCCTTCCCTGGCCTGGCCCCGGGCCCGCGCGACCGGCGGGAGCCGGCGTAACGCCGTGGTGTCCATCCGGGCCAGCCCGAGCAGCACCCCGGCGAAGGACAGCGCGTTGACCGCGAAGGCGACGCCGACGTCGACGGCGGCGATGAGCAGACCGGCGATCGCCGGGCCGACGAGGCGGCCGACGTTGTGCACCGTCGAGTTCAACGACTGGGCGTTGATGTAGTCCTCCGGGCCGACCATGTCGGTCACGAACGCGTGCCGCGCCGGGGTGTCGAGCACGGTGACCAGCCCCAGGCCGAGCGCGAGGGCGTACACCATCCAGAGCCGCACGCTGCCGGTCAGCACAACCGCGGCGAGGGCGGCGGCGAGCAGGGCGCTCACCGTCTGGGTCAGCATGATGATGCGGCGCCGGTCCCACCGGTCGACGAGGACGCCGCCCCACAACCCGAAGACGAGCGTCGGCAGGAACTGCAGCGACGTCGAGATGCCCAGGGCCACCGCCGAGTCGGAGAGCTCGAGCACCAGCCAGTCCTGGGCGACGCGCTGCATCCAGGTGCCCGCGACGCTGATCGCGTGCCCGGCGAAGTAGAGGCGGTAGTTCCGGATGGCGAGGGACCGGAACACCCGTTGCCCGGCGGCACGCACGCGCACGGCGAGACCGGCGCTCAGTCGACGCAACGAGCAACCCTCCCAGATTGGACGAATGGTATTACATTTCTACCACACGTGAATCACCACGATCAGGAGGAAAAGTCATGGGAGTTGCGGTGATCGGCCTCGGGGCGATGGGGCTGCCCGTCGCGCGGCACCTGCTCGCCGCCGGCGTGCGGGTGACGGTGCGCGATCTCGACCCGGTGGCGGTCCGGGCCGCGCAGGAGCACGGCGCCCACCCCGCCGCCGGCGACGCCGAGGCCGCGAAGGACGCCGACGCGGTGGCCGTCTTCGTGCCGACCGACGCGGATGTCCTGGAGGTCTGCCTCGGCTCCTCGGGCGTGCTGGCCGGCGCCCGCGCGGGCGCCGTCGTCCTGCTGTGCTCGTCGGTACGGCCCGAGACGTGCCGCCAGGTCGCGGCGGACGCGCCCGCGGGCGTGGACGTGCTCGACGCGGCGCTCACCGGTGGGGTACGCGGCGCGGAGGCGGGCGAGATCAACCTGCTCGTCGGAGGCGACCCCGCCGCCCTGGAACGCGTGCGCCCGCTGCTCGCCCCGTGGACCGCCGCGGTCCACCACCTGGGCCCCCTCGGCTCCGGCCAGGTCGGCAAGACCGCGAACAACCTGGTGCACTGGGCCCAGATCTGCGCGGTCACCGAGGCGCTGGAGCTGGCGCGCCGCGCCGGAGTCGATGTCCGCGTGCTGCGCCGGGCGCTGATGGACGGGCCGACCGACTCGCGGACCCTGCGGGAGCTGGAGCAGATGCGCCTGACCTGGCACGCCAAGGATCTCGCCAACACGGCCACGCTCGCCGCCGAGGTCGGCTTCGAGATTCCGGTCGCCGAGACGGCGCGGCGGGTGATGACCGCCATAGGCGTGGGCGATGTCGCGCGTCTGCTGGGTAACGGGCCGCTCTACCAGTCATAACGGGCGTAACATTCACGTAACAGTATGGACCATAGGTTAGACCTTTAGCCCCAACAGGGATCTACTCATCGTCAATACGGCGTTCTGGAGGAAAAAAGTGCGTGACGAATACCTGAAAGGCGTCCTGTCGAGCGAGAAGAAGAACCGCGACGCGTCCGAGATCTCGGCGCGGGACGAGTTCAACAAGCGACACCCCCCGATCAAGGGCCTCGTCGTCCCGCACGACCTGCGGAAGATGGATCTACCGGAACGGCCGTGGCGCAACAACCGTGGCCAGTGGTTCGACCTGGCCGACTACGAGGTGCTCAACGCGCACCTCGCGGAGCTCAAACCGGGCGGCGCCTCGGTGCGCCACCGGCACACCACGGAGGCCTACCTCTACATCGTCAAAGGCAGCGGCTACTCGCTCCTGAACTACGATGACGACCCGGTCGAGGTGGTCGAGTGGTCGGAGGGAACCCTCTTCGCGCCGCCGCGGTGGGCCTGGCACCAGCACTTCAACCTCGACGAGAACGACACCTCACGGTACCTCGCGATCCAGGACACCGGTCTGCTGCGCACCATGCGGCTGCACAACATCGAGCGCCACTCGGTCCAGCTCACCAAGGAGCAGGGGTTCGAACTCCTGCGGGCCGCGATCGACAGCGGGACCGTGCACGGCGGACACCAGGGCCGCGAGGCCGACTCGATCGTCGAGCCGGTCAGCGACCCGCACACCAGCTGACCCACCGCTCATCTCTCGGGGGCACATGAACCACGCCATCACCGCGCCGGCGGACACCGGCCCGGTGAGCACTGCAGGAGCTGCATATGCGACACCCCTCGATCCTTCCCGCGGTCACCGCGATGGTGACCGCGCTCGTCCTCACGGCCTGCGGTGCGTCCCCGACCGCGACCGGCACCACTGACACCAACGCGAAAGACGCGGCCGCAGCCAAGGCGCAGGCGGTCTACGACCGCATCAACGGTCTCACCGGCGAGGAGCGCCACAAGACGCTGGTCGAGCTCGCCGAGAAGGAGGGCAAGCTCTCCATCTACACCTCCAACACCGACATGGACAGCCTGGTCGAGGGGTTCGAGAACACCTACAAGATCGACGTCAGCGTGTACCGGGGCAACTCGGAGTCGGTGCTGCAGCGCGTCCTCCAGGAGCAGCAGGCCAACTACTTCGGCAACGACTTCATCGACACCAACGCCGGTGAACTCAACATCATGAACAAGGAAGGCTTCTTCTACCCGTACCAGGGTGAGCTTCGCGAGGCGGTCCGCAAGGAGGGCAAGGCCGAGGGCTGGACGGCGTCGCGGTTCAACGCCTTCGTCGTCGGCTGGAACACCACCAAGGTCAAGCCGGGCGAGGAGCCCAAGACCATCGAGGATCTGGCCGATCCGAAGTGGAAGGGCCAGGTCTCCATGGAGGTCGGGGACGTGGACTGGTTCGCCGGTCTGTACACCTACTTCCTGCAGCAGGGCAAGTCCGAGGCCGAGGTGCGCGACCTGTTCACCCGGATCGCCGCCAATTCGAAGATCGCCAAGGGGCACACCACGCAGGGCGAGTTGTTGTCGGCCGGCCAGTTCGGGATCACGGTGTCCTCCTACAGCCACACCGTCGACAAGGCCGCCGACAAGGGCGCCCCCGTCAGCTGGCATCCGGCGTCCGGCGGCCCGGTCCAGCCGATCATCGTCCGGCCCAACGGCGTGGCGCTGATGAAGACCGCGACCAGCCCGGCGGCGGCGATGCTCTTCATCGACTGGGAACTCACCGAGGGGCAGAAGATCCTCGCCGAGGCCTTCCGGGTGGGCTCGATCCCCGGTGCCACGGATCCGTTCGCCGATCTCACCGTGGTCCCCGTACCCGAGCAGGAACTGCTCGCGAACCCGAAGAAGTGGGACGACCTCTACGCCCAGATCCTCAGCGCGGGACAGGAGGTCCAATGAAACGGGTCGCCCTCGCCGGGCTTGCCCTGACGGTGGCGGCGACCGGCTGCGGTTCGTCCCCGACCGCCAGCACCAGCGCCGGCGGCGCCAGCGGACCCACCGCCGCCGAGAAGCTGTACGCGGAAATAGGCCCGCTCTCCGGTCAGGCCCGGCGTGACAAGCTCGTCGAGCTGGCCGAGAAGGAGGGCACCCTCGACCTGTACACGTCGATGACGAGCGACGTCGCCACCGTGGTCACCGACGCGTTCGCCGACACCTACGACGTCGAGATCAACCTGTACCGGGCCGGTTCCGAGACCGTGCTGCAGCGGATCCTGCAGGAGCGCGGCGCCGGTTACCAGGGCAACGACATGGTGGAGACGAACGCGAACGAGCTCTTCGCGCTCAACAAGGAAGGGCTGCTCGGCACGTACGCGGGCGAGCGCCGGGACCTGGTGCCGGAGGCGGGCCGGTTCGACGGCTGGACCGCGACCCGCTTCAACCTGTTCGCGCCAAGCTGGAACACCACCCTGGTACCCGCCGGGCAGCAACCCAAGACCTGGGAGGAGCTGGCCGACCCGAAGTGGGACGGCAAGCTCTCGATGGAGCTCGCCGACTACGACTGGTACCTGACGCTCTACACCTACTGGCAGCAGCAGGGGAAGTCCGCGGCGGACATCGACAAGATCTTCGCTGACATGGCGAACGGCGCGAAGATCGTCAAGGGGCACACGGTGCAGGGCGAGCTGCTGTCGGCCGGCCAGTTCTCCGTGGTCGCCTCCAACTACTCCTACATCGTGCAGCGCGCCAAGACCAAGGGCGCTCCGGTCGACTACCTGCCGTTCGTCGAGCCGATCGTCGCCCGCCCCAACGGCTTCGGCCTGATGAAGAGCGCCAGACATCCGGCGGCGGCGCTGCTGTTCGCGGACTGGATGCTGCAGGAGGGCCAGAAGCTGCTCGTGGACGAGGGGCTCACCCCGGCCATCGTCGAGGGCGACGACCCGCTCAAGCAGCTGAAGATCATCCCGATCGACGTCAAGACGCTCGTCGAGAAGGGCCCGGAGTGGAGCCAACGGTACGAGAAGGTCGTCGCCGGCGGCGAGGTGCTGTCCGAATAACCCCGTGCGGGCGCCGGCCCGGCGCCCGCACCGCCATCACACGTCCGTACGTCCCATGGAGAGAGGTATGTCGACCGCATCCCCCGTCGTGACCGCCAACCGGTCGGCGCCGCTCACCCCGCGACGCCGGTGGTGGCCGACCCCGAAACTGATCATCATCATCGCGGTCGCGGGCGCCATCGGCTACCTCGCCCTCGTGCCCCTCTACTACCTGCTCTGGGGCACCTTCTTCGACGCCTCGGGCTTCACCCTCGGCGGGTTCGCCACCGCGTACGGCGACTCCCGGATCGGCAGCCTGATCGGCAACTCGCTCTGGTTCGCGGCCGGCTCCGCGGTGCTCTCCCTCGTGGTCGGCACCAGCCTGGCCTACCTCAACGTCCGGACCGACGTGCCGTTCAAGGCGCTGTTCTTCGCCGCGTCGATCATCCCCCTGATCATTCCGGGGATCCTGTACACCATCTCGTGGATCTTCCTCGCCAGCCCCGACATCGGCCTCATCAACAAGGCCCTCGAACCGGTCTTCGGCCCCGCCGCCGTCGACATCTTCACCATCTGGGGCATGATCTGGGTCGAGGGGCTGCACCTGTCCCCCATCGTCTTCCTGCTGATGGTCGCCGCGTTCCGCTCCATGGACCCGTCGCTGGAGGAGTCGGCGCTGATGTGCGGCGCGAGCCGCCTGCAGGTGTTCCGGAAGATCACCGTGCCGCTGACCCGCCCGGCCATCGTCGCGGCCGTGCTCGTCATGGCGGTGCGCAGCCTGGAGAGCTTCGAGGTGCCGGCGCTGCTCGGCCTGCAGAACGGCATCTACGTCTTCACCAGCCGGATCTACTTCGTGCTCCGCAGCTACCCGCCGGACCTCGCCGCCGCCGGCGCCCTGGCGCTCGGCCTGCTGGTGCTGGCCGTGCTCGGCGTCGCCATCTCCAACCTGGTCGGGCGGGCCGGGAAGAGCTTCCAGACCGTGACCGGCAAGGGCTTCCGCCCGCGCCCGATGGAGCTCGGCAAGTGGCGCCCGGTGATGGGCGCGGCGATCGTCTGCTACTTCCTGCTGACCGTCGCGGCGCCGCTGGTCGTGCTCCTGTACACCTCGCTGCTCAAGTTCTACCAGGCGCCGTCGATGGCGGCGCTGCGGTCGATGTCGCTGGACAACTACGTCGAACTGCTGGGCCTGTCGCAGGCGGCCACCGCGCTGCGGAACTCGCTGTTCCTCGGGGTCGCGACCGCGACGCTGGTGATGGCCGTGATGGCGATCGCCGCCTGGATCACGGTGCGCTCCCGCATCCCCGGGCGCCAGCTGATCGACCAGTTCGCGTTCGTGCCGCTGGTCATCCCCGGCCTGGTGCTCGGTCTCGCGCTGTCCTTCGTGTACCTGCGCAGCCCGATTCCGATCTACGGCACCATTTTCATCCTGCTCATCGCGTACGTCACCCGGTACATGCCGTACGGCATGCGCTACTCGGTCACCTCAATGCAACAGATCGCCACCGAACTCGAAGAGTCGGCGCAGGTCAGCGGTGCCAGCTGGTGGCAGACCTTCCGGCGGGTACTGCTCCCGCTGCTCGCGCCCGGCCTGCTGGCCGGCTGGATCTACATCCTCGTGGTCTCGTTCCGCGAGCTGTCCAGCTCGATCCTGCTCTACAGCCCCGGCAACGAGGTCCTGTCCATCCTCATCTTCGAACAATACGAGAACGGCCAGTTCACCGTGCTCGCCGCGCTCGGCGTGGTGATGGTCCTGACGCTGGTCGTGCTCGTCACGGTGGCATACAAGCTCGGCGCCAAGGTCGGCTTGCGGGAGAACTAGGCCCGGCGGGCCACGATCAGGAGGACACGATGCTTCGCGTCGAGAATCTCGTCAAATCGTTCGACGGCGAACGTCGCCGCCGCCGCGCGGCGGCCACCGGCGCCACGGACCGCGTCTTCGCCGTCAACGACGTCAGCTTCACCGTGCCCGAGGGCGACATGTTCACCCTGCTCGGGCCGTCCGGCTGCGGCAAGACGACCACCCTGCGGTCGATCGCCGGGCTGGAACGGCCGGATTCGGGGACCATCGAGGTCGGCGGCCGGGCGCTGTTCCGATCCCTGGAGGGCCAGCGGGTGCTCAGCGTCTCCGCGAACGAGCGCGGGCTCGGCATGGTCTTCCAGTCCTACGCGATCTGGCCGCACATGTCGGTCTTCGACAACGTCGCCTTCCCCCTGCAGGTACGCCGGCGCGGGCAGCGCCCCAGCAAGCGGGAGATCGGCGAACGCGTCGGCCGGGTGCTCGCCACGATGGAGCTGGACGCGCTCGCCGGCCGGCAGGCGACCAAGCTCTCCGGCGGCCAGCAGCAGCGCCTCGCCCTGGCCCGGGCGCTGGTCATCGAGCCGCCGCTGCTGCTGCTGGACGAACCGCTGTCCAACCTGGACGCCAAGCTGCGGGAGTCGCTGCGCTACGAGCTCAAGCGGCTGCAACGCGAGCTCGGCATCACCTCCGTCTACGTGACCCACGACCAGACCGAGGCGCTGGTGCTGAGCAGCTCGGTCGCGGTGATGCGGGACGGCAACATCATCCAGCTGGGCAAGCCGCGGGAGATCTACCAGAAGCCGAACAGCAGGTTCGTCGCCGAGTTCATCGGCACCTCGAACTTCATCCCGGCCAAGGTCGAGGCGCGGGACGGCGAACGCTACACCGTGAACGCCCTGGACGGTCCGCTGGCGCTGAACTCGACCGCGGACATCGCCGTCGGCGCCGACGTCATCGTCTCCATCCGGCCGGAGGCGGTCGAGGTCGGCACCGTCCCGCGCACCGGGGAGGCTCTCAACGAGTGGAAGGGCACCGTGCTGACCCGCGCCTTCCTCGGCGAGGCCGTCGACCACGTGGTGCGCGTGGGCGAGCGCGAGATCCGGGCGCGCGGGAACCCGTCGGTGTCCATCCGGCCGGGCACCGACGTCTTCGTGCGGCTGGACCCCGACCAACTGTCGCTGGTGCCGGTTGACTGAACGCTCCGTCCTCCGCAACCGCGACTTCACCCTCTACTGGGCCGGGGTCGTCGCCTCCCAGATCGGCACCCGCGGCACCGTGGCCGCCAACTTCTACCACGTGTACCAGCTGACCGGGTCCATCGCGTACACCGGTCTGGTGGGCGCGGCGCAGGCGGTCGCGCTGCTGGTGCTCAGCCCGCTCGGCGGCGCGCTGGCCGACCGGCTGGACCGGCGCAGGCTGCTTCAGGCGGCGCAGGGGGTGGCGCTCGTGGTGGCCGCCGCGCTGGCCTGGCTGACCCTGACCGGCCGCGTCCAGGCCTGGCAGGTCGTCGCCTCCGTGGTGCTCACCACCGCCGCCGCGACGTTCGACCAGCCGGCCCGGCAGGCGCTCATCCCGGCCCTGGTCCCCCGGGCCCAGATCGGCCAGGCGATCGCGCTGCTGAATCCGTCGCGGGAACTGGCGATCCTGGTCGGGCCGCTGCTGGCGGGGATGCTGATCACCGTCGCCGGTCCCGGGCTCATGTACGCCGTCGACGCGGCCACCTACGGCCTGCTCGTCGCGGTGCTCGCCGTCATGCGGATCGCCGGCCTGACGCCGGGCGGGGAGCGGCGCTCGGTGCTGCACTCCATCGCGGAGGGCGCCCGGTACATCCGGCACCGCCCGCTCATCTACCGGCTCATGGCGCTGGACCTGTCCGCCACCGTGTTCAGCGCCTACCGGGTCCTGCTCCCGGCCCTCGCCGTCGACGTCCTGCAGGTCGGCTCCACCGGGTACGGCGTGCTGTCGGCCGCCCCCTCGGCCGGGGCGCTGCTCGCCACGTACTCCGTCTACCGGACCGTCCAGCGCAGCAGCAGGCAGGGCGCGGTGCTGCTCGCCGCCACCGCGCTCTACGGCGTGTCGGCGCTGCTGCTGGCGCACGCGCCGCTGTACTGGACGGCGGTCGTGGCGGCCGGGCTGCTCGGCGCCTGCGACGCGATGGCCACCACCATCCGGCACGCCGCCGTGCAGATCGACACGCCGGACGAGATCCGCGGCCGGGTCACCGCCTTCTACCAGATGTCCTCCCGCGGCGGCCCGGCCATCGGGGATGTCGTCGTCGGCGCGTTCGCCGGGCTGGTCGGCCCGGTCGCCGCGCTCACCGTCGGAGCCTTCGGCCCGATCCTGGTGGCCGCGGCGTTCTGGACGCGGGAACCCGTGGTGCGCTCCTACACCGGCGTCGTCGCCGAGGAGTGAGCTACTTGGGCTGGCAGACCACGTCGACGAGCGCCGGGCGGCCGGTGGCCATGACGTGGTCGGCGGCCCGGCGTACCGCGGCCCGCACCGCGTCGGGGTCGGTCACCGGCCCCTCGGCCTGCCAGCCGAAGCCGCGGGCGACGGCGGCGAAGTCGGGGGCCGGGGTGTCGATCGCCATGCCGATGGCGGCCCGGTCCAGGGGGGTGCCGCGCTGGCGGGCCAGCCGCTCCTGGTGCTCCCAGTCGTTGTAGTAGGCGCGGTTGTTGAACATCACGACCAGCATCGGCAGCTCGTACCTGGCGGCCACCCACAGCGCGCCCACGTCGAACATGAGGTCGCCGTCGGGCTGCAGGTCGACCACCAGCCGCCCGGTGCCCTTGTGGGCGAGGGCCACGCCGAGCGAGATGCCGATCTGGGTGGCCGTCCCGAGCTGCCGGCCCGGGTGCCGGTGGGGGCGGTCGAAGTCCCAGGTGCGCAGGGCCCACTCGGCGGCGGTTCCCGCGGTGAGCACCCAGTCGTGCTCGCGGACCACCTCCCAGACTTCGGCGGCCAGCCGGGCGGTGGACACCGGCGAGTCCCCGGCCTGCTTGTCCGCGGCGGTCCGCCAGCCGGCCCAGGTGTCCCGGTGCAGGTCGCGCAGCTCGTCGCGCCACGCCTCCCGCCGTGCCCGCCGCATCTGCGGCTCCTGGGCCAGGACGCGGCGGCACTCGTCCAGCAGCAGCGGCAGCGCCACCGAGGTGTCCGCGGTAACCTGCAGGTCGGTCGGGACCAGCTCGGCGTAGTCCTCGCTCCACGAGGAGATGCCCACGTCGTTGAAGCCCAGGTCGAGGATGGCGGTGCCGGCGGCGAGGCGGGAGGTGATCCGCCGGGTGGCGGACTCCAGCCGCTGGGTCGCCTTGCCCATGTCCTTCACGTCGACGAACAGCACGCAGTCGGCGCGCTCCAGCGCCGCGGAACCGGTCACGTTGAGCTCGTGCCGGTTGGGGAAGTTCAGCCGCCAGTGGGTCTCGACCGCGCCGATCCCCACCTCCGCCGCGAGGAGGGTGAGGGTGTCGAAGGATTCCGGGTGCCGGCCCGGATAGCCGAGCACCATCACGGGGCGGTCGGCGGCGCACAGCCGCCGGGCCAGGTCGCGCAGCGCGGCCGGCTCAGGCGCCAGGGCCGAGGGCAGCGCGGCGAGGCGAGCCAGGTCCTGGAGCGGCACGGGGTCGCTCACCTGGTCCTCCTGCAGCCCGGCGTCGAGCGCGACGTAGACCGGACCGGCCGGCTGCTCGCGGGCGATCCGGTGGGCGCGGGCGAGGATGGCCGGCACCGAGGCGAGCGAGCGCGGTTCGTGGTCCCACTTGGTGTAGGCGCGCACCGCCTCGCCCTGCACGTTGGCGGAGTGGATCCAGTCGATGTTGGGCCGGCGGCGGACGTGGTCGGCGGGGCCCGAGCCGCCGAGGACGAGGACCGGGGTGCGGTCGATGTAGGCGTAGTAGACGCCCATGGTGCCGTGCAGCAGCCCGACGAGGTCGTGCAGGATGACGGCCATCGGCTCGCCGGTCACCTTCGCGTACCCGTGCGCCACGCCCATCGCGATCTTCTCGTGCGGGCACTCGATCATGGTGATCTCGTCGCCGCCGTAATTGACGAGCGAGTCGTGCAGCCCGCGGAACGACGAGCCGGGGTTGAGCGCGACGTACTTGAGCCCGAGCCCGCGCAGCACGTCCACCATCACGTCCGAGCCCCAGACCGGCTCGGAGTAGGGGGCGAAGTTCACCACAGGGTCACCGTCACGGTCTTCTCGCGGGTGTACGACACGAGTTCCTCCAAGCTGTTCTCTTTGCCCAGGCCGCTGCTCTTCCAGCCGCCGAACGGGGTGCCGGTCGGGCGCCTGCCGGTGCCGTTGACGTAGACGTAGCCCGCCTCCAGCGCGGCCGCGGTGCGGTGCGCGGCCGACACGTCCCTGGTCCAGACGTTGGCGGTCAGGCCGAGCGGCGTGTCGTTCGCACGGCGGACCACGTCGTCGACGTCCCGCCAGGTGAGCAGCGACATGACCGGCCCGAAGATCTCCTCCCGGACCACGGTCATGGTGTCGTCGAGGCCGGTGAGCAGGGTCGGTTCGACGAAGAAGCCGCGCGGGCGACCGGCCGGGCGACCGCCGCCGTACGCGATGGTGGCGCCCTCCCGGCGGGCGGTGTCGAGATATCCCAGGACCCGGTCGTGGTGGGCGCGGAAGGCGAGCGGCCCGACCTGGGTGTCCTCCCCCATCGGGTCGCCGACGCGCAGCCGCGCCAGCTGTTCGACGAGCGCGTCCTGGAACCGCCCGGCGATGTCGGCGTGCACGTAGAGGCGGGAGGTGGAGCCGCACGACTGCCCGGTGCACCGGGCGATGTTCATCCCGGCGATCGCGGCCGCGGCGGCCCGGTCGACGTCCACGTCGGGGAAGACGATGATCGGGTTCTTGCCGCCGAGTTCGAGCGTGACGTGCTTGATCCCCTCCGCCGCGCCGTGGAGCACGGCGCGGCCGGAGGGGACGGAGCCGGTGAAGGCGATCCGGTGCACGCCAGGGTGGGCGACCAGGGCCGCGCCGGCCGCCGCGCCCGTACCGGTGATCACGTTGAGCACGCCGGGGGGAAGCACGTCGGCGGCGATCCTGGCGAGTTCGAGCGCGGACAGCGACGACTGCTCGCCCGGTTTGAGCACGACCGTGTTGCCGGTGGCGAGCGGTGCGGCGACCTTGCCCGCGGCGAACTTGAACGGATGGTTGAACGGCACGATCCTGGCCACCACCCCGTACGGCTCGCGCACCGTGTAGGACAGCGTGTCCGGTGCGGGCGGAGCCGTACTGCCCCGGGCTTCCGGCGCCAGCCCGGCGTAGTAGCCGATCTCGGCGACCGCGCCGGTCACGTCGGCGCGCGCGCCGGACAGCGGCAGACCGGCGTCGCGGACGTCGAGGTGGGCCAGCCACTCCGCCTCGGCGTCGATGCGCCGGGCCAGCTCCCGCAGCAGGGCGCCGCGGCGCGCCCAGCCGAGGTCGCGCCAGCCGGGGGCGGCCGCGTGGGCGGCGTCCACGGCTGCCTCGACGTCCGCCGCGCCGGCGGCGGGTATGGTCGCGATGAGCTCCTCGCTGGTCGGGTCCACGGCCTCGATCCGGCCACCGGCCGCGGCGTCGACCCAGGCGCCGCCGACCAGCATCAGGCGGTGCTGCACATCGGCCGGGCTCATCGGGGAGCCACCCGGGCGTGGACCACCGCGGTCGCACCCTCGCGGACCGCCGCGAGCGCGTTCCGCAGCGATGGCCCCAGCTCGTCCGGATCCTCGACGGGGCCTGTCGCCCAGCAGCCGTACGAGCGGGCCAGCGCGGCGATGTCGACGGCAGGGTCCGCGATGCGCATGCCGATCCAGCTGTTCTCAGCCGGGCGGCCACGCTCGTTCGCCACCTCTGCCTGATGCGGCTCGTCGTTGTAGAAGGAGCTGTTGTCGTTGACCACGATCAGCGCCGGTATCCGGTAGTGGGTGGCGGTCCACAGCGCACCGGCGGCCATCAGCAGGTCGCCGTCGCCGATGATGCCGACGGCGAGCTGGCCACGGTCGCGCGCGGCGAGCGCTCCGCCGATCAGCGCCCCCGGCCCGTAACCGACGCCGCCGCCCCCTGAGTGGCCGAGGTAGGAACCGGCGCCCGGCAGCTGCCAGAGCCCTTCCGGCCAGGTCCGGGTGTTGCGCAGGCACAGCAGATGGTCGGCGTCGCGTACCGCCTGCCAGACCTCGCCGACGAGCCGGGCCGGAGAGATGCGCCGGTCCGCCCAGCGGGCCTCGACGGCCCCGCGCTGCCGCCGTCGAAGCCGGGCCGCGCGCTCGCGCACGACCTCACGACGGGCCGATGCGGCCGCCGGTTTCACCCGGTCGGCGAGCGCGTCGAGCAGCATCCGCAGGCCGAGCAGCGGATCGCTGAGCAGCGCGATGTCGCGTGGGTACGGCGCGGCCCCGGCGTTGCTCCAGGAACGCAGGCCGAGGTCACCGTGGGACAGGTCGATGACCACCCGGGCGTCCGCCGAACGTTCGGGGCCGCCGTGGCGCGGGCCGCGCGGGCGCGGGTTCAGTATGGCGGCCGGGTCGACGACGTCGACGGCGAGGACGACGTCGGCCTCGCCGATGACGCCCCGATCACCCGTGCAGTTCTGCGGGTGGGCTGTTGGGAGCGCGGTCATGTTGCGGTCGTCGTGGTAGGCCGCGCCGAGCAGCTCCACGAGCGCGGCCAGCGGCGGGGCCGACGCCGGGTCGAGGGCAACACGCCCAGCGATCACGACCGGGCGCTCGGCGGCGGCGAGGGCGTTCACCGCCTCCTCCAGGATGGCCGGATCCGGTCCGAAGGCGGGTGCGGGGAGGAACGCGCGGGGGTCGGGAAGGGGTGGGACCGCATCGAGGCGTTCCTCCTGCCCACCGGCGTCGAGCGAGACGTACGCCGGTCCGCGCGGCGCCGACAGCGCCCGCTGCCTGGCCCGCAGCAGGTCGGCGGCGAACGCGCCGGCGGTGGCGGGTTCGGCGTCCCAGACCACGAAGTCGCGGACCAGCTGCGCCTGGGTGGTGGCGGAGTGGCTCCAGTCGATGGCGCGGCGCAGCGCCGGGTCGGCCGGGCCGCTGCCGCCGAGCAGCAGCAGCGGTGTGCGGTCACACCAGGCGTTGTAGACGGCCATCGAGGCGTGCATCAACCCGACGAGATCGTGCACGGCGGCCACGCCGAGCCGTCCGGTGGCCTTGGACCAGCCGTGGGCGAGCGAGACCGCGATCTCCTCGTGCAGGCACAGCAGCAGCTGCGGGCTCCGGTTGCCGCCGTGGTTGACCACCGAGTCGTGCAGGCCCCGGAACGATGAGCCGGGGTTCATCGGCAGGTACGGCACGTCCTGGGCATGCAGCAGGTCGACGACGAGGTCACTGCCCCACGCGGGGAGCCCCCGCGTGGGCGACAGTCCCTCCGGCCGTTCCACGTCGGGATTCACGCTGTCACCGCCGGGATAGCGGCGACATCGACGGCGGCCAGGAGGTCATCGGCGGTCAGGCGTTCGGGGTCGGCGGCCAGTTCGGGCCGTTGTGCCACGGCGGCGAGGACGGTCTTGCGCATCCGGCGGCCGTCGAAGCCCGCGCAGGCGGTGGCGAGTTTGGCGTGCAATGGCGTGTCCTCGGCCAGCGGCCGCAACTTCGGCCAGAGGGTGGCGAGTTCGGCCAGCGACGAGGCGACGATGCGGGCGAGGACGTCGGTGTCAGGCAGGTCCAGCTCCAGCACCAGGTCGGCGCGGGACAGGAACGCCTCGTCGACGGCCCCGGTGAGGTTGGTGGTGGCGAGCAGCAGCAGATGGGGGCACGCGTCGCGGAGCGAGTCGAGGCCGGCGAGGACGGCGTCGGTGGCGCGGTGCACGTCGACCGGGTTGGTCTCGAAGGAGGCGGCGCTCCGGCGTACCGCGAGGGCTTCGACCTCGTCGACGAGCACGACGGTGTGCGGGCGGCGGGCGGCGAGTTCGGGCAGGGTCTCGGTGAACAGCCGCCGGACGGCGCGCTGGCTTTCGCCGAGCATCTCGCCGGGAAAAGCGTGCGGGTCGACCTCCACGAACGTGGTGGCGCCGCGGGCGGCGACCGCGACGGCCGCCGCCTGGGCCAGGCCCTGGCACAGGGTGGTCTTGCCGGTGCCGGGCGGCCCGGACAGGACCACCAGGCCGTGCGGCGGCCCGGAGAGCGAGCGCAGCGCCCGCCCGTGGCGCAGCACGAGAACGGCCGTGCCGAGCAGGCGCTCTTTCGTCCCCGGTGGGACGATCATCGAGTCCCAGGGGCCGTCGTGGTGGTCGGCGGGCAGGGTGTGGATGCCGCTGATACCCGGCGGCAGGCGAAGGTCGGCCACGGTCAGGGCCAGCTGGGGCGGTGCGGCGCCGGCCAGTCCACGGTGCCGGGATCGCCGGCCTGCCGGTCGCGGATGTGCGTCGGCGGCTCCTCGAAGAGCACCAGCGGGTCGCACAGGGCCCGCATCGTTTCGAGCAGGCTGTCGAACATGTGGATGCGCACCACCTTCGCGGTGCGTTCCGGGTCGTCGTTGAAGTGCTGGTGCCACAGGAAGTGGTCGACGACGATCAGGTCCCCCTTGCGCCACGGGTGCACCGTGCCGCCTTCCGGCTCGGTGCCCAGGTAGGTGTGGCCCTGACCGTCCAGGACGTACAGCCAGGCCTCGCCGGGGTGGCGGTGCATGGACTGGCCACGCCGCGGGGCGATTTCAAACATGGCCATGGTGATGCCGGACGCCTGGTAGCCGATGGCGCGGTCGAGCAGGAAGGTGGTGCGCGTGCCGCGCGGGGTGTTGACGAGTTCGAGATCGTCCCAGCTGGTGTGCAGCCGTCCGGCGCGGCGGGTGGCCTGCTCGCGGCCGAGACGGCGGACCCGCCGTGCGTATGGGTCGTCCCCGTCCAGGTGCGCGGTGAACTCGGGCCGTGGCGCCAGGTCGCGGTACGGGGTGTGCCCGGCGTCCTCCACGATCGACATGCCCATGGTGGAGAGCATCGGCTCGCTGGAGAAGGTGAGGTAGCGCGCGGTCGCGGAGCCGTCGTTGCCGGTGCGGTGCCAGGCCCAGGCGGGGATGTGCAGCGAGTCGCCGGGCCCCCATTCGACGCGCTGCCCGTCGATCTCCGTCCACCCCCAGCCGGCGACGACGAGGACCATGGCGTCCCACGAGTGCCGGTGCACGGTGGTGACCGTGCCGGGCGGGAACTCGTGGGCGAGGGCGTCCATGGTCCGGGTGGGACGGTCGCCGTCGACCCCGACGTACACGCCGATACGGCTGCCGCGCGGACTGTCGTGCAGGGTGACGTCGGCGAGGGACACCACGTCGCGGCGGTTGTCCCGCCAGTCCTCGATGAACTTCGCCCGCCGGGTCTTCTGCACCTCGTAGTGGCTGACGCCGGTGGTGGTCCGGGCCCTCACGAGGCCGGCTCGAAGTAGTGGACGGTGTCGTAACCGAGGTGCTTGAAGACGCGGTTCTGGGCGTTGAACAGCCGCAGCGGGGTGCCGTCGGCGGCGAACAGCTGGCAGACGTGGTTCTGCGGGACGTAGAGCGTGTCGCCGCGGGTGATCTCGTACCGCTTGGGCTCCAGCGCGACGCGGGCGTAGTACTTCTCCGCGATCTCGGCCTCGACCTCCCACTGCAGGGCGTAGCCGGAGCCGTCCAGGACGTAGTAGACCTCGTCGGCCATCTTCCAGTACTTGCCGCTGCGGCCGCCGGCGGGGATGTCCAGCTCGAAGGCGTCAGTGCTGAAGATGCGGCCGTCGGTGCGGTCCGGCGAGGCCATGACGCGGACCCGGCCCAGCGGGGTGTCCTCCCACACCGTGTCGGCGGGGCTGATGACCTTCTTGCGCTCCAGCACGCCCGGCGTCCAGATCCGCGACCAGTCCTCGCGCGGGCCGAACTCCTCCGGGCGGTCGATCGGCCCGGAACGTCCCTGCTGGATCAAGCCCATGAACATCCAGGTGCACTTGGCCTTCACGACCAGCGCGACGGCCCGCTCCTGGTAGGGGTTGAAGTGCCGGTGCACCGAGTCGGTGTGCACGTAGACGAGGTCGTCCTTCGCCCAGTCGTAGCGCTGGTCGTCGTGGATCTCGTAGCCGCGCCCCTCCAGGATGTAGAAGGCGGCCTCGTTCTGGTGGCCGTGGCCGTGGTTGGACGATTCCGGCGGCAGCTCCACGAAGTGGACCTGGATCGTCTGGGTGAGGAACTCCTCGTCGCCCGGGCCGATGCGCCACCAGGTGCGGCTCTTCTCGCTGTCACCGGAGTGACCCACCTTCGCGTCGTCCACGACGACGCTGTCGTCGCGGACCCGGTGCACGGCGAGTTGGCGGCTGCGGAACTCGCCGAGGCCGTAGGTCTGCGATGTCAGTCCGCGTACGAAGACACGTCCACTCTTACCCAATGCCCGCTCCATTCCTCATCGACCGGCCGCAAGCTCGATCGAACTGGACGAATGGTATAACCGTTCTACCAGACGTCGCAAGGCGCTATCGCCCGCGAGTCCCGATAGGGTAATATGGTTAGTCCATTAGCCATATGGTTCCGGAGCGCGAGAGGACTGTGATAGTGCCTACGGTCACCTTCGTTTCCATTGACGGATCCCGGCACACGGCGAACGCCCGGGTCAGGGAGTCGGTCATGGCAGCGGCCGTCCGCAACGGCGTCCCCGGCATCATCGGGGAGTGCGGCGGCAACGCCTCGTGCGCCACCTGCCACGTCTACGTGGGCGAGGACTTCATGCCGCTGGTCGGCCCGCCCGGCGACCTCGAGGACGACATGCTCGACCTCGCCGTCTCCGATCGCCGGCCGACGAGCCGGCTGTCCTGCCAGATCAGCGTGACCGAGGCGCTCGACGGCCTCGTCGTCGAGACGCCGAAGGAGCAGCCGTGACCGGCGCCGGTGTCCTGGTCGTCGGCGCGAGCCAGGCCGGCGTGCAGCTGGCGGTTTCGCTCCGCGAGCACGGCCATGACGGGCCCATCACTTTGGTCGGCGCCGAGTCGCAACCGCCGTATCAGCGTCCCCCGCTGTCAAAGGCCTACCTGGGCGGGGCCGCCGACGCCACCTCCCTCGAACTGCGTGACCAGGCGTTCTACGCGAGCAAGCGGATCGACCTGCTGCCCGCGGAACGTGTCACCCATATCCGCCGGTTTCCGTCCGGCACCGCGCTCACCGATCAGGGGCGCGTGCTCGATTTCGACCGTGTCGCCCTGACCGTCGGGGCGCGGGCCAGACGGCTCACCGTACCGGGCTCCGACCTCACCGGCGTCTGCTACCTGCGCGATCTCGCCGACGCCGCCCTGCTGCGCCATCACCTCACCCCGGCCCGCCACGTCGTGGTCGTCGGCGGCGGCTTCATCGGGCTCGAGGTCGCGGCGGTGGCCCGGTCCGAGGGCCGCGACGTCACCGTCGTCGAGGCTGCCCCGCGGCTGATGACCAGGGCGGTGGCCCCGGTGGTCTCGGAGTTCTACCGTCGCGCCCATGCCCGGCGGGGCGCCGAGGTGCTGCTCGGGGCGCAGCTCACCCGGATCGAGGGCGAGCACGGCCGGGTCACCGGGGTCCGCCTCGCCGACGGCGCCCGGCTGCCCGCCGACCTGGTCGTCGCGGGCGTCGGCGTCGTGCCGCGCACCGAGCTCGCCGAGCAGCTGGGCCTCTTGTGCGACGGCGGGATCGTCGTCGACGAGTTCGCCAGGACCAGCGATCCGTCCGTCGTCGCCGCCGGTGACTGCACGGTGCTGCCGAACCCGCTGACCGGCGAGGGCCGGGTGCGCCTGGAGTCGATGCCGAACGCGATCGCGCAGGCCCGGGTCGCCGCCGCGACACTGGCCGGCAAGCCGCAGCCGTACGCGGACGTGCCGTGGTTCTGGTCCGACCAATACGACCTCAAGCTGCAGATCGCCGGCGTCGCGGACGGCTACGACCAGGTCGTCGTGCGCGGCGACCCGGACGGCGAGGCGTTCTCGGCGCTGTACTACCGCGGCGGTGCGCTGCTGGCCGTCAACGCGGTCAACCGCACCGCCGACTACCTGGTGGTACGCAAGGCGCTGGCCAAGGGCACCCCGCTGCCGGCGGACCTGGCCGCACGCGCCGACGTGCCGCTCAAGGACCTGCTCGTCGCGACCCCCGCTCCCTAGAGCCCGGCCTCCTTGAGCCGGGCGTCGAGGCGGGGGTACACCCGCCGCGTGTTGCCCTCCAGCACCTTCGCCCGCGCCTCCGCCGGCAGATCGAGGGCGTCGATGTAGCGCTTCGTGTCGTCCCAGTGGTGCCCGGTCTCGGGATCGACGCCGCGCACCGCGCCGAACATCTCGGAGGCGAACAGGATGTTGTCGACGTCGATGACCCGGTGCAGCAGGTCGATCCCGGCCTGGTGGTAGACGCAGGTGTCGAAGAAGACGTTGCGCATGACATGCTCCGCCAGCGGCGGCCGCCCGAGCCGGTCGGCCAGCCCCCGGTAGCGGCCCCAGTGGTACGGCACCGCGCCGCCCCCGTGCGGGATCACGAACCGCAAGGTCGGGAACCGGCCGAACAGGTCGCCCTCGAGCAACTGCATGAACGCGGTGGTGTCCGCGTTGATGTAATGCGCGCCGAGCGCGTGGAAGTTGGGGTTGCAGGATTCCGAGACGTGAATCATCGCCGGCACGTCCAGCTCGACCATCGCCTCGTACAGCGGGAACCAGTACTCGTCGGTCAGCGGCTTGGCGGTCCAGTGGCCGCCGGACGGATCCGGGTTGAGATTGCAGCCGACGAAACCCAGCTCTCCCACGCACCGGCGCAGCTCCGCGATCGAGTCGTCAAGCGATCCGCCCGGCGTCTGCGGCAGCTGGCAGACCCCGGCGAAGTGCCGCGGGAACAGCTCGGCCACCCGGTGCACCAGATCGTTGCAGACCTGCGCCCAGGCGCGGGCGGTGGCCGGGTCGGCGACATGGTGCGCCATGCCCGACGCCCGCGGCGAGAAGATCATCAGGTCGCCGCCGCGCTCGCGCAGCAGCCTGAGCTGGGTGCCCTCGATGCTCTCGCGGATGGCGTCGTCGCTGATGGCGGCGAGCCGCGGCGCCGGGCGGCCATGGTCGGCCAGGCGGGCCAGCTGGTCGTCGCGGAAGGCCCCGAGCGCGGCCGGTGCGGTGGTGTAGTGGCCGTGGCAGTCGATGATCATTCGTCCGGCTCCTGGTCGACGTAGGTGAGTCCGTGGCGCGCGAGCCGCTCCCGCATCCCGCCGACGTCGAGGCTGAGCTCTCCGGCCAGGTAGCGGGCCCGGGAGGCCGCCTCCTTCTCCTCGCGCGCCCGCGCGGCGGCCAGGACCTCGTCGGCCCGGCGGCGCGGCACGACGACGACCCCGTCGTCGTCGGCGACGATCACGTCCCCGGGGTGGACCAGCGCGCCGGCGATGACCAGCGGGGTGTTGACGTCGCCGAGGGTCTCCTTGACGGTCCCCGTCGCGGAGACGCACGTCGACCAGACCGGAAAGCCCATCCGGGTCAGCTCCGCCACGTCCCGGCACCCGGCGTCGATCACCAGTCCGCGTACCCCGCGCGTCTGGAGCGCGGTGGCGAGCAGTTCGCCGAAGTAGCCGTCCCCGCAGGGCGAGGTGGGGGCCACCACCAGGAGGTCGCCGGCGCGGCACTGCTCCACCGCGACGTGGATCATCCAGTTGTCGCCGGGCGGCACGCTGACCGTCACCGCGGGGCCGCAGGCGCGCGCGCCCGGGTAGATCGGCCGCAGGCGCGCGTCCAGCAGGCCGGTACGCCCCTGCGCCTCGTGGATCGTCGCGACGCCCAGCGCCGCGAATCCCGCCACCGCCGACTCGTCGGGGCGGTGGATGTTACGGACGACGATGCTCATCCCACTCCCCCGGTCAGGCGTTCGGCAGCACGGACACGTGGATGGCGTCCGGATCGCCCTGCCCTGCCACCGTGCGGACCGCGCTGTCCACGTCGTGCAGGCCGAACGTGTGCGTGGTGAGCAGGTCCAGCGGGAAGCGGTCCGAGGCCAGTTGCGCCAGGGCCAGCTCGCAGGACCGGTAGCTGTGCCCGCGGGCGCTCTTGATGGTGATGGCCTTCTCGGTCACCTTCTTCACCGGGAAGTCGGGGAAGGCGGCCATCTCTCCCTGGATCAGCAGCGTCCCGGCCCGCCGCTTCAGCGCGTCGATGCCCAGCAGGACGGGGGTGACACCGGCGCCCGAGGTGCAGTCGAGCACCACGTCGACGCCCTTCCCCCCGGTGATGTCCATGATCTGCTCCAGCGGGTCGTGCGCCTGGACGTCGATGACGTGGTCCGCGCCCAGGGTCCTGGCGAGCTCCAGCCGGGCGGCGTCCCGCGTCGTGCCGGTCACGATGATGCGCGAGGCGCCCGCCTGCTTGCACGCGACCGTCTGGGCCAGTCCCTGCTGGCCCGGCCCCTGGATGAGCACCGCCGAATCGTAGCCCACGCCCGCGTCGAACAGCGCCCACTCGATGCCGTTCGACATCGGCGTGGCGATCCCGGCGCGCTCCGCCGAGACCCCGTCCGGCACCCGGTGCAGGACGGCGTTCCACGGCAGGTACATGTACTGGGCGAAACCACCCCAGAGGTGGTACGGATTCTCCGCCGAGGTGTAGCCGTAGCGGCGCGCGTCCGGGTTCGTCCGCCAGTCGGTCGCCTCGCAGTGGCGGTACTCGCCGAGGTGGCACCATTCGCACCGGCGGCACGGCACGTAGTGTTCGACGAAGACCCGGTCGCCCTCGGCCAGGCCCTGCCGTTCCCGGAAGGTCCGGCCGGCGCGGGCGATCACGCCGACGTTCTCGTGGCCCATGATGACCGGGTCCTTGATCACCGGCTTGCCGTACATCTTGACGTCGGTGCCGCAGATGCCGGCCACCTCGACCTTGAGCAGCGCGCCGTCGTCGGGAATGTCCGGCATCGGGTACTCACGGAACTCGGTCGTGCCGGGGGCCGTGCGCACGGCTGCCACCACCTGCTCTGCCATGAACGTTCCTCATCTCAACGGTGCGGCCACTCTAGCTGAAGGTCTTATGGTAATACCATAAGACGTGCTACGGTCTCCAACCATGGCGCTCGTACCGCTCACCGCCGTGACCCGTACCCAGGGCAACAACGCAGCCCTCAAGGAGGGCGCCGTCACGCCCGACGGCTTCCCCCTCGCCTTCCAGGAGGTGCCCGTCCTGGTCCAGGCGTTCCGCCGGATGGTGCGCACGCTGGAGTTCGACGTGTGCGAGATGGCGTTCACCACCTACCTGTGCGCGAAGGCGCACGGCAAACCCTTCACGGCCCTGCCCGTCTTCCTGGTGCGCGGGCTGCACCACGGCGCGATCCGGCGCGGCGCGGAGGTCCGCACGCCGGCCGCGCTGCACGGCCGGCGGGTCGGCGTCAGCCGCGGCTACACCGTCACCACCGGCGTCTGGGCCCGCGGCATTCTCGCCGACGAGTACGGCGTCGATCTCGACCGGGTGACCTGGGTGCGCTCCGGCGACGAGCACGTGGCCGAGTACCGCCCGCCGGGCAACGTGGCGGACGTTCCGGCCGGTTCTGACCTGGAGACGATGCTGGCCGGCGGCGACCTCGCCGCGGCGATCGGGGTCGAGTCGGACGCGTTCCCGACTCTCATCCCCGACGCCGAGGAGGCCGCCTTCGACGCGCTGCGCCGCCGCGGCCTCTACCCCATCAACCACCTCGTGGTGGTCAAGGACGCGCTGCTCGCGGAGCACTCCGGGCTCGCGCCCGCCCTCTTCGAGGCGTTCGCCGAAGCCAAACGGCGTTACGTCGACCGCCTCCGCCGCGACGCGATCGGGGCGCCCACCCGGATCGACCGGATGCACCGGCGGGTCATGGACATCACCGGCGCGGATCCGCTGCCGTACGGCATCGCCCCGAACCGGCCGATGATCGACGAGCTGATCCGCCATGCCGTACGGCAACGGATCATCGAACGTCCGCCTGCCATGGCGGAGCTCTTCCCGGAGAGCACCCACCAGTTGATCGCCTGAGGAGGTAGGCCATGCGGATCGTCATCGCCGCGGACCACAACGGAGTGGCCATGAAGAAGCGGCTCGCCGCCTGGCTCGCGGATCGGGGCCACGAGGTCGACGACCTGGGCACCCACGGCGGCGACGTCGTCGACTACCCGGCCCTGTGCGCGTCCGTCGGGGAGCAGGTCGCCGGCGGAAGCGCCGAACGCGGGATCGTGGTCGGCGGCACCGGTGGCGGCGAGGCGATCGCCTGCAACAAGATCCGGGGCATCCGCGCCGGGCTGTGCCACTCGGAGTTCCTCGCCGAGATCTCCAGCGCCCACAACCGCAGCAACGTCCTCGTCCTCGGCGCCAAGGTGATCGACGAGGAGGCGGCCGTGCGGATCGCCGAGGTGTGGCTCATCACGCCGTTCAAGGGCGGAGTGCACCAGCGGCGGCTCGACCAGATCGAGGCGCTGGAGCGCGGCGAGCCGCTCGGCTGACGGACCTCGGCTGACGGACCTCGACTGACGGACGAATCGGTCAGCCCGCGTTCGCGTCGAGGAACGCGAGCACCCGGGCGGGCGCGCTCCGCCGCGTCTGCTCGCTCACCGGCGCGTCCCAGTACTCCACCAGCGGCAGGCACTCCTGCAGGTAGCGGGCCGCCGACGGAGCGTGCGAGGCGTCCTCGCCGGGCACCACCAGCGCCGGGATGTCCAGCTGCATGAGATCTTCCGGCTCGGCCCCGGGCACGGTGTCCCGGTCGAACAGCACCCGGGCCATACCGGCCACCATCGCGGTGTACCGGCCGGTGTCCAGCTTCGCGTAGACCTCGGCGAACCCCGGATCCCGCCGCAGCACGGTCACCCACGGACCTGGCCGCGGATCCTGGCTGAAACCGGCTTCGGTGCTGGTCGCGAGCGTGACGACCTGCTCCAGGCCGTGCTCGGCGACGTACGCCAGATGCCGCCAGAGCCGCTCGTGCTGGGTGATTCTGTACCGCGGGCCCCCAGCCGGCGAGTAGAGCACCATGCTCGCCACCGCCTCCGGATAGGCGACCGCGAACGTGGTGACGATGGAGCAGCCGACGCAGCCGCCCATCAGGTGCGCCCGCGCGAAACCGAGGTGGTCGAGCAGTCCCTTGCCCTGGACCGCGTAGTCGAGCCAGCCGATGCGCTGCACCCGGCCGCCCGACCGCCCGGACTCGCGCCGGTCGAAGGTGATGCACGTGTAGTTGGCGGCCAGCTGGTCGAGCAGGTCCAACCGGCGGTAGACGCCCTGCGTCCGCCAGTTGTCCCGGACGGCGTTGAAGCCGCCGGGCGAGAACATGAGCAGCGGCGGCCCGTCACCAGTTGTTTCGTAGTCGGTGACGATGCCGTCGATGAGCGCGGTGGGCACGACAATCTCCGTTCCAGTGAGGTGGACGCCCGGCCGCCCGGTCCGCCCTGTGCGGCGGCGCCGGTTGACCCGTGGCGGTCAGGCGCGGGGGCCGCCTTTGATCTGCTGCCCGGCGCGTACGTCCGCGGCGTAGGCGGTGATGGCGTCGTAGCTGATCCTGGCCACGTTCGCGTACGTCTCCTGCGGGTCGTCCAGCGCCGATTCCGCGTACCCGATCGCCGCGGTGGCCATCCGCATCCGCCCGTCCAGCCACGGCCCGCCGCCATGACCCCCGACCACCGGAATCGACACCGCGCTCGCGACGGCGGCACCGGCGACAGGGCCGGAGTTGGTGAAGTTCAGCAGCGCCGCCCCGGCGGCCTCCAGCCGCTTGGCCTCCTCCACGAGAGCGTCGGTCATCTCCGCCGGAACCTGGGCGCTGGAGCCCGGGTCGGCGGTATACGCCATGCCGAAGCGCAGCGCCGTCTGCGGCGTGATCCCGAACTGGGCGAAGACGGGGATGCCAGCGCGGTTGACCGCTTCAACCGCGTCCAGATGGTCGGCCGCACCGTCCAGTTTCACCATGTCGACGCCGGCCTCCTTGACCAGCCTGATCGCGGCTCGTACCGCACTGGCCGGCCCTTCCTGCAGCGGCCCGAACGGGAAGTCGCAACTGACCAGCGCCCGGGTGACCCCCCGCCGTACCGCCTGGGCGACGACGATCATCTGGTCCATCGTCACCTCGAAGGGGTTCGGCTGCCCCCAGAGGTTGATGCCCACCGTGTCGCCGACCGAGACGATGTCCACGCCGGCCCGGTCGACGATGCGGGCCATCTGGTAGTCCCACACCACCACACCGACGATCTTCCTTCCGGCCCGCTTCATCGCCTGCACCGCGGGGACCGTAACCTGGCTGCTCATTGTCGACCTTTCAGTACCGGCTCTAGGCCCGCAGCGCCGTGAGCACCTCGGTCACGTCGTTCTCGTCCTCGCTCACCAGCAGGACCCGGGCGTGCGGGCGCAGCGCGGCGACCGCCAGCCGGGTGTCCTGCCCGCCGGTCAGCACCAGACCGGCGGTCATGATCCCGCCCAGCGTGCAGGCGTCGCCGATCGCGGCGGCGACCGCGGCGCCGTCGTTGGCCGTGGCGACCATGACGGCCGCGTCGACGCCGACCAGTTCGTCACTCAGCCACGACTCGGTCCCGTCCACGGACCGCAGGACGACGTCCGCGACGTCGCCGTCGGCGGCGGGCGCGGGCGCGGCCTGCGTGAAGAAGCGGGCGTTGTTCCAGCGCCCCTCGGCGGCCCGGCGGATGACGGCGGCCGCCGCCTCGTCGAGCGCCACGACGCGGGTCGCCCGGGCGGGGGCGATCGGTACGTTGATCCTGAAGCGGGCCTCGGCCGCGGTGGCGGCGCGGGCGCAGCTGTTGAGCAGGATCGGCTGGCCGGCCATCCTCACACCGAGGCCTGCGGGACGCCCGGGGTGACCGTCACGGCGTCGCGGCACGCTTCCAGGAACGATTCCTCGCGCGGGAGGACGACGGCGGCTGACCGCACCCGGTGGTGCGCCGGGTCGACCCCGGGCGGGGTCACCCCCTCATCCCGGAGCGCGATCGCCGCCTTGCGCAGCTTCTGCCGCGCCTTGATGATCCCGCTGTCGGCGGGGACCAGCCGCTCCTTGGAGCGGTCGACGATCGGGCCCATGCTCTCCTGCAGCGAGGAGTCCTGGATCGCGATGCCCCTGATCCCGGAGTAGTCCTCGCCGCGCCGCTGCGCCTCGCGGTCCATCAGGTAGTCGTTGTCCTTGTTGCGCACCGGCCGGTACGTGCCCGGGATGTTCTCGCTGTGCACGCCGAAGCCGTCCATCATGGCCTGCCGCTCCGCGTCGGTCAGCGGGCGGACCGGGTGGTAGTCGAAGGTGTAGACCCAGCAGTTCTCGTCGTCGATCGGGACCCAGAGGTGCCCGTGCACCGGATGGTCGCCGCGCGGCGGGACCATCGTGAAGCTCGGCATGATCCACGGCGTGATGCGCCAGTAGTACGTGCCCTCCTCCGCGTTGCGCCGGGCGCCGACGAACAGGCCGCCGTCCGCCTCCGCGACCTCGAAGTACGGCTTCAGGTCCTTCATGTTGTACTGGTTGCCCCGGGCGCCCTTGAACAGCGGGTCGGTCTTCAACGCGCCGGAGTGCAGCCAGGAGACGTGGCTGGAGTCGATGCCGCCCTCGAGCGCCTGCAGCCAGTTGCACTCCTGCCAGCGCTTGGAGGTGAAGGTCTGCTCCGGCGGCACCTGGGCGAACTCGAACTCGGGCAGGCCAGGCCGCTTCGCCGGGTCGCCCATGTACGTCCACAGGATGTCCCCGACCTTGACCAGCGGATACCCGGTGAGCTTGACGTTGCTGCAGAAGTTGCTGTTCTCCGGCTCGGAGGGGACCTCGACGCACTGGCCGGTCACGTCGTACTTCCAGCCGTGATAGCTGCAGCGCAGGCCGCCCTGCTCGTTGCGGCCGAACCACAGCGACGCTCCACGATGGGCGCAGAACTCGTCGATCAACCCGTACCGGCCCTCGCTGTCGCGGAAGGCGATGAGGCGCTCGGAGAGGATCTTCACACGGACGGGCGGGCAGTCGTTCTCCGGCAGTTCCTCCGCGAGCAGCGCAGGCATCCAGTACTGCCGGAACAGGGCGCCCATGGACGTGCCCGGCCCCGTCTGCGTCAGTAGCTCGTTGAGCTCCTGTCTGAGCATCCGCTGTTCCTTCCCTTGGTGCTATGCGCCATCCTTAAGAGCTAATCATCATACCATTCGACCAGTTTGCGCAAGGCGGCACCAACATGCGTTGACCTGTGCCTGAAGACGAGCCGCGCAGATCGAGGCCCTGGCTTTCCCTCGACCTGCGCGACATGATGGGGGATTTCTAAGCCTCGGGCGCCACGGCCATGGCGCTGGGCTGGTCGGCCTTCCGGGTAGCGGACCTTGAGGTCGAACAGCTCGGTGAACAGGCCGGCCGGGTGGCTAGCCGTCCTGCCCGGTCGTCAGCCGGTCCTGATCAGCCGGCCCGAAGTGGCCAGGACGGCGATGGGCCTGACCTAGCTGGTCAAGGTGGTGACCAGCCGCCTGACCAGGGTGCGCGTCTCCTCAAAGGAGGCGTCGCGCAGGGCGGGGCTGTCGAGGAGCGAGCGCATCACGCCCATGCCGAGCAGCAGCGCGCCCACTAGCTCGGCCCGCAGGGCGGGGTTCTCACCGCCCATCCGCTCGGCGAAGTCGGGCAGATAGCCTTCGCAGATCTGCGTACGCAATTGATCGCGGATAGCCGGGCGCCCCGCGGAGCGCAGCATGACCAGGAGCGGGTGCTCGCCGTCGAACTGCTCCCAGTCGGCGAAGTCGACGTCGTGCAGCAACGTGTCGGTGATGTGGGTGAGCGGACGCGCCGGGTCGGCAGTGAGGCCGGTCGGGATCTCCCCCACAGCTCCGCGGCATCCCGCGAACCCGGTCAGCTACCGGTCCTGATCAGCCAGCGCAGAACTCGGGCGGTGTCCACACCCACGGCAGCCTCCACTCTGGACAGCAGGTTCGCCACCTCATCGCGAAGCTCGTCCGGGCAGCTCGCGTAGGTGCCGGCCGCGTCACGCGAGCGCCACATCGCCAGGTCAGTACGGGCACCCAGGCTCAGCGCCTCGTCAGGGTCACCGGCCAGCCGGAGATCCGCCCGGATTCGTGTCCACGGGTCGCGATCGACGAGTAGTCGATGGGCGGCATGCCGTACATGACGGGGATGGCCGGGACCGAGCAGCGCCCACAGCCGCTCGACCGGCACGCGCGGCCCCAGGGAGCGCAGAGTGGTGACCACCTGACGGACCACCACGGGCGCCGGATCTTCCAGCATCCCGCCAAGGTCCGTCTTCGCGCCCAGGCGGCGCAGTGTCCGCACAGCTTCCGCGCGGACACGCGGTCTGGGATCCTCCAGGTAGGGAAGGACCAGGTCAGCGTCGGCGACGGTGCCGCAGTCACCGAGCCCGGCCAGGAGCCCACGCCCGTTCCCTGCGGCGACCAGGCGGTGACGGTAGAAGTCGGCTGGATCCTCGCGCGCCCGGCGGACCGCCCACTGCGCCGTCAATCGCACCATGGAGGCGTTGTCATCCAGGAACTGCGGCCCGTAGTCAGTCCGGCCGAGCTGCACCAGAGCGGTCAGCGCCTCGACGCGCACCCGCGCCGACGTACTCTCCAGGAGCTCCTCCACGAGCTCGGGCCGGTTGCCGTCGATCGCCTGGGCGGCCAGGACCTGAGCGCACCGCCTGCGGGAGATGATGTCGGACTCGTGCAGCGCCGCCGCCGCAAGCTGCCGCCAATCCATACGCCCGGCCTGCAACGACACATCGAAGGCGAATCGCCGCCCGCGCAGGTCTTCGCATCGCCGTACGGCGTCCAGCGTGTCGTCGTCAGCGCGCAGCAACGCCTGGCGGGCCAGCTCGGCCAAGGGACGGCCACGTCGCCGTTCACCGAGCCGCGCCGCCATCGGGACGATCGCCCGGAGAGCAGCCGCATCCGGCGGGGTGAAGGCTTCGGACAGGACCCGCAACGCCTCGTCCTGAACCACGGGTATCCAGTCCACGGCCCGGATGGCCAGAACCGGAAGCAACCGCACGTCCGTGACCATCAGGGGGTGCCCAACCGATCTCTCCCGTTCGCGGCCGTCACGACCGCAGGCGGCCAGCGCGACCGCGAGCGGGTTACCCATCCGCTGTACGATGGGCGCCAGCGTGACGCGCGGGTCGCGGTAGCCGTACAACCAGGGACGTAACGCCCCGTCGAGCTCGATCCAAAGCTTCGGCCCCGCCGTGGTCACGACATCGAGCGCCTGCCCTGCGAGCTGATCGTCGGCGACGGCGCTGAACAGCGCGCCGGCCAGATCGTCGAGAGCGGCGCGGCGACCCCTCACGGCCAGGTGGACCAGCCTTTGGATCGAATCCATGAGCGGGTCAACGTGCCTCTCCTCATACCCGATGACCTGCCGAAACCATGCCCCCGCGCCTTTCATGTGGTTATCGTGCCACGCGGCGCTGCTGGATTCGTCGGGTAAGGCCACCGCGTCCGGTACGTTCCGCTCCGCGGCAAGTCTCATATCGAGGGAGTAGAGATGGACGGCGAGCGTTTACCGGACGAGGTCGTGCTGGACCTGATGGCCCGACAGCTGTCCAGCGTGATGGGCAAGCCCTCGGTCATGTTCTCCATCGCGGCCTTGGCCATGCAGTAGATCAGGCCGGGGCCGCGCATCCGTATGGCCCGCAAAGCCGTCTACGGCGCGGCCACCAGCACTTCCTCGGTGGCCGCCATGCGGCTCTCATGGCGCTTCGAAGGGAAATGTATGAGCGTGATGCGCGAGGACTGCTTTCAAGTCAGCCGTTCTCCCGCGCGCATCGCGTTGAGATAGGTCACCACAGCGCGCACCCGGCGGTGATCCTGCGCCGACCCCGGCAGCCCGAGTTTGCTGAAGATCGATCCGATGTGACTTTCGACGGTGCGTTCACCGAGCCACAGTTGACCGGCGATGGCCGCGTTGGAGCGACCTTCCGCCATCAATTCCAGCACGGACCGTTCACGATCGGAGAGTACGGCGAGGGGATTCGCCATCGTGGCCCGGCGCAACAGCGTGCTGACCACCGTAGGGTCGAGGACGCTCCCGCCCGCGGCCACTCGATCGAGCGCGTCCAGGAACTGGTCCACGTCGAGCACGCGGTCTTTCAGCAGATAGCCGAACCCTTCGCTGCTGGTGACGAGTTCCACGGCGAACTGGGTCTCCACATGCTGGGAGAGCACGAGTATCCCGATGCGCGGATGATTCTTGCGAATGTGGACGGCCGCCCTGGCACCCTCATCGGAATAGCCCGGCGGCATCCGTATGTCGGTCACCACCACATCCGGTTGGTGTTCGGCCACCAGGCTGAGCAGGGTATCCGCCTCACCGCACCGGCCGACCACCTCGTGACCGCGGTCGGTCAGCAGTCCGGCCAAGCCCTCCCGGAGCAAAGCCGCGTCCTCCGCGATGATTATCCGCATGGCAGTACCACCTCCACCGTCGTGCCCGTACCCGGCTGGCTTCTGACCACGAGAGTGCCGCCGTGTGCCCGCGCCCGGTCGGCCATTCCGGACAGCCCGCCGCCCTTGGCGTCCGCCACCGCGCCGCCCCGCCCGTCGTCGGCGACGGACATTCTCAAGGTCGCCCCGTCGAGGGCTCCCCGCACGATCACTCGTGACGGCGCGGCGTGTTTTACCGCGTTGGTCACGGCCTCACAGACAATGAAGTACGCCGCCGCCTCCAGCTCGGAGGGGATACGACTGTCCGGGACGTTCACTTCCACGGGGATGGGACTGTTCTGGGTCAGATCGTCGAGCGCGGCCCGGAGCCCGTCGTCCAGCCGGGTGGGCCGAATGCCGGCCGCGATGGCGCGTAGATCTCCGATCGCCTCGCCGACCTGCTGCACCGCGGTGTCCAGCGCTGGGGCGATGACGCTCGCGCCGGACGGTAGCGAGTGCTGCAGCCGGCGCAGCGAAATACCGAGGGCGACGAGGCGCTGCTGGGCCCCGTCGTGCAGGTCACGTTCGAGACGCCGCCGCTCCAGGTAGCCGGCTTGCACGATACGCTCCCTGGACGCCTTCACCTCTTCGAGCTGGTGCTTGACCTGGAGGTGGAGGCGGGCCATCGCGAGCGTCCCCGCGGCTTCGCCGAGCACGCTCCTGACCAGCTCCGGTGTGTAGCTGAGGGCCACTGAGTGCTCGATGACGGCGACTTGCGATCCGGCGAAGCGCACCGTGGAATGCGCTCGCCCGGCGCCAGGGTCCAGCACGGCCGGTTGATCGTCGATCGTTCTCCAGCCCGCCTCGCACGGGAAGTACCCGCGCAGCGTGGCGTCCCCGAGTATCCGGCCGAGCAGCGGCACGATGTCGCCCAGTTCGGCGTCGCCGCAGTGCAGCCGTCCCGTGTACTCGCGCAGCGCGTTCATCGCCGCGAACTTCCGGGAGGCGAAGCGGCGGTCGATGAACTTCTGCGCCGCCGTACGCGCCTGGAAGAAGATCACGGCCGCGGCCGCGGTAGCGAGAGCGGTCCCCCAGGACGAGCCGGCGCCCACGAGCAGGCCGCTGCCGATCGTGACGGCGAGGAAGACGACGGCGACCAGCAGCGTCAGCGACACGTAGACCAGCGTGCGGTTGATCAGGCGTTCGATGCCGTAGAGGCCGTGCTTGGTGACGGCCACGATGACGGCCGCCACGACGAGCAGCTGGGCGGCCGACACGGCGACGTCTACGTACCGCATGTCGAGACTGCCGGTCAGGGCCAGCACGCACCCGATCAGCGAAACCGGGGGCAGCACCGCGGCGACGGTCAGCCACAGCAGTTGCAGCCGCCGTTCGCCCGTCGCCCGTCGCAGGCGACGGGCGACGATCACCACGTTGGCGGCGAGGAGTCCCCACAGCACGAGCCAGCCGGCCGCGAAGATCACATCGCCGAACGGTTCGAACCAGGAGACATGGAAGACGTTGGGCCGGCCCTCGTACGGCGCGGGCGTCACCGGGGCCCCCGCGATCCCGGCGACTCCCAGCGACACGGAGGCCCCGAGGATTCCCCAGAAACACCACCGGTCCGATGAGCCGGAGAATCGTCCGTCGGGGAAGAGCAGGACGATCGCCGCCGGCCAGGCGTACACGAGCCCGAAGAACGCCTGCGGAACCGCGGCCAGCGCGTGGGCCGCGGACAGCACCAGGTCGGGCGAGGACGGCAGGAGCTCGACCGCCGCCACCGCCGCCATCCGGCAGAGCTGCAGTCCGATGACCAGGGTTCCGCAGACCATCAGGGTCCACCCCACCCGGTTACTCGCGCGGCGCAGCACGATCAGTGCACCCGCGACCACCGGGGCCAGGCGCGCGAGGACACCCAGCGGGTGAAGCCAGGGATCGACGGCAGCCGGCAGGTGGAGCGGCATCGCGAACCACAGATCGCCGACGCTCACCGCCACCGACAGCCCGATGGCGGCCACACTGGCATAATGCGGGCGGTTCATGCCCAGATCGTAGGACGAGGCCGCTAGCACGGAACATCCGAGCCAGCACGGAGCCGCGAACACCAGCGGTCTAGTCTGTGGCGTGCTTCGCGGTGCGTAGCGCCAGTACGGCGATGAGCACCAGCGGCACATCCTGGGTGACGATGTCGAACAGTCCCAGTTCGAGGCTGAACGGTGCGAAAGGCAGCGCCAGGCCCCCGACGAGCCCGATCACGGGCAGCACCAGCAGCCAGCGTGGCACCGCGCGAGCGAGCCAGAGCGCGGCCAGCAGGACGAGGACGCCGAGCGAGGTGACGGCCAGGCCGCCGAAGATCCCGATCTGGGACAGTTCGGCATGGTCGGTGATGTAGGTCAACAGTTTCTCGCCCTGCTCACCTGACAGGGCCGCCGTGTTCAGCACGTACCCGTAGGTGACTCCCTCGGCGGCGATGCCCTGCCCGAAGAAGATGATGCCGGTGACCGTTACGGCGCCGCCCACGGCCGCGACCACGGAACCGCGCGCGCGGCACAGGGCATAAGCGAGCACGGGAAACGAGGCGAAGGCCAGGAGCGCTCCGGGTGCGCCCACGAAGATGTGCATCGCCCACCACTGTTCGCGGATGGGCGAGAGGTTCTCGTAATCCAGCATGGCGAGGCTCGGATGCCAGAGCGAGAACACGGTACGGAGCACCATGCCGACGATGAATAAGACGAAGGTCACGTACAGGCCGGGTGCGACCCGCACGCGGGCGGGGGATGTAGTCGTCATATCTCGACACTAGGAAGATCCGCCCGTCGTCACATCGGTGCCAGCTCTTCGGTTCTTTCCGTACTGGCCCGCTTCACGAAGTCCGCGAGGCGTTCACATGAGACGGCCGTCGATGCGCTACCCAATCGCTACAAACATTCGCCGGGTCCGATCGACCGCGGATCCGGCGAAGGTTCTACCACTGCGGGCCGCTGTACGACCGATATACGCCGCTTGTACCTGACGACGAGAACCTCGGTGGTGAACAGCGCGGCAGGCCTGCCGTGATCTCGATCAGCAAAGGGGACACTTTCCGTGAACTCGCTCCTCAAGAAGATGGCCGCGGTCGGCGCCGCGGCGTTCACCGCCCTGGTCGTCACGGCCGGACCGGCGTCCGCCGCCAGTGCCTGGTGCCGCATCGTGGTCTCTTCCTGCTCGACAGGCGCCATCCCGCCCAGCAGCGACCACAAGATCTACGTCGAGGCTCGCGGGAACCACATCTGCGCCGGCGGCTGGAAGGTGTACGACACCGGGAACGGCGCTCTGGTCGGGTCGGGCGTGGTGCCCTACGGCCAGGTCGTCAGGGCGACGATCCCCGGGCTCTACGGCCGGTACTACCTCAAGATCAACGGGTGTCTCGGCCACACGGGGACGATCAGCAACTAAGCGTCCTTCGGCGCGGGAGTAGTGGCCCCAGGACCACCCCCTGGGGCCACTACCTGCGAAAGCCGTACCACGTCCCGGGGCGCGTCGGCGACGGCGCGTTCGCGGGCGTAGAGGCGGACGAGATCGTGAAAACGGTAGCGGGTGGTGCCCGTGTCGTCCTTGCCGGCGACTTCGAGAAGGTGGGCGCCGACCAGTTCCCGCAGCAGCGTGGTCGCCGACTCCGCGTCGACGCCCAGCAGCGCCGCGCCCAGGCCGGCCGGGAAGTCGGGCGCCTCCAGCAGGCCGAGCCCGCGGAACAGCGCCGCCGCGGGGGCGGTCAGGGTGGCGTAGGTGACCGCGAAGCCGGTGCGCACCCGCACGTCGCCGTGGCTGAGCTCGTCCAGCCGGCGGCCGTCCACGGCGAGCCGGTCCGCCAGTTCCCGCGCGCTGAGGTGCACGTCGGCGGAGAGCCGCGCCGCGGTGGTACGCAGCGCCAGCGGAAGACCGGCGCACAGGGCGGCCAGCCGCTCCAGCGTCGGGGCGTCGGCGTCCGGCCCGCCGTGCGCGGCGAGCAGGGCCAGCGAGTCGCGGGCGTTCAGACCGGTCAGCCGGACCAGGTGGGCGCCGTCCCCGGCGGCCAGCCCGTCGAGGCGGTTCCGGCCGGTCACGAGCACGGCGCTGCCCGGCGATCCGGGCAGCAGCGGCCGGACCTGGGCGGCCTCGCGCGCGTTGTCCAGCACGATGAGCACGCGCCGCCCGGACAGGACGCTCCTGAGCAGGCCGGCCCGCTCATCGGGATCGCCGGGAACCCGGCGCACGCCCAGGGCACGCAGGAACCGATCCAGCGCCTGTCCGGGCGAGAGCGGCCGCTGGCCGTACCCCCGCAGATCGGCGAAGAGCTTCCCGTCGGGGAACCGGTGGCCGGCGGAATGGGCCCAGCGGAGCGCCAGCGCGGTCTTCCCGACACCGGCCAGGCCGGTGAGCCCGACCAGCACCGGAACCCTCAGGTCCCGCGTCAGCAGATCCAGCTCGGCGAGCTCCTGCCGCCTGCCCGCGAACGCGGCGATGTCGGCCGGAAGCTGCGACGGGCGCTCTGGCCGGCTCAACCGGACGGTCGCCGGCTGCCGGCCCAAGGCGGCGTCCGCACGAAGGATCGCCTCGTGCAGTTCCCTGAGTTCGGGTCCCGGCTCCAGGCCCAGTTCACGTACCAGTATCTGGCGCCCTTCCCGGTAGACCCCCAGGGCGTCGGCCTGGCGGCCGGACCGGTGGAGCGCGAGCATCAGGTGGGCGCGCAGCCGCTCGCGCAACGGATGGTCGGCGACCAGGGCGGTGAGCTCGGCGATGAGGCTGGTGTGGCGGCCCAGGTCCAGGTCCGCGGTGATCCGCTGCTCGACCACCCGTAACCGGGCCTCGGTCAACCGCAGCACGCTCCGCCGCACGAGCGGCAGCTCCGCGAGATCGCCGAAGGCCGGGCCACGCCACAGCGCCAGCCCCTTCCCGTACACCTCACTGGCCCGCGCCGGCCGCCCGTCGGCCAGGGCGCGATCCCCCTCGCGGGCGAGATCCTCGAAGGTTTCCGCGTCCATCTCCCCCGGCCGGACGACCAGCCGGAATCCCCCAGGCTCGCGGGCGACGCGATCGAGGTCGCCCAGCGCGCGGCGCACCTGGCAGAGGTACGTCCGCAGGTTCTCGGCGGCCGACACCGGAGGCGACTCCCACAGCGACTCCATGAGGCGCTGGACGGACACGCTCCGCCCCGCGTGAGCGGCCAGGGTGGAGAGCAGTATGCGCTGTTTGACCGAGCGAAGCTGAACCGCCTCCCCTCCGACGGTCAACGCCAGAGGACCGAGAATTCCCAACCGCATCCATTACCGCCCATCCCGAAAAATCACCTTGATCACGGGGATTCTCCGAGGTGAGCGAGTTGTTCGCCTCGACTGGCGGGATTAATCAATCAATTCCGGTCAACCACAGATCGGCCGGTACGGCGTCGCGGGCAGGTAGGCCGCCCACTCCGCCCGGCCGAGCCCGCGCCCGACCTCGCGGCAGATCCGCGCCGCGGCCCGGCCCGGATCGAGCGACCACCGGATGATCCGGTTGTCGTTCCCTCCAGAGAGGAGATCCCCGTCGGCCGTGAACGCCAGGGCGTGCACCGGCGCCCCGTGCCCGCTGAGCACCGCCATCGGCACCAGGGACGCCAGATCCCACACGATGATCGTGCGATCGGACCCGGCCGAGGCCAGCCACCGCCCGTCCCGGCTGAACGCGACCACCTCGACCGTCCCGGTGTGGCCGACCAGGCCGGCGGTCTCCTCGCCGGTCGCCGAATCCAGCAGTTTCACCGTATGGTCGGCGCCCGCGGTCGCGATGACCGCTCCCGACGGGCTGAAGGCGACGTCCAGGATCGCGCCCTGCCCGGTGCCCGTCCGGTAGCGCGGCGCGTTCGCCCCCGGATCCCAGACGGTCAGCACGCCGGAGGGGCCGGTCGCGGCGAGCAGCCGTCCGTCCGGCGCGTAGCTCACCCCGGTCGCGAAGACGGTGGGCGGCGGGAACGGGGCGGGGTCGAGCCGGCCGCCGGAACCGGGCGTCCACCGGAACAGGCCGAGCGCGGCGGCCACCAGGCTCCCGCCGCGCGGATGGTAGGCCAGGTCCGTGGAGGCCCCCAGCCCGTCATAACGAAGTGTGGTGATCTTCTTGCCCCGGGCCGGATCCCAGAGGACCACCTGGTGGTCGCGGGTCACCGCCGCCAGGCTCGTCCCGCCCGGGCCGAAGGCGACGGCCTCGGCGTGGTCGGTGAGATCGTCCAGCCGGCGGAGCGGGTTGCCCGCGCCGTCCCACAGCCGCACTGTGCCGTCACTGCCCGCGGAGGCGATGACCGAACCGTCCGGACTGGTCTCGACCGCGTTGACGGCCGCGCTGTGCCCGCCGAACGGCGGCAGCACCGGCTCCCGCACCACGATCGTCCCGCCGAACCCGGCCGAGACCAGGCGGCGGCCGTCCGGGCTGAGCGCCACCGTCAGCGTCTCGGCCCGAGTCCGATCCTGATAGGTCTCGATCAACTCGTTCCGCCGGTAGTCCCAGACGGTGATCAGGCCGTTCTCGTCGGCCAGCGCGATCCGGTCCCCCACCGGGGCCGAGATGTTCCACGCGTACGGCGTCAGCTTCGGCAGCGCGCTCACTTCGACCGGCCGCTCCCGATCGAGGTCCCAGAACCGCACGCCCAGCCGTTCGGCGGCGGTGACCAGCAGCCGCCCTGGCCCGAAGGCCACCCGGTGGACGAAGGCGGCGGGGATGGCGGGGCGCCGCCGCCCGGTGGCCGCCTCCCAGACCACCGGCCCGTCCTGCCCTCCCGAGGTGGAGACCAGCAGGGCCCCGTCGTGACTGAAGGCCAGACCGATGACGACGGTTGGATGGCCGCGGAGCACCCGGTGGGTGCCGTCGCGCAGGTTCCACACCTCGATCCGGCCGCGGCCGGTCCCGAACGCCAGCGACGTTCCGTCCGGGCTGATCGCCATCGCGTCCGTGACCTCGTCGGCGGCCCGCCGGAAGACCTCCCGTCCGGTGTCCGGATCCCGCGCCACCACCAGGCCCGCGGTCGGCGGCCGCCCCGGCCGCCGGCCCAGCGAGGCCAGCACCCGGCCGTCGCCGGTGTAGGCGACCCGGCGGACCAGCATGGGGTCGGCGGGGTCCACATGTTCGGTGAAGGTCCTGACCACCGCGCGTCCGGCCGGATCCCACAATTTGACCAGGCCGTCGGCCCCGCCCGTGGCCAGCAGCCCGCCGCGCGGGTCCGGGGCCGTCTCGAAGATCGAGGCGCCGCCGGTGTTCAGCTCGATCCGACGGCGGGCGGCGGATGCGGCGCTGATCAGGCCGCCTGTGGTCTCGGCGTCCTGGCTCAGGCCGTACGCGGCGAGGGCCAGCAGTCCCGCCAGGTCGGGGTCGGTGCCCAGCAGGTCGCGGGCCCGCAACGACACCTGGTGCGAGTCGGCCACGTTCCGCTGGCGCTCGGCCTCCCCGCCCTGCCGCAACGCCACGCCTCCCGCCGCCACGGCGGCCAGCAGCAGCACCGCCATCACCGCCACCGAGCGGGCGAGCAGGCGCGTCCTGCGCCGTTCCAGACCACGGCTGGCCTGCAGGAAGGACGCCTCCAGCTGGTTCAGCTCGGCCGGGTGGTCGGCCGCCCAGGCCACGGCCACGGCCAGCTGCGCGCCCCGGTAGAGCGCGCCGGAGTCGCGGCGCAGGTCCTGCCAGCGGTACGCGGCGTCGGTGAGCCGCCGGTGGGTGAGCAGGTTGGCGCGGTCGTCGGTGAGCCAGCGGTGCAGCCGGGGCCAGGCCCGGATCAGCGCCTCGTGGGCCACCTCCACCGACTCCTCACCGAGCACCACCAAGCGGGCGTCGGCCAGCCGGGCCAGCACGCCGGCGACGGCCTGGGGGTCGCCGACGCCGTCCAGTTCGGCGCGGGCGATCGGGCGGCGGGTGTCCTCGGTGCCGTCGCCGAGGGCGGTGAGCCGGAGGAAGATCCGGCGGGCCGGCTGCCGATGCGCGGCGTCGAGCTCGCCGTACGCGCGTTCCGCGCTCTGGGCGATGGCGCCCTTGACCCCGCCGGTCGCCTGATAGGCGGCGAGCGTCAGCCGCTCGCCGGTCCGGTTCCGCCAGGTTTCCTGTAAAGCGTGGGAGAGCAGCGGCAGCGCGCCCGGCTCGGCTTCGGTGTCGGCCAGCACGGTGGCGAGCAGGTCCGGATCCACGGTGAGCCCGGCTCGGGCGGCGGGCAGCAGCACGATCTCCCGGATTTCGCCGGTGACGGGCGGCCCGACCACGAGCTGGGCGTCCGCCATGAGCGCCACCAGGCGGGGATCCAGGTGGCCGATGAAGTCGGCGCGCACGCCGAGCACGACCGTGGTGCGCCGCTCGGAGCCGAGCGCCAGGTCGAGCAGGGCGGCCACGAAGGCGCGTCGTTCGCCGTCGTCGGCGCAGAGCGTGAACACCTCCTCGAACTGGTCCACGACCAGCAGCGCGCGGCCCTCGTCCGGGAGCGCGCCGCGCACGGCGATGTCCAGGGTGGCGGGATCCTCGGCGAGTTCCTCGCGGAGCCGGTGCACGTCCAGGCCGGACAGCTTCGCCACCTGGCCGGCCAGCGCGTCCAGGGGGTGGGCGGTGGGGGTGGTGAGCATGGTCCGCCAGCGGGGGTCACCGCTCAGCGCGCCCATCAGCCCGGCCCGCAGCAGCGACGACTTGCCGCTCCCCGAAGCGCCGAAGACGGTGATCACGGACTGCCGGTCGGCCAGCTCGCGAAGGCGTTCGAGCAGCCGGTCACGGCCGAAGAACCAGTCGCCATGCTCCGGCTGGAAGGTCATCAGCCCCTGGTACGGGCAGGGCGGCTCCGGCTCCCAGTCCTGGTGGTCCGGCGTTTCGGCCGCCGCCCGCCAGCGCGCCCGCCACTCCTCCTCGTCTCCGCCGAGGGCGCGGACGTAGGCGAGGGTCACCTCCAGGGAGGGCAGCCGCTCGCCGTTGGCGGCGCCGGAGAGTGTGCTGGCGGAGTAGTGGGCCAGCCGCGCCAGCCGCCGGTAGCTCATCCGGCCGGTCCGCTCGCGCAGCTGCCGCAGCTGCCAGGCGAAGGCCTGAACCGGGCCGTCCGCCGGATCGAGCGGACGTTCCGGTCTCCCCATGACCGCCTCCGCCGTCTGTTTGGTCCCCTTGATCATCGTATGACGCGCGAGACAACCAACCACACCCGACGTACTGTCGTCCAGGGGTTACACGAAGCGCTGGATGAAGCCCGGGGCGCCGTCGATGCGCTCCCACCGGCGTTCCCCGTCGTGGAAGTGGTCGGTCGGCGCCAGACCGACGTGGGAGGCGACCGCCATCGACGCGTGGTGGTCTGGATGGATGTGCGCCCGCAGGTGGCGTACGCCGCGCGTGGTCAGCTCCTCGACCAGCAGCCGGGCGGCCTCGCGGGCGTACCCGTGACCTTGCCAGGGCAGCCCGACCACCCAGGCGATCTCGGCTCCCCCATCGGCGACGGTCGCCTGCACGGTGCCGATCGCCTGGTTGTCGCTTCGACGGCGGATGATCCAGTTGAGCCACTCCTGCCGCCCGTCGGGGGAACGACCGGCCGCGAGCCTGGCGTACCGGCTGCGCAGTTCGGTCAGGGTTGGCGGCCTGCCGCCGATGAAGGCGTACAGATCCTGCCCCGCCAGGACTTCCACCATGTCGTCGGCATCGCCCACCGCCAGCGGAACCAAGATCACCCGATCGTCCGTGTGCAGGGTGTAGGTCCAGCCGGGCTGCCAGGCGAACGGCGCATCAACCAGGTCCTCCAGCGCGGCGCCGGTAAGCAGATGGTCCAGGGCCCATCGATTGGCCGAGTGGGCGATAACCAGGATTCGCGCTCCGTCCCACATCGTCGCGATGTCGCGCAGAAAGTCGCGGGTCTGCTCGACAACCTGCCGATAGCTCTGCCCGCCCGGCCACGGCACGTCGACGTGCGCGGCCCGTCCAGCGGCCAGCCGCGCGACCGGCATACCGTTCCCGCCGCCGTAATCACACTCCCGCAACCGGATATCGGTCCGAATGGGGATGGCACTGCCCGCGAAGGCGATCTCAGCCGTCTGCACCGCCCGCCACAGATCCGAACTGAACACCACGGCCAAACCATCGCCACGACGACGCTCCCCCAACTCCATCGCCAACTCCCGGCCACGCGACGACAACTCCCCCGGCAACCATCCAGTCGCGATCCCTGCCTCGTTATCGGTCGTGATCGAATGCGTCTCATACACGATCGTCACCGCCACGCATCCGCCCCCTCGGTCAATACATCTCCGAACGGTGTACCAGCAGACAGCGCTCCTGCCGACTAGAACCTGACCGTACGCGAACAGGCGAGGACGGTGACATGAGAGACAGGGCTTCACGAGCTCCGGCCGGAGCCGGTCTGGGCCTCGGTGCGGGGACGCGTGTATGAGCCACCCGCATGATCTCCAACTGCCGGTTGTCAAGCCCACTACCAGCGGTGGCTTCCCGCTGCTGACGCACAGTTGTGGATTTGTCGTTTTGAGATAGGAATGCCTGGCTGGAACGCTCCTTGTCGGCTGGTACGGGGGTTGCCACGCTCGACTCGTCAGCCGGACCCAGCCACGGGGGCGCCACATGGCGGTGTTTGACGGTCAGGACATGCGAGATTATCTCGAGCGGGTCTCCCGCCAGCCCTTGGTCAGAGCAATCCGGGATCAAGGCGTAGAGCTGCTGAAGGTAACCCCGGGAGAGCGCGTCCTGGACGCCGGTTGCGGTCCCGGCGACATGGCCGCGCGCTTCGCCGACCTCGGCGCCTCCGTGACGGCGATGGACCACGACCCCGCGATGGTCGGAGTGGCCGGCGACATCCCCGGCATCACCGCGGTGACGGCCGACCTCGCCACCCTCGACCGGCCGGGCGAATTCGATGTCATCTGGTCGGAACGGGTCCTCCAGCACGTCCACGATCCCGACCAGATCGTCGGTAACCTCGTCAGGGCCCTCGCTCCCGGCGGCCGCATCTGCCTGGTCGACGTCGACTGGACCGGCCTGGTGGTCGACGGAGTCGACGACGACCTCACCGACCAAGTGCTCGGCGTGTTCCGCACGGTGGTCGCCAACCCCTCGATGGGACGTACCCTCCGGCGTCGCCTGGTCCGGCACGGCGTCGTGAAGACCGAGGTCAAAGCCTTCCTCGGGGTGTCTACCGAGCTGGCCGACGCGGCGGCGGTCATCCCCGTGCTCGACGAACGGGTGATCCCCGGCCCCGCTGCCTGGTTCTCCGCTCTGCGGGCGGCCGACGAGAAGGGGGAGTTCCTCACCGCCCTGCCCGTCTATCTCGTCCTGGGGTCGGCATGATGACCTTCGAGGTGTACCCGCCTTGCGCGGACTTCGGCGCCGAAGCCTGGCACCGGGAGCTCCTGGAGTTCCGCGGCCGGGTCCTGCGGTCCATCGGCGTCGCGGGCACGGTCGACGTCGACGACCACGACGGGCTGGCGTACCACCTGATCGCCCGCGCCCTGGACGGCGCGATCGCCGGGGCGGCTCGGCTGGCCCCGCTGGAGGACCTGCGCCCGAGCCGGGTGCTGACGCTGGAGCCGCAGGCGGCCGACATCCTGCGCCGGGACGGGCTCACCTCCTCCGACGTGCTCGAAGGTGGCCGCTGGATGGTCGACGAGCGACACCGGCGCGGCGGGGTGGGCTGGTCGCTGGTGCTGGCGGGCGCTGTCCTTTCGGTGCGGCTGGGCCGCAAACTGGCCTGGGTGCTCGCCGGTACGGCCCGCGGCCAGGACCTGCTCCTCACGAAGAACGGTTTCCGCGCCGCCTCCGACCGGGTGCATGCGATGCCCGGCGTGGGGGATCAGGTGCGCCTGCTGACGGTCCGGCCCGACCGGCTGCTTGAGGGCCAGGAGGAGCCAGAGCTGGACTACGTGGACGTGTATTGACCCCCTTCATGGGGCAGATGGTTACGCTGATTGGTGTCCGACCCATTCCGGGATCCGAGCGGAAGTGCTCCCGTGATGTCTCTACCCCTCCCACCGATGGGCCGGGCACCAGCGCCAGCTTCGCCAAGCGTGGGCGAGAGCTGGTCATGGGCGTGACCCAGGAGCGGCTGGAGCGGTTCGAGGCCAACCGCCGGCGCCTGTTCGGGGTGGCCTACCGGCTGCTCGGGGAGGCGTCCGAGGCCGAGGACGTGGTGCAGGACGCCTACATACGCTGGCAACGGAGCGACTACGCGGTCTCGCCGGAGGCGTGGCTGACCAAAGTTGTCACCAACCTGTGCCTGGACCGGCTCACCTCGGCGCGGGCGCAGCGGGAGCGCTACGTCGGGCCGTGGCTGCCCGAGCCGGTCGTCACCGGCGGCGGGCTCGATCCGCTGGAGACCGTGGAGCAGCGGGAGTTGCTGTCGCTGGGGATGCTGGTGCTGCTGGAGCGGCTCACCCCGCCGGAGCGAGCGGTGTTCGTGCTGCGTGAGGCGTTCGGTCACAGCCACCGCGAAATCGCGGAGATTCTGGAGGCGAACGAGCCGCACGTCCGGCAGCTGTACCGCCGGGCGCAGCAGCATGTCGCCGCGGCGCGCAAGCGGTTCACCGCCCCGCCCGGGCAGCGCCGCGAGCTCCTGGAACGGTTCCTGGAGGCCACCCTGGGCGGCGACGTGCCGGCGTTGGAGCGGATGCTGGCCGAGGACGTGGTCGCCTGGGCCGACGGCGGCGGCAAGGCGCCGGCGATGCGGCGTCCGGTGGTCGGCCGGGAGCAGGTCCTGCGCTACCTGCTCGCTCTGAGCGAGTACGCGCAGCGGCTCCGCCTGACGCCGGACGTGGTGAACGGAGAGCCCGCCTTCGTGACGTACCTGGACGGCCAGCTGTCCGGGGTCACCGTCCCCGAGTTCGACGGCGACCGCATCGTCGCCATCCGCACCATTACCAACCCGGACAAGCTGGCCTTCTTCGCGAAGCAGAAAATGTGATTGTTTCTCTGGTCGCGTTGTCACGAATCGCCCCCATCGCCCGTTCAACCGGCGACGTAGACGACGGGAGAACATTCATGACGACGACACCGCACATCGCGGTCCTGGGTGCCGGATACACCGGCGTGGCGGCCGCCAAGCTGCTCGCCAAGCGCACCGGCGCGACCGTCACGGTGGTCAACAACCGTGACCGGTTCGTGGAGCGGATGCGCAACCACCAGCTCGCCTCCGGCCGGCAGGTGCGCCACCTGCCACTGCACGACCTGTTCAAGAGCACCGGCATCCGGCTGATCATCGATCAGGTCACGCGCATCGACACGGAGGGAAGGCGGGTGGAGCTGGCGAGCGGCGCCGAGCCGGTCGGCTACGACCTGCTGGTGTACGCGCTGGGCAGCCACGCCGACCTGGACGCGGTCCCCGGCGCGGCCGAGCACGCCAACGCCGTCGCCGTCGCCGAGCGGGCCGAGCGGCTGCGCGATCAGATGCGCACCGCCGATACGGTCGCCGTGGTCGGGGCCGGGCCGACCGGCCTGGAGACGGCCACCGCGCTGGCCGAGACCTACCCCGGCCGCACGGTACGGCTGGTCACCAGCGGAGCACTGGGCGAGGCGCTGTCCGAGCGCGGCCGGGAGTACCTGCACCGCGCCCTCGGCCGCCTCGGCATCCAGGTGTGGGAGCACGCCAAGGTCGCCAAGGTCGACGCGGACGGCCTGCTGCTGGAGGACGGCACGCACGTCGCCGCCGGCACGGTGGCGTGGACCGCCGGCTTCAAGGTCCCGGAGCTGGCGCGAGAGGCCGGACTGGCCGTGGACGACCGCGGCCGCATGCTCGTGGACGGAACCTTGCGCTCGCGGTCGCACCCGGAGGTCTACGGCATCGGCGACGCCGCGGCCGCGCACACCCAGCACGGACAGGTGCTGCGCATGGGTTGCGGCCCCGGCGGGCTGGCGGCCGCGTGCGCCTTCCATGCGATCACCGCCCGCCTGGCCGGGCGTACCCCCAAGCCGCTGCGCGTCAAGGCCGACGCCCTGTGCATCAGCCTCGGCCAGTGGGACGGCCTCCTCCAGCCCACCGACCTCGACGGCAGCCCGCGCGGGAAGGTGCGCACCGGCCCTCCGGTCGCGATGATCAAGAAGGCCGTCCTCGGCGTCACCGGGTGGTACAACCTTCGCTACCCCACCCTGGTCGTGGCCGGTGCCAGGCAGGGGTGACGCTCGCCCGGATCCGTCGACGTGGCCGACGACGCCTCCCCCGGCCGTAACCAGGCCCTTGTGGACCAGGTGCGCGCGCTGGCCTGGCCTCAAGGGTGGCGGAAGAGCTGACGATCCCGGGCTGACGCCCGGCGAACATGTCGCGCACTCATGGACCAGTTCCATCAAAACAGTTTGATGTATCATGCGGGCATGGCATCATCCGGGCAAGCCGTCCTGCCGCCGTTCGTCCGGTTGGCCGCCCACGAGGTGCGCTGGCGGCTGCTAGGCGAGCTGGCGCGTAGCGACCTGCGCGTGCGAGAACTCGTCACCCTTGTCGGCGAGCCGCAGAACCTGGTGTCCTACCATCTGCGGCTGCTGCGCTCCGCCGGGCTGGTCAACGCCCGCCGCAGCAGCTTCGACGGCCGCGATAGCTACTACCACCTGGACCTGGAGCGCTGTGTTGACGCGCTGGCCGCCGCCGGTGCCGCCCTGCACCCCGCGCTGCGCCTGCTTCCCCCTGAGCCGACGCTCCCGGCCAGAGCCTCGGCGGCGCCCTCCGTGCTGTTCATGTGCACCGGTAACAGCGCCCGATCGCCCATCGCCGAGGCCCTGCTGCGGCACCGCGTCGGCAGCCGCGCCGAGGTGACCAGCGCCGGCAGTCACCCCAAAGCGCGCCTGCACCCCCACGCCGTGCGCGTGCTGCGCCAGCGGTACGGCATCGACATCGCCGGCCGGCGTCCACGGCATCTGGACACGATGACCAGCCGACGCTTCGACTACGTGATCAGCCTGTGCGACAAGGTCCGCGAGGTCTGCCCCGACTTCGACGACCACCCGCAACGCCTGCACTGGAGCATTCCCGACCCCGGCGCCATCAGCAGCGACGACGCGTTCGACCGTACCGCCTCGGAGATCGACACCCGTATCCGGTACCTGCAACCCATCCTTTTCCGGGAGGTCCAGCCATGACAGCAGCCGACCAGGTCGCCAGCGTCCGCTACATCGTCGACGACGTCCAAGCGGCCATCGACTTCTACACCACTCACCTCGGATTCACCCTGAACTTCAGCGCCGCGCCCGCTTTCGCCGACGTGGTACGCGGGCCTCTGCGCTTGTTGCTGTCCGGACCCACCAGCTCCGGCGCCCGCGCCACCCCCGACCAGGCCGTCGCGGGCCGCAACCGCATCCACCTGGTCGTCGACGACCTGGACACCGAGATCGCCCGGCTGCGCGACGCGGGCCTGCCGTTCCACAGCGACGTGGTCACCGGCCCCGGCGGACGCCAAATCCTGCTCGCCGACCCCGCCGGCAACCTGATCGAACTGTTTCAGCCCGCTCACCGGCCCGCGCCCACCCCCTGAGCGACTCCGCTACGAGAGGGCCTCGCATCCCTGACTCAGTGCGACCCCGCCGGGCACCGCTGCGGTTACTCCCCGCCGTCGATCGGCAGCGGATAGGCCCGTATCCCACGGTTGTCATAGGGACCTTCACCCGGAAGGTCAGATCAGCACCAGCACGGAACGCAGGCCGATGTAGCACGCCACCGCCACCAGCACCAGGGTGAGCGCCCGGGAGAGCCGGTGCGGGCTGACGCGGGACACGATGTGGGCGCCGCCCAGGCAGCCGGCCACCGACGCCGCGGCGAACCCGAGCAGGACGGCCCAGTCGAGGTTCACGTCTTGGCCGGCCCTGGCCAGCAGGGCCACCATGCTGTTGATCATGATGACCAGCAGCGAGGTTCCGACGGCGACCGGCATCGGCAGCCGGAACACCAGCGCCAGCACGGGTACGGTGAGAAAGCCGCCGCCCACCCCGAGGAACCCGGTGACGAGGCCGATCACGGTGGCCGTGCCGATGATGACGAGCGTCCGCGACCACGACGGCGGATGCGGTGACGGCGCCGCCACAGCGGTCGCGGGAGCGAACCGGTGCAGGGCGAGCGCGGCCACGAGCAACAGACCGACGTACGCGGACAGCAGCAGCTGTGCGTCCACCGCGGCCGACAGCCACGAGCCGAGCGCCGAACCAGGGATGCCGAACAGGCCCAGCGTCAACCCCGCGGGCACGTCGACCTGGCCGGCCCGGCGGTGTGCCAGGACCCCGGCGGCCGCGCCGGCGCCGACCACGATCAACGAGCCGGTGGTGGCCGGGTACGGGTCCATCCCGAACAGGTACACCAGCGCGGGCACGCTGAGCACCGAGCCACCGCTCCCCAGGGCGCCGAGGCCGAACCCGATGACCAATCCGGCCACCACGGCCAGCACGACCATGCCGGCACCGCTCAACGGGTCGCATGGCGGGGAGCGGAATCGTACGCGACGGGCAGGCCCGCGGCGGCCGCCCGATCGAAGTCGTCGTCCACGGCGACCACCTGACGCCCCGCGACGACCAGCATCGAAGCGGCGATGGCGGCGCGGTAGCCGCTGGCGCAGTGCACCCAGATCTCACCGCCGGGCAGGTCTGCCCGCCGGGCCGCGAGCAGGTGCAGCGGGACGTGCACCGCGTCGGCCAGGCGGGCGGCGGCCCACTCGTCGCGCTGCCGCACGTCCACGACCAGCACGGGCCGGTGGGCGCGAACCGCGGCCAGGTCGGCGAACGTCGCCAGGGCGAACCGGGACAGCTCGCCCCCGCCGGCCCACTCCCGGGGCGTGCCCGCCGACGCCGCGGCCGGCCGGTCGATGCCGATCCGGACCAGTTCCCGCTGGGCCTCGGCCAGTTCGGCCGGGGTTGGGGCGAGCAGCGTCACCGGCGTGTTCCCGGGGACGAGCCAGCCCACCTGGGTGGCGAAAGAGCCGTCCAGCCCGACGTTCACCGTGCCCCGCAGGTGGCCGGCCGCGAAGGCGGTGCGGGTGCGCAGGTCCACCACCCACTCGCCGGCCGCCAACCGCCGGCGTAGCTCGGCGGGGGTAGCCGGCCGGAGCGGGGACAGGTCGGGTGGGGGCGGGCCCGCCGCGTTCAGCGCCGCCATGCGGGTGTAGTACGCCGGCCACTCGGTCAGCCCGGCGAGCAGTCCGGCGACGAACCCCTCCTCGTCCTGGGTCAGCGCGGCGTTGGCCACGCGCTCGCGGCCAACGGTCGAGGTGTCCGCCCCGCCGGCGCCCACCGCGCAGTAGCTGCCGAAGCCGTGCGTCGGGTAGACGACGGTCTGGTCGGGTAACCGACCGGCGAGCCGGCGCACCGAGGCGTACTGCCGGCGGGCCAGGGTGTGGGTGTGCCGCGGGCCGAGCAGATCCGGCCGGCCCACCGCGCCGTACAGCAGCGAGCCGCCGCTGAACACGCCCGCCGGCCGGCCGTCGGCCAGCAGCACGTACGACAGGTGGGTGAAGGTGTGCCCGGGGGTGGCCACCACCCGTACGGCCAGGTCGCCGACCTCGACGACATCGCCGTCGCGCACCGGGACGTGCGGAAAGGACACCTCGTCGGCCGCGTTGACGTGGTACGCCGCGCCGGTATGGCGGGCGAGGG
>NZ_BLAE01000005.1:78298-291998 GCF_009687865.1 Acrocarpospora macrocephala
CGTACCCGCCGGTCACGTAGTCGTTGTGCAGGTGGGTTTCGAAGACGTGGGTGATCTCGACCTTCGCCTGGTCCGCCACGGCGAGCATCCGGTCGATGTCACGCTGCGGGTCGACCACGAATCCGGTCCGCCCGTCGTGCACCAGGTAGCTCCGATCGCCCAGGGAAGGCGTGTCGAGGACGGCGACCGCGGGCCGGGTCACGCGCACTCCCCATCGGCGCGCTCGATCTGCGCGTAGGAGCCTCGGTAGTACAGCAGCGGGCACTTGTCGGGCTGTCCGGCCAGCGCCACCACCCGTCCGAGGGTGAGGTAGTGGTCGCCCGCCTCGTACTCCGCCTGGGTCCGGCACTCGATCCAGGCCAGCACGCCGTCGATCACCGGGGTGCCCGCGGGGCCGGGCCGCCAGCTCACCTGGGCCCACTTGTCGGTCCCGCTGCGCGCGAACGTCTGGCACAGCGCCTCCTGGCCGTCGCGCAGGATGTTGATGCAGAAGCTGTCGGCGTGCCTGATCCGCGCGTAGCTGGTGGACGTCTTCGCGGCGGAGAACGCCACCAGGGGCGGGTCGAGGGAGACGCTGAAGAACGACTGGCAGGTGAAGCCCACCGGGCCGTCCGCGGTTTCGGCCGTCACTATCGTGAGTCCGGAGCAGAAGAGCCCTAGCACGTTGCGGAACGTGTGGGTGGTCACCTCGATGTGGGGTACCGCTGTCACGATTTCACCTCCGTGTCTGTTGGCAGCGCGGTGCCAGGAGCTGGGCCGCGCCCGGGTTCGAGCAGGCGGAGCAGTTGGTCCCGGGCCGGCCCGAGCCAGGGCTCGATGGCGAGGGGGTCGTCGTACCGGTGGTCGAGCACGTACAGCCCGCGCGTGGGGCAGGTCGCGCCGAGTTCCACCAGAACGGGCTTGAGCAGGAGTTCCGGCGCGAGCGCGTGGTCCGGCCCGGCGCCGAGCATCATCGGCACCGCGGCCACCCCGCGCAGTCCGTCCGGCGGCAGCTGGTCCAGGAAGAGCTTCAGCAGGCCGGTGTAGCTCGCCTTGTAGGTGGGGCTGGCCACCACGGCGAGGGTGGCCGCCCGTACCGTCCGGATCGCCGCCGCCACCGCGGGGCCGCCGGGGCGCAGCAGCTCGGCTCCCAGGCCGACCACGTCCACCACCGCGTCGGGCGGCGAGCCGGTCAGCAGCTGGGCCACCAGGCGGGCGGCGGCGAGGGTACGGGAGGCGGGCTTCGGGTTCCCGACCAGGACGACGGTGTTCACGGCGCCCCCTCGGGCCACTCGTCGAAGGCACGGACCGGCGGGAGCGGGCCGTCGAAGCGGGCCACGTCGACCAGCGTGAGCTGGCCCGCGCAGCCCTGGGTGAGCCGGGACGTGCCGATGTCCCTGGTCAGGACGTTCGGGTTGCCGTGGACGCACATCAGCGTGCCGTCCGCGGTGGGCACGGGGTCGAACCAGGCGCCGGTGGAGAGCTGCACCACCCCCGGCATCACCCGGTCGGTGACCACCAGCCCGGCCAGGCAGCTCCCCCGGTCGTTGAAGATCCGGATCACGTCGCCGTCGCGGAGCCCCCGGCCGGCGGCGTCGTCCGGGTGCATTCGCGCCGGCTCCCGGCCCCGCACCTTCGTGGACCGGCTGTACTCGCCGTGATCGAGCTGGCTGTGCAGCCGGCTCGCCGGGTTGTTCGCCACCAGCACCAGCGGCAGCCGGGCCGCCTTGGCGGACCCGTGCCACTCCTCCGGCTCCAGCCAGCTCGGGTGGCCCGGGCAGTCGTCGTAGCCGTACCCGGCGATCGTCGCCGAGTACAGCTCGATCCGTCCGCTCGGCGTGCGCAACGGCGCGCGATCCGGGTCGGCCCGATAGCCGGCGAGGAACGTGCGCCGCGGCGTGTCCGCGCGCAGCGGCAGCTCGCCCGCCGCCCAGAAGTCCTCGAACGCCGGCGCCCAGCCGGCATGGCGGCCGCGCCACTGCTCGTACAGCGCGCGTAACCAGCCGGTCTCATCGCGTCCCTGGCTGAATTCCGGGCCGAAGCCGAGCCGCTCGGCCAGGTCGGTGAAGATGTCATAGTCGTTGCGGGACTGCCCGAACGGGGCGAGCACCTGTCGCATGGCGATGAGCAGGTCGTCGTTGCCGGCGGCGCCGAGGTCGTTGCGTTCGAGCGTGGTGGTGGACGGCAGCACGATGTCGGCGTGCCGTGCGGTCGCGGTGCGGAACGGCTCGTGCACGATCACGGTGTCCGGCCGGGCGAACGCGCGGCGCAACCGGGTCAGGTCCTGGTGGTGGTGGAACGGGTTGCCGCCGCACCAGTACACCAGGCGGATGTCCGGGTAGGTCAGCCGGTGCCCGTCGAAGTCGTACGACGTGCCGGGGTGCAGCAGCATGTCGGCGATCCTGGCCACCGGGATGAACTCCGGCACCGGGTTGCTCCCCTGCGGCAGCGTGGGCAGCGGGAATTCGAGCCGGCCCGCGCCGGCCCCCGCCACCGCGCCGTATCCGTGGCCGAACCCGCCGCCGGGCAGCCCGATCTGGCCGAGCAGCGCGGCCAGCGCCACGCCCGCCCACACCGGCTGTTCGCCGTGCCGGGCGCGTTGCAGGGACCAGCTCACCGATACGAGCGTGCGGTGGCTCGCCATCTCGTGGGCGAGGCCGGTCAGGAACGAGGCGGGAACCCCGGATATCTCTTCCGCCCAGGACGGGGTTTTGGGCTGCCCGTCGGTGCGGCCGGTGAGGTAGCGGTGGAACTCGTCGAAGCCGGCGCAGTATCGGGCCACGAAGTCCCGGTCGTAGCTGCCGTCGCGGACCAGCACGTACGCCAGGGCGAGCAGGACCGCGGTGTCGGTGCCGGGCCGGACCGGCTGCCAGACCGGATCGAGATCGTCGGCGAGGTCATCGCTGATCGGGCTGAACAGGATGAAGCGGGCCCCGCGCCGGTGGGCCGCGCGCAGCCGGTCCGGCACCTGATGCCGGCTGGCGCCGCCGGCGTTGACCGACGTGTTCTTCGCCGGCATGCCGCCGAAGCACACGAACAGTTCGGTGTGCTCGGCCAGCACCGGCCAGGTGGTGGGCTGCTCCAGCAGTTCGTCCGAGCCGAGCACGTGCCGCAGCAGGATGCGGGACGCGCCCAGGCTGTAGGTCTCCACCGAGCGGACGTAGCCGCCCAGCCCGTTCAGGAACCGGTGCACCTGGCTCTGCGCGTGGTGGAACCGGCCCGCGCTGCCCCAGCCGTACGATCCGCCGAAGATCGCCCCAGGGCCGTGCGCGGCCCGTACCCGCGACAGTTCGCCGGCGACCAGGTCCAGCGCCTCGGCCCAGCTCACCGCGACGAACTCGGCGCCGCCCCGGGCCGGGTCCGGTCCCGGGCCGCGCTCCAGCCAGCCCCGGCGGACCAGCGGACGCCCTACCCGGGCGGTGCGCTGGCTCGCCCCGGCGACGTTGCCGAGCAGTGGCGAGGGCTGCGGGTCGCCGGGGTGCGGCCGCACCCGGACCAGCGAGCCGTCCCGCGCGGCCGCGAACGCGCCCCAGTGCGAGCTGTGCGGCCGCCAGCTCAATTCATCCGGCATCGCCGGCCTCCCGTCGCAGGCGTTCCTCGGGCGGGTGGATGTGCCGGAAGGCGCGGTAGATCAGCACGTTGTAGACGACCTTGAGCGCGCCGGCGAAGAAGAACGGGGCGCCCAGCGCGGCGATGCTGTAGGCGTATCCGGAGAGCAGCGGGGCGGCGGCCCCGGCGGCGGTCCGCGCGACATTGGTGATCCCCGCGGTGGCGGTGCGCTCGTCCGGCTCGACGATCGCCATGTTGTACGACTGCCGGGTCGGGATGTCCATCTGGGAGATCGAGGAGCGGGCCAGGAAGACCGCCATGGCCAGGCCGGTGGAGGGCGCCAGGGGCAGCAGGATGAGCAGCAGGTTGGACGGCAACTGGGTGAAGACCATGGTGCGCAGGAGACCGAAGCGTTCGGCCAGCCGCCCGGCGACCAGCAGGGACGCCCCGGAGAGCAGCCCGTCGGCGAAGAACAGCGCGCCCAGCGCCTCCGGCGACAGGTGCCAGCGCAGGGTGAACCAGTAGGCGACCAGCGACTGCACCGTGAACCCTCCGGCGAAGGAGTCCAGCCCGTACAGCAGGGAGAGCCGGACCACGATGGAGCGGGAGCGGTGCACGCCGAGGAACCCGGGCGGCCGGGCGGGTTCCTCGGCGTCCGCCGCCGGCACCTCCACCGCGGCCGTGAGCCGGCCGAGCAGCAGGGCGTTGCCGACCCCGATCAGCGCGTACACGACGAACAGCGGCCGGTAGGCGTCCGCGCCGTCCAGGCCGAGCCGGGCGAAGAACGCGACCGTGCCGGCGAAGAGCGCGCCGACCGCGGCGGCCAGGTTCCCGGCCATGGTGTAGTAGGAGAACAGCCGGGTGCGCCGCGCGTCGGTCGTCGTCTGCGGCAGTATCGCCTGATCGATCGTGTTCGCCGGGCCGATGTCGGAGCCGCTGACGCTCATCGCCCCGGTGAAGGCCCCGAGCAGCAGCAGCCACAGCGCGTCGCCGGCGGCGAAGATCAGGCCGCCGGCGGTCATCAGCACCGACAGGGCCACCAGGGTGCGCCGCCGCCCCAGCCGGTCGGCCCACAGCGAGGAGAGCACCGTCGCCGTCGCGGTGCCCGCGATCGTCGTGGTCAGCACCGCCCCGACCTCGATCGGGCTCTTGCCCAGGGCGGCGAGATAGGCGGCCAGCACCACCGCCAGGTAGCCGAAGCCGAACGTGCGCAGCAGCCGGGCGGCCAGGATTCGGCGGCCGTCCGGGGAGAACCATTCCCCGCGCCTCGCGTGTTCGGCGGTCCGGGTCATCGCGCCCGCTCCAATTCCCCGGCGCTCACGCTCGGCGCAGCGGCCCGAGGTTGAGCACGTCACGTAGCGTGCTGCCCTCGTACTCGGTGCGGAACAGCGATCGGCGCTGCAGTTCGGGGATCACGCCGCGGACGAACTCCTCGAAACTGCCGGGCAGGTGGATCGGGGTGATGACGAACCCGTCGCAGGCCTCGGACTCGAACATCTCCTGCAACCGGTCGGCGACGTCGACCGGCGAGCCGACGAGTTGCGGGGAGAAATGGCTGGTCGAGTACAGCGTCGCCGCCTCGGCCAGGGACAGGTCGTCGCGGTCGATCGCCTTGAGCACCATCTGGGCGCTGCCCCGCGCCGCCGTGCCCTGGTACGCGGTCTCCTGGAGCGCGTCCCGGTAGTTCATCTCCGGCGGCAGGCTCGACAGGTCGGCCTTGACCAGTTCGGAGAAGAGCCCGATGGCGAGCGCCGGGTCGACCATGGCCTCCATCGCCCGCTGCCGCTCCCGGGCGACCCCGGCCGTCTCGCCGAGGATGACCTGCACGGCCGGCAGGAACTTCAGGCCGTCGGGGTCGCGGCCCAGCTTCTCGGCGCGGGCGCGGATGTCGGCCCGGACGGCGCGCATGTCGTCGGGGTTGTTCTGGATCAGGAACACCACCTCGGCCCAGCGGGCCGCGAAGTCCCGCCCCCGGTCGGAGGCGCCGGCCTGCATGAACACCGGGCGGCCCTGCGGGCTGGGCGGAAGGGTCAGCGGCCCGCGCACCTGGACGTACTGCCCTTGGTAGTCGACCCGGTGCACCTTGTCCGGCTCGATGAACACCCCGCGCTCCCGGTCCATGACCATGGCGTCCGGGTCCCAGGACGACCAGAGCGCGGAGGTGGCCTCCAGCACCTCGTCGGCGATCTCGTACCGTTCGTCGTGGCCGGGCATCTCGGTGTGCCCGAAGTTGGCCGCCGCGGCGGGGTCGGCCGTGGTGACGATGTTCCACGCCGCCCGCCCGCCGCTGAGCAGGTCCAGGCTGCCCAGCAGCCGGGCCAGGTGGTACGGCGGGTAGAACGTCGTCGAGAGCGTGCCGGCCAGGCCGAGCCGGTTGGTGACCCCGGCCATGGCCTGCAGGACCAGGGTGGGGTCGAAATGAATCACCCCGCGGGCGCCCCGGGTGAGCACCGAGCGGAAGGAGTCCTCGTAGGTGCCGGGGATGCCGAGCTGGTCGGGCATGAACGCCAGGTCGAAGCGTCCCTGTTCCAGGGTGCGGGCCAGGTTCTCGTACAGTGCCCGGTCGGTGAAGTTGGTCTGGGTGAAGGGGTGCTGCCACATTCCGACGAAGTGGCTGGAGGGGACGAAAACATAGGCGGCGAGGTGCATTTTCCGGGCGCTCATCGCTCGGCCTTCCTTTCAGGGGGAAACGTGCTGCTCAACGCATCCACTGCTCGCTGCGGCGGAAGGAGCGGACGTAGGGAACCGCCGCGGCGACCAGCAGGATCGCGAAGCAGACCGACAGTGCCGACGCCAGCCCGATGTCCTGCTGGTCGAAGGCCACCTTGCGGATCTGGATCGCCAGCGTGGTGGAGGCGTCCACCGGGCCGCCGTAGGCGAGCAGGTAGGGCAGGTCGAAGTCGTAGGCCGTCCAGATGGTGCGCAGGAGCGCGGCGGCCAGCAGGGAGGGGGCGATCCAGGGCAGGGTGATCGACCGGAACAGGGCGAGGCGGCCGGCGCCGTCGAGCCGGGCGGCGTCGTACAGGCTGCGCGGTACGGTCTGCAGCCGGGCCAGCACGATCAGGGTGATGAACGGGGTGTACTTCCAGCAGTTGACGAGGATCAGCGTGGGCAGGACGGTGTCCGGGTCGCCGAGGAAGTTGACCGGCTGGTCGATCAGGCCCACCTGTTGCGACAGGTAGTTCACCAGGCCGGTGACATCGTTGAAGAGGTAACGGAAGATCAGCGTGGCGACCACGGCCGGCACCATGTACGGGAAGAGCACCAGCCCGCGGGCCAGCGTCTGGCCGCGCAGTCCCGCGTTGAGCACCAAGGCGCAGGCCACCCCGGCGACCACCTGGATGGCCAGGTTTCCCACGCTCCACGCGATGGTGCGCCAGGTGGCCGCCCGGATCGCCGGATCGGTGAACACGGTCAGGTAGTTGGCGCCACCCGGCGAGCGCCGGGCGCCGGTCACGAAGTCCACGTGGAACAGGCTGCTGAGCACGGCCAGCGCGCTCGGGTACGCCACCAGGACCAGCAGGACGAGGGCGGGCGCGAGCAGCAGCAGCCCGGCCAGCGCGCGGTCGGACAGCCCGGCGGCCGATCGCGGTGCCCGCTTCGACGCGACCGTCATCAGCGCACCGCCCCCTCGCCCAAGCCCTCCACCAGCCGGCGCTGGGCCAGCACGTACAGGATCAGCGGCGGCAGCACGGTGACCACGCCGGCCGCCATGATCAGACCCCAGGAGTTGACCCCGGTCTCGTCGAGCAGGTTGCTCACCCCGACGCTGAGGGTCAGCTTCGACTGCTCGGTCAGGAAGGTGGCCGCGAACATGTACTCGCTCCAGGCCATGTTGAAGACGAACACCCCGGTGGAGACGAGTCCGGGCAGCGCCTGCGGGAGCACCACCCGGCGCAGCGCGCCGAACCTGGAGCAGCCGTCCACCATGGCCGCCTCCTCCAGGTCGACCGTCTCGCCCCGGAAGTACGACCGCAGCACCCAGATCGCGAACGGCAGCATGTGCGCCGCGTACAGCACGATCAGGACCGGAGGCTGGTTGGCCAGGCCGGCGCCGTTGACGAGCTGGGCGATCGGCACCAGCAGCAGGATGCCGGGGATCAGGTACGCCAGCAGGGACAGTTCCCCGAACCAGCGGGCGATGCGGAACCGCCGCCCGAACCGGGCCACCGCGTACGCGGCGAACACCCCGAGGACGAGCGTCACCACGGTCGAGCCGACGGCCAGCAGGCCGCTGTTGACCAGGTAGCGGGTGAACGCGCCGTCGGCGAACAGGGTGCGGAAGTTGTCCAGGGTCAGGGACCGCGGCACGAGCTGCGGCGGGTACTGGACGATGTCCTGGTCCGGCCGGACGGACGTCAGCACCATCCAGAGCAGCGGGAGGTCGACCATGGCCAGGATGACCGCCAGGGCGGCGTACTGGCCGAGCCGGAACGCTCCACGTGGGCGGCGCCGCTTAGGGCCCGGCCCGCCGCTCGCGGCGGGTGCTCCGGGCCGGTCATTCCAGCCGGCGACCGTGACCAGCCGCCGGACCAGGGTGGCGGGCGCGGCGGTCATCCCCCCGGCTCCCAGGTCGGATTGTCCTTGCGCCAAGCCGCCACGATCGTGGTCATGGCCTCGGTCGCGGCGCGCCACTCCTGGGTGACGTCGTTGCCCTTGATGAGCACGTTCTGCACGAGCGTCCGGTCGATGGTGGAGCCCGACCAGATCTGGCCAGCCCATGGCGCCACGTTCGCGATCCGGCCCTTGAACGTGTGGTCGTGCACCGCGCCCATGCTCAGCGCCGGGTCCATGGCGGTGTCCACTCGCTCCAGAAAGACGCGCACCAGATCCCGATGCTGGGCCAGGTACCCGTCCGTCGCCGACTCCGCCGCCTTGGTCACCTCGGCCGCGACCGATTTCAGCGCCGGCAGCGTGTGGCCGGGCACGGTCAGCGCCATGGTCAGCGCGTTCTTCCCGGTGGTCAGGGCCTTCAGGAAGGCCTTCGCCTCGGCGGGCGCGGCGGTGCCGGCGTAGATCCCGTAGACGGTGATCGTGCCGTGGTGCAGCTTGCCGGTCTCGAACGGCCCGGCCGGCACGCCGATCACCCCGGTGCCCGCGGCGACCGCGGGCGCCTGGGCGGCCGCGTTCACGCCGAGCCGGCCAGGGAAGGTGGCGAAGACGGCGCGGCCCGAGACGTACGCCGAGGTGAGGTCGGCGTAACCGCCGTTGTAGAGACTGGCCTGGGTGTGCCGCAGCAGCTCGATGTAGCGCTTGACGCCGTCGAGCACCTCGGGTTCGCCGAAGGTGACCGAGCCGTCCGGCCCGAACCAGTCCCACCCGGACTGGTAGACGTACGGGGTGAGGAACTGCTTCGGGATCAGGTTGCCCTCGCCGGCGACCGTGGCGAGGCCGATCAGGCCGTCCTTCCCGTTGAGCTCCGAGACGATGTGCAGCAGTTCGTCGTACGACTTCGGCGCCGTGAAGCCGTACTTGTCCAGCAGGTCCTTGCGGTAGTAGAGCAGCGAGGAGTTGGCCTGGTACGGCACCGCGTAGTCATCGCCCTTCCAGCCGATCCTGGTGCCGGGCATGAAGTCGTCCTGACCTATCTGCTGGACCAGGTCGGTCAGCGGCAGCAGATAGCCCGCCTTGGCCCATTCCGGGATCGCGGACACCGTGGCGATGTTGAACACGCCGAGGTCGGTCTTGGAGCGCAGGCTGGTCAGCGTGGTCGGCACGGTGCCGTCCCAGGAGTTCAGCGTGACGGTCACGCCGGGGTGCGCCGCGGTGAACTCGGTGATGACGGCCTTGTAGAACGCCAGCGTCTTCGGGTCGTTCTCGTTGGTGTAGAACGGGATCACTTTCGTGCCGCGCGTGGCGGGGGTGGCGGCCCCGCCGGCGCAGGAGGCGAGCAACGCGGTGGTGGAGGTGCTGGCGGCGAGGGTGAGGAAGGTCCGGCGGCTCATCGAGCCGGAGCGGAGCTGCCGCTCCCATAGGTTGATCTTGCGTATCTCATCGCCGATTGCTGACATGGGCGTCTCCTACATTGCAAGCAGACCTCGGGTGAGGGAGGGGGGTGTACGAGGGAGGAGAAGGAGCACGGCTGACAGGTCAGCCCGGATCAGGTCCGGTGATCACTGGCCGGTGTGGGTCGGTCACCCACTCCGACCAGGAGCCCGGGTAGAGGGCGGCGTCGATCCCGGCGACGACCAGGGCAAGCACCTGGTGCGCCGCGGTGACCCCGCTGCCGCAGTAGACGCCGACCGGGCGGGATCGATCGACGCCGAGGGCGGCGAACCGGTCCGACAGCTGCCGGGCCGGCAGCATCCGCCCGTCCGGTGCGAGGTTGGCGGTGGTCGGGGCGCTGATCGCGCCGGGGATGTGCCCGGCCACCGGGTCGACCGGTTCCACTTCCCCGCGATACCGTTCCGCGGCCCGCGCGTCGAGCAGGATGCCCGTTCTGGCCAGTGCGGCGGCCTGGCCCGCGGTGAGGGTCGGCAGCGCCCCGGGGGTGAGTGTCACACTCCCGGCGGGGGGATCGGGTGTGCGCGCGGTCAGCTCGCCACCGGCCGCGGTCCAGGCCGCCAGCCCGCCGTCGAGCAGGCGCACGTCGGGCAGCCCCGACCAGCGCAGCAGCCACCACGCACGAGCGGCGCTGAGCCCTGCGGCGTCGTCGTAGACGACCAGGGGGGTGCCGTTGTGCACACCGGCCCGGCGTAGCGTCTGTTCCAGCGTGGCAAGGTCGGGCAGCGGGTGCCGGCCCGTGCCCGGGAGCACCGGCCCGGCCAGTTCCCGGTCCAGGTCGAGGTAGACCGCGCCGGGGATGTGCCCGGCGGCGTACTCCTCGGCCCCGCTCGGTCCGCCGAGCCGCCACCGGATGTCGAGCACCACCGGCGCAGCCGGCCCGCCCAGCGCCTGCCTCAGCTCGGCCGCCGAGATCAACGGCGCTTCGGTCATCTTCACGGTCCCGCCTTTCGTTACCGGCCGCGCGTTCAATACACCGGCCGGGCCGTCTCCGTCCCGGTCACCGCCCGGTGCCAGGAGGAGACGGGCGGCAGGCAGTCGTGCTCGTCGGGCACGGGCACGTCGATGAAGCACGGCCCGCCGGACGCCATCGCCTCGGCGAACAGTTCGGCGAACTCGTCGAGATCGCGCGCCCGCCGGGCCGGCACGCCGAACCCGCCCGCCACCGCCACCGCGTCGTACGCGGAGAGCTGGGTCTGGAAGAACCGCTCTTCGTGGTAAAACGCCTGGAGCGCCTTGATCCAGCCGAGCGATCCGTTGGAGAACTGCACGTAGATGATGGGTAATCCGCTGCGCGCGGCCGACTCCAGCGCCCCGGCGGCCATCAGCATGCTGCCGTCGGTCGTGAAGACGATCACCGGCACGGCGGTGTTTCCGGCCTCCGGCCGCTCCGCCTCGGCGTACGCCGCGCCCACCCCGCCGGGATGCGCGTATCCCATCGGACCGTGGCCCCGCGGCAGCAGCAGCCGCCGCCCGGCGCTCGACTGGGTCCACGCCGCGGCCAGATACGGTGTCGGCGTGCCGCAATCCGCCACCACCGTGGCGCCGTCCGGGACCATCGCGTGCACCCGCTGGATGACTCGCAGCGGGTCCAGCGCGGGCGACGGATCGGGGCGCTTGTCGGCCGCCCGGTCCCACTCCGCCCGCTCCTGGGCCACCCAGCCGGCGATCCGCGCGTGCCGGGCCGGGTTGGCCTGGACCAGCCGGTCGAGTGCGGTGAGAACCTCCCGGGCGTCGCCGGTCAACCCGGTGGCGCCGGGATAGTTGCGGCCCGCCCGGCCCGGCGACTCCACGTCGACGTAGATCACCACGGCGCCGGTCCTGGGCGGCGCTCGGAAGCTGTCGGTGTTCGTGGCGTTGGCCCGGGTGCCGACCAGCAGCACCACGTCGGCGTCGGCCACGAAGCCGGTGGCGTAGTCCCGGCCGCCGTTGGCGCCGACCACGCCGAGGCTCATCGGGTCGGTCTCGTCGATCGCGCCCTTGCCGTGGATGCTGGTCGCCACCGCGATGCCGGCCCGCCCGGCCAGCGCGCTCAGCGCGGCATGGGCCGCGGCCAGGTGCACCCCGCCGCCCGCGACGATCACCGGTCGCTCGGCTCCGTCGATGACCCTCGCGATGGGTACGAGTGTCGCCGCGTCCGGTCCGGGGTGCGGCGCCGTGACGGCGCGCTCCGGCACGGCGACCCGCGCGGTCTCGTCCAGCACATCCTCCGGGACGATGACCGCGACCGGGCCCGGCCGGCCGCGCACCGCCTCCTCGAACGCGTCGGTGAGCGCGGCCGGGATGTCCGCCGCCCGCTCCACCAGGCGCTGGGCCTTGGTCACGCCGGAGAAGAGCGCGACCTGATCGGTCTCGGTCAGTGCCCCGGTGCCCCGGCTTCCCCGGTGGATGTCCGAGCTGATCACGACCAACGGCACCGAGGCGGCGTACGACTCGCCAAGTCCGCCGACGGCGAACGTGGCCCCGCCGCCGCTGGACACCTCCACCACGCCCGGACGGTTGAGCCGCCGGGCGTAGGCGTCGGCGGCGAACACCGCGCCCCGCTCGTCGTTCATCAGCACATGGGTCAGATCCGCCCGGCGGGCCAGGGCGTCATAGAAGGTCACGCCGGTGTCGCCGGGTACGCCGAAGAGCGTGCTGGCTCCGCATCGATGCAGCGCCTCGCACAGGATCTCGGCACCGCTGCCTGCAAACAGGGTCATACCGTCATCTCCAACTCGCGCCCGGTTCGCGGGCAGCGTCGACCGGACCGTGGACCCCAGCGGGGTCACGGTGGCCGGTGGAACTTTGGTTCAGTAGTGATTCAGTGGTTCAGGGGCTCGGGAGCCGCCTCGGCAAGGAACTTCGCGGACTGCCGGACGTCGTCGAGCACGTTGAGCAGGTGGTTGCGCATCAACTGCTCCGCCAGGACGGCGTCCCGGTCACGCACCGCGGCGACGATGGCCGCGTGCTCGTCGATGGAGTGAGGGAGCCGGCCCGGCACCTGAGCCGAGAGCAGACGTACCCGGTCGAACTGGTCGTTGAGCACCTGGATCATGTTCTCCAGCCGCTCGTCGCCGCTGAGCCGGTGGATGGCGGTGTGGATCGCGTGCCCGGCCTCGGCCACGTGCGCCCAGTCGCCGTCCCGCGCGCGATCCCGCGCCTGGACGAGGAGTTCCTCGATGCTCGCGAGGTCCTCGGACGACGCCCGCTCGCATGCCTGCCGGGCCGCCAGACCCTCAAGCACGGCTCGGATGTTCATGATGGACTCCGTGTCGGCCAGGGTCAGCGAGGCGACGAAGTAGCCCTTGTAGGGCGTGCTGACCACCAGGCCGGTCTGGGCCAGCCGGACCAGGGCCTCCCGGATCGGCGTCTTGCTGATCTGCAGGTCCGCGGCGAGACGGCTCTCCACCAGTGCCTCGCCTGGGGCGAGTGCCATGGTCTGGATGGCGTGCTTGATGGCCTCATAGGCCCGCTCGATGATCCGCTTCTGGGTGCTGCCGAGAGGTTGCAGTGCGCTCACGAAGTCCCATCCTCACTCTGATCCGGCCGGACGGCGGGCAGAAACTCCACACCGTCATGAACCTGAAAGCCGGCGGCCACGCCGGTGCGGGGCCGTTCGCTGTAGAGCACCACGTTGTAGTGGTTCGGCAGGTGGGTTCCGTCGAAGCCGATCAGGGTGGCGACTGGCGCGCCCCGGACCAGCACCCGATCACCCACCACGAGCAGACCCGCGGTGTCGATGCGCACGAACCCGAGGTAGGTGGCATCGGGAACCCGGTCGCCTGGCCCCCGGTCCGAATCGTTGCTGAGGATCAGCTCGCAGACGTCACCGGCCCGGAAAACGCGGGTCAGATAGCTCTCCAGCACCAGCTCACGCCCCTCAAGGGCCAGGTCCATCACCGCCACGAGGGCCCCAAGAACGGGCGCCTTCCGGGCGAACGCGTCCGGCGTCACTCGCCCCTGGGTGTATGGATCCTGAGATCTCATATCTCGGATCTGATCTCTCATGTTGCAAGACGCTAAGTCGCGCATCAGCCCCTGTCAAGGCCCAAACCACAGCCGAAACAAGCCGAAACATGTTCATACTTGGACCGAAAGCAATCGGCAGGCGGCCGGGGCGGGGCGGGTGGATTCCACGTGAGATCGCGTACGAGACGCTCGACGCGGATGCTGGTCGTCGCCGTGACAGCGCTGGCCGTCTCGTCGTCAGGTCTGCAGCCGGTGAACACCACCGTGGACTGCGACACCATCTGGCGACGAACGGGAAGCGGCTGGTACGAGAGCAACCCGAGCTACACCGACAGCCGGGACGACACGGCTGACTGGCAGTTCTCGATCCCTGAGGCACAGGGGATGAACTCCAGGGCGCTGACCAGCGGGCTGAACAGCCTGCGGGCGAACAAGTCCATCCTCAGTGCGATCGTCATCCGGCACGGCAAGATCGTCACGGAGTCGTACTACAACGGAAGCACGCGCTTCAGGAGCAACAATGTGCACTCCGCGTCGAAGGGCATGATCCAGGCGCTCCTTGCGATCGCCGTCCAGAAGGGGTACATCACGAGCCTCGACGACAAGGTCTCGAAGTACCTCCCGCGGTACCCGAACGGTGCGCAGATCAGTCTCCGGAACCTGATCTCGATGGCCTCCGGCCTCCGGTGGGAGGAGGACAGCACGGAATACAAGATCCGGATGCGGTCGGATTGGGTCGGGGCGGCCCTCTCGCAGGGGTTCCAGAGCACGCCGGGGACGCGATTCACGTACAGCACCGGCAACACTCATGTCCTGTCGGGTGTGCTGCAGGCAGCGACGGGCATGAGCACGTGTGCGTTCGCCGACACGAACCTGTTCACCCCGCTGGAGATCACCCCGGAGCACTGGGGACGGGATCCGCAGGCGATATTCGCGGGTGGCTACAACCTGTACATGACGCCCCGTGAGTTGGCGAAGTTCGGCCTGCTCTATCTGCAGAACGGTGTCTGGAAGGGCACCCAGCTCGTGCCGACCTGGGCGATCACGGACGCGACGACCACCCTGTGGCAGGTCGATGACACATTCAGCTACTCCCAGGGCTGGTGGAACCAGACCGTGTCGGGGCACAAAATGTACTTCGGCTGGGGCCACGGCGGCCAGTTCTTGTACGTCATCCCCTCCCTCGACATCGTGTTCACCACGACCGAATACACGGCGGACGGTCACGACAACATCGAGATCAACTCGAGGGAGTTCATCCAGAACTCCCTCATCCCGGCGGTCACCGGACCGTAGGGATGTTGACCATGTCGGGTGCCTGGGACCACGACGATCCGGGTGCCTTCGATGGTGTTGCCGTCGAGATTGATGCGGGGCAGCCTCCGAGGCCTCGCCGGGACATCCCCGGCGAGGCCTCGGTTGCCTGGCGTCACGTGGAGGCGGTGGCCGACCCGCCGAAGTTGCTCTTGACGGTGATGCGCTGGGGGTTGAAGACCCAGCCCCGCTGGTCCGCGTAGCGGCCACCGCCGAGGTTGGTGAGCGTGAACATGAAGGAGTCGGACGAGGTCAGGTAGACGCTGAGAATGGCGTTGGGGTTGGTGCTGGTGGCCTCGATGCGCAGGAGGCGGCCCTTCCACTCAGCGCGCTTGATCCGGACCACGTCAGAGACCGGGGGCGTGGTAGCGGGGACGACGGTCAGCGTGCCGGTGCGAGTGACGCCGAAGGCGGTGGCGGTGACGGTCACCGTGGTGCCGGCGCTGACGGAGGTGGTGGTCACGGGGAAGGCGCCGGACGACTGGCCGCCGCTCACGACCGTCTCGGCGGGGACACTGACCACGGCCGGGTTGCTGCTGGACAGTGTGACCACCGCGCCATCGGTCACGGAGGCGAACCGGACCGTGCCGGTGGCCGGGCTGCCTCCGGCGACGGTCGCCGGGCTGAACGTCACCGAGGACAGGACCGGGCCGGAAGGGACCGGGTTGACGTTGAGACAGTCCACCTGGGTGATCCCGCCCGCCGTGCCGTTGACGCACGCGAAATCGCCCGGGCCGGTGAAGGGGACGGTCGTCACGGTGAAGTCCGCGCTGAGGGCCCCGGCCGGGATGGTCACCGAGCCCGGGACCCTGACGACACCGGTATTGGTGCTGGACAGGGTCACCACCGTGTCCTGGTCGACGGCGGCCGCCAGCGTCACCGTGCCCTGCGCCGGGGTGCCCGCGACGACCGTGCCCGGGGAGATCGACAGGCTGTCGAGCGTCCCGGCGCTGAGCCCGTACGCGGTGGAAGGGAGGCCCGCCAGCGAGCCGCCGCAGAGAACAATCACCGAGGCGGCCACGACGGACAGCCTCCTGAATAAGCCTGCAATCACCTTTACCACAGCCTTCGCTGAGATCGGATCGGACGTGTCCGTAGCACAACACGGATAGCCGCCCCTCGCGGTTCAATGTGCCGGAACAGGCGGTCATCGCCGCGTACGAGTCGGGCTTGATCCAGCCGGGCGGCTGAGCTCCTCCGTCCAGCTGAAGACGTCCGAGGGCGGCCCCGGGCGGCGTGTCGAAGATCGGCGAGCCGCGTCAGTCCAGGCAGAACTCGTTGCCCTCGGGGTCGGCCATCACGATGAAGCCGGCGCTCATCGGGGGCTCGGGCTCGTCGCGGCGTAGCCGCGTCGCTCCCAGCGCGACGAGCCGGTCGCACTCGGCCTCCAGCGCCGCCATCCGCTCCTCCCCCCGCAGTCCGGGAGCCGCGCGGACGTCGAGGTGGACGCGGTTCTTGGCGACCTTGTCCTCCGGCACCTGCTGGAAGAACAGCCGCGGGCCGTGCCCGTCCGGGTCCTCGATGGCCGATCTCGTGTTGCGCTGATCCTCCGGCACGCCGACCCGCGCGAGGAAGTCGTCCCACGCGGCCAGCGGGTCGGCGCCCTCGGGCAGGTCGACTCCGGGCGGGCCGGGGTGGACGTAGCCCAGGACGTCGCGCCAGAAGAACGACAGCGCCCGCGGGTCGTGGGCGTCGAAGGTGACCTGGATGTGGCGGCTCATCGGGTTGCTCCGTTCGTCGCGGGTTTCGTGTGCAGGTAGAGGTCGCGCAGCAGGCAGACCTCGGACAGGTGGTGGATCAGCTCGCGGTGGATGTGCAGCACCAGATCGGCCATGGGCGCCTCGGGGTAGGGCTCCTTCGCGCCGATCGGGACCCGGAGCCCGGCCTCGCCGAGGCCGCGCACCCCGGCCAGCCAGAGGTCGAGCTGGGCCTCCAGCTGGTCGAGCGCGGTGGCCGCGCCTCCGGCGTACTCCCAGGTCTCGTACGACGCCGCCGGCGCGCCGAAGTGCGCCGCGTTGCGCGCCGCGAGCACGCCGACGATGACGTGACCCAGTCGCCAGGCGATCGTGGTGAAGGCCGCGGGAACCGGCTCGGGGAAGGCGTAGTCCATCGTGAAGTCCCCCGCGCCGACCTGCACAGGCGCCGTCGAGCTGCCGCGCGGCCGCACGCTCCAGGCGTCCGGCACCGGCGACCAGAAGTACTCCTCGTCGGTGAGGCCGTCGAGCCGGGCTCGGAGCTGATGGTTCCAGTGGAATTCCCACTGCTTGCGCAGCGTCCGGTTCCAGTCGAGTTCGTCTGCGTCCATGGAGCCACTCTGGCACCCCTAGCGGACAGGATCGGTCCGCTATCTCTGGCAGAGTGGAGACGTGGTCGTGGCAGGCGGTGACGAGCGGGGTACGACGGAGCGGGTGCTCACCCTGCTCGGGCTGCTGCAGCAGCGCCGGGTCTGGACCGGCCCCGAGCTCGCCGACCGGCTCGGGGTCACGCCGCGCACCGTACGGCGCGATGTCGAGCGGCTGCGCACGCTCGGCTATCCGGTGCATGCCAGCCAGGGTGTCGGCGGCGGCTACCAGCTCGGCCCGGGGCAGGACCTGCCGCCGCTGCTGCTCGACGACGAGGAGGCGATCGCCACCGCGGTCTCGCTGCTGGCTGGCGCGGGTGGCGCGGTCGCCGGCACCGGCGACGCCGCGCTCCGGGCGCTGACCAAACTCGACCGGGTGCTGCCCACCCGGCTGCGGCACGAGGTGCGGGCGCTCTCCGGCTCGGTGGAGTCCTTCGGCGGAGGCCGCACGCCGGTCGACCCCAAGGTGCTCATGACGCTGGCCAGAGCCTGCCGCGACGAGGTCGAGGCCGGCTTCGACTACCCGTCCGGGAGCTCCGGGAACGAGGTGCGGCGGCGGTCAGTCGAGCCCTACCGCCTGGTCGCCTCCGACCGGCGCTGGTACCTGTTCGCCTACGACCTCGATCGCGACGACTGGCGCAGCTTCCGCGTCGACCGGATGACCGATGTGTCCGCACGGACCCGCCGTTTCCGCCCGCGCGCGGCGCCCGACGCGGCGACGTACGTGCAGGAGGGGGTGGCGAGCCGGGTCTACCCGCACCAGGCGCGCTTCCTCGTGCACGCGCCGGCCGGCACGGTGCGCGCGCAGATTCCGGCGTCGGCGGCCGTCGTACGACCGCGCGGAAGCGAGCGCTGCGAGGTGCTCAGCGGCGCCGCCAGCCTCGACTTCGTGCTCATGCACGTGCTCCTGCTGGGGCACGACTTCGAGGTGCTCGACCCTCCGGAGCTCGGGAGTCGCTGCCGCGCGCTGGCGGAGAGACTGCTGTCGGCCGGCGCGACGATCTCATCGGTGCAAGACAGCCCAGCAGTGGAACCCTGACCGGATCTCGTGCATGGCACACGCCTGCGGGTGGACCGTGCGGGCGATGCGCCCTCACGTGGCGTCACCGGCCAGGCGCAGGCCTGCCGGTTCTGTCGGTGGCGTGTGCGAGCATGACGCTTTGCCGGGCGTCGAGGGGAACCAATTGTTCAGATCACTGCCCGCGGCGGCCAGGACGCTGGTGTGGGTGCGGATCCTCAACCAGCTCGGCGCCTATGCGCTGTCGTTCCTGGCGGTGCTGGCCGGGCCGGATCTGGCCGCGGCGGCGCTGGCCCTGTTCGGGCTGACGGCGCTGGCGTCGCGCTGGGCGGGGGCGTTCCTGCTGGATCGCTGCTCACCCCGCGGCGTGCTGGCCGGCGGGCTGGCCGCAACCGGCGTGGCGCTGTTCGGGCTTGCGCCGGCGCACGGGCCGGCGCAGGTGCTGATCGCGATCGCGCTGGTCGGACTGGCCTTCGAGCTGTATGAGCCGGCGGCCCAGGAGCTGCTGGCGCGGGCGAGTTCGGGCGAGCAGCGCCATGCGACGTACGCGGTGATGGGCGTGGTGTTATCGGCGGCCGGAGCGGTCGCGGGACTGCTGGCCGCAGTGTTGCTGCCACTGGGGGTGCGCTGGCTGGTGGCCGCCGACGCGCTCACCTGCCTGGCGGCGGCCGCCGTGGCGATGGCGTTCCTGCCGCGCGAAGCCGGCGAGGGCCGGCGAGCCGCGCGCCGCGCCCGGCCGGGTGGGCGCTGGCGGCCACCGGCGGCCCTGCTGCGGCTGACAGTGGCCAGCACCGCGTTCGCGGTCGGTTACCTGGCGGTGATGATGTACCTGCCGCTGGCGCTGCTGGAGCGTGGCGTGGCCGCGTGGGTCCCCGGTCTGACGCTGGCGGGCGCGGCCGTGCTGGCCCCGCTGGCCCTGTGGGCGGCCCGGCGGCTGCTGGCCGGACGCATGCACCGGGTGATCCTCGGCGTCGGCACGGTGCTGCTTGGAGTGCTGGCGCTGGTCATGGCTTCGACCACCAGCGCGCAACTCACCATCGCCGCCTACCTGGCCGGCACCGCGGTCAACGGCGTGCTGCTCGGCCGCTGGCAGTCGATGATCGCCGATGCCGCGCCGGAGCGGGAACGACCTCGCTGGTTCGCCTTCCAGGGATCGTCGTGGGGCCTGGCGCAGCCCGCCGTCCCACCGCTGGCCGCACTGGCCGCCGGTGCCGTGGGCACCGCCGGGGCGGGCGCCTTCCTGGCCGCGGGCGTGGCGTTCCTGCTCGTGCCGTTCGCACTGCGCCGCGCCACGGCTGCTACTACGGCCTGACAGTTACGGCGAGCTGGAGTCTCCGCTGTCACGCCAGGGCCCGTACCGCCTCCACTCCCGTCCCCACCGCCGTGCGGAAGGCCGGGTCCAGTTCGGCCGGTGGCGTGAGCTCCTCATCCCCTCACACATGACAGCGTCCACCTTCGATGGACGCCGAAAACCCTTTGCGGGGCAGCGGGAGTGGCCGACACACTCTCGGGGTGGTTGAGAACCTGCACATCGATGGGCGCGCCGGCATCGATGCGGGGCTGGTGAAGCGGCTGGTCGCAACCCAGTTCCCGCAGTGGAGCGCCCTTCCCGTGACACCGGTCGAGGTCGACGGGTGGGACAACCGCACCTACCGGCTCGGTGCCGAGATGTCGGCGCGTCTTCCCACTGCCGCCGGCTATGCCCCAGCGGTCGACAAGGAACATCGATGGCTGCCGGTTCTCGCACCGTCGTTGCCGGTTGCCATTCCCGCGCCTCTGGCGAAAGGGGCACCGGGCGAGGGGTACCTGTTCAGCTGGTCGATCCGCGGTTGGCTGGACGGCGAGACCGCGAGCGTTGACCGCATCGACGACCTGTCGGAATTCGCGGCCTCGGTTGCCGACTTCCTTCTCGCCCTGCAGCGCATTGACGCTACTGGCGGGCCGCCGGCGGGCGCGCACAGCTTCTATCGGGGTGTGTCACCGGCCCACTACGACGATGACACACGCCGCTCCCTCGCCCTGCTGGACGGCCGCATCGACACCACCCGGGCCTTGGCCGTGTGGGACGCCGCCCTCGAGGCGGCCTGGTCCGGGCCGCCGGTGTGGTTCCACGGCGACTTCGCGAGCGGCAATCTGCTGGTCAGGAACGGAAAGCTGGCTGCCGTCATCGACTTCGGGACATCAGGTGTCGGCGATCCCGCCTGCGATCTGGTGATCGCGTGGACGATGTTCTCAGGCGAGAGCCGGGAGACCTTCCGCGGCGCTGTCGGTCAGGATCCCGCCATGTGGGCGCGGGCTCGCGGCTGGGCCCTGTGGAAGGCCCTGATCACCCTGGCCGAGGACATCGACAAGGACGAGAAGCGAGCCGCGGGCAACCGCCGCGTCATCGATGAAGTCCTGGCCGACCACGATCGCGCCAACTGACCCCGGGGGCACCAGGCCAACGTCGGGTTGGTGGTTCTCGGTGGCTGCTCTGGAGCGCCCGTACCTGGTGCCTGAGGGCCTAAAGGTTCGTGCCACCTCGATCCGTGGCGGTCCGGTCAGGAGGCGACAGGAGCGACTGCACTGTCGCGATGACGACGCGGGCGAACATCCTCTGTCTTCAACCGCCCGGCGCGGTTCTCCTCCGCGGCGCCTTTCAGGATGTAGTGCACGGCACTGACCAGCCAGGTGATCGGCAGGTCGGTGCGGAACGCGGCTTCGTTCTGGCCACGGCGGATGAGCTCTTCGACACGCTGCGCGGGGGCGGCGTGCAGCTGGAGGACGCGTCCGGGGGGAAGAGTTCCCTGGGCCGCCGTCAGCAACGCCATGGATTCGGCCACGAGGGACCAGCTGGAGTCGAGCAACCGGGCCAGCGCGTCCTGCGCGTCCCCGGTGAGATCGACGGCTGACAGCACCTCGTCACCGGCGCGCATCGCGTCGGCCAGGGCGGCCTCGACTAGTTCCGCCCGGGTGCGGAAGTGGCCGTAGAGCGTCATCCGGCCCACTCCGGCGGCCTTGGCGATGTCGTCGACGCTCGCGTTCGGATCACCGCTCAGGGTCTCGCGTGCCGCGGAGACGATGCGGGCGATGCTGCGTTCGGCGTCTTGATCTACGCGATCACGCGCGCTGGAGACCACGGGTGGCTCACCGCCACGACCGGGTGGCTCGTGCCGGCGGCCGTGCTGGGCTACCTGGCGTTCGTGATCAGGCAGAAGACCGCCAGGTCGCCTCTGATGGACCTCACCCTGCTGGTACGGCGCCCGGTGGCCACCGGCACGTTCCTCATCCTGATGGCGACGGCGCTGATGATCGCGGTGTTCTTCCTCGGCACCTTCTACTTCCAGCACGCGCGGGGCTTCGGCGCCCTCCAGACCGGCCTGCTGTTCCTCCCGGTCGCGGTGGGGACGATGCTCGGGGCCAACCTCACCGGCCGGGCCATAGCCAGGGCCGGAGCGCGCCGGCTCGCCGTGGCCGGACTGCTCACCACCGCGATCGGCATGGCCGTGCCCGCCCTGTCGATGCACCCCGTGACCGTCGTGGCGGGCACCGCGGTGGCGGCCGCCGGGGCCGGCGCGATGTTCGTCGTCGCCTCGGCGACCGCTCTCGGCCAGGTGGCCCCGCACGAATCCGGTATCGCCTCCGGCATCGTCAGCACCTTCCACGAGTTCGGCGCCTCCATCGGAGCCGCGGTCATCTCCAGCGTCGCGGCGGCCGGCATCACCGGGGACGCGCTCTCCGGGTTCACTGACGGCTTCATCCTCGCCGCGGTCGCCGCGGGTGTCGCGGCCCTCGTGGCCGCCATCCTGACACCCGGGCGAGCCGGCACACGCTGATGTGACGCCGCCGCGCAGCAGGTCCTGCGCGGCGGCGACCGCTTAGAGGCATTGAGCGAGCATGGCGGTCTTGTCTTGCTCGGTAACACGAAGGTCGTACTTCGCGGCGACCTGGGCGAAACGGGTGACGTAGGCGCAGCGGATCTTCTGTACCGGCGGGAGCCAGGATGCCGGGCCGGCGCCGCCCTTGGCCTCGTTGATGGGGCCGTAGACGGGCATCAGGTTGAGGGGGTCGTTGGCGATCCGTACCCGCTTGTCTTCCGGCCACTCCCAGGCGCCCATCCGCCATTCGTACGACAGGGGCACCACGTGATCGACCTGCACCTGGCCCGCGTCCTGCTTGCGCCACTCGATCGTCTTGCCGGTGTAGGGGTCCGAGAGTTTCATCGCGACGACTTCACAGCGCGATCCGGGACGGAATTTCAGGTCTTCTCCGTCCCGGGCGAGCAAGTCATCGCGGGTACGACATCCGTTCTTCGCATAGGGGACGTCTATCGCGGTGTCCGCCCAATTCTCGCCGAACCAGGAGCGTGTGTAGCCCCATAGGGAGTAGGGCTCCATGACCCCCAGCTTCTTGATTAATTCGACGGACTTCGCCCGGTCCGCGCGTGAGGTGATGGGAACCAGTCCTGGCCTGGTCCCGTCCGGGTTGTGCAGAGGGTTCGCGCTCACGCCGACCGGGGAAACGCTCGGTGTGATCGCGGGTGCTGGGCGTCGGGCGTCGGGGGTTCGCGTGGCGGACTGTCGGGTGGCGACCACGAGCCAGCTTGTGGCGGCGCATGCGAACAGCAGGAAGGCGATCCGCTTGGTGATTGTCACGAGGTCTCCCTCTGGTCTGCATCGTCTGGGAGGTCCGTCCCGCCCGCTCACGATCAGGAGCGATAGCCGACAAGGCCCTTCGCCGCCTTCCGCGCGATCGGCGACCGCCGGGGATCGCGGCTTGGGGCCGCGTCAGGTCGGCGCGCTGGTACGCGGCGTGGCGGTACGCGGCGTGGCGGTCGGTAGCGCGGTTTGGCGCGATTTGGTGGATTCCTCGTCCCCGGCCGACGCGATGGACGACGGCCGGGGACGTCATCTCACATCTGCTACTTATTCAACTTGACCAGGTACTTGGCGGAGGCCCAGCCGGGCTTGCCGCAGGAGGACTTGACCGCCACCCAGTTCCTGACGGGCTGGCAGGCTCCGGCGAAGAACCCGTCGGCCACTTTGAGCTTGCCGATGCGGTGAGAGCGCAGCGACGGGTTGAGGCGGACATTGAGGTAGCTACTCGGACGCACATGCCCAACTTGGTACACGCACGCAAGGGCGGCCCGGGGCACCTTGGGGTGGGGGTGGGTGCTGGCCGAGGCCGGCACGCTGGCGACCGTGAGCCAGCCCGCGGCACAGACGATCATTGAGGCGGCGATTCGTTTTCCCATGGGAATGTCTCCCTTCGCTTGCATCGCGTCCGTGGGCCCGAACCCGTCGGATGGTCAAGTCCTGGTACTTGACCTGCGATGATTACGTAAGGTACATAGCCAGTTACTCTATGTATAAACATGGAAGCAATGGAAGGCGCTGCCACTCACCTGGAGTGATCCAAGAGGAGGCAACGCCTTAAGCGTCCGCCGGAGCCCACGGCAGCTCCAGCCGGCAGCCTGAACCTGGCCGCGACGAGCAGGCTCGCCAGAACGGCCAGTCGTGCCGCGAACGCGGCGACCTCCCCCGGCGGGGTCAGGCGGGGATGAGGAGGGTTGTCAGCAAGTCGTCGAGGGTGATCAGGCCCTCCAGGGCGCCGTCGGCGGTGCGGACGAGGGCGAGCTGGCTGTGGGCGGCGCGCAGGGTCGTGACCGCGTCGGTGATCGAGGTGCCGGGTGTGAGAGTGGGTGTCTGGTGCGACAGCCGACGGGCTGGGACGGGCCGGGCCGCTCTGCGGGCGAGATAGGCGTCGCGGACGTGGACGACGCCGATCGGCGTCTGGTCGTCCCAGACGATCAGGCGGGTACGGCGGGTGGCGGCCGAGGTGTCGATCACATCCTGCGCGGACGCGCCCCCTTGCACTCCGACGATGTCGGCCACCGCGACGACGAGCGGAGCGATCTTGGCGGTGGGGGCGTGCAGGGCCCGGGTGAGCACGGCGTGGTCGTCGCTTTCGATGAGGCCGAGCCTGCGTGATTCCTCCACCAGGTGCTGCAGTTGCTGCGGCGTGCGGGGGTTGGCCTCGCCGTCCGCCCGGGGGTGGACGCGAACCAGGCGCAGCAGGCCGTTGCTGACGCTGTTCAGGACGCGCAGCAGCGGCCGGACGACCACGGTGAAGGCGCGGAATGGCGGCGCGAGCAGGGTGGCGGAGCGTTCTGGGTGGGCGATGGCCCAGGACTTGGGCGCCATCTCGCCGATGACCATGTGCAGGAACGTCACGAGGGCCAGGGCGATGACGAAGGCGACGGCGTGCGCGGCGGCCTCAGGCAGGCCGATGGTGTGGAAAAGGGGCGTGAGGGTGCCGGCGATGACCGGTTCTGAGACCACGCCCAGGCCGAGCGAGCACAAGGTGATGCCCAGCTGCGCCCCGGCGAGCATGAGCGACAGCTCCTTGATGCCCGCGAGCGCGGCGGCGGCCGCGCGGCTGCCCTGGGCCGCGGCCTTTTCCAGCCGGTGTCGTTTGGCGGCCACCAGCGCGAACTCGGCGGCGACGAAGAAGCCGTTGCCGATCAGCAGGAGCAGGGTGAGCAGGAGCCCGGTGGACAGGTTCACGAGGTGCGCTCCTGGCGGTCATGACGGACGGGGGTGAGCCTGACTCGTTCGGGTACGTGCCGGTCCAGGCTCAGCACCTCGATCTCGACGTGGGTGGGCGCCTCCGCCTCCAGGGTCGGGGCCAGCTCCACGGCCAGGACGTCGCCCACCACGGCGAAGCGGCCCAGGCGCGCCAGGATCAACCCGGCAAGGGTGTCGTAGTCGTCCTCATCGGGCAGTTCCAGGTCGGTCTCCAGGGCGATCTCGTCAACCCGCAGCCCGGCGTCCAGCTCCCAGCGTTGTCCCCGCCGTACGGCGAGGGGGTCGTCGAGGTCGTTCTCGTCGGCGATCTCGCCGACGAGTTCCTCGGCCACGTCCTCCCAGGTGACCAGACCGGCCAGGCCGCCGTGCTCGTCCAGAACGCAGGCGACTTCCTCGCCGCGCTGGTGCATCTGGGTGACCAGGTCGGGCAGCGACGCCGAGAACGGCACCACCAGCACCGGGCGGGCGATATCGGCCACCCGTGTGGACGCGGCGTCGGCCGGGGCGACCTTGACGAGTTCGCGCAGGCCGACGATGCCGACGACGTCGTCCACCCGCTCGCCCAGGACGGGGTAGTGGGTGTGACCGTGGGCGGCGAGGATGCCGTCCAGCTGGGCCACGGTGGCCGTGGCGTTGACGCTGACGACGTCCACGCGGGGCCGCATCACCTGGCCGGCGGTGTGCTCGGAGAAGGCCAGCGCCCGCTCGAGCAGGTCGCCCTGGCTGCCGGGCAGATGACCGTGGGCCTGCGATTCGCCGATGATGTGGCCCAGCTCCTCCAAGGTGGCGCCGTGGTGCAGTTCCTCGACCGGTTCGATGCCGACCGCGCGCAGCAGCTTGTTGGCGGCGGTGTCGAACAGCTTGATGATCGGCCCGGCGATCATCAAATAGATGAGGGTGGAGCCGGCCAGCGTGCGAGCCAGCGGTTCGGGTCTGGCCAGCGCCCAGTTCTTGGGCGCGAGCTCACCCAGCACCATCTGGATGATCGTGGCCAGGATGAAGCCGAGCGCCAGGGCGACGCCGCCCACCATCGGGGCGGGCAGGCCGACCGCTTCCAGGGCCGGCGCGATCAACTCGGCCAGCGCGGGTTTGGCGATGAAGCCGACCACCAGCGCGGTGACGGTGATGCCCAGCTGCGCGCCGGAGAGCATGAACGACAGCCGCTCCATCACCTTGATCGCCTTGGCGGCCTTCTTGTCGCCGCCGGCGGCCTGCTGCGACAGGGCCAGCCGGTCGGCGGTGACGAAGGCGAACTCCTGCGCGACGAAGTAACCGGTGGCCAGCGTCAGCACGAGAACCGCCAGCAGGCCGAGCGCGACGCTCACCTCGACACCCCGGCTCGTATCCGCCTGCGGTTACGGACCCTGGCATCCGGTGACACGGATTCCACCACCTGGTTCTTCTCGATGTCGCTGACGACGTGTCCGGTACCGCACTTTCCCACGAGGATCGTTGCTCCCACTTGAACACGTCGAACAGGCCGTCGGGCAGAAGAACGAAGAGGCGGCGCTGTGCGTTCCGTCTGGTGACAACGATTGGCGAGGAAACTGTCACCCATCCGAGCCCGATCGCCGGAACCTCCCGCCCGAGATGATCGTTTGGCCCTCCGGCATGCACCATCGTCCAACGTGACAGGAGAAGCAACGGTGGTCTTCAAACGGATGCTCGGAGCCTTCGGCGTCGGCGCACCCTCGGTGGACACGGTCCTGGCCGTGTCCCGGATCCAGCCCGGCGGATCGCTGGCCGGGCAGGTGCGGCTCAAGGGCGGCGACTTCGACGCCGAGATCGAGCACATCACCCTGGGCCTGGTGGCGCGGGTGGAGATCGAGCACGGCGACGGCGAAGGCAGCGGGCTCGGGGAGTTCTTCCGCTTCCAGGCCTCCGGTCCCTTCATCCTGCGCAAGGGCGAGGAGCGGGCCATCGACTTCCAGACCCCGATCCCGTTCGAAACGCCGATCAGCGAGATCGGCGGCCAGCAGCTGCACGGCATGCAGCTCGGGGTGCGCACCGAGCTGGCCATCGCCAAGGCCGTCGACAAGGGTGACCTGGACAGCATCGCGGTCGAGCCGCTGCCCTCCCAGAGCGCGGTCCTGCACGCCCTGATCCAGCTCGGCTTCCAGTTCAAGTCAGCCGACCTCGAAGCCGGCCAGGTCTTCGGCACCCGCCAGGAACTCCCGTTCTACCAGGAGATCGAGTTCTACCCGCCCGCCCAGCACGCGAGCCACGTCAACGAGATCGAGCTGACGTTCGTGGCCAGCGCGACCGGGCTGGAGGTCATCCTGGAGGCCGACACGCGCTCGGGCCACTCCGGCGACGCCGTCGGCCGCTTCCACCTCAGCCACGACGAAGCCCTGCGCACCGACTGGGCCGGCGAGATCGACCGCTGGCTGATCGGACTCGCCCAGTACGGAGCCGGCGGCCACCACATTCCCCACCACGACGGCTACGGCGACCACCACCATGAGCACCACCATGAGCACCGCAGCGGACCAGGCTGGGGTGCGGTCGCGGCCGCCGGTGCCGCGGGCGTAGTCGGCGGGCTCGTGGCCGGTGAAATCATCGAAGAGATCTTCGAAGACGAAGAGGAAGAAAGCGACGAGGACTGATAAACGGCGTCTGGGCCGCCCCTCCAATGGGCGGCCCAGAACCAAGGTTCGCAGGGGCGGCGGTCAGCGTAGGACTACGGTCTTGTGGCCGCTGAGGGCCACCCGGTTTTCGGTGTGCCAGCGTACGGCGCGGGCCAGAGCCCGGCACTCCCCCCGGCCCACCCCGCACCCGTGGCTCACCTACACCGAGCCGCTGCGGCTGACCGGCAAGGGCGACCAGGTGCTGGGCGCGTTCATCGAGTGCACCGATTGGATGCGCGTGTTCACCCCGCACGCCGAGCGAGCCGCCGCCCGCGGCTGGCCGGTGTACGAGCTCGCCACCGGCCACGAGGCGATGGTCACGGCACCCGCCGAACTCGCGGAACTACTCCTGCGGGCCGCCGCAGCCTGACCGGAAACAGCTCGCAGTCCGGGTCGTTCAGGGGCTACCGTCAGGATGCCGAATCTCCGGGGAGCCGCCTGATGACCACCTCTGCCCCGCCCTGCCGTCTTTACGTGCTCGTCGCCACGGCCGCGCCCGTCGCGCTGATCATGCGCCGTGGTCCGTCCAGCTGGTGGCACCTGCTGGAGTGGGACCTGCGGCTTCCCGAGGTGAGACCCGGCGCCTGGTTTCGCGGGACGCTCTATCCGCGCCGGTGCGACATATCGCCCGACGGGAAGCTTCTCGGGTATTTCGCATTCGGGGACGGGCAGCCCCCTTGGGACGCCTATTTCGCCGTATCCAAGGCGCCGTGGCTTACCGCGCTCGCGGCCTGGCGCACTTACGGCACCTGGACCGGCGGCTGCGAGTTCGCCGCCGACAACAGCCTGACGATCTCCGCTTCGATGGAGAAGCAGCCCTTCCACGGCAGCCACCCGTACGACGCGGTCGTGCAGGGCCTCACCACCGACTGGACCTACCGGGACCTGCAGAACGAGTACAAACGCGGCTGGTCCCCCCTGGAGGGGGCGGCGGATCGGATGCCCCCCGAGTTGCGCGAAGCCGTACTCATCGGCCGCATCCAGCCGGGCGGCGACCGCGCGCTAGTGCTGGCCCACACCGGGACCGACTTCCAGCAGCACGGGATCGAGGGCGTACAGGTCAGTTACCTGCGCGAGGAGGACGACGGCACCCTCACGCCGCTGCCCGAGGCGGCCTGGGCCGACTGGGACAGCGAGGGCCGACTGCTCATGGCCACCCGCGACGGCGAAGTCAAGATCATCGAGCGACAGTCCGGCGCGTGGACGCAAACCTGGTCCCAGGACCTGCGCGACCTCATCCCCGACCCAGCGCCGTCCCCTGCCTGGGCCCAGACCTGGTAGCTCAACGGGAGGATCTGTCGAGCTTGTCGTGCAGGAACTTGACGGCGGCGGTGCGGGCCTGAATCGCCTCGGGGAGTACAGGTTCCCAGTGGAAGCCGTGCCACATGCCCTCGGAGACCAGCAGCCTGGTTTGGACCCCGGCGTCGTCGAGCCGCCAGGTGAGGCGGACGATATCGCTGAGGTTGAGGTCACGGGTGCCGGTGGTGAGCACGGTGGGCGGGAAGTCGGCGCTGTAGTCGGCGTAGACCGGGGAGAGGCCAGGTGAGTCGAGAGGTTCGTCCCCGGCGTAGAAGCGGGCGGGGACCTCGACGCGGAGGTTGGCGACGAGCCCGTCCCTGCGGTCGTTGGCGACGATGCTGTCGCCGACGCCGGTGAGGTCGGTCACCGGGGTGAACAGCCCGAGCGCGGCGATCATCGGCAGCCCTTCGGCCTTGGCCGCGAGGACGGTCGCGGTGAGCAGGTTGCCCCCGGCCGAGCTGGCGACGCCGACGATGTTCGCGGGGTCGTAACGGCGGACGAGTTCCCGGTAGACGGCGAGGATCTCGTTCACCGCCTGCGGATATATGGCCTCCGGCGCGAGGGTGTAGTCGATGGAGTAGACGCGCACGCCGAGTTCGCGGGCCATCAGCAGGCCGACGCGGTCCCGGGCGGTGCCCAGGAAGAATCCGCCGCCGTGGATGTTGATCGCGATCTGGTCCCGCCGGTTCGGGGCGATCGCGGGAGGAGTGACGACCGTCACGGGTACTCCCCCGATTGTCTCCCGGTGGAGGGTGAGGCCGTACCGGGCGATCAGCTCATCCTCGACGATCTTCTCCGTGGCGGTGAAGTTCTCCCGTTCCTGGATGAGCCGCTCTCTCGTGACCAGCACCGAGGTGAGCGCGTCGGGCAGGAACAAGGGTCGCATGCCCGCCAGGAACCTTGCCGCCTCATCGCTCATCGTGGTGCGCTGGGCCGCGGTCGCGGCGAGGGGGCGGTTGCCGTAGGTGAGGGCCAGGTGGGTGCCGGCGGGGATCAGGACGGCCAAGGCGACGGCCAGCCCGATCAGCCATCGGCGGCGACTCTTCCTGGCAGGGCTGGGACGGAGATCAGGTTCGGACACAGCTCGGCTACTCTCATCAGATCTAACCAAACGGTTGGATACATACGGTACGCAATCCCTTGCCCTCTTGCAACCAACCGGTTGGATATGGTGAGCGGGTGAGCATACGCAACGCAGACGCCACCCGGCAGCGCATTCTTGACGCCGCCCGCCACGAGTTCGCCCGCTATGGGGTCGCCGGCGCCAGGGTCAACCGGATCGCGGAAGCCGCGGAATGCAACAAACAGCTGCTATACGCCTACTACGGCGACAAGAACGCCCTGTACGCGGCGACCCGGGAAGAGGTCACCCGGCAGACGGCGAGCGGGGTCCCCTTCGACGCCGACGACCTGCCCGGCTACGCGGGGCGGCTGTTCGACCACCATCAGCGGCATCCGGAGAACCTGCGCCTGATCAGCTGGGCCCAGCTCGAAGGGCTCTCCACCGAGACCGTCTCCCCCGCGGGCTCCGAGTCGGTGTACCAGAAGATCGCCGCGATCCGGGCGGCCCAGGAACGCGGGACCGTCCGCGCCGACCGCTCCCCCGAGGAGATCCTCGCCCTGGTCCTCAAGCTCTCCGCACTCGGCAGCCCCGGCTCCCCCGAGTCGACCTATCCCGGCAAGACCCCTGCGGACTTCCGCAGGCTCGTCGTCTCCGCAGTCCACGAACTCGTCGCGACCGCCCAGGATCGGCAGAGCACCGTGTGATTCAGCTCGCGGGGCAGCGGGTGGTCGCCATCGGGCACGACCAAGACCACCCGCTGACGGCGGGTCGGTCCGGTCCTGCCGTCTCGGTAGGGCCGGACCGAGATCATCAGCCTGCGGCTTGCCGGAGCGGGTGCCAGGCCATGACTGCGACGAGCGCCGTCAGGGCTGTGGCGAGCCAGAACGGTGCTGTGAGCCCCAGCGTCTGGGCCAGTGCGCCGCCGACCAGCAGGCCGACCGCTGTTCCTGTCGCGTCGAACAGGGCGTAGACGCCGCCGACCCGGCCCCGCAGCCGATCGGGTACCGCCTCCTGCCGGCGAGTCGTCGCGATCACGCCCCACACCGTGGTGTGTGCTCCGAAGACCGTGATGATCGTGGCGGCCACCAGGGGCTGGTGGGTCGTCGCGAGCGTCAGGTGGGTCAGGACCTCGATGAGCAGCCCAGCCCGGAGTAGCCGTACTGCTCCGAAACGGGTCCAGAGTGGCCTGATGAGCACGTTGCCCAGGAGCCCGCCGACGGCGAAGGCCGTCAGCAGGAGGCCGTAGCCGATCTCCGACAGGCCCAGGCGCTGCTGGGAGTAGAGCACGAACACGGCGAACGCCGCGCTGAACCCGATGTTCGCGATCCCCATCGAGACCGCGAGTGTTCGAAGCAGGTCATGCCGCCACAGCCACGTCACGCCCTCCCGGATGTCGTGACCGATGGACGGATGGACCGCGCCCTGGGCCTGCCGGGCCGCGCCGGGCCTGATCGCGGCGATCAGCGCCGCCGCCACCAGGAAGGTGAGTGCGTCGAAACCTGAGGGCAGGGCGACGGCGACGACGAAGAGCCAGGCACCGAGTGGCTTGGCCACGAACTGGTTGCCGATCGTGAACGTCGCGTACAGGCGTGAATTGGCCGTCGCCAGCCGCTCCTCGGGCACCACGTCGGGGATGAGGGCTCCGGCGGCGGTGTCCGCCAGGGTCTCGCCTGTCGCCGACAGGAAGAACGCGGCGTACACCAGCGGAACCGAGGCATGGCCGGTCGAGACCAGCACCGCCAGCAGTCCGAGGACGAGGCCCCGGAACAGGTTGACGGCGATGATCAGCCGTCGCCGGTCGTACCGGTCGACGAAGGCCCCGCTGAGCACGGCGAACAGCACCCAGGGCAGGGTCTGGACGAAGGCCGCGCCGGCGATCAGTGAAGGATCGTCGGTGAGTGAGGCGACGAGCAGTGGCCCGGCCACCATCGTGACGCCGTCACCGAGGTTGGAGACGGCTGAGGCCGTCCAGAGTTTGACGAAATCCGTGCCAAGGGGCACGGGCTTGAGGGCACGCAAGAAGGCTCCTCGAGAGGAAACGGTCGGTGGCCGTATCCGCTTCGAGGCAAGGAGGACAGGCTCAGAGCGCGGCGGACTCCTGCATCGAAGCGCCAGCCGTGACCATGATGCGAAGCATGCGTACTCCCTCGTATCGCGCCGGACTACGGGATGAACGTAGCGGAACAGCGATCCATAGACCATTCGTCATAGCGGGCTTGCGTGATTCCGGACCGGGTGACCTGGCTCCTTCAGCGGGGAAGCGAAAAGGGCGTCAGTGGAGCGTCGGTACGGTTGTCGGCCTGCGTTCAGCGCAGGTCGACATCGACTCCGTCGTCGGTGAGGAGGTCGAGCAGGTCCTGCGTCGCCACGGCCAGACCGGCGTCGTCGACGGCGTAGATCGTTGCCTGCAGGTGGCGCCGCTGGGGAGATGTCCGCTCCAGCAGGGCCTGCAGAGGTGCCTCAGGACGGCAGCCGAGGAGGGTCACCGGCTGCCTCGGCGGGTACGGGCGCTCCCGGAAGACTCCGGTGGTGCGTCGGCACGTGCCCAGCGGTTCCTCCTGGGGACCGGTCAGCAGGAATGCTTGTGCGGCGGGCGGCTGCGCCGGTGGCCATCTGTCCTCTGGGAGGATGCGCAGATGCCCGCGCAGGTCGATGTCGACGAGCCCAGGTCCTGCTGCCGACGGGCGATGGCCGAGCGCTGTGACATCGAACAGTTCCTCCATGCATGAGCATCCGAGATCGTAGCGCTGGCAGCCCTTCGGCGGCGGCTGATGCGGATCATGCAACGGGGCTCAGGCCATCCTGACCGTTGGCCAGCAGCCGAGCCATCGGCGCCGAGACCACTCCCCGGCCCGCGCAGCGGGACGGGGAGTGAGGCCTAAGCCCTAGTGCCCGTGGCCATGCCCATGGCCGTGACCGTGGCCATGCCCATGCCCATGCCCGTGACCATGGCCGTGCCCGTGACCGTGCCCGTGACCATGGCCGTGACCGTGGCCGTGCCCGTGACCATGACCATGGCCGTGACCGTGGCCGTGCCCGTGACCGTGGCCGTTGTCGTGGCCGTGACCAGGCGGTGGCTTCAGCGGGGATTCCGCGTTCATCGATGTGACAGTTGAGGCGCCGATGGATGTCGTGTTCGCTGGAATCTGGCTGGCTGACGCTTCAGATACCTGGCCCATCACCAGAGTCGCGGCTCCGAAGAGTGCTGCGGCCAGCAGTGACAGTCGCTTACGCTCCATGAGCGTCTCCTCCTGGATTCGCCTGACGTTTGCGAATCCATCATTCACACGGGCGTCGAATGGCGTCCAGACAAGCCGGTACGGATTTAGCGGCAGACGGCCCAAGCTATATTTCCTCGTATACGCGCGCTTGCCACACGCTAATCCGGAATACCTTGCACCTGCGATTTCATGAATCGCGAAGGGGAAACCAAGCGCGCCGTACTCATGGAAGCGACCTGGGGATACCCCGCCATCGGCTGAATGCCTGGGCCCCCAAGGGTTCGCAGCCGCGTCAGCAAACCCCACATATTGGTAAGGACGGACGGGCGCGAAGTCTCATTTTGGCGCGGCGGAAGGCTGCTGAGTGCGAATCGCGGCTATGAGACCGGGGATGGCCGCTTCGATCTGCGCGCGTACGCGTTCGAAATCGGCGCGGTCGCCGTAGTAGGGGTCCGGCACGTCCAGGGAGTCCGCGCTGGGGTCGAACTCGCGGAGGAGGCGCACCTTCTCGCGTTGCGGTTCCGTACGGGCCATCGAGCGCAGGTCCCGGTGGTGTCCCCGGTCAAGCGCGATGATCAAGTCGTACCGGTCGAACCACAGCGGGCGGAACTGGCGCGCCGCGTGCGCCGAGGTGTACCCGGCCCGGCGGAGCGCCGCCACCGTACGGCGGTCGGCCGGATTGCCCGCATGCCACCCGTGCGTGCCCGAACTGTCCACCTCCACCTCCAGCCCTTCCTCCGCGAGCCACCGCCGGACGATGTGCTCGGCCATCGGGGAACGGCAGATGTTGCCCGTACACACGAATGTCACGCGAAAGACCATGTGATCCAGTGTGGAGGTGTCAGAGCGGTGGCGCGAACGGGCGGCCGGTGGCGACGAGGGTGTCCACCGCCTGGACCGCGGCGGCCAGGCGCTCCTCGTGCGGGCCCCTGACGACGAGGTGCGGCAGGCCGCGGTCGGCGAGTTCCGCGCGGAACCGCCGGTCCATGCCGTGGCGGATGTGCTCGCCGTCGCGCCAGCCGTCCTGCTCGAACGGCATGCCGTCCACGCTCGTATGGATCCACAGATCGTGGCGGGCCCGCTCGTCGACACCCACGACGTCCTGGCTCACCGTGCCGAGATAGCGCTCGTGCCACAGGGCCGTGCTGAGCGCGTCGGTGTCGCAGAACAGCAGCGGGGACCCCACCCGCGCGGCCGCGTCCTCCCACGCGAGCTGCCTCTCCGCGATCAGGCTGAACTCCTCCGGCGCCCACCGCAGGTCGTCCAGCCACGGCTCGGGCTCCCCCGCCGCCTTGGCCGACCGGCGGGCCAGGGCCAGCTTCTCCTCGCAGTACGTCCTGCCGTACTCGGGCACCCACCGGGTGGCGGCCCAGACGCCGCCGCGATCCGCGTAGTGCGCGGCCAGCGCGCGGGCGAGCGTGGTCGTGCCGGTCGACTCGGCGCCCACGACCACGACGCGCCAGGCGAGATACGCCCGCACGGGCGGGGCCAGCCAGGGCCAGGCGGCCACGGGATCCGCCCGCGCCAGGGTCCCGCTCACCGGGTGGCGCTCCCGCCCGGGGTCGACCGCCACGTGCTCGGCCGCGAACCTGCGGGCCAGTTCGGGGCCGTACGCCTCGGACGAGAACACGGCGTCGATCCCGGGGCCCGCCGCGCCGTGGGCCAGCGCCAGCGCGTGCCGGAACACCTCGACGTGCGCGGCCCAGATCTCCGGGTCGTCGTAGTCGACCTCGATGTCGTCGACCACCGGCGCGATCACCACGTGCGGCTGCGGATGCGCCTCCCGCAGCCATGCCGTACGCCAGGCCAGCGGGATGCTCTCCACGCTGGAGGCGGCCACGACCACCGTGACGAGCGCGCAGCGGTCGGCGGCGGTGTCGATGAGGTGGTGGTGACCGGCGTGGGGTGGATAGAACTTGCCGATGACGAGACCGTGCGCGAATCCGGTCATGAGGCGGGCACCGGGATCTGCCGGGATGCCAGATCGCGGTGCCAGGCGAGCAGCCCGGCGACGCACAACGCCAGGAAGATCACGTAAAGGGCGCTGGTGAGATAGAGCTCCTTGTACGCATAAAGCGGGATGTAGAGGAGATCAGCGGCGATCCACAGCCACCATGACTCCAGCAGCTTCCTGCACTGGCCGTACGTCGCCATCAGGGACAGCGCGGTCGTCAAAGCGTCCCACAACGGCACGACCGAGTCGGTCCACGTGGACAGCACGGCCGTGAGCAGCGCGGTGACGGCGACGCCGGCGAGGATGAGCCAGGTCCACTCGGCGCGACCGGTCCTGGTCACGGTGAGCGAGGTCCGCCCGGTCCCGCCGTACAGCCACTGCCACCACCCGTAGAGGCCGAGGGCGACGTAGACGATCTGCAGCGCGGCGTCCGCGTACAGGCCGGAGGTCAGGAACACGAGCCCGAGCAGGACGACGTTCGCCACCCCGATCGGCCAGTTCCAGACATGCTGGCGGACCACCAGCCAGACGGTGAGCACCCCCGTCGCGAACCCGAGCACCTCCGCCCAGCTCATCGGCACCCCGCCGAGGGTGATCGCGGGCTCCAGCAGGGGCCCCAGCACATCGGTCACCACGACCTCCATAATCGTCGGATTGACGATAACAGTCGGTGGCGATCAGTGGAATACTCACCGGCCGAGGTCAGCCGCCGGGCGTCAGCCGGTAGACCAGGCCGGCCTTGTCGTCGGTGAGGTAGATCGATCCGTCCGGTCCCGGCACGGCGGTCACCGAGCGGCCCCACCGGGAGCCGTTGGCGTCCTGGAACCCGGTGACCAGCTCCACCGGCACGCCGAGAGTGTTCGTCGCGCTGTCCCAGGCGCTGTAGGCGACATACGGCGGACGGGGCGGCTGCCGGTTCCAGGAGCCGTGCGCCGTGATCAGCGCCCCGTTCCGCAGCGGCTCCGGCAGCGTGGAGTCGTGGGTGAACGCGAGCCCGAGCGGGGCGCTGTGCGCGGGCAGGCCGACCATCGTCCTGCCGATGCTGCCGCAGTCCAGCGCCCGGCCGTCCGGGTTGTTGATCGGGTCGTTCACGTACGGCAGGTTCAGCAGGTCGCGGCTCCCACGGGTGTCGGGCACGCAGTACGGCCAGCCCAGGTCGGTGCCCGGCGTGACGCGCGAGACCTGCTCGACCGGGTTCTCGTTGATGTACGCCCGAACCGTCTGCCCATACTGCCCGGTATCGTCCCGGAACGGGTAGGGCTGGTTGTCGGCCTGGTTGACCGCCACGAAGAGTGTGCCGTCCGGGGCGAAGGACAGGCCGAAGCCGTTGCGGACTCCGGTGGCGATCGTGCGGTTGCCGGTCCCGTCCAGACCGACCCGCGCGACGGTGCCGCGTTCCGGGACGGAGGTACGGTCGACCGGGTCGCGGTTCGTGCCCGAGCCCACGTTGTAGTAAACGATCCCGTCCTGAACAGCCACCGCCTTGCTGCCGTGGCCGCCGCCGGGCAGCCCGTCGATGATCACGCGGCGGTTCGACACGGCGCCGTCGGCGTAGTCGAAGGCGACCAGCCGGGTCTTCTCACCGACGACGAGGATCGTCCGCCCGTCCTGCTGGGTGAACGCGAGCCCCTGCGGGTTGTCCAGGCCGTCCAGCAACGTCGCCACGGCCGGGGCCTGCCCCGCGGCGCCGGGCGTGAGGATCGACACGACCCTGCGGTCCCCGGTCGAGACGACCAGGCGCTTGTCCGGCGCCCACGCCGCCAGGCGCGCCCCCGGGACATTCGCCCACACCTCCGCGGTCCAGCCAGCCGGCAGGTTCAGCGAGCGGCCGCCCGCCGCGCCCGCGTCGACTCCGCCGGCGACCTCGAGCGGAACCGGGGCGAGCGGCCCGACTCCCCTTTGTCCGGTCGAGGAGAGCTCGGGCGAGGTGGAGGGTTTAGCAGGCGGCAATCCCGTCGCGCTGGCGTCCCCCTCGCTCGTGCAGGCGCTGAGCCCGATGAGCGCGATTGACAGGGCGGCGGCCGTACTGATCGTGCGGAGGCTTCGCGTGGGTGGCATGTGTCAACGCTACGGGTGACAATCTCGGGGAGGCAGGGTATGTGACTCCCCCTTTACGCAAGCCGCTACGGGCGGCGGCTCCGCAGGTGAGACGATGGAGACGTGCCCTTCCTCATCAAGCGGATCTACGACGAGGTGGATCCCCGTGACGGTTTCCGAGTTCTGGTCGACCGCCTGTGGCCGCGGGGAGTGTCCAAGGAGGAAGCCCATATCGACCTGTGGCTGAAGGAGGTGGCGCCGAGCACAGAACTGCGAACCTGGTTCGACCACCGAGCCGATCGTTTTACCGAGTTCTCCGATCGCTATGCCGCCGAGCTCGACAGCAACCCGGCAGTCGCCACGCTCCGGCAGCTCGGCCAAGCGCACCCGACGGTGACCCTGCTGTACAGCGCCAAGAACCCGCAGATCAATCAGGCCGTCGTACTGGCCGAATACCTGGCCGCGGACGACCATGAGACCCCAGGTGGCAATTAAGCCACTTACCGCCGCCCCAACGTTGTAGACGGCCAGCGCCGTTTCCGGGGCGTGGCGCGTGGCTCGCTCGATGTTCCCGCGCTGTTCGTCGCGGCGACGAACAGCGCGGCGATAGTGATCGGCATGCCCGCTCTTGAGCTCAGCCGCCGCCACCTGCTCGGCGGCGCGGCCGCCGTCGCCGGCGCGACCCTCCTGCCCTCCCTCAGCAGCAGTCCCGCCGCGGCCCACGCCGGGCAGACGGCTGACCCGTTCCTGCTCGGCGTCGCCAGCGGTGATCCGCTACCGAATCAGGTCGTGCTGTGGACGCGCCTGGTCCGCGACCTCGCCGGCGCCGCGTTCTCGTCCCGACCGGTGCCCGTGAGCTGGCAGGTGGCCCGCGACGAGCGGTTCCGCCGCCCGGTCCGCTCCGGCGTCGCCCTGGCCGGCCCTGAACTCGCCCATTCGGTCCATGTCGACGTGACAGGGCTGGAGCCGGGTCGCGAGTACTTCTACCGATTCAAGGCCCTGGGCGACATCAGCCCCGTTGGCCGTACCAAGACGGCGGCGGACCGGTGGACCGATCTGTCCCGGCTGCGGCTGGGCATCGTCAACTGCCAGGACTTCCAGAACGGGTACTGGCCCGCGTACTGGGGCCTGGCCGAGGAGGACCTCGACGTGGTCTTCCACCTCGGCGACTACATCTACGAGTACGACCCGCGCAGCCGCTTCCCCGACCGCGCCCACACGACGCCGGAGACACCGGGGCTCGACCAGCTGAGCACGCTCAACGACTACCGGCAGCGGCACGCGCAGTACAAGTCGGATCCGGCGTTGCGCGCCGCCCACGCCTCCTTCCCGTGGGTGGTCACGTGGGACGACCACGAGACCGAGAACAACTACGCGACCTTGACCGATGAGATCGACGACACCGGCCCGGCCAAGCAGACACCCGAGCAGTTCGCCGCGCAGCGCGCCAGCGCCTACCAGGCGTACTACGAGCACATGCCCATCCGGGCCGATTTACGCCCGGGCAGCGCCGACCTGCGTATCTTCCGGCGCTTCGACTTCGGCCGGCTGGTCCGCTTCAACGTGCTCGACACGCGGCAGTACCGTACGGACCAGCCCGGCGGCTTCCCCACCGACTTCGGCCCGCCGACGGCCGGCACGGGGAACACCGCCGGCACGCTGACCGGCGAGGCGCAGGAACGCTGGCTCGCCGACGGGCTGCTCCGCTCGCACGCGCGCTGGAATGTGGTCGCCCAGCAGGTCATGATGGCCCGCACGCTGTTCCCCAACCCCACCGGCCAGCAGCCGCCGGTGCTGGCGAACCTGGACCAGTGGGACGGCTACGCCCCCCAGCGCACCCGCCTGCTGCAGCTGCTGGCGGACGCCAGGATCTCCAACCCGGTGGTCCTCGCCGGTGACATCCATTCGACCTGGCTGAGCGAGCTGAAGGTGGACTTCGACCGGCCCGAATCGCCCTCGGTAGCCGTGGAGCTGGTCGCCACGTCGATCAGCTCGGACTTTCCGGTGGCCTTCGACGCCCCCATCAAGGCCGCCAATCCGGTCTTCAACCCGCATGTCCGGTACTTCGACGGCCTCAAGCGGGGCTATCTGCGGTGCGATGTGCGGCGCCACGCCTGGCGCACCGACGTACGCGTCGTGGACACCATCGAGGTTCGCCAGGCGCCGGTCAGCACCAGCGTCTCGTACACGGTGGAGAACGGGAGGTCCACCCTGATTCCCGGCTGAGCTTTCCCGGCGGAAAATCGTTCGCTCCTTCCGTACGCCCTGGTGCACCATGGCCACGGCGGGCCGGTATTCAGGGGGCGAATGGCTATGGTCGGATCACTTGACTCCCCGGGAGACAAACCGTCGGCCCGGAGGTCGGCCGTCCTGCTGGCGCTGCGGTACTACAACCGGGAACTGCGCCAGCAGTGGCGGGTCGCGGCACCCGCGCTGATCTTTCCGGCGCTGGGGAACATCTGCCTGTTCTACCTGGCGCCGCTGGCGGTGGGCGCGCTCGTGGGGCATCTGGCCGGTGGCGGGGACGGCACCGTCGGGGTGCTCATGCCGTACGTGCTGGTCTTCGGCGCGCTGCTGCTCATCGGCGAGGCACTCTGGCGGGTGGGCCTGCACTTCCTGAACCGCACCGACGCCCGGGGCATCGAGCGGCTCGGCGTGGTGGGCATGGACGAGTTGCTGGCCAAGGACGCCGCGTTCTTCCACGACAACTTCGCCGGTTCGCTGACCAAGCGGGTGCTGAGCTTCTCCAGCGGGTTCGAGGAGTTCGCCGACACGCTCACGTTCTCGATCATGGCCAAGGTGGTGCCGCTGGCGTTCGCCTCGGTGGTGCTCTGGCAGTACCACCCGCTGCTGGTCTTCGTGCTCGTGGGCCTCATCATCGTCACCGGGTTCCTCGTCGCCCCGCTCATCCGCCGCCGCCAGGCGCTGGTGGACGAGCGTGAGGCCGCCAAGGTACGCGTGTCCGGGCACGTCGCCGACGTACTGGCCAACATGGAGACGGTCCGCGCGTTCGCCGCCGAGGACCGCGAGGCCGTCGAGCACCGGGCCAGGCTCGCCGAGCAGCGCCGCCTGTCGCTGCGCTCCTGGGACTACGGCAACCTCCGGGTGGACACCGTCGTCGCCCCGATGTCGATCCTCACCAGCACCATCGGCCTGCTCCTGGCCGTGGCTCTGCGGGGTGGCCTGGGCGTGGAGGCGATCGTGGTGACGTTCACCTACTACACGAACACGACCGGCTTCATGTTCGAGTTCAACCAGATCTACCGTCGCATGGAGAGCGTGCTGACCGAGGCCGCCCAGTTCACCGAGCTCCTCCTCACCCCGCCGGACGTGACCGACCCCGACAACCCGCAGCCGCTGCGCCCCGCCGACGCCGGCGTCCGCTTCGAGCGGGTGACGTTCGCGCACGCCGGCAACCCGCTCCTGTTCGACCACCTGGACCTGGACATCCCCGCCGGCACCAAGATCGGCCTGGTCGGCCGGTCCGGCGGGGGCAAGACCACCCTCACCCGGCTGCTGCTCCGCCTCATGGACATCGACGGCGGCCGGATCCTGATCGGCGGCCAGGACATCACCCGGCTCCGCCAGACCGACCTGCGCAGCCTGATCGCGTACGTCCCCCAGGAACCCGCCATGTTCCACCGGTCGCTGCGCGACAACATCGCCTTCGCCCGGCCCGGCGCCTCCGACGCCGACATCCACCGGGCCGCCCACGCCGCCCACGTCACCGAGTTCGCCGAAGCCCTGCCCATCGGCTTCGACACCCTGGTCGGCGAACGCGGCGTCAAACTCTCCGGCGGCCAGCGCCAGCGCGTCGCCCTGGCCCGCGCCATCCTCCGCGACGCCCCCATCCTCCTGCTCGACGAGGCCACCAGCGCCCTGGACTCCGAAAGCGAAATCCTCGTCCAGGAAGCCCTCTGGCACCTCATGCGCGACCGCACCGCCCTCGTGGTCGCCCACCGCCTGAGCACCGTCGTCCGCATGGACCGCCTGGTCGTCCTCGACCACGGCCACATCGTCGAACAGGGCACCCACAACGAACTCCTCCAGTCCCAGGGCCCGTACGCCCGCCTCTGGCACCACCAATCCGGCGGCTTCCTCGTCGAACAGGACACCCCAGACGCCGTCCACCGCTGACGACACCAGCGGCGACATGCGGCGGCGATGGCCGTGTAGGCACCGCCCAGGTGAACATCCACGACTTCGGTCCATTCCTCCTCGGACATCCGGCCGAACGTGCGATCTCCTACGTGACCGGCGTTCACCACGAGCGCGTCGGTTCGCTCATTGCGCCGTGCGGCGCCGTCCTGTCACGGTCGCGCTGACACAGGAACGTCCGGAGTCGTCTGATCCCGTCACCTGGATCACGCCGAACGACCGGCCGATATGTATCGGCTGACCGATCATGGATATGGCTGCGCCGGGTACGGGGGGCCGCAGGTACGAAACATGAACATGAGCCGTCCGAAGATCCCCGCCTCGCGCGAACGCCTCCGCAGCCGCGACCTCGGCCATGCTCGCCCAGACGCCGCCGTGGAGCACGCCGTACCCGTTGTACCAACGCGCGGGATCCCGGAGTTCGACGCGGGTGCGCTGGTCGTCCGTGCTGATCCGCACGCCCAGGTGCTCGGCGAAGTTCACGGCTCCGGGCGGAGGGCCGTCGGTCGGCACGACAAGCTCTGCGGCGACGCGGGAATCACCGGCCGGCACGTACTGGGTCCAGGCGGCGCCCACCGCGATGAGGGTGCCGAAGTCGTCGGCCACTTCGCATTGGGCGAATCCTCCTGTCGCCTCCGCCCTCGGGACCCAGGAGGTGGCGTGCAATGTCGCCGTGTTCCACGGTGGTGGAACGATGATGTCGCACGCCAGCTCGGTGGTCAGCGACCAGTGGCCCGCCGGTCTCGCGGTGTAAATGGTTTCGCCCAAGGCGTGGTCGAGGAGCACGGCCAGCGCGCCCGCCTGCTGGCGCCCATGGGAGCCGTCCATCCAGGGACCGGTCCTCATCACCGATCGCAGAAACCTGCCATCAACCCGGCAACCGACGACGCCGAAGCGTCTCTCCACCACACCCAAGTCACAGGTGGGCGGCGCGTCTCCCAACAGCTCTCCGCCGATGCCGGGCGTCATAGCGCCACCCCTACCTGTTTGCGACAGCTGCATCGTGCTCCTCGACGAGTATCACCGGCGGGATCGCTACTTCTTCTTGATCTTGCGGTAGGCGTCGTTGATGCGGGCCACGACGTCGGGGTGCCAGATCACTTCCCGATAGGCCAGGGTTTCGTAGGTGAGCGCGCTGTTGGGGTCGAGAGCTGGGGACGTCCGTGCCATCTCCTTGTTGTTCACCGCCGATTTGACGGTGGTCTGCGCGATGGAGGCGGCGAGGGCGCTCGCGTGACCGACTACCTCACCTTCGGGTGCCAGCCGATCGATGAGGCCGATCCTCAGGGCCTCCTTCGCGTCTATCCGTTCGCCGGAGAACGTCAGCACCTTCGCCTGGCTGAGGCCGACGATCCGCCAAAGGGGCGAGAAATAGGGGGTGAGCCCGAACTTGACCTGCGGGTATCCGAAGATCGCGTTCTCGCTGCCGATCCGGATGTCGGCGAAGACCGCGATATCGCATCCGCCGCCGAGCGCGGGACCGCCGACGGCGGCGATGGTCGGCTTCCGGTAGTCCAACAGTGTGCCGTACGCCCGAAGGCACGCTTCGGAGTAGATCGCGCGGGTTTCCTCGGTGAATCCCGATTGCAGGTCCAGATCCAGACCCGCACAGAAGATGTCTTCACCGCCGGTCAGCACCACCGCGGCGACCTCGTCGTCGTAGGCCCACGCGTCCAGCTGGTCGCTCAGGTCCGTCATCAGCTCCACGCTCAGGGCGTTGCGGCGGTCGAGCCGGTCGAAGATGATCGTCCCGACGCCACCCTTGACGGTGGATTTGATGTTCTGAAATTCCGTCATGCTGAAGTTCGCTCTTCTCGTTGAAATCGGCTCTACGACACGATGTCGTCGAGGTTGGCCAGCCGGTGCTTCTGGATCTTTCCGGCCGCGCTCCGCGGAATCTCGGCGACCACATGCCAGCGCGTGGGAATCTTCTGCTTGGCCAGCTTCTCCGCCTCGAGGTGCGTGATCAGCGGTTCCGGCCCGCGCCACTCGGCCCCGGGCCTGAGGACGAGCCAGGCCCCGACGGCCTCCCCCAGCCGCTCGTCCGGGACAGCGGTGACCGCCACCGCCTCGACATCGGGATGCGACGCGATGGCGAGCTCGATGTCCATCGCCGAGAACTTCTCCCCGCCGCGGTTGATGATGTCCTTGCTGCGGCCGGTCATCCGCACCCAACCCTGGGTGTCGACCCGGCCCACGTCGCCCGGATAGAACCAGCCGTCCTCGTCGATCTGCGCCTTGGTCAGCTGGGGATCGGTGTATCCGGACAGCAGCTGCGGCCCTCTGATCCGCAGCTCGCCGTCGGTTCCCAGCGGCAGCGGCTGCCGGAATTCGTCCACGGCCTGGATTTCCATGCCCCGCAGGAGTCGGCCGTCCCATTCCCGGCGCCGGGCCAGCGGGTCACCGGACGAGGCGATGGCGCAGACTCCGGCCGTTTCCGTCATGCCATAAGCGCGCACTACGGTGACGCCCACCTCAGCGGCACGGTCGACGAGGGGGGCAGGGATCGCGGCACCGGCGCAGGCGTAGGTCGGCAGACGATGGCTGCGCGACAGACCTCGCTCGTAGCGGTCCACCAGATCGGAGACGAACACGGTGGCGCCCATCATCAGGGACACCCGCTCCTGCTCGATGAGCGACAGTGCTTCGTCGGGTTGCCAGCCGCGCGTGATCACCGACCTTCCGCCGAGGAAGGCCGGAAACACCACTCCGGCCACGAAGCCACCGAGGTGAGACAGCGGGGTCGCGGCCAGGGTCACCGTCTGCTCGCCGGCGCCGAGGGCCTCCTGGAAGTTACGCATGTGCGCCAACAGCGCCTGGCTGGACAGGAGCGCGCCCTTGGGCGCGGAGGTCGTCCCCGAGGTGTAGAGCAGCAGCGCCGGTTCCTCCGCCGCCAGCGGCTCAGGCAGCTCGACGTCGTCCTCGGCCTCTTCGGCCGGAACCTGCTCCCAGTCGTCCCGGTGCCCGCCGACGACATAGCGCACCGCGGGTGCCAACCCCAGTTCGGCGAGCAGGTTGTCGAACTCTTCGACTGGCCGCCGGCTGCCGAGCTCGGCCGCCGCGGCGATCACCGCCGGCCGGCAGTCGGCCAGGATGCGGCGCATCTCGTGCTCACGGTAGATCGGCACGACGGGCACGTCGACCGCGCCGATGCGGAACGCCGCGACCTGGAGGACCAGTGCCTCAAGGCAGTTGGGTAGCTGCACGAGGACGCGGTCGTGCCGGCGGACACCGCGACGGACCAGGTCGGCGGCCACCGTCCTGGTCCAGCCGTCGAACTCCCGGTACGTGATGCGACGCCCCTCAAAGCAGAACAGCTCCTTGTCCGGATACCGCCTGGCCCGGGAGGGCAGCAGAGCACCGATCCGGTCTTCGGTCCACAGACCGATCGCCCGGTAGCCCGCATGCCGGTATTCCGTAGCCAAGTTCGACACCGTCGTCATCGATGTGCTCCCTTCCGGGTGCGCCTGGTCCCCGCGTGTAGCCGCGAGGACCTGCGGCGAATTTATCTAGTTAATACTCACTAAACGAAGAGATGGCTGTTGTTCGAGACCGATGACGGGCAATGGGCACGTCACGATCGGGGCCGGAGGCGCTCGGTCGCCTTGCTCCGTCCGGATCGCAGCGCTTCGAGTCCTTCGCCGAGCCGCCTGGTGAACAGCCCGCGCTGGACCAGGTCGGCGGTCACGCGCAGTTCGTAGGCCGTGGCGCCGATGTGGTCCATGTTGCCGGACCGCAACGCGACCTCCTTGAGCACGGTCGTCAGTTCGGTGCCGGCCTCGGCGATGTGCCGGGCGAGGCGAAGGCCGCTCTCCCGTACGGTGCCGACCGGTACGACCTCATCGACAAGGCCGGCCCGGTGGGCTTCCCGCGCGTCGATCGGGTCGCCGGTGAACAGCATCCGGCGTGCCCGTTGCGCGCCTACTTTGCGCAGCATGCCGTGGTAGAAGCCGTTCATGGCGTATTTGACCTGCGTGGACCCGAAGGCCGCGTTTTCGGAGGCGACCGTGATGTCGCACATGTTCGCCAGGTCCATGCCGTAGCCAGGTGCCATGCCGGCGACCGCCGCGACCGTGGGCTTGCGATAGTCGTAGATCGTCACCATGAGCTTGCACGCCAGGTCGACGAAGCGGGTGAGCTCCTCGCCGGATATCCGGTCGAGCACGTCGAGTGCCCAGCCCGAGCAGAAGTAATCCTCGTTGCCTACGAACAGGACGGCGGCCACACGGTCGTTCTCGGCCCAGTCCTGCAGGGCGGCGATGATCTCGTGGTGCAGGTCCCAGCCGAGGGCATTGCGCTTTTCCGGATGGTTGAGCTGAATGACGCCGACGCCGTCTTCGACGGAGGTGATCAGGTACTTGTACTCGGCCATCGAGTGGTGATCCTTTCTGGCTCTTGGACGCGATGAGAATTCACCGGGTGAAGCCTGGTCTCAGCCGGCGATCTCCGACGGTTGCTCCGTGGCTGTCGCATCACGGGTGACGTCCGCATTGAGGACGGCGTGAAGGAAAGTCTCGAGCTCGGCCTCGACGTGTGGCCGGGCGTGCAGGTGGCCGACGCGGACGACGTCGTTGACGATGCCGCGGGCCGCGTACACGAGCGCGTGGCTCTCGGTCACGCTCAAATCGGGCCGCCGTAGCCGTAGCGCGGCTGACCATTCCTCGACGTTCGCGGCCAGCTCGGCGCCGATCCGGCGACCGTCCTCCTGCGGCAGGTTGATCGCTTCGGTCACGTAGACGCCGAAGAGATGTCGCTGCTGGACGCCGACGCGGATGTAGCCACGCACCAGTTCGTCGAGGGACGTGTCTCCCCGCTGGGGCGCGAGCCGGTGCGCCGCCTGGGTGAAGGCCGTCACGAGCAGCTCGGACTTCGTCGCGAAGTGGTGGTAGATGCTCGGGCCGGACAACCCGATCGCCGCCCCGATGTCATCCAGGCTGACCCCCGCGTAGCCACGCTCATGGAACAGCGCGATCGCCGTTTCCAGCAGCTCCTCGGTACGGGACAGCGTGACTTGAGGCCGGTGCGGCGCAGCCGGGGGCCCGGTGCGCGGGCCCGCTGGCGGCAACTCCGTGCGGGCCGCCGCGGCTGCCGCGGCGGCGAGGACGCGAAGGTACTCGGCGCGCGGGAGGCGCACACCGCTGACCGAAGCACTTGCCATGGTCGCCAGCACCGCGGTGACGAGCAGCTTCAGCCGGCCACGGTCGGCATCGGGGCGGGCCTGCCGCAGGCGTGCCGACAACCGGGAGACGAACTCGCCGAACCGGGCCTCGACCCTCGCGCGTTCCGCACCGCCGAGGTGCCGCATCTCCCGTTGCAGCAGGACCCAGAGGTCGCGCCTGTCGAGGGCGGCGCCCGCCAGCCTGAACAGGAGGTCGTCCAGCGACTCCGCGGCCGCGGCGAACGCGGCGTCCACCACGTCGAGCGCGCCATCGATGGCACCGGCGAGCAGCGCGTTCTTGTTCCGGAAGTGCCGGTAGACGGCCGGCGCGGTGACGCCGACCTCCGCCGCCACGTCGGCCAGCGCGACCGCGTGGTAGCCGTACCGATAGAAGCGCCGCGCCGCCGTCTCCGCCAGCTGCCGTCTGCGCTGCCCGGCGCCGAGGCGAGCAGCGCCGGCGCGATGACCGTTCCGTGTCGTCGTTGCCACAACCCAGCCTCTCCTCGCCGTGCCGCGCGCCGGCGCGATCGAGCGCCATTCTTGCCTAGTGAATATTCACTAAGCTACCGTCTGCGTCAATAGCCGCACCCGTCAGTCCGGGGAAGGAAGCACCGCGATGTCTCACTCACCGTCGGTACCGGAAGCGTTCATCTACGACGCCATCCGCACTCCGCGTGGCCGGGGGAAGAGCTCCGGGTCCTTGCACACCATCAAGCCCGTCACCCTCGTCGTCGGCCTGATCGACGAGCTACGCGCCCGGCACCCCGATCTCGACCCCGCCGCGATCGACGACCTCGTCCTGGGCATCGTTTCGCCGGTCGGCGACCAGGGTTCGGTCCTCCCCCGTACGGCCGCCCTCGCAGCCGGCCTGCCCGACACCGTGTCGGGGCTGCAGCTCAACCGGTTCTGCGGGTCCGGTCTGGAAGCGGTGAACACGGCCGCGCAGAAGGTTCGGTCGGGATGGGATCGGCTCGTGATAGCGGGTGGCGTGGAGTCGATGTCGCGGATACCGCTCGGGTCCGATGGCGGCGCCTGGATGAACGACCCGGAGACGAACTTCGCGACGTCCTTCATTCCGCAGGGAGTGAGCGCTGACCTGATCGCCACGATCGAGGGCTTCACCCGTGAAACCGTCGACTCCTACGCGGAGCGCTCGCAGCGGCTCGCCGCGGCCGCGTGGTCCGGTGGGCATTTCACGAAGTCCGTCGTCCCGGTGCGCGACCGCAACGGCGTCACCGTCCTGGACCATGACGAGCACATGCGGCCGGACACGACGCTCGAGTCGCTGGCCACGCTCAAGCCGTCGTTCGCCAAGATCGGCGAGGCCGGTTTCGACGCGGTGGCGCTCCAGCGCTACCACTGGGTCGAGCGGATCGAGCACGTGCATCACGCCGGCAACTCGTCGGGCATCGTCGACGGCGCGGCTCTCGTGCTGATCGGCGACGAGCGCATCGGCCAGCAGCACGGCCTGACCCCCCGCGGCCGAGTCGTCGCCACCGCCACCTCCGGGGCCGACTCGACGATCATGCTGACCGGTCCCATCCCGGCCACCCGCAAGCTGCTCGGCCACACCGGCCTCACGGTGAATGACATCGATCTGTTCGAGATCAACGAGGCATTCGCGGCGGTCCCCCTGAAATACGCCAAGGATCTCGGCATTCCGCTGGAGAAGATCAACGTCAACGGCGGCGCCATCGCGATGGGCCATCCGTTGGGCGCGACCGGGGCCATGCTCGTCGGCACCATGCTCGACGAACTCGAGCGCCGGCAGGCCCGCCGCGCGCTCGTCACCTTGTGCATCGGCGGCGGTATGGGCGTCGCCACCCTCATCGAACGTCTGTGACGCCGCATCCACCGATTTCTTGGAGCCACCGATGACGAACTACGACCACCCGATGTTCCACTGGGAACGGGACGCCGACGGCATTGTCACCGTGACGATGGACGACCCGGACCAGTCGGCCAACACCATGAACGACCGGTTCCGCAGCGAACTACCGATCCTCGTCGATCACCTGCACGCGGAGCGTGACTCCATCACCGGCGTGATCGTCGCCTCGGCGAAGAAGACGTTCTTCGCCGGTGGCGACCTCGGGATGATGATGCGCGCCACGGCGGACCAGCTCGTGGACGTCACCGCCATGCTCGACGGAGTCAAGGCCGCCCTACGGCGCCTGGAGACCCTCGGCAGGCCGGTCGTCGCGGCCCTCAACGGTGCCGCGCTGGGCGGCGGCTACGAGATCGCCCTGGCCTGCCACCACCGGATAGCGCTTGATCAGCCCCATGTCAGTGTCGGTCTTCCCGAGGTGACGCTGGGCCTGTTGCCCGGTGGCGGCGGGACCACCCGCACGGTCCGTATGTTCGGTCTGCGGACCGCCCTGCAGGAGATCCTGCTCACCGGGACGAAGTTCCGTCCGAGGGCCGCTTTGGAGAAGGGGCTGGTCGACGAACTGGTCGCCGATCCGGGACAGCTCGCGACGGCCGCCCGGGAGTGGATCGTGGCCAATCCAGAGCCGGCGCAGCCTTGGGACCGACCTGGTCATCGGATCCCCGGCGGCACTCCGGCCGACTCGGCACTGGCCGCCGTCCTGCCGTCTCTGCCCGCGGTGCTGCGCAAGCAGACCCACGGATCGCCGGCTCCCGCCGCTCACAACCTGCTCTCAGCCTCGGTCGAAGGCGCCCAGGTGGACTTCGACAACGCCCTGACCATCGAATCGCGGTACTGCGCGGAACTGATCTGCGGCCAGATCTCGGCGAACATCATCAAGTCGATGTTCTTCGACGTGCAGGCGATCAACCGGGGCGCCGGCCGCCCCGCGGGCCACCCGCCGCATCAGGCCCGGAAGCTGGTAGTTCTCGGCGCCGGCATGATGGGCGCCGGGATCGCCTACGTCAGCGCCAAGGCCGGTCTCGAGGTCGTGCTCAAGGACGTGTCTCTGGAGGCGGCTGAGCGTGGCAAGAGCTACAGCGCGAAGATCCTGGACAAGGCGGTTCAGCGGGGAACCATCACGCCCGCACGACGTGAGGAGGTCCTGGCCCGGATCCACCCGACCATCGACCCGGCCGACGCCGCAGGCGCGGACCTGCTCATCGAGGCCGTCTTCGAAGACCCCGAACTGAAGAAAAGGGTCACCGCCGAAACGGCCGTTCACCTCACCCCGGATGCCGTGCTCGCCTCCAATACCTCGACCTTGCCCATCACCGGCCTCGCGGAGGGGATGTCCAGGCCCGAGGACTTCATCGGGCTGCACTTCTTCTCCCCTGTGGACAAGATGGCGCTGCTGGAGATCGTGGTCGGCGAGAAGACCAGCGACGCCACCGTGGCGAAGGCGATCGACATCGCGCGGCAGATCGGCAAGACCCCCATCGTGGTCAACGACAGCCGGGGCTTTTTCACCAGCCGCGTCATCCTGGAGTTCGTCAACGAAGCCGTGGCGCTGCTCGGCGAGGGAGTGCCGGCCGCATCGATCGAGCAAGCGGCGATCCAGGCGGGATATCCCGTCGGCGCCCTCGCCCTCGTGGACGAGTTGACGCTGACCCTGCTCCGTGAGATCCGCGAGCAGAGCATCGCCGTCGCGGCCGGGATCAGCCGGCCGACGCATCCGGCCGCGGCGGTGGCCGACCGGATGATCGACGAGTTCGGACGCCGGGGACGTGCGGCCGGGGCCGGGTTCTACGACTACGTCGATGGACGCAAGGCGGGTCTCTGGCCAGGCCTGAAGGACGCCTTCGGCGGCACCGACACGGCGGTGCCGCTGATCGACATGCAGGAGCGCATGCTGTTCGCCGAAGCGCTCGACGCGATTCGCTGCCTGGACGAAGGAGTCCTCCGATCGGTCGCCGACGCCAACGTCGGTTCGATCCTCGGCATCGGCTTCCCCGCCTGGACCGGCGGGGTCCTGCAGTACGTCAACCAGTACGACGGCGGCCTGCCCGGGTTCGTGGCCAGGGCACAGGAACTGACGCAACGCTACGGCGACCGGTTCGCGCCGCCGGAATCGCTCGTCCGCAAAGCGGAGAACGGGGAGGACTACCGATGACCATCAACGACCAAACGCGCCCGCTGGCCGGTCGCACGATCCTGATGTCCGGCGGCAGCCGCGGCATCGGCCTCGCCATCGCGACCCGGGCAGCCCGCGACGGGGCGAACGTCGTGCTGCTGGCCAAAACCGATAAGCCCGACCCCCGGTTGCCCGGCACGGTGCACACCGCCGTCGCCGAGATCGAGGCCGCCGGCGGCAACGGTCTCGCGGTGGTCGGTGACGTCCGCCGCGAGGAGGACGTCACCGCGGCGGTGGATCGGGCCGTGGCCGCCTTCGGCGGGATCGACATCGTGGTGAACAACGCTTCGGCGATCGCCCTGGCCCCGATCGGCAAGCTGCCACTCAAGCGCTACGACCTGATGCTCGACATCAACGCCCGCGGCACCCTCGCCCTGATCAGTGCGGCGCTGCCCCACCTCTACGAATCCGACAACCCGCACGTTCTCACCCTTTCGCCGCCGCTGAACCCGGATCCGGTGTGGCTGTACCGGCACGCGCCCTACACGATCAGCAAGTACGCCATGACCATGCTGACGCTCGGGCTGGCCGGGCAGCACCACCCGCGGCCGCTGGCCGCGAACTGCCTGTGGCCGCGCACGACGATCGCCACTGCGGCGGTGCGGAACATCGTCGGCGGCGACGCGGCGATGGCCGTGTCCCGCCGCCCCGAGATCATGGCCGACGCCGCGCACGCGATCCTCTCCCGCAAGGCCACCGACCGTACCGGCCAGTGCCTCATCGACGACGACGTGCTGCGCGGCGAGGGGGTCATCGACTTCAGCGTCTATCGCTACGGCGACGCCGCCGAAACCGATCTCAAGATCGATCTGTTCCTGCCCGGAGGCGAGCATGCCTGAGGCCACCCGCACGGCGTACGAGGAGGAGCACGAGCTGTTCCGGCAGGCCGTGCGGTCCTTCATCAAGACCGAGGTCGCCCCGTACGACGAGGAGTGGGAGCAGCGCGGAATCGTCGACCGGTCATTGTTCCGTAAAGCCGGGGAAGCCGGTCTGCTGCTGTTCGCGACACCGGAGGCCTACGGCGGAGCCGGGATCGACGACTGGCGGTTCAACGCGGTCGTGAACGAGGAGTTCGGCCGGTCCGGCTACGCGTCCGCGGGTCTCGGGCTCGCCCTGCAGAACGACGTGGTCGGGCCGTACATCCTCGACTTGACCAGCGACGAGCAGAAGGCTCGCTGGTTGCCCGGCATGACTTCGGGCGAGCTGATCGGCGCGATCGCGATGACCGAGCCGGGTACCGGCAGCGACCTGTCCGCCATCGCGACCCGCGCGGTCCGCGACGGCGACCACTACGTCCTGAACGGCTCGAAGACCTTCACCTCCAACGGGCAGAACGCCGACCTCGTCGTGGTGGCCGCCCGCACCTCCGAGGAGAGGCATCGCGGCCTGAGCTTGTTCGTCGTCGAGCGGGGCATGGAAGGCTTCGCACGAGGACGGAATCTGGAGAAGCTGGGCCTGCACGGCCAGGACACCAGCGAACTGCACTTCACCGACGTGCGCGTCCCTGTCGCCAACCGGCTCGGTGCGGACGGGCAGGGCTTCTTCCAGCTCATGCGCAACCTGCCGCAGGAACGCCTCTCCCTGGCGGTCACCGGGGTCTCCGCCGCGGAAGGTGTGCTGGCCCGCACGATGGAATACGTCACCGAACGCCGCGCCTTCGGCCAGCCGATCGGTACCTTCCAGCACAACCGGTTCCTGCTGGCCGAACTGCACACCGAAGTGGATATCGCGCGGGTCTTCGTGGACCACTGCGTGGCCCTGCACGCAGGCGGGCAGCTGACTCCCGCCCAGGCGGCCAAGGCGAAGTGGTGGTGCACCGAACTGCAGGTCCGGGTGGCCGACCGTTGCCTGCAACTGCACGGCGGATACGGCTACATGCGCGAGTACCCGGTCAGCCGGGCCTTCGCCGACGCCCGCGTCCAGACCATCTACGGCGGCACGACCGAGATCATGAAAGAGATCATCGGCCGGGACCTCGGTCTTTGAGCGGCGGCATGAGCACACCAGTGACGCTCGAGGTCAGCGACGACATCGCGCTGATCGGCCTGTCCCGGCCCGGCAACGGCAACGCCATCGATCTGCCGATGGCGCGGGGACTCCGGGACGCGGTGACCGAGGTCGGCTCGATGCCCACCGTGGGCGCGGTGGTCCTGTTCGGACGCGGCGAGCAGTTCTGCGTCGGCGGCGACCTTCAGGTGTTCGCCACCGCGGCGGCGCCCGGCCAGTTCCTCGCGGAACTCGCCGGCACCGCGCACGAGGCCGTGCTCGGGCTTCGCTCGCTTCCCATCCCAGTGATCAGTGCCGTTCACGGCGCCTGCGCCGGTGGCGGGATCGGCTTCGCCCTCGCCGCGGACCTGGTGCTGGCCGAGCGCACCGCCCGCTTCGTGGTCGCGTACACCGCCGCTGGTCTGTCTCCCGACTGCGGGGTGTCCTGGACCCTGACGAAAGTGCTCGGCCCGGCCCGCGCCAACGACCTGATCCTGACCAACCGGCGGCTCGACGGCACCGAAGCGGAGCGGCTGGGATTGGTCAGCCGCGTCGTGGAGCCCGGCACCGTGTACGAGGAAGCGCTGCGGCTGGCGCGTTCGCTCGCCGAGGGCCCCCGCCGCGCGCTGGCACACTCCGCTCAACTGGTACGCGAGGCCGGAGCCGCCCCGTTGACGGAGCATCTCCAGCGCGAAGCGGAGTCCATCGCTTCCCTGATCGAGACACCGGACGGTTCGGAGGGCATCGCCGCCTTCCTCCAGAAGCGGCGGCCCGACTTCACCAGCACCCGATTGAGGAATTGAGGCACCATGAACCACAGCGAGGCCACCGATGCCGCGTTCCTGCGCCGATTCGCCACCGACTGGCTGGTGGCCTGGAACTCACACGACACCGAGCAGGTCCTGGCCCTGCTCCACCTGGACATCGTCTGGGAGGACACCGTCTTCTGGACCGACGTCATTCACGGCCGGGAAGCGCTCCGGGAGTACGTCGAACGAATCTGGAAAGCGATGCCGGACGTCCGGTTCGACGAGGTGCAACTGTTCACCGCGCCGGAGGATGGCCGGGCGGTCGTCCTGTTCCGCCAGGAAGGCAGCGGGCCGCCCCAGCTCGACCCCACCCGCAGGTTCGAGACCTACGGCTGCGACATCTTTCTCGAGTTCACCGATGGGCTGCTGTCCCGTTACCTGGCGCAGTACGAGATCACGGAGATGATGCGCCAGCTCGGGGCCCTGCCCCCGCGCGACGGGAAGATCGGCGGCGCGTACCTTCTCGCACTGCTGGGTGGGGACCGGACGGCGCACTCCACCGGGTCGCGCTGAGGACGTGAATCACGCGGTTCGCCGGACGGAGGCCATCTGCTGGGCACCGTCCGGCGGAACGTTCACCCGTCGGCGGCCAGGGCGGCGTGGACGAGAACCCGCAGCTCCTCCGGCAGGCCCGGACGGGCATGAAGGCGGCCGATCCGTACGACATCATGGACGATACTGCGCCCGGCCTGCACCAGGACCAGCTGCTCTGCCTCCGTCAACTCCGGGCGTTCGCGGCCGAGCGCCTGGCACCACGCCTGGACATCGGCCTGCAGACCTGCCCTGATCCGTCGACCCGCTTCGGCAGGCAGATCGACCGCGTCCAGCACGTAGACGCCGAGGAGCAGTCGTTCCCGCACTCCGAGGTCGACGTACACGCGAATGAGGTCGTCAAGGCTCGGCGGCTCAACGCCGGAACCCCGATGCGAGGCCAACCACTCCGTCGCCCTGGTGACCGCCGCGACAAGAAGGTCAGCCTTTGTAGCGAAGTGGTAGTAGATGCTCGGCCCGGTGATCCCGACTTCGGCGCCGATGTCATCGAGACTGACCGCCGCGTAACCCCGCTCGTGGAACAACCGCACGGACGTCCTGAGCAGTTCCTCACTTCGGGACGGCGCGGAGGACCCCACCGGGATCGCCTGTTCGGAGACGGCATTCCCCTGCGCGTGACTGTTGGCGACGGGCGAGGGCAACGACACACGGCACACGGCTTCCGCGGCGGTGGCGAGCAGGCGCTGCTGCTCGTCCGCTGGGAGTTTGAGCCCGTAGGACGAGGGGCTCGCGAGGACGGCAAAGGCCGCGGTGACAAGGAGGCGGACGTCCACCATGTCGACATCCGGGCGCAGCCGTCGCACCGCGGTGCTGAAGCGGTCGACGAACGCCGAGAAGCGCTCCTCGATCGGCGCTCGCTGCGCCGGGTCGAGGTGGCGCAACTCGCGCTGGAGAAGGGCCCACAGGTCACGCCGCTTGACGGCAACGGCCGCCAGAGGCGTCAGCAACTCGTGCAGCGGCGCTGAGCCGGCATCGGCGGAAGCGGCGTCCACGACGTCGAGGGCACTGCCTATCGCGGCCGCGAGCAACTCCTGCTTGCTCCGATAGTGCCGGTAGATGGCCGGTGCGGTGAGGCCGACAGACGTCGCCACCTCCGCCATCGAAACTTTGTGGAACCCGAGGCGGTGAAAGTGCCGCGCGGCGGACTCCGCCAGCTGGCGCCTACGCTCCTCCGTGCTCAACCGCGTGCGCCTGACGGTAGTCCCCGTACCGGCTCGGGCCATGAGCTTCCCTTCAAGGTCGGTCGTGGCCGACCGCGCCGCCCACTCTCCCGATCCTACCGATGGCCCTTACCCCGGATTTGTCAGTGTCCAGCACCTCACCTCCTGCTCGGGGCCATGGCCAGGCCGTCCCCAGACGCCGTCCACCGCTGACGACACCAGCAGCGATTGCGGTGATCGGTGAGTTCTTGCCGATCTAAGCTGGTGTCATGACGCGCCACAGGCTCCGGTCGATCACGGTCGAGGGATACACCTCGATCCGCGCGGCCCAGGTGAGCCTGCGCGGCCTCAACGTTCTGGTCGGCGCCAACGGCGCGGGCAAGAGCAACTTCATCTCCGCCCTCGCCCTGCTGGGCCGCATCGTCGACGGAGAGCTCAACCTCTTCGTCGGCCAGGCAGGCGGCGCATCCGCCCTGCTCCACGACGGCCCCAAGGGTGACGCGCGGATCGTTTTGCGACTGGACTTCGAGCCGAACGGGTACGAGGCAACCCTCATACCCGCCGCCGGGGATGAACTAATCTTCGGGGACGAACGCATCCGGTTCCACGGCGAAGGCCACGCCACGCCGTTCGACGCCTCACTTGGCAGAGGACACCGGGAAACCCGCCTGCTGGACGAGATCGGCCAGCGCGGCTCGTCCTCCGTCGCCGGGCACGTGGTGGACATGCTGCGCGGCTGCCGGGTCTTCCACTTCCACGACACCGGCCCCAGCGCCCCCGTCAAACAGACCGGATTCGCCTCCGACAACATCGCCCTCCGCCCCGACGCCGGAAACCTGGCCGCCGTCCTACTCCGCCTGCGGCAGAGCGACACCACCTCCTACCGCCGGATCGTGCGCACCATCCGGCACGTCGCCCCCTTCTTCCGAGACTTCGTGCTCGTCGAAGAGAACAGCCGGCTGCGGCTGCGCTGGCAGCAGGAAGGCTCCGACGTCGTCTTCCCCGCCGACGCGCTCTCGGACGGCACCTTGCGATTCATCTGCCTGACCACCCTGCTGAGCGTGCCCGCCCTGCCCAACCTGGTCGTGCTGGACGAACCAGAACTCGGCTTGCACCCCTACGCCATCGTCCAGCTGGCCGACATGCTGCGCGCCGCCAGCCACGACAGCCAGGTCCTCATCGCCACCCAGTCGGTCACGCTGATGAACCAGTTCGAACTCAACGACCTCATCGTCGTCGAACGCTCCAGCGGCTCCTCGATCTTCGACCGACCCGACCCCGAACGGCTGCGGAACTGGCTGGCGGACTGGACTACCACGGGCTCCCCGCCGACGTTCCCGGGATGTCGACACGCCCGCCCGGCTCACCACGCAACCGGGTAATTCACGTCGAGCGAGCCCGCGCGGTGTTGATCCTTTCCTGCCACGAGGATGAGCGTGATCCGCTGATGGCTGCAGTGCTACCCGATCCCGATGGCGTGCTTCGCGCACGATGGACGCCCTGATGCCCTCGCCCAAACGGGTGCGCCGCCATCGATGCCGTCGCTCCGCTGCTCATCGGCTGAGCCGAAGTCGGTCCTGGGCTACTGCGCCAGATCCACATCTCAAGAGTCCAGGGCCGGGCGCGGTCAGCCGCGTCTCATGCTGAGGATCTCGCGTCCCCGTTCGGGGGTGATCAGCCGGGCGGTTCGGGGATCCGTCAGCAGGGTGAGCGGGGCGAGGTGGTCGTCGCTCATTGGCTGCCACGTCGATATGGCGTCGTGTAAGAGCGGCCAGGCGTCGTCCGGGCTGGAGTTGGTGAGGATGGCGCGGACCGCGGTGTCGAACTCCGGGTTGCCGAACCGGGGTTGGAAGCCGGGCTCTGCCGAGCGTTTCCGGTAGTCGGCGATCAGCTGCTGGACGCGGTCGGAGCCGCGTTTCATCAGGCCGGTGACAGTGGACTCGGTGCCCCAGTGACGGGAGCGCTGGTGCTGGACGAAAAGGAAGGGCAGGATTTCCGCCGTGAAGAGGGCTTCGTCAAGAGGCCAGGAGAGGTGGTGGCCCCGGCCGAGGAGATGGTCGAGCCTGTTGTCTTGGTCGGTGTGGCCCAGCATGGCCGACATCTGGAACAGCAGGAGGTCGGCGCGATCTCGGCCGAAGCGGGACGCCTCCTTCAGCATCGTCAGGGGCTCGTCCAGCTCGCCTGCCAGGCTCGCCCGCCGGGCTTGCTCGACCTTCGCGTCTCACTCGCACTGGGTCTGGCACTGCGGGCGGTCGAGAGCGTGGAAACCGGCGTAGAAGTCGTACATCTTCTCGTAGAAGGAGTCGTACCGGTCCGGGCCCATGGCCGTCCACGAGAACATGTCGTAGGCGGCCCATTCGCCGCGCTCGTCCACGTCTCCCGGATCGAGGAACACGACGCCGGCGTCCGCCTCCAGGGAGATCAGCAGCGACCGCGCGAGAACCGCTCCCTCGTCTCGAAGTCCTCCGTGTCCTCGTAGAGTTCGGCCATCAAGGGATCCAGGTCGCGCATCCAGCCGATCTCGTCGGTGTTGCGTAACTGCGATACGAAGTTGCCCGCGTCTCGCCAGCCGTTGGTGACCAGGAGGAATTCCCGAAACGATGGCGGGAGCGCGCATCCCAGCCGCCTCTCAAGAGCTTCTACCTCTTCAGGAGACGCGGCGGGGAAGCCGAGCCAGGGATCGGCGCCCGGTTCCTCGGCCGGATTGGCGATCTGCCATTCCTCACTCCAGCGCATCAGGAACGGCTTCCAGGCGGTACGGTCCACGCGGCACTCCTCACACCTCGGTCATGTCCCGCTCATCCCAGCAGAGACGGCTGACATTCCGCGGGGCACGGTGGTGACCGCGAGGTGGGAGGGGGTTGAGGCGCCCACATGGACTGTGTTGTGGGCCGGTGACCACCGGCCGTTGGACCAGAGTGGGTCGCCGGTGTTCGGGTTGACGTCGAATCGCGGGAAGTTGGAGCTGGAGATGTCCACGCGTATGCGGTGATGGCGGGCGAAGAGGTTGGCCGTCGGATAGAGCGTGATGGTGACGGGGACGACTGTGCCTGGTTCGTAGCTGCTGGCCTCGGGGGCGTTGCGGTATCGGAGCCGGATGATGGAGTCGGTGAGATTGAGCGCGTAGCCGTTCGGATAGTCCACGGAGGGTGGGTAGACGTCGATGAGCTTGGCGGTGAAGTCGGTGTCGGGCGCGTCGGTGGACACCCAGATCGTGACGGTGATGTCCCCGATTACCTGGAGCGGTTCGCTGAGCGGAGGAGTCTGGAAGACGAGGACATCGGAACGGGCGGCGAGGGGGACGTGCGGGCGGCGGGCGCCGAAGATGTTGTCGTCGGGTGTCTGGTCGAAGCCGCCGGGGTGGACGATTGGGGTTGTGCGGGAGATATCAGGGTTGTCGACCGCGGCGACGCGGTCTTGGTGGCGGAGGGGGATGAGGTCGTAGAGCGACGAGACGTTCCCGCCGATGGTGGGGACGGGGTCGCGTGGATCGAAGGTGTAGCTGAGCGTGGATTCCGTGGTGGGGGGCTCGCTGTCGAGGCGGTTGTCCGCCGTCAGATAGAGCTGTGTGGTCGTCGCGTCGGGATGGGGCCACCGGTCGGTGGTGAGCCAGCGCCCACCGTGGTCCATTCGCCCACTCGGGAGCCGGCGTCCGGTGCCTCCGCCCATCACGAAGATCCTTATTCGGCGGCTGTCGCCCAGCCCGCGCTCCTGCCCGAAGAGATGCTGGTCGTACCAGTCGAGGTGAAGTTGCCGGAAGTCGGTGATGGCCGCCTGGGGCCCGAAATCGATGTCGCCGGCATGGCTGAGTGCGACCTTCTTGGTGCCGTGGACCCAGGGTCCGATCACGGCATGCACGGCCGCCGATTTGGCCTCGGCGAGAGCGGTGAAGAGCTGGAGGGTGGCCAGGGTGTAGGAGTCGTACCAGCCGCCGACGAGCAGTACCGGGACGTCCGGAAACTTGGCTATGTGGGCCAGCGGATTCACGCTGGGGTGCATCCACCGCTCATCGAGGTCGGCACGCGTGGCGATGTCGAGCATCCATCGCTCGTACGGTTCGACGAGGGACAGCTGCGTGACGTCCCGCTTGAGCGGAAGGCGGCGCAGCCACGCTGACATCAGCATGGGTGCGTCGTTGAGTGCCTCATCGGTGGATCGTGGGCGCACCTGCGGCCGGTAGTTCTTGGCGGAGTGCCAGAACGCCCAGGCGATGAACCGGAGTTCGACGGCGCCACCGTGCCGCACCGATGACTCGTGGGCGTTGGCGCCGCTCATCGTCGGGATCATCGCGGCGATGCCGTTCGCACCGGCCGCGGCGGCGGCGGTCTGTGCCCAACCGGACCACGATGTGCCGCGGAGCACGACGCGACCATCGCAGAAGTCCTGCTCGACCAACCACTCGATGGTGGCCTGGCCGTCGTCGGCCTCCGGCCACAGGAAGTCGACCTCGCCTTCTGAGCGGTAGCAGCCGCGGCAGTCCTGGGCGGCGACGACGTAGCCGCGGGCGGCGAAGTAGTGCGCCCAATCGGCTTCCTTGACGCGCTTGTTGTACGGCGTTCTGAACAGCACGACCGGACGAGGACCAGCGAGCGCGGTGCCGTCGGCCGCCGGCCGGTGCAGGTCCGTGGCGAGGCGGATTCCGTCCGGCATGGGGATCATGACGTCGCGTTGAACGACGACGTCGTAGGTGGCCTCGGTCATCGGTGTGCCTTTCCGGGAATCGCGTCGAGGAGCTCGCGCGTGTACATGCTCGTTGGATTGTCGAAGACCGTGGCCGTCGCTCCTTGATCGACGATCCGGCCGTTGTGCATGACCGCGACCCGGTCGGCGACCTGGCGTACGACCGCGAGATCGTGAGAGATGAACAGGTACGCCGTGCCGAGGTCGCGCTGGAGATCGAGGAGAAGCTCGAGGATCTGTGCTTGCACCGTCACGTCCAGGGCGCTGGTGGGCTCGTCGCAGACGACGATGGTGGGATCGAGGGCCAGTGCCCGCGCTATGGCGACACGTTGCCGCTGCCCGCCCGAGAGCTGGTCGGGCCGGCGGTCGAGGACATGCGCGGGCAGCGCGACGCGCTCCACCAACTCGGCGACCCGCCGGCGGCGGTGGGTGCGGTGGCCGATACCGAATGCCCGCAGCGGCTCCTGGATGATGTCGCTCACCGTGAATCGGGGATCGAGCGACGCGTACGGGTTCTGGTAGATCATCTGGATGCCGCGTCGAGCGGCACGTGCCTGCTTCGGTGGTAGCTCGCCGATCTCCACACCGTTGACGGTCACGATGCCTCCGGTCGGACGGGTCAAACCCATGACCATGCGGGCCGTGGTCGTCTTGCCCGAGCCGGACTCACCGACGATCGCGAAGGTCTCCCCGGGCGAGATGTCGAAAGTCACATCCGCTACGACCGGTGTCATCCGGCGGCGGCCTTCCTCGATGGCGGGGAACGCCTTGACCAGCTTGGCCGCGGCGACGACCGGAGTTCGCGGCGCAGACGCCTCGTCCGTTCGCCGCCGCCTCGGCCGAACCATGGTCAGACTGGGAGCCGAGCTGATCAATTGCCTCGTGTACGGATGCTGAGGGGCCCGGAGAACGTGATCCGTCGATCCGGTCTCGACGATACGGCCCTGCGACATCACCACGATCCGGGCGGCGCGATCGGCGGCGACGGCGAGATCGTGCGTGATGAGCAGGACCGCGGTACCGAACTCGCGGGTCAGGTCGCCCAGGTGGTCCAGGACGCGCCGTTGCACGGTGACGTCGAGCGCGCTGGTGGGCTCGTCGGCGATCAGCAGTCGCGGCTGGGCGGCGAGGGCGATGGCAATGAGGACGCGCTGCCGCATTCCGCCGGAGAGCTCGTGGGGGAACTGCCGGGCTCGTGCCTCCGGCCTGGTCAGTCCGGCCTCGGCGAGCAGCTCGACGGCTCGACGTCTGGCTGCCCTGCCTCTCGCGAGGCCATGGATCTGAAGGACTTCGGCGACCTGCGATCCGACTCGCTCGACCGGGTTGAGCGAGACGCCGGGGTCCTGCGGGACGACCCCGAGCAGGCGGCCGCGGATGGACCGCCATTGACGCTCGGACGCCGCGACGAGGTCGTGGCCGTCGAGGGTGATCCGCCCGGACGTGATGGCGCCGGCTGCGGGCAGGAGCCCGGCGACCGCGTTCGCCAGCGTGGTCTTGCCCGAGCCGGACTCCCCCACGATCGCCACGACCTCGCCCGGCTGAACCTCGATGTCGGCGTCGATGACCACGGGGTGGAGCCGATGGCGGCCGTAGCCGACGTGGAGTCCCTCGATCCGCAGTATCGGCGGGGTCATCGCTCACCGCCCCGGGGATCGGCGACGAGAGCACGAGCGAGGCGATTCGCGGCGACGACGGTAGCGACAACGGCCAGTCCGGGAAAGGTCGCCAGCCACCACGACGTCGCGAGAGCGTTGCGACCTTCCGCGACGAGCGATCCCCATTCCGGTGTCGGTGGGACCGCGCCGAACCCGAGGAAGCTCAGCGAGGACACCGCGAGGCAGGCCGTACCGAACTCGAGCGTGGCGAGGGCGAGCACCGGGCCCACGACGTTGGGCGCCACATGGCGCAGGAGCACGGTACGGCGCGTGCAGCCGCTCGCGTAGGCCGCTTCGACGTATGTCGCGCCGCGGATCCGCAGCACCTCCGAGCGGGTGACCCGGGCGAAGGAGGCGACGCTTCCGATACCCACCGCGACGGCGACATTGGTGGTGCCGAACCCGATCGCGGTGACGACGGCGAGGGAGAGCAGCAGTCCCGGAATGGAAAGGAGGACGTCGACGAAGCGCATCGCGAGGTCGTCGACCCAGCGGCCGGTGAACCCGGCGAGCAACCCGATGGACGAGCCGGCCACCAGGCCGACGAGCACAGCGAGCGCCGCGCTCCGCAGTGACAGCGATGTGCCGTGCACGACGCGCGCGAAGAGGTCCCGTCCGAGCCGGTCGGTGCCGAACAGGTGGTCCCAGCTCGGGGCCTGGTTCGCTTGCGAAGCCAGGCCACGCAACGGGTCGTGGCTGGTGAACAGCGACGGCAGGAGCGCCCAGCCGAGGAGTACGGCGATGAATGCGACAGCCGCCAGCAGACCGGGGTTGCGCAGGAGCCAGCGCGCCGGTACCGACCTCGTGCGCCCTTGCTTCGCCGGTCCGGGCGCGGGAGGCGTACCGGCACGAGAACCGTGCATATCGTCGGGGGTCGTGGCGATGGTCATGCGGAGCTCCGCACTGTCGACGCGCCGGCCGAAAGGTCGACGCGCGGATCGAGCTTCGGGTAGAGGACGTCGACGGCCAGGTTGGCGGCGACGTACACCAGGGCGCCGAGGATCACGAGGGCCTGCACGACCGGCAGGTCGTGTGCTTCGACCGACTGGATGGTCAGCCTGCCGACGCCGGGGCGGGAGAACACCGTCTCGACCACGACGGATCCCGACAGCAGCTGGCCGACCAGCATCCCCAGGACGGTGACGGCGGGCAGGGACGCGTTGCGGAAGGCGTGCCGCAGGTGGATCCGGGCTCGAGACGCTCCTTTGGAGCGGGCGGTCGTGACGAACGTCTCGTTGAGGGTGTCGGCCATCCGCTGGCTGAGCAGTTGCGCCAGCGTCGCGGCCGTGGGGATGGCCAGCGCGACAGCGGGCATGAGGAGGCCGGACGCGCCCTCGGCGCCGATCGCCGGCAGCAGCTTCCACCGGAACGAGACGACCTGGATCAGCATGAGCCCGGACCAGAACGTCGGCACGGACACGCCGATCGCCGGGATCGACTGCAGGATCGATCGCAGCGCCCTGCTCTTGACGTACGTGGAGAGCAACCCGATGGACACGCCCGCGATCACGGCCAGCACCAGCGCGCAGGCGGTCAGCTGGAACGTCGGCCCCAGCGAGCGGGCGACGGCGCCGAGCACGCTCTCGCCGGTCCGGTACGAGGTCCCGAGGTCCCCCCGCACCGCGTCCCAGACCATGTCCAGATACTGCGCGTAGAGGGGCCGGTCGAGTCCCAGCCGGGCCCGGAGCTCGTCGGCCTGGGCCGCCGTGGCCACCGACGGCCCATCGCCACTGGACAGCATCGCCTGAACGGGATCGCCTGGGAGCAGGTACAGCACGGCGAACGCCAAGGTGTACGCGGCCCACAGGACGATCAGGGCGTGGAAGACGCGGCGGCGCAGGTATCGCGTCATGACCGCTGCCGGCCCCGGGGCGAGTCGCGGCGCGTGCTCACGCTGCCTTCCACACGTCGTAGACGACGAAGCGTGACGTGGAGTCGAACGCGAGCCCGCGCACGTCCGGCGCCGCGGCGTTGGTCTGGCTCAGCTCGATGATGGGGAACGCGTACCCGTGCTCGAGGATGTACGTCTGGAGCTCCTTCGCCGCCGTCGCCCGGCCCTCCGGATCGCTGATCGAGGCGACCTTCTCAAGCAAGGCGTCGAGCTCGGGATCGTTGACGTTGGTGGTGTTGGCGTTGGCGGAACCGAAGAAGGTGCGCAGGGCGTCGGGGTCGGCTCGGGTGAAGTTGAACCAGCGCAGCTGGTACTGCTTCGTGTCGCGTGCCGCGTCGTAGGCCTCAGCGGTCATCGGGGACAGCCGGAGGTCGATTCCGATGTCGAGCAGTTGCTGCTGAGCCAGTTCGAGCGCCGGAGTGCTGGTGCTGACCTTGTCCTCGTACTGAACCGTCACGGTGAGACGATTGCCGTTCTTCTCGCGGATTCCGTCGCCGCCGGCACGCCAGCCGGCGTCGTCGAGGAGCTTCGCGGCCTCGTCGGGGCGATAGGCGAGCATGGCGGTCAGGTCGGCGAACATCGGTGTCGTCGCCGACAGAACGCTGCGCGCGCCCTCGACGTCGGGGCCCTGCACCGTGTGGGCGATCTGGCTGCGGTTGATGCCCATCTGGATGGCTCGCCGGACGGCCAGGTCGCTCAGCACCGGATCGGCGGCGTTCGGGTGCATGTGGAAGGGGATGCCGGGGCTCGGGCGGCTGTAGATGGTGAGGCCTTCGGCGTCGAGCCGCTGGATGTCCTGCGGTTCGACGCTCAACATGGCATCCACCTCACCTGAGATGAGAGCACCGGCGCGGACCCCGGATTCCGGCACGATTCGGAAGTTGATGGCGTCGAGGTAGGCATCACCGCTGTGTTCCGCCGCCGCCGAACTCCAGCCGTAGCCCTCCCGCCGCTTCACCATCACGTTCTGATCTGGCGTGTAGCTCTCGAACACGAACGGTCCCGTGCCGACCACGGCACCCTGGCAGCGACGCTCTGGGGTGGCGGCCAGCGTGTCGAGGGACAGGATGCTCAAGGAGGTGGTCGTCGTCGCCTGCAGGAACTGGGCGTTCGGGGTGCTGAACTTCACGGTGAACTCGGTGGGCGAGGCCACGACGGTTCCCGCGTAGCCGGCGAGGTAGCTGGAGCCCGTCTGGTTGACGGCGCCGAGCTCGACGATCTTGTCGAAGTTGGCTTTGACCACCTGGGCGTTGAGCGGGCTGCCGTCGCTGAAGGTGACACCCTCACGCAACTCGAAGGCGAAGCTCGTGGAGTCGTCGTTCACTTTCCAGGATTCGGCCAGCCAGGGAACGATCTTGCCCGTGGCGGGATCCTGGTCGGTGAGGGAGTCGGCGAGACTCCGGGTCATCGTGATGAACGCGGTCGCGGTGACCTGGTGGGGGTCGACGCAGCCTGCGTCGGAATGGACGGCGAGCCTGAGCGTGCCTCCGGCGGTGGGGGCACCGCCGGCTGCCGGGCGCTTGCCGGTGTCGTTGGCGGGTGAGCCGCCGCAAGCGGCGAGGACCATCAATCCGGCGAGCGAGAACAGGCCGAGGCTGGTAGGTGGACGGCGCATGGTGCGTTTCCTATTCATGGTGATGTGATCGGGATGGCGGCGGCTCAACAGGCCGGCACGCCGAGCAAGTACGTGCTGTCGCCGACGTAGGCGACGCCCATGTCGGTGTGCGCTACGGTGCCGGCGGTGACAGTCGGAGCAGGGGGATCGGTGCGGCCGGGTGCCAGCCGAAGTGTTTCGTGGAGGACGCGTCCGTCCCAGTGCGGCGCGGTCTCTCCGGTGACGAGGTAGGCCATCGTCGCCCCGACGTCCACGAGTCCGGCCGGGATCTCGCTGCGTGTCGCGGACCGGAACGATGGGCCGTGGAGGATGAGGGGGATCTCGAGATCGTCGCGATGTGAGGTGCCGTGCGTGGCCTTCAGCGCGTACGTGGTGGGATCCTGCTCCGCTGACACCGTCGCGGTGTTCCAGGTAGCGGGCCCACGGTCGGTTGCGATGGATCCCATGGTCACGAGCAGGTCAGGGGACCGGGTGGGGTGCTTGCAGCCGGCCGTGGCGAGTGGGATCACGGGTGAGGTCCGATCATCGTCGGCGTACACCGTGCCCGCCCATGCCTGGTCAAGAGCCCACCGCGCCAGATCGTCGACGGGAACCTGATCGGCGGTGCGATAGACCAGCAACGCTCCGTCGTTCGGGACGAACGCCAGGCTGGTGGCCGCCGGGCCCAGGTCTCGGTAGGCGTCGAGATCGGGGCGGGCTGTCGCGCCGGTCGTGCGGGCCCCGTGATCTGAAGTCACGATCACGTCGATTGGCCGGCCGTGCTGCGATGCGGCGTCGAGCAGTCGCTGGAGCGCCTGGTCGGCGGCTCGGATTGCTCGCCGGGTGAGGGGGTGGTCGATGCCGTGGTGGTGTTGCGCGGAGTCGGGCTCACCGCTCCAGAAGACGAGCAGCGCCGTCGCCGGGTCAGGCACCATCAAGGTCGCGGCGACGTCGCTTGCCCAGGTGAGGAGGTCGAGCGATGCCGTCTCTCCGGTCGCCGCGGGGCGCGGTCCGATCGCGTGGACGATTCGCGCCTGGAGTGTCGCGGGCGTGGTGAGGGGTTCGTCGGCGGAGGCCGATGCGCGCACGACCGTACCGCCCGAGGTCGACGCGTCGGGATAGAGCAGATGCGTGCAGCCTGCCGAGCCCGTGCCGATGACGGCCATGCGATGACCGCGTTCCGCGAGGAACGCGCCGATGGTGGGCACATCGACGACGGCGCCGTAGATCGCGGCGAGAACGTTCAGGTCGGTGACCGAGCCGGTGGAGGCGACACCGTGGCCGGGAGCGTAGACATGGTTGCCGATGATGCCGGTGGCGCCTGGCAGGCAGGCCGTGGCGAGAGCGGCGGCGGCTGGGCGGGTGAGGGCCGGCACCACTGTCACCGCGGTCGTGCACTCGGTGCCCTCGGTTTGGAGCCGGTGCAGGCAGGGTGTGTCGGTGGAGTTGATCGACCGCTTCTGAAGCCCGTCGACGACGAAGATGAGACGCAGCGGCTTGGTCATGCTGTTCGTCCGAGATGGTCTGCGATGAAGGCGACGCCCTGGTCGAGCAGGGCGTCGTCGATCGCGTAGCTGATCCGGAGGTAGCCGGGCTGGCCGAAGGATCGGCCGGGGACGGTCACGATGCCACCCAGTTCGAGCAGCTCGGCGGCGATCGTGACGTCGTCGCCATGCAGCTGGATATATAGGTAGAAGGCGCCGGTAGCGGTGGGAGGCGCGGCGAGGGCTCCGGAGAGTGCGGCGATGGCCCGATCCCGGCGCAGCTCGAGGCGTTGCCGGAAGCGCTCGGTGACATCCGGCCCGGTGACGGCCGCCAGCGCCGCGTGCTGGGCGATCTGGTTGACGTTGGAGGTCGTGTGCGACTGGATGGCGACAGCGCGATCGACGATCGGTTGGGGTCCGACCAGCCAGCCGACTCTCCAGCCGGTCATCGCGTATGCCTTGCTCACACTTCCGACCGAGATCAGCCGGTCGACGATGGGCGGAAACGCGATCGCGGGTGAGATGGCGTCGATGCCGTAGGTGAGTCGCGCGTACGTCTCATCCATGATCAGCCAGACGTTCCGGCGCGCCGCCCACCGCGCGATCGCCTCGAGATCGGACCGCTCGTAGACGTGGCCGGTCGGATTGTGCGGCGACACCAGAATCAGCGCGACGGTGGCATCGGATGCCGCGTGTTCGAGATCGCCGGCGGTCACCCGCAGATCGGCCGTGCTCGGCGGGACCAAGCGCGGGGTCCCGCCCGCGAGTGTGACCATCGACGGAAAGCTGACCCAGTACGGCGTGGGGATCAGAACCTCTCCACCGGAACGGTCGAGCACCGCGAGCAACGCGTTGAACAGTGCCTGCTTGGCGCCGTTGGTGATCGCCACCTGGGCGCGCCCGATGGGCGTGCCGAGCCGATCGGTGGCTTGGGCGGCGATCGCGTCACGGAGTCGCGGAAGGCCTGATGCCGGGCCGTACCGGTGGTTGTCCGGATTGGCCGCGGCTTTCACGGCGGCGGCGACGACATGGTCGGGTGTCGGGAAGTCGAGCTCTCCAGCGGACAGGTCGATCACGGGGCGGCCCGCGGAACGGAGCTCGTTCGCCTTCTCTCGCAGTGCCGCTGTGGGCGACAGCGCGATGGGCGCGGAAATTGTCACGCGCTGGACGCTATGAGCCAGATGTGTAGCCAAGTCGACCACCTCGTTACAGCCGGATGAATCCTCCTTATACTTGATAGCAGCAAGGAGGATTCCTTGCTAGCTCACTGTTGCGGGATCTATACTCCTCAGTATGAAATCGCGTCCCAGCAAGGGCCAGCACGAGCCCACCCCGCTTCGCGGGGGTGAGGTGTCGGCGCGGATCCAGGCCGCTCGATCGACACTGGTGCCCAGCGAACTCAAGGTGATAGAGCTGATCGTCGCCGACCCGCAGCGTGTCCTCACGTCCTCGGCGGCGGAAGTGGCCGTCGCCGCTGGAACGGCTGAGTCCACCGTCATCCGCGCGTGTCAACGGATCGGATTCAAGGGCTTCCATGACGTCAAGCTGGCCCTCGCCCGCGATACCGCGGTGCAGACGCGGGCGGACGACGAGCTCGAGCGCTCGCGCGACCTGGGTCCCGGCACTCCTCGCACCGACATTCCGGCCCTCGTGCTCCGCGAGAGCGCGATCGCCATCAGTGACGCGCTGCAGACGCTGGACGTCAACGCCTTCGCCGACGCGGTCGGTTCGGTCGCCGACGCGAAGCGGGTCCTGGTCATCGGCAACGGCACGTCCGCCGCGCCCGCGCACGACGTCGCCTACCGGCTGGCCACGCTCGGCCTCGTGAGCAGCAACCCGGCCGATGCCTTCGGGCAGCACCTCGCGGCCCACAGTCTCGACGAGCGTGACGTGCTCATAGCCATCAGCCACACCGGCGCGACACGCGAAACCCTGACCCCCGCCGAGGTCGCGCGGCAGAACGGCGCCCGCGTCGTCGCGGTGACCAGTTACGCCCGGTCGGCGCTCACCGTCCTCGCGGATCACGTGCTCGTCGCCGGCGGGCCCGAACTCGGGTTTCGTCAGGAAGCGATGACGAGCCGTCTCGCGCATCTGGCCGTGCTCGACTCGCTGTTCGTGGGTGTCGCGCTCACCCGGCCGAAACGATCGCGTGAGTTCCTCGACGTCATGGCGCGAGTCACCGCAGAGCACAGCCTCTGAACCTGGATACGCAAAGGACTCGGTATGGCTTCCCCCAGAGACCTCTTCAGGCTCGCCGCGCTCGACATGAACGGCACGACCGTCGAAGACAGCGGCATTTTCGAGTCGTCGCTGCGCCACGGGCTCGCCGAGGTGAGCCTTCCTTACCCCGAACCCGACGTGCTGGCGCCGCTGCGCGGCATGGCGAAGGCCGAGATGTTCCGGCGGCTCATCCCCGACCCGGCACTATCCGATCTGGCCTACCACGCGTTCACCGCCGCATTCCACACCTCGATCCGCGACGGAGCGGTCAAGCCGGTCGACGGTGCGAGTGAGGTCTTCAGCGAGCTTCGCGAGCTCGGGCTGCGCGTTTGCCTGATCACCGGGTTCCCGCCCGACCTGCAGAACGCGATCATTCGCGCCCTCGACTGGGACGAGCTGATCGACCTGTCGGTCAGCTCCGACGAAGTCCCCCAGGGCCGGCCGCACCCCGACGTCATCCTCCACGCCGCCGAAAATCTCGGTGTCACCGATCGCCGGCGTGTCGTCGTCGTCGGGGACACCGTCAACGACCTGCTCGCCGGCGAACGAGCGGGAGCGGGCCTGCTGGCCGGTGTGCTCACCGGTTCACACGACGCGGCAAAACTGCGCACCGTGCCAGGCGCACATGTGATCGACAGCGTCGCACAACTCCCGGCACTCCTGACCACCGTCGCCGAGGGAACGGCGACCGTCCTCTGACAGACGTGGCCAGCGCCCTCGACGGCGAAGTCCAGCGCAGGACGGTCGAGGAACCGGATCGATCCGGCTGACGATCGTGATCGGTGCGGTTGCCGCTTTGGTCGTACTCGATCGGGGACGTTTGGTCCGTCAGAGGGACTTCGCGAGTTCGACCAGTTGGTCCAGTGCCATGCCCCAGCCTTCGGCGAAGCCCATGTCCTCGTGTGTCTTTCTTGTTGAGGAGTCGGCGTGCATTGCGATGGCGGTGTACTTCGTGCCGTTGCCGTCGGGCTTGATGTTGATCACCGCGGTGAACGGGAAGTCGGCCTCGCCCTCGGTGGTCTGCGGGCGGAAGCCGGGGCCCAGGCCTGAGGTGAAGATCAGCGTCGAGCCCTCCTCGACCAGGAGGATGCAGCCGCTGTTCGGGTATTCCTCGCCTTCGGGCGAGCGCATGGTGGTGTTGAACCTGCCGCCGGGCCGCAGGTCGATCTCGCAGAAGGGGGTCGACCAGGGCCTCGGGGCGAACCACTGCTTGAGCAGTTCGGGGGTGGTCCAGGCCTTCCAGACCAGTTCGGGGGCGACGTCGACGGTGCGCTCGAGAACGAGATCGAGTTCCGGGTTCAGGGTGTAGACGGTCATGTCTGCTGTTCCTTCAGGTCGTAGAGAAACGCGTCGAGTTGATCGAGGCGCCGGGTCCACAGCGCGCGCCGCGCGGCGAGCCAGGTGTCGACTGCCTCCAACGGCTGGGGCGCGAGCCGGTAGGTCCGCACCCGTCCCTTCTTCTGGGACGTCACCAGGCCGGAGCGTTCGAGAACGCTCAGGTGCTGAGTGAACGACGGCAATGCCATGTCGAACGGACGAGCCAGGTCGCTGGTCGTCGCGGGCCCCTGGCTGAGGCGCTCGACGACCCGGCGGCGGGTGGGATCCGACAACGCATGGAACACACCGTCCAGATCCGCGTCGATCACGACCGCCCCCTTCACTTAGGTACCTACCTAAGTATGCGCAACGAGTGATACTTAGGTCAATCCCTAAGTGTTGACAGATGTCCTGGTCGAAGCGGGCATAGAGGTCGGTGGGCAACTACGCTCGGCTCATGCGATGGCGTCAAGCCCTCTCCCGCGTCGGCGCGGTCGACTACCTCGTCGCGGGGGCCGTCGGGCTGTTCGCGGTGACCGAGGAGCTCATCGGAGGGACCGATCTCCCCGAGCGGCCCAGTCTCGCGTTGTGGGTGGCCGCCGGGATCGTGACGGCGCTGCTGGTGCTGGTCCGGCGGCTGGCTCCGTTCGGGGTGATGGCGGCCTACACCGGCGTGTCCCTCGCGGTCTTCCTGCTCGCGGGGCAGGAAGCGGGCGCCTGGCAGTGGTACACCCAGCTGTTCCTGCTGTTCACCCTGCTCAGCGAGGTGCCGCTGGCCAGCCCGAAGGGGCTGTTCGGACCGGTGGCCACGGCCTTGTTCCTGGCGGGCATGGCGATCTCGTACCACAACGAGTTCGCGGAGTACGCGATCGCGGTCTCGATGGCCGCCATCGCCGGAGGCGCCGGACTCGGCGTACGGCGGCACCGGATGCGGGCCCTGTCGGCGGACAGGCGCAGCGAGACGCTGGCCGCGCAGAGCGAGTTGCTGGTCAAGGAGGCTGTCGCGGAGGAGCAGGCCCGGCTGGCCAGGGAGTTGCACGACATCGTCGCCCACAGCGTGAGCCTGATGGTCATGCAGGCGGGCGGGGTACGGCGGATGCTCCGCGACGACCAGACCAGGGAACGCGCGGGTCTGGCCCTGATCGAGGAGACCGGGCGTGGCGCGGTGGAGGAACTGCGCCGCATGCTCCACCTGCTGCGCGGTCCCGGCACCGACGGGCTGACGCCGCTGCCGGGCCTGGCCCGGCTGGACGATCTGGTGGAGCAGGCGCGCTCGGCGGGTCTGGACGTCAAGGTCGACGTGGAGGGCGAGCCGGTGCCGCTCCCGGCCGGGCTGGACCTGTCGGCGTACCGCATCGTACAGGAGTCGCTGACCAACGCCCTGAAGCACGCCGGGCCCACGGCGGTCACCGTCACCATCGGCTACCGGCCGTACGAGCTGTCCCTGGACATCACCGACGCCGGTCCCCGCGACAGGACACGCGCCGCGCCCGCCGCGGCGGGAGGCCACGGACTGATCGGCATGCGCGAGCGGGTGGCCTTGTTCAGGGGCGACCTGACCGCCGGTCCGCTGCCCGAGAGGGGCTTCGCCGTGCGGGCCGCGCTTCCGCTCAGCACCCGCTAGCGCATTTACTTTCATCCATCCGAGCAGGCCGAATGCTCGATTAAGTTTGTATGGTTGACAAACTTACTCGCAGCTGTCTACCTTCCGGGCACGCGCTGGCCAAGGCAGGGATGATCCCGCCTCCGCTCCAGTCGCCGACCATCGCGCCAGGGCGGCAATGGCACTTCCCACTGACCTTCGAGGATGAGAATCGATGGATGCAAGCTCAACACTCCCCATCCGTCGGGCATGGTCCAGAGCCCGATTAATCGGCATTCCGGCCGCCGCGACCCTCGTCGCCGCGACCGCGCTGGTGGTGACGGCGTGGCCGTCACGGGCGGCCACGGCACCGGTCGCGGGCGGCGTGTACACGCTGGCCTCCGGATCCAGCGGCAAGTGCGTCGACGTGGCCGGCGCCTCGACCGCCAACGGCGCCCTGCTCGTCCAGGTCGCCTGCAATGCCGCCGCCACCGACCAGCAGTGGCAGGCCCAGGCGCAAGGGTCCGGCCAGTTCAACCTCGTCAACGGCAACGGCGGCCGCTGCGCCGACGTGCCCAGCTCCTCGACGGTCTCCGGCACCCAGCTCCAGCAGTGGGGCTGCGGCGATGGCACCAAACCCAACCAACTGTGGACGTTCACGGCCTCGGCCGCTTCGGGCAAGTACCTGATCAGGAGCGTGGCCACCGGCCTGTGCGTCAGCAACAAGGACGGCTCGACCGCGGGCAACAACCCGATCGTCCAGGAGACCTGCTCGGACGTCGCCCGCATGCAGTGGGCGTTCAACTATGTCTCCGGGCCAACCGCGCCCCCCACGGACCGGGTCTGGTCCGGCAACGCCGACGGGTTCGCCGCCACCAGCGGAATGGGCCTGACCACCACCACCGGCGGCGCCGCCGGCGCCACCGTCACCGTCTCCACCTACGCCGACCTGGTCAGGTACGCCACGGCGAGCACGCCCTACGTCATCCGAGTGAACGGCACGATCACCGTCACCCCGTACGGCACCGAGATCCGGGTGGCCTCCAACAAGACCATCGTCGGCGTCGGCACCCGGGGCCACATCGTCAACGGCGGCTTCTTCCTGGGCTCGGGCGTCAGCAACGTCATCATCCGCAACCTGACCATCCGGGACACGCGAATGGCCGACGACGACCCCGGTGACGACGCCTACGACTACGACGGCATCCAGCTGGACACCGCCCATCACGTCTGGATCGACCACAACACGATCGCCCGGATGAACGACGGCCTGATCGACAGCCGCAAGGACACCTCCTACCTGACCGTGTCCTGGAACGTGCTGTCGAACAACAACAAGGCCTTCGGCATCGGCTGGACCGAGAACGTCACCTCGCGGATGACGATCCATCACAACTGGATCCACGACAACAACTCACGCAACCCGAGCACCGACAACGTGGCGTACGCGCACCTCTACAACAACTACCTGCAGAACATCACCGGCTACGGCAACTACTCCCGTGGCGCCACGAAGATGGTGATCGAGAACAGTTACTACGACAACGTCAGGGACCCCTACTACCGCGACGATGCCGCCCAGTTGCGGCAGTCCGGCAGCGTCGTGGTCAACTCCACCGGCCAGCAGGAGACCGGCGGCTCGGCCTTCACGCCGAGCTCCTTCTACTCCTACACGCTCGACCCCGCCTCCCAGGTCCCCGCGCTGCTGCGCACCTACGCGGGACCACAGGCCAACATCGGCGTGTGATCGATCCCCCAGGGCCGGCCGGGCGCTCCCCCGGCCGGCCCTGGGTGCCACCGGCAAACCAGACTTCCAAACGAGGGATCACCATGGCTTCGCGATCAACCATCGGCATTCCCATCGCCGCGGTCCTGCTGGCCACGACGATGATCGTGGCCGCCTCGTGGCCGTCACGGGCGACTGCGGGTCCGGTCGCGGGCGGGGTGTACACGCTGGCCTCCGGATCCAGCGGCAAGTGCGCCGACGTGGCCGGCGCCTCGACCGCCAACGGCGCCCTGCTCGTGCAGGTCGCCTGCAATGCCGCCGCCACCGACCAGCAGTGGCGGGCGCAGGCGCAGGGGTCCGGCCAGTTCAACCTCGTCAACGGCAACGGCGGCCGCTGCGCCGACGTGCCCAGCTCCTCAACCGTCTCCGGCACCCAGCTCCAGCAGTGGGGCTGCGGCGACGGCACCAAACCCAACCAACTGTGGACGTTCACGCCCTCCTCGGCCGCTTCGGGCAAGTATCTGATCAGAAGCGTGGCCACCGGCCTGTGCATCAGCAACAAGGACAGCTCGACCGCGGGCAACAACCCGATCGTCCAGGAGACCTGCTCCGACATCGCCCGCATGCAATGGGCGTTCAACCAGGTCTCCGGACCGACGGCCACGCCCACCACAGGCACCCCGACCGTGGCGTCCGACGGCACCGGGCGGTACCGGACCGTGCAGGCCGCGATCGACGCGGTGCCGTCGGGCAACGCCAGCCGGATCGTCATCACGATCAAGCCGGGCACCTATCGTGAGATCGTCACCGTCAACAAGCCCTACGTGACGCTCCAGGGGCTCGGGTCGTCGCCGTCCCAGACCGTGATCGTCAACAACCGGTCGGCGTACAGCCATGGCACCTCCGGCAGCTACACCGCGATCGTGTCGGGCCGCGACGTCACCGCCACCAACCTGACGATCTCCAACGACTTCGACGAAAACTCCGTCAGCAGCGGCCAGCAGGCCGTCGCGCTCCGGCTGGACGGCGACCGTACGACGCTGACGAACCTCCGCGTGCTGGGCGACCAGGACACCCTCCTGGTCAACGACTCCGCGCGCGCGTACGTGCGGGGCTCCTACGTGGAGGGGACCGTCGACTTCATTTTCGGGGGCGGCACCATCGTGTTCCACGACTGCGACATCTTCGAGAAGCGCAGCACCGGGGGGCCGATCACCGCGGCCAGCACCGCCGCGGCCAAGACGTACGGGTTCCTGTTCTACCGGTCGCGCGTCACGGGTGCCGCGAACAATGTGACCACTCTGGGGCGCCCTTGGCGGCCCGATGCGCAGGTGCTGTACCGGGAGTCGACGCTCAACGCGACGATCAACACCTCGCAGCCGTGGACGGACATGTCATCGAACTCGTGGCGGAACGCCCGCTTCCTCGAGTACCGGAACACGGGCTCCGGGGCGGGCGTCAACGCCAACAGGCCCCAGCTCAGCGACTCGCAAGCCGCGAACTACACGCCGCAGAAGTATCTGGTCGGCGGCGACGGCTGGAATCCCGTCGGCTGAGGCGGTCGAGGGACGATCTCAGGGGGAGATTATGTCGGGAAGCTGGCTTCGATGTTCGATGTTCAGTTTGCGATAGATCCGGTACAGGTGGCTGTGGACGGTTCGTACGGAAAGGTGCAGGCGGTCAGCGATTTCGCGGTCGGAGAGACCGCGTGATGCGAATCCGGCCACCTCGTGTTCTCTGCGGGTGAGGATCGCGGGTGGCGAGGAGAGGCCTGGGGTGCGGGCGCCTTCGCATGCCGGGGACAGGTCGTTGAGGCGGGCCGATGACGCCAGTGCCGATCCGAGGCGGCCCTCGGCGCGGTGGATCAGGCTTGCGGTCGACGCCGCCTCGGCGGCCCACAGCACGCAGCCGGTCGCGGCGGCCTCGCGGGATATCTCGTCGAGAGCGGCCGCGTCCCGCCGGGACAGGGCGGCGGCGTTTCTGGCCATGAGTGCTTGCAAAGCGCTCTGGCTGGAGGACGCGAGACGCCGCAGATCGTCGGCGACCGTCGCGGCGGCGCCCAGGCGTGCGGCGTCGTGCAGCACCCAGGAGGCCATCAGCAGTGACCCGACCTGTTCCAGCTCGGCGGCCTGTTTGAGGGCGAGGTTGACTGCGGCCGTGAGATCGCCCTCGGCGTACCGGGCCCAGACGGAGCCGCTCCGGCGCGGGGCCGCGAACCCGCCGGGAAGGCCCGCCCGCAGCCGCTCCATCGCCTTCCCCGCCCGGGACGCGTCGCCGAGCACGGACTCCGCCTCGCTCAGCGCGTCCAGACCCCACATCTGCGGGCTCGCCGCGATGCCCTGGATCGGCATCACGGCCAGCGCCTCGCGCAGCCAGCGCCGGGCGGTGGCCGGCCGGCCGGAGAGCAGGAATACCTGCCCGAGATCGTGAGCCCAGTAGGCGCGCCACGTCGCGGCGGTCCCCGTCGCCTCCGCTTCCAGGGCGGACTGACCGAGTTCGATGGCATTCGCGATCTGGCCGTCGAGAGCCAGCGCTTGGAGGAGAGCCATGCGGATGAGCTCCGCGCGCGGGCCGTCGCTGCCGTCCAGCGCGACATGGGCGAGTTCGATGGCGTCCCGGGTCCGGCCCGCGCACGCGAGCGCGCGTACCTGCGTGACCGCGAGGGCGGCGAGCACCTCGCGATCCGCCGGATGCCGCTGGAGGATACGATCCGCGAGCTCCACCGACTCCTCGATGTACCCGACCGCGAACGCCAGGGAAGCCCGGCTGATCTCCAGCCGCAGTTTGACCCGTGGATCGGCCGTCGTCTGCGCGGCGAACGCCAGCGTGTTCCTCGCCTCGGTGATCTCGCCGCGGATCAGGTGGACGCGCGCCAGTGCCGAGAGCACCTGGGCCCGCGACGTGTCGTCCTGCGCATCGGTTTCGAGTGCCCGGGCCAGTTCGAGGGCGCGCGTGGCCTCTCCGAGGTAGGGCAGTTCGGCGACGAGCGCCAGCCGCGATTCGAATGATCCATCGGCGTCGACTGCGGCTTGGATCAGGCGCCCGGCGAGCTGGTGGTCCAGCGCCTCCGACGCCTCCCTGGCCGCTTCGCGAAGCAGCGCGGGGTCGGCGGCCACGCCCGCCTCGACGCGCCACACCGCGATCCTGACCCGGTCCCGCCGGCGGCGCGCTCCCGCGGCTTCCACCGCGTCGGCGAGCCTTCTGCGGTGGTCGCGGGCCCGCAGCGGCGGAAGCGTCGCGCGTAACGCCTCGCCGTACAGGGGATGGACGAGTGCGACGAGGTGTCGGCGCCGGTCGGGAGGGGCGGTCAGCAGCCGCTCTGACTCGAGTTCGGCGATCACCTCGGGGGCGATGAGGCGTTCCAGGATGGCCGCGCCGACCGGTTCGGCGAGCGCCACGAGCTCCGCCGCGGCCCGTACGGCGGGAGCGAGCCGGTCCAGCCGGGCGGCGATGGTCGCGGGCAGGTTCGTGTCTTCGAAGATCGGCTGAAGCAGCCGCCAGACGCCGTTCATCTCGGTGAAGGTCGCGGCATCCACGAGCTCGCGGAGTAAGAGCGGATTTCCCCCGCTCAACCGCAGCAGATGGGCGGGCAACGTCGACTCCACCTGACCGCCGAGCGCGGTCGAGAGCAACTCGGCCGTATCGCTCTCGGTCAGCCCTTCCAGGGCAATTCGCTCAAGGTCCCGCCACCACCCCGCGATTCCCTCGCCTCGTACGGCCAGCACGACGGGCAGCGCGGCGCCTTCGACAAGATGCCGCGCCAGGGCGGCCGACGCCGGATCGAGCAGGTGAGCGTCGTCGATCACCAGCGCGCCAGAGCCGGTGATGTGCGCGGCCGCCGCCGTCAGCGTACGCGTAAGTTCACCATCCGCGGCGGGCAGCAAGTGCGCGAAGGGCAGCAGTGGGATCCCGCCCGGCGTGGCGAAGACCCAGTTCACGCCCGCTCCCCCGGCCTCGGCTCTGGACCGTGCTTCGGAGAGCAGCCGGCTCTTGCCGATCCCTGCCGGGCCGGTGACCACCAGGCCGTTTCCGGCGCGTCCGGTCATCACGGCCACGATGCGATCGAGTTCGCCCGCGCGCCCCACCAGCGGCCAGGAGCTCATGGCCGCAGGGTACTGCGCATGCCGTACGCCGAGAATGCAGTAATCCACTACCGATGTGATGGATTCCGAGGTGCCGCACGGTGGTCCCATGACATACGACGTGGTAATCGTGGGCGCCGGTGTGGCGGGATGCACCGCCGCGATCCTGTACGGCAGAGCCGGCCTGCGTGTCGCGATCATCGAGAAACACCACAACATCTCCACGCACAAGGCGCTGTGTGGGCACTTCGTGCTGGGCGGGACGCAGCCGATGTTGCGGCGTACCGGCCTCTGGCAGGCCATGGTGGACGAGGGCGCGGCCGTGGGCGGCATCGCGCGCTGGACCGCGGCCGGGTGGGCCGTGCCGGAACCCGGCCTGCCCGAGTGCATCAGCCTGCGGAGGGAGAAACTGGACCCCCTCCTGCGGACGCTCGCGGCCGGCACCCCCGGTGTCGACCTTGTGCTTGGGCGTACGGTGACCGGGCTGATGGAATCGGGCGGGCAAGTCACCGGTGTGCGCGTGGGTGACGAGGAGATCCCGGCGCGGCTCGTCGTCGGCGCGGACGGGCACCGGTCGCCGGTGGCACAGTTCGCGGGAGTCGCCGAGGACGTGGCGCCCAACGAGCGTTTCGGACTATGGGCGTACTATCGCGGGGTTGTCCCACGTGGTCCGGCGGAAAGCCAGATCTGGTCGCTGGACCCGGACGTCGGCATCCTCGTCCGGACCGACGATGACCTTCACATGCTGGTGGCGTTCCCGGCCAAGGCCAGGCTCGCCGACTTCCAGGCCGACCGGGCCGGCGCGCTGGAGCGATTCATGGCGTCCCTTCCGGACGCGCCGGACTTGTCCTCGGCCGAGCGGGTCTCCAAGGTGATCGGGACGAACGACTACCCGTGCGTGAAACGCGATCCGGCCCCGAGGCCCGGGCTCGTGCTGGTGGGGGACGCGGCCATCACCGGCGATCCCACCCCGGCCGTCGGCTGTGGCTGGGCGTTCCGGGCCGCCGAATGGCTGGTGGAGTCGACGACTCCGGCGCTGCTCGACGGCTGGGACCTCGAAGCCGGCATCGCCGCCTATCGCAAAGCGCTCGGCTTCATCGTGAGCCATGACCGGTTCAGCCGGCAGGACGCCCTGGCCCGGCCCATGAACCCGGTGCAGAAACTGATCAACAAAGGAGCCCACCGCGATCCCAAGCTCGCCCGCCGCGTCTACCTGTTCGCGATGCGCGCCATCCCCGCATCCGATTTGATCAACCTCCGGACCCTCCTTCGCGCCGCCTGGGCCGCGACCCGTCCATGAACTCCGCGCCGTGTCGTCACCAGTCCCGAGTGCCGATCAGCTCTTCGGCGTCCGCGTCCGCGAACCCGTAGGCGTCGGCCACGAACCAGAACTCCTCGGCGATCAACTCCCGCGCGACGGTCTCGATCTCGCTGCCGGCTTCCCAGAAGTCGTCCTGAAGGTCGTTGAACTCGCAGGTCGCCGCGTGGGTGAAGACGTAGAGAGCGGTCAGGTCGGCGGGCCGCTGGGCCTCGATGCGCGCACATAACCTCAGCAGGATCTCCCTGCCCTTGTCGACGACCTCGTCGGGGTAGTAGCCATCGGCATACATCCCCTTGAGGAAGGCACGATCCACGACCTGCTGGTTGGTGAGCGGCACCACGGGGCTCCCGTCATGACGGCGATCAGACGGTCACCCATCCTGCCTCACGACACCGACATTCCCGGAACAGGATCTTCCTCGGGGATGATGATTATTGTGCCGTCGTCCTTGTAGTTCATCATGAATTTCAGGCCGCGGGAGCGCAGGTCGCGCATCAGGGCTTCGGCTTCCGGCTTCGGGAGGCGGATGGGGGGATCCAGGGAGTATCTGGGTCTTGTGCCGCATACGGCTGCGGCCTCGCCGAATTCTTCGCGCAGTCTGCCGGACAGGGCGTCCAAGTCCACGCCCCGGCGACGCAGCCACCGGTCGAAGGAGCCCGATCCGGCGAGGCCGCCCACGAGGAAGCACAGGCTCCAGTCCGCGTCGCCGCCAAGGCCGGCTTGCATGCCTCGGGCCCAGCCGATGGCGTGGTTGAGGCCATGCTCCAGCCGGAAGCCGCCGTCGCCGAGCGGTTCCGGCTTGCCGCGTTCGGGGACCGTGAATCCGGTTTCCGTCAGCAGCCTCCGGGCGCGGGTGTCTTCGACCATGCAGGCCTCGAGGTAATGGTGAAGCCGGATCGTTGTCGTGGCCTCCGGGTCCTCCTTGTCGGCTTCCGCGTATGACCTCGCGATTTCGATGAGTTTCATCTCTGCTCCACGAGAATGCCGGACACGCCGTCATATCGAGGCTAGCCCGCGAGCCGCGCGGACGCGCGTCAGTGCAACCGGTCTTAGTCGAAGTAGCTGTTGAGGTAGGTCCACGAGTCGGTGATGTCCTGGGTGGCCTGGTGCGGGCCGCGGAGTTCGCGCACGAAGATGGCGATGTCGGTGAGCTGCCAGCGAAGGCGGTAGTAGGACAGTCCCGCCGAGTCGGCGACATAGCCGGTGATTTCCGTGTACGCGTCGAGGGTGTCGAGCATCCACAGGTCGCGTTCGGGCGGGGCGAGGCGCGCGGTCTCCCAGTCGATGAGTTTCAGGCCGGTACGGGTGCGGATGAAGTTGCCCGGGTGAGGCTCGCCGTGGGTGATGACCTGGGAGCGGTGCCGTACCTCAGCGGCCAGCTGGTCGAACTCGTTGAGCTGGCGTTCGATGTGGGGCGCGTGGGTGGTCAGCAGGCGGCGCGCCGGTTCGGAGAAGGGGCCGCCTGTCCAGGGGTGGCCGAGGTTGTTCAGGGCGTCATGGAGGTTGTCCCTGCCTGGCAGGGCGAGGTCGGCGTGCGGGGCGGTCGCCGCCACGACCGGAGTGGCCTGGTGGAGTTCGGCGAGCAGCGCCGTCACCTCGGGGTGGTCCTGCGGGGGGTGAGCGCCGAAGTCGCCGGATTCGCCGTCAATGGTGGGAAACACCGAGACGGCGTACCGGGGGTTGAGCCACCAGAGGGGCGTGTCGATTCGGGTGGGGATGGGGGCGACGATGAAGTCGAGGTCCCGTCCGAGGGTTTGGGCAGTGGAGAGAGCCTGTTCGAGCTCGCTGAACTCCCGGGACGAGTCATCGCCGAGGTCGTCCACGGTGACGAAGCGGGTCCGGCCGGAGGTTTCGATGGCGGACCAGTGATGACTTCCGGCCCCGAGCGGGAGATGTCTCAGGCCCCGGATGTCGAGCCCCCAGACGTCGGCCAGCACGGCGGCCAGGTGGGTTTCGTCTACACCCTCCGGTTTGTCCTTCACGGGTGGTGAGTATGGCAGAGCACGCATCCCCGGATGGCAATTTATACGCATCGAGCGTATGATACGCATGAATAAGAAAGGCTTGATCCATGACAGTTCACAAGGCGGAGCTCGGCCGGTTCTTCGAAGACTTCGTCACCGGCGATGTCTTCCAGCATCCGTTCGGACGCACGATCAGCGAAGCCGACTGCGCGTGGTTCACGCTGCTCACGTGCAACACCAACCAGTACCACTTCAACGCGCACCTCGCGCAGCAGAACCCCGTGTCCGGCGGGCGCATCCTGGTCAATTCCGGGTTCACCATCGCCCTCGTCCTCGGCCTGTCGGTCATCGACATGAGCCAGAACGCCGTCGCCAACCTCGGAATGACCGACCTGAGGCTCAAACACCCGGTCTATGTGGGCGACACCCTGTACGCGGAGAGCATCTGCACCGGCACCCGCGCCAGCGCGTCCCGCCCCGGCTTCGGCATCGTCTCCATGAGCACGCGCGGCCTGAACCAGGACGGCGACGAGGTCCTGTCCTGGGACAGGTCGGTCATGCTGCCCAGCCGGGAGAGCGGCTACGGCCAGGACTATTTCCCCACGGCCAAGACGGGGCCGATGACGGCCTGAAAAGGGGTCAGCCGTACGGCCGACCCCGGAGGGCATCAACCCCAGGAGATCCGCAACGCCGTGAAGGCCGGATTGGTGTCCTTCAGCCGGCCCAGGTAGAAGGCCATGTGCTCACGCATCAGCCGTTCCGCCTCGTCGGCCTCGCCGTCGAGGATGGCCTTGCCGATCTCCCTGTGCTCCGCGCAGATGGTCTTCTGAACCGTCGTGGCCGTGATCCCGGCCTCGACGACCTTCGTCGTGTACAGCTCCTTCAGCGCGGTCGCCACCAGGTCGAACACGCTGTTGCCCGTCATGCTGGCCACCACGTAGTGGAAGTCGTTGGCCGCCTGGACGTACCGGGTGTCCCCTTCCGAGACGGCCGCCTCCGCCTCAAGGGCCTTCTCCAGCCGTTTGAGCGCCCGCGGGTCGCGATTCTGGGCGCCCAGGCGGGCCACCATCGGCTCGATGAACATGCGCGTCTCGATGAGCTCGGTGATGGTGGCGCCGCGGAGGCTCAGGTAGAGCGAGAAGGTCCGCCCGACCTCCCGCGGATCCACGGCTTGCACGATCGGCCCGCCACCGGGCCCCGACTTCAGGCTGATGAGGCCGTAGACCTCCAGGATTCGCAAGGCCTCGCGGAGCGAGCCCTTGCCGACCCGGAAGCGCTCGACCATCGCCGCTTCGTTCGGCAGGCGGTCACCCGGCTGAAGACCCTCGCGGATCACGTCTTCCACGAGCGCGGCGGCGATGCGCTCGGACGTTTTCACGGGACGAGACAACTGACCCTGCGTCGTGGTCAGGAACCCCATAGGCATAACTCGTGAGACTACGGCCTCGTCGGCACTCATGAGTACGTCCCGGCTTTCGACTTCGTGATCCATGCGTCACACCTTGTGCTGTTCGATGAGGCGGCGCGCGATGAGCAACTGCTGAATCTCGTTCGTCCCCTCGCCAAGGATAAGGAGCGGCGAGTCGCGGTAAAGGCGTTCGACCACGAACTCCTTCGAGTAGCCGTACCCGCCGTGGATACGCATCGCCTCCAGGGTCGCCTCCTGGGCGACCTCGGTGGCGAACAACTTCGCCATGCCGGCCTCAAGATCCGCGCGGGCCCCGCTCGCCTTCAGCCGGGCGGCGTCCACCACCATCAGCTCCGCGGCCCGGATCTTTGTGCCCATCTGGGCAAGCTTAATCTGGATGGCCTGGTGGTCGCTGATCGGCTGTCCGAAGGTCTCCCGCTGCTGCGCGTACCTGATCCCGGCCTCGAACGCCGCGGTCGCGAGCCCCAGCGCCCGGGAGGCCACATTGACCCGCCCCAGCTCCACCGCCGCCAGGAAGTACTTGAAGCCGCGCCCGACCCCGTCCTCGCCACCGAGAACCGACGACGCCGGGGTACGGAAGTCCTGGAAGACCAGCTCGGTCGACTCGACGCCCTTGTATCCGAGCTTCTGGAGCTGGGGCGGGACCGTGAGACCGGGCTGCTCGTGCGCCCCCGGCTCCTTCTCGATGATGAACGCGGTCATCCCGCGGTGGCGCGGTTCCGCCGCCGGGTTCGTGACGGCCAGCAACATGACCATGCCCGCGCGCAGGCCGTTGGTGACCCACATCTTCTGCCCGTTGACGACGTAGGAGTCGCCGTCGAGCACCGCCTGGGTGCGGATCGCCTGCACGTCGGACCCCGCGTGCGGCTCGGTCATGGAGTACGCCGACCGGAGTTCGCCCGTGGCCATCCTCGGCAGGTATTTGCCGCGCTGCTCCTCGGTGCCGAAATGCTCGATCATCCAAGCCGCCATGAAGTGGGTGTTCACCACGCCGGAGAGGCTGATCCAGCCGCGCGACAGCTCCTTCACGACCAGGGCATACGTCAGCAGATCCAGCCCGAGCCCGCCATATTCCTCAGGAATCGTGATGCCGAACAGGCCCATCTCCTTGAGCTTTTCCACCATCTCCTCAGGGAACTCGTCCCGGTGGTCGAACTCTGACGCGTACGGGGCGACCTCGGCGTCCACGAAGTCGCGAACCAGGGCGAGGATGTCCCGTTGCTCGGTTGTCAGTTGCATTGCGCCTCTTTCGATGTTGTCACTGAATGCACCTCGGCGGCCCGGAGCGTGGCGCGAGCCCGGCGTGCGACGGGCGCGTCGACGAGCTTGCCGTCGACCACGGCGACCGCCGATCCAAGGTCCATAGCCTCATCAAGGGCCTGAACCACCCGAGCTGCCTGCTCTCGCTCCCGCTGGGACGGCGCGAAGGCGGTGTTGACGACCGGGACTTGGCGCGGGTGAATACAGAGCTTTCCCCCCAGGCCGAGCCGCCGGGCCTGCTCCGCCTCGACGCGGGCGCCATCCGGGTCGCCGACGGCGAGATGGACGACGTCGAACGGCGCGCGTATCCCGGCGGCCGCCGAGTCCACCACCAGGACCGATCTCGCGTGCAGAAGCTCCGCCGCCGCCGGATCCTCGGCCCAGCCCAGTTCGGCGCCCAGATCGGCGCCGCCCAGAGCCAGCGCGACGACACGGGTGTGGGAAGCGATCTCGTACGCCCGGCGCAGCCCGGCCGCGGTCTCAATCAGCGCGATGACGGGAGGACCTTCGTCCCCCAAAGCGACCAGCGACTCCGGTGACGCCTTGGGCAGCATGACCGCGTCCACGGACAAACCGTCCAGCATGCGCAGATCTTCGGCGGCCCATGGCGTGTCCGTACCGTTGACCCGGAGGATCAGGAGCGCGGCGGCCGGGAGAACCTCGCTCACCAGCTGCCGGGCCGCGTCCTTGCGGGCAGGCGCGACCGCGTCTTCAAGGTCCAGCACGACCGCGTCGGCACCGCTCGTCCAGGCCCGCGCCACCTTACGCCGATCATCCGCGGGCACGAACAGGAGAGATCGCGCTGCCCGCAGGCGCTCGATGGACTCTGCCCCTTCCCCTGCCCCGAAATTCATACTTATGATTCTGTTCATAAGTTAAGATTTCCGCAACCCCTGAAGGCACAACGATGACGATGACGATCTCCGCCGGCGACGCGGCCCGGGAGCTCATGTCCGGGCTCGCCGAGCCCGTGGTGCTGGCGGCCATGTCGCCCCAGCTGCCGGAGACCCTGGTCACCGCGCTCATCCGGGAGGCCCGGGCATCGCAGCGGAGGCTCACCCTGCTGATCGCCGACCTCTCCGGAGCGTGGGCCTTCATCGACGACGCGATGTCCGACGTCACCGCCGGAACGCTGCGGCTGGTCACCGTCGGCGGTGGAATCCCCCGCCGGCTCGCCCGGCACGTCGACTTCATCCCCAATTCGCTCTGGGACTTCGACCGGCTGATTCGCAGCGGTGAGCTCGGTTTCGACATCTTCGTCGAGAGAGTGGGACTCACCACGGATCCGGGTTACGTCACGCACGGCGACATGATCGGTTTCAGCGATGCCGCCCTCGCCACGCGAGCGCGGGTCGGCTTCGAAGTGGCCCATGCCTTCCCGTATCCAGGAGCCGGGGGCGTACCCCTCCGGAGAGCCGCCCAGGTGATCGCGGCGGCTCCGCTGGTCGCGCGCCAGCCGAGCGCCGGTCCCCCTGACGCCGTTCAGCGACGGATCGCCGATCATGTCGCGGCGCTGGTCCCCGATGGGGCGACGCTGCAGCTCGGGCTGGGTATGATCCCCAATGCCGTCATCCACGCGCTGTCGGTCAAATCCCACCTCGGCGTTCACTCGGGGATCCTGCCTGGTGAGCTGCAGGCGCTGCTCGCCACCGGAGCCGTCACCGGCAGCCGCAAAGGGCGCGACCGCGGCAGGCATGTGGCGACGGGCATCCTCGGCGGCGATCCCCGGGGATGGGGTGCGGACGTGCTGCTGAGACCGGTGACCGAGACACACGATCCCCAGCGCCTGCGCGAGCTGGACTCGCTCTGGGCGATCAACTCCGCCTTCGAGATCGACCTGGCCGGGCAGGTCAACGCCGAGTACGTGCACGGCAGCCGGGTGGCGAACGGCGGCGGGCAGACGGACTTCATGCGGGCCGCGCACGCGAACCCCGGCGGCGCGGCCGTGCTGGCGCTCCCCGCCCGCTCGCGGTCTGGAGTGTCACGGATCGTCCGGTACCTTCCCGCCGGACACACGGTCACGACCTCGGGGAGCGATGTGGACTTCGTGGTGACCGAACACGGGACGGCCGACTTGCGGGGGCGCAGCGCCGACGAACGAGCCCGTGCTCTCATCGGCATCGCCCACCCGGACGACCGGGCCGGTCTACGCGCTCGCTGACCCATGCTCAGATGGTTCCGGACGAGCGCAGCTCCTCGAGGCGATCGCTGGTCATCCCGAGATACTCCCGGTAGACGTGGTCATTGTCCGCCCCGAGCGCGGGAGCCGTGTGCCGCACGCTGCCCGGGTGATTGGCGAGCCGCGGGACGACCCCCTGCATCCGCACCCTGCCCAAATCCGGATCATCGAGTGTCACGACATTTCCGTTCTCGGCGTACGTCTCGTCGGCCAGGATGTCCTCCACGGAGTAGATCGGGGAGGCCACCACCTCGCACTCCCGCATCGCCTGCATGCACGCCTCAAGCGGTCGTTCGGCGATCCACGCCCGCACCAGTGAGTCAAGCCGGGCGTTGCGCTCGAGTTGATCGGCCCGGGTCAGATAGTGCTCAGCCGGTTCACCGACCAACGCCGCGACATTGCTGACCGACCGGGGTGTCCCGGACGTCACGGTGATCCAGCGATCATCGCTGGTCCGGAACGTGTTGATCACCGCGGCCGGCGCGGCCGCCAACCGGTTCCCCGCCCGGCTCGGCACCTCACCAAGCTGGTCGTAGAAGACGATCTGCCACTCGATCAGGCGGAACAGGCTCTCGTACAACGCCAGGTCAATCCATTCGCCCGCGAAATCGGGATCGGTGGCCTTCCGGTACAGGGCCGCCTGGATCGCGAACGCGCCCATCAGCCCGGTCACGGAGTCGCCATGGGAGAAACCGGTATGCACAGGGGCGTTGTCCGGAAATCCGGTGATGTTGACGACGCCGCTCATCGCCTCCCCGACCTTGCCGAATCCCGGCTGGTTGCGCTTGCCCGACCTGGCCCCGTAGCCGGTGACCTGGAGCAGGACGACCTTGGGGTTCACCTCCCGCAGGGCCTCATAGTCGAGCCCCCACTTCTCGAGGGTGGAAACCCGGAAGTTCGTGATCACGACGTCGGCCCAGGCGGCCAGTTCGCGGGCGACCTCACGACCCGCGTCGGTTCTCAGATCAAGGGTGACGGACCGCTTGTTCCGCCCCGCCACCTTCCACCACAGGTGCGTACCGTCCTTGGCGGGACCGGCGCTGCGCTGCGGGTCGCCGATGCCCGGATCCTCCACATGCACCACCTCGGCGCCGAGGTCGGCCAGCAGCGCGCCGGCCAGCGGGCCCGCGATCACGTGCGCGAACTCGACGACCTTCAGCCCGGACAGGGCTCCCCCCGTGCTTTCCATGGCACCCTTTCTCATCACGATCAGCCGGCTGTCTGGTGGAGCACGATGGCCACGGCAGGGCAGATGTCGGCGGCGCGTTCCGCCTGTTCCTCGTCGCCGGCCGCCACCTCGTCGAGCCGGGCGACCACGAGGCCGTCCTCGTCGAGGTCGAAGTACTTCGCGGCCACCTCGACGCAGTTGCCGGCGCCGATGCAGCGCTCCTGGAAGGTTTCGATCTTGGTCATGAGTCTCTCTCCAAGGGGGACGGGGGTCACCAGGCGACCGGGAGGGCGCTCACCCCGTAGATCATCGAGTTGCGGAAGTCCAGCTCGTGCTCGGGCACGGCGAGCCGCAGCGTGGGGAAGCGGGACAGCAGCTTGGTGAAGACGACCTGCAGCTCCAGCCGGGCCAGGTTCTGCCCGAGACACTGATGGATCCCGAACCCGAACGCGACGTGGCTGCGAGCGTCGCGGCGGACGTCGAACCGCTGGGGCTCCGCGAAGACGCCGGGATCGTGATTGGCCGCGGGAATCGGCGCGATCACGCCCTCACCGGCATGGATGCAGACGCCGCGGATCTCGACGTCCTCCTTGGGCACGCGCGAGGCCACGTGGTGCGCCACGCTCAGATAGCGCAGCATCTCCTCGATCGCGCCCGGCATCAGCTCCGGGTTCTCCCGCAGGTCCGCCATCTGGTCCGGGTGACGCAGCAGCAGCACGGTGCCCAGGCCGATCATGTTGGCGGTGGTGTCGAATCCGCCCACGATGAGCAGGTTCAGCATGCCCACCAGGTCGAGGCGGGAGATGTTCCCCGGCTCGAACTGCTCGGTGAGAAGCTGGCTCACCAAGTCCTCACCCCGGTTCTCGAGGCGTTCGGTGATCAGGTCGTCGAGATAGCGGGACAGCTCGGCCGCGGCGGCGGCCGACCGCCCGGGATCGCTGTTCAGATCCATCCACTGGTTGACCCGCCCCAGCAGGAACGGCGCGTCCTGCGGGGGAAGGCCCATGATCTCGCAGATGGCCATCGACGGCAGCGGCGCCGCCAGCGCCTCGAGCAGGTCGACCGGTCCCCCGCGCGCCTCCATCCGGTCGAGCAGCTCGTCGACCAGCCGTTCGACGAACTCCCGCAGCTTCGCCACCTTGGGGATGGAGAACTTCGTGGTGAGCATCCGGCGCTGCACGTCGTGCTCGGGCGCGTCCATCCGGATGAAGCCCTTCTGCCCGCCACGGGAGGCCGCGTGGTTCGCGCTGGAGTTGGGATAGCCCGCCAGGCTCGAATCCGCTGACATCACCGGGTTGCGCAGGATGGCGCGCATGTCGTCGGCCCGGGTCGCGAGCCAGGAGCGCGAGCCGTCCCACATCTCGACCTGGGTGATCGGGCACTTGGCCCGCAGCTCGTCGAACTCCGGCGGCGGCAGGAGCGGATCTTCGCGGGTGAAGGGCCACGTGGGCACGTCGGGTTTCACGGCTGGTCCAATCGCTCACGGCCGACCTCGAAGTCGGCGCCCATCGCCGTTTCCTTGATCTCCGCCACGTAGGCGGACACCGCCAGGTGGCGCGGATGCGTCAGGTAGGTGTTCAGGTCGGCCAGGTTCGCGAAGTCCGCGGCCAGGGCCACCGCGCCGGTGGGCGAGCCGTCGAGGCCGACGCTCCGGCCGACGCTCATCGACACGATCTCGTCCACGTGGTGGACCAGGTCCTCGACCATGTCGATGAAGGTCTGCTCCTGCTGCGGGGTGCAGCCGGGCTTGAGCTTGATCACCGCGATGTGGCGGATCACAGGGCCACCTCCGCGCCGATGCCCGCCCGCTGCAGGAGCGTGTACTCGAAGGCGTTGTCCACGGCTTCGTAGAAGTTCAGCAGGCGGTGCTCCGCGTCGGACTCGCCCATCACCTGATCCCAGTTCGCAAGCACGCTCTCCGGCGTCAGGTCCGGGTTCGCGTAGCCCAGCGGGGACGCGTAGACGAGTCGCGCCACCCGGCCTCCGCTGAGGCTGAACGCCTGCCCGGACACGGGGCACTGCTCGGAGGCGAGCACGGCCGCCGCGAGCGCGACGTGCGCCGGGCCGGTGTGGCGCTCCATGTAGTCGAGCACGGTCGTCCCGGGGATCAGTGGAGCCACCATGCGGCTGATGGCCAGCGGCAGGATGGCGTTGGCCTTGATGTTGTGCGCTGCGCCCGCCCCGGCCTGCTGCCTCGTCGCCGCGAGCACGCCGCCCTTGGCGATGGCGTACGACCCGTACCAGGTGCCGTCCGGCTGGACGAACCCGAGGGCCGCGGCGGAACTCGTGTTCACGATCCGGCCGTACCGCTGACGCTCCATATGCGGCCAAGCGGCGCGGACCGTGAGCAGCTGGCCTTCGAGGTGCACCGCCATGTGCTGCTGGTACGCCGGTCCCGGCTCGTGCTGGATGGCGTCCGAGGCGTTGATCCCGGCGTTGTTGACGATGATGTCGATCCGCCCGAACGTGTCGAGGGCCTGCGTCACCATCGCGGCCGCGCCCTCGGGGTCGGCCACGCTGTCGCGGTTGGCCACGGCTTCGCCGCCGAGCGCCTTGATCTCGTTGACGACCGACTGGGCGCGGTCGTCCTGCTCGTGGTCTCCCTTGATGGAGACCGCGTAGTCGTTGACCACCACCCTCGCTCCCCGCTCGGCCAGGGCGAGGGCGTGCGCCCGGCCGATCCCGCCGCCCGCGCCGGTGACGAGTGCCACCCGGGTGTCGAAACGTACGCTTGTCATGGCTACCTCTCCTTCATACGAGGGCTACTTGACCACTCCGGTCTCGGCACGGCGGACGGTGACGATCACGGCCAGCAGCACGATGACCCCGAAGATCACCGTCTGGTAGTTCGGATCCACCTGGGTCAGGGTCATGCCGTTGGTCACGATGCCCAGCGTCAGAACGCCGACGATGGTGCGCAGCGGCCCGCCGCTGCCGCCGTTGAGCGCGGTGCCGCCCATGACGACCGCGGCGATCGCGTTCAGCAGGAACGAGTCGCCCATGCCCGGCGAAGAGCCGCTGCCCTGGCCGATGAGCATCAGGCCGCCGACCCCGGAGAGCAGCCCGGAGAGTCCGAACAGCAGCAGCTTGGTGCGTTCGACCTTCAGGCCCGACAGGCGCGCGACCCGCTCGTTGCCCCCGATCGCGTAGACGTACCGGCCGAAAGGCGTACGGTACGCCAGGACGGACACCAGCCCGCCCACCAGGACGGCCCACCAGATGATGTTGGGGATGTTCAGGACGCTCGCCCCGTTGACCAGCTCGTCGAGCAGCTCGTTGTCCATCAGCTGCGAGGCGCCGCCGGTGATCCGCAACGCGATCCCGTTCAGGATGAACAGCACGCCCAGCGTCGTCAGGAACGACGGCAGCTTCGCGTACGCGACGAGGGCCCCGTTGAGCAGGCCACAGACCAGCCCGATGGGAAGCGCCACCCAGATCGCCCCAGGATGCCCTTCCACGGTGAGGTACGCGGCGATCGTCCCGGTGAGCGCGGCGATGCCGCCCACGGACAGGTCGATGCTGCCGGCGATGATCACCAAGGTGGCGGCGAAGGCGATCACGGCCAGCACCGACGACGACCTCAGGATGATCAGGATGTTGTCCGGGGTGAGGAACAGGGCGCTGCGCGCGGTGAAGTACACCACCAGACCCACGAGCAGCGCGTACGGCAGCAGCCGCGGCACCCAGACTCCGAACCCGCTCTTACCCGGCTTCCGCCCGGATCGCCTCGCGACCGGGGCAACCGGCTTCTCGATCACTTGCTCCGGCATCGCTAGACCATCCCCACAATGATTTGTTCTTCGGTGAGCCCCCTGGATTCCCATTCGCGGACGACCTGGCCGTCTCGCATCACCGCCACCCGGTCGCCCATGCCGATCAGCTCGCGCAGGTCGTCGCTGACCAGCAGGATCGAGAACCCGGCGTCCGCCAGGTCGCGCAGATGGCCGTAGATCTCCTGGCGGGCTCCGACGTCGACCCCCCGGGTGGGGTTGTCGAGCACCAGCACCCGGGCGCCGGAACCGGCGAGCCTGGCCAGCATGACCTTCTGCTGGTTGCCGCCGCTCAGCGCGCCGACCCGGGTGTCCATCGACGGCGCCGCGACCCGGTATCTGGCCATTCCCGCCGCGACCGCCCGCTTCTCCCGGCGCGGGCTCAGGAAGGGGCCGCGGCTGTGGTCCCGCAAGCTCGACCACGTCATGTTCCAGCGGACGCTCTGGAGCAGGCTCACTCCCTCGGCATGCCGGTCGAGCGGCCCGAAGGCGAGCCGTCCCCGGCGCGCGGCCGGTCGATGGTTCGGCAGCCGGCGTCCGTCGACCTCGACGGTCCCCGACGCGCGCACGTCACCGGCGATCGCCCGCGCCAGATGCGACTTCCCGCAGCCGGTGATGCCGCCCACGGCGAGGATCTCCCCCTCGCGTACGTCGAGGGAGACGCCGTGGAACTCGTCCCCGGAGCTGAGGTCGTCGACCTTGAGCCGGACCGCGCCGAACTGCGTGCGCCTGCGGTCCTCCAGGTAGTGGTTCTCCTCGCGCTCCCGCCCCACCATGAGCCGGTGCAGCTCCGCCTCGCTGGTCTCGCCGACCTTGCGCTCGGCCACGACGACGCCGTCCTTGAGCACGTAGACGCGGTCGCAGAGCTCCAGGATCTCGTTGAGCCGATGGCTGACGAAGACGAAGGACGCGCGGTCGCGGCGGTCGCGGACGTGCGCGAAGAGCTCGGTCACCTCGTCCTGGTTGAGCGAGGCGGTGGTCTCGTCGAGCAGGACGACGGGCCGGCTCACCTCGAGGAGTTCGGCGACGGCGAACGCCCGGGCGATCTCCACCAGCTGCCGCACGTCGAGCGGCAGATCGCCCACTTGGTCGATCTCGCTGACCCGGCCGGCCAGCATCGTGTCGGCCTGGATCTGCCGGCGCGCGGCGGCGAGCAACCTCCGGTGCTGGAGCAGCCCGCCGCGGGAGAAGCGGCGTTCGTGCCCCAGGAAGAGGTTCGCCGCGACCGTCAGGTTGTCGATCAGGCCCTGGTCCTGATGCGCCCGGAAGATGCCCGCCTCGTTGGCCTGCGCGTAGTTATGCAGGTGCAGGGTACGGCCACGGGCCACGATCTCCCCCGCTCCGGGCCGCAACGACCCGGAGAGAATGCTGAGGAGCGTCGACTTCCCGGCGCCGTTCTCGCCGACCAGCCCGATCACCTCACCCGCGCCGACCGTCAGGGACACCTCGGTGAGTGCCTTGACTCCGGGGAAGGTCATCGTCACGCCGCGAGCCTCGAGGACGGGCGGGGGCAGTGGGTCCGCTGTCATGATCGGTCACATGTCCAGCGCGGCCAGGGCCTCGTGGGCCAGGCCGTAGCCGATCTGGTCGTGCATGAGGCCTTTCAGCTCCCGCGTCAGCACCTCACGCGTGTAGCGGAGGGTGAGGGTGTGCTTCTGGGCCATCTCATGCGCGAGTTCCAGGGCGCGGGGCAGCACCTGATCGGGAGCGAGCACCTCGTCGACGGCGCCGGCGTCCTTGGCCTCAGCGGCCGTGAGCTTCTGCCCGGTGAGCAGGAAATACTTCCCCCGCTTCGGTCCCAGCGCGTACAGCCAGGCGGTGTGTATTCCGTCGCCGGGAACGATTCCGCCGGGAAAATGCGGGGCGTCCTGGAAGTACGTCGTGTCCGAGGTCAGCACGATGTCGGAGATGATCGGGATCTCCGAATGCACGGACGCCGGCCCGTTGACGGCGGCGATCACCGGGACCCGGATGCCGAGCAGGTTGTTGAGGAGGCGCTGCCCCTCGAAGACGGAGTTGTCCCAGTCTCCGGGGGTGTTGAGGGTGAAGCTGGTGAAGTCGATGGCGTCGCAGAACGCCTCGCCCGCGCCGGTCAGCACGACGACGCGGTTCTCCGGGTCACACGCGATGTCGGTGAAGCAGTACGCCAGCTCATCATGGGCGGTGGTGTCCCAGATCAGGGATTCGCCATCGGTGTGCAGGGTGACCAGCAGGACACCCGCGTCGTCGCGTTCGAGCCTGACGCGCTGATATTTGCCGGCGTACGCCGCCAGCCTTGGAGCGATCTTCGACATTGGAGCACTTCCCATTCGGTTCTGTACGGTCACCGGGCCATGACGCCCGCGTCGACCGGCACGGCGAGACCGGTGACGAACCTGGAGTCGTCCGAGGCCAGCCAGGCCACGGTGGCGCTGATCTCCTTGGCCTCCAGGAAGCCGCCCGCCAGCGGCAGCAGCGGCGAGAAGGAGCCCTTGAACAGCAAGGTGTCCGGGTGATCTCCGGCGAGCAGCGCCGGACCGGTCTCGTCGCTGGTCAGCGGTGTGGCCACCGGGCCCGGGTTGACCGTGTTCACCCGGATGCCGTGCGCGGCCAGTTCCTGCGCGAGCACGGCCGCCAGTCCTTGCAGTCCGTGCTTGGACGCGGCGTAGGCGCCGGTGAACGGCAGCCCCTTGATGCCCGATACCGAGCTGATGATGATGATGGAGCCGCCGTTGCCGCCTTCGAGAATACGTGGGGTGAACGCCTGGATGGTGTGGAAGGTGCCGGTCATGTTCACGGCCACCACCTGCTCCCACACCGCGGCGGGCGTCTCGAGAACCCGCCCGTAGGACCCCATCCCCGCGTTCGCGACGAGGATGTCCAGGCGCGGGAATTCGGCCGCGGTGTCGGAGACGACCTGGTCGAGCGCTGCCCGGTCGCGGATGTCCGCCTTGGCGATGAAGCAGCGCCGCCCCAGCTCCTCGACCTGTCGCGCCGTCTCCTGGAGCGCCTCCCACGATCCCAGCGGGTAGGCGACGTTGAGCGCCTGCGCGCACAGGTCGATCGCGATTATGTCCGCGCCCTCCGACGCCAGGCGCACGCAGTGTGCCCGGCCCTGGCCGTGGGCGGCGCCCGTCACCAGGGCGGTCTTCCCAGCAAGTCGTCGCATTGCCTTCCAAGCTCCTTCAGATGAGGCCGATGCGCTTGAACGTGCCGAGCGCACCTTCTTTGGTCGTGGCCTTGGCGCGCACCGCCAGGTACGGATCCACGAACCGCTTCTCCCAGTCCGCGTTCACCACGTCGATCTCCCCGTTCGCGAGAGCCGTCTGGTAGGCGGGCGGCCACGCGAAACCGGCGGGACGGGGCGTCGGGTTGGTGCCGGGCTTGTCGCCCCAGGCGAAATCCGTCGGGTCCGAGACGAGGCATCGGTGCGGCAGGATCCACTTGTCGCCCTGCAGGTGCCGCGACATCTTGGTCGCGTCCCACAGCAGCGGAGCGTCGGGGCCGGTGATGTTGAGCAGCTCGGCGGCCGCCTCCGGCGTGTCCACGATGATGGAATCGGTGTCGATGAACACCTCGAGCGGGTGGAACTTGACGCCGTTCAGGAAGTCGTACAGCCGGACCGCGGCGAGCACGCCGGAGAAGGCGATGAGCCCGGCCGAGGTCGCCACGATCCGCTCCTCCTTCTGCATCCGCTCGAGGAAGGCCGGGTCGCCGTCCATGCCGATGACGAGCGCCGTGGTGTTCCTGGCGGCGTTCAGGGCCGCGAGCGCGCCCAGCGCGACCCCGTCGTTGAACGCGATCACGTACTTCACCTTCGGGTGCGCCGGGAGCAGCGCCGCCAGCTCCGACTCGGCCTTCTTCGGGTCCCAGTCCGTGTACGCGTTGGCGACCACCTTGACGCCGGGGAACTCGGCCACGGCACGGTTCACGCCGAACCGGCGAGCCGTCTCCGACAGGCCGCCCTTGGGACCGCCCAGCAGGATCGCCTCACCCTTGCCGTCACCCCGCTCGAGCAGCACCTTCGTGACGAGGTACGCCTCCTCGGCGAAGGGGCCGCCGACGTTGCCGATGAAGTAGCCGTTGAACTTCGGGTCGCTCGGCGCGAACCAGGGCAGCCGGTTCGACAGGTTGCTGTGCGCGATCTTCGCGTCGGCGAGGACCTTGGTGTAGCGGTCCAGGGCGGCGTCGGCGACCAGGTACGAGTGAACCCCTTTGACCCCCAGCGAGGGGAACTGCAGCTCCTGCGCGAACGCCTTCTGCATGTCCCCGTCGTGCGAGGTGAACGAGGCGGAGCCCTTCAGGGCCTGGACCGCCAGCTTGAAGGCGCGGTCGGTGGACTCGAATGCCTCCACGTTCGCGATGAGGTGGTTCATCAGCAGGTCGGTGCCTGCGGCCGTCTGGCTCTCCGCGCCGCACGCGGCCAGCGCGGGCAAGCCGGCGATGGCCAGCCCGCCGATTCCGGCGAACTTGAGGAGGTTCCGGCGAGAAATATCGGCGGATGATACGGATGAATTATGTGCCATGGTGCTCGTGCCTTCTGACTTTGCGGGTTGAACTGATGCGATCGAACAGGCCCCCGCCCAGTCCGAGATGGATGTGATCCAGGCTCAGCGAGCCGTGAAACCCCCATCGACCGGCAGCGCGACGCCGGTGATGAAACTGGCCCGGTCACCGGCCAGGAACAGCGCCGCCTCGGCGATCTCCTCGGGCCGGCCGCGGCGCTTGAGCGGAATGTCGTTGGCGACCCAGGAGTCGAGCCGCTCCTCGACCCCCTCCTGCTTCTCCCGTGACCAGAAGCGCGGGAGCATCGGCGTGTCGATCGGCCCCGGGCAGATCACATTCACCCTGATCTTGGGCGCGAGCGAGAGCGCCAGCGCCTTGGCGAGCATCACGACACCGCCCTTGGACATCGAGTAGAGCGGCGAGAGGAAGGAGCCGACCAGCCCTGCCGTGGAGGCCGTGAAGAGGATCGACGCGGTGTGCGGCGACTTGTTGAGCAGCGGGATGGCCTGCTGGGCGGCGAAGTAGGCTCCGGTCAGGTTCACGCCCACCGAGAAGTCGTACTCGGCCTGGCTGACGTTGTGGCCCGTCGCGCCCGGGGTCCCGGCGTTCGCGTACAGCACGTCGAGGTGGCCGAACTGCGCGCCGACGGAGTCCAGGCACGCCGTGATCTGTTCCGGGCTGGTGACGTCGAGCGCTTTGGCCACGCCGGAGCCACCGGCCTGGGCGATCTCGTCCACCACGGCCTTCGCGCCCGCCTCGTCGATGTCGGCGACGATGACGGTGGCGCCGTGCGCCGCCATGAGCAGGGCGGTCGCGCGTCCCATGCCGGACGCGGCGCCCGTGATGAAGGCGATCCTGCCGTCGAGTTCTTTCATTTCCCTGTTCCGTTCACGTAGATGCGGGCTCTACTCGTGGACCTCGAAGGCCCTGAGCTCGACGTACTCATCGAGGCTGTACTTGCCCCACTCGCGTCCGATGCCGGTCTGCTTGAAGCCGCCGTGCGGTCCGGCGGTCACGTTCGCCAGGCAGTTGACGCCGACGCTGCCGGTGCGGATGCTCGCGGCGATGCGCCATGCCTTCTCGGTGTCCCGGCTCCACACGGACGCGTTGATTCCGTAGATGGAGTCGTCGGCGATCCTGATCGCCTCCTCCGCTCCGGAGAACGGGATCGCCACAAGCACGGGTCCGAAGATCTCCTCCTGGGCGATCCGCATGTCGTTGCGTACGTCGGTGAAGAGGGTCGGCTGGACGCGGAAGCCCGGGGACCGCTCGGCTACGGGCTCGCCGCCGCACATCAGGGTGGCGCCTTCCTTCCGCCCGATCTCGATGTACTGGAGAACGCGCTCGAACTGGGCTCGGTTGGCGAGCGGGCCCAGGCCGGTCGAAGGATCCTCGGCCTCCCCCAGCGGGATCCGCCGCATCTGCTCGGCGATGCGCGCGGTGACCTCGGCGTAGATCTCCTCCTCGATCAGCACCCGGGTCAGCTGGCCGCAGCCCTGGCCCGCGTGCTTCAGGTTGCCCGGCTCGGTGGCGAAGAATTTCTCCAGGTCGGCGTCGGCGCAGACGATGTTGGCCGACTTGCCGCCCAGTTCCAGGATCACGTTCTTCACCGTCGCGGAGGCGAGTTCCATGATCCGCCGGCCGGTGGCCGTGCTGCCGGTGAAGCTCACCTTGTCCACGCGCGGGTCCGCGACGAGGAGCTCGCCCACCTCCGGGCCCGCGCCCAGCAGGATGTTGAGCACCCCGGCCGGCACCCCGGCCTCCTGGGCCGCCTGGGCCATCAGCGCGGAGTCCCAGGCGGTGGTCGGGTGCGGCTTGAGAATGACGGTGCAGCCCACGGCCAGCGCGGGGAAGACCTTCTGGACGCTGACCCGGAAGGGGTAGTTGAACGGCGTGATGGCGGTGATCACACCGGCCGGCACCCGCTGGACGAGCCGCGACCTGCGCCGCCCGGACGCGCCGGGGAGCGGGGTTCCTTCGAGGGTCTGGGATTCGATCGTCTCGAACGTCGCGGCGGTGTCGGCGTAGCCGGAGGCGGCCGCCAGGGGCGCGTCCGTCTGGAGCCCTTCCGCGAGCGAGCGCACCGCGCCGGCCTGGTGGATCGCGATGTGCACGAGCTCGTCCCGCCGGGCCTGGAGCCGCTCGGCGAACCGGCGGAGGATGGCCGCGCGCGCCGCGGGCGCCATGCGCGGCCAGGGGCCTTCGTCGAAAGCGCGGCGGGCGGCGGCGATGGCGCGGGCGGCCTCCTCGGGCGTCGCGCGCGGGGTCTCGGCGATCGTCTGCTCGGTCCAGGGAGACACGATCTCGAAACATCCGCTGCCGGCGACGAGCTCTCCATCGATCAGGTGCGACAGGCCCCGCTGCTGAGCTGATGACATCTCTGCTACCCGTTCTCGTGGTCGTGGTTCATCCGGATGAGGCCGATCCCGAACGTGACAGAGACCGCTTCTTCCTGACACACGGGACGTTACACGGCCATATCAACCAGGGCAATGGTCCGTTTCATACTGATGAATCGAACGTTATGTACGGGATGCCGCGGCAACCTCGGCGAGCGGGACAGCACGGAGCACCAGCGCCCGATGCTTCATCACGGCCGCGCCCGCGTTCATGCCCGCGACGCACACGAGCCGGCCCGCGCGGCCGTAGGCCACCAGGAATCTGCCGTCGCTGTCGTCGAGTACGGCGTACTGGTCGTGATCGAGGGTCGAACCGACGCACTGCAGCTTCACGCCGTACTGGTCGGACCAGAAGTAGGGCACGCTGGCGAACCCGGTGGGGTCATGAGTGCCCATCAGCCGCCGAGCGGCATAGGCGCCCTGCTCGACGGCGTTGGTCCAGTGCTCGACGCGCATGCGCCGCCGGTAGAGGGGATTGATCCAGCTCGCGACGTCCCCGGCCGCGACCACTCCGTCCGCCACAGCACAGGTCTCGTCGCAGACGACTCCCATGGACAGGTCGAGGCCCGAGTCGCGCAGCCAGCCGGTCGCCGGTTCAGAGCCGATCGCCACCAGCACCACGTCCGCCGCGACGGTCTCGCCGGAGGTCAGTTCGACGGACGAGACCCGCCCGGACGCTCCCGCGGTCACGCCGGCGACCGTGACTCCGGTCCGCAGGTCGACGCCGTGCGCCCGGTGCGTACCGGCGATGTGTTCGCCGAAGTCGTCCCCCAGGACGCGCGCCAGCGGGATCTCCGCGGCTTCGAGCAGGGTCACGGACTTGCCGAGTTTGCGCGCCACGGACGCGACCTCAAGTCCGATGAATCCCGCTCCGACGATGACGATCTTCATGGCCGCGGCCAGTTCCGGCCGCATACGTTCCGCGTCGTCGGCCGAGCGCAGGGTGTGCACGCCGGCCATCGCCTCGTACGGCGAGCGGCGAGCGGCGCACCCGGTCGCGATGACCAGCCCGTCGAACGGCACCGCACCGCCCTCCACCTGAACCGTCCTCGCCGCCAGGTCCAGACCCGTCAGCCGGACCCCGAGTATTCGATCGACGTTCAGGTCCGCCGGCCAGGGCGTGGCCACGGAATCCAGGCCGAGCCGCCCCTCCAGCAGACCCTTGGAGACCTCAGGGCGCCGGTAGGGCCCACGCCGGTCCTGATCGACCACCTGAATCCGGCCGGGAAAGCCCGCCCTGCGCAGTTCCCGCGCGGCGCTCAGCCCCGCGATCGCGCCGCCGGCGATCACCACGCTCCGCATCTACGCGCCCTTTACGTCGACCGGCAGGGCGCGCGCGACGAGCCTGCTCGCCACGCGATAGTCGGGCAGCGTGATGGCACGCCCGTTGAGTACGGCCGCCGGCTCGCCGCGTTCCACCGCCCTCTGGTAGGCGTCGCAGACCTCGAGCGCGGCCCGCACTTCCTCCGGCGCTGGCGCCATCCGCGCGTTGATGATCTGGAGGTGCGCCGGTGACACCGCGATACACCCGGTGTAGCCGACATCCGCCCAGGTCCGTACGAAACGCTCGACCTTGGCCAGGTCCCGGTAGTCCGGGATGAGAGACCCGCCGGTGGCGAACAATCCGTGCGCGGCGGCCGCCACGGCGATCGCCGAGCGGGCGAAGTGGTTCGCCGGGCCGTACAGGTCCGCGCCTTCGTCGTCGAAGACCTTCGAGCCGACGTCGGCGGCGTAGTCGACATATCCGAAATGCAGGCCCTGCACGCCGTCGGCGCCGGCGATCTGGTCGAGCGACTGCACGGCGCGCGCGGTTTCGATCATCACGTGCAGTCCACGTGCCGAGGTGCCTCTGTTCAGGATCGACATGACCTCGGCTAGCTCCGCCGCGCCCTGCGCCTTCGGGTAGCAGACCAGGAAATCGCCGGGGGCTCCGGCCAGTTCGGCCAGATCGTCTCGGCCCCATGGGGTGTCCAGGTTGTTGACACGGACGATGACGTTGCGGCCACCGAAGTGCGTCGGCGCTCCCAGCGCGGCCAGGACTCGCTCCCGCGCCCGTTCCTTGTCAGCGGGAGTCGCCGAATCCTCGAGGTCCACCATGATGGCGTCGGCAGCCACCTCGGGCACCTTCGACCAAAACTTTTCGTTCAGGATCGGCACCTCGAGGACGCTGCGCATCCGCTCGAAGCGCTCCCGCCCCGACACGGCGCTCACGCCTTCGCCAGGAAGTCACGCAGCACCCCGGTGAACTCCTCCGGAGCCTCCCGCGGGACATAGTGGCCGGTGTCAAACCAGCGGGCTTCCGCGTTCGGCATGACCGCGAGCATCTTGTCCACGACCGCCTCGTCGATGACGTTGCTCCTGCGTCCGACCATCAGCAGGGTCGGCATGGTCAGCAGTTCCGACATCCGCCACAGGTACTCGACATCGGGCAGGCTCACGGAGCCGGTGATCCACTGCACGTCGGGGTCGGCCTTCAGCACCAGCTTCCCGGCCCAGTTGCGCCGCAGCTGGTATTTCACGTGCAGATCGATGAAGTCCTCGCGCCACTCCGGGTGGTACCCCTTGTAGAACTTCCACGCCTCCGCCTCGTTGCGGAAGCCCTTCAGGTTCGTCGTGGCCTGGATGAAGTCGCGCATCGCCACCGCTCCCGACGGCGAGTTGGCCGGCCCGGCGTCCGAGAGCGCGAGGCGCCGGATCGTCTCGGGACGCTCCCCCGCGACCGCGATGGCCACCCTGACCCCGGCGGAATGCCCGACGAGGTTGACCGGCCCGAGCCCGAGCGCATCGATGAGCCCGTGCACATCGCGCGCCATGGAACGCACGCGATAACCGGACGCGGCCCAGCCACTGTCGCCATGACCGCGCATGTCCATCGCGATGACGTGATAGTCGCCGACCAGGCTCTCGATGATCGGATCCCAGGTATGGCACTGCACGTTGAGGCCGTGCAACATCACGACGGGCTCAGCGGCCGGAGCACCCCACTCGGTGTAGTGGATCTTAAGACCGTCCAGGTCCAGCCATCCATCCTCGAACTCCTTGAGCGCCACAGGACACCTCGCCTCACATTTACTACACCTGTCCGGTTAATCCTTATCATACGTATAAATTAACCGGCAAGGGTTGGCCTGCGGCTCTTCAAATGGGAGCACGTCAGCGTGATCGCGAGCGCGGCGAACAACGCGGAGGACAGGAGCGACACGGTGGCGGGCACGCACCAGCCCGACAGCGCGCCCACGGCGAAATACCCCATGGCGCCGCCGGCCACCGAGGCGGAGCCGAAATAGGAGAACCCTTCGGCGCGGCGGCTCAGCCCGAGACGGCTCTCGATCTCGGTGGCCAGGAGCCCGTTGAGCGGGACCATGCCCAGACCGGCCACGAACAGTGCCGCGCCGTACGCCAGGCCGGTCGTCGCCACGGCGGACGGAAGCACCAGCAACGCCGTGCCGAACAGGAGCGCGGCCGCGACCGGCCTCGCCCGGCGCGCGGGCACGGGCCGGACACTGACCGCGAGCCCGCCCAGACAGGCGCCCGCCGACAGCGCGGCCATGAACCATCCGGTGGCGCCGGCGTCCAGCCCGTACTCGCCCATCCGCAGCGGAGCCGCGGCGACGAGCAGGCCGTAGCCCATTCCGACGATGGCGACGAGGATCCCGACAGTCCCGACATCACGTGGCGGTAGCAGGCTCGTACGCGTACCCGAAGCCGGCGGGAGGGCGGGAATGCGTCGCATGCCCCAGGCCGCGAGCAGGGAGAGCACCGCCATGACGATGATCGCGGCGGCGACCCGCCCCACCATGACCAGCACGGCCACCAGGGCGGGCCCCACCACCGCAGCGAACTCCACCAGCAGGGACTCGGCGAAGTGCGCCCGGCGAAGCTGGGCCGCGGGCACGGTCACCAGCAGCAGCGCGCGCAGCCCGCCCCAGAGTCCGGCCATCGCCAGGCCCAGCAGAACGCTGAGCACGTAAAGGGCCCAGAGCGGCGCGCCCAGCCACACCACCGGCAGCATCGCCAGCAGGATGAACGCCAACCCGGCGAGGGTCAGCCGCACCGCGGCGCGGAGTTCGACGCGGTCGAACGCCCGGCCGGCCGGCGGGCCGAAGACCCCCGAGCAGAGATTTACGATGCCCGCGAGCTGGGTGCCGACGGCCAGCGAGCCGGTGCCGGCCTCCCCGACGAGTACCATGGCCAGCGACGTCATCGCCATGGGCAGGCGGGCCATGGCCGAGCTGCCGATCCAGACGAGCCACGGCCGGTGCCGCAGCAGCTCACCCGGCGGATCGGACTCGCGAAATTGACGCAAACTCATGTTTTTTTCCTCTAATATTGACTAGAACTCTCGATTTGGCGCGCGATGTCACACACTGACGGGCAGGATGGCGCACTTAATGCGCAGGACGACGACCCCCACCGCCGCCCGTGTGGGGCGCTACGGCTGGACGACAGGACCTGACGTGTTGAATCAGCACTACGACCTGGATGATCAGGACAAGGCGATCGTCACCATGCTCCGGCAGGACGGCCGTGCGCCGCTGGCCAGGATCGGCGAGCAGGTGGGCCTGTCGGCCGACGCCGTACGGGCGCGCCTGGCCCGGCTGAGCGGCGACGGCATCCTGCGGGTGATCGGGTTCGTGGATCCCCGGAGCCTCGGTTACGGCTGCCTGTCGACGGTCGGCCTGCGCTATCACGGCCCGATCGAGGAACTGGTCAAGACGCTCAACGGCCATCCCAAGATCACGTTCATGGTGCAGACCGTCGGCGAGCTGAACGTGATCTGCGAGGTCGCCGCTCGCGACGACATCGATCTGGCCGACACCGTCGCCGAGGCCTTCGGCGCCATCGAAGGCGTCCGCGAGTACGAGGTGTCGCGCCAGCTCAAGGCGTTGAAATGGGAGAGCCAGGGGCGTCCGCGCCCACCGGCCACCGCGCCGGTCGAGCAGGCCCGGACCGAGCTGGACGATCTGGACGTCGCACTGCTGCGCGTGCTGGTGGACGCCCCGCGCTCCACGTTCCGCGAGCTGGAAGCCAAGGTGGAGGCGCCGTACTGGGTCGTACGCAAGCGCACCCAGGCGCTCTTCGCCAACGGCCTGATCCACGCCACCGCGGTCCTGGACCGGGTCTCGACCGACCCGGTCACCATGGCGTGCATCCGCATCCAGCTGGCGGGCGACACGGCCGAAGGGCTGGCCGCCCTGGCGGCGCTGCCCGAGGTGGCCATACTGCTGCTGACCGCAGGGCGCTTCCACGCGTCGGCCGAGGTCACCTGCGCCTCGCCGGAGGATCTGGCGGGGCTCATGCTGCGGATGCTGGCGATCGACTGCGTCCGGGACGTGTCGGTCCTGGTCTACGCGCGGACCCTGGTCCTGCCCCGCCCCTGGCGCTTCGACATCACGACCGGCTGAGCCCCGCACGGATCTCACCGAACCCTGGTGAGCATGAGCACTCGCGCGCCCAGCAGCAGCGACACGCCGGCCCCGGACAGAAAGACGCTGCCCGGCCCGAGCAGATCGAAGAGGAGCCCGAAACCGAGCGGCAGCACGAACGAGCCGATGGAGTTCGCGTAGTTCGTCGCGGTCAGCCGGAGCGCGGTGCCGCCGTCGCCGCCGGAGGTTGCCAGGATGTTCGTCGAACCGATCCCCATGCTGATCGCCAGACCCTGCAGCACCGACCCGGCGAGCACACCGGCGAGGGTGCCTCCCCCGATGCCCACCACGAGCAGGCCGGCGACCGCGCACGCGCCGGACAGCAGGACGACCCCACGCAGGCCGAGAACCGCAGCCACCGCGTGAAACCATGGCCCGGTCAGCACCGAGGTCAGGTCCCGGCAGAGCAGCAGGATGAGCAGCCAGCCGGCCAGCTCGCCGGTGGGCACGTCCAGCGTGAGCGGATAGAAGGCGTTGCCGAGGATGACCAGGGTGTTGAGGTTGAGGTTGAGCAGTGACGAGGCCCGCAGGGCCGGGTCCCGGCGCAGCATGCGGAGCGACTCCCGGTAACTCGCCCGAGCCGGGACGGCGACCCCGGCATCACGGTCGGCGCGGCCGTGGACTCCCCTGGCCAGCCACGCGAAGGCCAGCGCCAGCGCCGCCATCAGCAGGAAGCCGGCCGACCAGCCTTCCGAGAGCACGAGGAGCGCGGTGAGCAGCGCGGCCAGCGCGGACGCGAGCCGCTGTGCCGCGCCGTTGAATCCCTGGGTCCGGTACGGATCCCCGGACCGCGCCACGACACCGAGCGTGGTGATCACGGTGATGCCCCGGGCCAGCCCGTACCCGAGGATGGGCAGCGACCAGAGCCAGACCGGCCCGCCCGCCGCCGGCACCGCGAGCAGCGCGGCGGTGGCCGCCACCGCGAGCCCGCCCGCGACCAGGACCCTGCCCCGGCCCCGGCTGTCACCGAGGGCCGCGGCCGGGGGCGCCACGAGGAGTCCGGCGCCCTGGGAAACGGCGATGAACACGCCGACCAGCAGGCCCGACGACACGCCGGCGGCCTTCATGGCCGTCGGTAACAGGGTCTGGAACATGGCCTCGGTCGTGAACAGGAGCACGACCATGGACAGCGCCCGCACCATCGGGCCCGCCCCGCCGGGCCGCGTGGGAGCGGCCCGGCGGGGAGAGTCGCCGGTCACCGGAGGCCCAAAGCTGTCCTCACAGCGTCTCGCCGAAGTAGGCGGTCGTCGGGAGCTGCCATTCGTAGCCCCGCGCCGTCTGCACGTACTCGGGCCACGGCAGTTCGACGGGGGGCGCGAAGTCCTTCGGCAGCAGCGGCTCCAGGTAGCCGGTGGGGGCGGCTTCCCGGTTGCGCTTGAACTCCTCCTTGGCCCGGCGGAGGAGGTCGGCGTCCTCGATGAGCCGCAGCGCGGTGGCGGCGATCACGCCGCCGGCGTAGCTCCAGGTCGGGTCGATCGCGGCGGACAGGCCGTTGAGCGCGTTGTTCGCCCAGTGGTTCATGTCGTCCCCGCACGCGTTCAGCAGCGGCTTGGCGGTGAAGAACCGGACGGTCGGCGCGTGCCAGCTGAACTCGGTGTAGTCGTCGGCCCCGGTGCAGTCCTGCCAGGGCGGCAGGGTGGCCCGGGTGACCGCGTCCTGCTCCCGGGGCGGCACCACCCGCCCGATGTGCGGCTGGAAGGGGTTGCCGCTCGGCTCCAGGCCCAGCGCGGTTTCGAGCTCCCTGCCGAACTCGTACGCCTCGGCGCCGAACTCGGCGGGGCCGAGCTCCGCCAGGTTGGCGTAGGTGGCCTCGGACATCACGTGGTTCTTGAGACCCGGCCGGGTCCGGGTCACCCACCGCAGCGACACCTGGCAGTTGGTCAGCCCGGCGACGTGCCTGGCGTTCCGCTTGAGCACCTCCAGGATCTGTTCCTGGATTCCGAGCGCCGGTGAGCGCCAGCTGAACTGGATCTGGGTGATGCGCGGCGGCAGGTTGTCCGCCGTGGCGTTGGCCGACCCGAGGATGGCCTCGTTCAGCGACCACAGCCCGGTACGCGGGAACATGTTCTCCTTGGCGTACTTGGTCGCGGTGAGCATGAGGCCGAGGGCGTCGATCGCGCCGGGTGAGCGCACCACGTTGTGCGCGCCCAGCCCGGTCCCGGCCAGGGTCTCCCCGCTGACCCAGGGCTGGACCGGCTCCGCCGACTGCGCCTCGAAGCACTGGAAGATGACCACGACCGACCAGTAGAGACAGTTCTGGATGTCCCACAGCGCGGTGTTCTCCACCAGCGGGTGGTAGCTGATCGCCGCGTCGAGCACGTCGTAGTAGCCCTTGGCCGCGTGCACCGCCTTGGAGCCGCACACCTTCTCGGCGGGTTCGCCGAAGAAGTGGATCTGCCCGGTGCCGCCGGTGCGCTCGATCGCGCGCTTGGTGGCGAGGGCGCCGGCCAGCGCGCCGACGCCCAGCGCGCTGTGCGCGTCGGTGAAACCGGGCGCCCACGGATGGAAGCCGGGGCGGGGCTGGCGGTACGGCACGGTGTCCTGGGAGTATCCGGGCGAGGCGTCGTATTCGGCGTACATGCCGATCGCCGGGCCCGCGTCGCCCCAGCGGGCGTGGAAGGCCGTCGGCATGTCGCCCGATCCCTCCTCGACCTCGAATCCCTCGGCGCGGAGCAGCTCGACGTACGCTTTGGCTGAGCGGTATTCGCGCCACGCGGGCTCGGCGTATGACCAGATGCGCCGGTGGAAGTCCGACAGGTCCCGACGCGCCTTGTCGACTTCCTCGACTCCGCCGCGCTGCAGATCACTCAGTCCCACTGATGTCCTTCTTTCGATGGCAAGGCTCCGCCGATGATTCACGGCGGGCTGATTTCTTGGTTACCGGTCCGCGGGGATCGCCACTCCCGCCGCTTCCTGCCAGGTCAGGATGACTTTGTCGCCGACCTCGCAGGGCGGCGGTGCCGCGCTGTCGCAGCGGACGATGAGCTCCGCGCCGGTGGCGGCGGTGACGATGATCTTGTGGGAGTCCCCGGCGTACACGCATGCGGTGACCTCGCCCGGCATGAACGATCCCCCGGCCGGGGCGTCGGGGCCGGCCGGTCCGATCCGCACGGCGGACGGGCGGACCGCCACGATGACCTCCGGCCCGTCATCGGAGGCCCCGGGCGGGACGACGACCCGCCCGTGCGGAAGGTCGAGCACGCGCAGCCCGTCCTCGACGCGTACGGGACCGCGGAACATGTTGGACTCACCCAGGAACTTGGCCACGATCTCGCTGTTGGGGCGTGTGTACAGGTCGGCCGGCGTGCCGTACTGCACGAGGCGGCCCTCGGCCAGCAGCGCGATCCGGTCGCTCATGGTGAGCGCCTCCTCCTGGTCGTGGGTCACGTTGACGACCGTGAGCCCGAGTTCGTGGCTGAGCCGCCGGATCTCCAGTTGCATCGCCTCGCGCAGCCTGCGGTCCAGCGCGCCGAGCGGCTCGTCCATGAGCAGCAGCCGGGGCTTGCCCACGATGGCCCGGGCCAGGGCGACCCGCTGCTGCTGGCCGCCCGACAGCTCGCGGGGCAGCCTGCGCCCGAACTCGCCGAGGTGGACCGCCTCCAGGGCCTCCTGGACCAGCGCGGGCCTGGCCCGGCGCGGCACCTTCCGCATCTCCAGGGGAAACGCGACGTTCTTGGCGACTGACATGTGCGGAAAGAGCGCGTAGTTCTGGAAGACCATGCCGATGTGCCGGTGGTGCACCGGCACCCGGGAGATGTCCTCCCCGTCCAGCACCACCCGCCCGGAGGTCGCCTCGACGAACCCGGCGATGATGCGCAGCAGCGTCGTCTTACCCGAGCCGGAGGCGCCGAGCAGGGTGACGAACTGGCCAGCCGCGATGTCCAGCGACACCCCCTCGACGGCGGCGGTGTCCGCGTACCGCTTCACTATGTGTTCAAGGCGGACGCTCGCTCCCGGTGCGGACGCGTCCACGCGGCCGGTGGCGAACTTCGGGAGCGCCTTGGTTTCGATCATTGCTGCCTCCACAGACTCCGGAGCTTCCGGCGAAGGACCGGCCCCAGCAGGATGAGCCCCGCCATCACCAGCGAGACGGCGGTGACCAGGGTCGCCACCGCCGAGATGGAGGGCTCGATGCCCGAGCGCACCTGTCCCCACATGACGACCGGCAGCGTCCGGAATTCGGGTGTGTTCAGGAACAGCGCGATGACGACCTCGTCCCACGAGGAGACGAAGGCCAGCACTCCGCCGACGAGGGCCGCCGGCGCGATCAGCGGGACGGTGATCCGTACCAGGGCTCTGGTCTGGCTCGCCCCGCACGCCCGGGCCGCCTCCTCGACGTGCCGGTCCACGCCTTTGAGCGCGGCCAGGACGTTGACGAAGACGAACGGCAGCCCGAGTACGGCGTGCGCGACGGCCAGCCCGGCCACCCCGCCGGAGATGCCGATCGTCACGTAGACGAGGTAGAAGCCGATACCGGCGACGACCAGCGGGACCATCATCGGCAGCACCGCCAGAGCCGTGACCAGCCCGGGCGGAATGCCCCGGCCCCGTCCCGCGGCGAAGGCCAGCGAACTCCCGGCCAGCATGGCGATCACCGCGGCCAGCAGGCCGACCTGGAGGCTGTTGGCGAACGCGTCCAGCCATTCGGGGTCGGCGAAGACCTCCTCGAACCAGCGCAACGACAGGCCGTTGGGCGGGAAGACCACCATGGTGCCCGAGGTGAAGGACGTCGCGACGACGATCAGGGTGGGCGTGACGAACAGGAGCGCTATCAGGCACGCGAACAGCCGGACTCCGATGCCCGCCTTCATTTCCCGCGCCCTTCACCGATGCCGAGAATCCGTCCCAGGCCGACGAAGCGCGCGGCGATGCCGAGGACGACCAGCACCACCGCGAACAGCAGGACGGCCATGGCCGCGCCGACCCCGGGTTTGAGGAACTCCTCGACCTGCAGCACGATCGCCTGGCCGATGTAGATGTTCTGGGCCCCGCCCAGCATCTGCGGCGTGATGTAGAAACCCAGGGCGAGCACGAAGACGAGCACGCTCCCCGCCACCGCTCCGGGCAACGACAGCGGCCAGGTCACCCGCCAGAACGCCTGCCAGGGGCGAGCGCCCATCCCCCGGGCCGCACGCTCCAGGTCCGGGTCGATGGCACGCAGTTGTGCGTACAGGGCAAGCACGGAGTACGGGAGGAGGATGTGCACCATTCCGACGTACACCGCGAACTTCGTCCTGATCATGTGGATCGGTTCGTCGACGACGCCGAGCCACTCCATCAGCGCCTGGTTCACCACGCCGGTGTCGTTCAGCAGGATCTGCCAGGAGTAGGTCCGCACCAGCAGGCTCGTCCAGAAGGCCAGCATGAGCGCGACCATGAGCGTGGTGCGCAGGATCCGGCCGGAGCGCGCCATCACGTAGGCGTACGGGTAGCCGAGCAGCAGGCACAGCCCGGTGACCACCAGCGCCATCTGGACCGTGTTCCCGACCGACTGGCGGTAGATCCCGCTGTCGAAGATCGCCGAATAGTTCGCCGGGGAGGGGTCGGTCAGGCTCTTGACGACGATGACCAGGACCGGCACGCCGAACGCGAGGATCACGAAGATCAGACCTGGCAGGCCCACCGCGCTCCAGTAGTCGGACCAGGCGAGCCGCGCCAGCGGCGACCGGCGGCGCGCGGCCGGGGGCAGTCCGGTGGTCGCGCTCACCGTTCGCCCTCTGTCCTGGGGCCCCGGTGACCGCCGGATCCGGCGGTCACCGGGACGCCGGGCCCGGTCAGGACGACAGCCACAGCGAGGTCCGCTCGATGGTCTGCTCGCGGTTGGCGGTCCACCAGCCGGGGTCGGGCACGATGGGGGCGTCGGCGCCGTCCAGCACGTGGCCGGTCGGCGCGCCGGCCGCGTACTTTCCGGTCGCGGCGGCCTTGGGATTGGCCGGGCCGTAGGGGATGTAGTCGGTGAGCCTGCCGTTGTTGGCGTTGGCCGCGATGTACGCGATGAGTTTCATCGCGTTGTCCTTGTTGGGCGCGCCCTTGGGCACGAACAGGTAGTCGCAGTAATAGATCTGCTGCGACCAGATATTGTCGATCGGCCGGCCCTCGTTCTTGGCGATTTCGACCCGGCCGTTGTAGCAGTTGCCCATGACCGCCTCGCCGGACGAGACGAGATTGATGCATTCCGACGCGTCCTTGAAGACGATGAAATCCTGCTTGACGGGTTCGATCAGCTTCAGCGCCTTTTCGACGTCGAGCGGGTAGAGCTGGTCGCGCGGCGTGCCGCCGGCCAGCAGCGCGGCCTCGAGGATGCCCTGCATTCCGTTGCCGCCGTCGATGGCCCGCTTGCCGGGGAACTTCTTCGTGTCGAAGTAGTCGGCGAAACTGGTCGGCGGCGTCGGGAACTTCTCGGTGTTGTAGGCGAGCACGATCGAGAAGACGAAGAACGGAACGCCCTGCTTCTTGAGCTCGAACGGCCCGCCCGCGAACTCGTCGCAGGCCACGACCGCGCAGTCGATGTCCTCCAGCCGCGGATTGTCGTCCAGACCGAAATCCACGCCACCTTGCGCGATGTCCCAGGTGACCTTCTTGGCGTCCACCATCTGGTGGACCTTGGCGTAGGTGACCGGGTCGTCCTGGACCACCTTGACGCCGTTCGCCGCGGCGAACGGCTCCAGCCACGCCTGGCTGATGGCCTGCTGGCCCGAACCGCCGTATCCGGCGTAGGTGACGCTGCCCTTGCCGTCCGAGGCGGCACCGCCGCCGCCACAGGCTGTCGCGGTGAGAGTGACCACGAGCGCGGGCACTCCCCACACGAGACGTGCTATTTTCACTTTCTTTCCCTTCACGCATTCAAGGATGACGACGTATCGGCCTCCCGAATGCCGGAGCAGTTCGGGGGGATGGACTCCGGCAGCGAGCCCCGAGCAACCGGAATATGATTTCTCCTAGGGTTCCCCTATGAAACTCATGACGTGTTTCACGCGCGTGTAGTCATCAAATCCGTAGGCCGAGAGGTCCTTTCCGTACCCGGATTTCTTGAAACCGCCGTGCGGCATCTCCGAGACCATGGTCATGTGGCTGTTGACCCACACGGCCCCGAAGTCCAGCCCGGCCGTGGTCCGCAGCGCGCGGGCGTGGTCACGGGTCCACACGCTGGCCGCCAGGCCGTACGGGGTGTCGTTGGCCAGCCGGACGGCCTCGTCCTCGGAGTCGAACCGCTGCACGGTGATCACCGGGCCGAACACCTCTTCCAGCACGATCTCGTCGTCCTGGCGCAGGCCGCAGACCACGGTCGGGGCGAAGAAGTATCCGGCTCCGTCCAGTCGGCGACCGCCGGTGGTGACGCGCGCGTGCCCGGGCAGCCTGTCGACCAGGCCCGCCACCCGGGCCAGCTGCCCGGGATTGTTGAGCGGCCCGAACGCTGCCCCCGGGTCGGCTGGCGGCCCCGGGCGCAGGGCGGCCGCGGCGGCGGTGAGCGCCTCGGCGAACGCGTCGTGCACGTCGCCGTGCACCAGCACCCGGGCCGCGGCCGTGCAGTCCTGGCCCGCGTTGGCGTATCCGGCCTGCGCGATCAGCCGGGCGGCCCGTTCGAGGTCGGCGTCGGCGAAGACCAGGACCGGCGCGTTGCCGCCGAGCTCCAGGTGAAGCCGTTTGAGCCCGGGCGCCGCCGCCTGAGCCACCTCCACGCCGGCCCGTACCGAGCCGGTGACCGAAACCAGCTGCGGGATGGGGTGGGCGACCAACTGGCGACCGGTCTCACGGTCACCGCAGACCAGGTTGAACACGCCGGGAGGCAGGATCTCCGCGGCGAGTCCGGCCAGCAGGGCCGAGCTCACCGGGGTGGTGTCGCCGGGCTTGAGCACCACGGTGTTACCGGCCGCCAGCGCGGGAGCGATCTTCCACGCGGCCATCAGCAGCGGATAGTTCCAGGGCGTCACCTGGGCGCAGACCCCGACGGGCTCGCGGCGGATCATGGACGTGTGGCCGGCCGTGTACTCACCCGCCGATCGGCCTTCCAGCAGCCGGGCCGCGCCCGCGTAGAAGCGCAGCACATCGACGACCGCGGCGACCTCCTCGCGCACCGCCGAGAACGGCTTGCCGGTGTTACGGACCTCGGCCTCCGTCAGCTCGGCGGAGTGGTTCCCGACCGCGTCCGCGAGCCTCAACAGCCGATCCTGCCGCTCGGCGGGTGTGGTGCGCCGCCAGGTCGCGAACGCCTGGTCCGCCGCGCGGCAGGCCGCGTCGACATCCGCGCCCAGTGAACACGGTGCGGCTGCGACGACCTCCTCGGTGGCGGGGTCCACGATGTCGCTGGTGCGCCCGTCGGCGGCGGGGCAGGCACGTCCGCCGATCAGGTTCAGGACGGTCATGCGCCGACCTCACAGACGATCAGCGTCGGCCGGTCCGCGCCCAGGGCCGCGGCCGCCTGCTTGGCGGCCTCGGTCTCGTCGGCCGCCCGGACTCCGTGCGCGCCCATCGACTCGGCCAGCCGCACGAAGTCCGGGCGGGTGAGGTCGACGGCGTACGGAGTGATGGAGCGGTCGATCATGTCCTGCCGGATCTCGCCGAACCCGTGATTGTCCAGGACGACGACCGGCAGCGCGAGGCCGAGTTCGGCCGCGGTGACCAGCTCTTGCACACTGAACATCAGGGCGCCGTCGCCGATGAGCGCCAGCACCGGACGGTCGCGATCGGCCAGTTTGGCGCCGATCGCGGCCGGCAGGCCGTACCCGAGTGTGGAGAAACCGATCGGCGCCAGGTACCGCCGCGGCGCGGCGAACGGCCAGAACGGGGCGGTGCCGAGGTAGGAGACCTGCGAGCTGTCACCGGTCACGATCACATCGGCGGGCAGCTCCGCGCGGAGCGCCTCCTGGATCGCCCGCCAGCGGCCCCCCGACTCCATCGCCCGGGTCAGGCAGTTCGCCCGGGCGCTCTGGGCCCGTCGCGCGCCTCCCGAGGTGTTCGAGGCCGCCGTCGTGGTCAGGCCCGCCAGCAGTGCCCGCAGGGCCAGCCGGGCATCGGCGTGGATCGGCAGCGTGGCCCGGAGGTTCCGGTGGAGTTGCCCGGGATCCAGGTCCACGCGAATGACCTGGGCCGCGGGGGTCAGGCTGCCCCGGGGGATCTCCGCGTCGCCGAACTCGCTGCCGACCACCAGCAGCACGTCGGCCGCCTCGACCAGGCTCTTCACCCCGGGATTGCCGATGAACGCGCCGACCGCCAGCGGGTGTTCCTCGTCGAGGACGCCCTTCCCGCCGATCGTGGTCACGACGGGGGCATCCAGTCGCTCGGCCAGGGCACGCAGGGCCGCGGCGGCCGCCACCGCACCTCCACCGGCGACGATCAGCGGGGCGGACGCGGCGCCGAGCAGGGCGACCGCCGCGTCGACGGCCTCCGGCGCGGCGGCGGCCGGGCAGGCCGACGGCCAGACGGGAGGGATCTGTCCGGACCAGGGCGTCTCCAGCACGTCGAGCGGCACCTCGATGTGCACGGGACGAGGCCGCTCCACCGCCCACCGGGAGAAGGTCTCGTGGATGGCGTCCACGGCTTGCTCGGGAGTGCCGGGACGGAGGCTGCGGGTCACCGCGGCGTCGACGGCGGCCCGCTGGTCCTTCATCTCGTGCAGCCATCCGAAACCCGAACGCTCCAACCCGGTGGGAACTCCGGGCGACAGCACGAGCATCGGCACGGAGTCGGCATACGCCGTGGCGGCGGCGGTCATGACGTTCATGACGCCGGGGCCGCTGGTGGCGACGACGACGCCGGGCCTGCCGGTGGATCGGGCGTATCCGTCGGCGGCGTACCCCGCGCCCTGCTCGTGCCGGGTGACCACGTGATCGATCGAGCAGGCGGCCATCCCCCGGTAGAACTCCAGGTTGTGCGTGCCGGGGATGCCGAAGGCCAGGGTCACACCGTTGGCCCGCAGCGCGTCGGTCACGGCCGTTCCGGTCGTTCGCGTGCTTTCCGCCATACCTCGTTCCTCTCGTAAGGGCTCATGCCAGCGGCCAGGGAAGATCCCCTCAGCCGGGGTGCGGAGGCCGGAACACGAGCTGGTTGGTAACCCAGACTCGGTCTCGCGCTTCCGCCCCCTCACGGGATGGCAGGCAGAGCACCTACCGAGCGCTATATTCACCGTTTCCGGGGTATTGGCTCGGCTATTTTTGGATTATGGCCTCTACACCCCGTGAAATCAACACCTAGCCGATACCAGGCGAGTGTTTGTGTTCACGCATAGCGACCAACGCCGGTGAAGGTGGACGCCACATCAAGAACCCGGCAATCAAGACACCATGGCCCATAGAACTCACATAGCACCAGTCCTGGACAGGCACCTGGTACGCAAGCGTTGGCTCGCAGCGCCTAGCGGACGGCCGCCGTTCTGTCGATCCCCCCGATATGGGTGGCGAGGTCAGCACGTTCGGGGGAATCGCGGACGGCGGGTGACGCGCGAATCTGAGCCCATGCTCGCTTCCAGGACCATGAGGACCGTGCTCGCCGTGGCCGCCGTGCTGGCAGGACTGGCTGGCTGAGGCGATGCCGATCCCGCCACCCCACAATCGGGCGACCGGGCACGCACACAGGTATTTCTCCCCCGTTCACGGGGCGGGCGCGAGTGTAACCCTTCTCCCAGCTATCCGGGCCGCCACCAGGAAGACGCCCGGAGAACGCGGTGAGACACAGAGGAGTCAGGCCATGACCGAGCAACTCGATGCGCGCCCCGCCGCGACGGCGGGGTCCGGCACCCAGCTGAGCGGAAAGCTCTCCACCTTCGATATCGTCACCATGGTCCTGGCCTACGCGGGTCCGCTGGCGATGGTCGGGCTGTTCATGTCGTTCGCCATCGGCTTCGGTGTCGGACCGGCGACTCCCCTGGTTTTCGCGCTCGTGGCGGCCGGGCTGTTCGTGTTCGCGGTCGGGTACGTCGCGATGAGCCGCCATCTCCCCCGACCCGGCGCTCTCTATACCTATGTCACCGCCGGACTCGGCCGCCCGGCCGGCCTGTCCGCGGCGTTCCTCGCCATTCTCACGTACTGCCTGCTCGGCGTCGGCTATCACGCCGGTCTGGCGATCGTGCTGAAGGTCCTCATCGCGGAATACGGCGGCCCCGCGGTCCCCTGGCAGGTCCTCGCCATCGGCTCGCTGGTGCTGACCGCCGCGCTGGGGCATTTCCGGATCACGCTGTCCGCCAGGATCCTCAGCACGCTGATGGTGATCGAGGTGATCGCGATCCTGATCTGGGACACCGCCGTCTTCCTGCAGGGCGGCCCCGAGGGCAGGCCGCTGGACTCCTTCGCGCTGGCCGGTCTGAGCGACGGCTCGCTCTCGCTCGGCGTGGCATTCGCCGCGATCGGTTTCATCGGCTTCGAGTCAACGGCGGTCTTCCGCAACGAGATGCGGGATCCGGACCGGACGATTCCCCGATCCACCTATTTCGCGATCGGCACCATCGGCCTCTTCTACGTCCTCGCGTCCTGGGCGGCGGTCGTCGCGTACGGCCCTGGCTCGGTGACCGGGGCCGCCCAGCAGAACCCGGACGAGTTCTTCACCGCCTCGGTCCAGACGTATCTGGGCTCCGTCGCCGTCCACGTGGTGTCGGTGATGCTGGTCATGAGCTATCTCGCCGGTGTCATCTCCGAGCAGAGCATCCTGTCGAGATACTTCCACGCGCTCGGCGCGGACGGCGTGCTGAAGCGCACGGTCGGGCGCGTGCACGCACGGCACGGGTCCCCCTACATCGCCAACATCCTCACCACCGTGGTCCTGTTCGCGCTGTTCCTGCCGTGGGCGTCCACCGACGAACCGACCACGCCCGCCTCCGTGCTGGGGGCCGCGGGGCTGCTGACGCTCATGGTGGTGCTGACGCTCGCCAGCGCCGCGGTGTTCGTCTACTTCCGCCGGAGCGACACGCCGGCCGGCGGCCTCTGGCGGACCGCCGTCGCGCCCCTGGCCGCGGCGGCCCTGCTCGCGACGGTCACGGTGCTCGGCGTGCGCAACTTCCCCCTGCTGAGCGGCAGTTCCGGCACCCTGCCGGGGATCTTGCTCGCGGTGGCCGTGGTGACGGCTGTTCTCGGCGTGGTCGTCGCGCTCGCGTACCGCCGGCGACGCCCGGACGTCTACCGCCGGATGGGCCGCCGGGAGGCTTGACCGTCACCAGATCCGCCACCCTACACTTGCCCAAATTGGACAAGTGCTCACCAAACGGTCGTTTCGCCGTAGATCAGGAGGTGGCGAGCCAGTGGGTTCACCGCCGAGTCGTTTGCTCCCCGCCGACCTGACCCCCTTCATCGGGCGCCGCGAGGAGGCCGCCGACGTCCGGCGCCTGCTCGAGTCGAGCCGGCTGCTGACGTTGACCGGTCCCGGCGGCATCGGCAAGACCCGCCTCGCCCTGCACACGGCGCGCACGAAGCACCGGGCGTTCCCCGGCGGGGTCTGGTCCGTCGACCTCAGCACGCTGACGGACCCGAGCCTGCTCCCGCAAACGGTGTCGGCGGCGATGGGCCTTCCGGACGTGTCCTCCACGTCGCGGACGGAGGCGCTGATCGACTACCTGTCCGACCGGCAGGGGCTGCTGCTCCTGGACAACTGCGAGCATCTGGTCGACAGTTGCGCTCAGCTCGCCCGGGCCCTGCTCCGGGCGTCCGAGAGCCTGCGGATCCTCACCACCAGCCGGCAGCCGCTCGGCGTGGAGGGTGAGCAGATCTTCCAGGTCCCGCCGTTCACGGTGCCGCTGGAGACCTCGGCCGTGGCGCCGGCCGAGGCTCTGCTGCGCTACGAGTCGGTCAGCCTGTTCGTCAGCCGGGCACAGGCGGTCTTCCCGGGTTTCCGGCTGGACGCCGGGAACGGCCCGCTGGTCGCCCGCCTGTGCCGCGATCTTGAGGGGATTCCCCTCGCCATCGAACTGGCCGCGGTCCGCATGCGCTCGCTGTCCGTGGAGGAGATCGTCGCTCGTCTCGATGACCGGTTTCAGCTGCTGACCATCGGGCACCGGGGCCGGGAGACCCGGCAGACGTCGCTCACGGCGATGGTCGAGTGGAGCTATGACCTGCTGGATCCGCTCGACCGTACGTTGTGGACGAGGCTGACCGTCTTCACCGGCGGCTTCGACCTCGCGGCGGCAGAAGCGGTGTGCTGTGACGGCGAGCTGCCGGCGGAGTCGCTGCTGGATCGCCTGCACAACCTCGTCGAGAGATCGATCGTGATCCGGGATGACCGCCGCTACCGCATGCTCGAGACGTTGCGGCAGTTCGGCCGGGCCCGCCTGGCCGGGTCGGGCGAGCTGGAGGCGACCAGGGCGCGGCACCGCGACTGGTGCCGCGCGCTCGCCGCGCGGGCGACGACGGGGTGGGCGGAGTCGGAGCAACGGCACTGGAGCCGGCGGCTGGAGGCGGAGCGGCACAACATCCGGGCGGCGATCGAGTACTGCCTGACGACTCCTGAGGAGGCCATCAAGGGTCTGTATCTCGCCGCGGACCTGTGGCCGTTCTGGCTGGTGCACGCGGTGAGCGAGGGCAGACGCCATGTGGAGCGACTGCTGGCCGCGCTGCCGAGGGGCGCGGAGGCGGACGCGGCCAAGGTCCGGGGGCTGTGGCTGGCGGGGTGGCTGGCGTTCTATCAGGGGGACATCGCGGCCGCCCACCGCCACGGCGACGAGAGCGCCGCGCTGGCCGAGCGGCTCGGCGATGACCTCAGCCGGGCGTACGCGACCTATGTCCGGGGGCTGGCCGCCGCCTGCGACCACGACTACCCGGGGGCGAAGGCCCTGCTGAGCGCGGCGCGGGAGCATTACGACCGGGCGGGCGACCGGCCGGGGCACTGGCTCGTCACCGCGGACCTGGCCGGCGTGCTGGGTGTGCTGGGCGAGATCGACGCGGGCGTGGCGCTGTGCGGTCCGGCGATCGAGCAGTGCGCCGGCCGGGGCGCGCGCTGGAACCAGTCGTATCTCCAGTGGATCCTCGCCGATCTCAGGCGCCTGCAGGGAGACCTCGATGAGGCGACCCGCCTGCTCAAGGAGATCCTGGAGATCAACCGCGACTTCGACGACCCCACCGTCATCGGCGCGTGCCTGGAGTCGCTGTCCTGGGTGGCGAGCGGGCGGGAGGACGCGGACTCGGCGGCCTGGCTGCTCGGCGCCGCCCACGCGACCTGGGGCAAGGCGGGAATCTCGCTCTTGCAGTACGCCGCGTGGGGGGAGGCGCACGCGGACGCCTGCGCGTACGCGCGTGCGTCGCTGGGCGAGGCGGCGTTCGACGAGACGTACCAGCGGGGCGAGCACATGACGCCCGCGACCGCGATCGACCACGTCCTCAAGAAGAAGGCGTCGCCTCACGATTCGCCCGCCAGGACCCACATCGACGAGCTCACGCCCCGGGAACTCGAGATCGCGAAGCTGGTCAGCGAGGGTCTGACGAACAAGCGGATCGCGCAACGCCTGGTCATCGCGCAGCGTACGGCCGAGGGTCACGTCGAGCGGATTCTGCGCAAGCTGGGATGTACCTCCCGGGCGCAGGTGGCGGCCTGGTGGATCTCACACTCGGGCGGTCCCGGAACCCGGTCGGCCGCGGGCTAGGACAGTCGCGCGACGCCACCGGCGTCGTACTGCAGTTCCCCGCCGACCACGGTGGCGCCCACCGAGAGGGAGGCCAGCCGATCGGGAGAGACCCGGAGCAAATCGTCGGACAGCACCGTGAAGTCGGCGAACTTTCCTGGCGACAGGCTGCCTTTGACCCTCTCCTCGTGCGCCGCGAACGCGGAGCCGATCGTGAAGGCCCGCAGTGCCTCCCGTGCGGTCAGCCGCTCGCCCGCGCCCAGGACCTGTCCGCCGGAGGTCGTGCGGTTGACCAGGTCGTGGATCCCGAGCAGGGGCTCGCCGCGGACCACCGGGCAGTCGCTGCTGCCGGGGAGATCGAGGCCGGCGTCGAGGAAGGTCCGGCCGCGGTAACACCAGTCGGCGCGCGGCGAGCCCAGCGCGCGGATCATGCCGTCGCCCAGTTCGCTGACGAAGCGTCCCTGGGGGACGGGGATCACGCCCAGCCTCGCGAGCCGCGGCAGCTGGTCGGGCCGGGTCACCGCGCAGTGCTCGATGCGGTGCCGCGGATCGGGCCGGGGGTGCAGCCGCCGGGCACGCTCGTAGGCGTCCAGGACCAGGTCGATCGCGGCGTCTCCGATCGCGTGCGCCGCCACCTGCCAGCCGAACTCGTGCGCCCGGACGATCCGGTCGATGACGACATCGCGCTCCTCGCGGAGAAAGCCGGACTCCGCGTCCGCGTACGGCTCCGACATGCTGGCGGTCCGGCCGACGAGCGATCCGTCGACCACGAACTTGACCGACGAGACCTTCAGCCACTCGTCACCGAACCCGCTCGCCAAGCCGAGGTCCAATCCGAACCACGGCCGGTCGCCCTCGTACGGGGTGATCTCGTGCAGCAGTTCCGCGACCGGCATGACGTTGGTCCGCACCCGCAGCAACCCGCGTTCCCGCGCCCGCGCGAAAGCGGCCAGATCGGCACAGTTGTTCCCGAGCATCCCGGCAGTGCCGATGCCCGGCTCGGTCACGGACGTGATGCCGGACGCGACCGCCTCCTCGGCGGCCCGGCCGATCGCGGTGACGAAGTGCTCGGCCGACGCCGGGCCGACGGTCTCGGCGGCGAGCTCGGCCGCCCGCTCGGTCAGCAGGCCCGTGTCCGTGTCGATCGTTCCGCCGGCGACCGACCCGATGCCCATCCGTTCCAGGGCCACGGAGTTGACCACGCACATGTGCCCGGAGCAGTGCTGGAGCCAGACCGGCCGGCCGCCGCCGGCCTCGTCGAGCCGCGCCCGGCGCGGGTGCGCGCCGAGTTTGTTCTGGTCGTAACCGGCGCCGATCACCCAGGCCCCGGCCGGCAGGGTCGCCGCGTGCTCGGCGACCCTGCGGTAGAGCTCGTCCAGGTCGCGCACCGTGTCGGCACGGAGGTCGAGTTGCAGCAACCGCATGCCGTACGCGCTGAGGTGGTAGTGAGCGTCGTTGAAACCGGGCACGACGGGCGCGCCGCCCAGGTCCACGAGCTGGGCGGCGCTCACCCCGTCGAGATCCTCGTCAAGACCGACGACACGTCCCGCCAGCACACCGAGGCGCCGGGCCGTGGGCCGGGAGCCGTCGAGGGTGGTGATGCGGGCGTTGGTGTAGATCGCGTCTATCCGCACGGGCTGTCCTTCAGGAAGCGTGGTGGCGCCGGGCGAGCTCGCTGACGCCCCCGTACCGGCTGCGGTAGAACACCAGCGGCTTGAGCGGCCGCGGATTCAGCGACAGCTCCGCCAGCGATCCCACCACGATGACGTGGTCGCCGGCATCGTGCACGGCGGCCATGTCGCAGGCGATCCACGCCAGCGCGTGACTCAGGTACGGCAACGACGACGACCCCCGGTGCCACCGCAGGCCACCGAACTTGTCACCGCCGCTCGCGGCGAACCGGCTGCTGACGTCCTGCTGATCCTCCGCCAGCACGTTCACGCAGAACCGCGCGCCCCCGGCGATGCGCGGCCAGGACGTCGACGTCTTCGCGACGCAGAAGCCGACCAGGGGCGGCTCCAGCGACACCGAGAAGAACGAGCCGCAGGCGAAGCCGTGCGGCGCGCCGTCGTCGTCCGTGCCGGTGATCACGACGACGCCGGTCGGGACGTGACCGAGGACCGCACGGAAGCGCTGCGCGTCCACGCTTCGCATCAGCCGCTCGCGAGGCGCTTGGCGAGGAAATCACCGACCCGGGCCAGCGCCTCCTGGCCCTCCGGCAGATCCGGCCCGAAGGCGTGCCAGTCGTGGATCAGCTCCGGGTAGACGTCGAGGACGACCTCGACGCCGGCTTCCTCGGCCCGCTTGGCGAACACCACCGAGTCCTGGTGCGTGAGGTCTCTCGTACCCGTCTGCAGCAGGACCGGGGGCAGGCCGGTGAGGTCGGCGAACAGCGCGTTGTGCGCGGGGTCGTCGGCCGCGGCGCCGGCCAGGTAGGTGGCGGCGAGCCAGCGAAGGTAGGCGACGGTGAGCATCGGGTCGTCGCTCTCCCGCTCGTCGGGCATGTCCGGGCGGAAGCTGATGTCGATCCACGGCGAGAACGCCACCACGGCGGCGGGCGCGGGCAGCCCGGCGGCGGCGATCCTGGCCGCGAGCAGCAACGCCAGGCCGCCGCCGCCCGAGTCTCCGGCCAACGCGGTCCTGGCCGGGTCGGCGCCCCGGGCGAGCAGCCATCGGTAGGCGGTCAGGGAGTCGTCGAGGGCGGCGGGGGCGGTCGCCTCCGGTGCGCGCCGGTAGTCGACGACGGCCACCCGGGCCTTGGTCGCCGCCGAGATGCGGCTGGCGAACTCGCGGTAGGCCTCGGCGGAACCCAGCACGAAGCCGCCGCCGTGGACGAACAGAACATGGCGCTCCGGGTCCGCACCGGGAGCCGTGACGAGATCGACCCTGATCCCGTCCGCGGATTCGGTGGAAACAGTGGTCCCTTCGACCGGCGTGAAAGCGAGAAGGTTCTGGTCATAGCCTTCTCTCAGCTCCGCCAGGGTGGGGTCGGCGGGAGCCTGCGCGTTCAGCAGATAGTGCACGATCGCTTCGTGCTGAGGGCTGGGCATGGCGATGTCTCCTTCGGCTACCAGCTCGCGGTGCCCTCGGCACCGTCGGCCATGCGGTGGACGTACCAGCGGTGGAAGGCCCAGACGGGCAGCTCACGCTGGTTGTACGGCCCCGGCTCGTAATCACCGGAGTTCATCGACTCCTGCACCGGCCGGGTGCACACCGCGTCCTCCCCTTGCACGAGGTCGGCGAAGTCCTCCTGGGCCTTCTTGAACTTCTCGTAGTTCGGCGACGCCTTGGCTTCCCGGTTCGTCACGTATGCCCAGGTGAACGTCGAGTCCTGCGGGCCGTGCGGGAGGGTGATGTAGGTCTGCAGGCCATCCGGTGTCTGGTTCATGATGAGATTCGGATACACGGCCCAGAACACGAACTTCTCCGACGCCCAGGACGGCAGGCCGGGCAGGGCCGGGACGACGGCGTCCTCGGCGAACAGGTCCCCGGCCGCGAGGTTGAACGGAAGGTGGATCTCCGCGTAGTTGCGGCCGTCCCCCGGCGCGCCGTAGCTGATGTGCGTCGGCAGCGGATCCTCCAGCGACGCGCGATGGGTGCCGAGAATGTGGTAGCTCTCGATGCCGTTCTCGAACATGATCTTCCAGTTCCAGTCGCACGAGTACGGCCGCTCGTACACCAGCTCAAGGTCCCCGGCGTGCCACGGCTCCAGGATCGAGCCGAGCTGAGCCAGCTGCTCGTGCAGGTCGGGCGGGTCCTCCCGGAAATTGACGAAGACGATGCCCTGCCAGATGGCCGTGTGCACTTCGGGAAGCTTGATGCCGCAGTCCTTCAGCTCGGGCATCTCGGGCGCGTGGATGAGCGCGCCCGACAGGTCGTACGCCCACCGGTGGTACCCGCACTGGAAACTCTTCTTGTTGCCCTGGCCGAGCGCGACCTGCATGCCGCGGTGCCGGCAGACATTGCTATAGCAGCGGATCTCTCCCGCGGCGTCGCGTACGAACAGCAGCGGCTTTCCGGTCAGCTCGACGGCGAGGTAATCGCCGGGATTGGGCAGCTTGGCCGCGTGGAAGACCGCAACCCATTCACGGCGGAAGATGTGCTCCATCTCCGCGTCGTAGATCTCCTGGTCGTGGTAGATCCGGCCGGGCAGGCATCGGGCCTGGTCGAGAGGTTGGATCGTCGCCGCGATCTCGGCTTCGGTCAGCAGCTCAGACGGCATCGGTGGCCTCCGTGTGCCAGCTCTTCAGCTCGGGGAGGACCCGCTCGGCGAACAGGCGCATGCTGCTGCGCGCCTGCTCGAAGTCGATGTCGCCGAAGTTCACGGCCACGCCGAGTTCGAAATCCCCGAGCAGTTCCCGCCGCTTGGCCAGCTGGTCGATGATGCGGGCGGGATCTCCCCAGAGATTGGCGCTCAGATAACCTTCGAAGGATTCCTCTTCCGAGGTCCCGCGCATGGCTTCGGCCATGCTCGCGTAATGGGCGTACGAGCCGAGCGTCTCCTTGAAGTGATCGCTCAGCAGCTCGTAATGGCTCAGGACTGAGACGAAATAGTTGCGGGCGTGCACCCGGGCAAGCTCCTCGCCCCGCCGGTCGTCGCGATGACAGACCATGACGTCTCCGGTGACCAGCGGGGGCGCCGTCGTGCCGTGGTGCGCGGTGAAGTTCGCGCGGTACTGGTTGACCTCGTCGACCGCGTACTCCCACGGGGCGGCGGCGAACTTCATCGCGCCGAGGCCCAGCCGCGCCGCCATGTCGATCGAGGTCGGCGACGTGCCCACCATGTACGACCGATCGCGGAACGACCGGAACGGCCGCGGCCGGATCTCGACGCGCGGCTGGACGTAATGCGGGCCGTCCCCCTGGATGAATCCGGTCTCGAGCGCATCAAGCACCATCGCCGCGGCCTCATCGAACCGATCACGCGACTCGGCCATGCTCTGCCGGAACGCGTCGAACTCGACGCGAGCCAGGCCGCGCCCCAGCCCCAGCACCACCCGCCCGTCACTGAGGTGGTCCAGCATCACCGCCTTCTCCGCCACGCGGACGGGGTCGTTCCAGGGAAGGATGAAGGCGGCCGGAAACAGCTCTATCGTGCTCGTCTTGGCTGCGACATAGCTCAGGAATTGGGCATTGTCCGGGCAGAACGCATAATCGGTGAAATGGTGCTCCACCGCCATCACCCGGTCAAAGCCCATGGCTTCCGCGTCGAGCGCCAGCCGCAGCTCCCTCTTGTAGATCTGGACGTCGTCCGCGGCCCTGTTGCCCGTGAACATGCACAGCAGATTCACCCGCATCTGATCTCCCCTTCCGTGGCTCGGGGCACCCGTCCATGCCCGACTACGAGAAGGCTGGCAGCGACACCCCAGGTCAAGTAACGGGAGGAATCCCCGACAGGTACCTGAATCGAGCGCGCGGAGTTACGGCTAGATCAATAGCAGGGTGAGCGTCTCGGCCACGCAGGCCGGCTTCTCCGCACCCTCGATTTCCAGGACACACGTGAGGCCGAGCCGGAGGCCGCCCCTGGTCTCGGAGACCGACCTCAGCGTCACGACGGCGCGGACCCTCGATCCGGCGATCACCGGCTGCGGGAAGCGCACCTTGTCGAGGCCGTAGTTGACTCGGCGGGATGCGCCTTCGAGGGTGCATGCCTGCCGTACCAGCATGGGCAGCAGGGACAGGGTGAGATAGCCGTGCGCGATGGTGGCTCCGTAGGGTCCGCCGGCCGCTCGGGCGGTGTCTACGTGGATCCACTGGTGATCACCGGTTGCCTCGGCGAATCGGTCGATGCGCTCCTGGTCCACCAGGAGCCACTCGCTCGTCCCGAGCTCGGCCCCGACCAGGTCGGCCAGCCCGTCGATGGCGTATGTCGTCACGATAGATCCTCCTTCAGTACGTGCTCAGCGGCCGGTGAACACCGCGATCCGCTTCTCGGCGAAGGCGGCGATGCCCTCGGCGTGGTCCTGGGTGGCCCGGGTGACCGCCTGCGAGTACGCCTCGAGCTCGATGACGTCCTCGAAGCCGAGATGCGTCGACTGGTCGAGCATGCGCTTGGTGAGGGCGAGGGCGACGGTGGCTCCCCGGGCGAGCTCCCGCGCGCGGGCCCTGGCACGCTCGATCACGTCGCCGTCCGGCACCGCTTCGGCGATGAGGCCCATCGCCAGCGCCTCGGCGCCGGTGAACCGCCTGCCGCTGAACAGGAGCTCCTTCGCGCGAGCCATGCCGACGAGCCGCGGCAGGACGTAGGTGATGCCGCAGTCCGGGGTCAGGCCCCGGTGCACGTAGCCGAACGACATCGGAGCGGACTCACCGGCGACGACGACGTCACAGGCCAGCGCGAGGCTCAGCCCCGCCCCGTGCGCGTGCCCGTGCACGGCCGCCACCACCGGCTTGGAGAGGCGGGCCAGCGGGAGGAAGACCTGGTTGAGGAGCTTGTGCTGCCGGGCCCGCGCCTCCTCCGGGGAACGCTTCGGATCCATCTCCGAGAGGTCTCCGCCCGCGCAGAAAGCCCGGCCCTCCCCCGTGACCAGCACGGCGCGCACCTTGTCGTCGTACGCGACCTGCCCGAGCACCTCCCCCAGCCGCTCCTTCAGCTCCAGGTTGAGCGAGTTGAGCGCCTGGGGCCGCGCCAGGGTCAGCTCGAGCAGGCCGTCCGCCAGGGACACGGTCAGGACGCCGCCGGACCCGATCACGACGGCTCCCCCGGGATGAGCTCGAAGTAGTCGATGTCGGCGAGGCTGCCGGTGCGCCGGTCGCTCCAGACCGCGCGCACCCGGCTGCCGGGAGCGACGGCGGTCCTCGCCTCCGCGGGATCGATCCCGCCGACCATGTGGATCAGCCGCGTCGACGTGCCGTCGAGAACCAGCTCGGCGTACACGTACGGCGGCTTCAGCCGCTGGCCGATGAACTCGATGTGCACCACGGAGCAGGCCTGCACGACGCCGACCGCCTCGACGTCCACCCACTCCGCAGTGGGGGCGAAACAGACGTCGCACCTGGCCCGCGGAGGAAGCAGCGTCCGGCGGCACTGCGAGCACTTCACCCCCCGGAGCCTGCGGTCGGTCCGCACGGCGTCGAAGAGCGTGCCGTAGTAGTGGCCGTAGGAGTGCTGATAGTCGAGCGTCATGGTGTACTCGACCTGCTCGAACGGCTGGGCGAGCCCGTCGGGCGCGATGCGTGGCTTGAAGCCGGGCCCGTCACCCGCCGGTCCGAACCCGGCCAGGTCGAGGACCGAGCCGGTGGGCTCGTCCGCCCAGACGGCGGCCACCCGCGCGCCGATCGTGAGGTCGGCCTCCGCGAAACCGACGATGCGGTGCAGGAAGGGGACATCCGCGCCGTCCACCAGCACCAGGCCCAGCACACCTTGCGCCGTGACGGTGAAGGCCTCCAGCCGCCCCGCCGGGGCGAGCTCGACGAAGCCCTCGGCCGGCTCTCCGGTCGAGCCGTCGAAGTCCTGCGCCGGCACCAGGATCCTGTCCCCATGGCGCGACCCGATGAGGCGCCGCCTGCCGAGCTCGGCCAGGAAGACGCCGGTCGCCTCGCCCGGAGTCAGCGTGTAGGGCATCTGGATCCGGGTGGCCATTGTGGTCATCATCGTCACCTCATCTTTTCTCGGAGCTCACCACGGCGACGCCGCGGAGGTTGGCCCAGCCGCCGCCCGCCTGCACGAGCGCGAGCGAGGCGCCGGGCACCTGGTGCCGGCCGGCCTTGCCCGTCACCTGCATCGCCGCCTCGGCCAGCCGGATCAGCGCGGTGGCGCCGATCGGGTTGGCGCCCATGCAGCCGCCCGACGGGTTGACCGGAAGCGAGCCGCCCATGGCGGTCTCGCCGGAGGCCACCAGGTCGGCGGCCCCTCCAGCTGGGCACAGGCCCAGACCCTCGTAGTAGCTGAGCTCGAAGCAGGTGTACGGCTCCTGCAACTCGGCCACGTCGAACTGCCGGAACGGGTTGGTGATGCCCGCGTCCCGGTACACCCGGGCGGCCGCGATCTGCAGCGGCTCCGACTGGAGCATCGAGCGATCCGCGCCGTTGTCGGCCTCGCTGTAGTACGCCATCCCGTTGATCCACGCCGGGGTGTCCGTGATCGCGAGGGCGTCCTCGTCCGCGGCGAGGATGACCGCGCAGGCCCCGTCCGAGATCGGTGGCACGTCGAGCACCTTGATCGGCCAGCACAGCGGCCGGGAGGCCAGCACCTCCTCGACCGTGACCTCCTTCCTGACGTGCGCCTTGGGGTTGGCCAGCGCGTGGCGGCGGTTCTTCACCGCGACCATCGCCGCCGCCTCCTGGGTGTGGCCGAGCCGGTCCATCCGGGCCCGCCAGTACGCCGCGGAGAAGCCCATGATCCCGACGGCGAACTCCCGCCCCCAGAACGGGTCGTAGAGGGTCGAGATGGAGGCCTGCAGGGCCCCTTCCGAGAGCTTGTCGTAGGCCACGACGAGGACCCGGCGGGCGGCGCCTCCCTTGATCTGGTTCACCGCGGCCAGCGCGCCGGCCAGGCCGGTGCCCCCGCCGCTGGTCACCCGGACGACCGGCTTGAACCGGGCGCCCAGCGCGTCGACCAGCCACTTCTCTGGCTGGTTGACCGCGCCGAACATGGCGGGCCCGCTCGCGACGACGACGCTGTCGATGTCGTCCATGGTCAGTCCCGCGTCCTGGAGCGCCTCGACGACGGCCTCCCTGGCGAGCCCCGCCTGGCTGACGTCGGTCCGCCGGCGCGCGTGGGCGGTCTGGCCGGTTCCGACAATCGCGATGCTCATGCAGCCACCTCCATCGTGACCACGCAGTGGTTCTGCATGGCGAATCCGCCGGTGCCGTGGACGAGCGCGGTCCTCGCCTCGCCTGCCGCGAACCCGCTCCTGCCCGCCAGCCGGGCGGCCGCCTCGTGGAACCGGGCGAGGCCGGTGGCCATGATCGGGTCGGCGGGCAGCGCGCCGCCCGACGGGTTCACGGCGGTGGCGCCCCCGCCGTCGTACAGGTCGAGCGCCTTGTGCCGGGGTGCGAGGCCGAGGGCCTCCAGCACCATGAGCTCCCCCACCGTGGAGGTGGCCGAGACCTCGGCGATGTCGAAGGCGGTCGCCCGCGCCGTCCCCAGCGCCATCCGCGCCGCGGCCGCGCACGCGGGGAGCGCGTCGGCCTCCCGGGCGGCGAGGAAGTGCTGGTCGATCGCCGAGCCGTGGCCGGTCAGCCGTACCGGCCGGGTGGTGATCTGGTCGGCGACGTCGGCGGCGGCCAGGAGCACCGCCACGGCGCCGTCGACCGGGCGGGCGAAGTCCGAGCCGTGCAGCGGGCTGGCCACCCGCTCGTGCCAGAAGGGCTCGGCCGAGGGCACCTCGTCGAGGTCGACGTTCGGGTTCCGCACGGCCGCCTCCCACGCGTGCCGCGCGACCACCTCGAGGTCCTTCGGCTTCAGGCCGGCCGCGGTGAGGTAGCGATGGGCGTACAGGCCCGCCGCGGAGAGGTGGTCGAGTCCCACCGGCCGCTGGGTGAAGGGCTCGAGCAGGGTGCACCAGAACGAGCGCGCGTCGAGCTCGGACGGCTTCGCGTACGCCACGACCAGCCCGACCGAGGCCGAGCCGGAAGCGATCTTGTTCATCGCGTAGGAGAGCGCCCAGAGGCCGTCCTCCTCGACTCGGGACTCCTCCTTGTGGTGCGCGCCCATGGCGCCGAGAAAGCCGCAGTTGGAGATGCTGCGACCGTCGAGGAAGTCGCTGCCTGAGTCGATCACGAAGTCGACGTCGTCGATCCTGAGTCCGGTGCCCTTCAGGACACCGGTGACGGCTTCGGAGATCAGGTCGACATGCTGGCGGTCCGCCCACGACGGCTTGAACAGGGTCTGCGCGCTGTTCACCACCGCGACGGGCCGGGGTGCGTAACTCATGAGGGGGTTAGACCTTCCGTTTGGGAGAATTTCACGGGGCGATGCTGCGCCCTCCGCACACCGTCAGGACCTGGCCCGTGATGTAGGACGCGTCGTCGGACGCCAGGAAGGCGACCGCCTTCGCCACGTCCTCGGGCTCGCCGATCCGCCCGGCGGGGATCCTGGCCACGAGGCCGTCGAGAACCCGCGGCGGCATCGCCCTGCTCATCGGGGAGTCGATGAGACCGGGCGCCACGGCGTTGACGCGGACCCTGGGGGACCAGCGCAGCGCCAGGCCCCGGGTGAAGCCGATCAGCCCCGACTTCGACGCGACATAGTTCGCCTGGCCGAAGTTGCCGAGCGCCGCCCTGGAGCTCATGTTGACGACCGAGCTGCCGTCCCGGAGCTCCGCCTCGAGCGCGAAGGTCAGCCTCATCGCGGCGAGCAGGTTCACCTCGACCACGGCGGTGAAGTCCGCCTCCGCCATCGTGGCCAGCCGGGCATCCCTGGTGATCCCGGCGTTGTTGACCAGGACGTCCACCGAACCGTGGGTCTCGCGGACGAAGTCACGGACGCGGCGCACGTCCTCGTCGGCGGTCAGGTCCGCGACGACCGCGCTCGCCGTACGCAACTGCTCGGCCGTGTCCCGCACCGCGTCGTCCCGGTCCACGAGCACGAGGGCGTGGCCACGGTCGGCCAGGAGGCGCGCGATGGCGAGTCCCAGCCCGCGCGCGCCGCCGGTGACGACCGCGATCCGCGTCATGGGATCACCTTCCCGGCGAGTCCGGCGCCGAGCGTCAGCACCTGGCCGGTCAGCCCGAGGTCGCGGACCGCCGTGATGATCGCCTCTTCGTCCCCGGCGTCCTCGTCGGGGAGGGCCACGACGTTGACCTGCCAGCCGGCACGGGCGCCCTCGAACCCGGCCGCGCGCGCGATCCCCGCCAGGCCGTTCGCGTAGGCCGCGCCGTACACCGAGTGATGCCCGAGCAGGTCGCCCGCGCGGACGAGGATCACCACCGGGCGGCCCTCGGCCACGGCGTCCCGCACCGTGACGAACGCGGCTCGCAGCCCGTCGCCTACCTCGTCGAGACTGCGCGGGTCGGCGGGCCGGATCAGCACGGGTCTCATGCCGGCCACCCCCTGCGGACCGCGTCCATCCGCGCGTACGCGGTGGCCGGTCCGGACAGGATCTCCAGGTCGGCCAGGGCCCGTTTGTAGTACCGGCCGATGTCGAACTCGTCGGTGAACCCGACGCCGCCGTGGAGCTGGATGCCCTCCTCTGACGTGCGTTTCAGCACCTCCCCCGCCCTGGCCAGGGCCAGCGGGGCGAACAGGGCCAGGGCCGCGGCGTCACCCGTATCGGCGGTCTCGGCGGCGGCGAACACGAGTTCCTGGGCCGTGGTGAGGCCGACGGCGAGGTCCGCGCAGCGGTGCTTGAGGGCCTGGAAGGAGCCGATGGGCCGGCCGAACTGGCGGCGGGTGCGCAGATAGTCCAGCGTCTGGTTGAGGCAGGCGATCGCGGCGCCCACCATCTCGGCCGCCAGGAAGACCGCCAGGCGGTCCACGAGACCGTCGATCCTGGCCCGGTCGAAGGTCTCCCGGTGCAGGGCCACAGCCGGCGTCTCCCGCAGCAGCAGGTCACCGAAGGCGCGGGTGCTGTCGACCGTCCGTACCGGGTGGCTGACGCCTTTGGCGTCCACTCGGAACAGCCCCCAGTTTCGCTCGTCGATCGCCGCGACGACGATCAGCCGCTGCGCTCGGGCCGCGTCGGGGACCAGGGGGACGGCACCGTCGAGGACCCAGCCCGCACCGGAGCGGGTGGCGGTCACCAGCGGCGACGGCGCGGACGACCAGCCGCGGCCGTGCCCGAGAACCAGGGCGAGCAGGGTCGGCTCCCCCGCGATCGCCGCCAGCAGGCCGCCGGAGAGCTCCGGATCCGCGAGCTCGTCCAGGGCCGTGGCCGCGAAGGCGGCCGTCGCCAGGTACGGCGAGGGCGCCAGCCGGGCGCCGAGCTCACGGTGCACGATGCACTGGACGAACACGCCGAGTTCCGCACCACCCGCCACGGCGGGCACCCCGAGGCCCGACCAGCCGAGCTCGACCATCTGCTTCCAGGCGAGCTCGTCGAACCCGGGCGCGCCGGCGGCGGCCTCGCGCACGCGGTCCGAACTGAAGACGCGCTGGGTGAAGTCGCCGACGATCGCGCCGATCTCCAGATGATCGTCTGAGGTGAGCGGGTCGGTGATCACCGGCTGCGTCCTTCCTGGCTCATCGCGGTAGTCCGAGGAGACGCTCGGAGATGATGTTGCGCTGAATCTCGCTGGTGCCGGAGTAGATGGAGGCGGCCCGGCTGGCCAGCCGGTGATGGGTGTCGGCCCGGCCGAGCACCAGGCCGCGCGCGCCGGCCACCTCGGCCTGCAGGCTGCCGAGATCCTTCTCGAGCTCGCCCCACACCAGGTTGGTCATCGACCCGACGGCCCCCAGGCTCCGGCCCGCGGCGGCCAGCAGCGTCCCCCGGTAGTTGAGGAGGCGGAGCTCCTGGCAGCGCACCCAGAGCCGGCGCAGCTCCTCGCGCGCGGCGCGGACCCGCTCCGGCGGGAGGTCGCCGGCCTCCCCGAGGACGCGTTCGCAGTCGAGCAGGCGGACGAGCAGCCGGGCATGGTCGGTGTAGCCCTGGTCGCCCCGCTCGAACTGGAAGAGGGTCATCGCCACCTGCCAGCCCTGGCCGGCCTCGCCCAGGACCCAGTCGCGGGGGACCCGGGCGCCCTCGAAGAAGATCTCGCAGAACTCGGCGTCGCCGCTGATCTGCTGGATCGGGTGGACGGTCACGTTCGGCTGGTCCAGCGAGCAGATGAGCATGCTGAGGCCGTGATGGCGGGCCGAGCCGGGCTCGGTGCGGGCCAGCACGAAGCAGAAGTCGGCGTACTGGCCGAAGGTGGTCCAGGTCTTCTGGCCGGTCACCACCCAGTCGTCCCCGTCCAGTTCGGCCCGCGTCCGCAGCGAGGCGAGGTCGGAGCCGGAGTCGGGCTCGGAGAAGCCCTGGCACCACATCTGGCCGCCCGACAGGATCCCCGGGAGGAAGGCGCGCTTGAGCAGGTCGGAGCCGTGCGCCATCAGGGTGGGGCCGAGCAGGATCAGGCCCGGCGTGTTGACCGGTTCCGGCGCCCGGGCCAGGGCCAGCTCCTCGTAGTACATGAACTGCAGGACCGGGTCCGCGCCGCGGCCGCCGTACTCGACGGGCCAGTGCAGGCCGGTCCAGCCGCCCCCGGCCATGGTGTGGTGCCAGCGCCTGCGGAACTCGAAGCGCGCGTCCTGGTCCAGCGGTTCCGGTTCTCCGGTGGCGTGCTCCCGCAGCCAGGCGCGGAACTCGGCGCGGAAGGGATGGTCGTAGGGGGCTCGCGGGAGCGCGGGACCCAGGACGTGATGGTCGAGAAGCGTGGCGTTCACAGCACCGCCAGGGCGTTGGAGGGCGAGCTGACCCCGCCCGCGAGCGGAAGGGGCACGGCGACGAAGAGGAACTCCCACCGGGCGAGGTCCGCGCACCTGGCGGCCAGGGCGTCGAGGTCGAGCAACTCGGCCACGGCCATCCCCAGCAGGGGGATCAGGCGGCGGTGGAGTGACCCCACGGCCGGGTCGCCCGGGGTCGACTCCAGCGCGGGGTTGTCCGCCGCGACCGCGGCCACCTGGCCGTCCCAGAGGAACCGCGCCATGGCGGCGTCGGCGCGGAGCCCCGTGCAGCGAGGGGCGAGGGACGCGCGGGACCCCGCGTCCAGGCTCCGGTAGGCCGAGACCCAGCCGGTGCGGACGCAGAGGATGTCTCCGGTTTTGAGCTCGACGCCCTGCTGCTCCGCGCAGGCGCGGAGGTCCTCGTCGCCGATCACGTGCCCGGAGAGCGGGTCGATGGGCGAGCCCTGCGCCTCGGCCCAGCGGGCGATGTCCAGCAGCACGCCCCGCCCCACGATGCCCGCGCGCGCCCACCGCGATATCCCCGGACCTCGTGCTGCCTGCTCGAACGAGGTCTCCCCGCCGAAGAAGCCGAACTCCCGGGCCCGGACGTGGAGGAGCCCGTCCCACTGGGAACCCGACTGCGGGTTGAAGTCGTCGATCACGTCCTCGTAGGTGTTCCGGCCGACCTGGACGTGGCGATGGCGGTGCGCCGCCCGGCCGTACAGCGGCGGGTCGATCAGGCCGAGGGGAAGGTCGAGCGAGATGGACTCACCGGCGCTGACCAGGGCGGCGGCCTCCCGTCTGAGCTCTGGCGTCAGCAGCGAGAGGCTGCCCAGCTCGTGATCGAGCACGTCCCACGCGTGCGGGAGCCCCAGCCCGTCGAGCACGGGGAGCAGGTCGTACGCCGGTCTCATCTTCCCTCCGAATTCTACCGAATGTTTGGTAGATTAAGTGCCTCTGACCAGCCCTGTCAACGGCCGGAGGCCAGCCGCGGCAACACCTTCGCGGCGAGGTACTCCAGCCGGACGGTCGCCGCCGCCACGTCCTCGCCGGGCAGCATGCCGAAGAAGTGCACCTCGTCGACACCGGCCGCACCGGCCTCGGCCAGCGCGGCCAGCGCGCCTTCCGCGTCCACGAAGGTGTAGAACCCGTCCTGGATCAGCCGGCGCGGGTCGGTGTAGGGCGGGACCTTCAGGAACCCGTAGTCGATGTACTGGTTCACCTGGTAGAGCATGTGCTCGCCGAGCGCCGCGAGGGCCCGCTCGGGATCCTCGTCCACCACCATCCACGCGGTCCGGGAGGCGGGCTTCCGGCCGGCGCCCAGGCGCTCGCAGGCCCCGTGGAACGCGACGACCTCCGCGTTGACCGACGCCATGAAGCCGTCGGCGGTCCGCGCGGCGCGGTCGAGGGCGGCGGGAGCCGTACCGCCCAGCCAGATCGGCGGTCCGCCCGGGCGGACCGGTCCCGGCCGGACGCCGAGTTCCGGGATCGACCAGTGCCTGCCCTCAAACCGGAAGGGCTCCCCGGCGAACGCCAGCCGGAGGATCTGGAGGGCCTCCTCCATCCGGGAGGCCCGGTCCCGCGTCGACGTGCCCAGCGCCTCGAACTCCAGCTCGCGGTAGCCGACGGCGACGCCGAGCCGGAACCGTCCCGCCGACAGCGCGTCCACGGTGAGGGCGTCCTCGGCCACCCGGAGCGGATGGTGCAGCGGCAGCTGCAGGATGTTGGTGGAGACGCCGACCCGGGTCGTACGGGCGGCGATCGCGGCCGACAGCGCGAGCACCGACGGCGTGTAACCGTCATCGACGAAGTGGTGCTCGGAGACCGACACTTCACCGAAAGCCGGGGTGGACTCCACCCAGTCGATCTGCTCAAGGATCTTGCGATAGCGCACGTCCCACGGCTCGCGCCAGGGAGCCGGGTTGCGGAAGTCGTAGAAGACGCCGAATCTGCTGGGAGCCATCTGGGTCAGCCCTCTCTCACCGGATGCCGGAACGGCACCGCCCGCCTGTCGCGCCACTCTGGTCGGGGCGGCCCGCGGGCGAAGGGCGACCGTTCCAGATTGGGACAGTCAAGCCGGTGAGTCAGGGTTCCCCGCCGAGCCGATGCCGTCGCGGGTCTGGTGCCGCGCTGGTCAGAGGGGTAGGGTGCTCCCATCCTACCGTTTGGTTGAATGGAGCGAGCATGACTCCCTCACCTTCGGGACAGCCGCTGATCCTTCGTTCCTGGGAGCGTTCCCGCATGTGCGGCCTGGACCGGGGGGACAGCCTGACGCTCCCCTACCAGGCGGATTTCGAGGCGAGTGGCAGGTTCCTGCGCGCCGCGGAGCCGGTCATGGACCGGCTCGCCGAGTGGCTGCCCGGGTGCGGCACCTCGGCCGTGCTCACCGACGCCGCCGGCCAGCTGCTGCTGATCCGGTGCGACGACGACGAGCTCTCGCGGCGGTTGGAAGCCGGTCAGAGCGCGCCCGGGTTCGTCTGGAGCGAGGAGTTCTCCGGCACGAACGCGGTGGGGATCGCCCTCGAGGAGCGCATCGCGACCTGGACCACGGGGAACGACCACTATCTCGAGGTGCTGCGGGATCTCGCCTGCGCGGCCGTTCCCATCGTCAACCCGCTCACCCAGCGGCTGGAGGGCGCCGTCGACCTCACCACCTTGCTCCACCGGGCGAGCCCTCTGATGATGCCCATGGCGATGCAGGCGGCCAAGGCGATCGAGGACCGCCTCGTCGAACTCGGCTCGGCCGCCGAGCGTTGCCTCCTGGAGGCGTTCATGTCGGCGACCAAGCGCCCGGGCCGCTCGGTCGTCGTCCTGAGCGACCGCGCCGAGTTCAGCTCCGCGGCGGCCTCGAAGCTGCTCGGCGCGGACGACAGGGCGCTGCTGGGACAGCGGGCCGAGGACCTCGGTGACGGTGCGGAGCGGCGACCGGAGGAGGTGCCACTGAGCAACGGCGAGGTCGCCCTGGCGAGGTTCGAGCAGATCAGGCTGGCCGGCCGCCGCATCGGGACGCTCGTGCAGCTGACCATTCCGGCGAGCTCCTCGCGCCGTTCGCCGGGCACGGTCGTCACCGGGCGGTTCGGCGGGCCGAAGGAGTTCGGCTTCCTGGGCCGCAGCCCCGCGGCCAAGCACGTCAACCAGCGGATCCAGGAGGTCGGTTCTTCGACCTTCCCGCTCGTGATCGACGGTGAAGCCGGCGCGGGGAAGTTCACGGTCGCCAAGCTCATCGCGCGGCGCACCGGCAAGCCGGTGGTGTTCGACGTGAGCAACACCCCCAGCGTCAACGAGGCGAACCTGCTCCGCGAGCTCGGCGACGTGCTCAGCGCCGGTTCGCGCTGCGTCATCGTGAAGGGGATAGGAGACCGGTCTGAGGAGTTCAACAGCCACCTCGCGACGCTCGCGGAGACCGCCGAGAACCACGCCAGCCGGGTCATCGCCACGCTCACCTCCGGCTCGGCCGCGCGTGTCGCGAAGGCGGCGGGTTTCGGCGTCCGGCTGACCGTTCCCTCGCTGCGGGAACGGCCCGAGGACATCCTGGACCTGGCTCCCGCCCTCATCAGCCGCCGCGGCGCCCGGGTCAGGATCGCCCCGCCGGTGCTGCACGCCCTGATGCGTTACGAGTGGCCGGGCAACGTCCGCGAGCTGGACAGCGTGCTCTCCGCGATGCTCAACCGCAGCCGCGGCTCCGAGATCACCCTGTCCGACCTGCCCGCGCACTACCAGCGAGGCAGCCGGCGGCTGCGCCGCATCGAGCACATCGAACGCTCCGCCATCATCCAGGCGATCACGGAGGCGGGGGGCAACAAGACCCAGGCCGCGGAGCTCCTGGAGATCGGGCGGGCGACGCTCTACCGCAAGATGAAGGCCTACAAACTGGATCCCGACCTGCTCGGGGGCTGAGGCGTTTCACATTGGGACGGCCCGGGCGGCGGGGATCCCGCCAGGATTCACTGGTGTGAAGACCTATCCGCAGTCAGTCGGGGACATCGTGGCGATCGGCGCGCGTCGCGCGCCGGCGAGGGTGGCGGTCAGGGATCGGGCCGGCACCGAACGCACCTACGCCGAGTTGCACGAACGCAGCACCCGGCTGGCCAACGGGCTGGTGGGTCTTGGCCTGAAGCCGGGGGATCGCGTCGCGGCCTGGATGGAGGACTGCGCCGAGCACGTCGAGGTGTACTTCGCCTGCGCCAAGGCCGGGCTGGTGGTCTGCCCGGTGAACGCGCGCTTCACCGCCTCCGAGGCGGCGTACATCCTGGCGGACAGCGAGGCCCGCGCGCTCCTCTGGACTCCTGGTCTGGAGGAGCGGGTCGCCTCGCTTCCGGATATGTCCGGCGAGTTGCTTCTCGTCTCGCCGCCCGGGAGCGGCCTCGGGCATGAGTACGAGGCGCTCGTGGCGGGTGGGGCCTCGCTGGAGCTCCCGCCGCCGGCTTCGGACAGCCTCTTCATCCTCGGATTCACCAGCGGCACCACCGGGAAGCCCAAGGGGGCGATGCTGACCCATCGCAGCGTGCTGGCCATCGCCCGGATGAACGCGCGGTCGTTCCGGCTGAGCGGGTGGCCGGTGGTCGCGCTGACCGGATCGATGTCGTTCGTGGCCGTGGTGCCCGCCCACGTGCTGTGCGCGCTGAGCCTCGGCGGAACGGTCACGATCATGGGGAAATGGGACCCGGACTCGCTGCTTTACGTCATCGAACGCGATCGCGCGACGTTCACCTATGTGCCGTCCCCGCTCCTGCCCGAGGTGACCGAGGCGCTCTCTCGCCGCCGGGCCGCGTGGCAGTCCCTGGACTCCGTGCTGCACTCCGCCAGCCGGGCCAGTGCCGACCACCTCGGGGCGCTCTACGACGTGGTGGGGAGCCGTCTGATCGAAGGTTGGGGGATGACCGAGCACTCGGGCGGGCTGGCCACCGCGACCGTGCCCAGCGACTATCTGGGCGCCACCCGCCAGTCGGGGATCTTCGCCGGTGTGGGGCGGGCGGCGGTGGACGTCGACATCAAGGTGGTGGACGGCCAGGGAGCGGAGCTGCCCCACGACGGTGTCTCGGTCGGCGAACTCTGTCTCTCGTCTCCGGCGCTGATGGCGGGCTACTGGCGCCGCCCGGACGCCACCGCGGCGGCGCTCGCCGACGGCTGGTACCGCACGGGTGACGCGGGAACCATCGACCCGGACGGGTACGTCACGGTCTCGGACCGGCGGACCGACCTGATCGTGAGCGGCGGCGCGAACGTCTACCCGAGCGAAGTCGAGATATGCATCGCCGCCATCCCCGAGGTCAGGGAGGTGGCGGTCGTCGGTGTGCCGCACCCCCGCTGGGGGCAGGCGGTCGTGGCCGTCGTGGTGAAGCGGCCGGACGGCTCGCACCTGACCGAGGACGCGGTCATCCAGCACTGCAGGCGGGAGCTCGCGGGCTACAAGAAGCCCACCCAGGTAATCTTCATGCCCGAACTGCCGCGCACCACCAGCCTCAAGATCTCCCGCGTCCGGCTTCGTGAACAGGTGGTCTCCCGCCTGACCGCCTAACAACGCGAGACCTGTCTCAGTGCGAGACGATCCGGCCACCTCGGGCCCGCCCGCTCCTAGCCTGACATGCGACTGAGCCGAGGAGGACGTGAGATGACCGAACAGAAGATCGGCAACTGGGGCCGGTGGGGAGCCGACGACGAACGCGGTGCGCTGAACCTGCTGGACCCCGGCACCACGCTGGCGGCGACCAGGGTCTCCCGCACCGGCAAGGTCTACCCGCTGGGCCTGCCGATCCAGCGAGCGGGCATCCCCCTGGTCGACTACCGGGGGACTCCGCAGCGGCTGACCCTGCTGAACCATCTCGACGAGCACATGTACGAGCCGTACGGCGGAAAGCCCGGCGTGGGATGTCACGAGGACGTGCTGACGCTCGCGTCACACACCTCGACGCACATGGACGCCCTCTGCCACGTCTACGCCGACGGCAGGACGTACAACGGTTTCGGCAACGACGCCATGGAGACGTACGGCGGCGCGGCCCGATGCGGCATCGAGAAGGCCGACCCCATCGTCACGCGGGGGGTCCTCATCGACGTCGCGCGGTACAAGCAGGTCGACTGGCTCGAACCCGGCTACGTCATCACCCAGGAGGACCTGGAGAACACCCTCAAGTCCCAGGGCGTCCAGCTGCAACCGGGTGACGCGGCGCTGATCCGTACGGGCTGGGTGGACTGGTTCTTCGCCAACGGCGAGGAGATGTCCCTGGTGCAGCCGGGGATCGGGCTCGAGGCGGCCGCCTTCCTCGCTTCGCGGGACGTCGTGGCGGTGTGCTCCGACAACACCGCGGTCGAGGCTCAGCCGTTCGACCGCGACGAGTTCCTCGGCGGCCATGTCGAGCTGCTCGTCCGCCACGGCATATACCTCATCGAGCATCTCAACCTGTCGGAGCTCGCCGCCGACGGGTGCCACGAGTTCCTCTTCATGGTGAGCCCGCTGCGGATCACCGGAGCCACCGCCAGCCCGGTGAACCCCGTCGCCGTGGGCTGAAACGAGAACGACCTCCCTCTCCAGGTGAGAGGGAGGTCGTTGTTCATGCGGATCAGCTGAGCTCCAGCCCCGCGAAGTCCCCGGACCGCCGCCAGTCCGCGAGCATGGCGAAGAACTCGGTGGAGGGGAAGTACATCCCGGAACCGATGGCGCTCCGCATGTCCTCTGGCTTGCCCTCGGCGTTGAAGTAGCCAGGGGTGCACGCCTCCTGGAACGGCCGCCGCAGCGCGGTCTTCGCCGCGATGACCTCCTGCCACTCCCGCTCGGCTTCGACCGTGGCCTCGACGCGGGTGACCCCCGCGTCGAGGCAGTGCCTGACGATGTGGGTGATGTGGTTCACCTGCTCCTGCAACATGTGCGGGACGCTGATCGTCGTACCCGTCTGGGTGAGCCCCATGAAGAAGCTGTTCGGGAAGCCGTGGCTGAAAAGACCGTGGTAGGTCTTGATGCCGTCGGCCCACTTCTCCGACAGCCGCGCGCCGCCGCGGGAGACGACGTCGTAGCCGGCCTGGTGGCACCAGGTCGTACCCAGCTCGAACCCGGTCGCGAAGATCACGCAGTCGAGTTCGTGTTCAACGCCGTCCACCACGACTCCGCGCTCGGTGATCCGCTCGATGCCCCCGCTCACGTCGACCAGGCTCACGTTGCCCTGGTCGAAGGCGGGCAGGTAGTCGTCGCTGAAGCCGGGCCGCTTGCAGAGGGTTCGGTAGTAGGCCTTCAGCAGCTCGGCCTTCCCCGGATCATGGACGATGGTGTCGACCCGGGCGCGCAGCTTCTCGCCCCACTCGTAGTCGGCCGCCTCGGTCGCCGACCCGATCGCCTCGGGGGTCCGCTCCGCCTCGGGCAGGCGTTCGACGGCTTCCAGCTGGTGCCGGAAGAAGCGGGCCCACCCGTCGTCGACGGGACAGTCGACGTTCTCCATGGACATGAGGCGGTTGAAGCTGTCCTCGCGCGCCTTCTGCCAGCCCGCCGGCAGGGACTTGAACCACTCCAGGTCGGTGGGGCCGTTGTCCCGGACCCCCACGGCGGTCGGAGTGCGCTGGAAGACGGTCAGGTGCTGCGCGCCCTCGGCCAGTTTCGGCACCATCTGCAGCCCGGTGGCCCCGGTCCCGATCACCCCGACGCGCTTGTCATGAAGCCGGTCGAGGCCACCCGTGGAGTCGCCGCCCGTGTACGCGAAGTCCCAGCGGGCGCTGTGGAACATGTGGCCCTGGAAGGTCTCGATGCCGGGAATGCCGGGCAGCTGGGGCCGGTTGAAGATGCCGCTCTGCGTGACGACGAATCGCGGCCTCAGCCGGTCGCCTCGCGAGGTGCTGACGGTCCAGCGCGCCGATTCCTCGTCCCACTCCAGGCCCGTGACCTTGGTCTGGAAGAGCGCGCGCTCGTACAGCCCGAAGTGGCGGCCGAGCTTCTGGCAGTACCTGAAGATCTCCGCTCCGGTCACGTAGCGCTCGCTCGGAATGAACCCGGTCTCCTCCAGGTACGGCAGGTAGATGTACGACTCGACGTCACAGCGGATACCCGGGTAGCGGTTCCAGTACCAGGTGCCGCCGAAGTCGGCCGCGACGTCGAGGATCCGGAAGTCGTGGATGCCGGCCGAACGCATGGTCGCGGCGGCCTGCAAGCCACCGAAGCCGCCACCGATGACGAGCACGTCCAGTTCCTCGTGGAGGGGCTCCCTGGGCGGCGGCGGGGGTGCGTGCGGGTCATCGTCGAAGTGGGCGTACTGATCCTCGGCGAACTTGTACTGGTCCGTTCCGTTCGTCCGGAGCCGCTTGTCGCGTTCCTCGCGGTACTTCTCGCGCAGAGCCTCCACATCTACGTCGATATCTGCCACGTGTTCCTCCTAGCCACCGTGGAGCGGACTTCCGCCCTTCCCTGTGGCGAGTGTGGCCGCCGCTCCAGCGGGCCGACTGTCTCACTTCAATACGCCCGGTCGTGTGAGACCTCCAGTGTCTCGACTTGAGACGTTGTCCAATCGTCGTCACCCGCGCTGGCACCATCTGGGCATCCGACGGCGCCCTGCTCTGAGCAGGAGTGCATGGAACCCGCAGCGGGCTCCATCCCGGCCGTGCAAGAGCAAGGAACCGAATCATGCATCGACGCAAGTCCACGACAATGCTCCTGGTGAGCGTGGTCGGCCTCGCGCTGGCGGCCGCGTGCTCGACCGAGAACACCACCGCGAACACCGCCACGGCGGGCGGCCCCCGCAAGGCCGAAGAAGGATTCCAGCAGTCCGGCTCGGGCGGCGACATCACGAAGTTCTGCGGGACCAAGCCCATGAAGGTGGGCTTCCTCAAGAGCGCGGGCGGCAACACCTGGGTCCTGCAGGCCGCCGCCGAGTTCAAGGACGAGGCCGCCAAATGCGGCAACGTGACGGAGGCGCTGTTCGCGCAGGCGATCAACGACCAGCAGAAGGCGATCTCCGACATCACCAGCTATGTCGCGCAGGGTGTCAACGTCCTGGTCATCTCCGCCGACTACGGCGTCGCCGAACTCCCCGCGATCAGCAAGGCCACCCAGGCCGGGGTCAAGGTGGTCACCATCCTCGGCGACGCCGGGGGGAAGCCCGGAACCGATTTCGTGGACGCGGTCACCTTCGACACCGACTTCATCGGCAAGAAGTGGGCGGACTTCCTGCACGAGCAGGTGGGCAAGGGCACGGTCGCGTTCCTGGGCGGCACGCCGGGCAACGAGACGAGCACCCAGTTCTTCGCCTCCTTCCAGAAGGCCATGAAGGCGTACCCCGAGATCGAGATCGTCGACGACCGGGTCCAGGACACCAACTGGGACCCGGCCCTGCGCCGGAAGGTGATGACCGGCCTGCTGTCCAAGCATGGCCGCATCGACGCGATCGTCAGCGACTTCAACGGACCCGACACCGGCGCCATCCAGGCCTACGACAGCGCGAACATGGAACGGCCGGTCGTCGCCTCGATCACGAGCAACAACGAGATCGGCTGTGACTGGGCGAAGAAGCCGTACCCGTTCCTCGTCATGGGCCAGACCTCCAGCCTGCCCAGGCTCGCGCTCCGCATCGGAGTCGCGGCGTTCCAGGGAACCGCCAACACCGAGTCGGCGAAGCTGCACCCGGAGCCGTTCACCTACCTCCCCAACGGCACGGCGCCGGACTGCAAGCCGGCCCTGCCGCCGGATGCGGACCTCACCGCGGACCTCACCGAGTCGCAGCTCACCGAGCTGTTCAAGAGCTAGCGGAGATGGCAACCACAGCCCTTCAGGTCAGCGCGGTCACCAAGACGTTTCCCGGCGTCACGGCGCTGGACGAGGTCGCGCTGGAGGTCGGGGCCGGCGAGGTGCACGGGGTCGTCGGCGAGAACGGCGCGGGCAAGTCGACGCTGATGGCCGTGATCTCCGGAGCGCTGGTTCCCGACCGCGGCACGGTCGAGGTCGCGGGCCGGGCGATGGACGGCGGGCCGGACCTGGCGCGCGCGCTCGGCGTGGCCATCGTGCGGCAGGAACCCGCGCTGCTCCCCGACCTGACCGTCGCCGAGAACCTGTACCTCAAGGTCCCACCGGCGCATCGCCCCCAGCCGGGGGCGATGTCGCGGTGGGCCGAGGGGTGCCTGCGGGAGTGGGACCAGGAGACCCGGATCCGTCCGGACGCCCGGGTGTCCCAGCTGGTGGCCGAGGAGCGGTTCATCGTCGAGATCTCGGCCGCGCTGTCCTCGCGTCCGAAGGTGCTCATCCTGGACGAGCCGACCGAGCACCTCGGTGAACGGGACGTGGAGCGCCTCTTCGGCAAGGTCCGGGCGCTGGCGCGGCAGGGCTGCGCGGTGATCTACATCAGTCACCGGATCCGCGAGGTGCGAGCGGTCGCCGGCGTCATCACCGTGCTCCGGGACGGACGGGTCCGCGGGACGTATCCCGTCGGCGCGCTGTCCGAGTCCGACATCGTCGCCCTGATCATCGGCAGGACTCTGGACGCGACCTTCCCCGCCAAGCCCGCCCCGGCCGCGCTCCAGGCGCCCCCGCGGCTCGAACTGGCCGACTTCCGGGGCGCCGGGTTCCAGGGGGTCAACCTCCGGGTCGGCCCTGGCGAGGTGGTCGGGCTGGCCGGGATCGAGGGGAACGGCCAGCGGGAGACGCTGCGCGCGCTCGCCGGGCTCGGCGGCTCCCGGGGCGAGGTCCGCGTCGACGGGACCGCCGTCCGGGTGCACCGCCCCCAGTCGGCCAGGAAGCACGGGTTCGCGTTCCTTCCCGGCGACCGCCATCGGGAAGGCGTGCTCGGCGAGCTCAGCGTCGCCGAGAACATCGTCTTCCGGAACCTCGGCTCCGCGTCCCGGTGGGGCGTGGTCAGCGCCCGGCGGAGTCGCGAGCTGGTCGCCGCGACCCTGGACGGGCTCGCGGTCAAGGCGGCGAGCGCGTCGGCGCCGATCGCGAGCCTGTCCGGTGGCAACCAGCAGAAGGCCGTGCTGGGGAGCATCCTCGCCACCGACCCTCGCGTCCTGCTCATCGACGAGCCCACCCAGGGCGTGGATGTCGGGTCCAAGGTCGAGATCTACTCCTACCTCAGGAGGCTCGCGGCCGGCACCGGCACGGCGATCCTCGTGGTCTCCTCCGACGCGCTCGAGCTCGCCGGGCTCTGCGACCGGGTCCTGGTGTTCTCCAGAGGAGCCGTCGTGGCGGAGGTGTCGGGTCCGGAGCTGACCGAGGAGACGATCACCGCCGCGGCCCTGACGGCCTCGACCGGCCGGCGGCAGGCCGCGAGAGGCGGCGCCGGTCGGCTGCTGTCCTGGCTGGCGGGCGACTCCGCGCCGGCGATCCTCATCGCCGCCGCGATGGTCGCGCTCGGTGTGTACGTGGCGACCCGGAACCCGATGTACCTCTCGACTTTCAACATCTCGTCCCTGCTCGCCCTCGTGGTGCCGCTGATGTTCGTGGCGATGGCGCAGACGACGGTGATGATGGTCGGCGCGATCGACCTCTCGGTAGGCCCTCTCATGGGGTTCCTCGTGGTCGTCGGCTCCTTCTTTCTCACCGCTGAGGACGCCCAGGGCCGTCAGGCGCTCGGCTGGATCCTGATCGTCGTGGTGGCGATCGCGGTCAGCGCGCTCAACTGGGCGTTGGTGGACGCGCTCAAGCTCCCCCCGCTCGTCGCCACCCTCGCGACCTTCTTCGCGCTCCAGTCCGGATCGCTGCTCCTGCGCCCCCAGCCCGGTGGTGTCATCGACACCCGGATCGTCACCGGCCTGGGAGCCCAGATCGGCGTCGTCCCCGTGGCCTTCCTGGTCGCCGTGGCCGGCGCGGTCGCGCTCCAGTTCGCGCTGCGCAGATCATGGGCGGGGCTCGCCCTTCGCGCGGTGGGATCCGACGAGAGGCGCGCGGGCCTGGCGGGTGCTCGCGCGGCGGCGGTCCGGCTGGCCGCGTTCGCCGGCTGCGGGCTGCTGACCGCGGCCGCCGCCGTGTGCCTGATCGCCCAGGTCGGTTCCGGGGATCCCGCGGCGGGGACGACGTACACGCTGACCAGCATCAGCGCGGCGGCGATCGGTGGCGCCAGCATCTTCGGCGGGCGCGGCTCGTTCCTCGGGGCCGTCCTGGGCGCGCTCCTGGTCCAGCAGATCCTCGGCGCGATCCCTTTCCTGTCCCTCAGTACGGCGTGGGAGTCCTACCTCGTCGGTGCGCTGACGCTGGTCGCGGTGGCCACGTTCTCGAAGTCACGCCAGATGAGCGAGGTCGCCTAGCAATGGACCAGACCACCATGCTCGGCACGCCCCGCGCGACCGGCGGGAACGCGCCGCTGTCCGGCTGGGAGTACCGCAGTATCTGGGCCGCGGCGGCGGGTGTCTTCGTGCTCAGCGCGCTGGTCGCGCCGCGGTCGCTGTCCGCGTCCTCGGTGCTCTCCCTGCTGAGCTTCTCGGCCGTCCTCATCGTCGTCTCTGTCGGGCAGACGCTGGTCGTCCAGCAGCGCGGCATCGACCTGTCCGTGCCGGGCGCCGTGACGTTGTGCGCGATGGTTCCGCCGCTGCTGATCTCGAAAACCGGGGTCCCCCTCGCGGTGGCGCTGGTGGCCACGCTGCTGATCGGCGGCTGCGTCGGTCTCCTCAACGGCCTGCTGGTGACCAAGGCCGGGATCACGCCGCTGATCACGACGCTGGCCGTGAACTCGCTCCTGCTCGGCGCCCTGCTGACCTACAGCGGCGGCCTCCCTTCGGTGGCCGCGCCGCCGGCGCTCGTCTCCTTCGCGACGCACCAGGTCCTCGGCGTCCCGCTGGTGTTCTGGGTCGCCGTGGGCTTCGTCGCCGTCGTGGCCTTCGGCGCCGGCCGTACGGTCCTCGGCCGGCGATTCGTGGCGGCCGGGGTGAACCCGGCCGCGGCGAAGTCGGCGGGCGTGCCGGTGGACCGGTACGTCATCGGCGCGTACGTGTTCGGTTCGATGAGCGCCGCCCTCGCCGCGATCCTGCTGCTCGGGTACCTGGAGTCCGCCTCGGTGCGGATCGGCAACGACTACCTCTTCGCCTCGATCTCCGCCGTGGTGCTGGGCGGCACGTCGCTGGCGGGCGGCAAGGGCAGCGTCGTGGCCAGCGGCGTCGCGGCCGTGTTCCTCACCCAGTTGACGCAGTTGCTGCTGACGGCGGGCGCGCCGACGTCCATCCAGCTGCTCGCTCAGGCGGTGGCGATCGGGCTGGCCGTCTGCCTGCGCACGCTCGCGGGGGCGGGCGCCCGGCGTACAGGATAGAGTCAAACTAACGTTTGGAAGGTCTGAGCGAGGAGATTCGGGTGCGACCGGCAAGCAAGGCGAGCACTGCCAAGAAGTCGTTGGACGGCGGTCGGGCGCGCGACCGGGAGGTCATCGAGGCCGCCGTCAACCTGTTCTGGGAGAAGGGCTACTCCGCCACCTCAGTGCAGGATGTGGCCGACGCCCTGGGCATGCTCAAAGGCAGCCTCTACTACTACATCGACTCGAAGGGCGACCTGCTCAAGAAGATCTTCGAGGACTCGCACGCCGAGGTGCGCGCGATCGCCGAGGCGGCCGTCGCCCTCGAGCTGCCGTCCATCGAACGCCTGCAGGTCTTCATCGAGCGGTATGCCGACTGGTCCCTGCTCCACCTGCGCAGGGCCAGCCTGTACGCCCGGGAGTGGCGCCACGCCGACCCCGAGCTGCGGAAGCTCATGCTCGCCCAGCGCCAGTACTACGACCAGGTCGTCATGACCCTGATCGAAGGGGCGAAGAACGAGGGCGCCGCGGACCGGGAGCTGGACACGAAGCTCGCCACGTTCTTCATCCTGTCGGCCGTCGCCGCGCTGCCCGACTGGTACCGGCCCTCGACCGCCAAGAACGCGCAGTCGGTCGCGCGCGGCTACGCGGAACTGGCGCTGCGCATCGTCACCGCCTGACGCGCTCATCGATCCGGAAGTGGAACTCGATCTCGTTCAGGTGGTCCACCTGGATGGTCTTCTCGGCGAACCGCCACTGCCCGGCCCGCCGGATGAACCTGTCGAAGTACTGCCCGCCCACGACGATCCGGTACGGCAGCCCCGGAGGGCGCTGAAGCACCGTGAAGTAGCAGCGGGACGTGGCCTCGTCGCCGGTCAGGGTGATCACCTGGTTGGTGAGGAGATGCCGGGTCATCGGACTGCCCTTCTTGTAGGTGATGACCTGGTCGGCGTAGAACGCCTCGATCTGGGCCTGGCCGCGGAGTTCGTCGCCGCGTACGCCGGCCATCACCGGACGGAGCACGGCGTCGGACAGCAGCTCGCCGACGCCGGCGAAGTCGCCGTCGTCCAGCCGGAACGTGTACTCCGCCGTCAGGTGGCGGATCGCCTCGTAGTCAGACATCGGGTTCTCCTGTCGCGCCGGGTGCGAGGCTGTGGATGATCTGTTCGCAGCTCGCTACGAACGCGGCGCCGCCCACCTCCGCGCCCACGGTCTGGAACGCGATCTCGGTGACGCCCAGGTCGCCCAGCTCGCGTTCGAGCCGCCGGACGCGGCGGGCGGCGGTCGCCGGCGTGCCGGAGACGGTGAGCTCGTCCACGACGCTGTCGGGGATCAGCTCGCCCAGCCGGGCCCACGAGCCGCCGACCGCCTTGAAGCCGCGCTGCACCTCCGCCGGGATGTGCTCCCAGCCGGTTCCCGCCGCCACGGTCCGGTAGCTCGGCGTCGAGAAGTAGAAGGCCAGCTGGGCCCTGGCCCGGGCCCGCGCGACCTCCTCGTCGGGGTCGATCGACGTGACGCACCAGGCGATCACCCTGGGCGGGCGTCCCGCGCGGGCGCTCGACCCCTTCGCCACCGCGGGCAGCAGCCGCTCGACCAGGTGCCGCCTGGCGATGGCCAGCGGGTGCAGGAGGACGCCGTCGAGGTGGGCCGCCACATGCCGGCCCATGACCGGGTTGAGCGCCGCGCCGAAGACGGGCGGTGGCCGGTCCGCCAGGTCCTCGTTCTGGCTCCACGCCGCACGAAGCGCCGCGGCGTACGCCACCAGCGCGGGCGCGGGCGGTTCGAAGTCCGCGCCGAACCATCGCCGTACGCCTCGCGTCCCGGGGCTCAGGCCGAGCGAGAACCGGCCGCCGGAGAGGCGCTGCACGTCCGCGGCCATCGCCGCCATCGCCAGGGGGACGCGCGCGAAGGCGTAGGCGATGCCGGTGCCGATCTCGATCGACTCGGTGCGCAGCGCCACCGCCAGGGCGCGCACCACCGCGTCGCGATGGGGATACTCCGTCGTCCAGACCCGCTGGAAGCCCGCCGCCTCGGCCTGCCTGGCCAGGTCGCCCAGGGGATCGAGCTCGGCGGTCGCGAACACCAGACCCCGCCTGAGCGGCCGCGTCATCCCCGCTCCAACGTGATGGCGAGCCCTTGACCCACACCGACGCACAGCGTGGCCACCCCGAGGCCGGACCCGGCCCGGGCCAGCTGGTGCGCCAGCGAACCGGCGAGCCGGGCGCCGGAGCAGCCGAGCGGGTGACCCATGGCGATCGCTCCGCCCAGGGGGTTCACGACCGCGGGGTCGAGCCCCTGCCACTCCCCCAGGCACGCGAGCGTCTGGGCGGCGAACGCCTCGTTCAGCTCCAGGACCGTCACGTCCCCGAGCGTCCGGCCCGCTCTGCCCAGTGCCCGCCGGACGGCTTCGACCGGGCCGATGCCGAACAGCTGGGGTTCGACCGCGTGCACGCCCGAGGCGGTGAGGCGCGCGAGAGGTTCGACGCCGAGGTCGGTGACCGCGTGCTCGTCCGCCAGGAGCAGCGCGGCCGCGCCGTCCGAGAGCTGGGAGGCGTTGCCCGCGGTCACCGTACCCGCGTCGCGGAAGGCGGGCCTGAGCCGCGCGAGGCTTTCGGCCGTGACGCCGTCGCGGATGCCCTCGTCCCGGTCCAGCGGGGCGTCCGGCACCTGGATCACCGAGCCGGCGTACCGGCCTTCCCGCCAGGCCAGGGCGGCGAGCCGGTGGCTTCGGGCGGCGTACTCGTCGCAGGCGTCCCTGGTGATGCCGTACTTCCCGGCCAGCTGTTCCGTGCTCTCACCGAGGCTGACCGTCCAGGCGTCCGGCATCCGGGGGTTGACCATGCGCCAGCCGAGCGTGGTCGAGAACAGGGTGGTGTCGGCGACGGGGAAGGCACGCTCGGGCTTGGGCACCACCCAGGGGGCCCTTGACATGGACTCCACGCCACCGGCGATGTAGAGGGAACCGTCGCCTGCCTTGATCGCGCGGGCGGCGGCGATCACCGCGTCGAGTCCCGAGGCGCACAGCCGGTTGGTCGTCGAACCGGGGACCGAGGTGGGGAGCCCGGCGAGCAGGGCGGCCATCCGGGCGACATTGCGGTTGTCCTCACCGGCCTGGTTCGCCGCCCCGAAGTACACCTCGTCGACCCGGGCCGGGTCGAGCCGGGGGTTGCGGTCCAGGAGCGACCTGATGGCCAGCGCCGCCAGGTCGTCGGGGCGGACCCGCGCCAGGGCTCCACCGGCCTTGCCGATGGGGGTCCGGACCGCGTCGACGACATAGACCTGCGGGCTACTGGGCAACGTAGCCGCCGTCCACGGGGAACGGCACGCCCGTGATGTAACTCGCGGCGTCGCTGGCCAGGAAGATGACCGCTTCGGCGATCTCGCGCGCGTCCGCGACCCGGCCCAGGGGAACCCGCGACGCGTACAGGTCGGCGACCTCGTCGGTGAACGCGGTGTCCTTCTGCATGAATCCGGCCAGCATGGGCGTACGCACGGGACCGGGGCAGACCGCGTTGACCCGGATGCCTTCGGGGGCGAGGTGAACCGCGAGCGCCTTGGCGAGACCGATGACCCCCGCCTTGGTGAGCGAGTAGAGCGGGGTCGTGTACGACGCCACCAGTCCCGCCGCGGAGGAGGTGAAGACGATGGAGCCACCGCGGCCGGACTTCCTGATCAGGGGCAGCAGCAGCTGGGTGAGGAAGAAGCCGCTCTTCAGGTTGACGTCCACGGAGCGCTGCCACTGCTCTTCGGTGATGTCCATGATCCCGTGCGGGTTCGGCATGCCGACGTTGTTGAACAGGATGTCGACGTGGTCGACGAGCGAGGAGATCTCCGCCACCACCCGCTTGAGCTCGCTCACCACTCCGCAGTCGGCCACATGAGCGCTCGCCTGGCCCCCGATCTCTGCCGCCACCGCCTCCGCGGCTGCCTTGTCCAGGTCGATGACCGCGACCCGGGCGCCCCGCTCGGCCAGTCCGAGCGCCGTCATCCGGCCGATGCCGGATCCACCCGCCGCGACGACGGCGACCTTGCCCTGCATGCTCATCAGCTCTCCCAGCGTTCGGGGCGGTCGATCGCGACCACCCGCTCCTTCAGGAGCCATTCGGCGCGGACCCGTTCGAACCTGTCCCGGTAGACCGCCGTGTAGCTCATCGAGACGCCCTCGGCCGTGGTCACCAGCAGTCCCGCCGAGCAGCGGCCCGCGAGTTCCGCCTCCAGGACCAGGTGGTGCCAGGTGATGTGGCGGGACGGCCCGGGCCGGGACGCGATCCAGGACTCGGCGAACTCACGCAGGGCCGACCGCCCTGTCACCTCGAGCGGACGGTTCGTCCGCAACACCCCGTCCGGGGTGAAACAGCGGGCCCACGCCTCCGCGTCCCCGTCGTCGATGGCATTGGCGTACCGCGCGTGAAGGTCCATCACCTCGTCGCGAAGCTGCCGGTTAGATTCCACCTTCCGACCATGGCCGAGCGGACGTGACGCGTAACGTCCCACTTTGAAACGGCTCGGAGCACTCCGGCGGCGGCTGCGTACGCTCCGATCCATGGAACACGTTCTCTCCGGCACCGTCGCGGTCGTCACCGGAGCCGGCGGCGGCATCGGCCGGGCGATCGCGCTCCGGCTCGCCGCGGACGGCGCGCTCGTCGTCGCCGCCGACCGGCGCGCGGAAGCGGCCGAACAGACCTGCGCGGCCGTCGTCGCCATGGGGGGCGCGGCCGAGTTCCAGACCGTGGACGTCACGCGGTCGGCCGCGATGGAGCACCTGCTCAGGACGACCGCGGAGCGCCATGGCTCGCTGGACATCCTGGTCAACAATGCCGGCATCTCGGGTGGTCCGACGCCGATCGCCCAGTTCGACGAGACGTTCTTCGACCGGCTCGTAGCGGTCAACCTCAAGGGGGTCTTCCTCGGGCTCCGGCACGGTCTCCCGATCATGATCAGCCAAGGCCGGGGCCGCGTCCTCAACATCGCTTCGGTGAGCGCGGTGCGCAATGTGCCGGGAATGGGGCCCTATGCCGCGACGAAGGCCGGGGTCATCGCCCTGACCAGGGCCGCCGCCACCGAGGCGGGCCCGCACGGGGTCAGGGTGAACGCCCTGCTCCCCGGTGCCACGGACACGCCGATGGTGAACCCACCGGGCCGGGAGAGCAACGGCGAGGAGACCTTCGTCAGCGGGATCCCCCTCGGCCGCCTCGCCACCGCCGCCGAACAGGCCGAGGTCGCCGCATTCCTGGTGTCCCCGCGGTGCACCTACATGAACGGCTCCTCCGTGCTCGTGGACGGCGGTATGGCGTTCGCCTGAGCATCCTTCGAGGCGTGCGGCTTCGGCGCGGTGGGGAAGGCTCGCCGGTAGTGGACGGGCCACCCCGACATGGTGCGTGAAATGGTGGCGCAGGTTGCCGGCGCTGCCGAGTCCGCTGAGTTCGCTGATCTTCTCGATCGGCAGGTCGGTCGCTTCGAGCAGTGCGTTCTGACCAGAGGAAGAGCAGGTGGCGACTGTGGGCACGGACCGTACAGCGGTGACAGTGATCGGGTTGGGTTTGATGGGCCGGGCTCTGGCGGGCGCCTTCGCGGCCGCCGGTCACCCGACGACGGTGTGGAACCGGACGCCCGGCAAGGCCGCTGAATTGATCGCGTCGGGCGTGCGTGAGGCCCGCACGGCCGCGGACGCCGTCAGCGCCGGTTCGCTGCTGATCGTGTGCGTACGCGACTACGACGCGGTTCGGGAGATCCTCGCTCCGGTGCGCGGGGCACTGTCAGGCCGGGTGCTGTTGAACCTCACGTCGGGAGCCTCCGACGAGGCGCGTGCGCTGGCCGGGTGGGCGGGCGAGCACGGCGCGGGCTATCTCGACGGGGCGATCATGATGACACCCCCTGGCATCGGGGCTCCCGACACGGTCATCCTGTACGGCGGATCGCCGGACCTGTTCGCCGAACACGAGCAGACCTTGCGGGTGCTGGGCGGCGGGACCACCCATCTGAGCGCCGACGCGGGCATCCCCTCGCTGTACGACGTGGCACTGCTCGGCATCATGTGGGGCACCTTCAACAGCTTCATGCACTCCCTGGCCCTGGTAGGCACCGAGAACGTCGCGGCCACGGAATTCCTGCCGTTCGCGACCAGCTGGCTGGGCGGCGTTGCGTCGTTCATGTCGACCTACGCGCAGCAGATCGACAAGGGCGAATACCTGGCCGCCGACGCCACCCTCGAAACCCAGCTCCCACCGATCGGCCACCTCGTCCACGAGAGCCACGCCCGAGGCGTCGACGCCACGATCCCCGAATACACCAAGGCACTCATCGAGAAGTCGATCGCCCAAGGACACGCGCTCGACAGCTACGCGCGCATCATCGAACACTTCAGACCGGCCGCCCGCTGACAAGATGGATCACGTCACTTCCTGGCCCGCGCTCGTCACCGAAGCGTCCGCCGCGCGTACGGGAAGTGTGTCGGCCATGAGGCCGGAGATCACCCGTTGCCCAGCGACAGTTCGTCCAGCGGCAGGGACCGCAGGAAGTCCTCGGCATCGAAGATCTCCCCGGCGGTGCCGACGCCGGTGGCCCGGCCGGCCAGGATCCGCTCGGCGGCCTCCACCACGATCGGCGCGGTGATGGCGTAGATGTCGCGGCCGCGCGCCGCCTACCGGCGGACGTTCCACGAACGGGCCGGCGCGGCGCGGATCGCCAGCTGACCGGGCCGACCAGGGTCAGGCGCTTTTCCGGTCGTACTCCTCGCGTGCCCTGTCCACCTCGGCCATGTGCTCCTCGGCCCACTCCTTGAGGTGGCGAATCGTGTCCAGGAGGGACAGGCCCAATGGCGTGAGCTCGTAGTCGACGCGGACGGGTACCGATGGAGTCACCGTGCGGGTCAGCAGGCCGTCTCGCTCGAGGCCCCGGACGGTCTGGGTCAGCATCTTCTGGCTCACCCCGGCGATCCGCGCGGAGAGCTCGGAATAGCGCATCCGGCCCTGCAGGCCCAGTGCCACGATCACTAGGCTCGCCCACTTGTTGCCGATCGTGTCGAGCAGCCGCCGGCTGGGGCAGAAGGCGTCGAACACATCGAACCGCATCGTCGGCCCGTCAGCAGTGGTCACGTCCATGGCTCACCTCTGGGTGCCTACACCACTTCAAAGTGTCTACTTCCTAAAAGAGAGTAGGTCACCGATGGTGGTGCAGTCCACCTATCGCAAGGAGATCCACATGACGCTCGCACTCGTGTCCAAGCCCGACTCCGCCGCGCTCACCCTCGAGGAGGTGACGCTGCCCCCGCTGGGACCCGGCGACCTGCGGGTCCGCGTCACGGCGGCATCGGTCGATCCCGTCGACACCCTCTTCGCCGGCGGACCGGCCCGGGTGATCTTCGGACTCACCGGCACGGTCGGCCTCGGCTTGTCCCTCACCGGCGTCGTCACCGAGACCGGGGCCGAGGTCACCGGCTTCTCGGTCGGCGACCCGGTCGCCGCCGTACATGGCGACTTCACGGCCCCGGTCCGCGCACACGCCGAGGAGACCGTCGTGCCGGGGGCGGCCGCCGCGCTGCTGCCGGGCGGCCTCGATCCGGTCGACGCGGCCTCCCTCCCGCTCAACGCCTCGACCGCGGCGCAGATGGTGGACCGGCTCGGCCCCGCCGACGGGCGGACCCTGCTGGTCACCGGCGCCGCCGGCGCCGTGGGCGGGTACGCCGTCGCGCTGGCCGCCCACGCGGGCTGGACCGTCACCGGACTGGCGCGCGAGTCCGACCGCGACTTCGTACGGAGAGCCGGGGCTCGTGAGCTCGTCACGCAGCTGCCGGGGCCGTCGTTCGACGCCGTCCTCGACGGCGCCGTCCTGCACGCGGCGGCCCTCGTCGCGGTCCGCGACGGCGGGACGTTCGTCGGCGTGGTCTCGGCGTCTCCCGCGACGTCCGAGCGGGGCATCGAGATCGGCATCGTGAACGTCGAGCCCGACGGCGCGCGGCTCGCCGAGCTGCTCGCCCTCGCCGCCTCCGGCGTTCTGGAGCTGCGGGTGGCCGGCCGGGTGCCGCTGGCCGAGGCCGCGACGGCGTACGACAAGGTCGCCGGCGGCGGCCAACGGGGGCGGTGGCTGCTGGTGCCGTGAGGGCGGCCCTGATGTGTCCCTGACCCGACTCGACGCGCGAACGCCCGCCCGGGCAAACCCGGGCGGGCACCAAAGCCCTGGAACAGATGGCCTTACCCTGAATTCGAAGTGGAAGGATCATCCTCGTTGCTCGCGCGTAGCTTTTCGTAGAGGCGCGATATGTAGCGCATGTAGTCTTCGTCGATGCCGACGGTGCGCACATAACCATCGAAGTAGATCGACTCGACGAGCCGGAGGTAACTCAGTTTTGTCATGGCGGCCAGCGCATCGGGGTTCGACGCGATGTACAGGTCCGCGGGCAGTTCTGTTGTCCCCTCCATCGCCTTATAGTCCATGTCCGGCTGGACATAGTCGATGGGCGCTTTCCGAGTGGCCAGGCCGCGCATCCGGGCGTATTCAGTGAACAGTCGTGCCTTCGCGCGTGATCGGGCTGACTCGGCGACGGGCGGTGCGATCTCGAACATCAGCATGAACGGGGATTTCAGGGTCTTCGCGTGGTCGTGCCAGGCGGTTTCCAGCATCTCCCAGCTGACGCTTCCGGTAGACGGCAGCGCACCCAGGTAGTCGATGAGAGCGTAGTTGCGATCGACGCTGGTGAGCAGATTCAGGAAGCCGACCACACGGTCGCCCTGCACCGCGAGATAGAGGGAGTAATCGATCGGCTGTGGGTCGCCTTCGCGCGAGAAGTCTGCAAGCCGCCGGTCGGCGGCATGGCCGAGGATAATCGTCGGCGACATTTGCTGATTCGCTGGTATGAGGCGACGGAAGAGCTCACAGAATTGGTCCGCATACTGTCGGGTGGCGCGATCTCCGTACCGCACGACGCGCTGCTCGTTCATCTCAGGGCAGGCCGATCAGCTGGGTCGCGCCCAGGAAGAACGCCTCGTGGTCGTCGCCCGGCATCGCGGTACGGGCGGACAGCCGGCGCGCCAGGCGCTCGACGGCCGCGTTGTGGTCGAAGTTCTTGGGCAGCCGGTTCTTGACGCGGACATACAGAACGAGGGCGTACAGCAGCCACACGTGCTCAGCCTCGCCGAGATCCGGCCTTGAACTTTTTCCTCATGTCGGTTCCTCCCTTCGTTCGCCGGGTCAGGCACCGGCGAAGCGGGCGGCGCCCAGGAAGAAGGCGGCCTGAGTTCGGGCAGCTTCACGATGTCGCTGCCATGACCTTGGGTCAAGCGCTGCTGGCCGGCCTGGCCTAGCCGCCCAGGTCGCCACGAAATTTCCTGCTATTATTCCATGACAATCTATTATCGATAATAGGGGAGGGAATGTGATGGATCGTAAGGTGGCGATCGTTACGGCGGCGAGCGCCGGGATCGGGAAGGCCATCGCGCAGGAGCTGGCGGCTGACCACGAGCTGGTGGTCATGTCGCGGTCGGATGCGATCTCGGACGTGGCACGCGAGCTTGGCGCCTGTGCCGTGCGCGGCGACGTCCGCTCGGGGGACGACCTTGACCGGCTCGTGACGACGGCGCTCGACCGCTACGGACGCGTCGATGCCGTGGCCATCAACACGGGACACCCGCCCAAGGGCAAGTTGCTCGATCTCACGGAAGACGATTGGCGCGCCGGCTACGACCTGGTGCTGAGCTCGGTGATGTCGCTGGTGAAGCTCGTCACTCCGGTCTTCGTCCGCCAGGGGACGGGGAGCGTGGTCGCGGTGGCCTCGTACGCGGCGCGCACCCCAGAGCCGACGATGCCGGTCTCATCCGTCTTCCGGTCGGCGCTGCAAGCGTGGATCAAGCTCTACGCGACCGAGTACGGGCCTGCGGGGGTGCGCGCGAACACCATTCTGCCGGGGTACATCGCCACCCACCCGCAGGACCCGGCTCGCGTGGCGACGATCCCGGCCGGGCGTTACGGGCATCCGGCGGAGATCGGGAAGCTGGCGGCCTTCCTGCTGTCGGACGGCGCCGGATTCGTGTCCGGACAGGCGATCCTCGCCGACGGCGGGATGGTCACCGCAATCTGAACGCCGGTGCCCGGCCCGATTTCCTCGGGCCGGGCACCGCCCCCCTCACGGCTCAAGGCTGAGACTGTGCGAGGTCAGCAGGCTGGCCCCGCCCTCCTCGATCAGCATCAGGTGCTCGACCCTGACCCCGTAGCCGTCAAGGTACGCACCAGGCTCCAAGGCGAGGACCGCGCCCGCTTGAAGCACGACCTTCGACGCCGGGTCGAACAGCGGAAAGTCCTGTTGCTTGTAGCCGATGCCGTGGCCGGTCATATGGGGATATTCATATCCTCCCTCGGCCATCACCCCCCGTACGGCGCGATCGACATCACCCACGACGGCTCCTGGCCGCAGCATCGAGATGCCGTGATCCAGGGCCCGCATCGCGTGATCGTGCAGACGCCGCACCTCGCGAGGCACAGGTCCGAGGACGGTCGTCGAGCACGAGTCGCCCCAGATCCCGTCCAGCAGCGGCGCGAAGTCGAAGATGACCGTCTCGCCGGGCCGCACGCGGCGTCCGGTGGGAGGAAGGCCGACCTGCTCGCAACGATCGCCGAACATCAGATCGACGATCGCGGCGGCGGGGGCCGTATGAGCGGTCAGCTCCGCGTTGACGGCGTCGAACAGCTCCAGCTCGGAGATCCCGGACCGGATGTGGCGGCGGAGCGCGTCCTGCCCCCGGCTCGCGTACCGGGCGGCGGCGCGGATCCGCTCCAGGTCAGCCGGCCCATGGGTGAGCCGGCGCCCCGCCAGAAAGGCGGCGACGTCGACGAGGGGGTGCCCGCGCAGCACGGGTTCCAGGGCCGCGGGCAGCGCCGTGGTTTCGACGGCGATCACGCGGCCGGCGCGAAGACCGGCCTCGTCGAGTAGCTCCTGAGCGAGAGCCCGGGTGCCCGGACGGATCAGCCGCACGGTCTCGTCGTCGGCGAGGGCGACCGTGCCGGCCTCCACGTCCCGACCGCCGATCCAGCGCACGCTGGCGTGATCGGTGGCGATGAGGACGTGCGCGCCCACCTCCCGGAGATGTTCGCGCACGTCTTCATGCCGCCCGGCGAGCACGCGCTCCCATTCGTCCCGCGGCGCGGGCGAGCCGGCGATCATACGGTCAGGACCCCCGCGGCGAGCACGCCGCCGTCGCAGGTCAGGTTGGCGCCGGTGATGTAGCCGGCCTCGGGTCCGAGCAGCCACAGCGCGGCGCGCGCGGGCTCCTCGGGGTCGGCCAGGCGGCCGAAGGGCACCTCCTCGTTGATCTTCACCCGGGTGCTCGCCAGGTCCTCCGGCGCGACGTTGGCCCACATCAGCTCGGTCTCGGTCGCGCCCGGGGTCACCGCGTTGACGCGGATGCCCGCGCCCGCGTACTCGACGGAGAGCGCCCGGACGAGGGAGCTGACGCCCCCCTTGGAGGCCGCGTACGCCGCCGCGCCACCCACGCGCGGGGCGACGAAGCTCCACGGCGACGAGATGCAGACGATCGCGCCGGGGTGGCCAGACTCGCGGAAGGATCGGATGGCCGCACGGCAGGTCAGGAACGTGCCGGTGAGGTTGGTCTCGACCACCTTGTGCCAGGTCTCCATCGACAGCTCGTGGCTGGGGGCCCCGGTGTCGATGCCGGCACTGCAGATCGCACCGGTGACCGGGCCGAGCGCGGCCGACGCGCGGGCGAAGGCCGCCTCGACGTCGCCTTCGACGCGCACGTCGCACTCGGCGAAGAGCAGGTCGCCCGCCTCCTCGGCGGCCGACCACTCGCCGGTCGGCGCGCTCGGCGGGGCGAGCCCGAGTGCCGCCACTCGCGCGCCGCCGCGCAGCGCGAGAATGGCGGCGGCCTGACCGATTCCGCTACTGGCACCGGTGATGACGACGACGCTCCGCCGGTTGGAATCGGCTGGCATGCTCGGCCCTTTCACAGATCGTCGACGCTCTTGCAGTCGTATTCGGCCAGGGTGGCCCGCTTCATGGCGTCCCAGTCGATCTCCAGGCCGATGCCGTGGCCGTCGGGGGCGCGCACCTCGCCGTTCTCGTCGCAGCGGATCGGGTTCACGATCCCGTACTCGTAGGCGTCGTACGGGATGGGAAGCTCGAAGTAGCTGCTGACGGGCGACGCCAGGCCCACATGGATGGCGGCCCCCTGGATCAGGGAGTAGCCCCAGCTCTGCTGCTCGGCGGGCAGGCCGAGCGCCTCGGCGATGGCCACCATCTTGCGGGCCTGGGTGATGCCCCCGCTCATCGAGGCGTCGAAGCGCACCGCGTCCCAGGGGAAGCGCGAGACGTGGTGGTAGATCTCCTGCAGGTCCATCAGCCACAGGCCGTGCGGGACGATCGGGATCTTGATGCGCTCGCGCAGCCGGAAGTAGCTGGCCAGGTCGTAGTCGCGGAAGGGCGCCTCGAACCACCGGAAGCCCATCTCCTCCAGGGCCCGCCCGACCTTGACCGCGCCGTTGAAGTCGTAGCGGTTCTCCGCGTCGTGCATGAAGGTGACGGTGTCGCCGAATTTCTTGTGCACCGTCGTGAGCATTTCAAGATCTTTTTCGGGAACGTTCCAGGCGTGGAATTTGATCGCCGTGAAGCCGTCGGCGATCATCTCCTCGACGTGGTCGAGGTAGTCGGCCGTGGTCTCCAGCTCCGCGGTCGAGGCATACGCGGGGATCGAGTCCCGCGAGCCGCCGAGCATCTTGTACAGCGGGAGGCGGGCCTTCTTGGCGGCCAGGTCCCACAGGGCGATGTCGATGGCCGCGATGGCGCCGGGCGCCGTCGGCGTGATGTACGTGTGCAGGTCGCGCCAGCGCGCCTCGATGTTGGACGGGTCCTTGCCGATGATGTACTGGCCGAGCGTGCGGATCGACTCGAAGGTGGCGAAGTCGTACTCCCCCGAGCCGTAGCTCTGCGTGCAGCCGACGCCCACGCCACCGTCGGAGTCGAAGACCTGGACGATCGTCATCAGCATGAACTGCGGGGGCATGCTCGCCCATGTCGTACGCGGGATGTCGGGGCCGACCCCGATCACGTGGACCCGCTCGATGGTCGCCATGTCAGCCCTTGACCGCTACGCCGGAGGACCGCAGCACGTCGGCGAGGCGCGCCTTGAAGTCCGCGGGGGCGGGCAGCAGCGGGAGCCGGGGGTTGCCGACCGGCAGGCCCACGACCTCGCAGCCGGCCTTGACCGCGCTCTGGTAGCCCAGCTCCCCCACGGTCGTCATGATCGGCCACAGCCGCTTCCACACCGCCTGGGCCGCCGGGAGGTCCTGCTTCTTGATGATCGCGTCGTACAGCTCGACCGCGAGGCCGGGGAAGAAATTGGCGGCGCCCCAGACCGAGGCCCGCGCGCCCGAGGTCAGCCCGAAGAAGGTGAGCTTGTCCTCGCCGTTGAACACCTTGAGCTTGTCGGGCATCTCCTGGAACAGCTCGCCCAGCTGTACGGCGTTGGCGCTACTGTCCTTGGTGAACTTGATGTTCTCGATGGCGGCGAGCTCTTCGAACTGCTCGCGGGTCAGCGGCAGGCCGGTGGCCGCGGGCATGTGGTAGTACATGATCGGAATGTTGATGGCGTCGGAGAGTGCCCGGAAGTGCGCCAGCACCTCCGGCCAGGTCACCGGCTCGTAGTACGGCGGGATGACCATCACGGCCGCGGCGCCGTTCCGCTCGGCGTGCCGGCTCAGGTCGATCGTCTCCTTGGTGGTCAGGGCACCGGTATGCGGAACAACCGGCACCGCGCCGTCGACGGCCGCGGAGACGACTTCGGTGACGTGCTTGCGCTCATCGGTGGTCATGTTCATGAACTCACCGGTGCTGCCGCAGGGGATCACACCGCCGACGCCGGCGTCGAGCTGGAACTCGACAACCTGCCTGAGCACGGCATCGTCGACGGATTCTCCATCCGCGGTGAAGGGGGTCACGAGCGCGGGGAAGATGCCTTCGAAGATCGGATCGCTGGACACGAGGGCTCCAGGTGTTAGAAGGGCACGTAGTCGATGATAGGATTATAGACAATCGATGATTAGTCAACCCTAGGCGAGCCAGTGATGATCAGCCACCATTGGACGAAGAATCGGAAACGGAAGGTTTAAATGGCGACCGAGATCAGTCGGCCAGCGGGCGAGGCGTTGCGCCCGGCTTCGCGTAGAGCGCATATCCCGGTCGCCTCGCGGCCGCAGCAGATCGTCGACCTGCTGCGTGAAGAGATCGTCTCCGGGACCTTGAAAGCAGGTCAGCAGCTCAAGCAGGACGAGCTTCGCGAAGACTTCGGTGTCAGTCCCGGACCGGTCCGGGAAGCGCTGCGCGTCCTGGAGAACGAGGGCTTGGTGGAGCACTTCCCGAACAGGGGCGTGTTCGTCGCCGACATCTCCGCGACCGACCTGATCGGGGTGCTGATCCCGGTTCGCCTGGCGATCGAGATGTTCGCGGTGACCGCCGCCGCGCCGGCGCTGCGCGCCGGTGGCATCGCCGACCTGGAGAACCTGATCGAGCAGATGCGCGTCGCCGCGGAACGCAACGACCGCTTGACGATCAACGAGCTGGACGTGCGCTTCCACGAGACCATCGTCCGTGCGTCCGCGTCGAGCCACGCGTTGCAGTTGTGGCGTAGTGTCCAGCCGCGCATAAGGGCACAGATCTACGCCCTCGCGCCGCGCCATCACGCGGCCGATGACATCGTCGCCGAACACCAGCAGATCGTCGACGCGATTCGCGACGGCGACGACGAGAAGCTGAAGGCCGTCATCACCGAGCACGTCCAGATCACTCCCCTGCGCCTGCTCGGGGCAGGGGACGCCGGCTGATTCCCACGCCCGCTTAAGCAAAGCCGGTCGGCCCGCCGCGCGACCGCCCGGCCCACGGCAGGCCGCGGGCCGGGCGACTCCCAGGACGGCGCGGTGTCATGCCGGTACGGGCACGCCGTCTCGCTTGCCGTCGACCGCTGAGGGCGCCGCGTCGGGCCTGCCGCGCCACAGGTGTTCGAGCCCGGCCCGAGCCCGGGCGACCCGCGCTTTCGCCGAGGATGCGACCACGGCGGCCAGGTGTTCACCGGCGGGGTAGAAGGCCGGGGCGTTACGCAGGCCGAACTTCAGGTGGACGGGGGCGCCGATCCGGACGATCTCGGGGAGATCGTGGTAGCGCATGAAACCACCGAGGCCGTCCTGACCCTCGATGTACATGTCGAGCGCACCCCGCGTGAGCTGCCGGTACGCGGCCAGATCGCCGAGGGTGGTGTCACTGGCGATGTTCAGCGAATGCGCCCCCGCCTGCTCCAGCGCGCGGGCGCCGAGCGGGTTGGCGATGCCCATCAGCGCCGACGCCTTGACGATCAGGTCGCTCGGCAGGTCGCCGGCGGCCTGCGCCTGACCGATGAGGGCGATGAGTCCCTCGTCGGCGACCAGGAGGCTGCGCAGCCCGGAATCGACGGCGCGCTCAACGTCTTCCCAGGCGGCGCGCAGCGCGGCGACACCGATATGGCGGGCGCCGAAAATGCCGCCGTCCGCGGTCAGCGCCGACGCGGCGTTGCCGTCCCACGCGGCGCGCGGGCCGATGAACAGGCAGACCTCGACGTTGTGGTCGGCGCCGATGGCCACGTACTCGCGCAGCGTGTCGTCGGTGAGAACGGTGATGCCGCTGCCTTGCGAGATCCGGTGCAGCGGCACGCCCTGCCGCTCGCACTCCTGGATGACGATGCGGAACGCCTCGGTGCTTTCCACGCTCGGGATCTCGATTCGGTACTCACCGCCGTCGTCGAAACGGATCGGGGAGTCGGGCAGACGCCTGCTCGCGAGAGCGAGCTCGTCGAGCACGGAGGGGTAGGAGAACATCGGAGTCCCTTTCAGTGCGAGCTAGAGGACCTTGCCGAGGAAGTCGCGGACGCGCGCGTTCGCGGCGCCCCTGAAGACGTCCTCGACCGTGCCGTCCTCGACGATCCTGCCGGCGTCCATGAAGACGGCGCGGGCCGCGACCTCACGCGCGAATCCGATCTCGTGCGTGACGACGATCATCGTCATGCCCAGGTCGCTGAGCCTGCGCATCGTCTCCAGGACCTCGCTGACGAGTTCGGGATCGAGCGCGGAGGTCGGCTCGTCGAACAGCATCACCTTGGGCCGCATCGCCAGGGCGCGGGCGATCGCGACGCGCTGCTGCTGGCCGCCCGACAGTTGCTCGGGCATCGCGTGCGCCTTGTGGGCCATGCCCACGGTCTCCAGCAGTTCCTCGGCGCGGGACCTGGCCTGCTTGCGGTCCAGGCCGAGCACGCCGACCGGCGCCTCCATGACGTTCTGCAGCACGCTCATGTGGGTGAACAGGTTGAAGGACTGGAACACCATGCCCACCTCGCGGCGCTGGCGGGCGATCTCACGCTTGGGCAGTTCGACCAGGTGATCACCGCGGTGCTCGTATCCCAGCAGTTCGCCGTCGATGAAGACCGCGCCGGACGTCGGTTTCTCCAGGTGGTTCAGGCAGCGCAGGAAGCTGGTCTTGCCCGCGCCGGACGGGCCCATGACGCAGACGGTCTGGCCACGCTGCACCTGCAGGGTGACGCCGTCGAGGACCAGATCGTCGCCGTATCTCTTGCTGAGATTGACGGCTTCGAGTACGACGTCGTTCATGCCGGCTTCCCTCCCGCGACCACGCGCGCGGCGTTGCCGAGCTTGCGCGACCGGCCGCGTAGGCGACGTTCCAGCAAGGACTGCACCGCCGACAGGACGGTGACCAGCACGATGTACCACAAGGTCACGACCACCAGGAGGGGGACGACCTCGTAGGTCAGCTGGTAGATGGACTGCGCGGTGTACATCAGGTCGAACACCGCGATGAACGCGACAAGCGAGGTTCCCTTCAGCATGTTGATCGTGTCGTTGCCCAGCGGCGGGATCGCGATCCTGAGCGCCTGCGGCAGCACCACCCGCCGGTAGATCCTGGCCCTGGTCATCCCCAGCGCGGTGCCGGCCTCCCATTGCCCCGTGGACACCGCGGTGATGGACGAGCGCAGGATCTCGGCCGAGTACGCCGCCTCATTGAGCGCGAAGGCGAGGACCGCCGCCATGAAGGGCGAGATCAGCGTGTGGGTCTCGCCGGAGATGAGGGTGGGGCCGCCCGGGATGCCGATGGTCAGGGTGGGATAGAACAGCGACAGGTTGAAGGTGATGATGAGCAGCACCAGGACGGGTGTCGAGCGGAAGAACCAGACGAACAGCAGCGCCGCCTGACGCAGGGCCCAATTGCCCGACAATCGCATCAGCGCGACGATGACCGCCAGCACGAGGCCCACCGCCATCGAGGCCGCCGTCAAGCCGATCGTCACCCAGACCCCGTTGAGGATCCGGATGTCGAGCATGTAGCGGCCGACGATGTCCCACTGCAACGCCTCGTTGGAGACGACGCTCCACACGGCCAGGGCGAGGACCGCGAGCACCGCGACGGCGATGATCTCGCGCCGGTGGCCGCCACGTTGCCTGATCGGCAACCCGGCGAGTTCAACCATGCGCCCGTGCCTGGCTGGTTCGCTGGTCGGACTGGGCACCGGGTCGTCCTCGGCCAAGGCGCTGGGATCACTCGGGCGCATGGTTGAACCTTCCTTATGGGGGATCGATGGCAGCGTCAGCGGATCAGGGGTTATTCGGCCGACGGAGGGGTGGGGTTGACCTGCGCAGAGTCCGCAATATTCTCACTTAGACCGTGTTTGGTGAGAATAGCCTCATATGTCCGGTCTTTCATCAATGCGTCGATCCCCTGCTGGACCACGGTGATGAGCTTGGAACCCTTGGGGAAGGAGTAACCGGCGTACACCGACAGGATTGACGGGCCGGTCAGTTTCCACTCCTTGCCAAGCTGCTGCTTCTCCTGGCTCAGGAAGTAGCTCAACGTGGAGGTGGGGGCGACCGCGGCCTCCGCCCGCCCGCTGGCCACCGTCAGGTACCCCTCCGGCAGGGAGGGGAGCTGGACCAGCTTGATCGCCTGCTTCCCGGCGGCCGTACAGGCGTCGGACTTGCCCTGCAGGTACTCGGTCGCCTGATCGCCGGTCTGGGAGGCGATCGTCCGGCCGCACAGGTCGTCGATCGTGGAGCCGAAGTCCGCCGTGGACTTCAGGGTGATGAAGTTGTACCCGTCGTTGAACTGCGACAGCTGGTCGTAGATCTTCATCCGCTCGGTGGTGATGTTGGTCTGCGTGATGAAGTCGTACTTCTTCTGGTTGAGCCCGAGCAGCATGTTCTCGAAGGACACCTGCTCGATCTTGATGGGGATGCCCAGTTGCTTGGACAGCGCCGCGAGAAGTTCGGGGTCCTCACCCTGCGCGGTGCCGTCGGTGCCCTTGAAGGACAGGGGCGGCGCGTTGACCTGCACGGCGACCGTGATGCCGTCCCGGAACTCTTCGGGCACGCTCTGGTAGAGGGGAGCGGTGGTGTCTCCTCCGGAGGCCGCGGAGGTTTCGGAGGCGGTGCCGGACGCTCCGCAGCCGGTGACGGCCAAGGCCAGCAGCGCGGCCGACGCCGCGAGGGAGAAGTAGGGCTTTTGGTTCATGTGCTCTCCATATGAGGGGTGGCCCCCGAATGTGGTTGGTCGCGCGACGCGGAGGTCACGCAGCCGGCCTGGACATCGGCCGGCTCGCCTACTGGCCTCCTCTCCCGCTGGCGACCTCGGCGGATCGCAGATTTTCCGAGACCCGCAGGACCGCCCGGAGGGAGGACCGGGCGGCCTGCTCCATTCCGCTGAGCGGGTCGAAATAGTCGCCCGCGAGCGCGATGCGGCCGTGGTCGAAGCCACGCTCGAGGGCCGGCTGGAACGCGGCGCGGCCTGGCGCGGCGTAGATCGTCCCCAGGGGCCAGCGCTGCACCACCGTCTCGGTGATCTTGCCGCGGAGCTGCGGCACCAGTTCGAGCACCGAGCGCAGGAAGGTGCGCTCGATCACCTCGTCGCTCTCGGCCATCAGCTCGGCGGCGCGCGGGCCGCCGCGGTAGCACATCAGGCTGCCACCGCTCTTGCGCTCCCCTTCACGGGTCACCTGGGCGTGGTTGAACAGGAAGTCGATCTCATGGCCGGGTGTCGTCACCGCGTAGACGTCGTCGATCGGCAGCGGCCCGGACTCTGAGGTGAAGATCGCCATGCTGAGGAACGCTCCATGGGTGACGTGGCGCAGCGCCTCGTCCAGGGGCGGCGGGACGTCGTCGATGATGTCCCGCGCGATGTGGGCGGGCGTCGCGACGATGACCGACTGGGCGGTAACGGTCTCGTCGAGGAACCGCACCTCGACGTGATCGCCCTGGTCCGTGACCCGCTCGACGGGGGCGCCGACCCGGATGTGGTCGCCGAGCCGGGCGTGTAGCGCGTGGACGACCTCCTCCGTCCCCCCGATCACGACCCGCGCGGTGGCGCCCGGGGCGTCCTTGGGCCCCATCACGTGCGCGCAGCACAGCAGCGCGGTGCCGCTGGAGACCTCGTAGGAGTCGGCGGCGGCGCGCCGGGCGATGCAGTCGAAGATCGATTCGACCCGGCCGCGGAGGGGGCCGAGGTATTCCTCGAACGTCTGGTCGTTGCGGAACTCGACGAGCCGGTGGCGCTGCTTCACCTCGTCCGCGGGGGTCTGCGGCTGATGATCCTCGATCCGGTTGACCTGCCTGACGCCGAGCGCGAGTTTGAGGCCCGCCTTGATCATGGAGGCGCGCTCGCGCAGGGTGAGCGGGAGGACGAAGGGCAGCATTTCCACCCGAGCAGGGTCGACGATCCTCGCACCCAACCCCATGCCCGTGACCGATCCCTTGACCTGGCGGACATCCAGGCCGAGCTCGATCGCCAGCTGGCCCATGTGGGTGTCGGTGTGCGGAAACACATGAGCTCCGACGTTGACCCAGTAGTCGCCGCGGCGTACGGACTTGATGCGCCCGCCGACTCGCTCGTCCGCCTCGAGGATCAAGATCTTGCGATCGCGCAGCCGCCAGGCCGAGAAGAGGCCGGCGATGCCGCCGCCCACGATGACGACGTCGTAGTCGGTCACAGGGGAGTTGCTCATGGTGTAGCGCCCGCTTTCAGATGGTGACGAGGTACTTCTCGATCGTGGCGTCATCCAGCTCCACGCCGAGTCCCGGCTCGGCCGGCACGTAGGCCGTGCCGCCCTCGATGCGCGGGGGGTTGCGCACGAGAGACTTGCTCAGGTCGGTTTCCTCGACGCAGTACTCGAGCATGAGCGCGTTGGGGATCGACGCCAGCAGGTGCAGCGACGCGGCGGTGTTGATGTCGGTGGTGAAGTTGTGGTTGCACACCGGCAGCCCGCGGTCGGCGGCGAGCCGGGCGATCCGCACCGCCTCGGTCAGCCCCGTCCGGGTGACGTCGATCTGGACGACGTCCACCCGGCCCTGGTCCATCAGGCGCAGGTAACCCTCGGCGGTGCACTCCTGCTCCCCCGCCGCGATCCGCATGTCCGTCGCGTCGCTCAGCAACGCGTAGCCGCGCAGATCTCCTGGCATCAACGGCTCCTCAAGCCAGAACGGCTGGTACTGCTCGAAACGGCGGGCCCGGCTCAGCGCGGTCTTGGCGTCCCAGGCCAGGCCGGCGTCGACCATGATGTCGGCCGTGCCGGCGCCCTTCCTGATCGCCGCGACCAGCGCCTCGTCCAGGTCAGGGTCGGGGCCCATGGGTTCCCAGCCGAACTTCATCGCGGTGTATCCGGCATCGGCGGCGGCGGCCGCCCGTTCCGCGTTCTCCTTCGGCGTGAAGGAGAACATGTGGCTGGCGTAGACCCGGTGCTCGGTGGAATAGCCGCCGCCGAGCAATTCGTAGACCGGCCGCTGAAGGATCTTGCCCTTCAGGTCCCACAGCGCGAGATCCACTCCGGCCATGGCGTGGATGACCGCTCCGCCCCGGCCATAGTAAATGGTGCCGCGGAGCATCTTGTCCCACAGCCTGCTGATCTCCAGCGGGTTCTCCCCCACCAGCAGGTGCCGCAAGCCGCTCACCATCTCGTGGGAGTACGGCGCCTCAATGATCGACTTGACCACCAGCGGGCTCGAATCGACCTCGCCGATTCCGGTGATACCCGCGTTGGTGGAAATGCGGACGAGAAGGGTGTCCTGCGAGCTGTCGGTCCGCTCCCGGATCGACGGCATCTTCAGGTAATGAGCCTCGACATCGATGATCTCAAAATCTGACATGGATAGTAGTCTGTAGATAATCGATAGATGGTGTCAAGAGATGCGATTGAAGGGCTACACAGATGAAACATTCCGCCCGAACAGCCCTCGTCACCGGCGCAAACGGCGGAGTCGGCGCCGCGATCGCCCGCGCGCTCGCCGCGTCAGGACATCGGGTGGCCGTGCACTACGGGCACTCGGAGCGGGCCGCCCATCAGCTCGCCGGCGAGCTCGCCGGCGACGGCCACGCGGTCGTGGCGGGCGACCTCCGGGAGCAGGGCGCGGCCACGAAGATCGTCGATGACGCGGTTTCCCGTCTTGGGCGCATCGACGTACTGGTGAACAACGCGGGGGTGACGAGACGCACGCTCATCACCGAGCCGAGCCTCGCGCAGTGGCGAGCGGACTGGGAGGACGTCTTCGCGGTGAACCTGTTCGCGGCCGCCGACCTGGCCTGGGAGGTCGCCCGGCACCTGCGCGAGCGACCGGAGACCGCCGCGGGCGGGCGGATCGTCAACGTCGGCTCCCGCGGGGCGTTCCGCGGGCAGGCGGACGCCATCGCCTACAGCGCGAGCAAGGCCGCGCTGCACGCGATGACGCACTCGCTCGCGATCGCGCTGGGCCCGTACGGCATAGCGGTCACCGCCGTCGCACCCGGCCTGGTGAAAACTCCGATGACAGCGTCGCTCATCGAGGACATGTCCGAGGAGGCGGTGAAAGCGGAGAGCCCGCTGGCCCGGCTGGCTGTCCCCGAAGACGTGGCCGCGGCGGTCGCCTGGCTCGCTTCTCCCGAGGCCGAGTGGGTCAGCGGGGCGGTCGTCGACGTCAACGGCGCCTCGTACACGCACTGACGCCGCGCCGCCGGTCAGGTGCCTGGCAGGCCGGCGTTGATCCGTTGCACGCAGGCCCGGATGACGGCCAGCAGGGAGTGGCGATCCGCCTGGGATACGCCCTCCAGCATGCGGTCCTCGATTTCGTCGGCGATGAGGTCGCACCTGGCCGTGACCTCGAGCCCTTTGGGGGTGAGCCGGGTCTCGAGCACGCGCTGGTTGTCGTTGGACGGGCTCCGGGAGATCAGGCCGGCGGTGATGAGCGAGGTGAGAACCTGGCTCATCGCCTGGGGTGTCACGTACGCCCGCCGGGCGAGCTGGGCGTTGCTGAGGCCGCTGCGCGCGCGGAGCACGGTCAGCGTGGCGTACTGGTGCGGGGAGAGCCCGAGCGGCCTGAGGCCCTGCTCGAGTTCCCGCTGGATGCCGCGATCGAGGCGGCCGATCGCGTACAGCAACCGCAGTTGCTGAGAGGAGACGACTTCGTCCGGCTCCCTCGCCGCAGGCATCGACACCATCGAAGGGTATAACGGCGGGACGCGGCGTCGCCCACGTCCCGCCGCCGTCTCATCGCGCCGCCGCCACCACGGCGATCGCCTTCGGGATGACGCCGAACCGGTGGAACAGGTCGGCCGCGAACTGCTGCTCGGCCAGGAATCGCCCGTCGACGGCGTGCACGCCCCAGTGCCGCGTGGCCAGCGCGGCACGCCACGTCTCCGCCGCGCCGCCGCGGCTGCTGCGCGAGAGCAGGGCGGCGACCTCGTCCAGGTGCGCCGCAGCCCATTCCTCAGTGGCGGCGACGGCGTCCACGAACGCGCGGGCCTCGGCGGGGTGCTCGCGCACCCAACTCCCCCGGCCGAAGAACACCGACCGGTTCTGCACGAGGTCCTGTGTCGGTGCGACGACGCGCACCTCGGCGAGCCGGCGCAGCCTGCTGTAGGCCGGGTCGACCACGAGCCAGCTGTCGGTGCCGGCGGCCAGGAAGTCCTCACCCTGGGCGGTCGCCTCGATGTCCACGATTGTCACGTCGTCCCAGGCCAGCCCGGCCCGGTCGACCGCGACGGCGAGGGCGTGCGTCTGCCAGGAGCCGACCGTGAAGGCGATGCTGCGGCCGCGCAGGTCGGCCAGGGTGCGGATGGGCGAGTCCGCCGGCACGACGATGCCACCGGGGTCCGGGTGCGGCTCGGACGCGGCGAGGTAGACGACGTCCAGGTCCTGCGCCTGGGCCACGATCGGTGGCGTGGACCCCGTCGCGCCCACGTCGATCACCCCGTCGACGAGCAGTCCGGTGGTACGGCGTCCGTCGTCGTAGCGGACGAACTGGACGTCTTGGGCTGCCCGCCGGAGCGGCTCCTGCAGGGCGTCGACGTGGCTCAGGATCCAGGTCGCCAGGTTGTTGGGGTGGGTGCCGATGATGATGCTCACGAGCTGACCTCCGTCGTCGTGTCCTGGGTGAGGTAGGCGTCCGATGCGGCGAGCGGCCCAGGGTCGATCCACTCGTCGATCGGGAAGTCGCGGGGAAGCACACCGTGGCGGAGCAGGAACCGTTTCTGGTCGTCGAGATGGCCGATCCAGTCCGGCCTGAGCTCGGGTTCGAGGCGGTGGTGCAGCGTGTCGCCGTACGCGCGGGCCACCCCGGCGCGGGTCGAGCCGGTCTCGGCCGCGACGATCCGCGCGGTGTCCTCCGGATGTCCGGCGGCCCACCGCGCCGCCTCCCGCAGCGCCGCGAGGTACCGGGCGACGATGTCGGGCCGCCGGGTCGCGAGGTCCTCGCTGACCGTCAGCGTCCGGGGCGTCCCGTTGTTGACCTGGAGCCGCGGGTCCGCCGTACGGGTGAGGTCGTGCACGCACAGCAGGTCGTCGCGGGCCAGCACGTCGGCCCCGGGTGCGCCTTTGACGTAGGCGGCGTCGCCGAGGCCCGCGCGCAGCGCCGCCACGGTGGCGCCGTAGAAGCCGTCGGCGCCTTTGTCCTCCGTCTGCGGCAGCGGGGCGGGGGCGTCGACGAGTTCCACGTCCGCCAGGGAGAGGCCGGCGTCGCGCAGGGCGGCGTCGAACCCGCGCAGGGCCATGGCCCGGAAGAAGTCCACGCGGTCGCCGCCGTGGGTGGGCAGGATGAGCCGCCGGCCCGCCAGGTCCCCCGGGCCGGTGATCCCGCTGCCCCGGCGGGTGACGATCGCCTGCAGCTCGGGGACCCAGGTCAGGCCGACCAGGCGGGTGCGCTCGCCGCGGGACCGCGCCCACAGCGCCGGCACGTTGCCGCCCTCGCGGAACAGGGCCGGAAGGCGGTGGTCGAAATGCGCCTCCGCGGCCCCGGCCAGGCGCAGCGGGGCCACGGCCAGCCCGGCGGCGGAGAGCGACGCCGCCAGCCGCCCGGTGTCGAGCGCGATCCCGGACGCCGTCGGCACGGGGCACCGCGTGTACCAGACAGTGCTCACTGCGTCGGTCATCTCGGCTCCTTTGTCGTGAGGCGGCCCAGGAAGGCGTGGGTACGCGCGTGGCGGGGCGCGGTCAGGACGGACTCCGGCGGGCCGAGTTCGAGGATGCGGCCCTCGTCGACGAACGCGACCCGGTCGGCGATGTCCCGGGCGAAGGCCAGCTCGTGGGTCACGATGAGCATCGTCATGCCACGACCCGCGAGGGTCTGGATGGTCTGCAGAACCTCGGCGACGAGTTCGGGATCCAGGGCGCTGGTCGGCTCGTCGAACAGCATGACCTTCGGCCGCATCGCCAGCGCCCGGGCGATCGCGACCCGTTGCTGCTGGCCGCCGGAGAGCTGGCGCGGATAGCTGTGCTCCCGGCCCGCGAGGCCGACCTGGGCCAGCAGCTCCCCCGCCCGCTCCGCCGCCTCGGCCCGGGACAGGCCGCGGACCGAGATCGGCGCTTCGACGATGTTCTCCAGGGCCGTGAGGTTCGGAAACAGGTTGAAGCTCTGGAACACCATGCCGACGTCGGCCCGCTGGCGGCGGATCCTGCCCTCGGGGAGGGCGCGCAGCCGGTGGCCGCCGGCGGGACGGTAGCCGATCAGCTCGCCGTCGATCTCGACGAATCCGGCGTCGGGCGCTTCGAGGTGGTTGACGCAGCGCAGCAGGGTGCTCTTGCCCGACCCTGAGGCGCCGATGAGGCAGATCACCTCGCCGCGCGCGACCTCCAGGTCGACTCCGCGCAGCACGGGCGTGCCGGCATAGCTTTTGTGCAGGTCGACCAGGCGGATCATGGGCTGCTCGCTCATCGGCTCCTCCATGCCGCCCGTATCCGATGCCACGGAGACGGCGGTGGCGGGCGCCGCGCGCCGCGGGCGAAATGGCGCTCGACGTAGTACTGCGCGGCCGAGAGCAACGAGGTGACGATGAGGTACCACGCCGTGGCCACGGCCAGCAGCGGCACAATCGCGTAGGTGCGGTTGTAGATGAACTGCACCGAGTAGAGGAGGTCGTTCACGGCGATCACACTCACCATCGAGGTGCCTTTGAGGGTGCCGATGAGCAGGTTGCCGGTCGCGGGCACGATGCTGCGCATGGCCTGGGGCAGCACGACCCGGCGGAAGATCCTTGACCGGCGCAGTCCGAGCGCGGTGCCGGCCTCGATCTGGCCTGGATCCACCGCGAGGATGCCGCCGCGGATGATCTCACCGGCGTGCGCCGCCTCGTGCAGCGTCAGCCCGAGCAGGGCCGCGGTCGTGGCGCTGATCAGGTCGTTGGAGCTGCCCGAGATGAGCGTCGGCCCACCGGGGATCCCCAGGGAGAGGGTGGGATAGAGGTAGCCGATGTTGAACCAGAACAGCAGCTGCACCAGGACGGGCACCGACCGGAAGAACCAGACGTAGGCCCAGCTGATCGCCCGCAGGACGGGATTGGCCGACAGGCGCATGGCGGCCACGGCGATGCCGGCGACGAATCCCAGCGTCGTGACGACCAGGGTGAGCCACACCGTCAGCCACAGCCCCTTCAGCACCGGCGTGGCCAGGAAGTATGCCGCGACGACATCCCACTCCATGGCGGGGTTGCGGGCCAGGGAGGAGGCGCCGGCCGCCACGATCGCCAGGGCGGCGGCGCCGGCCACCCATCGCCACGGGTGCCGGCGACCGGCCAGCGCGGGCGTGTCCGGCCGGGGCGGTCCGGGCTCGGTGCCGATCTCCGCCGGGTGCGGGGCGCTCATCGTGGTGTCTCATCGATGATGAGGCAGGTCACCCGGGCGGTGCACACTTGCTCGCCGGCGTCGTCGGTGATGACGACGTGGTAGCTCGCCACCCGCCGTCCCAGCCGGATGGCGGTGGCCACCGCCGTGACGCTCCCGTGGCGTACCGAACGGTGGTGGGTGGCGTTGAGCTCGAGGCCGACGGCGGTCGCGCCGAGTTCGGCGGCGTGCAGGTTCGCGGCGAGGGAGGCGATGCTCTCGGCCAGCATGCACGAGGCGCCACCGGCGAGCAGTCCCCTGGGCTGCCGGTTGCCGGATACGGGCATCCGGGCGGCGGCGCGCGACGGAGCCGCGGACAGCACCTCGATGCCGAGGCGGTCGCGCAGCAGTGTCTCTGACACGCTCACTGGGTGGTCACCGCCTTGTCCAGGGTCAGCCTCTCGATGGCCTCGACCGCGAAAGCGAGTTCGCTTCCGGTGGTGAACGGACCGCAGGACAGGCGTACGGCGTCGATCTCGGCGATGCCCCTGGCGGCGATCCGCTGGGCGCCCAGCGCCGTGGCGACGGCGAGCGGGTCGGCGCCGGCGAGCCGGAACGCGACGAGACCGGCGTGCGGCGCCGGCGTGAGCACCTGGATGCCCGGGATGCCGGCGAGCTGACGGCGGGCCAGCGCGGCGCCCCGCCACACCGCGTCGAGCAGGCGTTCGTGGCCATGCTCCTCGCGCCACCGTACGGCGGCGCGCAGGCCCGCCCAGAGCATCGCCGACTTCGCGCCGGATCCGAAGGCGGACGCGGGCCGGTGGTGCGCGCCGCGGGTGACCACCAGGGCGCCGGTGCCCTCGGGGCCCAGCAGCCACTTCTGCCCGGGGAAGGCGTAGAAGTCGGCGCCCAGCGCGTGGACGTCGACGTCGAGTGCGCCGACCGCCTGGGCGCCGTCGACGAGTACCCGCGCGCCGTGGCGTCGCGCCGCCGCCGCGATCCGCTCGATCGGGAGTACGGCTCCGGCGCCATAGGTGACGTGGGAGACGACGATCAGCCGGGCTCCTTCGGCTGCGGCGATCACGCTCGATCCGATCTCCTCGGGTGTGTGGCCGCTCGTACCGGCCAGGACGAGGCGCAGGTCGTGGCGGCGCACGGTGGCGCGCACGGCGGCCAGGACGTCCGGGTGTTCGAGGGAGGTCGTCAGGACACGGTCGCCAGGAGACCACGGGATCGACGCCAGGACCTGCTCGATGCCGTCGGTCGTGCCGCTGGTCAGGGCGATCTCGCCTTCGTCGGCGCGGACGAGGCCGGCCAGCAGGGCGCGGGCCTGCTCGAATCCTTCGGCGATCCGGGCGAATCGCCGGCCGGAGGCGCGTCCTCTCGCCAGGTCGGCGTCGAGCGCGGCGACCATCGCGTCGCGTACCTGGCGGGGCAGCGGGCCGGCGGTCCCGGTGTTCAGGTAGACCAGTCCGGTCAGCGCGGGAATGTCGGCGCGGACCGCGGCCACGTCGAGCCCGGTGCACTCAGCCATCGGAGCCGTCCGGGTGGTTCGCCGCGTGCAGGGCCTTGTCGGCGGCCTCGATCGCGTCCGCGAAGGTCGTCGGCGCCGTACGCAGCCTGCGCAGCCACGCGTGCGTGGCGGCGAGGGCGTGGGGCTCGTGCGCGGCGATCGCCCGGGCGATGGCGACGGCGGTCGCGCGCTCCTCGCCGGCGGGGACCAGGCGGGCGGCCAGACCGGCCGCGACGGCCTCGTCGGCCGACAGCCAGCGCGAGGTGAGCAGCAGGTCGGCGGCGAGTTGCGGCCCGACCCGCGAGTGCACCAGCCAGGCGCCCAGGATGCCGGGCAGTCCCGCGCTGAGCTCGGGCATGCCGAGGCGGGCCCCAGGTCCGACGACGAGGAGGTCGCAGTGCAGCGCGAGCTGCAGTGACGCTCCCGCGGCGATGCCGTGGACGGCGGCGATCGTCGGCAGCGCGTAGTCGCTCAGCGTCCGCTGCAGCCCGATCATGAGTTGCCGCTGCTCGTCACGTTCCGCTGGGGTTTGCTCGGCCAGTTCGCGCACGTCGATGCCGGCGCCGAAGGCCCGTTCGCCCGCGCCGGTGAGGACCACCGCGCGGGTGGTGGCGTCCCCGGCGAGCAGGGCCAGGGCGTCGGTGAGATCGCGGGCGAGCCTGCGGGAGATGGCGTTGAGCCGGGCGGGTCGCGTCATCTCCAGCACGACCACGCCGCCGTCCAGGGCTTCCGATCGCAGGACAGCGTCCGTACTCATGCCAGCTCCGCTGTCGTGTGCTCGCCGGTTCGCGGCACGCGGCGGCGGAGTGCCGTGTCGTCCCAGCCCGAGAACCGCAACGGCGACCGGACCACGCGGATGGGGCTGCCGTCGATGTCCTCGGCGTCCAGGATGGAGTCCCTCTTACCGTCCCCGACGACCTCGGCGTACGTCCGGATGCGGCCGGCGGTCAGTCCCGCCGAGGCGAACAGCCGCAGCCAGTGGTCGACCGGATGCTCGCGCAGGACCTCCTCGATCGCCGCGGTCAGCGCCTCCCGGTGCGTGACGCGGGCGTCCGCTGTGCCGAACCGCGGGTCGTCCCGCCATTGCGGGCGTCCCACCAGCTCACACAGCCGCGCCCAGTGCCGGGGCAGGTGGGCGGAGATGACGAGCGGGCCGTCCGCGGCCAGGAACACGTCGGCGGGCGCGGCGTACGGCGCGCGGTTGCCGGCCCGTTCCGGCTCCTTGCCGGACGACAGGTACTCGGCCAGCGGCTGGGCCTGCAGATGCAGCCCGACGTCGAGCATCGACACGGTCACCTCCTCGGGCGCGCCGCCGCGTTCGCGGCCGAGGAGGGCGCTGACCACACCGAGCGCCAGCACGTACGCCGACGCCGCGTCGATGATGGGCACGCCGACCTTCGTCGGGGGCCCGTCGGGCTCGCCGGTGACCGCCATGAGGCCGGACTCGGCCTGCAGCACGATGTCGACCCCGCCGCGGTCGCGGTCGGGCCCGGACTCGCCGAAAGCCGACAGCCGCGCCACCACCAGCCGGGGGTTGCGGGCGCGCAGCTCCCGTACGCCCAGTTCGAGCCGTTCCATCGTCCCGGGGCGGAACGAGGAGATCACCGCGTCCGCGCCCGCGCACAGGCGCAGGGCGTCCGAGCGGCCTCCGGGATCTTTCAGGTCCAGCGCGACCGAGCGTTTGTGCACGTTGTACGCGGCGAAGGACGGTGTGGTCAGGCCGTGCTCGACCCGGCGCGAGCGCGCGCCGCGCATCGGATCGCCGGTGACGTCCTCCACCTTGATCACGTCCGCGCCCAGCGCGGCGAGCAGATCGCCGGCGGACGGGCCGGCGATCAACCGGCTGAAGTCGACGATCACGCAGCCGGACAGCGGCCCCGCGGTGGCACTCAACCCGCGAACCCCGTTCCCTGGTCGCCGATGTTCACATCGGGGCCGAGCTTGTTGCCGGAGACGCCCCAGCGCTCGAACGCCTTGTCGTAGTAGCCGTCCGCTTGCAGCTTCTGGAGCGCGCCGAGGACCGCGTCGCGCAGGCCGTCCTGCCCCTTGGGCAGGGTCCAGCCGAGGACGAGCGTGCCGGCCTCGGGCAACTGGACGGCGTCGACGGGCTTGCCCTGGGACTGGTCCCACACCACGTTGAAGTCGCTGCCGACGTAGCTGTCGATCCGGCCCGAGATCAGCGCGAGCTGCATCGACGGGATGTCCTCGAAGCTCGACAGGACGGGGTTCTCCGTACCCGCCTGCTGGCAGACGCCCTGCAGGATCGCCAGCACCGAGAACGAGCCCTTCACCTCGCCGAACTTCTTGCCGCAGACGTCGGCGGCCGACTTGATGCCGGCCGGGTTGCCCTTCTTGACCATGAGGACGTTGCGGGACAGCAGCGTGTCGATGAAGTCGTACTTCGCCTCCCGCTCCTTGGTGTCGCCGTTGGTCGAGGTGGTCAGGTCGATCCGCTTGGAATCGAGGGCGAGCAGCTGGGCCGCCGTGCTCGGGTAGTTCTCCGACTCGAATTTCACGCCGAGCAGCTGCTCGACCGCGAGGATGAGGTCGGCGTTGAGCCCTTTCACCTCGTCGGTGCCCTCGCCGGGGAAGTTGATCGGCGGCAGGCCGACACTCGTGGCGGTCCGCACCAGACCGGAGTCGAGCACGCTCTTGGGGAGCTTGGCGCGCAGCTCGGGATCGGCCTCGTAGCCGGGCGCGAGCTGCGCCTGACCAGCCAGGTTCGCCGGCTGACCCGACGGGGTCGCCGCGTTCCCGGCGCCGGCATTCACCGAGGTCTCGGCCGACCCGCACGCGGTCAGACCGGCGAGTGCGACCGACACGAGCCCGAGGGCCAGACGACGACGCACACCCGGCGCCAAGGAGGTGGAGGAGTACATGGCAATCTTCTTCCAGTAAAACCAGTCGGCAATGTAGGGAATATGACCAATATAAAGGCCCTTGATATCCACAGCAAAGCCGTCTCACTATGTGGACCGTTCCACCTCAAGACGGCGCCGACCGGTGCCCTGTGGGACGCCTGCTCCCGGAGTTGACTGCAGCGGTGCCCGTTGCCTCACATCTTCTCGAAGGGGTCGACGGCTCAGGCGCTCACCTCTGCCAAGCGGCCATTCGCATGGCAGAGGCAAGCGGCGGGTACGTCCACATCTTCTGCTGGCTATCCGCCCCGTGATGGACCCGTTGGGCGTCGAGTCAGGCGACCAGCTTCCCGGCGACGGACCAGGTGTTGCATCGTGCGGGGGACGGCTTCGTGAATCCCCGGTTCACCCAGTACACGATGCTGCGGCCCGTACCGTGCCATCGCTCCTCCGTGGACCTCATGTCGTCTCCGGTACCGCGTATGGCGTCGAGGAATTTCCGCCAGTCCCGGCCGCCGGCCCAGGGAGAAGCCCGGTGATCAGGGCCACGGCGAGAACGAAGAGAAGCGGGGTGCGCATGAGGCGGGAAGGTAGCCTAGCCGTACCGTGCCCGCAAGATCCGCTTGGAGCGGGGCGGGTCCGGGAATCTGCTGCGGCCGGACGGCCTGGACGCCTACCGCAAGGCCAGACGTCACTTGTAGATGATCGGCTCGGTCGGTTCGCCGGGGAACACCATGATGAGCAGTCGCACCGCGCCGTCTGGGGGGTCGATGGCCTGGGTGACGAGGTCGCGGCCGCGCAGGTGGACGCGGACGCGGTAGGAGCCGGGGCCCTTGGCCGTGAGCCCCGGCCGGGCACAGGAACTGCGCCTCGGCCGTGGTCAGCCCGCGCTGCGGGGTGTGGCCGGAGCCGTCGCAGTCCAGCTCCCAGGAGGTGCCCACCTTGCTGGGCGCGGTGGACTGGGCGGTGATCACGGAGGTTCCCAGCAGCGTCAGGACGATGGCCACGCGGCGGCCGACCGGGCCGCGCTGTGCGTACGCGCGGCGCGGGGTTCTGGTGGCGAGGAGGATGAGGATCGGGGGAATCAGGTAATAGAGGTCGATTTTCAGGGCGAACGACAGCGGGTCCCAGAATTGCGCGCAATCCGGAGACGTCGCGTCGTAGGCGTACATCAGAGGGCCAGGGAGGCATCTCGCGATCAGCAGCGTGGCGGTGAAGCCGGCGATGGTCCGGCCCAGCCGGTCGCGTCCGCGCCGGACGCTCAGGTACCAGCCCGCGAAGCCCAGCAGGAGGAGCGGGGCGCCGCCGTACCAGAACAGGGGGGTGTCGAGGATCGTGTACATCGTGTACGCGTTCGCGAGGTAGAGCTCGAAGCCCGGGCAGATCCCGTACCCGGTCCAGCCGAAGGATTCTCCGCCGAAGCCGTCGGTCAGGAGCGAGCCGATCCACCAGTACAGGTCGGGCCCCAGCGAGACCAGCAGCGCTGTCACCCAGAGAACCCATGATCGTCGCGACACGACAACGAAGATTAGCCGGATATATCGCGACAAATAGGCGACATCGTGCGCCTACCGGTGGTGAGTACCCCCGGGTATGCGAGCCGCCGTCAAAATCGTGGGCACGGTCGCCGTCGCAGCCCGATCACTCGGCTTCGGCGGCGGCGAGGTAGCCGGCCAGCATGGCCAACGCCACGTCGGTCACGGCCTCGTCCGGGGGTAGGAAGTCGGCGCCGTGCAGGCGGGACCGCTCGCCGGTGTCCACGCCGACGAACATCATCAGGCCGGGTAGTGCCGTTGACAGGTAGGAGAAGTCGTCGGCGCCGAAGGAGAGCATCGGGCGGGACGGGGTCAGGCCCAGGCCGGCCAGTTCGGCGCCTGCTCGGGTGGCCAGCCGGGAGTCGTTGTGGAGGACGGGCTCGCCCCGGGTGATGGTCACCTCGGCGGTGCAGCCGTGGGCGCGGGCGAGCAGGTCGGCGACGTCGGCCAGCTGGGTGTGCACCTGCTCCCGGGTGGCCTCGTTCATCGCCCGTACGGTGCCGCCCGCCACCGCCTGGTCCGGCACCACGTTGGACGCGCTGCCCGCGCGCAGCGTGGAGACGCCCAGCACGGCCGAGCTGATCGGGTCCACGTTCCGGCTGACGATGTGCTGGAGCCCGATGATGACGTGCGCGAGCGCGAGCACGGGATCGCTGGTCAGATGCGGGTAGGCGGCGTGGCCGCCGTGGCCGCGGACGGTGAGGATGAACTCGTCGGCGGCGGCGTTCACGGTGCCGGGGGTGGCGGCCACCTCGCCCCTCGGGAGGGTGGGCTGGACGTGCGCGCCGATGATCGAGGTCAGCTGGTGCGCGCGCAGCAGCGGCGAGGCGGCGATGTCGCGGGCGCCGGAGGGGTAGGTCTCCTCTCGCGGCTGGAGCACCGCCACCAGCGGTTGCGCGCCCGGAGTGGCGGCGACCGCCCGGCACAGGGCGACCAGTGCGGCCAGGTGGACGTCGTGACCGCAGGCGTGCATGCACCCCACCCGGGTGGACGCCCACGGGACGCCGGTCCGCTCGGTCACGGCCAGCGCGTCCAGCTCGGCGCGTACGCCGACGGCCGGGCCTGGACCGCCGATCCGGACCAGCGCGCCGGTCCCCGCCACCAGGTCGGCCGGATGGCCGGCGAGTTCGGCCAGGACCAGGTCCCGGGTCGGGCCCTCGGCGCCCGAGGGGTCGGGCGCGGCGTGCAGGCGGCGGCGCAGCTCGACCGCCGCGGGCAGCTCGTCGTGCAACGCGCCTTTCAGGCGGTCGGCGAGGCCGGTGACGAGGGTGGGAATCGACTCGGTCACGGGGTGGGCTCCAGGCCGTAGACGCGCAGCGCGTTGGTGACTCCGATCATGGTGGCGACCCGGATCGCGTCCGGTTCTGTCCACTCGCCGGCGTCCACCCAGCCCCGCAGCGCCCGGCCCAGACCGCGCCGGAACAGGTGCGCGCCGAGGTGGTGCAGCTCGGCGGGCCCCCATGCGTCGGACGAGAAGAGGATCTTCGCGAAGGGGGCCAGCTCCAGGGACTCGGCGATCACGGCGTCGGAACGGCTGCCGGTGTAGTTCACGCCGAGCCCGACGTCGAAGTAGACGTGCGGGAACACCTGGGCGAGGTAGCCCGCGTTGCGCTGGTAGGGGTAGCAGTGCAGAAGCAGGACGTCCACGCCGTACGGCTCCACCAGCTTCAGCCAGCGGGTCAGCAGCAGCGGATCGCACAGGTGCAGCTCCACGTCCGGGTCGCCGTAGCCCGTGTGCAGCTGGATCGGGAGACCCTGGGCCACCCCGGTCCACAGGCCGAAGCGGAGCAGGACGGGGTCCTCCACCCGCGGTGCGCCGTCGGCGAGCCAGCGCCCGGCGGCGGCCACCACCTCACGCTCGGCCGGCGGCTCGGGGGCGAAGGCGAAACCGTGCCGGTAGGCGACGATGCTCTTCAGCCCGACCGCGTCCGCGCACCGGACGGCCAGCTCCGCGCGGAACCGATGCGGCAGCTCGGCGGCGCTCACCCCGGTGGCGGCGACCTCCTCCAGGACGCGCTCGATCCGGACGACCTCGGCGGCCGGACGGCCCGAAGAGGCGGCCATGCCCGCCACGCCCAGGACCTCCTCGCCCCGATAACCGGTCTCGACCAGGAACCGCCCGATGCCGCTCGCCGCCAGCAGCCGCCGGTTGACCTCGGCCGCGCCCAGCTCGGCGCGCCGGGCCAGGTAGTCGCCGGGCGAGGCGTGCGCGGGCAGCCCGAGGACGGGGGCGCACCAGCGGCGGATCGCGAAGCCGAGCTGGGAGTCGAACTGCGTCATGAACGCCGGAATCGGCCGGTCGGACTCGGTGATCAGCGTCTCGAAGGCGGTCCGGTCCAGCGGGACGGTGGACGCGCCGTGCACGTGGTGGTCGACCAGCGGCAGGGCGGCCAGGACCGCTTCCAGGTCAGTAGGCATCGACGACCTTACGGCAGAGTTCGGCGACGGACAGGCCGGCCACTTCGGCCAGCTCGGCCCGGCGTACGGCGAGGAAGGCGTCCAGCAGCGTGGGCGGCAGCCAGCCGCGGGCGACCGGGTCGCGCTCCAGCGCGGCCAGCGCCGTCGGCAGCGCGTCGGGCAGGGCGGGTTCGCCCGCCAGGTCGGCCTCGGTGGCGCTCTCCGGCCAGACATGGGCGCGTTCGCCGCCGGCAAGACCGGCCAGCCCGGCGCGGACCAGCGTACCGAGCACCAGCCAGGGGTTGGCGGTGGCGTCGGCCGCGCGGTACTCCAGGTGCAGCTGGGCGGCCGGGTCGGCGCCGCCGATCTCCACCGTGGGCGCGATCCGGAGCAGCGCCTCCCGGTTGCGCTCGGCCAGGAAGACGCCGCCCGCGCTCCACCGGTGCGGGGTGAGCCGCAGGGAGGACACGGGGTTGGGCGCGGTGACCGCCACCACGGCGGCGGCGTGGCGCAGGATCCCGGCCGCGAACCGCGCCGCGAGGTCGGACAGGCGGCCGGGCGCCCCGGCGTCGTACATGACCGGGCCGCCGCCGACGGCGTGCAGCGAGAAGTGCACGTGGACGCCGTTGCCGACGTCCTCGGGATCGGCGATGGGGGCGAAGGTGGCGCGCCTCCCCCGCCGCCGGGCGAGGTCGCGCACCAGTTCGCGGAGCAGGACCGCGCGGTCGGCGGCGACCAGGCCCGGGGCCGGGCGGAGGGTGATCTCGAACTGGCCGGAGCCGTACTCGGGCAGCCAGCACTCCGGTTCCAGGCCCGCGTGCTCCAGCAGGGTGACCAGGTCGGTGCCGAACGGCTCGGCCGTCCGCAGCCGCTGGAACGAGAACGGGGCCTCGCCGTCCGGCCCGTCGAGCATGAACTCGTGCTCGAAGGCCGCGCGCAGCTCCAGTCCCGCGCTCTCCCGCAGCTCCCGCAGGGCCGCCGCCAGGAACGTGCGCGGGCAGCCCTCCCATGGCACGCCGTCCAGGCCGGTCTGGTCCGCCAGGTAGAGCCGGACGCCGGGCGTCTCGCCGTCGGCGGGCACCTCGATCGCGCTGGCCGGGTCGGGCAGCAGCCGCAGGTCACCGGTGGAGCCGAACGGGCTGCCCCCGGCGAGGTGCCCGAAGCCGGTCAGCGCCAGGTTGGCGGGCACCCAGCCCACCCCCGTCGCCAGGGTCCGCTCCAGCCGTGCCGCCGGGATCGCCCGGCCGCGTACCTGGGCCGCGAGGTCACAGGTCGCCACGAAGACGGTCCCGGTCATCATTCGGCTTTCCTCCCGTGCCGGCTCGGCGTCCGCGGGCCAGCCGCCCTAGTGAAACATACGATTCATATCCCCGGTCAAGGTATTGAAATGAAATCAATCCTGCGTGTAACCTGCCAGACCTGGCGAAATAACCCCAGGTCAGAGGCAGGGAGGCAATTCATGGCGGATACCCCGGCACGCGTCGGCGGCCGGTTGACCGGCACGGTGACCCTGGTCACCGGTGGCGCCCAGGGCATCGGCCGGGGCGTCGCCGCGGCCTTCCGGGACGCCGGTTCGACGGTCGTGGTCGCGGATCTCGACGAGGCCCGCGCCGCCGACCTGCCCGGGGTGGACCGGGTGCGGATGGACGTACGCGATCCGGCGTCGGTGGCGAGCGCGACCGAGCAGGTCGTGGCACGGCACGGCGGCCTGGACACCCTGGTCGCCAGCGCGGGCGTCTACCCGAACACGCCCGTGCTGGAGATGGATCCGGCCGAGTGGGACGAGGTGTTCGCGGTGAACACCCGCGGGGTCATGCTGGCCGCGCGGGCGTTCGCCGGGGCCCCGGGCGCCTCCGGGGCCGAGCGCCGGATCATCGCGATCTCCTCCGGGGCGGGGCGGTCGGCGCGGGTGGGGGCCGCGCACTACTGCGCCTCGAAGGCGGCCCTGGACATGCTGGTGAAGGTGCTGGCCCTGGAGCTGGCGCCGACCACGGTCAACGCGGTCGCGCCCGGCCTGATCGAGGTCCCGGCCACCGCCGCGCTGGCCCCGGACTACGTCGCCACCCTGGTCGCCGGGCAGCCGGTGCACCGGATGGGCACGCCCGCCGAGGTCGCGCGGGCCTGCCTGTTCCTGGCCGACCCGGACTCCTCGTTCATCACGGGAAGCGTGCTCGACGTGGATGGAGGCTTCCTGGCCGGCACGCCGCTCCCGCCAAGTTAGTAACAAATCATTAATACGTCTGTTCTTTCGCATCAGATGCAACGTACGTTTCAATTTGCTCGGAGTAGTGGAATGGTGCAAATCGGACAGTTGATCGTTCCGTGCGCGGCCTGGCCTCTCCTCGATCCGACCGGCCTCCGATCAACCCAGCCCTGATCACGCAGAGAGGTTCCCCCATGGACCGTCCTTCCTTCCTTCGCTCCCGGCCGCCCCTCGCCGCCGCCCTGCTGGCCGCCGTCACCACGCTGGCCGCCTGTTCCTCCGGCGCCACCACCGAGGCGGGCGACGGCCAGGCCGCCGCGAGCCCTGCCGGCAAGGAGATCCAGATCGGCCTGCTGGCCCCGCTGACCGGCGGCTCCGCCTCCGACGGCAAGGGCATGCAGCAGGGCGCGGAATTGGCAATCAAGCAGCTCAACGAGCGCGGCGGCGGCTACACCTTCAAGCTGAAGAGCGTGGACGTCCAGGGCCAGTCCAACGACGCGGTCACCAAGGGCGTGCAGACCCTGATCGACGACCCGGAGATCAAGGCCGTGGTCACCGGCTACGCCTCCACCTCCAACTTCGAGATCGACGAGTTCGCCGCGGCCGAGAAGGTGTACCTGATCGGCGGCAACACCGCGCAGACTCAGGCGATCATCGAGAAGGACCCCGCCAAGTACCCCACCGTCTGGTCGGTCACCCCCAACTACGACGCGTACGGGGTGGAGCCGGTCACCCTGGCCCTGAAGTGGGCCGACCAGGGGCTGTGGAAGCCGCGCTCCAAGAGCGTCTTCCTGGTCCGCTCCGACAACCCGTACAGCGAGGGCATCGCCGACGGCCTGGTCAAGGAGTTCCAGAGCAAGGGCTGGACCGTCGCCGGGCAGGAGAAGGTGCCGTTCGGCGCGGTCAACGACTGGGGCACGGTGATCAGCAAGATCCGCGCCGCCGACCCCGACTTCATCGTCAACACCGACTACCAGGTCGCCAACGAGGCGAGCTTCATGCAGCAGTTCCTGCAGAACCCCACCAAGTCGCTGGTCTTCCTGCAGTACGGCCCCAACCAGCCGCAGTTCTTCGAGCTGACCAAGCAGAAGGCCGAAGGGGTGCTGTTCAACAACCTGGCCGGCTTGGTGCCCTCGGCGAACTACGCGCCCTCCGCCCAGCTCCAGAAGGACTGGCAGGCCGCGTACGGCACCAGCGAGGTGGACCCGCAGGGCGTCCTCACCTACACCGAGATGATGATCTACGCCGAGGCGCTGCGCCAGGTCGGCGACCCCGACGACGCCAAGGCGATCGGCGCCGCGATCGGGGCCCTCGACACCGAGCAGGCCTCCGGCCGGATCGCCTTCGACCCGGCCACCCACCTGGCCAAGCAGGGCGACGACTACGTGCCGCTCCAGTCCTTCCAGTTCCAGGACGAGAAGAAGGTCCTGATCGCTCCGGAGAAGTACGCCTCCGGCACCTTCCGGCTGCCGCCCTGGATGAGCTGAGAGGATCACCGTGACGGACACCCTTCTGACGCTGCCGCCCGGCAAGCGGATGGCGGTCGCGCTGACCTTCGACTTCGACGCGCACTCCCCGTGGATGGGCACGGTCGGCCGTACCTCGCCGACCTACCTGTCCCGGGGGGACTTCGGCGCCGAGCAGGGCGTGCCGCGCCTGCTGGAGTTGCTGGGCCGCCACGACCTGCCGGCCACCTGGGCCACGCCCGGCCACGACCTGGTGACCTTCCCGCACCGGATCGAGCAGATCCTGGCCGCCGGGCACGAGATCGCCGCGCACGGCTGCTACCACGAGGTGGTGCCGAGCCTCGGGCCGGACGAGGAGCGGCGGCTGATGGAGGTGGCGCTCGGCCAGCACGAGCGCGTCGTCGGCCGCCGCCCGCGCGGCTACCGCTCCCCCGCCTGGGACTTCTCCGAGACCACGCTGGACCTGCTGGAGGAGTACGGCTTCGACTGGGACAGCTCGCTGATGGGCCGGGAGTTCGAGCTGTACCGCCCGCGCCGGGTCACGATCAACTACGAGTCGGCCAACGAGTTCGGCCCGGAGAGCCGGATCATCGAGATCCCGGTCTCCTGGTACCTGGACGACTGGCCCTCGGTGGAGTACGTCGCGGGGATCTCGGCCCTCGGGCCGCACCGCGACATGGAGGACCGCTGGCACACCATCTTCGGCTACGCCCACGAGCGGGTGCCGGGCGCGGTCTACGTGCTCACCATGCATCCGCAGACCATCGGCCGCTCCCACCACCTGCTGGTGCTGGAGAAGCTGATCGAGCGGATGCTGGACACGGGCGACGTCTGGTTCGCGACCCTCAGCGAGATCGCCGATGCCTGGCGCGGGTGAGGCCACCGGCGGGCTGGTCACGGCGCCCGATCCGCGGGCGGCGCACGCCGGCGCGCTGATGCTGCGCGCGGGCGGCAGCGCCGTGGACGCCGCCGTGGCCACCGCCTTCGCGATCGGCGTGGTCGAGCCGTACATGAGCGGCCTGGGCGGCGGCGCCTGGCTGGTGATCCGCGAACCGGGCGCCAGGACCGCGACCACCGTGTCCGGGCCGATCCGGGCCCCGGGCCTGGCCAGGGCGGACATGTTCCCGCTCGCGCCCGGCGCGGACCCGGCCGGCCTGTACGGCTGGCCCGCGGTGGCCGGCGACGCCAACATCGTCGGCCCGCTGTCGGTGGGGACGCCCGGCGCGGTGGCCGCGCTGTGCCGGGCCCACGCCCGTTTCGGCCTGCTCCCGCTGGCCGAGGTGCTGGCCCCGGCGATCGAGCTGGCCGAGGAAGGTCACCAGACCAACTGGTTCGCCTCGTCGGCGATCTGCGCCGAAGCCCGGAACCTGCGCGGATTTCCGGACAGCGCGGCCCTGTTCCTCCCCGACGGGCTGCCCCTGCGCGGCCCGTCGCAGGGACCGGGCGACCGGCTGGTGCAACCCCGCCTGGCCGCCGTCCTGCGGGAGATAGCCGACGGTGGCCCTGATCAGTTCTACCGGGGCCGAGCCGGTCAGGCCATCGCCGCCTTCGTCGGCGCGCGGGGCGGCCCGCTGCGCACCGCCGACCTGGCCGGCTACGAGGCCGTCGAGGCCGAGATCGACCCGGTCGAGATCGGCCCGCTGCGCCTGTACGGCCCGCTGTCCACCGGCGTGGTGACGGTCGCCGAGGCGCTGCAGATCGTCGAGGCCGCCGGGCGGCGCGGCCTGGACCCGGGCCCCCGGCTGTGGGCTCGCGCCCTGGCCCGCGCCTTCGACGACCGGCTACGCGAGGTCAGCCCGGAGCAGTCCGGCTGGGAGCGGCTGGCCGGCGCCGAACACGCCGAGCGGGTCGTCGCGGAGTGGCACCACCCCCTGCCGGTGACGAGGGGACCGGCCAAAGCCGGGTGCACCTCCCACCTGTCGGCCGTGGACGGGCGCGGCATGACGGTCGCGCTCACCCAAACGGTGCTCGACCTGTTCGGCTCGCGCCTGGTCGAGCCGGAGACCGGCATCGTGCTCAACGACGGGATGATGTACTTCGACCCGCGCCCCGGCCAGGTGACCAGCATCTCCCCCGGCGCGGCCGGGCTCAGCGCGGTCAGCCCCATCATCGTCGGCGGCCCCGGCGGCGAGGCCGTGCTCGGCGCGTCCGGCGGCCGGCGGATCATCTCCGCCGTCGCCCAGATCATCGCCCGCTGGCGGGACGGCGCCACCCTCCAGGCCGCCGTCGAGGCCCCAAGGCTGCACGCCGAGGGACGCCGGGTCTGGCTGGACCGCCGCCAGGAGAGCGCCGCCGCCGACCTGGCCGCGGCGGGACACGACGTCCAGGTGGTCGAAGAGGAGCCGACCACCTGGCACTTCGCCCGCCCGGGCGGCGTCGAGCGCCGCCCGGGGCGTGGCTGGGCGCCCGGGGTGGACCGGATGAAGCCCTACGGCGTGGGCGTACAGGAACGTGCAGCGGACTGAGGAGAGATCGGGATGAGCATTCTTGCGGGCCGACGTGCCCTGGTGACCGGCGCGGCGGGCGGGATCGGCGCGGCCGTCGCGCGCGCCCTGCTCGGCCAGGGCGCCCAGGTGGTGATCGCGGACGTGGACGCCGCGCGCGGCGAACGCACCGCGGCCGAGCTGACCGTCCCCGGCGGGCCGGTCTGCCTCTTCCAGCGAGCCGACGTCTCCGCCGAGCAGGAGGTGACCGCCCTGTTCGACCGCGCCGAGCGGGAGCTGGGCGGGCTGGACATCCTGGTCAACAACGCCGGGGTGGCCGAGAGCGGCGGCGGCGTGACCGGCGTGCCGGTGGCCGAGTGGCGGCGGGTGCTGGACGTCAACGTGACCGGCACCTTCCTGTGCGGCCGGGCCGCTTTCCCGCTGCTGGCCCGCGCCGGAGACGGCGCGGTGGTGAACCTGTCGTCCATCTTCGGGGTGACCGGCCTGCCCGCCTACCCCGCCTACTCCGCCGCCAAGGGCGCCATCGCCAACCTCACCCGGCAACTCGCCATCGAGGGCGGCCCGCTGGGCATCCGGGTCAACGCGGTGCTCCCCGGCTACGTGGACAACGACATGGGCGACTCGCGCAGCCTGCTCAGCCCCGAGGACGCCGCCGAGTCGCTGCGCCAGCGGGAGGCCGCCGCCGCCCGCCAGCCCATCGCCCGCCAGTGCTCCCCGGACGAGATCGCCTCCGTGGTGGCCTTCCTCACCTCGCCCGGCGCCTCCTTCGTCACCGGCGTGCTGCTGCCGGTGGACGGCGGTTTCCTCGCCCAGGGCGACTGGCGCGGACCGGAGGCGTCATGACGGTGCTGCTGGCCGCCGAGGAGGTCACCAAGTCCTTCGGCAGCCTCCGCGCCGTGGACGGGGTGTCCATCGAGGTACGGCAGGGCGAGGTCTTCGGCCTGGCCGGTCCCAACGGCGCGGGCAAGAGCACGCTGTTCAACCTGCTGACCGGCATCCCGATCCGGCCCGACTCGGGCCGGGTGCTCTTCGGCGGCCGGGAGGTCCAGCACCGCTCCCCGCGCTGGCTCGCCAAGGCCGGGCTGAAGCGCACCTTCCAGACCGAGGCCGTCTTCGAGTCCCTCACCGTCCGGGAGAACGTCCGGATCGGCTCAGCGTACGGCGGGGCGGGCCGTACCGCCCGGTGGGACCGGGCCCGCTGCGCCGAGGCGCTGGAGCAGGTGGAGCTGGGCGGCGACCCCGACCGCCCGGCCGACGGTCTTTCGCTGATCGACCGCAAGCGGCTGATGATCGCCTGTGCCCTGGTCAGCCGCCCGTCCGTGCTCCTGCTGGACGAGCCGGCGGCCGGACTGGACCCCGCCGACCAGGACGCCCTGATCCGCCTGCTGACCCGGATCCACGCCACCGGCACCACGATGGTGATCATCGAACACGTGCTGTCGGTGCTGGAGGCGCTCGCCGACCGGATGGCCGTGCTGGACAGCGGCCGGGTGATCGTCACCGGCGCCCCCGCCGACGTGCTCACCGACGCCCGCGTGGTCGAGGCGTACCTGGGGCCGGGAGCGGCGCGATGAACGACGACCTGCTGACGGTGACCGATCTCACCGCGGGCTACGGCCACACCAAGGTCCTGCGCGGGATCTCGCTGCGCGTCGGCGCGGCCGAGGCGATCGGCCTGCTCGGCCCCAACGGGCACGGCAAGACCACACTGCTGCGCTGCGTGTCCAACCTGCACCGGGCGACCTCCGGTTCCGTCGCCTACGCGGGCAGCGACACCCGGGGCCGCTCGCCGCGCGACCTGGTCCGCCGCGGCCTCATCCACGTCCCGCAGGGCTCCCGGCTGTTCCCGCAGCTCACCGTGGCGGAGGCGCTGCGCCTGTCGGCCGCCTCCAGCGGCCACCTCGCGACCTGGCGGGACGGCCTGGACCACGTCTTCACCGTCTTCCCCCGCCTGAAGGAGCGCCGCGGCCAGCTCACCGGCACGCTGAGCGGCGGCGAGCGCCAGATGGTCAGCCTCGGGATGGGCCTGATGGCCCGGCCCACCCTGCTCATCCTCGACGAGCCCACCCTCGGCCTGTCGCCCAAGGTCAAGCACGAGCTGAGCGAGTGCATCCTGCGGATCCGCGCCGAGGTCTCCTCGATCATCCTGGTGGACGGGGACATGGAGCTGGTGCTCAGTCTCACCGACCGCTACCACGTCGTGCTGCACGGCGACATCGTGCACAGCGGCGCCTCCGACGCGACCGTCGGCCGCGACGCGATGATGTCGCTCTTCCTGGGAGGGTCCGCCGATGAACGGCGTTAGCGCCATCCTGACCAGCGCCCTCGTCCTGGGCGGGCTCTACCTGCTCATGGCGGCCGGGCTCACGCTGATCTGGTCCACCCTGCGGGTGTTCAACTTCGGGCACGGCGCGCTGCTGATGTTCGGGGCGTACCTGTCCTGGACGCTCCTGGACCGCGCCGGGCTGCCCCTGCTCCCCGCCCTGATCGGCGGCGTGCTGGCGCTGGCCCTGCTCGGCGTGGCCTACGAGTTCCTGCTGGTCAGCCCGTTCATCCGGCGGCCCAACGGGGACATGCTGGTGATGGTGGCCACGCTGGCCGCCACCATGCTGCTGCAGTCCGCCGCGCTGCTGCTGTGGGGGCCGGAGATCAAGCAGCTCCCGCCGCTCGGCTCGGCCAGGATCGAGCTGGGCGGCTCGGTCGTCCAGGGCACCCAGCTGGTCACCATCGTCCTGGCGCCGGTGCTGGTCGGCCTGCTGGCCCTGGCGCTCAGGCGCACCGGCATCGGGCTGACCGTGCGGGCGCTGGAACAGAACCGCGAGCACGCCCAGCTCCTGGGCATCTCGCCGCGCCGGGTCTACCTGTTCGTGGTGACCATCGCGATCGGGCTGGCGGCGGTGGCCGGGGTGCTGCTGGGCAGCATGCGGTTCATCTCGCCGGCGATGGGCGACGATCCGCTGCTGCGCGCCTTCGTGGTGCTCGCCTTCGGCGGTGCGGGCAGCCTCGGCGGCACCATCGCCGGCGCGTACGCCATCGGCCTGCTCGAAGCGGTGACCACGTACTACTTCGGGCTGTCGTGGAGCCCGGTCCTGGTCTTCCTGGCCATGATCGTCATCATGCTGGCCCGCCCGGAGGGTCTGCTGCGCAACCAGGTGAGGAGCGCGTGATGGGGAACCTGCGCGCCTGGGCCGGGTGGCCCGCCTACGCGATCGTGCTGGCCGTGCTCCCGCTGGTCCTCACCGACCCGCACACCCGGCTGCTGCTGATCCTGATCACCATGTACGGCATGCTCGCCCTGGGCTGGAACCTCACCCTCGGCTTCGCCGGCATCTTCAACTTCGCCCAGATCGGCTTCTTCGGCATCGGCGCCTACACGGCCGGCATCCTGGCCACCCGGACCGGGATCGACCCGTGGCTGACGCTGCCGATCTCCGGGGTGTCGGCCGTGCTGGCCTCGCTGGTGGCCTTCCTGCCGGTGCTGCGGTTGCGCGGCATCTACGTCGGCCTGGCCACCTACGTCTTCTCCCAGCTCTGCATCTACCTGGTGCTCGGCCAGGCGGGCCTGACCGGCGGCTCCAACGGCATCGTCGGCATCCCCCGGCTGACCCTCGGGGAGACCAGCCTGCGGGCCGACGGCCGGATCGGCTACTACTTCCTGGGCGCGGCGCTGCTGTTCGCCACCACCCTGCTGGTCCGCCTGATCACCCGTTCCACGCTCGGCCTGTCCCTGCTGGCGATCCGCGACAACGAGGCCCTGGCCACCAGCCGGGGCGTCTCCCGGGTGCGGCAGCACCTGATCGTCTTCATGATCGGCGCCGCGGTGGCCGGGGTGGCGGGCGCCTTCAACACCTTCCTCAACGGCGTGGTCAGCACCGACGTGTTCGGCTTCGGCTACCTGACCCTGCTGCTCAGCATGATCTTCCTGGGCGGCAGCGGCAGCGTGTACGGCCCGATCGCGGGCGCCGTCGTGGTCACCCTGGTCACCGACGCGCTCCAGGACGCCGGGGCGTGGCGCGACGTGACGGTCGCGCTGCTCATCCTGGTGGTCCTCTGGATCGCCCCGAAGGGTCTGGCCGGACTGGCCGGCCTCCTGCCCCGCCCATCGAGACGCCCAGCCACCGCAGAGGAGAACGCATGATCAGCCAGGACGGCGACCCGACGGCCCGGATCCTCGCCGAGGTGGACGGCCTGGCCGCCCGGATGGTGGACACTCTCGCCGAGGCCATCGCCGTGCCCAGCATCAACCCCCGCTACCCGGGCCAGGAGTACAGCAAGGTCGTCGGCGCCGAGGGCGAGATGAGCGCGCTGCTCGCCGACCTGTACGCCGAGGCGGGCGCCGACCTCACCACGGTGACCGTGGAACGCGGCCGGGACAACGTGGTCGGCGTCCTGCCCGGCACGGGCGGCGGGCGCTCGCTGCTGCTGAACGGGCACGTGGACGTGGTGCCGCCCGGGCGTCTTGACCGCTGGCACGGCGACCCCTTCCGGGCGGTGGTCACCGGCGACCGGGTCACCGGCCGCGGCGCCACCGACATGAAAGGCGGCCTGATCGCCGCCGCGTACGCCGCCGTCGCGCTGCGCCGCGCGGGCCTGCGCCTGGCGGGTGACCTGGTCCTCCAGGCGGTCGTCGGGGAAGAGGTGGGCGACCACGAGGCCGGCACCACCGCCGTGCTGGAGGCCGGGTTCGGCGCGGACGCGGCCATCGTGTGCGAACCGTCCGGCCAGCGTGGCACGCTGCCCGCGATGGTGCCGGTGACGCCCGGCCTGCTGTGGTTCTCCATCACCATGGAGGGCAAGACCGCACATTCGGGGCTGCGCGGCATGACCATCCACCCAACCCTGGAAGGGGACGCCCTGGGCGTCAACACGGTGGACAAGTTCTGGATCGTCTACCAGGCACTGCGCGCCCTGGAGGACGAGTGGGCCGGGCACGACCGGCACCCGCTCTTCCCGCCCGGCTACTTCAACCTGCTACCCGGCGTGCTGCGGGCCAATCCGTCCGGCATCCTGGTGCCGTTCTTCCTGGCCGACGAGCTGACCGTGGAGTACTGCGTCTACCACCACCCCGGCCGCACCAACGAGGAGGTGATGGCCGAAATCGAAACCCGCGTCACCGACGCCTGCCGCCGCGACCCGTGGCTGCGCGCCCATCCCCCGGTATTCGAGTGGAAGCTCCTGTGGCCGCCGTACGCGCTGCCCGACGACGCGCCGATCGCCGCCACCGTGGCCCACGCCCACGCGACCGCGGCCGGACAGGTCCCGCTGACCACCGGCTTCATGGGGGTCTGCGACCTGACCTGGATGGACCGCAAGGACATCGGCGGCCTGGTGTACGGCCCCGGAGTCGGCTACACCGCGCACGCCGAGAACGAGTACGTAGAGATCGCCCAGCTCATCCAATCGGCCAAGACCTACGCGCTGACCGCGGTCAGCTGGTGCGGCCTGGCGGCGACCGAATGACCGCCGGCCGTGGGGTTCGCGCCGCTCTCCCGTCCGTGCGAGTATCCCTGATGCGACCGCGATGACCGGTCACGCAGAAGGAGACAGCATGCCCGGCACGACCGAGCCGCGCACGGTGGCGGCACAGCTGCGCGACGTGCTTCCCGACCTCCCCCGGGCCGAGCAGCGGGTCGCCCGCGCACTGCTGGCCGGCTACCCCACGGCGGGTCTCGAGCCGCTGGCGACCGTGGCCACACTGGCCCAGTCCAGCCCGGCCACCGTACTCCGGCTGGCGTACCGGCTGGGCTTCCAGGGCTATCCGGAACTCCAGCAAGCGCTCAAACGCGAAACCCAGCAGCGCTACTCCTCCCCGCTCACCCAGTACGGCGAACCCACCACCGAAGAGGGCACGGGGCACGACGACGGGGTCCTGGGCCGCTCCCGGCGCGTCCTACTGGAGGCCACCGCGATGACCTTCGACCAGCTCCCCGAGGGCGAGCTGGTCAAAGCGGCCGGGCTACTGGCCGATCCCGCCCGGCGCGTGTCGGCGGCCGGTGGCCGGTTCAGCACAATCCTGGCCCACTACCTCATCGCCCACCTCCACCAGCTCCGCCCGCACGCCACCTACATCGCCGGCTCCACCGCCGACCACGCCGCCCACCTACTCGACATGGGCCGCCGCGACGTCCTGGTCCTCTTCGACTACCGCCGCTACCAACGCGAAACGATCGCCTTCGCCCGCGCCGCGGCCTCCCGCAACGTGAAAATCATCCTATTCACCGACCCCTGGCTGTCCCCCGCCGCCGCAGTGGCCGACGTGGTCCTCCCCGGCCAAGTCCGCTCCCCCTCCCCATTCGACTCACTCACCCCCGCCGTAGCACTCATCGAAACCCTGGTCGCCGCCGTAGTCGAACAACTCGGCGAAACCGGCCGCGCCCGCGTCGCCAAGTACGACCAGATGGCCGACGACGTACTCCGCGAGGAAGACACCGACCCCCAAGCCGTCACCCCGTAGGCACGCCTGCTATTGATCGCCCGGAACCGTCGCCCGCGGAGTCTCCGGTCGCTGCGACAGCCCGGCGAAGCGCTCGGGCCGGAACGACGAGAGCTCCTCGACTCGACCGCCGCGCACCACCTCTTGCACGCAGTACTCGGCGAGGAGAGGCGCAAGGGTCACGCCACTGTGGGTGGCGATCGCGTAGAACCACTCCCCCTCGCCGACGAAACCCTCGACTGTCTTCCCGTCCACCGGGATCGAGCGCCGGCCGATCTGCAGCCTCGCGATCTCCGGCCGCTCCGCGAGGCTGACGACCTCTTCCAGTCGCCGGAGAAGCTCCTCGGCTTCCGCGCCCCGCGTCGTCGGCGGCCGATCGGGGTCGACGACGCGGTCGAGATCCAGTCCGTGCAGGACGAGGCTGCCGTCGGGTTGCGGTCGAAGGCTGAGCCTGCTGGTCGTCAGGAGCCGTGAGACGGGCAACGCCCTCGGGCGCGTGTACGCGAGCAGACCGATGGTAGGAAGGCCGGCCTTGTCAGTCGCTGCCATGGGCAGCTCGGGGACGTCGGCGAGCGACGCGACGTGCTCGCTCCAGCGCCCCGCAGGATGACCAGGCGACCCCTATCCACCTGGCCCTCGCTGCTCGTTTCCCACAGTTGGCCTGACCTGGTAGGGACTTCGGCCGCCACGCCGGGGCTGCGTCGCCGTCACGCGCGGTGAAGGGCGGTGGGTGGCCCGTGCCGTCCCCGGCGAACAATCATGGAGCTCGTCTCCCCGCGTTCAGAGCCAGCCGCGTTCTCGGGCGAGTCGGAGTGCTTCTGTACGGTCACGGGCCTGCATCCGCTTGTAGAGGTCGTCGAGCAGGCGGGACATCATCGGCTCCGAATACCCGACGCGGTCGGCCAGTTCGGCGACAGTGGCGACGGTGGAGAGATGGCGTAACCACTCCAGCTCCCGGGGCGACGGCACGTCGACCTGACCTGGTAAGGGCTTCGGCTCCCACAACGGGTCTGCGTCGCCGTCGCGTGGGGTGAAGGGCGGCGGTTCGCCCGTGCCGTCCCCCCAGCGAGTCATCATGGATCTCGCCTCCCCCGCGGTTGGAGCGCTCGCATCCATGACGCTAGGTACCGATTCGACTGCGGGTCCATGACGCAATAGGAGTTTCGGCATGCCGCCACATCCGGCGCGTTCAGATCCAGCCATTTTCTCGGGCGAGCAGGAGTGCTTCTGTACGGTTGCCAGCCCGCATCCGCTTGTAGAGGTCGCGGAGCAGGCGGAACATCATCCGCTCCGAATACCCGGCCTGGTCGGCCAATTCGGCGACGATGGCACCGGTAGAGAGATGGCGTAACCACTCCAGCTCTCGCGGCGACGGCACCGCGGCGTCCGGCGACGTCGAGGCGCGGTGCGATGTCAGACCGCGCAGCACGTCGATGGGAAGCACGGTGCGGCCGCCGATTACGGCCTCCACCGTCGCTCGCACCGCAGACGGTTGCGCATCGCGTGGCAGCGCGGCGACCGCGCCAGACGCCAACGCGCGCACGTGCGTGGTGACGGCGTCGTCGGGCAGCAATGCTACGACGAGGACGTCGTTGTAGGTACGACACAGTCGGCCAAGACGTTCCCAGTCGTTACCGGCCTGTAAGGACAACACCACGAGGCGGAGGTGATCGTCGTCCATCCAGGTGAAGATGTCATCCGGCGACTCGCTGCCCAGCCCGGCCTCTCGCAGGGTGGCCATGACGCCATGCCGGTACACCGGCAGCGGATCGAAGACGGCTATCCGAACGAACACCGCGGTAGTCTGCCAGCCGCACGGCCCGACGACAGCGGTACACGCCCGGAAAGCGCCAGATGTGGCGGTATACCGACATGGACGGGTGTCATGGATGCGCAGACCAATCCGTACCTAGCGTCATGGATGCGAGCGCTCCAACCGCGGGGGAGGCGAGATCCATGATGACTCGCTGGGGGGACGGCACGGGCGAACCGCCGCCCTTCACCCCACGCGACGGCGACGCAGACCCTGAGTGGCAGCCGCAACCCCTGCCGTTGTGGATTGAGAACGAGCCCGCCTAGCCGGTTCCTGGGGGGATCAATCACGGGTAGCTGTCGGGGTACGGCCCACTCGCGGCGGCCAGGACGGGTTCCGTCCGCGCATCCAGAGTCGGCGCCAATTGCCGGAAGAGGCGCTGCACCCTCAGCACGACAGTCTGCGTCCGTGCGATCTCCCGTGCGCGTACGAACGCTTCCTCGGCCTCGCGGAATCGTTCGCGTTCCCCGCAGATGGCGAGTCCGCAGCTGGCCAGGCCCAGCAGGTCTGCTACCTCGAAGTTGCCTCGATCGGCACGCCAGAGTCGTTCCGCTCGGTCGTGCGCGAGGCTGAACGCGGCCCTCGCCGGCGCGGTCTTCCTCAAGCGCAGCAGAGCAATGCCTTGCACCGCGAAGGCAACCCCAGCGCGGTTTGACTGGCTGAGACGCACGGCGTTGTCGGCGGCCGCCTGGGCCGCCATGAGGCTGTCCGTATCCGCGCCTCTGCTGAGATGGGCCTGCGCCAGGACGGTGGCCGCCTCCCGGCAGAGTGGAACGTTGTTCGTTCGCGCCCCGAGATTCACGGCTTCCGTCGCGATCTCGATAGCCTTGTCGGGCTCCCCGGTGTCTAGACAGATCACCGCACGCTGGCCGACGAAGGCGCCTACCAGGCGGATCTGCTTGCGCTCCTCGGCCGCGTGCTGTCCCAGGCGCAGGACTTGCCTGGCCTCCAGCAGATCGCCGCGGGAGGCGTAGACCATGCCGAGTGAGAGTTCCAGGCCGAGGCTGGAACGCGCTGCGCCGGGCTCGTCGCTGTGACCGAGGGCTTCCTTGGCACGCTCGTAGTCGTTCAGCGCCTCCTCGAATTTCCCCCACTCGTAGTGGCAGCGCAGGAGCCCGGCCCTGGCCCGCCCGATCTCCAGGTGCCAGTCCTTCTTGACCTCGCTCAAGGCGTACCGGTACCACGCCGCGGCCTGGACGCAATCGCCGTCGTGCAGGTGCGCATCCCCGAGCTGAATGGCTACATCACAGCTGCTCTGCCGCAGACGGTGATGAGGACGGCGGCAGATCTCGATCGCATCCTTCAGATCGCGGATCGCGCCGTCGGCGTAGTCCTGGCGCAAGCGTGCCGCAGCCTTCGACGCCAGGTTGTGAACGTCAAGGTAATCGTCCTCCTGGGGGACGCGGTCTCGCAAATTCGCCAGCCATGAACTCCATGAGCTGTTGTCCAGCAGGTTCATGACCTCAAGCGCTTTCTCCCGCTCCCCGCCGGCCAGACGCATCTCCACCTCGGCGAGCCGGCGGAGCACGTCCTCCTCGCCGAGCACCTGCGGCGCGGACGCCGCGAAGTGCTCAGCGGCTAGCCCGTAGAGGGCCCGCTGTGTCAAGGGGCGTGGCTCGCGGGTGCGGTCGCTGGGAACGCCGAGGTCCAGCCCGTCTAACAGGCAGGTTCCGTCGGGGTCGCGGGGGAGAGCGAAACGGCGTCCGTCTCTGCGGATCAGGCGTCGCCGTACGAGCTCGTTGAGGGTGGGTTCGTTGACCTGACCGGGAAGGTAGCGGGCGAGCACCGCGTCCACGGCCGTGGGCTCCACGGGCTGGCCGAGCACGGCCAGGGCCTGCAGTACCCGCTGTTCGGTGCGGTCGAGTCCGCCCAGCGCCCGCTCCAGCAGCGACGGCAGCAGGCTCGGCCCGGTCAGCCCTTCCCGCTTCAGCTGTTCGACCAGGCGGGGAAGGGTAAGGGTCGGGTCGCCGTGCAGCAGGGCGACCACCAGTTCCAGCACGCGCGGGTGCCCAGCGGTCAGTGCCGTCAGATCGGTGGCGACACCCTGGTGCGGGGCGAGGTCGAGCAACTCGTCGGGATGATCCATCGCGCACAACAGGTCCCAGGCGTGGTCCTCGTCGAGCCCGTGGTTGAGCGGGAGTGAGGTGACGTTCGGCACCGGCTCCACCACTACCTGAGTAGTCACCATGAGCAGCTGAAGCTTCTGCTCCGCCTGCTCCAATGCCATGGTCAGGGTGTCGATGAGCTGCCGGTCGACGAATCGGCCGTCGCCGTCGACCAGATCCTGGACATCATCGAGGACGAGAAGCACGCGCGTGCCCTCGGTGATGGCCGAGAGCACCTGACGCACCTTCTGCGGCCACGGCAACGCCGAACTCCTGACGTCGGCATGAACGCGCCTCACCTGGTCGGAGTCTAGTGCCACCTCGGCGATCGCGCTGAGCACCGTCACCGCGTTGATCGGGTAAGGGCCGCGCGCGGGCAGGTAGACGAAGCCGTCGATAGGCAGAACGCCACGGTCGTCACGGATGCGACGACGAAGCCGTGAGATCATCGCGGTCTTGCCGAACCCGTCGGGGCCTATCAGCGCGACCGGCCCGTGTCCAGATTCGAGAAGGGCGATCAGCTGGTCCGTCTCGTTGAGCCGATCCAGCGGTTCGTCCGGTGGTGCGGGCAAGGGCTGGCCGTAGCAACGTAATCCGTTTTCCCGGCTGCTGGGCGCCGGGGCGCGGCCTGTCGTAGGCACAGCGCGGGTGGTGGAGGGGTGTCCTCGGTTCGTTCGACGTGCCGTCTGGGCTTCGAGGCGTTTCTCCAGCAGCTCGCACTCCTGGTTGATGCGCTCTCGTGCCGTGCCCTCCGCATCTCTGAAACCTTCGTTGAGTCGTCGCAGGCGCCGGCCGTACAGGCTGATCAGGTAGGAGGGCGACCCGATCCAGCGCAGGTGGGCAATCAGCTCTTCCCACTGCGCTCGCCCGGCCGCACGGAAGTCGTAACAGCCGTCGTCCTCTGACAGCTCCGGCTGTCCGTCCACCGGATGAACCCGCAGCCACAACACCGGCAGTTCGCGGCGCGCGGCCAGTTCGACCGTCTGGCGATGCGCCTGGCTGGCGAGGAGGTCGGTGGTGACTACGACTGCCACGATGTCGGCCCGAGCGACCTCGTTGGCCTCCGCCACGCCAGCGCCCTGGGGACGAGCATCGATCGGCATGGTGGCCAGGCGATCGGTCAGCATGGTCACGAAGCCGTCGCCGTCCGGTGCGTGCAGCACGACCAGCCGTGCCGTGTCCATCGGCTCGCCAGGGTCGACTCCCCGGCCAGGCGGGGAGCTCGTTTGAGGCGTGGTCGTCCGTACGGCCTGCCGCCGTGGCGCGAACGCGTCATCCCGCGTGGTCAGGGTCTGATACCGCGCGGTCGCCGCGGCCGCCAGGTGAAAGCACCACTCTCTGTCATCGTCGGCGAAAAATTTGCGACCGACATGCATCAGGGCGGCGGCCACCAGCGCGAGCACGGTCTGCTCCCGCCACTCCTTTCCATGGCCGGAACTCCGCGCCCACCCCGCAGGTCCCTCGTGGATAGCAGCGCTGATCCGGCTGAACCGCTGCCCGATGCCGCTGCCGGTTCGTACGTCCGGGTCGACGATGACCTCGATGAGGTCGCGGCGGGCAGATGCGTCGAAGTGATCACGCTGCAGCAGATCCATGGCGAGGGCGACCAGCAGGTGCATTGGGTCGCGTGCCAGCGGCGCCCCGGGGTCGAAGCGGTCGAGGTCGATGAGGATGTACTCCTCGGGCCGAGGATGCGGGCCCATCGGCAGCAGGATGTTCCGCCCGCTCAGATCACCGTGTGCCCTCCCGGTCACCACCGAATCCAGAGGCAGGCGGGAGTAGGCACGGTTGTTCAGCAACATGAACGGATTGGGCAGGATCCTGCCCCAACCGGGTTGGGTCACGGTCTCCGGATGGCCGCTGCCGGGGACGTTCGCCCCGCTCGCCCAGCGCTGGATGGGGCCGTTCGGATCCATCCGTTCGCCGAGGATCGCACGCATGAAGTGCTCGACGGGCACCGATCGCCGCTGCGGCGGATCCACGCCGTCGCCGGAGTTCCAGTCCTGAACGATCGAGCCGATGATGTCCTTGCAGTACGCTGCCGCATCCGGATCGCCGTTCAACACCGGCTCCAGCAACGGACGCACGGTCCCGAGATCACCGCGCGCGACGTCCTGGAAGACCAGCCACCAGCCGCCCAACGCGACAGGTTCACCGTACGGCCGCGCGAGATGTGGAAACGTCTTCGCCGACTTGCCAGCGTCCTTAACCTTGTCCACCTTGAGCTGGATCGGGGGCCGGTAGAACTTCGCGATCAGATTGCGCTGATCCTGGCCGCTGGAGCGCTCCATCAGCCCGACTGGGTCGCGCCCGCGCCCGGCCGTGAACCACCCCTTGTGGGTGAGCTCGCCTCCCTCGTGCTCCAGCCAGGCATCAAGCGCCAGCAGGACCTGGTGCGGCAACGCCCGCCAGTCGGGTACATCGTTACGCCGTGGCATCTGGTATCCCGTCGTCAGCACGAGGGCATCGTCGATTCACTGCTTTACAGAGTCCGTCGTACAGGCATCAATGTGAAGTAGCCCAACAATGCAGGATCCATTGGAGATCACCGTGAGCGACGACTCCAGCAGGCCGCAGGCCCAGAAGGACCTGCTCTGGGGTATGTACTCGGATATGCGGGCACATGCGCGACACGCGGAGACCTTACGGGCGAACGCCGTCAACATCGTCCTGGTGGTGGCGTCGGCGCTGGTAGCCGTCATCGCCGCCGACGGGAATCTCAGGCGTGATGAATTGCCCGTCAGCCTGCTGGTCATCTTCATTGGCGTCATCGGGCTGGCCTTTGCTGCTGCGTACACGGAGCTCTATCAGCGAAACCGGCGCCGGGCAGAACGATTCAGGGCCGTCCTCGACGAGCGGTTCTTCGTGGCCGACGACCCGACAATCACCGAGGTGCTAAACGCGTCGGACGAGCGCCACCAAGCGACCTCGTTCTACCGTTGGACTCGGCGACTGACCGGCAGCACCCAGCGCTTCTGGCTGGTGGTGCCCGCGCTCGTCATCGTCACCGGCACCGCGCTCGTGATCGCGATCGCGGCCGCTTGACCGCAATACGCCGGTGAGCACCCGCCACCAGAGCCGAGCCAGCCCTTCGCCGACGAACTCGGCGCGCCGCAGCGCTCGGACTGGCTACGTCGCCGGGCGTACGAATCATGGCCAAGGTGGGCGTGCCCGGCAAGGGTGAGGTGACGCTGTACGACAGCCGCCGCTCCCGCCTGACCTACCTCGCGGCGGGCGGGGTGCTGACGTGACCCTCGCGGCTTGGGTCGGGCACGCCGATGGCGGGACGCTGGCGGCGCGCGGTATTCCTGCTGGAGCAGGGCAAGTCTCCCGATGACGTCGCGCGGATTCTCAACGTGTCGCGGCGATCCTTGTTCGCCTGGCAGCGGGATTATTGCGAGCACGGCGAAGGTGGGTTGCGGACGAAGAAGACCCGCGGGCCGGACTCCTAACTCAGGTTGCCGCCGCGCCACCGCTCGATGGACGCGATCAGTCCATCGATCCCGGAGCGTTCCACCGTGTCGTAATCCTGGGTGAGTACGGTCTCGGTAGACCCTGCGAAACGCCCCCAGAGGGCGCCGTGCACATACCAGAACAGCACCCGATTGCGATGGACGCTGTGAAGGAAACCGATCAACTACGAGGCAAGACTGGCCAATCCGGTTGACGGGCGTGGATGGATGGCGTGTACTGGACGTGGTCGGTGACAAGAGGTCCAGGGGACTTCTTCCCGGGAAACTGGGATAGCCGGCCTCAATTATGCGGTTCCCCATGGGGTCAGCAGCGATGCCAGGTTCGGCTGGATATGGGTTTCGAACCATTTGCACTGGCGGCCTTCGAGGATCCGCTGCACTCCCCACAAGCTGTAGTCCGCCACCTGGATTCCCCACGCGCTCTGCGCGTCCCAGATGCAAAGTACGACATCTCGATCCGCCGCCAGTTCGCGACATACGTCCGCCAACGCTTCGCGTGCGTCCATCAGCCTGCGATTGGTTGTCAGGGTGGCTACGATCACATAGATCGTGTCGCCAGACCGGCTGATGAGGGGCAGTAGCTCCCTGAAATGGGAATACCACGCCAACTTGTAGAGCCAGTGCGAACGCTCGCGGATCGACGGGTGTGCCCTGGACTTGCAGAGGAAGGTGGCGTCGAGCCGGGGTACCTGCCGGCCGATCAGATCGAAGACCTCTTCTCTGGTCGCATGCGAGTCGTCCTTCGCATGGAGGCCGCGTGGAAGATTCACACCGCGCCGCTCCAGATCGCAGCGGAGCCGCAAGCCCTCCCATATCTCTTTTCCGTGCTCTCCAACAAAGACGGCGGTGCCAAAGCCGAAATAGAGGCTCGCGCCCGGCGTCCTGGTTAGATCCATATTTCCGGTTTCGTCGGCATACATGTAGATTTCTGCCACGCCAAATCCCGCCCATTATTTGGTGATCGACGGAAATCTTTACTACCACATGACGCATACCAAAACTGCGATATGGCCTGGCGGGTAAGGATGCGGCGCGTTACGGGCGGCGACGGCCACAACTGTGCATCAAACAGGCATCCACGGGATCCGTCCCGATCGTGGCCGGAATTCTTCCCGCATGCGGCACCACTGGCGTCATCCTGGCTCAGTGCTGCGCCTCACCCCCGGAGGTCCGGCCGATGTCCGCGGAACACCAGGTGGTTTGAGCCGGCGTAGTTGAACACCATGCCGGCGGCCACTCCGGCCGCTGCGGCGGCGGAGATGCCCGCCGTTCGGTAGGCCAGGGTGAAGACTGCGGTGTTCACGCAGAGAGCGGTCATCGCGGTGGCGTTGTAGGCGAGCAGCCGGCCCAGCACCCGGCGCGGGGAACCGCCTGGCCGGTCCTTCCAGGTCAGCAGTGAGCTGAGGGTGAAGTTGAGCTGGGCCGAGACCGCGATGCCCACCGCGTTGGCGATGGGGGCGCGCACGCCTGCCACCATCAGGCTGGTGAGCAGCAGGTACTGTACCGCGAAGCAGGTGCTGCCGACGCCGGCGAAGGTGATCTTGCGCCGGTGCCGCAGCACCAGTGCCGTCGCGGCCCGGTACGTCAGTTGTCGCATGCGATCCCATTCCGGTCGGGGTCCAGCCGATGTCGGTCCCGCGGGTTGTTGACGGTGATCCCGGCGAGCTTGTGCGCCCGGATCCAGTCGCAGCGGCTCTCGCCTCTGGCCAGCTTGGGAAAGTCCCACGGCACGCACTGCCCGGCCGTGCCGTAGGCGTGGTCGCAGCCGTCGATGCTGGCCGGGATGGCGGTCTTCTTCGGCCGGGCGGTGAGCCGCGGCCGGGGTGACCGCAGCTTCTTCGCGAACGGCAGCACATGCGGGCCGGGGGTGGCCTGGACGGCGGGAGCCGGACGCGCGCCCGGTGCGCCGGACGCCTGGGCGGCGAAGAGCACGGCGGACGGCACCGCCACGGCGGCGGCCGTCAGGGCCGCCGCGAGCCGGATCCTCATCATGCGCCTCCCACGTGTACCCAGCTGGCCGCCGACGGCACCCCGGCCGCGTTGACCACGGTGAGCATGTACCAGCCTGGCGGTGCGATGTTCGGGTTCGTCGTCAGGTTCAGATCGATCACGTTGCCGGGGAACACCGTCAGCGGCAGGTCGACGTACCGCTGGTTGGGGTCGGAGGAGTGGGTGACGGCGGCCGGGCGGATCAGCGACGCCTTGACGATCGGGCCGTCGGTCACGATGCGCTGCGCCGAGCCGTACGTCCACTGGGTGTTGGGGATGGACGTGATGACGGGACGGTCGCCACGGAACAGGTACGGCGGCGAGTACATCGAGATGCGCAGGTCGAAGCTGCCGTCACCGGGATTGTTGCCGAAGGTCAGCACGCGCCCGTCGGGCAGCAGCACGGCCGAGGAGTGGTAGGTGCGGGGCACCGGGTCGGTCGCCATGCCGGGGGTGAAGGCGTTGGTCGCCGGGTCGTACATGGAGGCCTCGAAGACCGGTGTCTCCCGGTAGGTGTGCAGCGCGCCGCCCGTCTCGAAGACCTTCCCGTCCGGCAGGATCACCGTGGACAGGTAGACCTTTCCCTCCGCGCCGGTCTGCGGCGTGCCGTCGGTGTAGTGGCCGTGCGGCAGGTCGGGGCCTGGCACGTACGCCGGTGCGGGCTGCTTGAGGTCGATCAGGTCGGTCAGCCGGTGCGCGCTGGGGCTGACCGTGTGGTTGCCGCCGCCCACGGTGAGCACCTTCTGGTCCTGCGCCGGCGGCAGCAGCACGCTCATCGACTGGTCGCGTTCGTCCTTGCGGCGCAGCCCCGGCACATCGGTGATGGTGCCCGCGTCGTAGTCGTAGATGGACGCGCCGGTGCCGGGCAGCCCGGGCCCGAAGACGTGCGAGCCGGTGTAGAACAGCCGCCCGTCCTGGAGCAGGATCATCGCCGGGTACAGGCCCCAGAAGCTCCACGCCTGCTTGGCCTGGCCCATCGGCAGCCACTGTCCCTGCGCGGCCGAGTAATGCTCGTTGACCACGGTGCCGGAGGAGTCCTCGGCCAGACCGCCCAGCGAGATGACGTCGCCGTTGCCCATGATCGTGGCGGACGGGTACCAGTGCCCGGCGAGCATGTCGTTGATGCGGGTGTAGGAGTTGGTGGCCGGATCGAAGATGTAGGAGACCTTCAGGCCCTTGTACCCGACGCTGCCGTCCGGCGCGGCGTAGTCCTTGTTCCCGCCCATCACCAGCACCCGGCCGTCGGCGAGCTGGACGTGACCCGCGCAGAAGAAGTCGGCCGGGGTGGGAATGTCGGTGAAGGTGCCGGCCACGGGATCGTAGAGGGTGGTCTTGAAGGTGCCGGCCTGGAACAGGTCGGTGTCGTTGCCCGATCCGGCGATGAGCAGGACCTTGCCGGTGTGCAGGAGCACCGCGTGCATCGCCCGGGCCGGCGACAGCTCGGGGCGCACCTGCCACTGCCCGACGCATTCGGGGCCGGTGCCGGCGCACGGCGTGTCGGGGACCGGGGCGGCGGTGTCCACCATCGCGTAGTCGTCGGTGACCAGGGTCCCGACGCCGTAGTTGGTCACTCCCCAGGTGAGCCGGTCGGTGCCGGGTGGCACCGGCGGGGTGCGCACCAGGGCCTGCTGGAACGTTCCGGTGACCGGCAGCGCGGCCAAATCGGTCCACCACTGCCAGCCGGCCGTCGTGTCGTGCCGGAACACCGTGATCACCGTGTTGGGCTGCGACGTCGTGTACCAGACCGACAGGTCGTACTGGTGTCCCTGGCTCACCGGCGGCGCGCAGTCCGGGTCCTCCGTCATCATCGCCTTGCGGTCGCCGCCGGCCAGCCGGGTGATGGTGAGGTCCATCGCCCGGGAGCCGCCGTACGCCGTGCCGGTCACGGTGAAGGTGTGGTCGTTGTCCCCGTACCCGGACTTCTCCCAGCACTGCGGGAAGCCGGTGGTTCCGTCGAGGATCTCCATGCCGGGGTTCTTGACCAGATTCACGTCGGCGGCGGCCATCGGGGCGCCGAGCGCGGCCAGCGTCAGCGCGCCCGACGCTCCCAGCATCACGGCCGCCCGGCGCCGGTACGGCCAGGCCATCACGCCTCCCTCGGGCCGGCCAGGGTGGCGGAGCCGGTGGAGACCCGGAGCCGGGCCAGGTGCCGGAGGAACCGCACGCCCTCGCGTACCGAGGATTTGGAATCCCCGGCGACGCGCTCGCGGAAGCCGTACGGGACCTCGCTGATCCGCCGGATCTGGCAGCGCACGATCACCTCCAGCAGGACCTTGTAGCCCACCGGCCGCAGCCGGTCGGTCCGCAGCGCGGTGCGGCGCACCGCGAAGTAGCCGCTCATCGGGTCGCTCACCCGGTACAGGCGGCGGAACAGGACCTTGGCCGCCAGGGTGGACAGCCGGGAGGCCAGCACCCGGTGCCGCCCGGAGAGCCCGCCGTGGTCGCCGCCGGGGATGTAGCGCGAGGCCACGACCAGGTGCGCGCCGGTCCGCTCGCCCTCGGCGATCAGCGCGGGGATCACCGACGGCGGGTGCTGCAGGTCGCCGTCCATCACCACCACCCAGGAGCCGCGAGCCACCCGCAGGCCGTCGGCGACCGCGCCCGCCAGCCCTCCGGTGGCCGCGGCTCGGTGGATCAGCGACACGCTGCCGCGCCGCCCGGCGGACTCCTGGTCGATCACCTCAGGTGTGTCGTCGGTGCTGTCGTCGACGAAAATGATCTCCACCGCGGTCCGCGCGTCGATGGTGTCGTCGATCTCGGCGAGCAGCGGCGCGATGTTGCCGGACTCGTTGAACGTGGGTATCACGATGGAAAGTGACGGCGTCACGATGCCTCCTGTTCGGGGCGTGTCAGCGGGTCGTCGTGAGCACTTCGCGGACCTCGATCCGGCCGTCGCCGGCGCCGAAGGTCGCCACCACCCGCGAGTGCGCGAGCGCGCCCGCGAGCGTGGGCAGCTGCGCGGCCTCACCGCGCACTGCCGGGGTGGACACCACGTAGTCGATGTCGCGCCAGCCGCCCGGCAGGGTGCGCTGCACGGCGGGGTCGAGGTCGATCTTGTAGTGCCAGATCGCGCCGAGGCCAGGCGCGTGCCCGGCGCGGACCAGGTCCACCCAGAGCACGCCGTCCACGATGGTGCGCTGGCCGGGCCGGACCGGCATCTCCTCCCGGAGCCATCGGGATGCCGCCATGTACCCGTCGTTGGTGGACTCGGTGAGCATCCGCGCGCCGGTGACCGGCCAGCCGGTGAGCGCGATCGCGCCGGTGACGATCAGTGCGGTGGTGACCAGCGCGCTGCCGAAGCCGCGTTCGGTCCTGATGACGACGGCGGTCGCGATCCCGGCCACCGACAGCGCCAGGAACGGCACCAGCTGGACGATGTACATCTTCGGCAGGTAGCCGTCCGGCCGCAGGGCCACCACCACCAGCAGCAGCACGGCCAGCGCCGGGGCGCGCGCGGGCCGCACCGCCAGGCCGGCGACGGCCGCGGCGAGTCCGCCGATGAGCAGGACCGGATCGTTGCCGAGCCAGCTCATCAGCAGCTCGTGCGCTTCCGTGCCGGGGACGAACACGCTGCCGGTGCCGGCCCGGTCGTGCAGCTGGAAGGCGAGCGTCCCGATCAGCGACACGTGGTCCTCGCCGGCGAACAGCTCGCCCTTCAGCGCCGCGTAGAGCGGGTACAGCGACGCGGTGAAGACCATGCCGGAGAAAAAGCCGGCCAGCGAGAAGCGCCGGGTGCTCGGGTGGCTGCCCTGCCACAGCGCCACGATCACCGCGGGCACGGCGATCGCGATGGTCTCCTTGGAGAGCACCGCGAAGCTGGTGGCCATCCCCGCCGCCACGTGCTGCCACAGGTGCCTGCGCGGGGACAGGGCCAGCGCGAACGCGGCGAGCAGCCACATGACCGCGAAGTTGTCCAGGTACACCTGGTGCTGCATGCTCAGCGCCAGCGGGGACAGCCCGGCGATCGCCATGGCCAGCAAGGCGGTCCACCGGGTGCCCTGCAGCCGGCGCGCCACCGTGTACACCAGCAGCAGGGTGATCGCGAGCACCACGAGCATGGCGATCCGGCCGTGGACCAGCGCCGGCAGGCCGGGCAGCAGCCACTGGCCCGGCCAGGACAGCACGGCGAGCTGGATCCAGCCCAGCGGCGGATGGTCGTACCAGTAGGTGTAGTGCGCGAGCTGGCCGTGCTGCACGGCCCAGGCCTGCGAGATGTACGCGCCTTCGTCGTCGTTGGGGAAGGGCTGGTCGGCCAGGTTCCAGGCGTGTGCCGCGATCAGGAGCACCAGCAGCACGGCGACGGGCAGGAACCGGTGGCGGCGGGCTGGGCGGACCGGGGCGTCGACCGGCGGGGCGGAAGGCGCCAGCAGGACGGCGGTCATGTGTCCTCCCTGAGCCGCAGGTGGGCGCCGACATGATGGGTCAGCTCCCAGTCGCCCCGGCCGGTGGACTCCCGCCAGACCGATCGCAGCGCCGCCACCGCCAGGATCAGCTGGTACAGCGGCAGTCCCGCGATCAGCTTGGCGTAGTGCCCGGCCCGGACCCGCACGCCGTACTGACCGCCGAACTCGTGCAGCCCGGCCAGCTCGAAGGCGAGCATGGTCAGGGTCGGCAGCAGCGGCAGGAAGGTGATCAGCGCCACCCCGTCGGGCACGTCCAGCAGGAAACCGGCGAGGATGCCCACTGGGATGACGGCGCCGGTGAACGCCTGGATGAACGGTGAGGTGAGGGTGAACCTGGCCAGCAGCCGCTGGCGCAGCGTGGGCAGCGCCTTCCACTCGCCCTTGCGCAGCACCTGCAGGAACCCCTGGTTCCACCGGGTGCGCTGCTTGACCAGCGCCTTGATCGAGCCGGGGGTCTCCTCCCTGGTGACCAGCACCGCGTCGTAGGCCACCGCGAACTTCTTGCCCCGGGTGGACAGCCGCACCCCGAGATCGCAGTCCTCGGCGAGGCAGTCCTGGTCCCACCCGCCGTTCTCGCGCAGCACCTCGGTACGGACGAACACGGTGTTGCCGCCCAGCGGGATGAAGCCCATCCGGGCGTGCAGGTGCAGCCGGCTGCGGAACCAGAAGAAGTACTCCATGCAGTTGCGCAGGCTGTACCAGCTGGAGTGGAAATTGATCAGTTGCACGCCGCCCTGCAGCACGTCGGCGCGGGTCTTGCGGAACTCGTGGTCGACGTGTTCGAGGAGCAGCGGATGGACCTCGTCCTCGGCGTCGAAGACACCGACGATCTCGCCGGTGCAGTGCGGCAGCGCGGTGTTGAGCGCCTTGGGCTTGTTCTTGCGGGGGTTGGTGTCGGTGATCACGCGGACCTGGTCCGGGTGGTCACGGGCGAGTTCCGCGGCGATCGCGGCGGTGCCGGGGTCGTCGTGCCCGACGATGACGAGGATCTCGAAATCGCGGTGGGTGGACTGGAGCAGGCCGGTGACGGTGGCGGCGAGAACGTTCTCCTCCATGCGGGCCGGAACCAGCAGGGAGAAAGACATGCGCTGCTCGCCGTCGGGAGCGGAGAAGCGGGTCGCGTGCAGCGTTTCGGGAGTGCGCCACGCGTGCAGCATCCACCACATCGTCAATGCGGCGGAGGCGGTCAGAATCACGGAAATGAAGATCGCCAGAAAGGAGATCATGGCTGGCAGTTATTTCGAAAGCCGCGCACCTGCGACAAGGCCGAGCTGAGAGTTTTCCTATCTCCCCGCGTGAAAACCGAGCTCGCGTTTTGCAACGCACCTACGAGAGCGATCCCTGCCCCACGTAAGTGATACCCCTGAATGCTGGCCACATATCACCCCAGGCCTCGAAGACTTCTGGTTTGGTACGTGCCAATCGTCAGGAGCACTCATAACGAAAAGGCATCCCCAAAGTAATTGGGATGTTAAAAGAGATCCAGCTATCGAGAAAATCCACTTGTGACATATGTGTCACGCCAATTACGCATTGATTATGACGGTCCCAAAATGCGATAAGGCAGCGGTCCTCGGCATGCGCCTCCAGAGCACACCGATATTCTCACCGCAAAGCAGCCACAGGAGTCACTTTGCTTCAACAGGGGGCCCGGCCGGATGAACCGGCCGGGCCCCGACGCGATCAGGCCACGACGGAACGGAGCGGGATGCCCGCCACGCCGAGGTCACGGATCAGGTCACGGACGTAGGGATGCTCGTCGGCCGGCAAACCCTCCGGGTTGGGGATCGTGAGGTACGCCGAGCCGCCGGCGCTCGCGATCTCCGCCGTGTCGGTGTACCGCTCGACCACCGCCTGAGTCCGGGCGAGATCGGCGTCGGCCACCTGGATGACGATCGGCCGCCATTCCCCGCCCAGGTTGGGCAGTTCCTCCGGCTCGGCGGCCGGCGGCGGCAGCGCCCGGGCGCTGCGCTGCTGCGCGGCGGGCGCGCCCGCCGGCTGGAGCAGCGCGTTGGCCACCAGGTGGATGCCGTTCTCGTTGTACGCCCGGAACAGCGGGTTGTAGGCGAACAGGACGGCGTGCCCGGCGCCGGTCGGCTCGTTGACCAGAGCCGCCGTGCCCTTGAGGGTGTCCGACCCCACCGTGTAGCCGTTGGACCAGAACCTGCCGTCGGTCGGGTAGGTGAGGACGTTGACGCCGGTGGTGCTCGGGTTGAGGATCGGGTCGCCGTTGTTGAACTGGAAGTCCTCCGCCGGACGGCCGAGCGCGACCGGGTCGGCGGTGGCCGTGTCCACCCGGAAGTGCGAGCCGATGACCTGGTAGCCGGTCGGCTTGGCCTTCTCGGTGGTGGAGGTCAGGCCGGCGGCCCTGGCCACCCGGGTGCCCTCGTTGCGGAGCCCGAGGTAGGTGCCGCCCGCGGCGACCCACTGCTTGAGGTTGGCCAGGCCCTGCGCGGTCAGGCCGCCCGTGGAGCTGCTCCCGTCCGGGACCACCAGGGCGGTCCGCTCGGTGAAGGCCGGGGTGTTGCCGTTGATGTCGGCCGTGGTCACCGGCTTGAGGTTCAGGCCCCAGCGGGCGCCGAGCACGTAGCGGGCCTCGCCGTACGAGCCGGAGGTGGTGGAGATGCCGGTGCCGTTGAACAGGCCGACGTCGGGGGTGCGCAGCGCGGTGCCCGAGGCCGCCGCCCCGCTGCCCGTGACGGTCACGCCGAGCGAGGTGGCCAGTTCGTCCAGCTCGTGCCGGTCGACCGAGGGGGTCGGCAGGCTGACGACGCCGGTCGCCAGGTCACGCGAGAGCGGCACGCCCTGGGCGAGCAGCTTGAAGGTGAGCTCGGAGGCCGCGGCCGAGTCCAGCGGGTAGGAGTAGGACCCCTTCTTCGAGGCCCCGGAGGCGACGCCACCCTCCGCCTTCCTGACCAGGTCGGCCTTGGGCGACAGCTCGTCCCCGGTGTAGACCGTGTCCACGCCCGCCAGGAGCGGGTTGCTCCAGGAGGAGACGTCGTAGAAGTACGGGAACGGCGTGTACGGGTCCTCGCCGATGGTCGCCTGGATCCAGTGCTTCTGCGGCTGGTTCATCGGGATCCAGTACGCGCCCTCGGGCACTTCGAGGTTGCTGGCGGTCCGGCCGCCGAAGATCCGGGCGCTGGGCACCGTGACGGGCTTCTTCAGCCGGTAGACCTCGACGTCCATGCCGCGCAGCCGCTCGACCAGCTTGCGAACGTCGCCGATCTGGCGGTCGGGCAGCAGGAAGTACGAACGGATCTTGATGTCGGGCACCGGGAACTGCACGGTGTTGGTCGGCTGCACGACCTCGTTGGGCTGGAGGGTGCCCGCCGCGCCCTCGGCGAGCGCGGTCTTCCAGATCGAGTAGTAGCTGCTGAGGACCTCGTGCTTGTTGTCCGAGGCCCAGCCGACCGTCGCCCACTGGGTGTTGAACTGCTGCTGCACCCGGTCCTGCACGGCCGAGGTGCTGCCCTTCTCGTACGTCATGCCGGCGGCGCCGAACCCGGTGGCCGGCACGGTGTCGCCGTACCCCATGTAGAACAGGTCGTACGTGGCGTAGTTGAAGTAGCACTCGGTGGTGACGGCGCCGCCGCAGGCGCCGTTGAAGCCGAAGCCCGCGGCGTTCGCGGCCCCGATGCGGTTGATCCAGTCGACCGGCTGGTCGGCGAGCTCGTGGTGGATCGGGTCGGCGTTCGGCGGGAAGAAGTACTGCCGGCCGCCCATCTCGTGCGCGTCGATGAAGACCTGCGGCGGGTACTTCCTGAGCAGTTCGATCTTGCCGTCGGTCTCCGGCTGGGTGCGGGCGAACCAGTCCCGGTTCAGGTCGAAGCCGTAGTCGTTCTGCCGGCGGCTGGCGTCGCGGCCGTCCGGGTTCTGGGTCGGCACGATGATCGTGATCAAGTTGTCGTTGCGCTCGGCCACGTCGCAGGACAGGCCGCTGGACAGCTCGTACAGGGTCTTGAGCGCGGCGTCCGCGCCGCTCTTCTCGCCGCCGTGCACGTTGCCCGCGATCCAGACGATGGCCGGGGAGTCCTCGGCGATGCGCGCCGCCTTGTCGGCCCCCAGGGAGCGCGGGTCACGCAGCGCGTTGATGTCATCGGCGATCTTCTTCAGCCGCGCGTCGGACACGCGATCCGGGTTGGACACGATGGCATAGGGCAGTTCCTGGCCGGAGACACTGTGCGCCATCGTGCCCGTACGAACACGGTTGGAGGCGCCTCCCACGGCCTGGACGTAGTCCTTGATCTCTGCTGTGGTCAGAATCCGGGGCTGTCCCGCGCCCAGGGGGAAGCCGAAGAACTGCTCGGGACTCGGGACGGTGGTCACATGGGCGCTGGCGTCGGTGGTGCAGTCGGCCGGCTCGGCCTGAGCCGAGGTCGTCGGCGTCAGGGTGAGCGCGGCCGATACGAGGACCGCGACACCTAACGCCTTGCCATAAGGGGATCTACTGCGCACCGTTGCGCGAAACCGCATCTCGCCTCCAGGGCGGAGGGACGGGGGAACTCGGGAGAGCCCGTCCAGGGAACACAAACCACTGCGGACGGTATTGGAACGCCACATAACGGACAAGACAGAAGGAAATCTAACTGTCTCATGTTAACTAGTGTTATAGGAGCGTTTTCCCAGGTCAGGATGGTTTAGTGGGACCAAATCGACGCTTTATAACGTCCGATAACAACTAGGCGTCGGGTTCGTACACAAACGCGAACGGCCAGGGCCGGCGCATCAGCATGACCTGCTCCTCGCCGGGCGCGCGCGAAAATCTTCCGGCGCGTTGTCGATTCCCGTGGAGGTGGCACGTCATCCAGGTGACCCTGATACATGGAGGCGAGACACATGAAGTACATGCTGCTGTTGTGGGGCGATGAGAAGCCGTGGGCCGAGGCCGGGCCCGAGGAGCGCGAGCGGCTCTACGCCGAGCACGGACGCTTCAACGAGCTGCTGGCATCGCGCGACGCGGCCCGGGGCGGCGAGGAACTCGCCCTCTCCAGCTCGGCGACCACGGTACGCAAGAGGGACGGCGAGACGCTCCTGACCGACGGTCCTTTCGCCGAGACCGTCGAGCAGCTGGGCGGCTTCTACCTGGTCGAGGCCAAGGACCTGGACGAGGCGCTGGAGTTCGCCAAGGCCTGCCCCAGCGACGTCGTCGAGGTGCGCCCGGTGGTGGAATACCAGGGGTAGGGCCGCGATGACGCCGGCGCGGATGGGCGGGGCCGAACGGGCGTACCAGGAGCACTGGGCGCGGCTGCTGGCCCTGCTCACCGCCGAGCTGCGCGATCTCGACCTGGCCGAGGAGTCGCTGCAGGACGCCTTCGCCGTCGCCGTGGACCGGTGGGATCGCGACGGCGAGCCGCGGAACCCGGCCGCCTGGCTGCTGGTGACCGCGCGGCGCAAGGCCGTCGACCGGCTGCGCCGCGGCGCCGTGGCCGCGCGCCGGCTGCCGCTGCTGGTCGTCGACGACGGGCCCAGCTCCGGCTCAGACATCCCCGACGATCGGCTGCGGATGGCCTTCACCTGCTGCCATCCGGCGCTGGCGATGCCCGGCCGGGTGGCGCTGACGCTGCGCTACGTGGGCGGGCTGACCACGCGGCAGATCGCCCGGCTGTTCCTGGTGACCGAGACCACGATGGCCGCCCGGATCACCCGGGCCAAGAAGAAGATCGCCCAGGCGGGCATCCCGTATCGGGTCCCGTCCGGCGCGGAGCTGCCCGCCCGGCTGGACGGCGTGCTCGCCGTCATCTACCTGATCTTCACCGAGGCGTACGCGCCGGCCGGGGGCGGGCGGCTGGTCCGCGACGAGCTGGCCGCCGAGGCGATCGGGCTCGGCCACACCCTGCGGGAGCTGATCCCCGGCGACCCCGAAGTCGCCGGACTGCTGGCCCTGATGACGCTGCACCACGCCCGTCGCGACGCCCGCACCGGCCCGCGCGGCGAGCTGGTACGCCTGCCCGACCAGGACCGCTCACTATGGCACCACGACGAGATCGAGACGGGTCTGGGCCTGATCCACAAGTCCGGCGCCCGCCCAGGTCCCTACCTGACGCAGGCGGCCATCGCGGCCGAGCACGCCTCGGCGGTCCGCGCCGAAGACACCGACTGGCGTTCGATCACCCTGCTGTACGGCGAGCTGGAGCGGCTGACCGGATCAGCCGTGGTCCGCCTCAACCGGGCCGTCGCGCTGGCCGAGGCCGAAGGCCCTGCGGCCGGGCTGGCCCTGCTGGACGACCTCGACGCGGCCCTGCCGTACCACCACCTGCTCCCGGCCACCCGCGCCGAACTGCTCCGCCGCCTGGGCCGGGCCGAGGACGCCCTCACCCAGTACGGCAGGGCCCTGGCTCTGGTGGGCAACGACGCCGAACGAGCGTTCCTGCTGTCGCGCCGAGACGAACTGCTGGAGGTCCCGCGCACAGGAAAATGACTTGGTGCCCGGTTTGGTCCTCCCCTAGCGTTCTGCCGAACGCAGACTCGACTCACCGGGGTGAACCTTTGTCGCGCCGAGTTCGACGGGCGGTCCCGCAGGACGCCGCAATCCTTGCCGCAGTCCAGCTGGCCTCGTGGCAGGCGGCTTTCCGGGGGCTCTTGCCGGAGGAGTACCTTGCGAACCTTGACGACAAGGCGTTCCAGGCTCGGTGGGACGACAGCCTCGCCACCTCTCAATGGCCGTCGTCGGGCACGCTGGTAGCCGAGGAAGCCGGCCGGGCCGTTGGCTACACACGCTTCTATCCCACCGACGACGACGATGACGATTCGGCGGCCGTGGGCACGGTCGGGTCCCTCTATACGCTGCCCGAGGTTTGGGGCACGGGAGTCGGCAAGGTGCTCATGACGGCAGTCGTCGACGCCCTGACCGGGGCTGGGTACTCCGAGGCCACCCTTTGGGTGCTGCGGGGCAATCGCCGGGCACGGGAGTTCTACCGAAGGCAGGGGTGGAGTGAGGACGGTGGCCTGACCGAGGACCTGAGCGACGGTTTCCTCGTCACCAAGCTTCGGTATCGTCGCCTGTTGGCCGAGCGCTTGTGATCGAACTGGTTCAATTCAGGATCTCCACAACCGACCGGCGTTGGCTGCGTCGCCTACCGACAGCGTCCAATTATCGGGCAGTTCCGCACACGCCTTATGGACGGGAACCAGGGATCGCGAGACCAGTACCATGGACGGCCCGAATGAACTCATGGTCGCACCGAATCTGCCTGTGATGCGCGCATTGCTTTCCGTCCAACTCGCCTGCGCGTGTTCGGCGAATCGTGCCGCCCTCTGCTCCGCGCCCAGCTCCAGTCCGGACGGTAGTCCTAGAATCTTCTCCAAAGTCCCGAGGCTCGCTGAGATAGTCGCACAAAGCATGGACAGACGATCCAGTGTGTGTGCTGCGAGCCCCTGCCAACCGCTGTGTGGAACTAGTTCAAGATGGATTCGCCAACCGTCATTTTTCAAGACTTGCAGGTCGTCCAGCCAGAGATCCAGTTGCTCTCTGAGCATGTATCCGTCTAATATCAGGTCAGACGCCTCATGCCTCAGTTCCGCCAACTTGTGGCTCACGTCTGAATATCTTACGGAATCGACGGCTGAACGATCCGGCGCAATCATTAACCTAGCGTCTGTAACACCTCCCCCTATATGGATAATGTTCACGATTCCCGTGCGTGTTCTTGGAATGACAGCCGGCCACACGGTCGCGGCAGCTATGGCGGAGTCGGCAGTTTCCAAGAGAAGCTGGCCGAGGGGGTCATCGCCGACAACGGCTATGAGATCCACTTGTTCCCGAACCTCAGCGAAGGACCGGACGATGTTCCCGGCCACGCCGCCGAGTTCGGCTTGAATGTCAGTCCAAGTTTGAGCATCCTCGGTAAGCGCGAACCAGCGCCCGTCTATCTTCGTGGATATGTCGAAGTGCAGCGCGCCGAGGACGACCCACCTATGAGCCTTGCTGTCCAGAGTCATTGAGAGCCAGTCCTTCGCTCAGCGATCTCAACGCGAGTTGACAGGGCTGGAACAGCGGCTGAGGAAGATCGCCAATGTCGTACCAGTCCCAGTTTTCGATAAACTTCGGTTCCATGACTTTTGGCTCGCCCTCGAATTCTGTCACCTCGAATTCGAGATCGAGATAATGTCGCTCGTATTCGACGACGTTGCTGACGCATACCAGGCGCGGACTACCCAATACGATCAGCCCGGCTTCTTCCAGGGCCTCCCGCCGAACGGCGTCGATCAAGGATTCGCCAAATGCCAGACCTCCACCCGGCCAGCCGTAGGATCCGGCGCCATGTGCCCCCTGACGTTTTCCAAGCAGGACCTGCTGACCTCGACGGATCATCACTCCTACTCCCACCGCCGGGCGAACATTAGAGTCGCGGTGGTGCGCATCCGCATCTGCAATCATCGAATCTCCTTGATCGGTAGTCCCGACTCTAGACAATTGGTATGTACTGGCGGTTCACTTTCTGAAAACCGATGCGAGAGAACCTGGGGTCGGTCCAGATTTGATTGTAATGCTCCGCCAAGATATCGAACATGACGCCGGCCGGAGACACCAGGAAGGTAGGGGTGTTGCGGCTCTGGGCGCCCATGATATACGGTCCCCAGAATATCTCGTTGTCGATGCGACAGACATGCAGGGCAGGAAGGCATGAGTACAGCCGTATTTCGAGCCTTTTGGGGTATTTGTTCTTCAGTGGGGTCATGAACTGCAAGAATCTGACGACGTCGGTAGTGATGGAGCCCGGACTGTTCGATTCCTCTACGTCTCGTTGATTTGCATAAGCAAAAAGCAGAATTCGGCGCTTCTGGATCTAACAGAAGAATGCGGACGGGAACCCTTTCCAGCCAGGTGGCCATTTCACCGCCGAAGTCCTCACGCAGTGCCCGCAAACCGAACCCGAGAAAGTCGATCTGCTTTCTCGCGTTACTGAATCGCGGCTCGTACTCATGATTGATAGGGACAGATCTCGCCGGGAAGTATTCATTCAGGCCCGACGCATTCCAGTGTGATGTGATCGCGGTGGGTGATGGTCGTCGGGCGTGAGTGGTTACCGAACGTGCCCGTGGGTTAGGCGGTGGCTGGGTCCGGCGGCATCCAGGGTCTGCCGAGCAGGGCGTCGCGGATCGCGGAGATGACGTCGGTGCCGTGTTTGGCGGCGGTGGACAGGTAGCCGCGGATGGCGTACCGGTTGCCGGTCGCCGTCTCCGATCGAAGCCGCCCGGAGATCTTCTGCTGGGTTTTGGCTGGTCGGACATCGCGTTCGGCCTGATTGTTCGTCGGAGGAACCCGCAGGTCATGGGCGAAACGCAGGACGTCGTCCTCACGGTCGCGCAGCACTTCCAGCAGCACCCGGCCGACGGGCTGGGTCACGGTTTTGGCGGGTCCGGGGATACGGGGAACCTCGGACAGACCGACGCGGACCCCGTGCTTGAACAGCCGGATCAGCTCATCTTTGACGCCTGTGTCGATGGCGTCCTCGCCCTGCTCGCGGGCGGTGCCGGCGGCGTGGATCAGCCCGCGCAGAGTCCGCTGGATCTGAAC
>NZ_BLAE01000006.1 GCF_009687865.1 Acrocarpospora macrocephala
GGGGGACGGCGGGGGCGGGTTGGTGCCGCCGCCGAAGTCCACATCGGAGCAGGTGTAGAAGGCCTCGTTGCTGCCGACCACGCGCTGCCAGATGGAGTAGAGGATGTGGCGACCGGTCCGCTGCGGGATGTTGATCGTCCAGTTGGTGAAGGTGGTCGGGTTCTGGTTGTTGAACGTCTGGATGTGGACCAGGTCCGACCAGTTCAACGGCATCGTCGGGTTCCACCCGGAGCGGGTGATGTAGAAGGAGAAGTTGCTGTTGGCGTGGGGTGCGGTGGCGTGGTAGGTGATGGTCCTCGGACCTGAGGAGAACGAGGTCGCCGGCCAGTCGGAGCGGGCCAGGTCGAGGCCGCGGTACTTGTCGCGCCCGGCGCTGCACAGCTTGCCGTTGGGGATGAGCGCCTGGTGCTGGCCGCCCGCCTCCAGCAACGAGACCTCGTTCCAGTCGTAGAACGCCTGGGTTCCGGCAGCGGCGACCGCGGCCTTGCAGGCGTTCGACTTGGGGCTCTCCGGGCCTTCGTTCTTGCAGACGTAGACGCGGCTCGGGGGGTTGGACAGCGTTCCGTGGGCGTTTGCCTCGCTATTCGGCAACACCACCAGGATCGTGCCGATCAGCAGACCGGCGGCGGCGGACGCCACCCTGTTTCGTAAGTACACCTGACTTTCCTCCTTGGGAGGTCTTCCGGGTACGCGGGCATTGGGGGGCCATGCCCGATGACGAAGGTTCGCCTTTGCCGAGCGGGGTGACGCCGCCAGCTTCAGCTTTATTGAAAGGAAACCTTCCTAAGAATTAACTATCCATGAGCGCTCGGGGGTGCGCAAGGGGAGAGTTCAGCAGCTCAGGTTGCTTCCTGGCGTCGTTCCGAGGATCTGGACGAAGCTCTGGTACTTGCTGACCCGGCTCTGCACCTGGGCGGGGTTGCGGCCGTCGCACTCCAGGCTGCCGTTGATGCTCCGGATGGTCTGCCCGAATCCGGCGCCGTTGACCATCGCGTTGTGCGGGGTCATCGTGCCGGGTCCGCTCTGGGTGTTCCAGTACCAGAGCGCGGTCTTCCAGGCCACGGCGGCGTCGTTCTGCACCAGCCACGGGTTGCCGAGCAGGTTGAGGCCGAGCGCGTCACCGGCCGCCTTGTAGTTGAAGTTCCAGCTCAGCTGGATCGGGCCGCGCCCGTAGTAGGCGGCCTGGCCGGCCGGGCAGCCGTAGGGCTGGCTCGTGTCGCAGTAGTGCGGGTAGTTCGCGGTGTTCTGCTCGACGATGTGCACCAGGCCGCCGGTCTCGTGGCTCACGTTGGCCAGGAACGCGGCCGCTTCCTGCTTGCGGACCGTGTCGCTGCCGGTCTTCGCGAACGCGGGGTACGCGCTGAGCGCGGCCACCAGACCGCTGTAGGTGTAGAACGAGTTCCGGCCCGGGAACATCTGGTTGAACTGGGCCTCCGACACGACGAAGCCACCCGGCGGGGGCGGGGGCGGCGGCGGGGTGGAACCGCCGCAGGTGTACGGGTCCCAGTACCAGGTGCTGATGATCGGGTCGTAGCCCGGGTTGTCGTGCTCGGCGATGTAGTAGAGGCCGTTGGTGTAGCGGACGATGCTGCCCGCGGTGTACCAGGTGCCCGCCTGCCAGTTGGGGTGGTTACATCCGCCTGGGGGCGGGTTGGTGGTGCCGCCGCCGCAGGTGCCCTGGTCGGCCCAGACGCCGGTGGTGCCCGGGGGCGCCTCGTTCTGGGTCCACCACTTGGCCTGCCAGTTGTGGCCGTTGTGGGAGACCATCATGCCACCGGTGTACACCGAGCTCGCGTTCCACGGCGTCGCGCAGGCCGCGGCCGCGGCTGGGGAGGATGGCAGGATCGTCGCCAGTGCACCCGCCATCAGCAGGGCGGCGAACCACGCCATGATCCGTTGTCTCGTCACGTAATCACGCCTTTCCGGCGGTGGTAGCCGCGCGGGATCGCCTTGCGCAGGTCAAGGCGCAAGTCAAGTCGGAAATTTCGGTGCATTCACCATCGACCAGGTGACGGGACTGGCAGATCGTGGCTGCCAGGGGCGATGGCCTGCGATTTCCGTACGTTAGCTGGCTTGACGTGTTTGTGACATTAAATGCGGCTCAAGTGGGGCTTAAGGGATCATGAGTCAAGGTCTTGTTCAGAAGTCGAAGCATTCGAGGTGGATGCGGCGGCTGGGGACTCCCGCACGTCGGAGGGCGTTTCTGGCGGCCATCGTCATGCCGGTGGGGCCGCAGATGTAGACGTCGTGCTCGGCCAGGCCGGGGACGAGGACGCGGAGCGCGCGGCCGGTCAGGGGGACTACGCGTGATTCGTCCAGGGTGTAGAGCACGGTGGCGCCGCGCCGGGCGGCGATCGCGTCGAGTTCGTCGCGTAAGACCAGGTCCTCGTCGCGGCGGGCCATGTAGACGAGGGTGATCTTGCCGGGCAAGGTCTCGAAGAGCGTTCTCAATGGGCTGATTCCCACCCCGCCTCCGATCAGGAGCACCCGCTCGCTGCGCCGGCGTGCGGCCGTCAGGGCGCCGTACGGGCCTTCGGCGACGACCCGGGTTCCCGGGCGGAGCCGGGTCAGCGCGCGACTGTGGTCGCCGACGGCTTTCACGGTGATCCGGAGGTAGCGCGGGTTGACGGGCGCCGACAGCGAGTACGGGTTCGCGGTCCACCACATTCCGGGCGCGAGAAACCGCCAGCGGAAGAACTGGCCGGGCTCCGCGCCCAGCTCGTTGAGGTACGCCCCGGACAGATAGACCGATATCACCGTGGGTGACTCCCACCGGATCTCGGTGATTCGCAGCCGGTGGCGAAGCGCACGGCGTACCGGACTGAGAAAGCGGCACCAGAGCAGAGCTGCGGCGACGCCAACGTAGAGGGTCAGCCAGAGCAGCCTGCCAAGGCCGCCGTCAGCGAAGTCGGGGCCGGTGAGCTGGTGAGCGAACGCCGCGAATACCGCTATGTACGTGAAGAAATGCAGATAGTGCCAGATCTCGTAGCGCATCAGCCGCCTGATGCCGCGAGCCGATACCACGGCGACGCCGATCAGCAGGACCAGCCCGATCGTGGCTTCCCAGACGCCCTCTCCGTTCGCCAGCAGGTGGATCGTGCCCGCGTAGAGACCGGACTCGACGCTGTGGGCGGCGATGACGAACGTCATGTGGGCCAGCGACAGCGTGATCGTCCAGCGTCCGCCTGTCGCGTGCCATCGGGCGAGCCGATCGGTGCCGACACCTCGATCGAGGATCGGAATCCGGGCCATCAGGGCGAGCAGGATCGCGCACGCGTACCCGGCCAGCAGGCCCGAGAGCCGCCCAGCCCAGGCGAGCCAGTCGACCGCCCCCACGACGGACGAAAGGCTCGCCCAGCACCGGGCGGTCGCGGCGACCGCTCCGACGTAGATCAGCACCAGAACGACGTCTGGATTCGCCTGCCTCGCGCGTGGCGGGGCCGTGCGGCGAGTCCGCTTCCCCGACGGCGTCGCGTGCTTCTTGTCGGAACCTGCTTCCCAGACCGACGCGTGCCGGGTCACAGCCAGCCGTTCTTGTTGAGTTCGGCGAGTTCGCCGGCGCGGGCCTTCGCCATGGCCACGGCGAGGGCTTTGGTCTCCCGATCGGCACCGGAGGTCTGTTCACCCTTCGCGACCAGGACCGATTGCCGGAGGTAGTCGCTGACGTGCTCGGCGAACAGGCGGTCGAAGGTCGAGCCCGTGGTCTTGCTGACGATGAGGAGATCAGCCGGAGTGACGATGCCCGGAATGTCATGACCGTCGTGGATATCGGTCTCGGGCACCCCGGACCTGCTCAGTAACCCGCGCAGCTGCGTCAACTGCGCCCTGTGTTCGCCGTTCATCGTCGCCGCGAGCCGGATGACCTGCGCGTTCGAGGTACGCTCCGGCGCTGAGCCGAGCAGCGCGAGCGCCTGCTCCGTCATCGGGATAAGCAACTGCAACCAGGCGACATCGGTCGCGTTGAACGTGCTCGAAACGATCGGTTCGGCCGCCGCCGGTGGTTCGGGCTTGGCGCAGCCCGCCACCAGCACTGCGATGATCACCGCGATGGCTACCCGTCTCATCTCCCGCTCCTGTCGGCTGATCGGCTGGATGACCGGCGGCGAGACCCGGCGGCGCCCGGGTCTCGCCGCACACGCGGACGGATCAGGCAGTTCCGTCCGGGCCACACTTGACCTTCGGCCGGATGCAGTCGCGAATACGCCGCTCCAGCTCGGCCTCGGGCCAGGCGTTGAAGAAGTCACCGTGCATCGTGTAGCCGGGTCCGGACGACAGCCGGAACGCGGACGGATCTCCGTTGATCGTGTATCGGAGCACCATGCGCAGCTTCGGCACCACGACGGGGTGCGTCGCTGGGCAGGCGTTACCGGCGGGATAGGACATGTGGCTCTTGTGGTCGGCCGAGTCGAGGTCCTTGCCGTTCCAGCAGTGCGGGAAGTCCAGGTAGGTCTCCAGCTTGGTGCCGGCCGGACAGTTCACGAAATTCTTGGACGCGCCGACATGCCCGGCGTGCAGGCAGGACCAGCGGGCGCTGCTCGTGCCGTCAGCGGCGGTGGCCTTCGCGTTGCCCGCCACGACGCGCAGCCCCTGCGGGAAGGAGCGGGTCTGGGCGGCCAGTTCCTCGCGTACGCCTTCGCCCAGGTAGTAGAAGGTGGCGCTGCTGGGTTCGACGGGGGTGTCGCCGTTGTAGAGGGTCGGCACCCAGTACGAGGAGAGGTCCACCTTGGGGTCACAGGTGCTGGAGCCCTTGAGCAGGCTGCCCAGGTTGGTGCTCGCGTTGGTGGTCTCGTTGCCCATGAAGCTGTGCATGTGGGAACCGCCTGGCAGGCCCGGCATCACGATCGGGTCGTCGGGCAAGCGGTGGGTGAACGGGCATTCGGCGACGAACTCGGCGACGCGCACCGCGCCCGGCGGAACGGGGCCCTTGGGCAGTTCACCGGCCGGGGTGGTGGGGGTCGCGCTCGTCGTCGGCTTGGTCGGTGTCGGGGTCGGGGTGTTTGTCGGCTTTGTGGGGGTGGGCGTTGGGGTCGGCTTGGCGCTCGGGCTGGGGCTCGGGCTGGGACTCGTCGTAGCCGTGCCGAATACCTGGAATTCCCACAGGGAGACGCCCCACTGGGTCGCCCGCTTCGTGGCGTGCAGCCGGACATACCTGCCGCTGGTGGACACATCCAGCGTCTGCACGCCGTTGATCCCGGCGGCCGACTTGACGGTCTGCCACTCGCCGCTGCCGTTGGACACCTGGATCGTGTACGCGCTCGCGTAGGCGCGCTCCCAGTTGATCACGATCTTCTTGATCGGACGTACCGACCCGAGGTCCACCTGAAGCCACTGGGGGTCGCTGAACTTGCTGGACCAGCGGGTGTTGGTCTTGCCGTCCACGGCGGCCGAGGGCGAGAGATCGCCGCGCTCGGCCGAGGACGCCGCGACCAGGCGCTCCTGCGAGAGCGGCACTTCGGCCGCGCCGGCCGGGCTGCTGACCCCGTTCACCAGGCAGGCGCCGAGGACAGCCCCCAGCGCGAGGCGGGAAACTCTGGTACTGGTCTCACTCATTACGGATGAGGTCCTTTGCAAGCGGGACGTACGGGATGAGGAGGAAGGGGGCGAGGGCTGGCGGGATGAGGGCTTGAGGGATGAGCCCTGCGCCCCTTGTACTGGGAGACCCTGCCGAGACCTCCGGACAACACAAATCCCGAAAATTTGTTATCTGGGCCGGTTGGGCGGCGTCTCCAGTAGTAGGAGCAGGGACGATGAGAGCGGGGGCTGATGGCGAGTCAAGTCAGGAGCGGGCCGGACACAGCGTTGGTGGCCGCCGCCCGGAACGGGGACCAGCGCGCGCTCGACACCCTGGTCGCCGACTCGCTCCCGCTCCTCTACAACATCGTCGGCCGCGCCCTGAACGGGCACACCGATGTGGACGATGTCGTCCAGGAGACCCTGATCCGGGTCGTACGCGGACTTCCTGGGCTTCGTGACCTTTCCGCCTACCGGTCCTGGCTGGTGGCGATCGCCGTACGCCAGGTTCGCGATCATGAGCAGGATCGGCGGTCGGAGAACCACCGCACGGCCGACCTTGACACCGCGACGGAAATGCCGGACCCGGCCTCCGATTTCGCGATGGTCACGATCCTCCGCCTGGGCCTGACCGACCAGCGCCGCGAGGTCGCTGAGGCCACCCGGTGGCTCGACAATGACGACCGCGCCCTGCTCGCCCTCTGGTGGCTGGAGGAAACCGGCGAACTCGGACGAGCCGACCTGGCGGGAGCGTTGAACCTGTCCCCGCGTCATGCCGCTGTGCGGGTGCAGCGCATGAAGGAACAAGTGCAGACCGCGCACATGGTCGTACGGGCTTTGCAGAACGCGGCGACGTGCCCCGAACTTCGCTCGATGACCTGGGATTGGGACGGCATCCCAACGCCGCTCTGGCGCAAACGTTTCTCACGACATATCCGTGAATGCCCCAACTGCACGCCCCATACCCGGGGCTTGATCCCGCTGGACCGCCTGCTCTCCGGTCTACCGCTCATCCCGATCCCGGTGGGTTTCGCGCTGCTTGTGCAGCCGCCACCGATCGAGATCACCACGGTCGCGCATGCCTTGAGCCCGGGGGGCCGAGTCGCGGTCGCGGCGGGCGCTGGGGTCACCACCATCGCGATAGCCACTCTGGTGATCACCCAATTGATGCCCGCGCCGCCGGAACGGCCGCCCGTACAAGCGGCCCCCATCACCACGTCGGCCGCGCCGGTGGTGTCGAAATCCCCTCGGCCGTCGCCATCGCTGGACCGAGTCGCCGCATCCATACCGGCGAAACCAGTGACGGCCGCCTCGTTGAAGAAAGGCGTGGCCGTCTGGAACGCGCCCAACGTCAGCCAGGCCCTCGCCAAATCGCAAGCCCGCTGGTATTACACCTGGGCCAGCCACACCAACGGCATCACGACCCCGAAGAACACCCAGTTCATTCCGATGATCAGGGCCGCGGAGAACGTCAACTCCGAAGCCCTGGCCCAAGCCAAGAACGCGGGCCCCTACCTGCTGAGTTTCAATGAGCCGGACCTGGCCGCCCAGGCGAACATGACGGTGGAGGAAGCCCTGTCGCACTGGCCCAAACTCATGAAAGCGGGCCGCATCCTCGGCAGTCCCGGCGTCGCCTTCGGCGGCGACACCCCCGGCAGCTGGCTCGACCGCTTCATGACCGGCGTCCGCGCCCGGAACTACCGCGTCGATTTCATCACCCTGCACTGGTACGGCTCCGACTTCCGCACCCAGCCCGCGGTATCCCACCTGAAGTCCTACCTGGCCGCCGTGTACAAACGCTACGGCAAACCGATCTGGCTAACCGAATACGCCTTGATCGACTTCAGCAACGGCACCACCTACGCCTCCGACAGCCAGCAGGCCGCCTTCCTCACCGCCTCCACCAAAATGCTGGCCACCCTTCCCTACGTGCACCGCTACGCCTGGTTCGGCCTCCCCGCCGAAACCGGAAAACCCAACAGCGGCCTGTTCCGCGAAGACGGCTCCGCAACAGAATCCGGCCAAGCTTTCCAGGTGGCCCAGTGACTCAGACCACTTCCCGGATGGCCATGTCGATTTCGTCCGGGCGAGGCTGCCAGTCGCGGCGGGGCAGGTAGGCCACCCGCCAGAGGATGGTGGGCGCGAAGATAAACGGCCCGTAGACCGGGATCAAATACATGAGCCCGTCCCTGGCCCGATAGGAGACCAGTCTCGCCAGCGCGCCCAGGATGATCGCCGGAGTCCAGCTCACGACCAGGCCGACCAGGTCCCCAACCGCATATCCGCGCTGGGTCAAGGCCGGAATATCGTGGACCCTGGCACTGAGATAAGAGGAAACCCCGCAACAGGAGACCCACAGTGCCACGGTCGCGATAGCACGAAGAATCCGCGTCACCACACTCATGAGGACCCCCTTTGGGCCACATACTAAGTGCCCACGTTTCGGCCCGTCTGCTGAGATCAGTCCTTGACCAGGCGGATTCTGCGGCCTCCATGCTCGCGTTGCCGCCGCACCACGTAGGTGCCCGGCGCGCACCCGGAGGCGCCATGCTCCGGGTGCAGAAGATAGGCGACGGCCGAGGTCTCGAAAACAGCGACGGCGAGCGACTGGCGGTCCCACATTTTCGCCGTCCACCGGCATGTACCCGGATCGGCGAAAAGCGTGTGCGGGTTACCGCCGGCCCCGCCGCGAAGCAGTACCAAGCCCTGCGGGCGCACATCCCGCCAGGTCGCGTCTTCCGGAATGGTCACCGTCGACTCGACGAAGGAAAGCGGGATGACGATGAGGTCGCCCTGGGCTTGGAGCCCGTCGATGACGGGGATCGATGCGGACTGTTCGAGATGGTCGAGCACGGACATTCCCGTCCGGCGGGACAGCGAAGCAAGGGTATCGGTCATGGGAATCACCTCAGGTTCGGCGGGCGAGCTGGGAGTATTGCTCGGCGGACAGGCCGTAGGTCCATCCGGCGGCCGTGATCGGGTCGGGGAGGTATCCCGGCACGGTCAAGCCGTACTGGCGGCGGGTTCCGTCGCGTTCGACGGAACCGTTGATCGCGAGCAGGACTCTGGTGTCTTTCCGCATGTCGTAGAGGCGGAGTTCGGCGCCCGGATTTCCGGGGTCCGGTGCTGCGGCGATGAGCCAGAGCCGGGCCTGTTCGATGTAGGACGGCCAGCCGATGCGCTCGATCGCGCAGCGCCGGATCTCGATATTGGTTTCCCGGTCGATTCGCTGAACATCCGGGTCTGTGATCACCCAGGAGGGCACCTCTACTCCGTGCCAGGCGTGCACGTCGAATCCGTCGGCGTAGCGGATCGCGGGGCCGTCCGGTGCGTGGAGCCGTACTTCGCCGTTGTCGCCCCACACTTCCGTACGGATGGTGACCGGCCGTTCGGAGACGACGCAGATGTCGCGCTGTGGCCACCACCAGCCGCAGGAGCGGGCCGCGGTCGCCCACAATTCGAGTTGCCTGGACTGCTCGGCGGCGAAAACGACGCCCGCCGCCCTGCGAAGGGCGTCGTAGTGCGCGATCCAGGAAACGCCCTGCGTGCTGTACCACCGGGACCAGTTGGTTCCCGCATCGTGCGCCAGAACAATCGGAATGAACACCGACCGCTTGGCGGATCGCGAAAGTGACGCGCGGACCCTATCTTTGATCAGCTCGTTCATCGGCCCATGACCCCATCGGACCTGGGCGTCGAGTTGCAGCCACAGCCGCTGGACCAGCTCGTTCAATCGAGCCGGCAGGGGCCATTTCGACAGGTGGTCGAGGCCTTTCCACGAGCGCGGGTGTATCCCCGGCGGAACGGTCGCCATGGCGGCGACCGGCGAGGTGACCCAATGGAACCGGGGTGGCGGGAATCCGGCCAGCTGATACAGCCCGGAGATTGCCTCTTCTGCGGTTCGACGATCGGCGGGCAGCGTCGACAACGCCCAGCCCAGCCATTCTTCACGGATTTCAGCAGCTTCCCGCTGCACGAGAGAGGTCACCGGACGGAGGTGATGTCGTCCTTTCCAACAGTCATGGCTGAATGGTCACAGATCGACGCCTCGCCTGTCTACCCCCAGATCTCCGGGCACCCCTGGCGACGTCTTGATCACTCCATTACGGAACTTTAGCCAACCACCTCCGCCTAACCGCTTTCATGCGGCCATATAGTCCGAATTAGTGCCTCTGGAAGCCGCCACAGGTCACGCTCGGCCGCAGAAGGTAATCTTTCATGACGACGATCCGGATATCGACCTTCAACGTCGAGAATCTCGATGAAACGCCGCCTGGCGCGCGCCCTTCGCTTGCCGAGCGCATCGTGTTGATGAAGCCGCAGATCAAGCGACTCAAGGCTGATATCGCCCTTTTTCAGGAAGTTCACGGTCAGGAGCGGCCAGGGCAACCACGCGCCTTGCTGGCCCTGCAGGATTTGATTACGGACACCAATCTCGCGGGCTCGACCCTCGTCAGCACGAAGCCTTCCGATAACGCGGTCTACGACGTACGCAATCTGGTGGTCGCCACTCATCTGCCGATTATCGCCCACCAGCAGCTTCGCAACGATCTGGTCGACAAACCCACGTACCGGCGACTTACCGCGATCCCGCCGGACCCGAATCCCATCGAAATCGGAGTGGAGCGGCCGATCCTGCACGTGCAGATCAGCCTTGACGGCCGGCCGCTGCACGTGATCAATGTCCATCTGAAATCCAAGATTCCCACGGATATCCCTGGTCAGATGCTGGACACCTACACCTGGCGAGCCGCCGACGCATGGGCGGAAGGCTCGTTCATTTCGTCGATGAAACGGATGAGCCAGGCCCTTGAAGTGCGGCGTCTGGTGGACCAGATCCTGACCGCCGACGCGGACGCCTGGATCGTCGTGGGCGGCGATTTCAACGCGACGCCGGACGAGATTCCCGTCCTGGCCATTCGCGGTGCGGTCGAGGACACCGGGAACGGCGACCTGTCCAACCGAATTCTCGTCCCCATCGAACATTCGATTCCGGCGCCTTCCCGATACACCCTCTATCATCAGGGCCACGGCCAGATGCTCGACCACATGCTGGTGACCAGGAATCTCCTCGCCCACTACCGCGGTTCGGAAATCCACAACGAGGTCCTGCACGACGAGTCGGCCGCGTTCGGCACCGATCGCAAGTACCCAGAAAGCGACCACGCTCCCGTCGTGGCCACCTTCGAATTCGAATAGTCACTTCGGTCGGGTGAAACACCCGACCAGCGTGGTCATCATGGCCACGGGAATGGTGGCGAGCACCAGAGTCCACGCGATTCCATGGGTATGAAGCAGCCAGGCTCCAACCGTCACCCCGCACACAAGCGCCACCACCGACGCCGCGAGGCGCCCGATATGCGGGTCATGTCCGCCAACGATCGGGGAGCCGATGATCATGGAGGTGACGGTGGTCGTCATCACCGTGGTATTGGTCAGATCGGCCACCCCGAGGTGACGAGTGGTGACATTTCGCATCCCCATCGCCAGCGCGAGAATCACAATCAGCGCGTACGGCGAAACAGGCATAAAAGCCACCCCACTGGCCAAAGCCAGCAGCGACGCCTCAGCGATCAGGGCCACCAGCAGCCAGTGACGACCGACCCGCCCGAGCAGCCCTCCCCCCACCACCCCCGCCACGTACGCCCCGACAGCGACCAGCGGCGGCCCCACAGCGAACCCCGACGCGCCGCCGAGCGCCAGGCCGAGCATGACGATGTTCCCGGTCATGGCCGACGTGAACACCTGCCCGAGCCCCAGAAAGCTGACCGCGTCGACCAGCCCGCTCACCACGGTGAGGGTCAAGATCGCAGGCGGCAGCAGATCACGACCGCCGACATCCATCTTGATCAGATTCCCGGCCGACGCCCAGCCGTACCTTCCCCGTCAATCCCCGGCGCGTTTCTCCCGCGCACCATCGACGATGATGTCGACGACCTCGTTGTAGAACGAGAGATAGTCCTTGATCTGCGTGACAGCGGGAACCGGGTCGGGATAGACCCACGCCACATCGTTGGGCACGCCCTCGACAGGCTCGCGCATCGACCAATAGGAGGCTTCCCCCTTGTACGGGCAGAGCGTATGGCTCTCGGTCGCCACCAGCAGGTCGAAGTTCACGTCCTTGGGCGGAATGTAGTAGCGGGTGGGCAGCCCGGTTTCGAAGACCAGCACCGGCTCCCAGGTGTCGGCGACGATCTGGCCACCGATCTCGATCCGCACATGCCGGGAACTCCGGATCGCGTCGACACGTTTGTGCGGGTCACGAGGATGCGCGAAAATCTCCTCATCCTCCTCAAGCCACCGGTCAAGCGACAACCATTCGAACGCGATATGCCCAGGCAGCTTCGGATAGACGTAGGCCGCGTTCGGCGTCACGTCCCCATCCATGACCAGGTCGTAGAACTCGGTCGCCCCTTCATGCGGTCCGCTCGGCGGATTCGCCGCCGGCCGCAGCAGATCACCGCGCACATCGCCGACGGGGAACGCATAGCGCGGAACGGGATACGCCGACTCCCACACCAGCAGCGGCTCCCGGCTGTCCACGACGACGGTCTCCCCTTGGTAGCCGCGTACCCAGCGCCGGCTCGTCTCCCAGCTGAACCGCTTGTTGTACGCCATCTCACCACAGTAATCACGCCGGATCAGCGGACCGTATCCTGGGCCCGGAAACCACCCCCAAGAAGATCGAGGGCCTCCAGGTGAGCAGTCAGCACGCGCCCGGCTTGGGCGTCACCGACCGCACGCGGATCCGCCGCATGAAAGAGAAAGGCCGCACCGACCGCGCGGACCTGAACGCCGTGCTGGCCGCCGGTTTCGTCTGCCACCTGGGGGTGAGCGTGGATGGCACGATCATGGTGATCCCCACGATTTACGGCGCGACCGAGGACACGCTGTATTTCCACGGTTCGGTCGCCGCCCGAAGCCTGGTCGCGGCTCCCGACCAGACGATGTGCGTCACCGTCACCCACGTCGACGGCCTGGTCCTCGCACGCTCGGTCTTCGAACACAGCGTCAACTACCGCTCCGCCATGATCTACGGCATCCCCCGCCTGATCACCGACGAGACCGAGAAACTCCACGGCCTGCGCGTAGTCACAGAGCAGTGCGCACCGGGCCAATGGGACTACGCCCGCCGCCCCACCCGCAAGGAACTGGCCGGAACAAGCATCCTGGCACTCTCCCTCGACGAAGCCTCCGTCAAGATCCGCACAGGCCCCCCGGACGACGGCGACAGCCCCGACGCCCAACTCGGCCTCTGGGCCGGCGTCCTGCCATTGACCACATCCTGGGGAGCCCCCATCGCCGACCCCGCACTTCCCGCCGGCATTGCCGCGCCCCCACACCTCTCGCGCTAATTCGAGGGGTAGCCGTAGCTCCCAAAGCCCGGGCCACGCGGACCTGGCGCCAAGACCATGGGGTGACCGCAAACGGAGCTTTGTTGGGGCTTTGTTGCCTGCGAATCGGGGCCGGAGGCAGGGTGGAAGAGGGCGCGAACCTGAGTGAATTCTCCACCAAGAGAAGTCAGGAGACAGCGATGCACAAGCGGTCCTTCGAAGGCGGTCTCGCGGTCCTGGACAATCCCCTGCTCAACAAGGACACGGCCTTCAGCCACGAAGAGCGGGCGGAACTCGGTCTGGACGGGCTGATCCCGCCGGTGGTCGAGACACTCGAAGAACAGGCGGCCCGGGCGTACGCGCAGTATCTGGCGCAACCCACCGACCTGCTGAAGAACGTCTACCTGACCGCCTTGCAGGACCGCAACGAGGTGCTCTTCTACCGCCTGCTCACCGACCACCTGCGGGAAATGCTCCCCATCGTGTACGACCCCACGGTCGCCCAAGCCATCAAGAACTACAGCCACGAATACCGCCGGCCCCGAGGCGTCTACCTGTCCATCGACGACGTGCACGGCATCGAGCAGGCCTTCCGCAATTTCGGCCTGGAATCCGATGACGTGGATCTGATCGTCGCCTCCGACGCCGAGGAAATCCTGGGCATCGGAGACTGGGGCGTGGGCGGCGGGGCCGGCATCGCCGTCGGCAAACTGGCCGTCTACACCGCCGCCGCCGGAATCGACCCCGGCCGCGTCATTCCCGTCGCCCTGGACGTCGGCACCAACAACGAGGCTTTGCTCAACGACCCCTTCTACGTGGGTGAACGGCATTCGCGGATCCGAGGGCAGCGTTACGACGACTTCATCGACGCGTACGTCTCGACCGCCACCCGCCTTTTCCCGAACGCGATGCTCCACTGGGAGGACTTCGGCCCGTCCAACGGCCGCCGCATCCTGGAGGAGTACACGCCCCGGATCCCCACGTTCAACGACGACATGCAGGGCACCGGCGCGATCGTCCTGGCGGCCATGCTGGGCGCGACCCGCGTCTCCGGCGTGCCGATGCGGGAGCAGCGCATCGTCATCTTCGGATCCGGCACGGCGGGCATCGGCATCGCCGACCAGCTGTGCGACGCGATGGTCCGCGACGGTCTGGACCACCTCACGGCCATGCGCCGGATCTGGGCGATCGACCAGCAGGGCCTGCTCACCGATGACATGTCGGCCCTGCGCGACTTCCAGGCCCCCTACGCCCGGCCGTTGTCCGAGGTCGCCGACTGGAACCGGGAGCAAGGCCGCATCGGGCTCGGGGAGGTCGTCAACCGGGTCAAGCCGACCATGCTCCTGGGCACCTCCACCGTCCACGGCGCCTTCACCGAGGAGATCGTCCGGGCCATGGCCGCGAGCGTGGACCGGCCGATCATCTTCCCGATCTCCAACCCGACCGACCGGATGGAGGCCGTGCCGGACGACCTCCTCCACTGGACCGAGGGCCGGGCCCTGATCGCGACCGGAATCCCGGTAAGCCCGATCACGTACCACGGTGTCACCTATGTCATCGGCCAGGCCAACAACGCCCTGCTGTACCCGGGGTTGGGGTTGGGCACGGTCGTGTCGCGGGCGCGGCGGGTCAGCAAGGACATGCTGCACGCCGCCGCCTGCGCCGTCGGCGGGCTGGTGGACGTGACGGCTCCCGGCGCGTCGCTACTGCCCCAGGTGGAGAACCTCCGCGAGGTCTCGGCCACGGTGGCGGTCGCGGTGGCCCGGCAGGCGGACGCGGAGAACCTGGCCCGCGTCTCCCTCGACGACCCCGTCCAGCAGGTGCAGGACGCGATGTGGCAGGCGGAATACCGGCCAATCCGGGGAGAATCAGGATGAACCGGATCCAGTACCTGCCGATCGGGCTGCGGGCCTCCGGCACCCGGACCGAGAGTGACTCGCTCGGGGAGATCCAGGTGCCGGCCGACCACTACTGGGGCGCGCAGACCCAGCGGTCTCTGATCCATTTCAACATCGGCGACGATCGCATGCCCAAGCCCGTCTACCATGCGTACGGCTTCATCAAGAAGACCGCGGCGATCGTGAACGGGCGCGCCGGGCGGCTGCCGCAGTGGAAGGCCGACCTGATCAGCCAGGTCGCCGACGAGGTCATCAGCGGCGCGCTGGACAGCGAGTTCCCGCTGTACGTCTGGCAGACCGGTTCCGGCACGCAGTCGAACATGAACGTCAACGAGGTGATCTCCAACCGGGCGATCCAGCTGCTCGGCGGGCGGCTGGGCAGCAAGCATCCCGTACATCCGAACGATCACGTGAACATGGGGCAGTCGTCCAACGACACGTTCGTCACCGCCATGCACATCGCCGCGACGATGGCGCTCGAACGTGACGTGCTCCCGGCGCTGGCCCGGCTGCGGGACGCCACCGCGGCCAGGAGCACGGAATGGGAGAACACCGTCAAGATCGGCCGTACCCACCTGGAAGACGCGACTCCGCTCACGGTCGGCCAGGAGTGGTCAGGCTACGCGGCCCAGCTCGATGACGCCTCCGACCACCTCAAACACACCCTCACCTGGCTTTACCGCCTGGCCATCGGCGGCACCGCGGTCGGAACCGGGCTGAACGCACCACCGGATTTCAGCCGCGAGGTCACCGCGCTCCTCGCCGATCTCACCGGATTCCCGTTCGTCGGCGCGCCCAACAAGTTCGCCGCCCAAGCCTCCTGCGACGCGCTGGTCCGTGTCTCGACCGCGCTGCGCGCCCTGGCGGTGTCGCTGTTCAAGTTCGCCAACGACATGCGCTGGCTCGGGTCGGGTCCCCGGACGGGACTGCACGAGCTGATCCTGCCGTCCAACGAGCCGGGTTCCTCGATCATGCCGGGAAAGGTGAATCCGACCCAGGCGGAAGCCATGCTGATGGTCGCCATCCAAGTGATCGGAAACGACACCGCGGTCTCCATGGCCGGTGCGGAGGGCAACTTCGAACTCAACGCGTTCCGGCCGATCATCATCACGAACGTCCTGCACTCGGCCCGCCTGCTGTCCGACATGATGGACCATTTCCGCAGATACCTTGTCGAAGGCGCCCAGCTCAACACGTCCAAGCTGAAGGACAACGTAGACCGCTCGGTCATGATGGTGACCGCGCTCAGCCCCGTCATCGGCTACGACAAAGCCGCCCTGATCGCGCATCGCGCGCTCGACGAGAACCTCACCCTCCGGGACGCCGCACTGAAATCCGGCGTCACCGCGGCCCTGTACGACCAGGTCGTCAACCCCGAACGCCTCACCAGACCAGGCGTGGCCACAATCAACTGACCCCCAAGCGGCCGCCAAGACCCGGCTGCGACGATCCCGCGATGAGCACACGAGCACCCATTCGGCTGCAGAGTGGGCTGGCCGAATGCGGTGCCGCCTGCCTGGCCACCGTGTTGAGCTACCACAAACGGCACAGCAGCGTACGCGAGGTCAGCGAGCGCTGCGGGGTCGGCAGGGACGGCCTGTCCGCGCTGTCGATCGTCCGAGCCGCCCGCGAGTACGGCCTGCGCGCCACCGCATTCTCCGTAAAACCCACCCAACTTGCCGGTGCCCCGCTCCCGGCGATCGCCCACTGGCAGTCCAACCATTTCGTCGTGATCGAGCGGTACGGCTCCCGCGGCGTCCACCTCATCGACCCCGCCGTGGGCAGGCGAAAGCTCACTCACGACGAGTTCGGGACGGGCTTCAGCGGGGTCCTGTTAACTTTCGCGCCCGGCGACCAGTTCGAGCGTCGGCGCAGGCCACGCAGGGGTTGGCTGCGGGCTCTCGCCGCGACCGCCCTGCTCCGGCAGCGGGGGCTGCTGGCCCAGATCCTGCTGGCTTCGCTGCTGCTGCAGGGCGTCGGGCTGCTGGTCCAGAGCTTCGCCCAGGTGCTGATCGACGCCGTGCTGCCCACCCGGGGCGAGGAGCTGCTCGGCATGCTCGGCGTCGGGTTGGCGCTGGCCGGGGTGCTCCACGTGCTGCTCAGCTACCTGCGCTCGGCCACGCTGCTGAGCTTGCGGCTGCGGGTGGACCGGTTGCTGACCGCGCAGGTGGTCGGGCATCTGTTCAGCTTGCCGTACCGCTATTTCCTGCATCGCGGCGCCGGGGATCTCGCGCAGCGCAGCGCGAGCGTGAGCCGGTTGCGGCAACTGCTGTCGGGGCCGGTCACCAGCGCGCTGCTGGACGGGCCGCTGGCCGTGGGTTACCTGACGATCGTCCTGGTCAAGGCGCCGCCGCTGGGTTTCTGCCTGCTCGGTCTGGCCGCCGTCCAGGGCGCGCTGCTCCTGCTGACCCGGCGACGACGGTCGGATCTGAACCAGGCTTCGCTCAGCGCCCAGGTGCAGACGCAGGGTCAGCTGATCGAGGCGATCAAGGGGGTGGAGACGCTGAAGGCCGGCGGCGCCGAGGGAGCGGCGCTCGGCCGCTGGTCACGGCTGTTCGCCGAGCAGCTCAGGGCCGATGGGCGGCTGGGGATCACGGAGAACGTGGTCACCTCCGTGCTGGAGAGCATGCGGCTGCTGGCTCCGGCGATCCTGCTGTGGGTGGGCGGCTGGCAGGTGCTCGGGGGAAGGGCGGGGCTGGGCGCGACCCTCACCCTGTGCGCGCTCGCCGCGGCCGCGCTCGGGCCGATCACCTCGCTGCTGGCGTGCGCCAGGACGCTGCAGGAGGCGGCCGCCCACGTCGAACGGCTGGCCGACATCCTGGAATCCGAACCTGAGCCGCAGGGCCGGATCCAGCCGCGTGACCTGCGCGGACAGATCCAGCTTGCGGATGTTTCCTACCGGCACGACCCGCGCGCGCCGTGGACGCTCCAGCAGATCACGGTGCGCATCCGGCCCGGCGAGAAGATCGCGCTGGTGGGCCGGACCGGGTCGGGCAAGAGCACGCTGGCCCGGCTCATGCTCGGCCTCCACGAGCCCACCCTGGGCACGATCAGCTACGACGGAGTCCCGCTCGACACCCTGCACCGGGGCGCGCTGCGCCGGCATTTCGGCGTCGTCACGCAGGAGCCGCACCTGTTCAGCGGCACCATCCGCGAGAACATCGCACTGACCCGTCCTGGGGCGTCCCTGGCGGAGGTCGTGGAGGCGGCTCGGCTGGCGTGCGTCCATGACGACATTCAGGCCATGCCGCTCGGTTACGACACGCACCTGTCGGAGGGTATGGGCCTGTCCGGCGGGCAGCGGCAGCGGCTGGCGCTGGCTCGCGCGCTGCTCGGGCGTCCCCGGGTGCTGCTGCTCGACGAGGCGACCAGCCATCTGGACACCGTCACCGAGGCCCAGATCGAACAGCATCTGTCGTTGCTGTCGCAGACCCGCATCATCATCGCGCACCGGCTCAGCACGGTACGGGACGCCGACCAGATCATCGTGATCGAGGACGGGCGGATCGCCGAGCACGGACGCCATGCGGATCTGCAGGCGCTTGGCGGGCACTACGCGGGACTTGTAGCCGGACAGGAAACCCCACCTAGTGATCGCCAAGAGATTCCCAAGTGGTGTCTGCGACCTTAAGTATGCACATTCCAACAGGAAAGGGTTCAACGAAAATGAACAGCTTCGAGATGACCGCCCACCAGCTCGACGACAGCGAACTGGCCGCTGTCAACGGCGGACTTCCCGCGAACTACGACTGGATGAACTACGACTGGCGCGACGCCGTCATCGAAGCCCTGCCGTAAATCATAGGGGGTCGCCCGCTACGGGCGACCCCACCACGGAACGTCATGGAACAGAGTGGAACGCCTTAAAGGCTATGAAGAAAATCCACTCGATCGTCCTCGTCACGCTTTCCTGGCTCCTGTTATCCGGCACGGCGGCACACGCCAGTTCAAACGGTACGGCACACGCCCGCTACCCGATCAAGGACTCCACCCTCACCGACAACGACCTGTATTACACCAGCGAACTCGAGTCGTCCAACTGCCGCGAGAAGCCCATCAAACGCAACAACGTCGCCTCCGCCAAGCGCTACGTGACCGCGATCCTTGATTGCCTCAACCGGTCGTGGGGGGCTCATTTCGAGGACCGGGGCCTACCGTTCGAGAAGGCCAGGGTGGCGTTCATCACCAAACCCCGGCGATACTGCGGCAATTCCTGGGGAGACGCGGCCGCGATGTACTGCGACAAGGAGAACCGCTTCACCGTCTTGCTGAACAAGACCGCGCTCGACGACCCTTTCGACTTGTTCCTCTTCGACACGACCGCCCATGAGTACGGTCACCACATCCAGAACCTCATGGAAATAACGAGCGCCTACGAGGAGCACGCCTTCAAGAACAAGAGCGAGTTGTACGAGCAGTCGCGGCGGCACGAACTCCAAGCCGAATGCCTGGCCGGGGTCTTCATCGGGAGCGTCTGGGACTCGCTGTCGCGGAACACGGGCGACTGGAAGGAAATGCTCGCCCTTGACCGGCAGAGCGGGGATGAGGGCAGCAAGATCCGCAGCCATGGGAAGGGGCGCAATATCGCGGCGTGGTTGGATCGGGGTTTCAAGGCGGTCTCGCCTGAAGCCTGCAACACCTGGGCGGCCAGTTCCGCCAAGGTTGCCTGAGACGTCAGCTTTCGGTGCGCACGGTCGGTTCGCCTGCCGTGCCACCGAGTATGCCTTTGCTCAGGACGTACCTGCCGGGCTTGGGCTAGAAGCAGCTCACACGACGGGTGACCATCAAGCGGTCAGCGCCTCCATCAGCATGGGGAGTGACCTTTCCAGCGCTCGGCTCCAGTAGGGCCAGGTGTGCGTACCCGGGCCGTAGAAGTCGGTGGTGACGTCCAGGCCGCTCTGCTCCGCGCGTTTGACGAACGTCTTCGCCTCGCTGAGGAGGAAACTCTCGCTACTGTCGTCGCCCGCGCCGTCCGGATCCAGGGGGCCCGGCGTGCCGTCCCCGCAGGAGACGTAGAGGCGTATCCCTTTTAGGCGGTCGGTGAGGTTGGCCGGGTTGTGGTCGTCCCAGACGGGGGTGGAAGGGTCGAGGCCCCAGAGCTTGGCGGGATCCTCACCATAGTTTCTGGTGATGTCCAGAATCGCGTCCGCCTGGGCCTGGCTGTCGAGGACCCCCGAATAGGACGCGGCGGCCAGGAACATGCCAGGATTGCGCGCGGCGTAGCCCATCGCGCCAAGCCCACCCATGGACAATCCCGCGATCGCCCTTCTGTCCCCCGCGCCGAAGTCGCGTTCGAGGATGGCGAGCAGTTCCTTGAGGTGAAAGGTCTCCCACTTCGGACCGTCCAGCCAGTCGGAATACCAGCTGGTGGGACCGCCTTCCGGAATCACGATCAGTGCCCGCGCTGTGGCGGTGACCCGAGCGGTTGTGTCGTCTTCCAGCCAGCCCCCGGACGTCGACGACTGGCAGCATCCGTGGAGCAGGTATAACACCGGCCACGGCCCTGAGCCGGGTGCCCAGCCCGGCGGGAGCAGTACGGTGACCTTGGCCTGCCTGCCGAGCGCGGCCGACTGCACGGTGAGGACCCGAGTCCGTGGGTCCGGGCTGGCGACCTGCACAGCCGCATCGGCCGACGGCTGGCCCGGATCGGATGGGGCAGGATCGGATGAGGCCGGATCCGACTGGGGCCACCAAATCACGGCCACCACGATGGCGGCCACTGCCACGAGCGCGACTGCCCAGAGCCATCTGCGGGTCATGAGATCATCCTGGCTCGTACGGGCTCCGCTGTGCCAGCGAAATGATGGTCACAGGTGGACATTCTGCACATCATGTGGATTTATCGCGGGATCGTGCCTGTGTTCTGGTGGTGGCGAGAAATTGGATGGGCTACTCTTTCTGCTCATCGAGATCCCCGCGCCCCAAAGCCGGGGTTGACCACAGATTTGACTCTGTGTTAATGTGCGCCTCTGGCGGTCCGGGATGCCTGCCCTAAGGGTGGTTGCGTTGACCGCTTCTCTCTCGCAAACCTTTCAATGGGATACGCAAAGTTCTCTAGAGAACTTTGCGCAAGTCCATGAAAACTTGCAAAGACCTTTCTGATGCCCGCCATGTTCCCGCAGGTAGATGGCCTCAGCGGTTTCACGCAGACGACAAAGGCTCGCGCAAGGAACCGTCAAACCCCACGATGGTACGACGCTGCTTCGTCGCCCTGATCAAGGCACTCGGCGGACGACTCTCCCCGATAGCGGGCGATCCACTGATCGTTGAGCTCGTCGGCCTGGCGTTGATGACGGGCCTCGATCGTGTGCCCCTCCGGCATCTCAAGCCGAAGGAACCTCAGGACGGCCAGGGTGACGCCAACCAGATCGCCGTCCAGTTCCTCGTACCGCACCACGTACGGCAGGATGCCGGCCGCAGCGAACCACGCCTCCCATGCCGCATTGTGTTCCTCGATCATCTGAACAAGCTGACCTATCCGACCGGCGTCGAAAGTCGGCGTCCGCCCGCCACCGGTAGCGCCGATCTCCCCGCTCCCTCCGACGTACCAGACATTGCTCTGCTCCGCGCGAAGCCACGACACCGCCTGCGCCACGACATCCTCACGCCGCAGAAACACGAAACCCGTCCGGCCGAACGCCCGATCCAACAGCCTCACGGGGTCGCCCGCGAGATCCGGGTGGATCCCCGCCAGCTTGTCGACGACCTGTTCGAGGGTTCCCCACATGAGCTTCGCCCCGAACACGCCATTCGCGCTCCGCCCAGCCCGCAACGCGGCTCGAACATAGTCCCCGTAGTCGAACCCGCCCTGCGACGTGCGCGGAATCCGCCAGCGATCAGCCCATAGCGGCTCGTCGGGCTCACGGAAGTACGCTTGCGGCCGTCCCGCGACCTGGGTGGATTCCAGCAACCCCAGCAGCAGCGAGCTACCCGTGCGCGGAGTCGCACAGACGAAATAGGAGGCAATCTGTCCGGTCGCCAGGTGCCCGGCCATGGTGCCACGGTAAAGCCGTCCTCAACGTCAACCCAATACCAACCGTTGGAATACTGTGAGCGCGATGGACGGCGGGAGGCGTACATGATCGGCGATGATGTGGTGGCGCGGCTGCGTGAGATATGCCTGTCTCTGCCGGAGGTGGTGGAGAAGCCGTTCGGTGGTCACACCGCGCCCTCGTTTCGGGTCCGGGAGAAGCTGTTTCTGATGACCAGCGAGGACGGACTGACCATGATGTTCAAAGCTGGGCCCGGCGTGCAGGAGGCTCTGGTGGGGTCCGATCCAGGACGTTTCTTCGTGCCTGCGTATGTGGGGTCGAAGGGATGGGTTGGAGCTCGGCTCGACGCTGAGCAGGACTGGGATGAGATCGACGAGTTGATCAGGGATAGTTACCGGCTGATCGCGCCCAAGCGGCTGGCCGCGCTTGTGGACCAGGGGTAGTAGGCGGAGTTGGTTTTCATTGATGCGCGGTGAGGTCTGGTGGGCGCTCCTCGACGAGAGGCGTCCGGTGGTGCTCTTGTCGGGTGGGGAGGCGTCCGAGTTTCGGGCGATGCAGATCGTTGCTCCCGCGACCACCGATGAGAAGCGCGGGTTTCTGGTCTTGACGGGGGAAGAGGCGCTGGATCCCGACGTGATGCGGAATCTCCCGTCCGTGGGCACTGACATCCGGGCCGTGGGCGTGGAGGTCGGGATCGGTATTCGTGAAGGGCTTCCGTACGAAGGCGTCGTGCGTGTCGCGCTTCCTCGTGACGGCCACCTGTTCTGCACCTGGCTGATCACCCTGACCAGGGATTACCTGACCGAGCGGGCTGGGGTTCTGGCGGCTGCGAAACTCCAGCAGCTCGAACATGCCCTTCGGCTGGCCGGCGTCGAATAGCACCTGTGTCGATCAGGCGGTTGCACCCTTTGGCAACACCGCCATAAGGTTTTTACCGGTGTCGCCACACACAGGAGGCTAGAATGATCATGAGGACCTGGCGCGGCTGGACACGAGCCGAAGACGCCGACGCCTATTCGGCCTACCTGATGGAGACGGGCCATCCGGGCTACACCTCGACGCCGGGCAACCAGGGCGTCACCTTCACCCGCCGCGACGACGGCGGCCGGGCGGAGTTCCTGCTGATCTCCATCTGGGACTCCTGGGAGGCGATCAGGGCCTTCGCCGGCCCCGATCCCGAGCGCGCCGTCTTCTATCCCCAGGACGACCGCTTCCTGGTCGACCGGGAGCTGACCGTCGACCACTACGAGGTCTTCGCCGCCAGCTAGCGAGAGCGACTGTCAGCTAACCTCTCGGGCACATCTTCTGCCAGAACATCTGTGGTACGTCGACGCGTGGCGGGGACGACGAGCACCAGGGCCGCCGTGGTCACGAGCAGCGAGCCGATGGTGTCGGTCAGGTAGTGGGCGCCGAGATACACCCGGGCCAGCATCTGCCCGACCACCAGGACCGCTCCGACGGCCACGACGAGCCGGCTCGCCGCAGTGCCGCGGACCAGCAGGGCAGCCGCGACGACGATCGAGAGCGTCAGGCAGACGTGCCCGCTCGGGAAGCTGTCGCTGGCCAGCCTCCGCACGAGCGAGTCCGCGGCAGGCGGACGCGGCCGGGCGACGATGATCTTATAGATCGCGCCGAGCCCCCAGCCCGCGGTGATCACGACGGCGGTACGGGCGGCGTCGGTGCGGCGACCGGTCGCGAAGAGGTAAGCGGTCGCGCCGACGAGCGTGATCATGCCGGCGATCGTGTTGAAGCCGAAGTTGAACCCTTGGGCGATCACGGTGAGCCACGGCGTCCGGACCGACTGGATCATATGGTTGACGTCCAGATCGGCGGAGGTCCACGCGGACGTCTTCGCGGCGAAGCCGAGAATCAGGGCGAGGATGAGCAGCGGCACCGCCGCCCCCAGGCGTCTGTTGATCACTTGATGGTTCCCGTCGCAGGCTGGTAGGCGTACCAAGTGTGGCCGTCGGGCAGCCGGATCCGGGACTTGTTCCAGCCGATCAGGTAGCGGGCGGGCATGCTCTTGCGGTTGACGAGCACGACCACGCGCGCCCCCGCCCGCAGGGCCTTCTCGATCACTAGCGGCACCTTGTCGCCCCCGTAGTTGGTCATGACGCCGCGCGAGGCGCAGCGAATCAGATACCCGATCTCGACCGCGTGATGGCCGTACACCAGGCACGGCATCCGCAGGCCGCGGGCGGTCAGCCAGGAGGTGACGGCCTCGTCCTTGGCCCGCGACGACGCGGTGGCCTCCGCCCGCAGGCGGAACGTTCCCGCCTGAACGACCACGAAGGCGACGAGCGCGGCGGCGATAGCGACCGCGCCCAACGGCCGTGCCACCCGCCAGGTGGCCAGCCGCGCCAGCGCCGCGGCGGCGGGCAGGGCCAGCAGGGCGTAGGCGGGAAGCAGGAAGCGGGGCGCGGCGTAGCCGACGGTGAATAGATAGCCGGCCGCCAGGCACAGCCCGCACAGCAGCGCCATCAGCAGGTCGGTGCGCCGGGTCGCCCACACGCCGGCCGCGGCCAGGACGGGGAGCGCGGCGAACCAGATCACATGAGCCGGCTGCGGGCTGCCGCAAATGGTGCCGAACCGGCACAGCAGCGGGCCGTCCAGCGCTTCCAGGTGGGGCAGCAGGCTGAACGTCAGCCCGGTCTGGTTGATCGAGCCGGCCGCGCTGAGCCGGGCCAGCGGCCCGCCGTACGCGACGTAGGCTTCGACGATCCACGCGCCCCAGCCGATCGCCAGCCCGGTCGCCAGCACCGCCGCCCGGCTCCAGGCGCGGCGGAGCAGGGCGGCCACGGCGAGCGGCGCGGCGAGCCAGAGCGCGTCGGTCGGGCGGACGAGGGAGATCAGCGCGAACGCGCCGCCCAGCCCCGCCAGGGCCGCGCGGCCCGCGAGAAAGTACAGCCCGGTGGCGGCGACCCCGCCGTAGGCGACGTACAGGTTGGGCATCGCCTCGTTGGCGTAGAACAGCGTCGTCCACAGGGTCGCGAACAGTCCGGCGGCGAGGGGAACCGCGAAGGTGTTCCGCAGCCGCAGCCACGGCAGGTACGCGAGGAACAGCCCCGCGCCCGACAGGACGCTCAGGTACACCCTGATGGCGGTGACCGAGGCGGTGAAGTACGCCACCGGGGCGACGATCAGCGGCACCCCCCGGGCGCGCGGCGCGCTGAAGTCGGCGGGCGGCACGCCGCGTGCCACCTGGCTGACATAGACGCTCTCGTCCCACCCCAGCCCGATACGTAAGGTGACCAAGAGCTGGAAGCCGGTGTAACCGAGGGCCACCAGGCCGAGGACCACGTGCCAGCGGCGGGATTCTCGCGCGGGACGCGGCGGGTCCAGGGTGGCCACGGCGAGGTCGGTCACGGGTGCGCTCCTCATCAAAGATCGCGGAGAACGGTCAGCGGCGGGCGGCGGGCGGCTCGGATCGCCAGCAGGCCGGCGCCCAGGAGGGCGGCGGCGCCGAGCGCGATCACCTGTCCGAGATAGGCCCAGGGGACTGCCGCCGAGCTGGGCGGCGGGTCGAACACCCCGCTCAGGACCAGGACGAGCATTCTCGCCAGCGCCCACCCGGCGCCGGCGCCCGCCGCGATGGCCAGCACGCCGACCAGGGCGACCTCGGCCCAGATGAAGGAGGCGAGCTGCCGCGCCGACGCGCCGAGGACCTGGGTCAGGGCATAGGTGCGCCGGCGTTCGGTGAACCCCAGGACCAGGAGCAGGCCGGTCGCCGCGACGGCCAGGCCCAGCGCGTAGGCCAGTTCGATGGCGGTCAGCCCGTCCAGGTCGACCGAGGTGAGGCTGCTGCCGATCACCCGCCGGACCGATTCGACGTCGCTGACCTTGGCCGAAGGACCGAACCTGGCCAGCAGCCGGTCGGCGACGACATGGGGGGCCGTGCCGTCCGTGCTGATCAGGTACGTCGTGTCCCCGGGCGCCGCCTGGGCGGCGAGGTAGGAGGCGTTGGCCACCAGGAAGCTGTCGCGGGGCGCGGTGGGGAACTCGGTGACGACGCCCGCGTAGTGGAAGGCGACCGTCTTCCCGTCGGTCGTCCTGAGCCTGACCTGGTCGCCGAGCCGCAGTTGGAAGTCGGTGACGGTCTCCTGGCTGACGAGCAGGGCGTCCGGGCTGCTCGCCAGCCGCCCGATGATCTCCTGGGCGGTGCCGCCGGAGAAGTAGCCGTCCTGGAGGCGGGTGGCGCCGACGATGGTGGACGGGCGGACGCCGTACAGATCCTGAAGGTCGGCGCCGACGTAGGCGAAGCCGTGCCGGAGCGGTTCGGCGGCGGCTATGCCGGGGACGGCCGCGAGCTGCTTCTCGGTGGCCGTGGTCTGGCCGATGGTGACGTCACCTCCGTTGGTGAGCTGCGCGTCGACCTGCGCCTGCTGCTGGTAGGTGGCGTCGAACACCGAGGTGGAGACCGCGAATGCGACCGCCAGCGCCGCCATCGTCGCCGTCCGGCCGAGGGCGCCGCGCTGGCGGGCCAGCGTGGCGGCGACCGCGGGTGAAAGACCGGCGGCCAGCGGCCTGACCAGGCGCGCGACGAGGGGACGGCCCGGACCGAGGAGCAGCCGGGCCAGGCGCAGAATCAGCAGGCTCGCCCCCGCCCACAGCAGTGCCGGCGCGGCGAACGCCCAGTAGTCCACCGACAGTTGCGGCACGCCTTCGGGCACCAGGACGAGCTGGTAGCCGGTCTTGCTGGTGATCCAGAAGACGAGCAGCGAGCCGGCGATCAGCCACAGGTCCAGCCCGTATCGGGACCAGGCGGGCGTCTCGCGACGGCGGGCGGCGGCCACCGGGCGCAGCGCGGGCAGGAGGACGACGGCGCAGCTCACCAGCAAGGTCAGCGCGGTGGCCGCGAGGGCGGGGCCGGTCAGGCGGGCGGAGCTGTACACCGTCAGGCCGGTCACCGCGGCCAGGGCCAGACCGACGGGTGCGCCGATCACGGCGATCAGGAGGGTCTCGGCCAGCGCGAGCCGGACGAACGTCGTGCGGGTGGCCCCGCGCGCCCGGAGCAGCGCCTGTTCCGCGGCCCTGCGGACCTGCCCGGAGCGGGCGACGAGTGCGGTGACCAGGACGGCGAGCACGATTCCCGGGGTGCCGAGGAAGAGGAAGAGCAGTTCGGCGTAGCGCGCGTCCTGCCGGGCCGCGTCCAGGGCCGCGCCCAGGTTGTCGCCGACCAGACCCGCACCGGCCAGGCCGACCTCCAGGTTCCGCGCCGCCCCGGCGACCCGCGTGTACGCCGCGGCGGGGTCGGCCGGCAGCCGGTGGTCGATCCGCAGGTGGAACTGGGTGCGGACCTGATCGGCGGGCAGGGCGTCGAAGAGCCGGTGCCAGTCGGCGGCCGGCAGCAGCAGCACGTTGTCCGGCGGCGCCGAGGGTTGCGCCCCGGCCGGCGCGCCCACCTTCTGGAACAGCGAGTCGGCCGTGGGCAGCTCGACCACGCCCGTGATCGTCACCTGGGCGTCGGGGAGCGGCGGCCGGTGCACGGTCACCACGGTCCCGGGGACGGCGTGCAGGTTGGCGGCCGTCTGCTGGGCCAGGAGGGGCCCGGTCGGCGTGCCCGCGAGCAGCCGCAGCTGACCGGGGAAGGTCGCCGCGTAGTCGGCCGGAATGCCGAGCGCCCGCGCCCCGCCCGTGGTCAGCGTCTGCCCATTCGCCTGCGATTGCAGACCTGCCACCGACGCGAAATCCACCTGCCGGGAGACGCCCGGCAGCGGTCCCTTCAGCTGCGCGCCGGGTTGCTGCTCCACCTGCCAGTCGACCGGCACCCGCTGGATCGCCCGCGCGGTCATGCTCTGCTGCGCCGCCGACTGGAACATCCCGAGCGCGGCGGGCAGCGCCACCGCCAGGGCGAGGCCCGCCGAGGCGGCGGCGATCCGGCCGGTCCGGCGCAGCAGCAGGCCGCGCAACCACATCAGGAAGACCATGGGACGTCCTCTCGCAGCGCGCCGTCGCGCATCTCCCAGTGCGTCGGCAGCCGTCCGGCGACCACCGGGTCGTGCGTGGCCACCAGCAGCGCGGCGTCCAGCCGGCCGGCCACCTCGGTCAGCAGGTCGACCACCTGGTGGGCGCGGGCCGAGTCGAGCTGCCCCGTCGGTTCGTCGGCGATGATCAGCCGCGGGCTGCCCGCCAGCACCCGGGCCACCGCGACCCGCTGCGCCTGCCCGCCGGACAGCTCCTCGGGCAGCTGGGCGGCCAGTCCCTCGACGCCGACCGCGGCGAGTGCGGCCAGCGCCCGCCGTCTGGCCTCGCCTTCGGCGCATCCGGCGATCAGCAGCGGCAGGGCGACGTTCTCGGCCACGTCCAGCGGCGGCAGCAGGCTGGGGCCCTGGAAGATGACGCCCACCTGGCCGCGCGGCCGCTCGTCCAGGCCCGGCCAGGCGATCGTGCCGGCCGTCGGCCGGTCCAGTCCGGCCAGCAGGTGCAGCAGGGTCGTCTTTCCCGACCCGGAAGGACCCATCAGCGCCACCCGGTCGCCCTGACGCAGGGCGCAGGTCACGCCGTGGACGGCCACGACCGCGCTGGCCCCCCTGCCGTAGGTCCTGGCCACGTCCTGGCAGCTCACCAGCGGGCTCACCGGACGCGCCCGTCGGCGAGCTCGACGACGCGGTCGGCGAAGCGGCGTACGGCGGGGCTGTGGGAGGCGATCACCACGGCGGTGCCGGTCTGCGCCTGGTCGCGGATCAGCGCCAGGACCGGGGTTTCACTGTGCGCGTCGAGCTCGCCGGTCGGCTCGTCGGCCAGCAGCAGCGCCGGCCGGTTGGCCAGCGCCACGGCGAGTCCGGCGCGCGCGGCCTCGCCGCCCGACAGGCTGCTCGGCCAGGCCCCCGCTCGTCCGGAGAGGCCGAGTTCGAAGAGCAGGCCGTTGCGGCGCTTCCGGCTCACCTGCCCGGCCAGCCGCTGCGCGAGGTCGACGTTCTGGGCGACGGTGAGGTGCTCGATCAGGTTGCCGTTCTGGACCAGCATGCCGACCTTGCCCGCCCGCAGCGCGGCCTGCTCGGCCGGTGGCCGGTGGCTCATGCGCCGGCCCGTGATCCACACCGTGCCGCCGTCGGGCTCGTCCAGACCGGCCAGCAGGGTCAGCAGGGTCGACTTGCCCGACCCGGACGGGCCGGTGACCGCGACGATCTCGCCGGCGGCGACCTCCAGCGTCACGCCGCGCAGGGCGCGGGTCTCCTCGTCGCCGGCGCGGTAGAAGCGGTAGAGCTCGTCGGCCGTCACCGCTATCGCTTCCATGCGAAGGACTCCGATACCGTACGCCACGGGTCGACGTTGTCGGCGCCGACGGGCCCGCTGAGCGTCAGGATCGCCTCCGTGCCGGTTGAGTAGAACTCGTAGCGCTCGACCTCGTCGCGGACGACCTTGCCGGTGACGGGATCGGGCGCGCTGTCGGCTCGGTAGACGATCCGGACGGCCGTGCCGCCGCTTCTGCGCACCGTGTCGACCACCGCGTCCTGGGCGCCGGGCACCTCGGCGCGGATCGAGCTCTCGGTGGGGGCCGCCGTCGAGGCCTTCGTCTCAATGCGGACGCTGTTGAGCTTGTCGGTGAATGACGCGCCCGTGCTCTGATCGGTCCTGGCCCAGCCTTCCGGCACCTTCACCTCGTACGCGCCGTCCGGCGCACGGTAGGTGACGAAGACGGTGTCGTCGGGGATGTCACCGGCGGGATTGATCTCGGCCGACTGCGCGGTGGGGGCCGTCGCCGGCGCCGGGGCTGTCGACGCGCAGCCGCTCAGAGCGACGATCACGGCCAAGACGCTGTGCTGGATACGCATGGGACCACGCTAGGGAGCACCTGGTCAGCGCCCGATGAGGCCATGGTTAGCGCGGCGTTTACCTTTGACTTGCCATCCTGTCCTGATGCGAGCGTCACCGGAAACCACATCGCTGCGGCGGCGGGTCCTCAGTGCCATCGTGCTCGTGGCGGCGCTGACGGTCCTGCTGTTCGCGGCGCCGCTGGCGGTGGCCGTCAGCGGGCAGTACCGCGGTGAGACCGTCTCGGCGCTGAGCCGCGACGCCACCTGGATCGCGGCGGCCGTGCCCGACGATCAGATCGAGGCCGGCGCGAACGCGATCACGCTGCCGACCGGGGTGCCCGCCGGCCTGACCGTCGGCGTCTACTCGGTCGACGGCCGTCTGCTCCACGGGTCGGGCCCCGCCTCGTCCGCGCTGGTGCGCCAGGCCGCCGACGGGCATCCGCACGAGGGTACGGAGGATGGTTTCCTCGCCGCGACCGCCCCGATCCCCGGTGACGCGAACCAGCTCGGCGTCGTCCGCGTGGCCACCCCCGTGGACGGGGTCGAGGACCGGATCGAGGCGGCGTGGCTGCTGATGGCCGGGCTCGCGGCCGTGGTGATCGCGCTCGCCGCGGTCTTCGGGCTCCGGCAGTCGGCCCGCCTGGCCGCGCCCCTCGAACATCTGACCAGGGCCGCGCAGGCGCTCGGCGACGGCGACTTCACCGTACGCCCGCCCCGCTCGGATATCAGCGAGGCCGACGCCGCCGGACGGGCGCTCGCGGCCACCGCGACCCGGCTCGGCGCGGTGCTGGAACGCGAGCGCTCGTTCAGCACCCACGTGTCCCACCAGCTGCGAACGCAGCTCGCCGGGATGCTGCTCGGCCTGGAGTCGGCGCTCAGCCGCCCCGCCGCCGACCGGGACCAGGCCATCCGCACCGCCATCGAGCGCGGCGAACGGCTGCACCTCGTCATCGACGACCTCGTCGGCCTGGCCCGCGACACCCGGACCGGCCACCAGCCGCTCGACGTCGCCGCCCTGCTGGCGGAGGTACGCGCCGACTGGCATGGCCGGCTCGCCGCCCAGGGCCGCCGGCTGACGATCACCATGCCCGCCGAGCTGCCGCCGGTGTCGGCCTCGCCTCCCGCCGTACGGCAGATTCTGCGGGTCCTCCTCGACAACGCCCTGGTCCACGGGGCCGCGGAGGTCGCGGTCGACGTCACCGAGGTCGGCGACGCGGTCGCCGTGGAGGTCGCCGACCAGGGCCCCGGAATGGCCGACGACGCGGACCCGTTCGCCCGCCGCACCACCGCCGGCGACGGCCACGGCATCGGCCTGGCCCTGGCCCGCTCCCTGGCCGAAGCCGAAGCGGGCCGCCTCATCCTGCGCCGCGCCCGCCCGCCCGTCTTCGCCCTGCTGCTGTCGCCGCCGCGAAGCCCGCGATGAACCTCGCTAGCCGGCGACGGGCAGCCGGAGCTCGACGAGACCGCCGCCGGGACTCGCGCGGGGCGTGAGGCTACCGCCGGCGGCCTCGGCCAGCCGCCGGGCGAGCGACAGGCCCAGCCCCACCCCGGCCAGGCCGGCGGAGGCCCTCCCCTGGACACCTGGCCGCAGCACTTCCTCCAGCTCATCGGCCCCGAAGCCGGGCCCGTCGTCCCGTACGGCGAACAGGACGCCGCCGGCCTCCTTCCGCACCCGCAGCGTGACGGCGGACCGGCCGAACCGCACCGCGTTGTCCAGCAGCGGCTGCACCATCCGCAGGACCACGTCGTGGTCGCAGCCGACCAGAAAGTCGTCGCCGTCGAGGTCGAGGGTCATCCGCAAGCCGCCCGCGCGATCACCGACGGACGCCAGCGCGTCCCTCGCGACCTGGCCTGCCGGAGTCGTGCCATCGGAGGGGCGGATGTTGTGCTGGGCCAGGCCGAGCAACGTGTCCAGCGCGTTCGTCATCCGGTCGGTGGCGCCCAGCACCTCGGTGAGCGCGGCCCGCAGCTCCGGCGCGGGCCGGTCCCGGCGCAGCGCCACCTCGGTCTCCAGCCGCACCTGGCTGAGCGGCGTCCGCAACTCGTGCGCGATCTCGGCGGTGACCCGCTGCTCATGCCGCAGCGCGGCCGACAGGCGGCCCAGCAGGTTGTCCAGCGTGCCGGCCAGCCCGCTGAGCTCGTCGCGCGGCGGTCCCAGGCCGAACCGTTTGTCGAGATCATGCTCGGACCATCGGGCCGCCTGGTCGGTCATGATCGAGACCGGGTGCAGCGCCTGGGTGACGGCGCGGCGGACGAAGAGCGCGCCGAGACCGAGGAGCAGCACGTCGAACACGGCCGCCGCGACCAGCGCCGTCCGCTCGGCCTGCAGGAAAGGTGCCAGCGAAAGCGCGACGACGAGCGTGCCGCCCGGAGCCTCCTCCTCGCGCAGCGGCACCGCGAGCAGCCGCACGTCGCTCCCGGCGTCGCGGAAGGTCGGCTGAGCCACCCCGGCGAGAGCCCGCGCCCGCTGGTCCAGCGGCCCCAGGCTCGCCGGCGAGCTGACGGGCGCGCGCCGGGCGTCGAACACCCACACCCCGTTGTCCAGCGCCTCGTCGTACGGCGTGTCGATCACCTGGAGCCGGCCCTGGGAGACGGTGATCACGGCGGCCGCGGCGTCGGCCCGCGCGCGCAGCGCGTGGTCGGCGTCGTGGTCCAGCCGCAGCGACAGCACGACGGAGAACCCGACGGTGAGCGCGAGCAGCGCCACGGCCAGCGGCGCGGCGGCGCTCAGCACCAGCCGACGGCGGATCATCCGACCCGGTACCCCACGCCGCGGACCGTCACGATCGCGTCCGCCCGGCCGAGCGCGGCCAGCTTGCGCCGCAGCCGCAGCAGGTAGGAGTCGAGGGTGTTGTCGTGGACGATCCCGCCGGCCGGCCAGGCGGCGGCGATCAGCGCCTGCCGCCGCACCACTTCGCCGGGCCGGGCCAGCAGCGCCGCCAGCAGGCGGAACTCGGTGGGCGTCAGGCCGGCGCTCTTACCGTCGCAGCCCACCTCATGAGCGGCCAGATCGAGGAACAGCCCGTCCGGCGGATCGGCCGGCTGGTGGCCGCGCCGGACCAGCGCCCGCAGGCGCAGCACCAGTTCCTCGAAATGGAATGGCTTGGGCAAGTAGTCGTCCGCGCCGGCCCGGAATCCCGACAGCCGGTCCGTGACATCGCCGCGCGCGGTCAGGAGCAGGACCGGCGCGCGGACCCCGCGGGCCCGCAGCGCCAGCACCAGGTCCCGGCCGTCGGTGTCGGGCAGGCCGATGTCGACGACGAACACCTCCGGGGCGCTGTCGCCGAGCCCGGCCAGCAGGTCGCCGCCGGACGCCGTCGACAGGACGACGTCGAACCCGTCCTCCCGCAGCCCCCGGCCGAGCGCCAGGCGCAGGGTGAGGTCGTCCTCGACGATGGCGATTCGCGTCGTCATACCGCCCTCCGGTCAAGCCGTCGCTTCGATGGCGTCCCTGCGCGTCACCGCCAGGTAGCTTACGAACACCAGGATCGTGGCCAGGAAGAGCCCGCTGGTGGCAACCGTACCCAACCCCAGGCCGCCGTCCTCCGTCGGCTGGGCCAGATAGTCGCCCAGGGAGGCGCCGAGCGGGCGGGTGAGGATGTAGGCGATCCAGAACGTGGCGACCCCGTTGGCGCGCAGGCCGAATCGTGCGCCCGCGACTATCGCGATCAGCACGGCGAAGATGATCGCCGAAGGCAGGTAACCGAGTCCGAGCTGTTCGGCCGCCAGGTCCCCGGCCGCGGTGCCGAGCGCGAAGGTGAACAGGATCGCCAGCCAGTAGAAGGCCTCCCGGCGCATCGTGTAGATCGTGTGGATGGACAGGGTCCGCTCGCTGGCGTACCAGGTGGCGAACGTCAGCGCCAGCGCGACGCCGAACATGACGGTCGTCACCTCCAGCGAGACGCCGAAGTTGTCGATCAGGCTGTCGGTGATCAGCGTGCCGACGATGCTGATCAGCACCACGGCCAGCCAGTAGACGGCGGGCAGGTACCGCCTGGCCCGGAACTGGGCGTAGATGACGACGATCAGCAGGGCGCCCATGACGAGCGTGGTGTTCGTGAGGCCCAGCCCCAGGTTCACATTCAGGAAGTCGGCCGCGGTCTCCCCCACCGTCGTGCACAGGACCTTGATAATCCAGAAGTAGAGGGTGACTTCGGGAACCTTGTTGAGCGTGCGTGTGGTGATGTCCATGCGGGGACCCTCACACGGATCACCTGGACACAACCTGACCGCGTGCGCCGGGGCTCAGGCGTCGGGCTCGTAGCGGTAGCCGCGCCCGCGGACCGTGGTGATCCGTCGTGGGTCTTCGCCGTAGTCGGACAGCTTGCGGCGCAGCGCGAAGACGTGGACGTCGAGGGTCTTGGTGGGGCCGAACCAGTTCTCGTCCCACACCTCGTCCATCAGCTGCTCGCGCGTCACGACCTCACCGGCCCGCCCGGCCAGTGCCACCAGCAGGTCGAACTCCTTCGGGCGCAGGGCGATCTCGGCTCCGGCCAGGTAGGCACGGCGGCCCAGCAGATCCAGGCGCAGCCGGCCCACGGTGACCGTACGATCCTCCGGGGGCGCAGCCTGGCGGCGCAGGTGCGCCCGCAGCCGGGCCAGGAGTTCGGTCAGCCGGAACGGCTTGGTCAGGTAGTCGTCGGCGCCCGCGTCCAGGGCCATCACCACGTCGAACTCCTGCGTCCGCGCGGTCAGAACCACGATCACGGCGGATGGCAGAACCGCGCGCAGCCGCCGGCATACCGTCACGCCGTCGACGTCGGGCAGGCCGAGGTCGAGCAGCACGAGGTCCGGTGCGGCGGCCTCGGCCTCGGCCATCGCCAGCCGCCCTTCGGGAGCCAGCGCCACCTCGTAACCCTGTACGGCGAGCGCTTGAACGAGCTCGTCCCCGATGATCGGGTCGTCCTCCACCACCAACAGCCGCGCCGAGGTCATGTCTCGATCGTAGATAACGGGCCGGTTGCCTGGGCCGAGGCGTGCCCTTCACTGCGGAATAACGCGTACGCCGCTTCTCGGACGGCGATGTCTTTCACCTTGTCGATGAACTCATCCGGAGTATCGCCGCACAATTTCTTGAGAGCGGCGGAGGAGTCGAGGAGGCGGGCGATCAACTCTCGCTGGCTCTCGAGCGGGTAGGGCACACCATCGGCCCCGGCGAGACAGCCGTGCTTGCCGACGTAGATGTGGCAACCCCGAAGCCGTACGCCCGAAACGAGCGTCACCGGATGGATGTCGTCGGGCACGAGACGCCGGTCGTAGTTGGGTTCGGAGGCGTCCAGGACCTCGATCTGTGCGTCGTCCAGCCACAGCACGAACAAGCGGGAGACCACGCCGGGCACGGTCACGGGGACGGCGGGCAGGTAGCCGTACTTGTTGATATGGGCGGACACGCCCGGCGCGATGCCGTGCACGTTGGCCAGCGTCAAGGGGATCACTGGCCGAACCTGCTGGTTGACGAACTTCCGGTAGAGCTGGCCGGGGGCAGCGTTGGATCCCACGGCGATCACGCGGTGGCGCTGGTCGAGGGGTTCGGCGCCGAGACGGGCAAGGTGCTCGTCGAGCCGTACCCCATCCTCTTCTCCGCCGAGAGTCCAGGCAGCCGCCGGCTCCCCACCAACCGCGCGAAGCGGGACATAGCGATCCCCGGAGAAGACGCCTGATGTCGGGGGTAAGCGTCCCGGATAGGTGAGCGGGTGCGTCATCGGATCCTCAGCGAACAGTTCGGCTAAACCACGTTCGGGGGGAGTCAACACGCCTCCAGTTTGTCGCGCCTGCGGCGCGCGTACCCACCAAAGCCCCAGGCCAGCCCGATCTGGTATCTTGATGGAGATTTCCCTACAATCCCGACATGAAATACCTGCTTAGCCACGGAGACCCCCGATGAAACTGCACCACGCCCTCGCGACCCTCACCACCGCATCTCTCCTCGTCGCCGGGCTGGTCTCCTGCGGCGGTGACCCGAGCGACCAGACCACCGCCGAGGGTTCCGCCGCGCCGCTCCGCAAGATCCAGGTCTCCCTGGACTGGACGCCGAACACCAACCACACCGGTCTGTACGTGGCCAAGGCCAAGGGCTTCTACGCCAAGCACGGGCTGGACGTCGAGATCATCCAGCCGGGCGACGCAGACCCCTCCGCCCTGGTCGCCGCCGACAAAGTCCCCTTCGCGGTCGGTTATCAGGAGGCACTGACCCAGGCGCGCTCGCAGGGCGCCCCGCTGGTCTCCATCGCCGCGATCATCCAGCACAACACCTCCGGCTTCGCCTCGCCCAAGGACCGCGCGCTCACCAGCCCCGCCCAGTACGCCGGCAAGACCTACGGCTCCTTCGGCGGCCCCATCGAGGAACCCCTGCTCAAGACGATCGTCAAGGCCGACGGTGGCGACCCGGCCACGATCAAGACGGTCAGCGTGGGCAACGCCGACTTCTTCGCCGCCACCAAGAAGGGCATCGACTTCACGTGGATCTTCTATGCCTGGACGGGCATCGAAGCCGAGCTCCGCGGCGAGCCGGTCAACATCCAGTACGTCAAGGACTACGACAAGGCACTCGACTTCTACACGCCGATCCTCATCACCAACGAGACGCGGATCAGCAAGGACCCCGAACTCGTCAAGCAGTTCCTCGCCGCGACCTCCGAGGGCTACACCTACGCCGCCGCCAACGCCGCCGAGTCCGCCGATATCCTGCTGGCCGCCGCACCGGATCTGGACGCCGAACTAGTGAAGAAGAGCCAGGAATGGCTCAGCCCGCGGTACCAGGACGACGCGCCGCGCTGGGGCCAGCAGAACCCGCAGATCTGGTCGGACTTCTCGGCCTGGCTGTTCCAGCAGAAGGTGCTCACCGTCGAGGTGGACTCGGCCAAGGCGTTCACGAACGACTTCCTGCCCGCGAATGGCTGAAACGCGGATCCGGCGCTGGGTTCCGCCCCTCGTCGCGGTCGTGCTGATCCTGACGGCCTGGCAGCTCTTCACCGTCCTGTCGGGAATCGACAGGTGGCTGCTGCCGAGCCCGGCCGACATCGTGGCGGCGGGCGGGGCCGACCGCCTCTCGCTGGCCGGCCACACGCTCGCCACCGTACGGCTGACGCTGCTCGGCTTCGCCGCGGGCGTGGCCACCGGCCTGCTCGTCGCGGTGGTGCTGCACGTCGTGCCGGTGGTGCGCGCGGCGGTCTACCCGCTGCTCGTGGTCAGCCAGAACATCCCCACGATCGCGCTCGCCCCGCTGCTGGTGGTCTGGCTGGGTTTCGGGGTGCTGCCCAAGGTCATCGTGATCGTCCTGGTCTGCTTCTTCCCGGTCGCCGTCGCCACGCTGGACGGCCTGGCCAGGACCGACCCGGTGACGGCGAACTACCTCCGGATGAGCGGGGCGAACCGGCGGCAGCTCTTCACCAAGCTGGAGTTCCCGAACGCGCTTCCCGCCGTGTTCTCCGGCCTCAAGATCGCGGCGACGTACAGCGTCTTCGGCGCGATCATCTCCGAATGGCTGGGCAGCGACCAGGGCATCGGCCGTTACATGATCATTCAGAAGTCGGCCTTCCGCGCCGACCGGATGTTCGTCTCGATCGCGATCGTCGTGCTGGTCAGCCTGCTGATCTTCGGCGCGGTCGTGCTGCTGGAAAGGATTCTGGTACGTGGCCGACCCAGGCGTGACGCCCATGGCTAGCGCCCTCGAGGTGAGCGGCGTCTCCAAGTCCTTCCGCCGAGGGCGGGAGACGCTCCCGGTCCTGGTCGACATCTCCCTCCGCGTGGAGAACGGGGAGTTCGTGTCGATCGTGGGACCGTCGGGCGGCGGGAAGAGCACCCTGTTCCACATCGTCGGCGGGCTGCTGGCGGCCGACCAGGGAACCGTACGCGTCGGCGGGCAGGACGCCGCCGGCCGCCGCGGGCTGATCGGCTACATGCCCCAGCAGCCCGCGCTCCTCCCCTGGCGCACCATCGAGGACAACGTGGTGCTGGCCAGGGAGATCGCCGGGGAGCCACGCCGCGGGTCCAGTGCCCTCGCCCGCGAATGGCTGGCCAAGGCCGGCCTGGACGGCTTCGCGTCGGCCTACCCGCACACCCTCTCCGGCGGCATGCAGCAGCGGGTCGCCTTCCTGCGCGCGCTGCTCAGCGACCACGAACTGCTCCTGCTGGACGAGCCGTTCAGCGCGCTGGACGCCATCCTCCGCGTCGACATGCACCGTTGGCTCCTCGACATCTGGGAGGAGAACCGCCGCTCCATCCTGTTCATCACGCACAACGTCGAGGAGGCGCTGCTGCTGTCCTCAACCGTGTACGTGTTCACCGGGCGACCGGCCACCGTGCTGGAACGGGTCGAGGTGCCCTTCGCCCGTCCCCGCTCCGACGAGGTGCTCGACGACCCCGAGTTCATCCGGCTGAAGCGCCGACTGACCCACCTGCTCAAACACGATGCAAGGCAAGCGAGATGACCCACCTGCGCGTAATGCTGGAGTATTTCCATCCATGGACCAACGCGGCCGGTTTCTACGTCGCCAGTAGCGCGGGGTGGTACCGCGAGGCCGGTTTCGACGTCGAGATCACCGTGCATGACCCACTGCGCGGCGACACGCTGGCCCACCTGTCGCGCGGCGAGGCGCACTTCGGCGTCTTCCCGACCAACCGCCTGCTCGTACGGCACGCGGCGGGCGAGGACCTGACGGCCGTCGCGGCGATCAACCATCGCGGCATGGAGACCATCCAGACCGTCACCGGGCTCGGCATCGAGCGCCCGCGCGACCTGGCCGGGAAGCGGCTCGCGCTCAACCCGACCCCCCGCGGCGTGGCCATGGTCCGCCACCTCGTGACCGCGGACGGCGGCGATGCGGACTCCCTCGTCCTGGTGAACAGTGGTTCCCGCGAGCTCAGCGTCGACGACATCGCGGCGGGCGAGGTCGACGCCACGTTCGGCGGATACTGGGCGTGGGACGCTCTCATGGGCGACCTGCCTCGGGACCGGAGGGTGCTGTGGCCGGTCGACGAGATCGGCGTGCCGCCGTACCACAGCTACCTGCTGGGCGTCGGACTCGCGCTGCGGGACGAGGCGGAGCTGATCCGGGACTTCCTGGCGGTCACCGAACGCGGATACCGCACGGCCATCGAGGACCCGGGCCTGGCTCTGGCGATCCTGGACCGGGTGATCCCGTACTTCCCCCGGAAGCTGCTGTCCCGCTCGCTCGAACTCATCGCGCCCACCTGGACGCACGGCGGCCGATGGGGTGAGATCCAGGACGAGCTCATGCGATCGTACGCCGACTGGCTGGCCGCCAACGGCGTGCTCGCCACGGCCGACGGCTGGGCGGACGCCGTCCGGACCGATCTCCTGCCGGATTCGGCGGCCTCCCGATGACCGGGCCTCTCGTCGATCCGGCCTGGCTCGCCGAACGAGACGGCCTCGTCGTGCTGGACGCCACCGTGGTGCTTCCGGCTCCCCGCCATGACGGGGATCACCGGTCCTCCTCGGGGCGGGACGGGTGGGCGCGGGAGCACATTCCCGGCTCGGTCCACGCCGACCTGCTGCACGATCTCAGCGATCCCGGCTCGCCGTGGCATTTCGCCCGGCCGGCTCCCGACGTCCTGGCCGAACGGCTGGGCGGGCTCGGCGTCGCCGACGGGACCACGGTGGTGGCGTACGACACGGCCGGGGGGCTGTGGGCTGCGCGGTTGTGGTGGCTGCTCCGCTGGATAGGGGTCGACGCCCACGTGCTCGACGGTGGCCTGCGGGCCTGGCGCGACGCCGGGCTTCCCACCGCGGCGGGGCTCGCGACCACGACACCCGGGTCGCTGACGCCACGCCCGCGAAACGGATACTGGGTCGGCAAGGACGATCTGGTCTCCTGGTCGGAGGGCGCCGTGGCGGCGACGGTGGTGTGCGCGCTGTCCCCCGAGACGTTCCGCGGCGAAGTGCCGTCCAGGTACGCCCGGCGCGGCCACATCCCCGGCAGCGCCAACGTGCCCGCGCGCGGCCTGACCGGCCCGGACGGCAGATACCTTCCGGCTGGGGAACTGCGCGCGGCGACCGCGGACCTCGGGGAAGGCCCGGTCTGGATCTACTGCGGCGGAGGGATCTCCGCCGCCAGTCTCGCGCTGGTCCTGACCCTGCTGGGCCGGGACGAGGTGGCGATCTACGACGGTTCCCTGGAGGAGTGGGCCGCCGATCCGGCGCTTCCCCTGGCCGTCGGAGCACCCCGGTGACCAGGCTCTCCGACGAGGTACGGGCATTCCTCGACGCCCCCGAGTTCGCCGTCCTGGCCACCGCCGAGCCCGACGGCCGTACCCAACTGTCGGTGATGTGGGTGGGGCGCGACGGCGACGACCTCGTGATGGCGACCAAGCGCGGCCGCCGCAAGGTGCGCAACCTCCAGCGCGACCCCAACGCCACCGTCCTGGTCTACTCCCGGACCCGGCCCACCCGGTACGTCGAGATCAGGGGCACCGCGAAGATCACCGACGAGGACGCCCGCGCCCTCATCGACAGGCTGTCCAGGAGCTACACCGGCCGGGACCACGTGCTGGGCGACCCCGACGAGGAACGGGACCGCGTGGTCATCCGGATCACCCCCGACCGGGTCCGCCACCAGCTATGAAGCAGGCCGACGAGATAGCGGCGTGGCTGCGGGAGCGCCCCGCGCGGGCCGGGCGCACCCGCGTGCTCGCCGTGGAAGGACGCTCCGGATCGGGCAAATCCACTCTCGCTGACGAACTGGGCGCACCCGTGGTGCGGATGGACAACCTCTACCCCGGCTGGGACGGCCTGACGGCCGGGATCGACGCGCTGGTCGAATGGGTGCTCCGTCCCCTCGGCGCGGGACTGCCCGCCCGGTGGCGGCGATACGACTGGCACCGGGGCGAGTACGCCGAATGGCACGACGTGCCGACCACCGACACGCTCGTCGTCGAGGGCGTCGGCTCCGGCGCGCGCCCGGCCGCGCCGTACCTGAGCGGCCTGATCTGGATGGAGGCCGCCGACGCGACCCGCAGGTCCCGGGCACTGGCCCGGGACGGCGACCTCTACACCCCCCACTGGACCCGCTGGGCGAGCCAGGAGGAGCGCTACTACGCGCTCGACGACGTCCGCTCCCGCGCGGACCTGACGATCATCACGGATTGAGGAACCATGGCGAAGCGGATCAGGCTGCACGGCCTGCGGCAGTCGACGGTCGGCCACACGGCGATCGGGCTCTGGCGCCATCCCGACAGCCAGGCCCACCGCTACCGCGAGCTGGACTACTGGGTGGAGACCGCGCGGATCCTGGAGCGGGGTGGATTCGACGCCCTGTTCATCGCCGACGCGCTGGGCCCGCTCGACGTCTACCAGGGCAGCGTCGACGCGGCCCTGCGGGACGGCATCCAGACCCCCACCGACGATCCGCTGCTGGGCATCAGCGCCATGGCCGCCGCCACCCGGCACCTCGGCTTCGCCGTCACGGTGTCCACCACGTACGAACAGCCGTACGCGTTCGCCCGGAAGATGGCGACCCTGGACCACCTGACCGGCGGGCGCATCGGCTGGAACATCGTGACCTCGGCCCTGGACAGCGCCGCGCGCAACCTCGGCCGGGACTCCCAGCTCCCCCACGACGAGCGGTACGCCGTCGCCGAGGAGTTCATGGAGGTCGTGTACAAACTCTGGGAAGGAAGCTGGGAGGACGACGCCGTGGTGCGCGACGCCGAGACCGGCGTCTTCGTCGACCCGGCGAAGGTCCACCCCGTCCGCCACCACGGCAAGCACTACCGCGTGCCGGACATCGCCCTGTTCGAGCCGTCCATCCAGCGGACTCCGGTGCTCTACCAGGCCGGCACTTCATCGGCCGGACGCGCCTTCGCCGCCCGCCACGCCGAGGGCGTCTTTCTCAGCACCTACCGCCCCGACATGGCACGCAAGCTAGTCGACGACATCCGGGAGCGGGCCCGGCAAGGCGGGCGCGACCCCCGATCACTGAAGTTCTTCGCCATCGCCACCGTGATCGTGGCAGCGACCGACGAGGAAGCACACGCCAAGCTCCGCGACTACCAGCAGTACGCCAGCATCGAGGGGAGCCTCGCCCGCTGGAGCGCCCTCATGCACATCGACCTGTCCGGCCTCGACCACGACACCCCACTCGAGTACGTCGACACGGACGGCATCCGCGGCATGGTCGAGTTGTTCACCACCCTCGACCCGTCAACCCGGTGGACCCCCCGGGCGATCGCCGAGTTCGTCGGCGTGGGCGGTGGCGGCCCTGTCATCACCGGTTCCCCCGCGACGGTCGCCGACGAACTGGAACGCTGGCTCGACGAGGGCGACCTCGACGGCTTCAACATCGCCGACCCGGTCCCACCGGTCACCTTCCGCGATTTCGTCGACCTGGCCGTCCCAGAACTCCGCCGCCGCGGCCGCGTCTGGAACGACTACCCAGGCCAGACCCTCCGCGAGACCTTCTACGGCCCCGGCGTCACCCGTACTCGCCCCGACCATCCCGCATCGGCGTACCGACTTCGCTGAGCGAGAAGAACCGGTCGAGGTCGTCGGCGATGTCCTGGATCGCCTGCCTCGCGGCGGACAGCGCCCCCGGGAAGTTCAGGAACGCGTGCATCGTGTCCTCGTACTCCAGGTAGCTGACGTCCACTCCCGCCTTGTCCAGCCGTCCGGCGTACTCGCGAGCGTCGTCGCGCAGCGGGTCGCGGCCGGCGCCGAGGATGAGGGCCGGCGGGAGCCCCTCGAACGTCTGCGCTCGCAGCGGGGCGGCGTAGGGCGTGACGGGCTGGTCGGCCAGGTACTGGGCGTCGTACCACTCTTCCAGGCTGGAATTCAGCAGGTCGCCGTCGAACAGCCGGCGCGACTCGCAGTCCCGGCCGAAGTCGAGCGCCGGGTAGCAGAGGATCTGCCGCATCACCTGAGCTCCGCCGCGATCGCGGGCGAGCAGGCAGGCGGCCGCGACGAGGTTCGCACCGGCGCTCTGGCCGCCGGCCGCGATACGCCCGTCGCCACCGATCGCGGCGCCCTTGGCGGCCAGCCATTGGAGGGCGTCGTAGGTGTCGTGGAGGGCCGCCGGGAACGGGTGTTCCGGGGCGAGCCGGTAGTCGAGCGAGACCACATTCACGCCGGTACGCCGGGCCAGAGCCGAGCAGGCCACGTCCACGTCGGCGAGTGACCCGCCGACGAAGCCGCCGCCGTGGAGCCAGAGGAGCAGGGGCCGCGGTGTCTCCGCAGCGTGCCGGTACAGCCGGACGCGCATCGGCGTCTCGCCGCGGGGCAGCAGCACGTCGGTGCGGACCCGGACGGGTTCCGTGTGGCCGGCCACCTCGGGGTCGGGCAGGCTCGCCCGGTCGGCGACAAGGTCGTCATAGGTGATCGATCCTGCCTGGGGTCCGATGAGATCGAGGAGAGCCGAGGTCTCCGGCGCGAATCGTGCGTCGCGCACTGCATGAGTCCGAATGTTGATCACCCCTCAACGGCGGTCAGTCGGCCGAGGTGGACGGCGGCGTGCCAGTAGGGCGCCACGTTGGGCACCGACATGACGTACTGCGCCAGCGATCCGACACTCGGCGCCTGCGAATGTCCGAGCCCGGTCGGCGCACGCCATCCGTCCTCGTCATAGCTCCGCAGTTCCGCGAGGAGAGCTTCCTGAACTGCGGAGTAGCGATCCGTCAACAGGCCCACGGGAAGGTCACGACCTGCGGCGACACCCGACTTGTTGAGCATCTGGCCCGCCTCGCGCGTCTCCCACACCGATCGCAGGCTCCAGTGCGCACGTCCGAGACGCGCTTCCGTGAGCACCGCCAGGTTGATCTCGTCCCACATCAGCACATGGGCCACGAGGTCGCGCAGCGACTCGCAGAAGTCGCCGAGTGGGCCGCCGGCGACGCTGTATCCGGCCACCAGGTCCTCCTCCGAGCGTTGTGCGAGCTCCTCCAGCAGGAGTCCCCGGTCCACGCGGATACGCCGGGCGGCCTCCTCCATCGGCAATGCGCTTGTGCTCACAATCGTGCTCCGCTCTCGTATCCGTCCCTCGTCGTCCCCAAGAGGAAAGAGCATGCCGGTCGGGAAGGCGAGCGGACTGACGATGTTCGGCAATCGTCGCCACGTGTCAGCGGAGAAGGAGCCGCACGAGGTCCACGCCGACCGACTCGACCGCCTCCACCTCGAGGGCATACTGGACGAAACGCCCCTGCCGTTGGGCGCGGACCAGACCAGCGGACGCCAGCGCGCGAAGATGCCGGGTGACCTGGCTCGGGTCCATGCCCCACAAAGCCGCGATCTCGCCGGCGGTTCGCGGCTCGCTGGCGATCGCCCGGCAGACCTCCAGGCGGCCCGCGTGGGCGAGAACGGTGAGCCGGGAGAGTATCGCCGGGGCCGAGGGCACCGAGCCCTGATCGGCACCGGCGTCATGGATCAGCAGGAGCGGCTGACCTGGGATGTTCGCCACGTACACGTGCGGGCGCACGAAAGCGCTCGGTGCGATCGCCAGGCCGCGGCGGGACACGTCGTGGCGACTGCTCTGGACCTTGGCGATGACGACGCTGCTACCGCGAACGCTCACGGCAGGGTCCAAGGAGGACAGCGCGGCCGCCACTCCGAAGCGCTGGAGAACGTCCTCGATCTGCCGCGATCGTGCGACGAGGTCCGGCTGGACGGTACGCCACTCGTCACGGAACCACTCCTGCCAGGTGGCCGCGAGAAAGTCCAGGAAGCGCCCGACCGCCTCCTCAGGCTGGTCGATCAGCGCGTCGACCAGAGCGGTGACGGCCGGTCCCCGAGACCTTCCCCACTTGCGGGCCGCAGCCGGATCTCCGGCACCCGATACCGGGCGCAGCAGCTGAGCCGCGAGCTCACGCGCCGGAATCCGCCGCATCCGCTCAACCTGCCCGGGAAAATCAGTCCGGTCCGGACTCCCGGTGACGCGCACGAACGGAGTCGCGCGGATCGCCTGAGTCGCCCATGCCCACGTCCTGCTCTGCTCGGCGAGAGCCGGGCTCATGGCCGCGCGCACGTTCTGTGCCCATTCCTCACGGTTGTGATGCTTCGGCTGACCCAGTACGTGCAAGGCGGACCCGAGTTCGATCAAGGGCGCCACGACGACGTGGACGCGCTGAACCGGAAGCGACTTCAGCCCGGCGACGATGATCGGCACACCATTCATTCTCGTACGCGCCGCCTGCCACCATGCGGCACACGTGCCGTTCTCATGCGATTCATGCCTGGTTTACGGATGTGCCACGCGGAGCGGCGCAATTGCCACTCTGTTCACCTGGGGTTATGCGGAATTGTTTGGGAATATCGCGACGCTGGGGCTCCATGAGGCCGGGGATTTCATGGCCTGAGGAAGCGTTCCGTGGGGCGTGAATTTGTTTGCGCAATAAGGAGAGCCAAATGAAACGTGTGTTACTCACGGTAGCCGTCATGGTCGCGTTCCTGGCACCTGTCCAGGCACCCGCGCACGCGTTGGATCCTGTGCCCGGCCAGCAGAACCTGGGGGTGGGGCCGTACCATGGCCGGCCGCCCCTGAAGAGCGTCATGCCCTCCGCCCTGGCGGACTTCAGCGGACGGAACACGAGCAAGGCGACGATGAGCGCCGACGGGCGCATCGTCGCATTCACCAGCACCAACTACCCCCAAACTCTCCACACCTGGGATCGGCGTACGGGGCAGACCACCCGGTACGACCTGACCCCGACGTCGTTCGAGGTCGTCGAGACTCTCGATCCGCAGATCAGCCCGGACGGCACGGCCGTGATCTTCGCGTCGTGGAACACGGGACCGCTGCCCAACCCCAACCCGCCGGAATCCGCGAACGTTCGCGGGCTGTACCACTACAACCTGCTGACCGGGGCGGTGACTCGACTCGACGTCAACGCCCAAGGCGTGACGAGTGACCGCTCGCCTGGCTCGTTCCGCTTCGTGGGCAACCACAGCGTCGCCTTCGCCAACGTCTCCGCCAACTTGCTTCCGTCCGGCGCCCATGGCGTCGTGATCCGTGTCCTGGGGACAGGTGAGCTGATCCGAATCCGCATGGACAACCCCCCGTACAACGCGAGCGAATACACCGTCTACGGCGGCGACGAGGGCGGCCGGTTCATCGCGTTCCGGGCGGCCAGAAACGCCTTCCCGACCGTCATCGACGTGCTGTACGTCTACGACCAGGTCACCACCCTCGTACGGGAAATCGCCACCGTCGACTACGCCGTCAACTACGGTGTGAACTTCCACGCGAGCGTCGACAACAAGCAAAAGCTCTACTTCAACGGCGAGGACGACAAGATCTACAAGCTGGACCTGCTCTCCGCCGGGGAACCCGAAGTGATCATCGAAGGGGTCGAGGGAACCGACATCGCCGGGCCGGTGGAGCGGCCGACGGCGTCCCCGAACGGCCGGTTCGTCGCCGCCTGGAACCAGAGCAGGCCCGTCCTGCTCGACCAGACGACCGGACAGTTCAGGCGGTTCCCCCTGGTCCTCAGCGAATCCAGCACCGACCCCTATCCCTCCTCCCTCTCAACGGCGGACCTCGCGTTCTCCAGGAACGGGCGCCTGGCGCTCATCACCGGGATGAACGGCGTGCACCCGGAGGGCAGCTTCATCATCCAGCGCGACCTGGCCCAGGACTGCGATCCGGCGCTCGCCACGATCACCGGCTCCGGGACGATCTACGGAGGCCCTGGCGACGACGTCATCCACGGCTCCCCCGGGCCCGACGTGATCAACGCCTACGGCGGCGACGACGTGGTGTGCGGGTTCGGGGGTGACGACACCATCCTCGGTGGCGCCGGCCGCGACGTGCTGTACGGCGGCGAAGGCGACGACCTGCTCCGCGGCATCGAAGACGACGACGTGATCGAGGGCGGCCCGGGCGCGGACGTCATGAACGGCGGCGCGGGCTTCGACGCGGTCTCTTACCTCGACGCCCCGGCCGGGGTGGACGTCAGCCTCTCCGGAGCCGCCCCGAACGACGGAGTCCCCGGCGAGGGCGACACGGTCGGTGTGGACTTCGAAGTCGTCCTCGGCTCGAAGCACGACGACACGATCGCCGGGCGGGACCGCGACGAGATCCTGTTCGGCTTCCAGGGCTCCGACCACCTGGCCGGATACGACGGCGCGGACACCCTGTACGGCGGCTTCGGCACCGACGTCCTGATCGGAGACGCGGGAGACGATCGTCTCGACGGAGGCCTCGACACCGAGGACATCTGCGACGGCGGTCCAGGCACCGACACCTTCGTGACGAATTCCTACTACACCTTCTTCAACAACACCTTGGGCTGCGAGATCAACAGAAGCCAGCCCTAGCTGCGACCTTGTCACTCAGGCTTCAGCCGGCCGACGGCATCATCTCCGACGATGTCGACCTGCTCGCACGGGTCGCCCGCCGCAACGGCCTGCGGTAAGGCGGTACGTGCAGCGCGGCGGCCCGGGTTTCCGCCGGGCCGCCGCTCGCGCGGGAGCTACTGACGAAGGGGCGCCAGCGCGTCGGACCAGGCGACGACCTGGTCGAACGTCGTGGCCAGCGCGTCGACCTGGTGCGCGCCCGGGGTCAGCGTGGTGAAGTTCTCGAAGTCGGTGTAGAACGACAGGGCCACCTGGGACCTCGTCGTCGCCAATTGGACCTCGGCGGCGACCAGCCGCAGGTGCTCCACCGCCCGGACCCCGCCCGCGACGCCGTAGCTGACGAACCCGGCCGCCTTGTTGTTCCACTCCGCGTACAGGAAGTCGATGGCGTTCTTCAGCACGCCCGTGGTCGAGTGGTTGTACTCGGGCGTGACGAACACGAACCCGTCGAACCCGCCGATGACCTCCGACCATGCCTTCGTGTGCTCGTTGTCGTAGCGACCGCCAGAGGCGGGCACCGGCTCGTCGAGATGGGGCAGCGGGTGATCGATGAGGTCGACGATCTCGAACTTGGCGTCCTGCCGCCCTTCCGCCTGGGCGAGCACCCAGTCGGCCACAACCCGGCTGTAACGCCCGGGCCGTACGCTGCCAACGATGATGGCGATCCTCGTCACGTCTTGTCTCCTCACGGTCGGTGATGTCCTTGGACGGCCTGCCAACGACCGTCCCGACCGGCTGAGCGGCTTTACGGAGACGTTGATTCCCACTCGAGAACATGCACTATTTAGTGCGATACGCACCTCAAAGTACATATTGCGAAAGGAGCCATAATGACAATTCCCGACCTTGCCAACACCGCCTCGGCCTGCGACGATGACCAGCTCAAATCAGTACTCCGCGGCCTGCTCACCACCATCGGCGACAAATGGACCCTCGTCGTCATCGCCTCCCTCACCCAGGGCGAACAGCGCTTCACCACCCTCCTGCGCACCATCGACGGCATCTCCCACCGCATGCTCACCAAAACCCTCCGCGACCTCGAACGCGACGGCCTGGTCACCCGCCAGGCCCACGCCGAGGTCCCGCCCCGCGTCGAATACTCCCTCACTCCCCTGGGCCACACCCTCCTCGACCCGATCGAGTCCCTCACCCACTGGGTCGAAGCTCACGGCCACACAATTCTCGCCAACCGCACACAACCCCACCGGACCTCGCGCTGACCTGCTGATGTCGCGCCGTCCGCACGCTCGATGTTCACGTCGCCCACCTGAGGGCCAGGCTCAGTGAGCCCAACGTGGTGGGGACCGTACGAGGTGTGGATTATTGGTCGATGTCCGGATAAAGGTTGGCAATTACTGCCAGAGGTGATCACGACAGAGGTGCTAGTGAGCAGGATGCGATAAATGTTCATGCCATGAATACGAGGCTTCTTCGCCTGTTAAGCGCTCCCCTGCTCGCCCTGTCCCTCGTGCTCTCGGTCATGGGCACGGCGGCGCAGGCCGACACTGACGCCCAGCTCGCCCAACAGTGGCAGTACGCCTGGAACACGTACAAGTTCTACCAGGTGGCCGACCCCCTGCCGGACGGCCGGGCGCGCAAGTCCCAGAGCATCTCCATCGTCATCAACGCGCCGCGTACCCGCGTCTTCAAGGCCTATTCCAACTTCGAGAACCACATCGGGGCAAACCCGTTCCTCGAGCGGGTGGTCACCCACTCCGACAAGACCAAGCACGGCGTACGGACCAAGAACCTCACCGCGATCGAGGTGATCCCTGTCGAGCCGGACCCCATCACGCTGAACACGCACGCCCAGCAGCGCATCAACCTCGACAATTACTGCTACGAGGTCGACTCGTGGTCGACGGGGAACATCGTGACCCACCAGAAGATCGTGTTTGAGAACCTCGGCGGGTCGCGCACCCGCGTGACCGAGCACCTGACCTTCGAGACGACCCAGGACCTCATCGACTTCACGCTGTCTCAGGGCGTGCTGGCGCACCAGGGCATCCAGCAGGGCCTGAAGCAGCGCATCGAGAGCGGCGCACTCTAGCCCTCGCGGGTCGTGGTGGCCCGCCGCTGCCACAGCGGCGGGCCACTGAAGCCAGTACGAGTCACGCGGGCGGCCTAGAGTTGGCCGCATGAGCCCAAGGATCGCGACGTCGGACACCGTCACCCGTGAGCAGTTGCTCGATTTCCTGCGCGTACGGCACAGGGCGATCGTCATCACGGCCCGGCGTGACGGACGGCCGCAGGCCTCGCCGGTGACCTGCGGCGTCGACGACGAGGGCAGGATCGTGATCTCGACCTATCCCGAGCGGGCCAAGACCCGCAACGCCCGGCGTGACGAGCAGGTCAGCGTCATCGTGTTGTCGGACGACTTCGACGGCCCCTGGGTGCAGGTGGACGGCACCGCGGAAGTGCTCGACCTGCCCGAGGCGCTCGAACCCCTGGTGGACTACTACCGCTCAATCTCGGGCGAGCATCCCGACTGGGACGAATACCGCACGGCCATGGCCCGCCAGGGCAAGTCGCTGCTGCGCGTCACCCCCACCCGCTGGGGCCCGGTCGCCACCGGCGGCTTCCCGGCCCGCCTCGCCTGAGCTCCCTGCCACACCGCATCCGATTTGGGCAGTACGAACGCCACGTTAGTGCGCTCGCGCACGGCCCTTGCGCCGTGCGTTGTCCCGTTGCGGGATCGTCAATCGGTCCGGGTGCGGAGGCTCCGCGCCAGGGTGGGGATCATCACCGCCGCAGGGACGAGGTGTAGCCCGAGGAGGGCGGTGGTGGTGGCGGTGTTTGCCCCGGAGAGGAGAGGCGGGACCAACGAGATCGCGGTCAGCGACACTGCCGTCCACACGAATCGTTCGGCGGGGCGAGCGCTCCAACGAAGAAGAGCGGCGGCAATGACGACGCCCACGACCGAGAAGAAGCCGGTCACGACGGCGAACCCGGGCAACGGGATCGTCTCGCCACCATCGGGGATCTCGAAGTCGACGCCAACGGCCTGGGCAAACGCAGCGGCGAGGGTGGTGGCCACCATCGCTGCGAGCGTGGCAATGAAGCCGGTGCCGGCGAGCCTGCGGAGTCGGTGGGTGCGGCTGGTCTGGCCCGATGCCGGGCCTGCGACGACCCCGGTGTCATTCATGCTGTTCATGTCGTTCGCTCCATCATTCGGTAACTGGCGTACAGAGTGTGTTGACTGGCATGTGACGGCCCTGGGCGTGACGATGCGTACCCTCGCCGTGCGACGGCCGGGGTTCCGCAGGGCGCGGACGCCGGTGCCGCGGAGCCAGAACCCGGCGTCGCGTCCGAGGACCGGCCCGGGCTCGCCGTCGCGCAGCTCCAGCTGCACCCGCCCGCGGGTGACGACGCCGAACGCGTCGCACCACTCCGCCGCGACCACCGCGACACGCGCGCCACCGCGCAGCGCGAGCGTCCACACCGGGACTACTCCGTGCCGTCCGCCGGCAGGCGCTCCGGCAGCCCGAGCCGCGGAAACTGGTCGTCGTGGAACGTGACGATCTCGGTGATCGCCCCGCCGGTGACGCGCAGGACGTCGATCGTCAGCGGCAGGTACGCGCCCTCCCGCTTCCGCCAGTGGTAGAAGGCGACGGCGGGCTGCCGGTTCACGGAGGTGAGGACGGCGCGCAGGTTCTTCATGTCCTCGAAGCCGCTCTCGACCCAGTCGTTCACCACCGCGTCGCGGCCGACGTACAGGCCCGGCGTGGGCGGCATCGAGCAGCGGACGTCGTCCCGCAGCAGTGCGGCGAGCCCGTCGATGTCCGTGGCCACGCTGGCGTCGGTATAGCGGCGCACCAGCTCGCGCGTCCCGGCGTCCTCCTCGCCGCCGGTCCAGTCCTGCCGCTCGGCGGGCAGGTGCTCCCGCATGCCGGCGCGGGCCCGCTGCAGCGCGCTGTTCACGGAGTTGACGGAGTCCCCGAGGAGCTCCGCGACGTCCTTCGCCGGCCAGCCGAGCACGTCCCGCAGGATCAGCACGGCCCGCGGGCGCGGCGCGAGGTGCTGGACTGCGACCAGGTACGCCAGCTCGATCGTCTCCCGCGCGACGGCGACGGTCTCCGGCTCGTCCGCGTCGCCCGCGGGCAGCTCGTCGAGCAGCCGGTCCGGGTAGGGCTGCAGCCACAGCACCTCGCCGCCGGTCGCAGGCTCCGGGCGGCACTTGGCGAGCAGATCCAGGCAGGCGTTGGTGGCGATCCGGTACAGCCAGGCACGGAATGTCGACCGCCCCTCGAAGGTCTCCCGCCGCCGCCAGGCACGGAGGAACGTCTCCTGCACGGTGTCCTCGGCGTCCTCGAACGACCCGAGCATCCGGTAGCAGTGCACGTGCAGCTCCCGCCGGTGCCGCTCCGCCAGCCCCGAAAACGCCGGCTCGTCGACCTCGCCCAGACCGCTCACGCCCAGCTCCTCCAGCCGCGTGTCCGCATTCATCACGTCATCCTTCCGCCTCGTCGTGTCCCGTCGTAGGTGTGACGGGTACGGGCGCGACAACTCATCACTAGGGTCGGTTGGCATGGCTGATCCAGTGACGGATCCGGTGGCGGAGCACGACGCGCGGTACGGCGAGGAGGGCGCGGGTCCGCCGGAGTGAGCGCGGGTGCGCGACCGCCTGGCAAGATCAGGTTGGAGAAGGCTCAGTAGCCGCTATTGCGGGTTCGGGCCCGAGGTGTCGGACTTTGCGGTGGGGACTGCGAAGGCGGTGGCACCCGCCAGCCAGGCGCCGGTCAGGTCGGTGCCAGGTGGGAATCGGCCGTCTAGTTCCAGCAACACCATGCCGTGCGCGAAGGCCCATACCGCGCGGGCCACGTCGAGATCACCGCCCACCGCGCGCAGCAGGGGCGCGACGGCACGCGCTTCGAGGCCGGGAGGCAGCGCGTCGCGGGCCAGCGGGCGATCACTGGTCAGCCGGTACAGGTGCACCGCCGTCACGCCGGATTCAGTGGCCGGCTCCCTTGAACTCGCCGACGTTGTCCGCTCGGGCCGGTAGGAGCAGGGCGGTGATGATCACGGCCACGGACAGCACAGCGCCGATGATGAAGGCCAGCCGCATGCCGTCGAGGCTGGCGAGCACCTCCGTGACTCCCGCGGATCTGAGGGCATCGGCTCGCGCGCTCATCACGGTGATCACGAGCGCGGTGCCGATGGCCGCGGCGACCTGTTGCAGCGTGCCCAGGATCGAACTGGCGTGAGAGTAGAGCGGCGATGGAACCGCTCCGAGCCCGAGGGTGAACACCGGGGTGAAGGTCGCGGCCAGACCCACCATCAGCAGCGCGTGCAGACCGAGGATCTGCCAGAACGGCATGGTCATCGTGACCTGGGTGAAGCCGGCGAGCGCGAGCGTGATCGCGATCGCGCCGGGGATGACCAGAACCCGGCCGCCGAACCGGTCGAACAGGCGGCCGACGGTCGGACCGAGCAGCCCCATCGCGAGGCCGCCCGGCATCACGAGGAGTCCGGTCTCCAGGGCGTTGATCTCGCGGATGTTCTGCAGGTACAGCGGCAGCAAGACCATCGAGCCGAGCATCGCCATGAAGGCCATCGCCATCAGGATCAGCGCGACCGTGTAGGTGCGATAGCGCAGGGTACGCAGGTCCAGCAGCGGCACGCCGCGCTTCTGCAACGACAACTGGCGGACGACGAAGACGGCGATGGCGACCAGGCCGGCCGCCACGATCGCGGCGGCGACGCGGACGTCACCGCCCTCGAACCGGCTGAGCCCGTACACCAAGCCGCCGAAGCCGGCGGCCGCGGTCACCACGCTCAACCAGTCGATGGTGCTGAACTCAGGCTCTCCGACGTTCTTGAGCTGCTTCAGGCCGCGCCATGTGATCACGGCAGCGATGGGGAACACCACGGCGAACAGCAACCGCCAGGACCCGAATTGGAGGATCACCCCGGAGACCGCCGGGCCCATGGCGGGCGCGACCGAGATGGCCAGGGTGACGTTGCCCATCACCCGGCCCCGCTCCGCCTCGGGCACCACCTGCATCAGCGTGGTCATCAGCAGCGGCATCATCACCGCCGTCCCGGACGCCTGGATGATGCGGGCGCCCAGCAGCACCTCGAACGACGGCGCGACAGCGGCTAACGCCGTACCGAGCAGGAACAAACCCATCGCGGTGGTGTACGCGCTGCGGGTGGACACCCGCTGCAGGAACCATCCGGTGATCGGGATGACAGCGGCCATGGTCAGCATGAAGGCGGTCGAGAGCCACTGCGCGGTCTGCTCGGTGATGTGCAGCGCGCCCATCAGCCGCGGGATCGCATTGATCATGATCGTTTCATTGAGGATGACCACGAACGTGGCGAGCACCAGCAGCCGGATCACGGCCGGGGTGCGACCTGAAACAGCGGTCGCGGACTTGGCAGGTGAGTCGAGCTGGTCGACCTGTGGGCTGGGCACGGCACCTCAATCGGGGTTGTCGAACATGACGTCGTCAGCGCTGGTGTCCCAGCCTTGGGTCTCACAAGAAGTTGTGGCCATGCAAAGAATGACCGGCACCACCGACAAAAAACTCCTCACCCGCCCCCAGCATTCCGACAAGCGACACGAAATGTCACCCGGTTTTCACCAACGGCGGACGACGACCTCCAGATCGTCCGAGGGAACACCCGACTCCATGGCCTGGGTGAACACCTCACACACCACACCGGCTGAGCTGAGCCGATCCACCCCGACACGACCGCGTTGTGCATGGCAGTTGCCCGCCCGCGTACAACTCGGGGCTCTCGGCCAGGATCACCGTGCTGCTATCGATCGCGTGCACGCGGGCAGCGCGCTCTCGCTCCGGCGGCAGGACCGCGCCCCTGCCCACTCGAATGTCCCTCACCTTCCCAGCCATCCAGTCCGTCCGCGCGGACTGGCTCGTCACTGCGGGCGAGGAAACGCCTGCACCGTCCACCTGACCCTCACCGCCGGCCCTTCGATCTTCTTCATGCCTCGATCGCGACCTCGTCCCCCTTCTGTGATCCGGCATAGGGCATCAGCAGGAGCTTCGCTACGTTACGGGGCTAAACCTCCGCATCGCGATCATGCTGTGACAAGGCCACCCGCGCAGGCGATGAAATTCGTGCATGGAGACGGTAACCTCGGAACCCGGGAAACACGGCTACGACGGGCTTCCATCGGCGCTCTGACCGAAGGATATGCCCCCGCCACACGAACATTTCGTGCTGCTGGGGGTATGTCCGTGAAGGTCGGGCTACGCATGTCGGCCGAACTCCTGCTTCATTCGCCGATCGAGGGAACCCTCAGACCACTTCTCGACCAGGTTCCACGCGCGACTAAATCGGAACAGTCTTCATGGCGAGAAGGGCTTCCCGTCCTGGCCACGGCTCTGGTTGAAGCTGGCCTCGGCCAGGTCGAGATGCTTCTCGAATACTTCTTGGCCGATGGCAAACGCATCGACGTCATCCTCGCCGGCGTGGACCATCATGGTCGGGACACGTATGTGGCTGTCGAACTCAAGCGATGGACCGGGGCATCACTGAGCGACGACGAGGACTACGTCCTAGTTCCCCGCCTACGGAATCCAGAAAAACATCCACTCGTACAGCTGAAGGGCTATTGCGACCGTCTCCTCGCCGTCGCCCCTCCACTGAGAGGGGATCCAAAGCGGCTCGGTGGAGTCGCGTATTTGTACAACGCCGAAGAATCAAGGGTGCAGACCCTCCGGGCTCAGGTCAAAGACGAACACACCCGCCTGTTCACCCAATCGACCCGAGGAAAGTTCATCGGATACCTGCAAACCAGGTTCACGCCGCAGCCAGGACACGAAGCAGCCGACCGTCTCCTGAGCAGCACAGAACGTCCCACCAAACCCCTGCTGGTGCACGGCGCCGAGATTCTTCGTGGTCGGGAACATTTCCGGCTGAGCCCCAATCAACAAGTTGCCTTTGACCTGGTGGCCTCCGCTGTCGAGAATGCGCGTCGCGCCAAAACACGCCATGTGATCGTGGTGACCGGAGGTCCTGGGAGCGGCAAGAGTGCCATCGCGCTCGAACTTCTCGCTGAGTACGGCTATCAGGGGCGGGAGGCCGTGGTAGCCACCGGCTCCCGCTCGTTCACTGAGAGCCTGCGACGCTTCGTGGCCAAGTCCGACGACCAAGCGAAACATCTGTTCAAGTATTTCAACAGCTTCGTCGACGACCACGGGCCCCAGCACATCCTGCTAATCTGCGACGAGGCTCATCGACTGCGCAGGACGTCAAAGCTCCACCCATCCCAGAAGCATCGCGAGACCGGGCGTCCACAAATCGAAGAATTGGTAGATGCAGCCTATGTGCCACTCTTCCTGCTGGACGAACACCAGGTTGTCCGCCCCGATGAGATCGGCACGGTCGCGGAGTTCCGCAACTATGCAAATCAGAACGGTCTGCCATTCACTCATGTCCACCTCCCCGAGCAATTTCGGTGCGGCGGTAGCGAAGTGTACGACAAGTGGGTGCTCGACCTGCTCGGACTACCGCTGAACGACTCGACCGGAATACCTCGGGTCTGGCCAGGCGACGGCGATCGATTCCAGGTTCTGCACGCGGAGACGCCGGAAGAGATGGATGCCTTTCTCAGGGAGAAACTTCGGCTGGATTACTCGACACGGATCACCGCAGGATTCTGCTGGCCGTGGAGCCCGCCCAGTGCGGACAACACATTAGTCCATGACATCAGCATCGACGGCTGGACCCGCCCGTGGAACGTCAAGGGTGACCAGAAGGTTGGCAGCGCCCCCGCCCAACCGTTCTGGGCCAAAGCTGACGGCGGATTCGAACAGGTCGGATGCGTCTACACGGCGCAGGGCTTCGAGTTCGACTGGGCAGGTGTGATCATCGGGCCTGACCTGATCGCCCGCGGCGGACGGTTAGTCCCCCAGCGAAGCGCAAGCCTCGACAGGAGCCTCACCACGCGCTCGGTAACCGACCCACAATTCAACAAGCTGGTACGGAACATCTACAAGGTGCTCCTCACCCGCGCCCTGGCCGGCATTGTGATCTATGCCGTGGACGAAGAGACCCGTGCCTTCCTCGGTTCACTCATCAAGGATCACATCCGCGATGCGCGCCTGGTGGCCAGCTAACTCGGCTTGAACCCCTAACCTTCTGGTCCGTATGGAAGAGCAGGCCCTCCGTTGATGGCTTGCCACCCTGCTCGGCCAGTAGATGCGGGCCAGTGCCGCCTAATCGCGTAAGTCGGCGTTGCTGTACGGGATGCTGTACAGCACTTCCTCCACAGGGACCTCGACCCCTTGTTGCCGAGCCAAAAGTCATGTGGCTTTTGCGGCAGGATTCCTGCCATGGGACTCAACATCGTCGTGGGCATCCTCGCTGACCCCGAACTGCAAGCTGCGGCCGACGAGGTCGGCGAAGAATTCTCGGCGATCCGAGAGGCGCTGGCGAAAGCTGGGCTTCCCGACTGGGCGGAGCCTGACCTCGATCCCACCGAGACGGGCGATTTCCAGATGTCCGGCTACAGCGGGCTGCACTGTCTCCGCCGTCTGGCCGTCCACCTGGCCGAAACAGGAGCGCTGCCCGCCCTGGCCGATACACGGGAGGCTGCGGACGATCCTCTGGTAGCCGAGGTCTACACGCGGCGCCCCCATTACGCGGTGGAGATCGGTGACTCGGTCAGGGTAATCGGCTCAGCCGAGGACGCGACCGGTGGCTTCGATCATTTGGTGCAGCACAGCGACTGCGAAGGCTTCTACGTGCCCGTCGACTTTGAGCCGGTGCTCATCGACGAACGAGTCACCGGTGGATACATCGGTTCATCCCAGCGGCTGCTTGAGGAGTGCCGACGCATCGCCGAGCGGCTCGGCTTACCAGAGGACCTCGATCCATGGTCCGATAAGGTCGACGAAGCCATCGAGGACCGGAGGACAGTCCTGGAGGGCTGGCAGCGGTACGGCGTGGAATCCTTTACGTGCCTGCAGTTGATGGCCGCAGCCCGCCAGTCAATCGCGACGGGTGCTGCGGTGGTCTTCTGCTGATCCCCCCGAGCGAGCGAAATAGCCTAGAAGGGGGTCCCGATCCCAGCACAAATTCTTCATCGGGAGATGACGAAGACCGAGGAATCGGATACAGCTTTGCCATTACTCCGCCTTCGCATGAGAGCGTTTAAGCACCGCCAGCGCGTTCGGAAATGCCCGACAGGTCGCTCAATCTAGCGTGTAGCAGCGCGGCCATCTTGGAGCCGGAGTGCCTCTGCCGGAGGCATATCAAGCCTGACCCCTCAGATCAGGGGGATCTTCATATAGAAGACGGCTCGGGTGCTCAGGGCGTGGTCGGCTCCGTTTCCATGTGCGTGTAGTTGGCATACCGCCGGGGGAATTTCTCGCTGGGGGGTGCGGATGCTCCGGTGACCATCAGGGTCAGCAGAGCTGCGGAGGCAGTGAGGATGTGCCTAACCGACTTGGTCATGTGTCTTGAGCCTTCCGGGGTTCGGCTATCAGATCACGTCTGGACGGCTGAGTGGCAAGTCCGGCGGAGGACGCCAAGCCGGAGCAGGTCAAGGAGGGTTGCCGATGTACGTCATCGGTTTTCAGGGGGCGGGTCGCCGGCTCTCGGATCGAGTTGCTGGTGCAGGTGCCGGGCCGCACGGACGAACCCGCTTGTCCCCTTGCGGGCGGCGATCTCGGCGACCACGGGAAGCGTGCCGCTGGCGTCCGCCCAGCGGGCGGCCTCGGCGGCGAATACGAGTGCCTGGGTGTGGCTGGCGTGTGCCCGCTCCCCCGGCTCTGGCAGGTAGACGGGAAGCAGACCGGTCATGATCTCCCAGACCTCCCGGTGTGCGCCCTTCCGCGCGCAGTCCTCCAGCGATGTCGTCACGTCGCCCAGCTTGGCCGAGCCCCTGCGAATGACGAGGCCGAACTGCCTGCCGCACTCCACGGCGGGCAGGCAGCCGTCGGCGGCCGCCCGCAGCAGCAGTTCCTGGCCCCGCTCAAGCGACTGGAACCCGCCACGCTCGGCCAGCAGGGCGGCGATCAGCAGCGCCAGCCCTTCGCCCACCGGTCCATCCTGATGGAACAGCTCGGCCACATAACGGTGGAAGTAGCCGGGCCGGTCCCAGGCGTTGAGCAGGTGCGGCAGGAGATGCATGGCCACCGCCTCCCGGTCGGAGGGCAGCATGAGCCGCCAGTCCGGCATGTAGCCGCCGTGCTCTTCCCAGCGGGAGGACGGCGGGTCGGCCAGCAGCGTGTCCACCAGTGCCATCCCCGTCGGCTCCAGCCGGATACGGGGGTGAAGTCCGGGGGAATGCTCCCCCGGCTGCTGGTCGTGGGTGTAGTCGCCGCCGGCATGGGACCAGTCCACGCGCATCACTGGCTCGGGTCGTTCCTTCAACCAGCGCGCCAGCGTGGCACCCGCCTCGGAGGCCAGCTTCGCGGCACGGTCCGCCACATCGGGATCCACCTCCCGCGGCAGGCGGAGCAACGCCTGCTGCAGGTCGGCGGGCAGAGCCTGCGCGCCCTCCCGTTCGTAGCCCTCCAGACGGCTGACCAGCTCCGCCGGATCCAGGTGACCCGAGGTGAGGGTCGGGGTCGCCAGAAGGTACGGCGGGAGCGCCCCTTCTTTCAGGGCGGCGTGGATCTCGGCGCAGCGCAGGAGCATGGCCCAGTGCGGCGGTGAGACGGCGCGCGGATTGGGCAGCCGGTCACGCGGCTTCTCCGCCTCGTCCTCCGGCTCGCGCCAGTGTCCCATCGACGCCATCGAGATTTCGAGGATCTCCCCTTCGAACGGCGGCCCCTCCTCGAAGTGCTCAAGGTTGCCCAGCGGGACGCCGCGATCGGTGAGACCGGTGGCGATGCTCTCGCGCCAATCGGCGGGAAGACGGCCGAAGTCGACTTCGAAGACGCCCTCGGCGGTGCTCACACTGATGGCGTGGTTGGCATACCCAGGTTCCCGCTCTGGCTCGGGAATGGGCGGCTCCTGGCCGGGTTGGGCAGCTTCGCGCAGCAACGCCTCGGCCCATTGTTCGATCCGCGACCACTGGCGATGGCTGTACAGCCCGTCCCGCGTGTGCGGCGACTTCCTGGCCGCCGGGTTGCGTACGAAGCCGTCAAGCCACCGCTCGAAGGCGACGCCGTCATCAAGCCGGTTGTACGTGCCGGCCAGATTGTCGAGTGCGGCGGGGAACGGCCGCCGGACGCGCGCCTCGAACGACGGAAGCGGGACGGCCTCGAACTCGTCCTCCTCCGCCGGCAGGGCCTCCACCTCCCCGTACGCCTCCGACACCCGCGCCGCCAGATCCACGGGCAGCATGACAGCCGCCTCGCGCACGGCCACCGCACCGAGCGGCGAGAAGCGCCGGGCATGCTTGACGGCCAGCCGTACCGCGCGTTCTCGGACCCCGTACGACTCGCACAGGAACGCCGAGGCGAGCGCGGGCGCCAGCTGGTCGAGGTCCCCAGTGGCGTCGCGGGCCGCCTGATCGAGCCAGGTCAGCCCGGCTCGCACCAGCTTGCCCTCCGCGCGGAACAGCAGCGCCGCCAGCGCCTCGTTGACCTCATCGGCGCTCAGGCCGCCGGCGCCGCGCAGTTGCCGCAGCGCCAGCTCGGCCACCGGCCCCGGCGCGGCGGGCAGCAGCCGCAGGTAGTCGCGGGCGCGCTCCTGGCTGGGTGCTGGGTCGAGCAGGTCGTGCAGCCGGGCGAAGAAGCGCAGGTCGGGGCCGCTGCCACCGAGCAGGAACCGCCGGACGCAGCCGTCCACCAGCAGATCACGGCTGACCCGGCCCGCGTCGGCCAGATCGCGGAGCGCCCGCAGCCAGGAGCCCCGGTTCCAGGCCCGTTCGGGTGGATCGGGCCGGTCCTCACGCAGCGCCCGCCCCACGCCCTCGGCCTCGAAGATCCGGGAAACCAGATACTCGGTCAGCGGGTCGCGCTCCAGGTCGGGCGGGGTGGATACCCAGGCGACCACGAGGGGTTCATGCTCCGGCGGGACGGCCCCGGTCCGGCGCAGCAGTTCCAGCGCCAGGTCCCCACTGCCGTCCCTGGCTTGAGCCCGGGTGCCGCGCAGGCGCAGTGCCAGCCGTACGGCGAGATCGGCCTGCCACTCCGGCGGACGTGCGGCGATGACCTGGAGCAGCGGACCGGGGTCGTTCACCGTCGCCCAACGGGCGAAGTCCCGCCGGTAGAGCCAGGTCGCGACAGCCGCCGCACCGCCGAGCGTGCCCGCCCCGGCGACCCGCATGGGCTCGATCCAGTTCTCCCTCATGCTCCAGTCGACCCGGTACACGTCGTCGTGGCCTCCCATCCACCACCTCTCGTGCGCGAGGTCGCGGGAGAGCCCCCGGGCCATCTCGGCGCGGACGAACTCCTTCCTTTCCTGCTCCTCGGCCTGGTCGGCATCGGCCCGCCGACGCTCGAATCGTTCCTGGGTTTCCCTCCTGGCGGAGCCGATGTAACCGGGCAGCTCGTTGGCCACCTCCCGGCGCCCCACCGTATCGAGGCCCAGCACCACGGCCGCCATCTGAGCGGCGTCGCCATCCGCGATGGCCTTCCGCACCCTCTCCCAGGCGCTCATCCGGTCCCCTCCGCAGGCCACACACGGCCGCCCGAGGTGGGCATAGAGGAACAGACGTGAGAACACGCCTGCGTCGCAGTCGTCATGCCGCAAACGCTAGAGATCGCCTCCGACAAAACCAGGCCCCGCCACCAGCGCGAGGATGACGCGCTCGCATCGGTACGAAACTGGTGTGACCCGAACCGGTCTCGGTGGATCGCAAATGTCGCCTTCTGTCGCTACGGTCGGTCCAGCCGTGCGAGAGGGGATCATCGTGATGAGCCATACCGACCCGGGCGACATTCCATTCCGGACGAGGGTGCGTGGTTGTCTGCTCGGCGGGGCAATCGGCGACGCCCTCGGCGCGCCCGTCGAGTTCGACTCGATTGCCGCCATCCGCCGCAACCATGGCGAGGCGGGACTGACCGACCTCGCGCCCAACCTGCTCGGCGAGATCGGTCTGATCACCGACGACACCCAGATGACGCTGTTCACCGTCGAAGGGCTGATCCGCGCCCACGTACGTGTCCGGGAGAGAGGCATCGGCGGCGGTGAAGTGGATGTCGTCCGCCACGCCTACCTGCGCTGGCTCGACACCCAGGCACACCGCTCCCCGCCGCCCGCGAACGATATCGTCCGCACCGGCCGGCTCCGCGAGCAGACGTGGCTTTACTCGCGTCGCGCACCTGGCAACACCTGCCTGTCCGGCCTGCGATCCGACCCCGGCCCGATCGCTGCCCCCGGCACGCCGGGGCCGGTCAATCCCGGCTCCAAGGGCTGCGGCACCGTCATGCGGTCCGCCCCGTTCGGACTGGCCACCGACGACCCGCACATGGCCTTCAAGCTCGCAGCCGACTGCGCCCAGATCACCCACGGGCACCCCACCGGCTACCTCGCGGCCGGGGCGTTCGCGGCAATCATCTCCTTCCTGATCCAGGGCAGGCCGCTGGCGGAGGCCGTACACCACACCCTTGACCTGCTCAACCAGCAGCCCGCACATGAAGAGACCACCGCCGCGATCCAGGCCGCGGTCGCCCTGGACGGCAACGCAAAACCATCACCGGAAACGGTGGAGACGCTTGGCGGCGCGTGGGTCGCCGAGGAGGCACTCGCGATCGGGGTCTACTGCGCGCTGGTGAGCGGCGACGACATCAAGCGGGCACTGCTGCTGGCGGTCAACCACTCCGGAGACAGCGACTCCACCGGCTCCGTTTGCGGCAACCTCCTCGGCGCGCGGTACGGCGACGCGGCCCTCCCCCAGCGCTGGCTGTCCCACCTGGAAGGCAGAGACGCCATCACCGAACTCGCCGAGGACTTCACCACCCAGTTCACCGGCGGCCGCCTCCCGTGGGACAAATACCCCGGATGCTGACCCACGACCGCAGGCAACGAGGACCGATTCCATGAGCGGGACCCGGCTGCCCGACATCTCGATGAACGGCCGCGCGGCCCACTACCGGTTCCGCGTGCACCTCGCCTGGTTCCCATGGAAGGACGAGACGCCCAGCACCTGCTGATCATGGCGTTCTCCGTGGCCGGGGGACAAGGTCGTCTCCTAACGCAAGCCCGGCGAACGGGGCTGTGACAGCTCTCACACCACCGGCATCTCCCCAGGTGGGCCCGCTGGTCGCGGCCCGCCGTTACCTGGCGCGTAATCGCGGCTCCTACCCGTGGCCGACATCCTTCACTTGTCGCAACGAACCACCGAAGGAGCCCGATATGGTCGCCTTGCCCCTCACCACCGACCGGACGAAGTTCCTGCGTCTCGCGCTGGCCGCCGACGCCATCGTCACTGGCGGCAACGGGCTGGTCTACCTGGCGTTCGCCGCGCCCGTGAGCACCCTGCTCGGCCCCGACGCGGGGCTGCTGCGCGGGATCGGCGCCTTCCTGATCGTGTACGGCGCCGCGGTCGGCCTCCTGGCCACCCGCCGCCCGATCGCCCCGGCCGCCACCAGGGCCGTGATCGCCCTGAACATCCTCTGGCCTCTCGGCAGCATCGCGGCCGTCGTCACCGGCGCGGCGGGGCTCACCACGATCGGCGCCGCCTGGGCCATCGCCCAGGCCCTGGTGGTCGCCCTCTTCGCCGAACTCCAGATCACCGGCCTCCGCAAGTCCCGCACCGAAGGAGAATGACATGACCCTCGTTGAGCGCTACGTCGCCACGTGGAACGAGACCGACGCCGACGCCCGTGCCAAGGCGGTGGCCGAGCTGTGGACCGAGGACGGCACCTACACCGACCCCCTGGCCGACGTGGCCGGACACGCCGGAATCGCCGCGGTGATCGAGGCCGCGCAGGGCATGTTCCCCGGCCTGGTGTTCACGCCCGGCGAGCTGTACGACGCCCACCACCACATCGCCCGCTTCACCTGGCACCTGGGCCCGGCGGACGGAGCACCGGTCGCCACCGGGTTCGACGTGGTGGAGCTGGCCGGAGACGGCAAGATCCGCCGGGTCCTGGGCTTCCTGGACCAAGTGCCCACCGCCTGACCCTCGACGAAGGCCCCATGGCGGAGGGCGACCCCGACGGGAGTCGCCCTCCGGTGTTAGTTCACGGTGTCCTGTACGGCGGCGCGAGCCGTCAGCGCGGCCGTACGCTCCGGGATGGCGCTCGTGTTGAAGGCGTACCTGGCGACCGAGTCGGCGATCGCGTCGGCATTGACATCCAGCGCGGTCATGTTGGGGTTGGCTATGGTGTCGCAAGCCTGGTGGTAGCAGACGTCATAGGCGACGTCTGCCGTACCGCCGAACAGGGCCGCTTCCTCGGCGGTCTTGGCCCCCTCGGCGCCGGTGAAAATGCCGCCGGCGGGGATGCCGACCGCGATGAACGGGCCGTAGTCCGAGCGGCCGTCGAAGTCGGTGCCCACGGTGGGCAGGCCGCGGCCGGTGAAGAAGGCCTTGAGCCGCTGCTCGATCTCGGCGGAGCCAGGCGGACCGGCGGGAGAGCCGACGCCGTCGGAGTCGTCGCCGTCATACAGCTTGTACGCGTAGTTGGGCGAGGCGATCATGTCGAAGTTCAGGTACAGCCGGATGCGGTCACGCTGCTCCTGGGTGAGCTCGTTGACGTACTGGTCGGAGCCAAGCAGCCCGAGCTCCTCCGCGGCCCAGAAGGCGAAGCGCACCTTGTTCCGCACCGGGAGGTGCTTCATCTGCAGCGCGGTCTCCAGGATCGCGGCGCTGCCCGAGCCGTTGTCGTTGATACCCGGCCCCTCCGGCACGCTGTCGAGGTGGGCGCCGACCATCACCACGTTCCGCGAGTCACCGAAGCGGGTTTCGGCGATCACGTTGTGGCTGGTGCCCAGCCCGAGCGTGGCGTCCACCTTGAGCCGGACGACAGCCCCAGGAGTGCCGGCCAGTTCGTTGCCGACGGCGAAGTCGGCGAAGACCATCGGGATTCCCGCGCGCCACTCGCCGATGTCGAGCGGGAAGGCGTCGGTCCGTCCGGGCTGGCCCTCGTTGAAGATGATGAGCCCGGTCGCGCCCGCGCTCGCGGCGTTGAGCACCTTGGTGACGAACGGGCACGTGCCGCGCTGGATGAGCGCGATACGCCCGGCGACGAAGCCGGCGAAGTCCGACGTCTCGCAGCCGCTGGTCGACGTGGAGGTCGGTGTTGGCGGCAGGGTCAGGTCCACTCCCTGCACCTGCGCGGTCACGTCACCGGAGGGTGAGGGCTGGAAGCTGTAGAAGTCCTCGTTGGGGACGTAGGTCTTGCTGCCGGGCGCGGTCAGGTTCAACGTGGGCGGGTTGTTCTCGGTCCAGCTCTGGACGAAGTTGACCGGATCCAGGGTCACCTTGTAGCCCGCTCGGCGGAGCAGCTTGGCGACGTAGTCGCGGGAGGCGTCATACCCTGGGGTTCCCGCGGCGCGGGTTCCTCCGTTGGCGTTGGCTATCGCCTGGAACGAATCCAGGTGTTTCTTGACGTTCACACCCTTGACTTGTTTGACCAATAACTTGGCGAAAACGTCATCGATCGGTCCGGCGCTGGCCGGGGTGGCCAGGGACAACGGCAGGATGAGCGCCGCAGCCACGGTGACGGCTCTGCGGAGGGATAAGTGCATGTGGCTCCTTCCAAGGGGCCTCGAGACAGGCAAATCTCCGACCGGGCGGTTTTCCGGAACGTATCCCCGTAGCCCGAGGTCGCATATGGCACCTAATGCCTAGATTTGCGAGTGCGAAGTGCGAGATGTGGGCTGAACCAAGGCCAGTGATCCGCCATCTAAGCAACCATGACTGCAGACACGCTGCGCCCAGGGGACCCGTCGAGGCTGGGCCGCTACCGACTGGCGAGCCGGCTCGGCTCGGGTGGCCAAGGCGTCGTCTACGAGGGCTACGACGAGGCGGCCAACCGCGTGGCGGTCAAGGTCCTGCACGCCTATCTGTCGGGCGACTCTCCCCTACGCCGCCGCTTCACCCGGGAGGTGACCGCCGCTCAGCGGGTGGCGTCGTTCTGCACGGCCCGCATCCTGGACCACGACCTCGAGGGCGAGCGCCCCTACATCGTCACCGAGTTCGTCCCCGGCCCAAGCCTGCGCACGGCCGTACGGGAGGATTCGCTCTCGGGTGACCCGCTGCACCGGCTGGCCGTGGGCATGGCCACCGCGCTGGCTGCCATCCACCAGGCGAATGTGGTGCACCGTGATCTGAAGCCGGAGAACGTCCTGCTGGGGCCCGGCGGGCCACGAGTGATCGACTTCGGCATCGCCCGAGCCCCGAGCCTGTCGATGACCTCGATGGGCGAGCTGGCCGGCACCCCGATGTACATGGCGCCAGAGCTGTTCTCCGGAGGACGCGCCGAGCCGGCGGCCGACGTGTTCGCCTGGGGCGCGATGGTCCTTTTCGCCGCGACGGGACGCGACGCGTTCACCGCCCCCACGACGTTCGCGGTCATCAACCGGCTGCTCAATCACGACCCTGACGTCGATGTCCTGCCCGAGGGGCTGCGGGAGCTGGTTCGCGCCGCGCTGTCGAAGGACCCGGCCGCGCGTCCGTCCGCGCAGCGCCTGCTGCTGGCGCTGCTCGGTGGCGGCGGGGGCGCGATCCTGGCCGAGGGCGCCCAGGCCGCCGCCGACGTACGGCCGCCCAGCGGGCTGGCCGGCGAGCCGACGCTCGGAGCGGTGGCCGAGCAGGTCTACGCCGAACTACCGCCGTCCGAGCGTCAGGTGGCGCGCGACCTGTTGCTGCGGCTGGTGGACGTCCGCGACGGCGAGGAAGTGCCACGCACCGCCACCCTGGACGAGCTGATCGAGGTACGGCATCCGGCCGCCGAACGGGTACTCGCCGCGCTTGAGCAGGCCGTACTGGTCCGCCGCCGGGGAGACACGGTCGCCATCGGCAACGCCGCCCTGCTGTACGCCTGGCCCAGACTGCACGAATGGGTGACCGGCGACCGCGACGCGCTCGGCCGTCACCGCGAGCTGGGCGAGGCGGCCCGGCGATGGGCGCGCAGCGGTCGCCGCCCTGAGGACCTCCTCCGCGGCACCGCCCTGCGCCAGGCGCTGGAATGGACGGGCGTCACGCACCTGACCCTGAATAGCACGGAGCGGGAGTTCGTCGAGGCGAGCAGGACCGGATCGGTACGGCGGAACAGGCGGCGGCGCCTGGTCACCGGTGGCGTGGTGGTCCTGCTCATCGCATCGCTCACCGCCGGCGGCCTCGCCTGGGAGCAGTCGGTCAGGAGCGACGAGACCGGCAGGCACCTGGCCGACGAGCGGGCGCGGGCCACGGCCAGGCGGGTGGCGTTGCAGGCGGACGCGCTGCGCGGGAGCGACCCGGTGAAGGCGATGCTGCTCAGCGTGGCGGCCTACCGCATCGCCCGGGTCCCCGAGGCGGAATCCGCGGTGCTGAGCTCGCTCGCCCAGCAGGAGCAGTCGGTCTTCATGGACCCCGCCCCGGCCAACGAAGGACGGGCGCTGAGCCCCGATGGGCGGACGCTGGTCAGCGCTGGTGCCGGCCGAGTGACCGCCTACGACGTGGTGACGGGACGGCAGGTCAGGACCTTCGACGGGATCGGCGAGGCTCCCGTCACCGCCGCGGTGGGTCCCGACGGTGACACGCTGGCGCTCGCGCGGGGCAGGGAGATGGAGCTGTGGAGCCTGCGGACCGGCCAGCGGCTGGGTGCGGGCCGGTGGGGGCCGGAGGAGATGACAAACAACGACGGCCGCCCGGAAAGCCTGGAGTTCAGCCCCGGCGGTGGCTACATCATCGTCCGCGACAACATCGGAGGGCCGTACGTCGGATTGTGGAATGTGGCACGTCGGACGCTGGAGAAGCTGGACGGGTACGTGGGCGACGCGCGGCTCGGACCGGGCGACCGCTTCGGCACCATCAACGGGGTGCTGCGGACGTTCCCCGATGAGGGAGCGCCAGCGGGCAAGCAGCTCCCCAGCCGCCTGTCGGGGCTCCTCGCCTTCAGCCCCGACGGCGCGCTGGCGGTCGTGCAGGGAGACAGCACGACGTTGTGGCATCTGTCCACCGGCAAGCGGGACCGGCGGGTCTTTCCCGGGATCGCCAGCGACGCCGTCTTCAGCCCTGACGGCCGCTTTCTGATCACCTTCGCCAACTCCGCTGGAGGGCGTCTCACGCTGTGGCGGCTGGAGGACGCGGCCCCGATCCTCCGGCTCACCGTCGCGTCCAGGATCGTCGGATCCCCGCGGCTCGACTCCGGAAATCGCACGCTGAGCATCCTGACCGACGCCGGACAGGTGACCACCTATGACATCAGCCGGCAGACCGGTCCCCGGCCCGTCCTGCCTCCCGATGCTCTGCACCGGCGGTTCACCGCTTCAGGAGAGGCGCTGTTCGCCCTGACAGGCGGCACCGTGCGCAGCTGGTCGGTGCCCGGCTTCACGGAGACCGGCCGGCTCGACGTCACCGGGAAGGAGCCGATCGTGCGGGTCAGCCCTGACGGACGTACGGTGGTCACCTATCGCCCGAATCAGCTCGCGCCCCCCACGCTCTGGGACGCCGCGTCCGGGCGCAAGCTGGGCGACGTGCCCATAACACCGGGTCAAGAAACGGCGGACATGCAGATCAGCCCTGACGGGCGCCTGCTCGCCATCAGCTACACCTTGCCCAACGACTATTACGGCCAAGGCGACGTCGTCATCATCGACCTGGCGCAGCGCAGGCAGGTGATGCGATTCGGCACCGTCGCGGGAGGCGCCCTGTCCTTCAGTTCCGACGGCAGGTTCCTCGTCACCGCCGACGACGGGGGCGCCGACGTCATCGACCTCGTCTCCCGTACGGTGCTTCCCCATGCGGAAGGCCCCGGCACCCTCGCGGAGAGGTGGATGACGCTCGCGCCGAAGGGCCCGCTGGCCGCCTCGCCGTACGGGAGCAGGGCGGTGGCCCTGTGGAACACCCGCACCTGGCGCACGACGGGGCAGGTGTTCAGGGTGCCGGGAGACGTGGTGGGGGCCAGGTTCTCCCCCGACGGGCGAACGCTGGCGATCGCCCACGACACCAAGGTCACGCTGTTCGACACGGTCACGGGCCAACAGCTCGGCGCCGCCTGGACCGTGACCACCGGCACGTTCGATCCGTACGCGATGGACGACCCCATGCCCGCGCTCGCTTTCACGGCCGACGGCTCACTCCTGCGCGTGGTGGGGCACGACGGCGCGTTCCAGGACCTGCCGGCCGACCCCGCGCGGGCCGTCCCGGCCGTATGCGAGCGGGCGGGACGCCAGCTCACTCAGGAAGAGTGGCGCGAGCACGTGGGAGCAGACCAGAGCTACCGGGAGGCCTGTCCCGCGTAGGCCCACACGTGCCCGGTCATCGAGGGCCTCAGGCGGGTCGCTGGCTCACTCGGCGTGGCTGTAGCAGGTCGGCGATGGTCTCGATGCCGTCGGAGATGGCGGCTGTGGTCAGGTTGCCGAATCCGAGTACGAGCTGCGGGGGCCGTGGGTGCTGGTCCATGCGGTAGGTGCTCATTCCGTACAGTCCGACGGACCGACGGCGTGCGGCCGCGATTATGGCACGCTCGTCGGCATCGGTTGGTAGCTGGGCGACGGTGTGGAACCCGGCGGCCAGCCCGCGCAGTTCGATGCCGGGTGCGTGTCGTTGGATCGCTTCGAGGAGGGCGGCGCGGCGGGCGGCGTAGCGCTGCCGCATGTGGCGCAGGTGGCGGTCGTAGCGGCCGGACTTCAGCAGGTCGGCGAGCGCGAGTTGGTCGATGACCGGTGAGCCGCGGTCGGCGAGCTGCTTGTAGCGGGCGACATCGGGAGTCAGGTGAGGTGGGCTGAGAACCCAGCCGAGTCGCAGAGCCGGCGCGAGTGACTTGCTGACGGAGCCGAGGAGCGCGACCCGCTCTGGGGCGAGGCCCTGTAGCGCGCCGACGGGTTCGCGGTCGTAGCGGAACTCGGCGTCGTAGTCGTCCTCGATGATCGTCGCGGTCCGTGCCGTGGCCCAGTTGATCAGGGCTTGTCGCCGGTCAGGCGCGAGCACGACACCGGTGGGCGATTGGTGGGCGGGTGTGAGCACGACGGCGCGTGCGTCGGTGGCAGCGAGTGCGTCGGTGTCGATGCCGCGCTCGTCGACCGGGACGGCGATGACGTCGAGGCCCAGCATCGCGGCGATGGTGCGGTGGTCGGGGTCGCCGGGGTCCTCGAAGGCCACGACGCGTACGCCCTGGCCCGCCAGGGACCGCAGGACGAGCTGGAGCCCTTGTGCGTAGCCCGCGCAGATGACGGTGTGACCGGGGTCGGTGCCGGCGCCGCGGACTCGCCGTAGATAGGCGGCGAGCACGTCGCGCAGTGTCGGATCGCCGTGCGGGTCGAGGTAGCCGAGCAGGTCGCTGGGCGCGTCTCGGCAGGCACGGCGAAGGGCGCCGCTCCAGTACTCGCGCGGGAAGCTCGACAGGTCGGGTACGCCGGGTCGGAAGTCGATTCTGGCGGGCTCGATGGCTGCGGGTGCCGGCAGCTCTGCCGTGTAGGAACGCGCGGTGGGCGCAACCCGGGTGGCCGAGCCGCCGCGGCTGACCAGATAGCCCTCTGCCTGCAGTTGCGCGTAGCACTCGGTCACCAGGCCGCGAGAGATGCCGAGGTCGCGGGACAGGGCGCGGGATGAGGGGAGTCGCTCTCCGGCGGCGAGCCGACCGGCGCGGATGGCCTCCCGCAATGCGCGTTCGAGTTGGTCGCGCAGGGGTTCAGGTCGGGTTCGGTCGACCTGCAACAGGAGTTGTGGTCCGGAACCGGTCCAGTCGATCGGCATGAAACTGGACCTTACTGCTGAACCGGATCCCGTTCTACGGTCGGCTTATGGATCATCAGCAAGCTTCGGTGGGCAGGGTCGCGGTTCGTCTCGGGGATGTCGTGGATCGGCAACCGATCCTGACCCGTCCGATGGTTCTGTTGCTGATCATGTCGGTGTGTTCTCCCGGGAGCTTCTATCTGCTGCTGTCGGTCGTCCCCCTGTATGTGGCCACGGCCGGGGTGGGCGGCGCGGGCGCGGGCATGTCCACCGGCGCACTGATGCTGGGGACCGTACTGATGGAGTTCGCAGTGCCGGGCCTGCTGCACAGGTACGGGTACCGCGCTGTGATGGCCGCGGGCCTGCTTCTGCTCGGGGCGCCGGCGTTGGTACTGGTGGCATCCTCCTCACTGCCGTTGGTGCTAGGTGTCTGCTTGGTGCGTGGCGCAGGGCTCGGCATCGTCGTTGTGACCGGCGCGGCCCTCGTCGCCGAGCTCGTGCCGACCGATCGCCGCGGCGAGGGGCTGGGGTTGTACGGCGCAGCCGTCGGGGTCCCGTCCATCGTGTGCCTGCCGTTGGGTCTGTGGCTGGTCGGGAACGTCGGGTACGGGCCGGTGTTCATCACCGGGGCGGCGCTGTCGTTGCTCGCGCTGGCCGCCGTACCTGGCCTGCCGGCCCGGTCGGCTCGGATCGAGCACGCCAGCGTTCTCGGCGCCCTTCGTATCCGTGGGCTCGCCAGGCCGATGGTCATCTTCGCCACCGTGACACTGGCGGCCGGCGCCCTGCTGACCTTCCTCCCCGTGGCCGTACCGGCCGAGTCGCATCAGGTGGCCGCGGGGGCTCTGCTCGTGCAGTCCTGCGCTGCTCCGCTCGCACGCTGGGGCGCGGGCTGGTACGGCGACCGTCATGGCGCTGCCCGCTTGCTCGTCCCCGCAGTGCTCGCGGCCACCGTTGGCACGGCCGTGCTCGTCTGGGTGGGCAGCCCGATCGCGGTGATGGCCGGCATGGGGCTGTTCGGGATCGGGTTCGGCCTGGCCCAAAACGTGACGCTGGCACTGATGTTCGAGCGCGCCCCCGAGTCCGACTTTGGTCGGGTAAGCGCGCTGTGGAACCTCGCCTACGACGGCGGGATGGGCGTCGGGGCAGTCGTGTTCGGCCTCCTGACCGTGCCGATGGGCTACCCCGTGGGATTCGCCGTCACCGCCATCGTGCTGCTCACCGCGCTGGCCCCCGCGTGGCTCGACCTTAGGGCCGGCGACATCACTTGACGGCCGCTTCGGCCGCGCCCCTGTTGGTACCGCAAGGAACGAGCGAAAGGAGAACCTCATGGAAAACGTCGTGCTGAACATGAGTGTGTCGGTGGACGGTTTCAGCGCCGGACCCGATGTGACCGTCGAGCACCCCATGGGCGAAGGCGGCGAGCGGCTCCACGAGTGGCTGTTCAACAGCAGTTCGGATCGGGCTGTAGCCGCTGGCGGCACATCGCCGAATGGAGTGGACGCCCAGGTCGCACAGGAGCTTTTCGCATCGACCGGAGCCGTTGTGGTGGGCAGACGCACGTTTGACGTGGGAGTGGAGCTGTGGGGGGACACCCCGTTCCCCGTGCCCTGCTTCGTGCTCACCCATCAAGCCCGCGAACAGTTGGTCATGAAAAGCGCAGCGTTCACCTTCGTCACTGACGGCATCGAGAGCGTGCTCCGGCAGGCCCGAGCGGCGGCGCGCGACAAGAACGTCCTCATCATGGGTGGGGCAAACACCGCACAGCAGTTCGTGAGGGCCGGGCTCGTGGACGAGATTCAGATTCAACTGGTGCCCGTGCTGCTCGGTTCAGGCACCCGGCTGTTCGACCACCTAGGCACCAATCACATCGAGCTGGAACGAAATAGGTTGATCGAGTCACCGCACGTGACGCACCTGCGATTCCGCGTCGCAAGGTAGCTGGCTGGCCCAAGCCCTCCCGGAGCCTCCCATCAGCCGCGCCGAGCAACGCGGCGAACAGCAACACCAGAAAGCCGCTAAGCTCCCACTCGCGACATAAAACCCCTATGTCCACATTCCCAAGGTCACCTCAATCCTTCATGTCGGCCTAAGAGGCTCCACCATTCCGGATCAAGGGAGGTGAGAGGTGGGAGGAGCGTCGGCGGAAGATCTGGCCGAATTGCTTTCCGAGCTGAAGCAGCGCAGCGGCCGCAGTTACGAGGCATTGGGACGCCGCACCGGCATGAGCCGATCCACGGTGCACCGTTACTGCCGCGGCGAGATCGTACCGGACAACTATGGAACGGTAGAGCGCATCGCCAAAGCGTGTGGTGCGACCAAAGCCGAGCTGGATGAGCTGTACCGGCGCTGGACGCACGCGATCACCTCTCTGGAACACGGCGGGAAGTTCGTGCCGTCGCAACATCCCACAGAGCCTGATGAGATCGGCTCCGCCGAGCACGCACCGACCCCGGATCAGCAGGTGACGGGACGGCACCTGCTGGATCAGGAGGCGGCCGGGAGGGCTCCGGATCCGTTGGCGAGGGGCGTGATCTCGTGGCGATCCAGGTACATCGATGTACGGCACGGATTCACGTTCCTCGGTATGGGACTGGTGATCCTGTGCGCGTTCGTCCTGACGGCGAGCACATCGCCCATGCGGCAATCTATCCGGCCGACGCCGCAATGGGTGAACGGCCCCTCGTGGACCCTGCCCGAGGCGCCGGTGCCGCGCACGCTCTTCGGTGTCACCGTCAACAGCGCGACCGGGGCCATGCCGGCGTTCCGGGTCGGCGCGGTGCGCCTGTGGGACGGCGGGACACGCTGGGCAGAGATCCAGCCGGAGCGGGGCACGTTCGATTGGTCAGTGCTTGACCGGCACATCGACGGCGCAGAAAAGGCCGGGCTCCCCGTGCTGTTCGTCGCGGGTGGCACTCCCGCGTGGGCCAGTCCCACAGGTCCCCTGGCCCCCTACCCGGACGGCTCGCGAGCGGCGCCGCCAGACGACCTGAACGACTGGGACACATTCGTACGCGCTGTGGTGAAGCGCTACCGAGGGCGCATCCAGGCCTACGAGCTGTGGGTGTTAGGCAACGATCGACGATTCTACGCGGGCAGCATGGAAAGCCTGGTGGAGATGACGCGCCGAGCCAGCCAGATCATTCGGGCGGCGGACCCCAAAGCGACCCTAATATGCCCCGGTATGGGGCAGTTGTGGACCGCCGAAGGCCGTCAGAAACTTCAGCGGTTCGCCACGCTCGGTGGGTACGGCTACTGCGACGTCGCCGGGATCAAGCTTTACCAACGCACCCCGTCCGACCCGCCGGAAAGCATGCTGGAACTCGTCACCACCGTCGACCGGACGTTCCACGAGGCCGGTATCCATCCCCGGCTGTGGAACACCGGCACCACCTACTCGATTCCGCTGCAGGGGTCACTGGACGAGACCAGAGCCCAGAACTATGCCGTGCGCTTCTTTCTCACCGGATTGTACGCGCGCAACTTCAACCTCGAACGCATGTATTTCTACAACTGGGGCGGCACCAAAATCCCGATCGTCCTGCAAGCGGTAGGAGGAGTCCCCACCCGCGCCGCGCTGGCAGTGGAACAACTGCAGCGGTGGCTGATCCACGCCAGCAGCCGGTCATGCGGCCACGGGATGGCCATCAACCTGCCAGAGAACGTCTGGCAGTGCGAGGTCACCGTCGCCAAGCCCGGGGATCACCACAAGGCGACGATCCGCTGGACGATCGGCGGAACGGCCGAGACCACGGCCGGCCCTAGCGTCCGCGCGGTGCGTCGACTGGACGGCACCACGGAGGCCATCCAGCCAGGAGATTCGATCACGGTCACCGAAGAGCCGATCCTCATCGAATCTCGGTCCTAACAGGCTGACGGCGAACGCGCCGATGGTGGTGAGGCGTCCCACTTCTCTGGGTTCGTGCAGGTGGGAGGAGGGTTTTCGTCCCAGCTTCCCAGGAGAGTGTCTGGACATTGTCGGTGGTGGCGGTTGCTGTCACTCTGTCTCACGTTACGGGGGACGGACGCCGACTCGTTCGCGAGCAACCAATGCATCGGCGCCCGACCTGATCGTCGTACTCCCAGACCTCGATTAAGGACCACACATGGGACCAGGAAAGCGCCGCTTAGTCCGCTACCTCGCCATCTCGTTCGCGCTGGCCGTGTCGGCCGTAGGCTTCCAGGCTCCGGTCGCGGCGAACGCCTCCGCTGCGGTGGAGTGCTGCGGTCTCGTCATTCGCTACGACAGCATCCAGAACGTCGTCGTCGCCGCGAACATCAACGCCACCAACGTCGGCAAGGGGTCGAACTGCAACATCTGGAACTGGGGCGGGGGCAACGTCTGGAACCCGGTGAACCCCGGGGGCAACTGCGACACGCGCAGCATGAACGGCCACACCTACAGCTGGAACATCTGGGCTGACACCGACGCGTTCACGGTCCAGTACGAGGCTTACTGGCTGAACTTCCACGGATCGTGGCGCAGGCTGAACGCCAACGTCTACACCAAGATCAACGGCCTCGAGACGGCGAAGTGCTACCGCGAGTCGGACGGCGTCAACTGCTACGTCGTCTACTAGCACCGAGCCCCTAAAACTGAACGCGTTGCCGCGGCTAACGGGAAGCGGGGCGGCCGGTCCGACCGGCTCGCCATCGAGTGGCGGTACGCGCAGGCGACTCACGGCCTCTGACCACATGCACACTGGTCAGGGGCCGTGGTTGCGTTCTCCACCCGCGATCGGCATCTCTTCGGGCCTGTCCAAGACGACCGCGTCCAGCGGACGAAACTTGCCACCAAGCCCGGCCCGCTGACCGCCTGCGTTTCATGACCGTCAGGGTTGGGGACGGGGCGTCCCGTCGTCACGGGGTTGATGTCCCGGCCGGTTCGGGAGATTGAGCTCCGGGACTCGATTTGACTGGGTTCAGGGCGAGCATCAGGGTCCAGGCGGGCAATAGCGCCCAACTCACGGCACCCGGTATCCCGCCAGCGACCCAGGCCCAGGACACGTCGAAGACCACCGTGACGAAGGCGCCGATCGCGAGTGCCCCTGCGGTGATCAGTAGCCCGATCACGATGATGCGGCCGAGGCGGGTCACGGTCGCGGGCAGCGTGCGGGTACGCGCTCCTGCGGCGCCGATCGCACCGGCCCAGCACATGGTCGCCACGGCGCTCAAACTCACAGGGACGACCTGGAACCGGAACGGCAGCGCGCCCGTGAGCAGCAGAACCTGGAGCACGATGAGCGCGGCGGCGGCGAGCCCGACCCTGGTCCACACGCGAGCTCGGGCGTCGCCGGTCATGAGGCGTCCCAGGCCGAGAATCACCGGCACGAGCGCGAGGTACTGGACCGGGGTGAGGATGTCATTTGCTAGGCCGAACCAGCTCTCGCCGGGGGATCGGTCCAGGGTTTCGTGGTGACGTAGAACAGGACAAGGAAGACCACCGCGATCAGGCCGATGACGCCGCTGACCAACGCCCCCCATCGCACCGATACGGGCAGTCATGGAACACCAGTTTTCACCGTTGACTCTCCAGTGGCTCTGTAATGCCGGTCCGTCTCTTCGACATGCGTAATCGGATCGCTCCGGCGAGCAGGGCGTACCAAACAGCGGGATCAGGTGCCCCACAATCCACGGCTGATCAGCGACCCGCAACGTCGACGCCGCCGCGACCACGCACACCAGGGCGAGGGCGACAGCGGTCGGCATACGGCGGGAGTGCCGTGCGATGTCGCCGTACGCTGATCGCGGCCGCCACGACGGCGAACCATGCGCCGACGCTCCACGCGACCCAGGCGGACGCCGATTCCGTCAGGGAGCCGATGAGGCAGGTCGCCGCGGAGGCCGTCAGGCCCGCTCTTGCTGACCGCCTTCGTCCTCATGACCGTCAGGGTCGGCGATGCCGCGTCCCGGTGTCACGGGTCATGGTCCCGGCGAGCCCGGGATGTTGCGCCGGGCCAACGGGCGTTTACCGGGATTCGGGGGTTGAGGAACCGCGCGAGTTCGCGCGCTAAGCCTCCGGCGGTCCTGGTGAGTACAAGGAGCGCAACACAGCCGAACGCTGCACCAAACGGATCAAGGAGTGGCGCGGTCCGGCCTCCCGGTTCGACAAGCTATCTCGCCGGTCTCCAGCTACGCGGGCCATCTTGTGGATCCGGAGCTCCGACCTGCATGAAGATCCGGACTCTGTACAGGCCCTAGCCGTACGGGGTGCTGTTGCGGGGGGTGTCAGACATATCGGTAGAGCCCGTAAGCGATCTTGAAAGATCAGATGGTTACGAAGCGCCATAGTGGGGGGACAAAAAGATCCCCACCAGCGTATTAGCTGATGGGGACTCTGATGCGCGGCCGGGAGGACTCGAACCCCCAACCTTCTGATCCGTAGGGAAGGGCAGCTACCTCGTCGATGGCTTATCGCACTGCTCAGGCGGTAGATACGGCGTGGTGACGTGTGATGACGTAAGGCGGTGTTGCTGTACGGGCAGCTGTACAGCGGTTGCCCCTCTGCGCTGGCAACACCAGTCCTCACCCAATTTTCCGTGGGCAACGACCGATGTTGGTCCATGCGTCTGCGGCAGTCGCCGATGTTGTACTGATGGAGTAACTGTCGGTAGGCCATGGTTTAGTTCGGACGTGACTTCCAACGAGACCCTGTCGTACGCCTCGGTCAGTATTACCCCGCGTCCGCCGCGAGTCATCATCGTGGTCACGGGTGGCGAGCATTGGAGTTACTGGGTGCGCCGCGCGCTCTATCGCGCGGACAAGGTTTGGGGCGGTGCTAGCTTCGCGGTTGTCCCGCACCAGGGCGGGCGCGTGAAGCCAGTGCTGCTGCGGGCGTGCGAGGCGTACGACCCAGACTTCGTGGTGACGTACAGCCCAACGGTCGCGGATGTCGAGCACTTCTATCCCGGCTTCATCTCGATAGGCGGAGGGGACGGCCAACCCCTTGAAGGAGCCGATCGGGATCGATTGCTCGCCATGGCACGTACTGACGATGTGCCGAGCAACGAGGACGAGGCGGCTCGGGAGCAGATTGTCGGCGCGTGTTCGTCCTACCGATCCCGGTTGGCGGGTGATGGGTGGCATGAGCACGTCATGTCACTGGACGAGGAGCCGAGTGGCCATTTCGCGAGCGTCCTTGACATGCCGGGTACGTGGCAGGCCTCTGTCCTCGCCTGCCCGACAGGCTGGGGCGGCGCGCTCGGTGCCGCGGTGGCCTCCCATGCTGGGGTTGCCGCCTCGCCGTCGCGCGACGCGGAGGAACCCGAGCTTGATGACGATGTCCGGACCGCCCTAACGTCCTGGCTCCTAGGCCAGCCGGGCGGCGTAGCGCCCAACGAGTTGCTGTGGCATCCTGGCCCGGCCTTCGGGGTGGACAGACGGACGACACCGACCGCGCATGAGCGCACCAAGACGCATCTGGTCGAGATCGTCACCGGCCTCGGTTTCCGCCGTACGGGGCTCCTGGTGGTGGGCGACAGCGCGGAGGATTTCGCGCTGTCGCGCCTCTGGCAGCTGACATTCGGCAACGCTTACTGGCTGCCGCCCGTGCTGGGCATGGACGAGGACACCGTGCCGTGGCCCATCGGATATGGCGTGATGAGGATCGCGCGGGACCTCGCTCGGCACTCTAGTCGCCTGGTGATCACATCGATGTCGCGATCAAAAGGTGATCTTGAGCTTACGCGTGACCGCCTGCTGGCCGCATTCCCGACAATAGGTCCAGGGAACGAAGACATCACCATCACTGCCATCCCGAACCTGGAGCTGTCGTGGCGGCAGGGGGCGACGGTCGGCTTGGCCGTGCAGGATCAGTGGGATAGTCAGGTCACCGTGCCGATAGCCGTGGCGGAGGACGGCACGCGCCGAATGGCCGCGCCGCTGCCGGCACCGGTGCTCGTAAGCACTGAGCTGGCCACGCACTCGGATCTGGAGTGGCATACCGACGTTCAATGGCAGCCGGGCCACACCGTGCGCCGACGCGGCCTAGACAGCCAAGAGCTCTTCGCCGACCGCCCGGCGTTCATGCACACATGGGCGCGCAGCAGTCGCCACGGCATGACGTATCAGTCGCGACGGTATGACGTCGTTCTGGCAGGAACCCGGTCGGAGAACACACTCGCACGTGCCGCGCTCCGAGACCTAAGCCTTGCCGCGTGGATCCGAGCGAAAGCAGCCGAACACAACCTCACTGCGTCGCCCAGCGACGCTGGACGACGCACCTCGCTCCTGGCCAAAATGCTTGGCGGGCGTCGGCAATATGTCGACCTGTTCGGCGGCCCGTTGCTGCCAGCCATTCGCGCCATGCTTGCGACCAGCGCAACAAGCGACAAGGCGTATCCCGACAATGATGGTGTCTCGCTCTCATCGACCGAGGGTGTGCTGACATTCGCCGGGATCTGTGCCCGAGTGGCTGATTTGGATCTGGCCGACGTCCGCGATCAAGTCGATGCGGCGCTTCGCGCCGGAGTGCTACGGCGAGGAATGGTGCTCGGTTGCGCGACCTGTGAGCAGAAGCAGTTCCAGACAATTGACAAACTCGGCCAGCGCTGGCCGTGTATCCGCTGCGACGCGCTAAACGACCTTGATCGGCACGCATGGAAGCTTCCCGCAGACGAACCGACGTGGTTCTACGACCTGTACCCGGTGGGGCGGCATGTATTGAGCGCACACGGCGAGGTGTCCGCCCTGCTGTCGGCATACCTGATGAAGCAGCGAAAGGAGCAGCGCGGGACGTTCGACGACGTGGAGGAGGTCGAGTTCTTGCGGGGGAAGCAGCCACAAGTCGAGGTGGACTTGGTGGTGTATACCGACGATGTCCTAACCGTGGCAGAGTGCAAGAGCCCCGGCGAGCTCACCGGCAAGAAGGGCAAGCGGGAGGTACTCAAGAAGTGCCGTGCGGCCGCTTGGCTTCGGGCCGACCAACTGCTGTTCGCCACCACGGCCGAGGAGTGGACGTCGGCCACTCGCGTCCTGGTTAGAAACGCAGTATCCAGCTTCGACGAATGGGGCCCCCTCGGCCCGCCTCGGGTCGACTTTGTAGCGGGCTTGGGTAGGAGGGACACACAAGTCTGAGTTAGCTCTCGATCAGGTCTTCGTCGCCATCGTCGCCGCCTACCGTCGCCTCATCTCAAGGAGGGGCGTCTTACTGGGGAACGGTAGCCGAAAATGTGGGGGTGGGTGTCGACTGCCTAGGTGTGGAGTCGTTGGTGATGGCGAGTCCGCTACAAGGAGCACGGCAGCGGCTCCGAGTCCCCACCCGAAACCTTTCTTGAACTGGGGATGGAACCAAACCGTTGGTAATACCCGCGCGGTAGCTTCGGCGGCGTTCTCGTCCTACTTGTCGGTCTGGTGCGGGATGGCAGGGACTTTTCTAAGAGCGCTGAGAGTACCCACGACAAGCCCCGCCACCGCACTCGTGAGCATGATGGCAACAACTCCGCGGAACAGAAGCGGCCCGGGCGTATCCATTCACGCCTGCCGCTGAGCTGAAGGTGGTTTGGGGTAGACGCGCCGGTTTCCGATGAATGCGGGGATCTTGGGATGGGTCGTCATACTTTGAGCGGGTGACCCCCGATCCCGCGAGTTGGAGCCGTGAGGAACTGCTGGCTGCGTTGGTCGAGCGGGACAGGGTGATCGCCGCGTTGCTGGCTGAGGTCGAGCAGTTGAAACGTCGGGTGGGGATGGACTCCTCCAACTCCTCGATGCCGCCGAGCTCAGACGGCCCGGCAGCGCGGGCTAAACGCGGCAGGAAACCGAAGAAGCGCTCGCCCCGGCCGCGCGGCGGGCAGGCCGGCCACGAGGGGCACGCGCTGGCCTGGCGGAGCGATCCGGGTCAGATCACCATCATCACCCCCCAAGCATGCGCCGGGTGCGGCTACAGGCTGGCCGATCTGCGGGGGAAGGTCGCCGCGCGGGTGCAGGTGTTCGACACCCCGCCGGTGAAACTCCAGGTCACCGAATATCGGATGGTCAAGGTGACCTGTCCGGCCTGTCGTCGGACGACCCGGGCGGCCACCCCGGCGGGGATGGCCGGGCCCTGCTGTTACGGCCCGAACGTCCGCGCCGCGACCGCGCTGCTGGCTTGCGCCGGGCATATGAGTATCGAGCGGGCCGCGGATCTGATGGGCGTGCTGCTGGACGCGCCGGTCTCCACCGGGTTCACCGGCGGCCTGGTCAAGCGCGTCGCCTCACGGCTGGCCGCGTTCGAGACCGCGCTCAAGAACGCGTTGCGGGCTGCGCCGGTGCTGCATCACGACGAGACTCCGGCGAGGGTCGCCGCCGATGATGAGGATCGGCTGCTGTATGTCTATACCGCCCGCGCCGGCCGGTTGGTCTGGTTCGGCGCCGCCGACAACCGCGGCCATGACGCCTTGGACGGCTTTGGGATTCTGCCGGGCTATCGTGGCACCCTGGTCCGCGACGACTACACCGGCTACGCCAAGTACGACAAGGACCTGGCCGCAGTGCAGCTGTGTTGCGCGCATCTGCTCAGATCGTTGCGCGGCATCGGCGAGCTGGACGCCGACGGCAGCCGGGTGCAGCGTTGCTGGACCGAGCCGGTCATGAGCGCGTTGACCGACGCCAAGGCCGCGGTCGCCAAGGCCCGCGCCGACGGCTTCAGCGTCGTGGATGCGGAGGTTCTGGACGGGCTGCGCGCCCGCTATGACGAGGCGGTGGCCTGGGGCATCGCCACCAACGCCCATCGCGACTGGCCAAATGGCCGACATCCCGGCTACATCCTGGCACGACGGCCGCAGACCCGGGCCACGCAGGTCTGGCGCTTCACCGTCGACTTCGCCGTGCCCTTCACCAACAACCCCTGCGAGCAGCCACAGCGCATGGTCAAACTACAGATGAAGATCGGCGGCTGCTGGCGCAGCGTGCGCACCGCCGCCCGCTACTGCCTCATCCGCTCCTACCTCGGCACCGCCCGCAACCACGGCATCCACCCGCTGGATGCCCTCCGCGACGCCCTGTCCGGAAACTCCTGGATGCCACCACAAAACGCCTGATCAATCACAGGCGTGAATGGATACGCCCGGGCAAGTGAGAACCGGCACGTTCAGTGGGTAGAGCAACAACCGCGAGGGGACATGACTTATATTATCGGCAAATCAATCGAAAGCTTCGGATGAAGTGGATGCTTTCCCCCCGGGGCATAAAGCAGTCTGTCCAGCTCCACAACTACGTTGTAAAAGTAACCCTCCGCTCTCTGGCGATAAGAAGCCATCAGATTTATGAGCTCTTCATAGCTAGAACGCGCAGCTAGAGCCCTCAGCGCTATCATTCTCACATTTCCATGAGCGCTGTAAAGTAGATCAAGGAAGTCCGGCTCAGACGCAGCCGGACTATTGGCTAGCCAGGTGGCTGCGATTTCAGCGTCTCGGGCGTTGTTTCCTTGTATCAACTTCTTTGCGACACTAGTGCCGGCCAGATCAATCAACGCCCTACAGACACGCGGGTCGCGGACGTAGTCTCGCTCCTGCGCAACTGTGAGGGCCGTGACATCTTGACCAGCACCCAAAACAGCTAGTGCAAATCTTGCAGCTTCTAGCGTCAGCCAGTGATTCCTATGAAATTCCTTCCTCGCACGATCGCCATCACCCTCAGTCCGGCTGGATGATTTAACACGTGTAAGATATATCAGCGACGCTTTACGAACCTTTGCAGCTATATAATCGAGCACATCCGAATCAATATTGGCCACACCCTTTAGGACATCTGTAAATTCATCACCATCGGCGTCGAATACCTTTCTCGCCAATTCCAGATTACTTTCGTTAGCCTGGAGACATAGCGCCTCCCAAGCATCAATGCTCTTGGTGGGCCCAAAGGCCATAGATTCCAGCTCACTTGCAGTCGAAATTAGGGCCAATAGAACTAGGTCCCTCTGCTTCTGCTTATCAGATGGGGACTTTTGAGCAAACGCCTTCCCGGCAGCCGACCGATAATCTGGCGTCTCATCCCTCAACGCATACTGAAGAGCACGATGTTGTAGCTCAACATCTTCCGCCCATAAGAGAGCAGCAAGTCCATCTGCGCTTAATTTACCCATCTTTGACAATTGCTCGAAAGCAAGGAGTCGAAGCCCATCGTCCTTGTGACGCCCGTGCAGCAAAGCTTCAAGATTCGAGGGATTCGCTGTCGGCACCCCATGCAGAATAAGCGTGCGCTGCCATTCCAAAGGAACACCAAATGATTTCACTGCTAGACCAATCAGCCCAGAAGGATCTCCGCAGATGTTGTCCCGTATGGCTCTCACGTCTACCACAATGGTAGGATCAATAACTTTAGCAATGAGAATGTTCAAAAGTGGAACATCACGGCTCATTGCCATGCTGGCCAAATAAGAGATGGCTGCTTCCTGCCGGCCTCCCCCATTCAGCATCTCTTGCCACCGCTCGACAACTGAACCAGGAACTTGTATAGCTATGTCCTGATGATCAATGGCCGCGTCTGTTGTCACATCGCCCCATAGCGCTTTCGGACGGATCACGATCCGGCGCATAAATTCAAGAGCCCCACAAGCTACAGAAAGATCACTATCATTCAGAAATTGATAGACATAGTCTGATAGGTCCTCTAGAGTCCATCCTTCATAGGGCGACAGGAAGTACCAGAAAGGAAGTACGCGCCGCGTCGAATCAGTTCTTCCAACCCAAAGATCTGATAGAAATCCTCGCGTCCAAAGACGGTGTTCAGCTACAGAAAGTGAAATATCCTGCCTTCTGGAATACAGGCGGTTTGCCGTGTGAGGTGGAATCGGCTCATCATCTTTGCTAGCCGCGAGCGAGAAGAGCAGCAACCGATCCGAATCATAACGATGCTCACCCGCTTTCCCAGTCACTAAGCTGAGGTACGCCTCAAGCGTGGACGCGATCTGCTCACGAGCTTCATCAACTGGCTGTTCAGAGGGAGCTTCAGCAATCGCATGGCCGCTGGACATTGACCCTTCGGGAGAATGAATCTGATCATGCTGAAGTTCTTTCAGAACCGCGCGGAATAGAGAGAGCTGGAGCTGATCAGAGAATTCCGCAATCTCCCGGAACGTCTGAATGTAAGTAATGTGCTCCTTCTCCAACTTGGACTTAAATTCGAGAACCTTCTTCAGCCGTTCGCCAGGATCGGACAGTTCTTCGGCCGAGGGCTGCTTGAACCAGATTAGGATTTGAGGTCGATCTTCGTTACGACGACGACTTATCGCCGTTTCAAACTCCTCTTCGAAACCAGAGTCGTATTCACCCGTTGGAGTTCCCCATCGGCGACTCAGAAGCCCAATGAACAGATCACACTCACGCACAAGTGGATTGATCAGGCTTTGAGGGCGCCCGTAATCTCTTACAGCATTCTCGGAAGTTGTTACCCTCAGCCTGAGGTCATGGTTTGCGCCGACCGCAATGTTAATCTTGTCGACCGCGCTCCTTATCGTTTCCCTCTCACTGTCAAGATCGCTAGGTGAGGCGATAAAGATGGTCAACTCTCGAATTCCCGATGGCATTATTGCATCCCCTTGTACTGACACCAATACATCTATATCCCTTTCAGAGTCTCAATTAGCTCCATCATAGAGATATCACGCACATCGTCTGGGTGTATAATGATCTTCAAATGTTTCGTGACCACCCTTTCGCGGGATGCTGCTACAAACGATAAAAGTATCAGCCTTAGTATATCTTTGCGACATAACTGATTGGACAGCTTAGCTAACCCCGAACCAACAAGAGGCATAGAGACTGTGGCTTGCTGAGAAGAATCTCTAACTGCCTGCCAGACATTGAATAGTCCCGTCCACAGTGACTCTGGGGTGGCCTGTGCAACCAGTGCATTGCTCATATAGCTGTACGCACAACAGTAGTAATACCTGTGGACAGAACCTAACGAAATCACAGTACCAATAGAATATCGCTTCCTCTTGCCGTCAGGCTTGTTCTGAACCGTTTCAACCTTGATCGGTTGCACATCTTTTAGCGTTCGAGCAATTTCGCGATCAAGCTTTGTTACCTTTCCTCCATATTCTCGCATCAGCAACTGCCCTTGAATACTTCGCTCCGTGATAATTCGCGGCAACGCTGTATCAAACGTGTCAGTCATTCCAATAACTAGGTGACCCGGCTGCTCGAAAAGATCTCCAATTTCGATCGTTATTGTGGTGTTCAATTCCGAAAAGTTTCTCGTGTACTTTTCTAGCGGCCATGCATCGAACGTTGCCCACAGAACTGAGACTGCGAAAACGATCCCCAGATAAGCCCAGCCCCTTGGTTCGAACACATCAGGAAAGAAAGCATCCAGAATACCGGCAACCGCTGCTAAAATTCCTATTGAAGATAGAGCAGAGACCATCCAACGGTTGAGCACATTACTCGTGGTAAATTCCCGAAGCAGTCTCACTCTTGGGACCTCGTTCGCTAAAATGATGGATCGCTGTAGCGCGGACAACGCGACGCACAATTATATGGCGCGGGCATGTCTAGGACAGTGCCGCTCCAGGTCGGATAAGCGCCAGCTTGCGCCGCTCATGTCGGTCAGTCCGGTACCACGAACTCTTCGTTATAACTCTGTTACGACGATCCTACAGATCTTGAATGGGTAGAGTTTCGTAGCGTCACCGGTCAATTACATCGATGTGTTTAAGCAGTACAACCGAGGTATGCGATACCCGGATGTGGAGGGTTGACGGCGGAGGGCCGGACGAAGCCGGAGCAGGTTCGGTTTGAGGCGGCGGACTTGTTCGCGGCCGGACTCACGCCACCGCAGGTGGCCCACAAGCTGCGGGTGACACGCGAGTCGGCCAACCTGTGGCATCGGGCCTGGAAGAAACGGCGGGAAGGCCGCGCTGGCCTCCAAAGGACCACAAGGATCGCCGTGCCGGCTGGACGACCGGCAGATCGCGGTCCTGGTGTCGGAGCTGGGACGCGGTCCGGCCGCGCACGGGTGGCAGGACCAGCGATGGACTCTGGCCAGGATCAGCACGCTGATCGCCGAGTTTGACCGGGTGTCCGCGTACGACCTCACATGTAGCTGACGGTACGACCTCACGTGTCGGTGGGGCTCCGGCGAGTTGACCTGACTACTCGCCATGAAGTTGATCATCCTTCGGATTGTCGGCGGCCAAGCAGACAACCCGAAAGATGACCACTCTCATGATCCTGGATCCGGAGTCCTGGATGAACATACGACGGTTCCGCGCCCTGCACGAGGCGGGCGCCACCTACAAAGAAATCGCCGAGGCGTGCGGTGTGGACTGGCGCACCGTCAAGAAGTACCTCACCGAACCAGTCGGGGCGACTCCTCCGGCCGCACCTTCGCGCAAGGGCACCCAGCCACAGGTGATCACCCCGTACACGGGAGTGATCGACGCGATGCTCCGCGCTGATCTGACGATGAAGGCGTCGGTCCTCTACGAACGACTGGTCGCCGAGCACGGCTATGACCGCTCCTACCAGCGGGTGAAGCTGTATGTGACCCAGGCGCGGCCCCGTCTGGCCGCCGAGGCCGGCACCGAGGTGGAGACCGAGCGGATGCGCGGGCTGCATCGCCGGTTCGAGACCACGCCGGGTGCCCAAGCCCAGGTGGACTGGGGCGACGAAGGCGACCTGCTCGCCCATGCCGGGATCGGCAAGGTCTACTCCTTCCACATGGTGTTGTCCTACTCGCGGGACCCGTTCTGCCCTCCTTCGGGGCGGTCCACGTCCACCGTACGAAGAACGGCAAGACTCTCCCGTGCCATGCCCGGCGGGACGCCGTGACCTGCCCGCACGGCACGGTGATGTCCTGCACGGCCAAGCACCGGCCCGACGATGACCGGCTCGGCGAACCGCTGTGCCCCGACTGCTATGACTACACAGGTTCGGTCCTCTTCAACGCCCTAGCCCCTGAGCTGTGGCGGCGCTTCACCGAAGCCATGCGCCGCCACGTCGCCAAGAGCGCCGGTCTGACCCTTCGGGAGCTCCGCGAATGCCTGGCGATCTCCTTCGCCAAAGTCGCGGAGTACCAGCGCCGTGGCGTCGTCCACTTCCATGCGGTGATCCGCCTCGACGGCCCCACCGGGCCGGACTCGACCGCACCGGCGTGGGCCACCGCCGATGTGCTCACCGACGCCGTACGGCATGCGGCGGGCGTCATCTCCGTCCCGGCCACCGTTCCCGGCAAAAGCGCCCACCTCCTGCGGTGGGGCGACCAGTTCGACGTACGGCAGATCACTATGAACGGCGAACTTACTGAACAGGCGGTCGCCGCCTATATCGCCAAGTACGCCACGAAGGCGGCCGAATGTGTGGGCACGCTCGACCGGCGACTGAACCCAATGGACGATTTGGCGGCTCTCCCCATGTTAGCCGTCACTTCCTGTGGTCACGTGAGAGGGCTCTCCCGTCATCCGGCGTGAGCATCCGTGATCGGAGGACTGGGCAGAGTAGTAGACATGGTGACGCGACACGCTGGTGAGCATGAACCACATCGCCGCAGGTGAGCGTCTGATCGTGCCTCGCAGTTCGTGGACATGCTGTCGTTCTCGCCGCTTCCGGTGAACCGATCATGACGGGCGGGTAGGGTCCGGCCCGGTGCAACACCAGCTGACCCCTCCCGGCGTCCGTGCCGCTGGGTAACGCTGGCCGGATGGAACCGAGGACGAGCATTGATCGTGGTCCTGAACGAGGACGCCGCCCGCGCCGCGCTGGCCAAGGGCATGCTGTCGTGTCCGGCCTGCCCCGCCAGGCTCGGCCCGTGGGGTTCGGCCCGAACGCGTGCCGTCCGCCAGGCCGACGGCCCGCACAGCGTCCGTCCTGCTCGCGCCCGCTGCCGCGGCTGCGGGGTGACCCACGTGCTGATCCCCGTCGCCTGCCCACCGCGTAGCGGCTACGGCCTCAGCATCGTCGGCACCGCGCTGCTGAGCCACGCCGCCCAAGGCCTCGGGCACCGCCCGATCGCCGCCGGCCTGCAGATCCCCGAAGAGACCGTCCGCCGGTGGCTACGCCAGGCCAGGCGCAGCGTCGACCGGATCCGCCGGCGAGCCGCCGGCGCCCTGTTCCACATCGACCCCGACATGTTCGGCCGACTCGCCCCGCTGCGCTCAGCGTTGGCCGACGCGCTGAACATGCTGTTCGCCGCGGCCGTCGCCACCGCCCGGCGACACCGTCTGGAATCGGTCTGCCTGTGGCGAATCGCTGCCATGATCTGCGGCGGTCACTTCCTCGCGGACGCCCGCGCGGACTGAACACCGAGCCACGCCCGGCTCTGCCATGCCCCGATTCGGGTACCACCGTGACCGGCGACACTCGCGATGACCATCCCGGTCATCGCCATGACGCCGACCGCGTCAGCATGAGCAGGACAGCGACAGCGTGTCCATGAACCCTTCCGAAGACCTCCGACCACTGCCCGAATTGTCGGAATCTTGATGGTCACCGCGAACGTCGCATACGTGGTCATCGCGAGCGTCGCGCAACACCCCATTCGCGGACACGCCAGACGGCTCATCGCCGAATGTCTGCGCCTCGGAGCCCTCGACGAGCTCACCGAACTCCGGCTCGCCCAATGGGCCCACATGCTTGGATTCCGCGGCCACTTCTCCACCAAGAGCCGCCGATACTCCACCACCCTGGGCGCACTACGAGCCGCCCGCGAAGAACACCAACGCCAGGACGCAATCACCACGGGACGACTCCCACTCTTCGAAGAAGACACCGTCCTGGTGGTCGCGGAATGGCAATGCGCCGGACGCGGCATGTCGGTGGGAGACGCCGTCATTGCCGGTGCCCTGACCAGTACCTCTTCAAGTCGGCCTGGTGGCCCCCATGACTTCTGAGCTCCTGACCGTCCCCGATGCGATGGCTGTTCTCAGGGTCAGCCGCTGGACCATCTACAACCTGATCCGCTCCGGAGATCTCACCTCGATCACCGTTGGCGTCCGCTGCCGCCGCATTCCCGCATCCGCCATCGACGACTACGTGAGCCGACTCTGTGAGGAGAGCCTCTGATGGGCAAGCGGTCAAACGGGGGAAGGCTCGATCTTTCCCTACAAGGACGGCTGGGCGGGCTACGTCTGGGTCACCACGCCCGAGGGCAACAAGACCCGCAAGTGGGCCTACGGGAAAACCCGTGAGGAGACTCACGAGAAGTGGCTCAAACTCCATGAACTGACACGCAAAGGGCCGGTGCCCACCAAGTGCCCCACCGTAGCCGTCTACCTGACCCGCTGGCTCGACGAGGTGATCCAACCGAATCGCGAACCGACAACCTATGTCGCCTACGAGCCTCTGGTCCGGCTGTACATCATCCCCGGCCTGGGCAAGAAACGTCTGGACAAGCTCACCGTCCGCGACGTTCAGACCTGGCTGAACACCCTGCCCACGCTCTGCACCTGCTGCGACCAGAAGAAGGACCAGAAACGACCTGAGAACAAACGGCGCTGCTGCTCGGTCGGTAAATGCTGCAAGGGCTATCCGTCTCGGAGCACGATCGCAGGCATCCGCCGCGTCCTCCGGTCAGCACTCGGCAACGCCATTAGGGAAGAAGTAATTTCGAGAAACGTTGCCGGGCTCGCTACCCTGCCCAGCGCGAGCAAGACCAAGAAGAAGCGGCAGCACACCACGTGGTCAGTCGACGAGGCCCGGCGCTTCCTCGAACATCTCAGGGCCACAGACGACCCGCTCTACGCGCTCTATGTACTAATCCTGCTTCTCGGGCTCCGCCGAGGTGAAGTCCTCGGCCTAGCCTGGGACTGTGTCGACTTGCCGGGCGAACAACTCTGGATTTCTCGTCAGCTCACACGCGTTGGCGGTCAACTTCTCCACCGGAACACAACGAAGACGGAAGACTCGGATGCCTCACTTCCATTGCTTGGTCTCTGCGTTGCGGCGCTCAAACATCGCCGACGCATACAGGAAGGTGCCGAGAAGACGGCTGGCGAGAAGTGGCGGGGGTCAGATCTTGTGTTTACTACTCGAAATGGCACGCCTATCGAACCACGCAATCTTAACCGCGCGTTTGACGCACACTGCGCAAAAGCTGGCGTTCCCCGAATTCGAGTGCATGACACTCGGCACACCTGCGCTTCGCTTCTGGCCGCCCTCAATGTTCATCCTCGCGTGGCAATGCGCATTCTTCGCCACTCGCAAATCTCGATGACAATGAATGTATACACACAGATCCCAAGTCCAGAAACACGGAAGGCCCTCGACCGACTAAACCAGAGCCTCGACACCGGCTGAACAGATTACCTTGTCCACAGGTGCTACGATTCAGGCCCGTTGCGATGATCGCAGCGGGCACTGAATGTGCACGGGCAGATGACCGATCCGAATGGCATCGCAGTCATGTCTGAATTGAGCGCATCCGACCGAGCTATTCCGATCCCAGCTCTTTGTAAATCGTGTCACGGGAAAGCCCTGTCAATTTCGAGATCCTTCGAATATTCGTTTCACCATTCCGATGCAGATCAACCGCTATCCGTCTGCGAACTTTCACGGAAGCGCCGCCCAAACGCGCCTCCACCGCAGCGGCGGCCAGATTTCCTAGATTAACCGTCCTATGACTGGTGAAATTATCCTGGGGGTCGGCTGGCAACGCCTTCCCCTCAAGCTCAAACAAGTCGGAAAATACATGCTTGAACACATCTTCTAGTGCCAACTGCCGCCCCTTAAGGGCATTGTTCGCTTTGCGACCCAAATAGGTTCTGACTATCTGCATATAAATAGCGAGCGCCTGCTCGGGATCTTCATAGAACCATGATCTCCTAGAAGGTGCACAAGCACCGACTTCCCACAGCGGCTTGATTTCTCTTAATTCCCGCTGAATAAACTCGTCCACATTCAGGTTCTCGGTATGGCCATCCGAATACCATGGCATAACGACAGCTATCTTTTCACCAGGATCAGCCTGGGCCTGAATCGTAATAGAATAGAACCGTAATGTGGTACTTCCTCGTTCACCATGGATGGTTATGCTATCAATCGCGACTCCCTTTGCTGTTTGAATTACCGCAATCAGATCCTCGGTGAGATCGTTATAGTTCCTCGCGCTCTGAATCCTGACCCGAAGTAACTCCAGGTTGGACTCATCACTACCGGACTGAACATCGGTGTTGAACACCCGAGGATCGTAACCTTATGTCGAGTAGTCGACATGTCGCTCCTAGACAATATCGGCCCGTCCGGTACTGATCTCATCTAACCAGGGTTAGATTTACCCTCCGGGGACGGAGATTCCATCCGATTAGCCTGGATTTCCGTGATCACCTCGTGTTTACCCGAGCTACCTTCTTGCGTTGGGTCGCGCATATGGTGCTGTCTCACACGCCCGATCACCACAGTGGAAGGAGGATGCCATGTCCAGATACACACCTGATTGGCGGTTGGAGGCAATCAAGCAGACCGGACGGACGGTGCAGATCGCGATTCGAAGCACGAGCGACACCGTCCGTCTCTGCGCCCTGCTGCTGACTCTTGCGATAGCGGTCTCGCTGCCCGTCGCGTGCAAAACGATCACACAATAGTTCCTTTTGCGGATGCCGGAGGCTCCTCCAACAGATCATCAATCTGGGGGGGTCTCCGGCACTCACATGTCATTGATGGGTCACCAGCGGCGTTGTGCCGTAGAGGCCTTGCCCACTGTCGTTGTTGCTCTTTTTCGAGACGGGTGACGATGGGGCACCTTCACCAAGATCCAAGTCGAGGCTACGCGATCGGCTGCAACTCGATACCGGCTGATGAGGTTGCTGTATTTCGCTGCTGTATGAAGATCAAAAAAGGCCCACCGCGACGATCACGATGGGCCCTTGACCTGCTGCGCGGCCGGGAGGACTCGAACCCCCAACCTTCTGATCCGTAGTCAGATGCTCTATCCATTGAGCTACGGCCGCTTGCTTGTTGCCTCTGAGCTGCTGGTTCTTGGCAACGATCACCATCATAGCAGTTGAACGTTGGTGATAAAGCCAATAATCCTCGCGTGGCGCAGCCGCACCCGAGGCAGCAGAAGCGGCCCGGCTCCGCCCCAGGAAGGCTCTGGCATGTCCGCAACCGTCACCCCCATCAGCAGAGGCCGACGACGAACCAGCGCACCCAAGAACAAGCCACTCCGCCCCCAGGGAGCACCCCTGCCGGGGCTGATCGAGTCCTGGCAGATCTCCCTGGATGCCGCCAGTAAATCCGACAAGACCATCCGCTCTTACACCGACACCGCCCGAGCCTTCCACCGCTGGGCGCGCAAGAACAACGTGCCGGACGACGCCGAGAACATCGAGGCCCCCCACATCCGGCGGTTCCTGATCGCCGAACGGGAGCGGACCTCGGCGGCCACCGCCGCCACCCACTTCCGTAACCTGCGGGTGTTCTTCAACTGGCTCATCCGGGAGAAGGAACGCACCTGGGAGTCGCCCGTGATGGCGGCCGACGCGCCGAACGTCCCCAACAAGGTCCGCAAGTACCTCACCGACGACGACCTCACGGCGCTCCTGAAGGCATGCGCCGGCAATGACTTCGAATCCCGTCGGGACACCGCCATCATCAGGATCTTCATGGACAACGGCGTGCGCGTGTCCGGCCTAGCGAACATCCTCACCGAGGACCTCGATCTGAAGGGCCGGAAGATCAAGATCCGGCTCAAGGGCGGCGACGAGTTCTGGGCGCCTATCGGCGTCAAGGCGGTGCATGCGATCGACCGCTACCTCCGCATCCGAGCAGCCCACCCCAAGGCCGGGCGTTCGCCCTGGCTGTGGCTCGGAGTACAGGGGCGAGGCACCTCCCACCTTGGACACAGCGGAGTCCGGGCGATGCTCCGTCGCCGCGGCGAGGAAGCGGAAATCGAGAAGGTGACGCCCCACCGGTTCAGGGGCTCGGTGACGCACCAGTTGCTGGCGGCCGGGGCGAACGATGGGGATGTTCAGCAGATCCTGGGCTGGCGGTCGCGGGAGATGGTGTACCGGTACGCGGGGGAACTGGCGGCGGATAGGGCTCGGGAGACTCATGCCCGGTTGTCCCCTGGGGATCGCATCTAGGGCCAAATGTGCCCACGTAAAGTAGCTAGAGGGTGACGAATGGCTACTGACATCAGGCGTGTCCGTGGGTTACGATCCTGATCACCCGCGCCGAGGCGAGGGATTGACGCCGCACTGTCGGCACAGTCCTTTCCCAGGGTGATGTGCTGGCGGTGCGGCCCGAAAAGGGGGCGGACCACCCCGGCAGGACTATTGCCGGGGTGGCCGTCCAGGGGGCGACATCGGATCAGACGGCGCCGCCGGAAAGCTCCCCAGCTGCGCGACGGTGTAGATCCACCCATCATCCCGAAGATGCCTCAGTGCCTTCCGAACGGTGTTGCGGGCGGCCTTGAACTCATCCACCATCTCGCTCTCGCTCGGGATGGACATCCCCGCCGGGTACGTGCCGTCCTCGATCCGCTCTCGGACAGTGTCGTATATCTGCACCCATAGGTGTACGTCGTGGCGGCGTTGGAATTCTGGCACGTCGCCGGACCTTAGCTGTGAGCAAACGTCCAGTGACATGCAGGAACATGCATGCTCAGGCGTGTACGAGCGTGAACGAGCATGGATGAGTTCGGCGACGAGAAAGGCCGCCTCCCCGCTGGGCGAGACGGCCTCCTCGTCTGTGGCTACTCCCCCGACGCCTCGCGAACCGGAGCTCCGTACACGATTTCGTAGCGGTCGACCGGAATCGCAATGTCGGCAGTCTCTACCGGCCGAGTCTCGGCGAAGTATGTGCGCTCGATCGTCAGCACCAAGGCGCCGGCACCGATCTTCAACGCCTGAGCCTCCACCGTGGAAGCCGGCCGCGCCGACACCACCTCTGACCAGTGCGTCACAGTGATCCCGATGACGGCCATCCGCTCCACGACGCCCTGCCCAGCGTGCGGTCCTGCCTCGGGGTAGGCGATCGGCTCGCCCTTGGTCAGCGCCCACGGCTCATAGCTGGTGGCCAGCTGCACGGGCTCGTCGTCGGCCATGAATGTGTAGGCGGTGCGCATGACGTCAGGCAGTTCACTGTCCGGCTCATCCAGGCCGAGCCGATCGCGGATCTCCGGTGACGCCTGAACGGTCTCGGAGTCGAACGCCCACGACCCGTGCATTCCATGAGCAGCCATGTCCTGCAAGAACGGGGAGCCGCCGCGGGCTGGCCGCCACCAAGAGCGCGGGAGGCGCTGCCGCGTGGGCCTGGCCTTGACGAAGGTGCCCGCGCCGCGCCTCGCCTGTATGAGCCCCTCGGAGGCGAGGGTGCGCATGACGGCCTTGATGACGCCGTCGGATACGTCGTACTGCCTCATCAGCTCGGCCTGGGTCGGCAGCTGCGCGTTGGGCGCAAGTTCGCCGGAGCGGATCTTGGCGCGGAGTTCGTCGGCGATGCGCCGGAAGAGCGGAGGCAGGGGTTCCACGTGACCAAGCTTGACGGTTTGGGCACCCAAACCTCAAGCTGGGAACCCTAAGGTCGAATTTGGGTACCGTAAAGATCTGGACACACGGCATGACACTGCACCGACAGGACTACGCCGGGCTCCCCGAGAGCGCCGAGGCTGCCGCCAGCTACGCGCACGGCGCCGCTAGGCGGGCGTTCGGCCGCGATGCTGCGGAGGTCGCCGAGCGGCTGGTTCGTGCGCTCGCCATCGACGCGCTGACCCGTACGCCGCCGGACGCGACTTTCATCCTGACCACCGAGTTCGGGTTGCGGCAGATGCGGTTCGAGATCCTCGATCCGGCGCTGCCGGTGGAAGGTCGTGTCCCCGGGCCCGAGCTTGCGGAGATATCGCGGCTGGCGCACTTTTCCCGGGTGAAGGACCTGCTGGACGGAGAGGGGCATCTGACCTGGGCTGTGGTCTTGATCGACACGGCCCCCGAGATGTGCGGCGGTTCGGCTGCCCCCCTGCCCCCCGTCAGGGACGAGGCCCGCTCGTGACACGGACCAATCAGGGCTGGCTAGAGGAGACCCACGCAGACGCCTGGACGATCCGATGGGACCGCAGACCGAGCGGTGCCATCAGGGGCAGGGTCGGCAAGGTCTGTATCGCCCGGATCGTCGACACCTTCAAGGGGCTGGAGATCCAATCCCTCCTGCCGGGAGAGCACGGCGCGGCCAAGTTGGAGCACCACACCACGTGGGTGGGAGCGCAGCACCGTGCGGGCGAGATGCTCCTGAACTTCCTTGATCGACTGGCCGAAAAGAGCTGACACCGAGACTCCGGGCGCCATTTCGGGACGGCGCCCGGATGTGGTCCCGCCCTCGCTGGAGGGGTGCGGGCGGGACCACTGATCGTCCGTGAGGCGCGGGCGGGGAAGACGCCCCGACGCCCCGGACACCGGCCCCACCCGGCTGGCGCTGCGGGAGGGGCCACGGCCGGGCCCCCCACACCCCGTTCCAGGGGCCCGGCCTTCTCCCCCAATTCCCCATCCAGCAGGAGTCCGAGATGGTGTGGCCATTCCAGAACTACCGCCCGTCGAACGCGAATAGATACACCACCCGCAACAAAGCCGACGCTCCGGTGATCTGGGATCCCGATCCCGCCAGCCCCAAGAAAGGCAACATCCGGTGCAAAGGGTGCGGCCTTAGGGACTACGGCACCGTCCAGGACACCCAAGACCACGCCGGCGAGTGCGAGACCCCGGCACCGAAGAATCCGCCCCCGAACTGGGACTAGACGAACACGGCCCCTGCCAGCGCGACCAAGGCGCACGACAGGGGCCGGGCCCGAAAGGGCCGACCGAGATCACCTCCGCCTGAACAGAGGATCACCGGCTCATGGAACATATTCGCCAGCAGGCGACCGCACCAGCCCCACAAATCGGGCTCTCGCTCGTCGACTTCCTCCCACCCGTGTGGGTGTTCTTCGCCGCCGGCGCGATCGCCCTCCTCGCCCTGGCGTTCCGGACCCGCCTCGGCCGTACCGCCCGTGCGATCCGGAGGCACCGAACCGCCCCCGCCGCGCCACCCCGCCGCCAGCCCGAAACGACCGCCGCCGACTGGTGGATCCGCGGCGTCGCCGTAGCCGTCCTCCTCGCCGTCGCAGGCGCCGCGGCCTACGTCTCCTACCACCACTTCTACGAGCTCGCCCTGGCGCTCGGGGAGCGGCGAGACATGGCGCTCCTCTACCCCGCCATGTCGGACGGTGTGATCGTGATGGCCTCGCTCGTCATGGTCCACTGCTCGCGGCGTCGCCAGCCCGCGCCACTGCTCGCCTGGGCGGCGCTCACCCTCGGCGGGCTGGTGACCCTCGTCGCCAACGTGGCGCACGGATGGGACGGCGGAACCGGATCCCGGCTGCTCAGCGCGCTCGCGCCGGTGGCGTTCGTCGGGGCGTATGAACTCCTGATGTGGCTTGTTCGGTCCGGTCAAGTCGTCGAGTCAGCGGCCGAGCCGGAGGTCATCGAGCGGATCGTGCCCCAGGTTGTCGAGATGCCCGTCGAGGTGGTGCGCGTCGAACACCTGGTGGCGCGCGACCGCTTCGAAGCGTGCCGCTTCGCCTACGCCGAAAGCCTCCAGCCCGGGCAGCGGCGCCTCGGCCGCCGCCCACTCAAGGACACGTGGGCGCTGACCGAGAACGAGGTGGCGGAGATCCAAGCCGAAGTCGACGCCGAACGCGCCGCCGCCCAGCCCGACGAGCAGCCCTCCACGCCAGACTCCGCCGACTCGCTGACCGACACACTCAACTGGGCGCTCACGGGTGTAGACCACAACGGATCGACCGAGAAACCGGCGGAGCAGACCACCGAGTCCGCCACCGCAGACGCACTCACCGCCGCAGGGCTCACCACCCTCAGCCGCGCCCGCGCCAACGGGACCGGAGCCCGGCCATGACCGTCCTCCGCCGCAAGGCCGCCTGGCCTGCCGACGTCCTCATCCGGTTCGTCAACGTCGGCGGCGCCGCCGTCGATCTGCACTCCCTCCGCTTCGCCACGAAATGGGATTACCGGGGTGCCCCGTACGCGGCGACCACGCCTTACGAGATGGACGGCTTCAACTGGCGCTGCCTTGGCTGCAAGGAGTACGGGCGCGAAGGCGACACTTACAACGACCCCGGCTACGGCGATCTGCGCGAGGCCAGGGAGGCTGCCCAGCAGCACGCCGAGCGGTGCCGGGCCACGCCGCAGGAGCAGGCCATGACCGGCTGGGAGTATCACGTCGCGTACGGCAACCCCCATCTTTCGGGCGAAGAGCTGAACGCCCTCGGCCGCGACAGCTGGGAGCTGGTCTCCACCGAACAACGCGGGGGCTACTGCCTCATCTACCACTTCAAGCGGGTGTCCTCGTGACCGCCGCCTTCGCCCTCCTCGTGCTCTCCGTCCTCCTCGGTGCCAGCCGCGCCACCTCGTGCGCGTCCGCCGTCGACCAGCTGCTCGCCGCCGTCCGCGCCCGCGGACTCGTCTGGATGCTGTTGGTCGTCCTCGGCCTCACCGGTCTGTTCCTCGTTCTGCTGCTGGCGTGCGCCGCCCGCACCGCCGCCGCCCTGGCCGTCCACGTCCTCATCGGCGCCTGCATCGCCTTGGCCGCGATCGGCGCGCACGTGGTGGCCCTCACTGACTCTCCCCGCGCTATCGGAGCCTGAAATGCCCGCAACCTTTTGGGTCCTCGCGACCATCTCCGTCCTGGCCATCGCCGCCGTCCTGCGGCTCGTCATCCGCGCCACGTGGGCCAGCCTCACCCGGGCAGGAGACGACGAGGTGCGGGCCGCCTTCGCCGAGGCCCGCGACGAATGACCCGCCAGGAACTCGTCCCCGTCGCCGCCCCGCCCCAGCCGCCGCGGGCGCCTGTCCTCGTGCGGGTGCTGTGGTGGCTGCTTCGCGGACCCGTGTGGTGGCTGCTCCGCCGTACCGGCCGCGTGCTGTGGCGGTACCGGGACCTGCACGCCACCTGGTGGGCCGCGCTGGTCGTGCTCGGCGTGGCCGCCATCGGCGCCGGGCTGGGTGTGCCGTGGTGGGCGGCCGGCGGCTGGGTCCTCGTCGCGGCGGCCGCGCGGGCGGTCGAGGCGAGGTACGACTGGCTGCCGGTCGAGCCGGACGCCCTCGCCGGGGTGCTCGTGGCGGCCGGGGCGTGGACTGCGGCCGCACTGTACTGGGGGCTGCGGACCGAGGTCTGGTACGGCTGGGCGGGGCTGACGCTGCTCGTGTTCGCGACATGGGGGTGCAACCGGGCCGCCCGGGCGTGGCGGTCGCTGCGGACCCGGGTGCGGAATTGGGCCGCCGCTCTGCCGACCGTGCTGGCCGGTCTCGGCGCGGCCGGGGTGGTGCTCGCCGCTCGCCCGGCCGTGCTGGGCGACGGCCGTGTGCGCTTCCCGCTCCGGCTGCCCGTGGGCATCACCAGGGAGACGTTGGAGGCGCCGCGGATGCGCCGCCAAATCGAGTCCGGCATGCACTGGCCTGCCGGGAGCATCCGCGAAATCGTCCAAGATCCGGCACACACCAGCTCGGCGCGGGTGGTGCTCGTCTGGCAGGACGGCAAGATCCAAGCCCGGCACGTCCGCCTCGATCTCCGCCGCGCCCCGACCAGCATCTACGACCCGGTGTGGTGCGGCGAGGACGCCGACGGCAAGACCGTGGCCATCGCGCAGTACGTGGTCGAGGGCATGACGCGCGGCTTGTTCGGCGGGGAGCCGGGCAGCGCGAAGTCCAACCTCTTGCGCTTGATCGCGGCCTTGCGCGCCTACTGCCCCGACCTGCTCATCTGGGTGATCGACCGCAAGAACAGCGGTTTGACGTTCGCCAGCCTCTTGCCGCGCATCGACTGGATCGCGACCACCCGCGAGGAGGCGATCCGGATGCTGGAGGCCGCCGCGGCGGGGATCCCGCTCCGCGGCCGACTGCTGAGGCCGCAACACAACCAGCTGCTCCCGTTGTCGCCTGAGGTGCCCGCCGTGCTGATCCTGTTCGATGAGTTCGCCGAGGAGCTCGGCAAGGGGCGCCAGAATGCGGGCGCGGTGCAGGCGGCCAAGACGGTGTTCTCCCAGGGCCGTGCGACCGGCTGGGGCGCGGAGATCGCCAGTCAGTACCTCAGCCAGACCAGCCTGCACCCGGACCTCAAGCCGTTGTTCCCGCGCTCCTACGCCGGACGTACGCGGACGCGGGCGGACGCCCAGTTCCTGCTGCGCGACTACACCCGCGTGGACGCGACCGCGCTGCCGACCGGCGCGTTCTACACGCAGGTGCCCGGCGGATCCCACCCGGGCCTGCTGTTCACGCCGGAGGTGTGCGACGCCGACTTGCTCCAGGCCGCCGCCGAGACCGCTCATCTCGCTCCGCGCATGGAGGAGTCGACTGCGGCCGGGCTGCCGCACTACGCCGATCGCTGGTCCCGGCTCCCCGAGCACCTGCGCGCGTACGCGTCGGAGGAGCAGTTGGCGCTCGCGGATGCCGGACCGCTCCCCTCCCCCACCGGGAGGGTACGCACCGCCGCGGCGTCAACGATGCGGCTGGTTGTCCACGAGCAGTTGCCGGATGACGTCGTGGACAACGCTGCGGGCGACGGCGGCGAAGAGTTGGATGACGCGATCGTCGCAATGCTCGATGTTCTGCGCGGCAAAGAAGTCGCGACGACCGGGGAGCTGGACGCGGCGGTGGCCCGCTGGCGGTCCCGGCAGTGGGCCAGTGAGCGGAGGCGGGAGTGGCAGAGGAGGGGCCTGATCGGGCCGGTGGGGAGGGGGTCGTGGTCCCTCCAGGTGCAGGAGGAGGGCGCCCTCCGGGAGGGTGTGGCGGAGGCGGAGCGGGCGATCCGGTCCCGTAGATCATCCCCCCGGGGTGGTGACCGGCTGTGACCACTACCCCTCCCCTCCCCCGCCGTCCACGGGCGGGCACCCCCACGGCTCCACACGCACGTACGCGCGGGGGGTGGATGTCCACAAGCGGGGTTCGTGGACATTCAGGCCAAGATCATGTGGACATCGCGACGACAAGCGTTCGGCTACGGAAGGTGATCACGTCATGAGCTTGATGGACGCGCTCGCCGACCTGGCCGGCCTCGCCCATGACCCCGCCACCGAATGGATGGGGTCTGCGCTCTGCCCGGAGATCGACCCCGACTTGTGGTTCCCGCGCGTGCCGACCGAGCGTGTCTCCACGCCCGGGCCGCAAGAGCTGCTCGCCAAGGCGATCTGCCGGGGGTGTGACGTGCGCGTGAGGTGCCTGCAGTGGGCGATCGAGCACGACGAGGAGGGCATCTGGGGCGGCACGACGAAGGTCGAGCGCGACCAGTTGCTCGCCGAGGCGGCCTGAGGTGGCCGCCCGCGTTAGAGCTCCGCTAGTGCCGCTCTTGCGGCCCCGCACACACTGGAGGACATGGACATGACCCGCTGGATCGACACCGGCATGGACGCCCCCGACGGGCACGCCTGGAGGCGCCCGGCCCCGGACGACTGCCCGGACTGCGACTGCTGCACGGCCGCGCTGTGTGAGGGTGGGCGGAAGAGCGTGTTCGGCTGCGCCTTCCTGCTCAGCCAGGCCGACAAGGCAGATAAGGCGATATGGGACCGCGTCTCGAAGTGCCCGTGCAGCAGCGCGGAGAAGTCCGGCACGATGGCGCACGCCCTCGCGGAGCACCGCGCCGAGCAGGAGAAGGTCTAGGGCCCGTGGACTGTACGTACTGCCGGGCCGCTCCGGCCGCCTACCGGTGGAAGCACGCCGATGGCGAGGATCGGCTGTGCGTCGGGTGCTGTGCCAGCTGGAAGAAGAACGCTTCGGAAGATCGCACGCTGATCCCGCTGAGCATCACTGAGATCGCCTAGGCGTGCGGCCCGTTCCGGCCTTCGGCGCCTGGGTGCTGGCGGTGGTCGTCATGCGGCGCTCCGGTAGCTGGTGGGGGTGATCAGGTGGGCGGCGAGGCGGTGGTAGCACTTCAGGCCGCGCAGCCCGGCGTGGCATCCGCAGGTGTGGCGGGTAAGCGAGTACCAGGTCTCCCCGTCCGAGCCGATCGCGACGAAGGTGCCGTGGTCGCTGGTGACGTGGATGCCGTCCTGCTCGACGAGCTCCAGCGCCTTGGCGACCTGGGCGGGCTTGTACTCGTCGGCGATGACCAGGGTGATCACGTAGTGGCCGCGCTCGTTCTTGGTGGCGGCCAGCTTGCCGGCCTTGGCGTGGCGCTGGATGGTGCGGCGGGAGACGGAGAGGGCGGTGGCGGCCTCTGCGGTGGTGACCTGGATTTCCATCTCTCGTCCCCCTGGTCGGCGTGTTCCTGTATGCCAATCAGGTTAGGCCCAACCTGTTGGACTGTCAAGCGCGTTGGGCCAAATGGACATGGCCAAGCTGGAATGGCAGAATGTGGGCATGGAGCCGATGACCAATGACGAGATCCGCGCCATCAAAGCCGACTACGAAACTGCACTCGAGCAGGCCATGCAGCAGCGAGACGAGCGCCTGCGCGCGGCCGTGACCTCCGGCCGCAAACAGGCCGATCTCGTCCGCATCACCGGCATGAGCCGCGAAGCAATGCGGCAAGCACTCGACCCAGCGATCCGCGAAGCCGTGCGGCAGGCGCGCACCCGAAAGGGCGGCGGTCAGTGACAGGCCCAGCGCACGCGAAGCCGGAAGGAAGGCCCTGTACTCACCGCAAGTACCTGCTCACCTGCGACGACTACGACGCCCTACTGAAGGGATTCAGAGAGCGCTGTGGCGTTTGCGGGACCGACGCCAAGGCGACTCCCGCCGGGATCCTCTTCATCGATCACGACGCGCTCCGTGGAGACTGGGCGGTCCGAGGCTTGCTGTGCAACCGGTGCAACTCCAGCCTTCACCACATGAGTCACCAGAAGGCGGCGGACTATCTGGCGAACCCCTGGTACGTCAGCGCACTACAGGCGAGAGGACTGCGGATCGATGCAGAGCCCGAGCCACCCGAAGGGGCGGTTGTTCGCGTGTCTCCGCAGGGCCTGATGTGGCGGCGGGCCGGGGGTTGGTGGCGATGTATCGGCGATGGACGGCGGCGCGGAGTGGCGACATGGACTCAGCTCAACCAGAGGCATGGGCCGTTCGGGATTCGGCTGATGGGGCACGTAGCCAGTTGATGACTGGCCGCCACGTACGTGCGCAAGCTCGCCCGCGACTACGGCATCGAGCCCGCCAGGAAGGGGCAGTAGGCAGGCGCGGGCGCGGCACGGGCGGAACTCGTGGAAATTTCCCCGGAGACCCCTAGACGGCCGGGCGGAACTCGTGTAGATTTTGAGGTGTCGGGAGGTGAGAGCCCCGACAGACCCCAACCACACAGGAGCCCCGAAATGAACGCCACCGCCACCCACACCCTCCCCGCCGACATCGTCGCCAAGGCCCTCGCCAACAGCAGCAGCACCCTCCGCCGGGACCTCACCAAGGCCGAAATCGCCCGCGCCACCGAGATCGCCCGCGACGCCTGCGAGCGCACCACCCGCGGCTACCGCATCGGCCACGTCGAGGTCACCAACACCATCGGCGCCCGCGACAAGTACGGCAAGCAGGCCATCACCTACCGCGGCACCGCCACCCTGACCCCCGAGGGCGGCTGGGTGCGGGGCAACGCCGACCTGTGGGACGACTGGGAGATCGTGGCGATCCTGGCCCTGGCCTACAGCACCATCTGACACCGACCAGGCCCGCCCCACCACGGGGCGGGCCTCACGCATTGAGAGGACCCCGGGATGATCCCGCACGGACGCACCGCGATCACCGGCGCCCAGGCCGCCGAGATCATGGGCCTGAACCCGAAGACGTTCCGCAATCGCGGCGTCGCCCGCCAGGCGGGCGCGCCGAAGCCGCTCACCGTGCCGGGCCGCAAGACGCCGCTGTGGGACCGTGCGCAGTGGGAGGCGTACGCGGCCGGCCGGGAGCTGCCGGTGTGGAAGGTGGGCACGGGCGGGCACCCGCTGGACCGGTTGGACACGATCGAGGCGGCCGAGTTGCTGGGTGTGGAGCCGGACACGTTGCACCGCTACCGGGCGGAGGGACGGCTGGCGGGAGTGGACGTGTGCGGGGTGCCGCACTACTGGCGGGGCGAGCTGGAGTACCGGCGGGACAACCCTGGGGCGCCGGGCCGGCCTCGTAAGGCGGGCTGAGGCGCGGGGGTGCGCGCCCGGCTGATGGGGGTGAGAAGTCCCCGCCGGGCGCGCGGTGGCCCCAACCGGGAGCCGAGCCTCCGAGTGTAGCCGGGTGGGGAAATCTCCCCGGAGCCCTTGCGCTTCGGGCAGGACTCGTGTAGATTTTGAGGTGTCGGGAGGGAGTGAGACCCCACCCGAACCCCAACCACAAGGAGACCCCCGATGACCGCCACCACCGCCCAGATCCCCGCCGGAGACTTGAAGATCGACGACCACGTGATGTGGCTGACCCCGGACAGCATCAGCAAGACCGCCAGAATCCTGAACGTCCAGGAGTCCAGCGACTTCCCGGGATACGTCGAGATCACGGAAGGCCCCGACGAGCAGAACCGGTGGTGGCCGGGAGCCCGGCGCACGCGCCGATTCCCGAAGGGCCGTCTCGTCGCGGTCCGCATCCCGGCCGAGCGGCTCACCGACGGCGTCGGCTTCCAGGTCGTGAACGTGATCAACCCCCGCACCGGAGAGCTCGTCCGCCAGCTCCGCCACTACGGCACCGTCGCCCAGGCCCGCGCGAAGGCCGAGCTCGGCTACGTCCACGACACCGACCCCCGCTGGCTGGAGCTGCGCGCGATCGTCCTCGGCTGACGCCCCGGACATGACGAAATCGGCCCGCCCTCCCGGAGGAGGACGGGCCGATCGCATGCCGGGCACCGACGGATCAGTACCGAACAGGCTTCGCTTCCACGGGCGAGACGTGCATGCGCAGCACGATGCCGACAAGCGCGGCTGCCGCCGCGTTCACCAAGCCGACCTGACCACCGTCCAGGGCCAGGCCAAAGCCGACCCCCAGCGCGATCGCCGCCTGGATGGCGCCCATGAGCAGCGGCACCGGGAACGGCCGGACCGCGACCGCGGCGACCAGTGCGAGTACGGCTCCCGCCGCGGCGTTGATGAGGCCGACTTGCTCGCCGGTGACGTTGAGGCCGAGGCCGACGGCGAGCGCGACAACGGTCTGGATGAGGGTCAGCCAGAGCGCGGGCTCCCGGCCGAAGATGGTCTTCATGCAACCTCCGTTGGAGGAATGGGCCGCACATCCAACACGGCGGCCACGACTGTTGGGAGTTCAGGCCCGTGCTCGCCCTCGGATCGGGGCGGGAAACCAAGCAGGCGTGATCCAAACCATTTCCCGGATCCGGGAAAAAGGCTGGTCAGGGGCGGGTGGTAAGGACCGGCGATAAAATCAGCGGATTTACCACACCTTGATCAGGACGTCGGCGAGGCCGACGGGGACGGCGACGCGCTCGGCGACGCGGTCACCCGCACGCAGTTCTGCGTCACGCTCGTCGCGGTCGCGGACGCCAGCGTGCACGTCTCGGTCACCCCGCCCGGGAACTTGCGGATCTCCTTCGCCGGGGTGACGCCGGTCACCGACGAGAACACGATCTTCGTCTCGCCCTTCCGGCACTTCCCGTCCTTGGAGCTGGCGAGGTTCGTCTTCTCCAGAATCCGCAGGAAACCCGTCTTCTGGTTCACGCAGCCGCCGTACAGCTTCGCCGGTTCCGCAGCCACCGCGGCGGCCAGGCCGACACCGAACAGGCTGCCCGCCAGAACCGCAGCCGCCAGGACGGCAGCCGCCAGGACGGCAAGAATCTTCCTCATGAGTCCTCCAAATCTGCGGGCTCCACCACGAAGGTGAGGACCCACGTCTCCTCATCCACGACGCCGGTCACGTCGACGCCGAACAGGCCCTGGATCTTCTTGCAGGCGGCCTGCGAGTCCTTGCCGTACAGGCCGTCGACGTCCAGCCGCGGCACAAAGACGCGCGCCGCGGACTGCCACGCCCGCACGTCCGCACCGCGCAGCAGCGGATTAGCCACCTTCAGCGCCCGACTGAACACCGGCACGCCGTCCCGCACCTCAAGCTCCGGCTCCTGTTCGCCGACCATGAGCCGGGCCACCGCCAGCCGGAAGTCCGCCATGTTGACGCCGTGCGGGTCGGGCTTCCCTCGGTTGACCTCGCGGTGCGCCTTCACCGCGCTGGCCGGCAGCCCGTACTCCTTGCAGAGCTCGGCACACAGCCGCCGGTAGGCGTCCAGCTGCGGTTCGGGCCACGGCTGGCTGCCGTTGTTCTCCGCCTCGATGCCGATGCTGGCGCTATTGGTGTGCAGGCCGCTCGTGCTCGGCGCGTTGTGCCAGCAACGACCCGCCGCGATCACATAGATGCGGCCGCTCCTGCCCAGCCCGAACTGAGACAGCGGCCCCGCCAGACCAGGCCGACCGGAGCGGACCACCGCCAGCGACGGGTAATCCCCACCCGCCGCAGGCCCCGCCGTGTGGTGGCAGACGATCCCGCGGACCGCGGGCTGCGGGCCGTGGCCGCGGCTCGTCCACCCCGCGACCTCGGTGACCGGGAAGCCGGTACGGCGGGCGACCGCCGCGAGACTGGTCAAGTACGGCATGGCCTACACCTCTTTCTCGTCGGATTCCGGGATCGTCACCGGCACCAGCCCGGCGCCGACCACCTGGCGCATCAACATGGCCACCTGCCGTTGCAGCAACTCGACCTGGCGGTTCAGCCGGTTGATCTCCCTCTGCTGCCGCTCCTGGACGCCGATGTCGTAGGAGCTCGCCCGTCCGTACGCGGCGTCCTCAGCCTTCAGCCGGGAGTCGCGGGCGGCCTGCTCAGCCCTCTGCTCCTCCTGCAAGCGGGTCGCCCGTCGCGCCGACCGGGCCGTATAGCCCACGGAAGCGATCGACCCCAGCACCCCGATCACCGCGACCACGATGGCCGGATCCATCACCGATCACCGCTCCCAGTTCTCACGCCACCCCGCAATCACCTGGATGAAGCCCGCGAACGCCAGCCACACGGCCGCGCTCACGTAGCCACGAGGAATCTCCTCGGCCGTCCAGCCGACCAGATAGACGTTCGCCCACACGGCCTTCAGGAGACTGGCGGCGATGAACGCGACCCGGTCCCGAAGGGAGAAGGCGTAGACCAGGCACAGGCAGCCGACCAGCGCCCACGCCCCGGCCCACACCTCCAGCGGCATGATGCCGGTGAGGAACACGAACGAGTCACTCTCCCGCGTCTCCGGCGGCGCGGTGAGCAGGCCGACCGCGTACACGAGATCGAGGAGTGCGAGGAACAGCAGGCTCGCGCCGCGGCGGCCCACTCGATGGAGCAGGCGGCGGAGCATACGGCCTGCACGTTTCCGCATTGGGCCCCCCTCTGGCCGGACGTGGACAGTTACCGGTGACAACCAGGGCGTGATCACGTGCGTCTCACAGCCATCGCCCATCTCTGGAGATGTCATGACCTATCCGTACGAGCAGCCCGCCCAACCGCCGAGGAAACGGCGCCGTGGCGGCGGGAACCTAGCGCTAATCATCGTGTCGGCGGTCGCTGCCGTGGCGTTGATCGCCGTCGCGTTCCTGGCCTACGAGCTGCTGCAGCGGCCAGCCGGGCAGTCGGGCGCGGCTACGGTGTCCACGCCGTCGGCGCAGGCCGAGCAGGTCGCCGAGGAGCCGACCGGCCCGCCTGCTCAGCCGCGCACCCGCGCAGCAGTGAAGGCCGCCGCTGAGGCGTTGTGGGATTCATATGCGGTCGGCGACTACGGCACCTACTGGGATGCGTGGGCGGCTGCGGACAAGAAGGTCGTGTCGCGGAAGGACTACCAGCGGCGGCACCGGCTTTGCCCGTCGAGCGCTGAAGGCATCAACTGGACGGTCAAGCGCGTCACGGTCAAGGGCGAGCGGGCGACCGTCCGGGCTCAGCGGCTGTACCTGATCGACGATTACACGTTCGTGTACGAGGACGGCCGGTGGCGGTACCGGCTGCAGCCGGACATTCGCAAGGAGTACCAGACCCAGACGATTGACCAGATCGTCGCCCAGGCCGAGGCCGAGGGCCAGTGCGCCTAGCCGCTCCGCGTCCGGATGCGGACAGCTGCCGGTGACAACCGGATAGTGATCGCGCACGTCACATACGCATCACCTGACATCAGGAGCCCCGATGAGCTATCCGCCACACGGTCAGCCTCCGTACGGGCAGCAGCCGTACAACGGCCCCTACCAGCCGCCCCAGCCGCCGATGATGATGCCGCCGCAGTACGGGTACGCGCCGGTGCAGACCATGCAGGTCAAAGAACGCGCCTTCAACCCGGTCACGTTCGGCGTCCACGCCTGCCTGTGGTTCTTCGTCCACTCCTGGCTGACGTTCCTGACCATCGGCTTGTGGCTGTTCGTCGCCATCCCGGTGACCTTCATCGGCTGGAACGTCACCCGCACCGTCCCGGTGCAGCAGCAGATCCCGCCCGGTTTCACACCCCGCTAGCCGATCACGTTGTCGGCCCGCAGGCTGGCCAGCGCGTTGTTGAACTGCTGGGACAGGTTGGAGACATCCGTGCGGATGGCGTTGACCTGGGATTGGGTCGGCGGGTTGGACACCGAGCTGGACGTCATCGTGTGGTCGGAGACGTCCCCGGCTGGCAGCGCGATCACGTCGCCGGACGAGGTTTTGAACCGCGGTTCCCCGGACGACCCGTAGGCCACGAACCCGCCGCTTGGGGTTCCCGGGCTTCCGTCCGGGATGAAGAACGGCGCGGACGCCTTCGCGACCGGGGTGGCGGCGATCGTCCGGGCGTCGCGCTCCAGGCGGGCGAGCCGCTGCTGGATGTCGGCGAGGACGCGTTCCAGGCCGCCGGGCATCTGGTCAGTCAACGGTGGGCTCCTCCAGGATGAGCTGCGCTTCCTCTTTGCCGGTTGTGCGGGAGATGGGGGTGATGGCGATGCCGATCAGGCGCTGGCTCATGTTGAATCCGGCAGCGCCGTTGGTCCGGCCGTGCCACGGGTTGACCATGACCCTCTTGACCTGGTCGCCGAGCGAGGATGGCGAGATGGACGGCGTTTTGCCGAGCAGCACGGTGCAGGAGTAGACGCGGACCGCGCCGGCGAAGGTCGCGACCCAGCGGGTTGCGTAGTCGTCGAGCTGGGTGGTGTCGGTGGACTGGCCGGGGTGGTCTACGAGGCGGTCGATGCGTAGCCATCCGGCGAGCAGGTGCGCGGTGGCGGAGATCCAGGCGCTCACTCTGGGGACGCTGCCTTCGGTGGCGTCGGTCGCTTCGGGGGTGCCGCCGCGGACTTTCACGCGGGTTCCTCCGCGGAGGGCGTCGATCTCTTCGCCCCACTCGACGATGTCGCCGCCGGTCGGGCTCTCCTGGAAGGTGTGGACGGTGTCGCCTTCGATGCGCGGGTATCCCCAGATCCAGTTGCGTGAGACGGTGTTGCCGGTGATCTGCGGATCGATGGTCCACTCGAACCCGCCGTATGCCTTGGAGTAGCTCCAGAGGGCGTCGCCGTAGCTCTTGTCGTCGCCCTCCTTCACGGTCAGGGTCCGTGAAGGGGTTCCGGACGATCCGGCCATCAGTGACAGGCCGATGTTCGCGGTCGGGTCGGCCTGGAGATGGGTGAGCAGGGCGCGGGCGTTGGCGATCTGCTCGCCGGTGAACTCCACATCCTCGCTGACGGTGACGTGCAGGAGGTAGGCGTCCAGCGTGGAGCCGCGCAGGGTGATTGTGACGGCTCCGCGGCGGGACCTTTGGATTCTTGCGCCGTGGATCCAGTAGATGCCCCACATGGCTCCGCCGCGCCAGATGTAGATGGCGATCATGCCGGGTCCGCTGGTGAGGTCGTCGGACTTGGGCGGGATGACCTTGGCGATCTTGGCGGCTTTGCGGCGGTTGGGGACGTCGAGGGTGCCGCTGAAGAGGCCGGGTTCGCCGATTCGCCGGTCGAAGGTGACGTCCCGGGGGGTGATGTCGGCCTTGTAGGTGCCAGTCGCCATGTCGTGGACCGTGTACCGGTACGGGCTCACACCGCGGCCGGGGGTGAACGGCGGGATGGGTGGGGGCGTCGGCGCTGAGGATTCCGCGCTGGGCACGATGATCGTGAAGCCGTGGTAGCCGAATACGCCCGGTGTCGGTGAGGTGGTCTTCTCGCCGACGCGTTCGGACGACACCAGGTCGCGGGTTGCTACCTGCATGGCCACGTAGTTCCGGCTCTGCGGGTTCGCTTTAACCGAGAATCCGGGGATCGCCGACCAGGTCACGGGCGTGAGGCCCTGCGGGGGGAAGGCGTTGATCGGGAAGCCGATGGCGACGCGGATTTCCAGGCTGCTGGCGGTCGGCGGTGTGGCGGCCGGGGTGGTCACGGAGCCGATGGGGGGGCCGAAGGATCCGCCGCCGGTCTGCTCGATGACGATCCCGTTGGCGGACGCGTCCTTGACGGCGATCATCACGATGGTGGAGTCGGCGAGTTCCAGCGGGGAGGCCGACTGGGTGAGGGTGTAGAAGTCGGGCTCGTCGGTCCCCGCGTACCGGCGGTAGATCTTGGTGCCGCCGCCTCCGACTTCAGCGGTCCGTGTGGCGATCGGGGTCGGCCAGGGTGCGCCGCCGCTGATGGTCATGTCGCCCAAGCCGCCCAAGTCGGCGAAGTGGACGACCAGCAGGAGGTCGCCCGCCTGGATTCCCGGTGGCCGCGCCAGGACTGGGTTGTCGCCGAGGTAGGCGAGCTGGGAGGCGGACCGGTAGGAGGCGGGCACAAGTACCTCCCCCGGCTGGTCAGAGGATGGCGTGCTTCCAGAGGACGGTGGCGGGGGGCGCGTCGCCCTCTTCGGAGGTGTAGGAGACGCGGACCTGCCCGGCCGGTAGGACCAGGTCGGGGACGCTGGTGCTGGTGCCGGTCAGCTTGTCCAGGTGGTCGGTGTCGCCGATGCTGATCGTCCCGAGCTTGACGTCGATGATGAGGTTCTCCCCGTCGGCGACGGTGAGATCGACCTCGATGAGCCGCTCGTCGACGACCTCGCCGCCGACCAGGGGTTCGAAGAGGATTTGCGGGATCACGCTCGGGCCGGGGATCCGGATCAGCGGGCTGGTGGCGGTGTTGCCCGCGTTCAAAATCGTCTGGGTTTCCCCGTCGGCGATCACCGCGCTGTTCAGCTTGGACAGCAGCCGGGGATCCGACAGCGTCCACTGGACGACGATCCTTGAGTGTCCGAGCCGGAAGTGTTTGTCGACTGGTACGGCGCGGCGGGTGACCTTGCCCATGCCGGTGTAGACGTGGTCGAGGAGCCGGATCGCGAGCGGGTATTCGGTGTCGTCTTCTCCGACGCCGGTGGCGAGGATGAGGTCTTCGACGGTCTCTTCCCAGTCGTCGCGGGGTGCGCGGGTGAGGCCGGAGTAGGTGACGATCCGTTCCTGGCTGAGATCCCTGCCTGATTCTGCGCCGTGCCGGGTGGGGTGGGCGACGTTGCCGGTGTCGATGGCGGGCAGGTCGTACCAGCCTTCGAGGTTTCCGAGCCCGTAGGGGGTGCCGCGTCCGAGCAAGAACCCGTTCCATTCGATCTGGCCGGGGCCGGTGATCTGGTCGCCGGGGACGATGGGGACGAGTACGGCGGGGGTGGGGAGGGTCCACGGCGCGAGGATCGGCCCCGGTGCGGCGGTGGCGTTGCTGAAGGCGTCCACCAGAGGTGCGGGCATCGACCAGGGGGCGAGGATCACGCCGGGCTCGGCCACTGTCGGCAGGCCCTCGAACACTTCGACGACCGGCGCGGGCATCGACCATGGGGCTTCGATCACACCCGGCGCGGTCGACGCCCCGGCTGAGACCGCCGGTGCGGGCATCGACCAGGGCGCAAGGATCGGGGCCGGGTTGGCTTCGACGTCGATGGAGGTGGGGAGGAAGAGGCGGCGGCGTCCCTGCCGCCACGCGATCGGCGGACCGTCCTCAAGGCTGGTGCCGCTGCCGCCGGAGAGGGTGCGGCCGTTGCCGGACAGGTCAACCGTGGATCCGCTACCCGCCCACGGGTACCAGGCGGTCAACCCGGACGTCCTCCACGGCAGGTAGGTCCAGGCCTCGCGCTCCATCTCCGCCTGGGTAAGGGTCGCACCGACCCAGATCTTGAAGTTGGCGACCGCGCCATTGAGCCATTCGAAACCGCCCGGCGGAGGGGTCTCGCCGATACCGAGGACGTCCGCGACCACAGCCGAGGAGGGGCCGCTGGAGTTGGTGGTGACGGTGAAGCTGGAGGCGGAGGCGGAGCGTACGAGGATGGTCTGGGAGGTTCCGTTGATCGCGACGCCGACGAAGTACCAGGTGCCGACGGTCAGGGTGGTGAGAGCGGTGCCGTTGGTGTGGTTGATGACCTGCAGGCCGGTGCCGGTGCCGTCGGCGGCCAGCATCAAAAAGGAGTCGAAATCGCTTTCGGCGACGGCCCACAGCGTGGTGAATTGGCCCCTGTCGACGCTGATCTTGAACCAGCCGGTGACGGTGAGCTGCGTCTGACTGCCGAGAGACAGCGCCCGGGTGAAATCCTCGCCGTCAGCATCGAACCTGATCGCCACAGCAACCCCCGATCAGGTGTCGCTGTAGCTGATCCGGACCATGGTCAAGGCGGCGTCGTTGGCCATCGTGTCCGACCCGTTGGAGCCGATGCGGCGGACTCGCAGCCAGCACTCATCCCCGCCCGCGACACCATCCAGGTCAGCGGAGGCCACCGTGATGGTGGCCCGCATGATCCGTTTGCTGGTCGTGCCTAGGTGGGTGTCGTCGAAGATCGTCTCGCTATCGAACGCCTTGGTCTCCGCATCCTGGCTGTCGGTCTCGGGGGTGATCGCCGCTACCGCCACACCCCACCGGACCACGTTGGATGTGGCGTTGACCGCGTACCAGTCGATGTCCACGGTCCAGTCGCCCGTGCCGTAATTGGTGGCTTCGAGGTGCCAGAACGCGGCCTCGTCGGCGGTGGCGTCGTACAGGAGGCGGCCGACCGGGAAGTTGGTGCCGACCGCCTTATCGAACGGCGCGAAGCCGCTCGTGCCGCTCTGCTGCGCCTCCTCGGGGAGGAGGTACTGCTTGATGATCGCCACGCTGGCCTCCTACGCCGGGGTGAGGTCTTGGAGAGCGATCCCGAGTGAGTCCCAGGTGATCAAGAAGAGGCCGTCTTGGGTTTCGAGGAGCTCGCCGAACCAGACCCCGAAAAGCAGCTGATTGCTCAGCGCGTCCGCGTAGCCGACCCCGCCCTCAGCGGTGATCGTGCTGTCGGCCAGTTCGATGTTGTCGGCGTCGAACTTGATCGACCCGGAGACGTGGGTCATGGTGGTGCCGAGCAGCAGCGGTCCGCCCGTCGAGTAACCCGCACCCGACGACTCGCCGCTGTTCCATGGCGCGGATCCGTAGGCGGTGTCGGTGCCGTAGTTGGGCGTGGCGCTCGCCGTCCAGAACGCAAACTTGTGGTCCTCCGCGCCCCAGTTGAGGGTCGTCAGCGTGTTGGTGAAGACCGCGAGCTGGGTGACGACGAACAGACCAGGTGCAGACCAGGCCATCAGCGACCACCCCCCGGCTGCGGAAGACGCGACTTCGACCGCGCGGGCTGCGGGTTGGCTTCGACCGAGCCGGGCGGGAGCGGCACCTGGCCCGCGCTCGACCCGAGCTGTTCGAGCTCGGCCAGGAACCCGCCGAGCCGTTCCTCCAGGGACGCGAGCTCCTCGCCGCACCTCTCCCGCTTCTCATCGGGGAGCTTCGAGTCAGCCAGGAGGTCGCGGAGTTTGCGGATCCTCGCCACGCCGCGCACCCAGGACCGGAACTCGGCGACCTCATCCATCGCCTCCTGGCGGGCGGCCAGGTTCTCCGGGCTCGGATCCGCGTCGGCTGCCGCCTTGGCGTCGGCCAGCTTCTCCTGCATCTCTGCGACGATGGTGAGCATCTCGGCTTCCTCCGACGCCCGCCGCGCCTTGATCCGCGCGCTCACTGCGGCCGCCGCGCGTCGATGACTCCCATGTCGACGGTGACGTCCTGATGGTCGCCGCGTGTGTCGGACCGGTTGGTGACGGTGACGTGCGCGCCGGAATCCGTCGGCCGTTCGACCGTCCTCATCCGCCGGCCGTTCGCGTCCAGCGGCTCTCGCCGTACCGGCCTGGAGCGGCCGGTGTTGACCTGGAGGGTCAGGCACTTCTCCCGGAAGGTCAGCTCTCGGGGCTCTTCGGGCATGCGGAAACCGCCTCTCGTACAGATAGGGATGTGTGAGCGGCGGTCAGCCGCGGGCCGAGAGAACGCCGAACGCGAACTCAGCGCCGATCCGCTGAATGTCGGCCTCCTCGCGGATGGTCGTGCCGTGCATGTGCACCGTCACGCCGCCCTGCGAGCCCTCCACGAAGCCGGGGCCGGCCGGAGCCGAGGTCGGGCCGGTCATCGGCTGGAGGATCTGCGACTTCGGCATCGTGAGCTGGAGTCCGGAGGCCGCGTTGACGGCCTTCCCCATCACCCCGGCCACGGCGCTGATGGTCGTCCCGGCCAGGGCCTTGATGCCCAGCTGGAAGCCGAGCAGGGTGTCCTTGCCGATGCCCATGAACACCCGGCTGGGGCTGTGGGAGGCGAGTTCCTTCTTGGCTGCTGCCACGACCGCCTTGGCGATGGCGGCCATGGCGCCTTCCATCTCCTTCAGCTGGCCTTTCAGGCCCTTGAGGAAGCCTTGCCCGGCCTGCTTGCCGGTGTCATAAAGCGCGTCGGCCGCCGTTTTTCCGAGCGTTTTGCTGATCTTGTCGATCTGGGCTTGCGCCCGGTTGATCGCCTTCAGGTCTGCGCCGGAAGCGCCGACGAGCATGTCGGCGAGGGTGCCGCCCTTCTCCGGCCCGGCGTCGATGATCTGCTTGAGGATCGTCTTGTTCAACCCGCGAGCCGCCAGCGTCTTGATGTTGTTGGCGAAGTCGCGGATGGCGGAGAGCCGGTTGGCGAGCCCGGTGGTGAGGTCTCCGATGCCGCCGCCCTCGCCGAGATCGATGTTCGTGATCGCAGCGAAGTCAGCGGCTTGCCCGGCGATCTGGGTGGCGTAGGCCTTGGCGTCGGCGATGCGCTTGATGATCTGTTCGCGCCGGTCGGCGAGCTGGCCGAGGACGTCGGTGTTGGCCTTCACCCAGTTGGCGAGATGATCGCCATGACCGGGCGCGGCCTTGAACGCGTTCTGCACCAGGGTGACCAGGTTGGTCACGGTGGTGCGCATTCTTTCCTGGCTGCCGGTGATGCCGAGGATGAAGCCTTCCACGGTCCACACGCCGAGGCGCTGCATCGCCCGGCTGGGAGAGTGCGCCTCGATCGCCGTTGCAGCCGCGCCGAGGACGTCGCCCCTGAGTAGGGATGTCACGACCTTGGAGACCTCTTCGGCCTTCGACTTGATCCCGTTTATGAGTCCTTGGATCGCGTCTTTTCCGACCTTGAGTAGCATCTTTCCGAGGTCGCCTAGTGCGCCGACTATTTTTTCGGGTAGTTTCTTGACCCATTCGACGAGCTGGCCGAATTTGTCGGTGGCGGCGGTTTTGGCTTGGCCGACCCATTTTCCGAGCAGGCCCGGCAATTCGCCGAACCAGGCGAGAATGGATTTGACCTTGTCGACGAATCCGAGGACTATCGCCTTGCCCTGATCCCAGCTGGCGCGGAAATCATTGACCCATCGCCGGACTTGATCTGTGACGCCTTTTATGGCCCACACTAGGACCGTGACGAGGATTTTGCTGATCTCGGTCGTGATCTTGATCAGATCGGTCATGACCGGGATCAGCGGTGTCAGCGCTATAACCAGATCCACGACCGGATCGATTAGCGGGATCATGGTCAAAAGCAGCTCGCCAAAAGCAGCCACCAGATCCGGCAGATGCGGTGTTATGGCAAGAATGGCTTTCGAAAGCCCGCCCACTAAGGCGGCTCCGATTTTCACGACCACCGGAATTAAGGGTGCGAAACCCTTAAGGAGCCCAGCGATCGCTTGGCCCAGCAAGAGGAGCGATGATGCGACGGTCGGATCCGCGAACGCCTTTGCCATCGCGTCCGCTATGGCCACCAGCCCGGGCCCCATGGCAGCCAGGGCCGGACCTAGGGCCTTGATCGCGGCAGCGATGCCAGGACCCAGCGCGGCAGCCACGTCGGCGATCACGGGAGCTACGAGGGCGGCGGCTGAGGCGAGCTCCTCAAAAATGGGCCAAAGCGCGTCTACTACTTTTCCGAGCGACTGAAAGATCTTGATGAGAATGTCCTGGCCCTTCGCCGAAGCGAAGAACGCATTCACCTTGTCGAGAAGCATGCCGATCGGGCCGAGCGCGGAAACACCCGCCTTCCCCATCGCGCCCATGACGGATTTGACGATTCCGCCGATATCGGAAAAGACCGCGCCCAGTTTCGCGAGAACATCGAGCGCGGATTGAATCCACTCCATCGGCTTCCCGGCAGCCGTCGCCGCATTCAGCCAATCAGTGAAACTCTTGGCCGCGCCATCGATCCCAGCGCCGAGACCCTTAAAAGCGGGCAGCGTCGACTTGGCGAAATTCGAGATCGCTTCCAGCAGCTTCTGCAAGGTGCCGGACTGGATGGAGCCGATCTCGGTTTTGAGGGTGCCGAAAGCGCCCTTCACCAATTCGACCGCTGCCTTGCTCCGGCCGAATTTGCCGACGTCTGCGGCGAGGCGGCCGAACTCTCCAGAAACCCCGGTCATCCCCGCCTTGACGGGGCCGAGCAGGGCAGCTGCGACGGCGGTGAGCTGGCCCTTCAGCGGCTCGAAGAACGCGTCCTGGACGCTGGCCTTCAGCCCATCGATCTCCGGCTTGACCGCCCGAAGTTCCCGAGCCACCGACTGCGCGGCCGGGGACAGCCCCTTCAGGCTCGCCTCGAAGGCGGCGGCGTCGCCCGTCAGGGCTGCGCCGATCGCCTCCTGCACCCCGAGCAGGGCCACCTTGAGCGTGCCTGCCGCCGCCTTGGCCAGCAGGAACGCCGCCGGGAGGGCGGCCACCAGGCCAGCTGCGGGCGCGAGTGCGGCCACCAGCGCCCCGGCGCCCTGCGCGGCAGCGAACAGCCCGCCAGCCAGGAGGCCGACCTTGGCGACGTTGGCGGTCAGGCCCATCACCTGCACGCCCGCCTTGCCGACCAGCTTGGCGACGTCGGCGACGATGCCGCCGAGACCGGACTTCATGCCGAGGCCGAAGCCGCGGCCGACTGCGTCGCCGCTCTTGCGGCCGGTGGCGACGAACCGCCCCTTGGAGTCGCGCAGCTTGCCGTCCGCGCCGACGGTGAACTGCTCGCCCGTCTGCTCCCCGGCCGCGCGGGCGGCGGCGGGGATCTTGCCGAGTTCGGCGTCGGCGACCTTGGCGGTCTGCTGGAGCGTTCGCTCGATCTGGTTGGTGCCCCGCTCGAACGCCTTGTTGTCGACGGAGGCGTAGGCGACGAGCTCGCCGACAGTCAGCGGCAAGGGAGGTCACCTCCCGTGCGCGCCTACAGCGTGTTGATGAAGGCCTGCGCCTGCTCGCCGCTGAGCTCGATCGGCTCGTTCGCGGTGAGCCTGCGGTAGACCGCTTCTGGGGAGAGGTAGGCGAGGTAGATGCCGAACCAGAAGGGGGTCAGCTCTGCGATCTCGCGCGGCGTGAACCGGTATTCGCGGCGGAAGTCCGCGACGATCGCGCCCCAGTGGCGGCGGAGTTGCCTCTCTTCGGGGGTGAGGCCGCCGCCTTCTCCTCCTCCTGCTCGGCTTTTCCCTCCTGCTCCTTCACGGCGGCGTACGCCTCCCGGAAGGTCATGTCCTTGCCGGACCCTTGTGCGACGCCCCAGGTGAGCGCCACCTGCAGTTCGGGGGCGTCCATTCCGTCCTCGACCCACGCGTTCAGGGCTTCTTTGCCGAAGAGCGCGCCGACGGTGTCGTGCAGGGCATCGACAGTTGAGGCCTTGGCGACGGATTCGGCCTTGAGGAGGAATTTGAGCGGCAGCCGGCGCGGGACCTCTACGCGGACTCCCCGGATGACGACGGTGTCCGGGCCGGTTCGTTCGGAGTCCTCCTCGGCGCGGACTTCGGTCCAGAAGCCGTCCCAGGTCTCGAACGTCTCGGGCGCGTCCTCGGGCTCGTCGTCGAGGTCGTCGTTGTAGTCGTCGTTGATGTCGGTCATCAGGCGACATCCTCGAACTCGGTCGGGCCCGACTTGGTGATGGTCGCGCCCCACGAGGTTTTGTCGTTCGATCCGCCGCCCTGCTCGCCCAGGCTGAAGGTGCAGTTCCAGATCTTCCACTCGGTGTCCATCGGGTGGCGGAAGCGGACCCGACCGAGGCTGTCGTAGCCGACCTTGTCCTCGCCCGCCATCTCCTCCACCCGCGCCCGGCCAGGCTGCAGTGAGCCGGTCAGGCGGTCCTTCTTCGCCATGCCCTCCAGCTCCATGGACGCGCCGCGCTGCATGACCTCCTGCTCGTAGACGCCCTGGCTGTCGTAGTCGGTGGTGTCGACGGTCTCCTCGTTCTCGCTCTTGTTGATGACGACGTTGGCGAGGTTCTCGACGCGGAGGAAGGTGTCGGGGGTGGCGGATTCGACTTCCACGATGATGTCGCGGGCGTTGATCTTCACCTGGCTCACGGGTTACTCCTGTTCGTGCTCGGCCGGGAGATTTCGGCCCGGAAATTGACGGTGAATTCGGGGCGGTCGTTCTTGTCCTGGCCGATGAAGACCGGGCCGCCCATCAGGCCGACGGCGAGCTGGAGCCAGGTGCCGCCGGGGAGTTCGCGCATGCCGAGGCCGTTGACGGTGTCGTAGACCTGCTCGGCCCACCGCTCGGCGTTGCGGGCGTCATCGGCCGGTCCGCGCACCCGGGCTTGGATGCGGGGTTCGTCGTAGTCGTCGGCGAGAGAGGATTCGTCGCCGCCGTAGCGGGCGAGGGCGAGCGCGCGGTCGGGGGCTTCCGGCATACGCGGGAAGAAGATGTCACCGCCGACGCTGCCGTCCGCCTTGTAGGTGCCGAGGTCGAGTAGGTCGAAGAGCTGGGCGAACTCTTCCAGGAGGCTCATCCCACCCCCCGGCGGCTCTAGGGTTGTGGGATGCCTGCTGGACGACCCGCACTACCGGCTCAGCTGAAGCGCGACCTACTGGTGGAGGCCGGGCACCGCTGCGCGATCCCGACGTGTCGTGCTGCGGCTCCGCTGGAGTTTGAGCACATCGACGACTGGGAGCGGGTCAAGAAGCACGAGTTCGCGAACATGATCGTGCTGTGCGCCAACTGCCACGGCCGCAAGGGCAACGGGCCGGGCCAGATCGACCGGAAGGCGCTACGCCAGTACAAGGCGAACCTGGCGCTGTTGAACAGCCGCTACGGAGATCTTGAGCGGCGGATCCTCGTTTACTTCGCCAAGGTCCGGGACAACGACCACATCCTGCTTCCGCCGCTCATGCATCTCTTGGTCATGTACCTGGTGGAAGACGGCCTCTTGGCTCATAAACCCGAACTGAACCTGACCCAGCAGGCCAGCGTCGGCGGGGTGTTCTCGATCGACCTGTCAGCGACCGACACCTACGTCTTGACGAGTGAGGGGCGCGCGTTCGTGGACCGGTGGGTCGCCGCGCAGCCTCTCGACTAGGCCGCGAGTAGCCCGGCGTCAACGAGGTACGGCCGGACGTCCGGGTGGAGGTCGGCGTATCGCTCGGGATGCTTCTCCATCCAGTGCAGGGTGAGGATGGCGAGGTCGGAGACGTTCCGGCTCCGCCGCATCCGGGCGGGGCAGATCGCGCGCCGCCTTGCAGCGGTCGAGCGCATCGACTGGTCAGAGACCAAGAAGCTGTTCGAGGAAGAGAAGTACGGCGACTTCTACCGAGTCGGGCCGGTGCTGGTCCCGACCGACTTCCACCCCGTCGCCGACGTAGACGTGCGAGGCGCGGCCGAGCAGGCGGCGGTCGCCGAGTTCCTCCAGCACGCCGTCGCCGACATGCGGGCGCTGCTCAACGCCTCTACGTCTTCTTCCTCATCTCCCGGCGAATCTGAGCCGCGATGAGTGCCCGCATCGTCGCGTCCTCGCTGGCCAGGGGATCCTCCAGGTACTTGCTCTTGCGGCCGTCGTCGTGCTGCCAGTCCATCTCCTCGTGCTGCCTTACGGCGTAAGGAGTATCGAACGAAACAGCCCCGTGCAGCCCGTCCAGACTCGCCGCGCCAGGCCGCTTATCCGGATCGCCCGAATCCTCGAGCACGCCCTCCTCATGCGGAACCTGCGTCCGGGCCACCTGCAGTAGGTGCTCCAACGCCAGCTTCAGGCCGCGCTCCGCGCCCTTCCGCTCGGCCGCCTTCACCTTGATCCCGTAAAACTTGACGATCGCCTTCTTCGTCACTGGAGATAGACCTCCAGATGCGAGGGCAGAGGCAGGCCAGCCCCGTCGTGCCGATCCGCCGTCAGGACCTTGCTGACACGGCCCGCGTACGCGACCCGCGAGCCGACCGGGAAGTCCGCGACGTGGTCGAGCTGCGTGTAGAAGGTGCTGTTGGAGACGACCTCCGCGCCGTTCTTGTCGCGGATCTTCCGCCGCTTCTCCTCCATAAACCCGGCCCTGGTTACGGCCGGGCCGAAGGTGTCGCCGTACGCGCCCGCACCCGCGAACGGCTCGACCTGGACTTCATGCACCAGCCAGATTTCCGGCAGGCCGGCCATCAGTACGGGGTCCATGGGCCATGCCCGGTCAGGCCGGCCTGCTGCAGGATCATCCGCGCCTGCGGAGCCAACTCCTCAGCCGCCGAGCCCTTCTGCGATCCACCGCTGGAACCGCCGCCCCGGCTCATCGAGGCAGACCCGAGCTTCACATTCGTGTAGTGGTCGGTCACGCCGGTGCCGTCCTCACCGATCGGCGACCACGCTGCCACCTGCTCAACCGTCGCGTCCCGCATCGCCTCGATATGGACCGGATCGGTGGGCAGCCCGTCGTCGTCCACGTCGTAGATCGCACACAGAAGCTCTTTGTCCACCAGGCGGGACGCCCGTTCGAGCAGGATGGGCGCGTTCAACGGCGGAGCCTTCCGCAGCTTGTTCGCCAGGTCCGTCGTCGTCGCATACACCCGGCCCTGCGGCACGGTGGTGACCGCCGGGGCGACCGGAACCTGCTGGTGCTCGACTCCGGCGCCGATCCCGGTGACCACCCACGCGAGCACGTACAAGCCCGCGACCGGGTAAGTGACCGCGGCGGAGGCCATGCGCACGCCATCGTCGTCCGTCTCGGACACCGTGACTGCGGCCGTGGTTGAGGTGCCGTCCGGCGCGTACACGGTCAGCGTGGCGGCCGTCGTACCGTCGCCCGGGTTGATGAGGAGCGAGGCGATCTGGGGATCTCCGGCGTTGAGCACAACCACCTCCTACGGGCTGGCAGTCGCGGTCAGGACAGAGCCCCTCGCTGAGGGCGTGAGCGTCGGGCCCGCGGTCGAGGCGGTGAGCGTCGCGCCGGCCAGCGCCGGGGTCAGAACGCCGGGCGCGACCGGGGTGGCGCCGCCGGTCGAGGAGATCTGCATCGCGACGTCGAGTTCGATCGCCGTCCCGAGCAGGCGCGCCTTGGCCCACCCGAACCCGATCGCCTCCGCAGTCTCGGCGGCCGGGCCCAGCGGCCTGAGCTTGGCCCGGCCCAGGGCCACAGCCGTGCCGTTTTCGCCGGCCAGCGTGAGCGCCCGCGTTTTGATCCGAGCCAGCAGCACCGCGGCGTCGAGCTCGGCTGCCGGCGTGAGCTGACGTGCCTTGGCCCGGGCGACGGCCTGGGCGGTGTCGGTCTCGCCGGCGGGGCTGATCGAGATGACGGCACCGCTGGATCCAATCGCGACCGCGTGGTTGGTCTCGGTCGCGCCGTCGACTTGCTTGGCCTTCGCCCGGCCGAGCGTCTGGGCGGTCTCCGCCGCGGCGGCGGAGGTGAGGGCGATGCTCTTGACCGGGGCGACGGCCTGGGCGGCGTCTTGCTCGACCGCGGCCGCCACGGTTGTGGTCTTCGAGCGGGCGAGGCCGACCGCCGTACCGGTCTCCACGGCGGGGCCAGCCGCGAGGGTCTTGGCGCGGCCGATGGGCTGGGCGCTGCCGGTCTCTCCTGCGGGGCCGAGTGTTGCGGTTTTCGTCCGGCCGAGGGGTTGTGCTGCGCCGGTCTCGCTCGCTGCGCCCAGGGCGGCCGTCTTCGCGGGGGCGAGGGTGAGGGCCGTGCTGGTTTCCTGCGCTGGCGTGAGGGCGCAGGCCTTGGCCGCGGCCAAGGCCTGCGCGGCGCCGGTCTCCTCGGCGTGGCCGAGAGCGAGGGTCTTGGCTCGTGCGAGCGGTTGTGCGGCGTTGGTCTCGGCCGCCGGGGCGAGTGCGAACGGCGCGTCGCTGATCTCGATAGCGATGGCCTGGTCGGTCTCGACGGCGGGGTCGAGCTGGACGGCTTTTGCCCTGCCGAGGTCTTGTGCGGCTTCGGATGCGGAGGCCGGACCGATAGTGAGTGCCTTCGCGCGGCCGAGCTGCTGGGCGGTGCCGACCTCGCCTACCGGGTCCACCGTGCGGGTTTTGGTGCGGCCGAGCGGCTGCGCCGTACCGGTCTCTTCGGCGGCGGTGAGGGCGCGCGTCTTGGCCGCGCCCAGGGCGACGGCGGTGTTGGTCTCGGTGGCGGTGCCGACCGCGATGGTCTGCCCGCCGTCGTCGGCTGGTGGCAGGTAGGCGGCGAGATACCGGGTGCTCATCTACGCCTCGCTCACGAAAGGGCGAGCAAAGCCCACGGGTAGGAGCGGCCCGTCCCGGCGGACTGCAGGAGACTGACCCTGATGGAGATGTTCGCCACGATGGGCGGGCTGTACTTCTGCGGCTCCCCCTGCACGTGGGAGAAGGTCGCCGAGTAGGCCAGCCGCTCCGTTCCGCCGCTCAGCATCTTGGTGTAGACCCGCACCTCCAGGATGTCGGCGAGAGCCATCGCGCCGGTATCGACCCCGAGAACGTAGACATGCGAGGCCGTGTCCGTTGCCAGGTCATGCTCGGTGGTCAGGGTGGCGGACTGGGTGCCGGAGGCGATCACGGTGATGGACATCGATCAACCCCCGCTCAGTCCAAGCCGTAGATGATGACGTCGAACAACTTGTCGGTGGGGTCAGTTATGTTGCTGGCCTGTGACCGGGCGGCAAGCCGGGTACCCGCCGGGATGTTGCAGGGAATGGGTCCGATGTAGCGCGGCTCTACCGCGTCGTCGGAGGTGGAGACCTCCGCGTGCAAGTCGGCGATGACGATCAGCTCGGAGCCGCCCGCGCCGATGGCGATGTCGAGCAGCCAGTCAGTGTTGACGCTCCGCCCGCTGTTTGCCTGCTGGCCGATCGAGACGAGCATGGACCGCATCGGGTTCGTCGTGGACGCCGTGATCTGCGACCAGGAGCCCTTCGTGTTGGCCGCCAGCCCCGGATCGACCGACACGCCACCCGAGTCTGCGGTGGCGACGCCGTAGGCCGTCACCCGGCCGAGTGGAGGCTGGCCCAGCCACGACCCGTAGAGCAGGATCACCTGAAGGCGGGTGACCGCCGAAGCCGAGGTGGCCTGACAGCGCGCCGCGATCCGCGTCCCCGCGGGGATGCCGATCGGGATGAGGATCTGGCCGGGGCCGAGGTTGTTGCTGCCGTTGTCGCACTTGAGGTTAGGGATGATCACCGTCTCCGAGGACGACGCCCCGACTCCGATATCAACCAGGAAATCAGCCGTGGCGGTGTGGCCTCTGCCCGCGTTGACGATCAGGCCGACCGCTTTGTGGGCCGTGGCTGCGATGAGTTCGACCCAACTGCCCTTGGTGTTCGTGGAGCCGCCCGCGGTGACCGCCACGCCGATCGAGGACGCGGCGGTGGCCCCGGCGGTTTCGGTGCCCTGCCCGTCGTACAGCGGCCAGTCGGCCATCGCGGCACCTCCCGCTTACGGCGTGCAGGTGAGGTTGGCGAACCCGAGCCCGGCGTTGGTCACCGTGTTGTCGCAGTAGACGACGTTGCCCGTGGTGGATGGGTCGTGGATGTAGAAGCCCCTTCCCGGTCCCTGCACGTCGGCGGTGTTGCCGGTGAAGGTGTTGTTCAGGCCCCAGTTGCCGAGGCCCGATTTGCTGAGGTTGCGGTGGTGGGTCTCGAATCCGTTGAGCAGGCTGTACTGGCCGCTGTTGCCGGTGATCAGCCAGCCGTTGCCCTTGACGTCCACCCAGCTGTCGGCGCCTTCCTCGGTCTGCCCGGAGCCGTCGAAGGTGTTGCCCGAGACGATCCCGTCTGAGGTGCCCTCTTTGACGTCGATGGCCTCGGCGGTCACGTCGTAGATCGTGTTGCCGGTCACGGCGTTGCGGTCGGACGCGTCGGGCATGCCACCCGTGAGTGCGCCCCAGTTCGCGTCGGAGCTGCCGATGTAGACGCCCTCGCCGAACTTCTCCCGACGGTTCCCCGTATCGAACACGGTGTTGCCGATGACCAGGCTGTCGGTGGTGAAGCTGCGCAGGTGGATACCCTCGTCGCCCAGGTCGCGGACGGTGAGGCCCTCGACAGTGACGTGGTGGGAGTCATCGACCACGACGCCCTTCTGCGCCCACCGTGCGGTGAACCCGTGCAGGTGCCACCACGACGCGCCGTCCAGGTGAAGCGCATAGCCGCCCTGGTGGCCGTCGTTGGTCAGCTGAGCGGCCGGGCCGCCGCACAGCCAGATCGGCGCCTCCTCGGCGCCGTCCGCGGTTGCTGCCCAGCCCCCGTCGTAGGTGCCGTCTTCGATGTGGATCGCGTCGCCGGGCACCGCGCCGGCCAGCGCGGTACCGAGTTCGGCGGGCGTGTCCACGACGACGGTCGCCTCCGGGCACGGGCCATCGGCGCGCGCCGGAAGCGGGAGGGCGACAGCGGAGACGACCAGGCCGACGGCGGCGAGGAAGCGGGGAAGGTTCAGGGTCGTCACCTTTCAGGCCGCACTGCTGGCGCGGAAGAAGTCCGTAATGGTCGACGTAAAGTCGGACCCGTCCGGGGTCATTGAGCAGTCGTGCTTGGTCAGCGGCCTGATGTTGCTGTCCGTCCCGCCGGTCGTGTCGCCGTCGTAGGCGAAGATCAGCGCCGCGATGGCGTTGCCCGCCGCGGCCGTCCAGGTCTGGTCGGCGATGTCGACTTCGGCCCGGTTGTCGGTGTCGTTGATCGTGACGGTCACGCTGGTCACCGTCTTGCGGCCCATCGTGGACTGCTCGTTGTTCGCCGCCGCCAGGATCGACCCCAGGTCGTCGTAGTCGCGGAGCGTGTTGTCGGACTCGATGCCGGACGCCTCGATCGGGATGATGATGAGCGCGTCGTTCGCGCCGGGCAGGCTCATGTCGTAGACAATCCGCCCCAACGAAATGTTGAACGCAATGTTACCCATCGGTCACTCACCGTCCCGGACGACATGCCAGGACGACTTCGCGGGCGAGCCGTCCTCGTTCTCCAGCCCGGCCAGCCGCCACGTAACAGGGCCGCCCTCCACGTTGAGGGTCACGGTGACCTCGGCCTCGCCTGCGGCGATCCGGTCGGCGATCCACCCGGCCGAGAAGTAGTGGTCGTCGGGGACATCTCCGTCGATGCGCAGCACGCCATCGCGGGTACGCCGGAGTCTCAGCTGGGCCACTGGCCCCACCTCTCTTAATGTGGTCGCGGGCGGGCGCGCACCCTCACGCCTCGCCCGCCCGCGCGTCCTTTAGTCGAAGACGGCGACCATCACGCCCGTAGGCGTGGTCCCGGCGTAGTTGACGTGCACCGTCCCGTCGGCCTGGCGATGCTCCGGCCCGAAGCCCTTGATCAGCCGGTACTCCCCAGCCGGGATGGTGACCGTGGTGTCGGCCACCGCGAGGGCGCCAGATCCGACCGTGACGGGGGTCGGGACGGTGACCGTGAGCGCGGCGTCGTCGCCGTTCAGGCAGTAGAAGATCCGGCCCTCGCGGTAGGCGAACATGTTGCCGTCGGTCAGCTCCGCGGCCACATCGACGTCGCCCGGGTCGATACCCGCGAGGGTGAGCGCGGTGGGGGCGATCAGGGTGCGTGCCATGTCAGCGCCTCCCGGACTTCTTGACCAGATCGATCAGGTCGTTCTTCGTCATGCCGTCGGCGGCGTCCGGGTTCAGCCCGTGGTGGCGTACCGCGTACCCCACCCAGGCCGCCTTGGAAGCCGACGGCGGGGGCGGCGCGTACATGGCGACCCGGTCGAGGTCGCCGGTCCCGTCGGGGCTGACCGGCTCCTCGTAGGGGTCGCCGTCGGCGTTGGCGACCCGGGTGATGGCGCCCTTGAGGACGCGCTGCGCGATGCCCTCGGGGAGGGGCAGATCCATCTCGATGATGGATCCGCCCTCCGTGAGGAACCAGCCGGTCTCCGGCCGAGGTTTGGCTTCGGCCATCAGCTGAGGCCCTTCGGCAGCACCAGCGGCGTGATCTTGCCGGTGTTGACGGTGACGTCCACCAGGATGGTGCCGTCGGACTGCAGGAAGCGGCCGGACTCCAGGGTCACCCATCGGGTCGTCCCGAACGCCATCGTCACGGCGAGGTTGCCCTGCCCGGACGCCATCGCGGGCGGGTAGTCGCCCGCCAGGAACGTGACCGTCAGCGCGGTGTCGTCGTCGGTGTTGGTGAGCCGCACCAGCAGGTCGCGGCCTGCGGGGATGGCGGGGATGTACATGCCGTTGGAGACGTCGTAGGCGGTGCCTGTGCCATCCAGAGTGGAGGTGTTCAGCCCGACCTCGACGAGCGGTGCGGCGGTGCGCGCCATGATTGATCAGATCCTTTCTGCCTTGTTGTCCGGGGTGGGGACCTGATCAGGTCTCGGATGCGACCAGCGTGGCCAGCCCGTCCGGGCGCATGACCTTGGCGCCGTACACGTACAGGCCACGCATCCGGTCGGCGAACCGCACCTCGCTGCGCAGAGCTTCGGTCCTGGTGATCTGCGACGCGAACGTGATGGCCCGGTTGTTGCCCGCCAGGACGGCGTAGTCGTCGCCGGTCACCAGGGGCGCATTGTTCGACTCATAGAGGTCGAAACCGAGTGCCCGGCCGATCCAGCCCTCGATGAGGTGCGCGCTGGAGTTGACGCCGGGGTTGGCGTTGTTGACGAACTTGCCGTTCTCCAGCAGCAGCGAGGCCATGAACGGCGGGAGTACCGCCCAGCGGCCCGCCCGAGGCACGCTGGCCTTGGTGAGGCGCAGGCCGAGCAGGCGGATCTGGGTGTAGGCGATGTCGCCGGTGGTGACCGAGACGGTGCCGATCGCGTTGGCGGCGGCGGCCTGGGTGTAGAGGCCGGCGACGTAGGAGTCGACGACGTCGTTGACGGCGTATCCGGATTCCTCCATGGCCGGGCCCATGACGTCGCCCTTGGCCTGAGCCTTGTCGACGTCGTCCAGCGAGAAGGCCCAGTACTTCTCCTGATCGACGACCAGGGTGCGCTGGGCGTCGGTCAGCTCTTCGTAGGCGATGTCGGTGTTGCGGGAGTAGGTGTTGACGGTAGGGCGGGAGACGCTGGTGACGCGCACGGTGTCGCCTGCAGCCGTGATTTCGCCCTCGTAGTCGCGGTTGCACAGCGCCGCGTAGATGTGGGCTTTCTTCAGGCTGGTGAGCAGGAGTGCGGACCAGATCTCGGGCCGGAACCGGGTGATGGCCACGGGTGCCTCTCAGTCCTTACATGAGGTGTTTGAGCTTCCCGGCCTTGAATGCCGCCGCGATCTGGTCGGGCGTCATGCGGGCGAGTTGCTCTTCGGTGATGGGGCCGCCTTCGCCGGAGCCGCCGGTGAACTCGCCACCGGAAACCGGGGCGGGCTTGGGCTTCTTCTCCTCGGCAGCGGCGGCAGCGGCGGCGAGCTTCGGGTTGTCCTTGACGGCCGTCTTGATCGCGTCGGCGACGGCAGCCTTAAAGCCCTTGTCGGCCGGGTCGAAGTCGGCGACCGCCCGCAGGAAGCCGCGCGAGTCGAGCAGCGCGCTGGCGTCTCCGCCGTGCTGGCCGGCGACGTCGCGGACGGCGTCGCGGATCTCCAGCTCGCGGATCCGGGAGTCCTTCTTGGCCGATTCGGCGGTGAGGGTCTCGATCTGCTTGGCCGGGTCGACTTCTTCGCCCTTCTTCAGGCCGAGGGCCTGGGCGATGGCGTCGAGGGTGGCCTGGTTTTTCGCGTTCGCCGCGTCGAGGTCCTTCTTGTTCTGCTTGGCGCGGGCCTCGTTCTGCTTCGCCAGCTCCCGCCATTTGGCCAGGTCGTCGCCGTCCTTCGCCTTGCCCGTTTCGGGCTTGCCGTCGGTGGTCGTGCCGCCCTGGTCGGTGGTGCCAGTGCCGGTGTCCGTGGTGGTGCTGATGTCGGCGTCGCCGGTTCCCGTTTCGGTTTCCGTGCCGCCGGTGTCGCCCCCACCTGCGTCGCCTTCGCCGGAGCCGCCCATGACGGGCCAGATCACTCGGCCGGACGGCAGTACGCCGATGGCCTGGAGTCCGGTGCGGGGGTGGATGGGCAGGGGGATGTGCATGTGTGTTCTCCCGTTTCGGGATCAGGGGGCGCCCGTTTCGGGCAAGGGGTCCGCCGCGTTGCGCGGCGAAGATGAGGGGGCACGCCGTCAGGGCATGCGAAAGGCCCGGACCACATGGGGGTGTGGGCCGGGCCTTAAGGGATGGCTGAGGTTATTCGGGCGCTGCGAGCCGGTACAACGGCGCGTACAAGGCGGGATCCATCACGTCCGAGGCGGGGCGGCCCGCGTCGAACAGCCGCTTATGGACCTGCCACACGTACGTGCTCGCGCGCACAGCCGGAGGGCCGACACCGTCAGCGTCAAGGAAGCCGGCCGCGGCCTGGTCGTCGGTCCAGACGTGACCGAGGAGGAGCCCGTCCATGTCGTGGAGTGCCGCGCGCCGTACCTCGCCGACGACGTCACCGGAGTAGCTGATCGGGGTGGAGACGTCGAAGGGGGCGAAGGCGGCGTCGGTCCAGCGTGGATGAGTCACAGCCTCTCGCCTCCTTCTCTACGTATATCCGTCGAAAATGTCGCCGTATGGGTCCGGGGCCCAGTCGGCTGGTTTCACCCAGTCGTCGGGGACGACTTCCAGTTCCATGCCCCAGACCTTGTAGCCTTCCCGAGTCCCTTGATAAACGCCGTGAACCACATATCGAGTTCCCCGGCCGAGGAGGATCTCCCGCTCATCGGTGCCGTAGTCCGAGATGCTCATGACGTTGAGCGCCTTGTGGCCCTTCGGCAGCCGGATCATCAGGACGTGACCCGAGAAATCGCTATTCTTGCCGATCGACGTGGACATGAACCCGTGCTCGGGGAAGTCCCGGCCGACGAGCGCTTTCATTGTCTCAGGCTTGTCAACGTCCGCGCCCAGGAACTCGGCGTAGGCGTCGGTGACGGCCCGGTGCACAATGACCGACTCCGGGAGTTCCGCCTTGGAAAAGGCGGCATCCATGTTGGCGATGATGTTGTCGTACCAGGCACGGCGCATGCTGTCGGTCGGCGGATGGCCGCGCAGCCCCTTGTTCAGCACCTCGTAGTTCTGCCCGGTGTACTTCTTGACCGCGTCGATCTCGTCGGGAGTGAGGTCGGGCAGCGGGTGATTCTCCTGCGCCCAGGTCAGGCCTTCGTGGTTGTCGTGGAAGCGCAGGCCGTGCCGCATGCCCGGCGAGCCGGAACGTGCTGCGCGCGCACGGAGCTCCTCGGCCAGTGCCCGTAGTGCGGCTGCCCGCAGCTCCGAAGACTTGACCTGCCCGAGCCGCCGCATGGCGACGGCTTCCGGGTCGTCGGAGGTGGTGAGCGTGTCGAGCCACTTCTTGTGACCTGCCTGCGCTCCACCCTTGTCGGCGAGTTTGTCGAACGTCGTGAGCGCGCGCGCCCACGCCTCCCGCTCGGCCTCGGTGCCGCGCTTGTTGAGCAGGTCATCCCGCAGCTGCTCGGCGTTGAGGTCGTCCTTGTGGTCGAGCAGCCGGGCGAGCGTCGTCTCGGCGAGCCTTGCCGCCTCCCGCAGTCCCTCCAGCCGGCCCATCAGGTCCCGGCGGCGCGCGAGGAGACGATCGGCCACGTCGTCCGGCAGGCCGGACTCGGCGACGATGCGCCGGATCTCCTCGGGGCTGACCCGCTCGACCCGCTCCAGCGAGTCCTGAAGCTCAGCGGAGGTCATCCCCTCGAACAGCTTGGCCGCCTGCGGTGCCGTGCCGGGATCGCGGAGGGTGTCCCATTCGGTGACGGTGTCGCCGAATGCGGAGCCCTTGGGGCTGCCCTGCGCTCGGTACAGCAGCGCTCCGCCGGTGTCGATCCTGGCGACGTCGCCGCCCGGGGTGAGCAGCATGTTGTCGAAATCCAGGCCCGCCGCGTCCCAGTTGGCCAACCAGGCATCGGCCGCGAACCCCGCCCGTGCGGGCATCCGGAGCTCGCCGGGGGAAGCCTCGCGGCCCTCGATGACCCGGCTGGCGGTCTGCGGGCCGTCGGGCAGGCCCGGGGCTCCGCGGCCGGCGTGGATCTCGGGCGCGAGGATGCCGGCGGCCGTGTACAGGCGTGCGGCGGCGATCTCGTTCGCCGCGTGCTGCTCCGACTTCTGGGTTTTGACGTACCAGCGGTTGCCGTCGGCGTCTTCGAACAAGCCGCCGGGGTTGCTGCCGCCTTGGGGGCCGATCTGGCGGAGGTTGCTGAAGTCGCCGTTCGGCACGGTGGCGCGCGCGGCGGCTTCGGCTTCGAGCCGGGCGCGTTCTTCCTCGGCTCGACGTTCAGCCTCCAGTCGTTCCCGCTCGGCGCGGGCTTCGGCTTCCAGGCGCTCCCGTTCCGCCTTCGCCTCAGCTTCGCGGCGCGCCTGCTCAGCCTCCTCCTCCAGGCGTCGCTGCCGTTCACGCTCTTCGGCCTCCAGCCGGACGCGCTCCGCCTCCGCTTCGAGCCGGAGCCGCTCTTCCTCGGCCTTGCGCTCCGCTTCCTCCCGCTCAGCCAGGGCGCGGGCCGCCGCTTCCGCTTCCCGCCGCGCCTTCTCCGCCTCGACCAGCAGGCGCTGACGCTCGGCCTCGTCGGCCTCCTCGGCCCTGCGCTGCTCCTCCGCCAGAGCGGCGGCCTGAGCCCGCGCCTGCTCCTCAAGCCGCCGCCGCTCTACCCGCTCCGCCTCCAGTTGCTCGCGGCGCGCCCGCGCCCGATCCACGTCCAAATCCAGGACCTGCTGCGGGATCACGTCGGCCACGGGTGCGACCTGGGCGTCACTGGCGACGCGTGGGATACTCCCGGCGCCGATGGCCTCTCGATGGGGCTGCCGCTTGAGTTTCGGGTGTGCGCGCAGGTGGTCGCGCATGATGCCCTGCCACTGCTTGACCTTCACCTTGGCGGCGGCCTTCGCCTCGGGGGTGAGCGCGCCGAGTTCGCGTTCCTTGTACTGGCGGATCTTGCGTTCGATCGCGCGCTGCCGCTGGCGGGCTTTGTCTCCGGCCGGGTCGGCCGTGTTCTTCGGCGTCTTCGTCACACCAGGCAAATAGGACGAAATGGAATGACGGCACATCGGGTGGAAAAGGCCCCGCAGTTGAGCCTCTTCCAGCGTGGCTTCGACGTGGACGGTGATCATCTCGTCGTCGTTGATCGCGTGCTCAACCTGCACATCGCCGGTCGGCCCGGACAGGGAAAGCACGGCCGACTCGAAACGACGACACAAAGCGCACTCGCCGCCATGGTCGGAGACGATCACCAGGTCCTGGTCAATCGCCGTCAGCCGATCCACCTGCGCCTGGATCGCGGCCCGCGCCGCGTTCGTCCGCGCGACCATCTCCACGTACGTGGACAGCTTCCACTTCCGCCCCGCCGAGTCGGTGAAACCGACGATGCCCTGGTCGGTGAGCCGCTGCCACATCGCCTGCGACGCCTGACGCCGCGTAGACGTCCCCGCGAGGATGCGGGCGGCACCAGCGGCCTGCACGGCCCGGTAGGCGTCCACGCTGCTGCGCAAGATGTTGGCCTCGACGCGGCCGAGGTCGGCTGACACCGAACTGGCGACCCGCTCGATCGCGGCCGCGTTCGGGATCGCCTCCACGGCCTTGGCGACCAGGGCCTTATTGCCGTGCAGGTCCGCCAGGGCGGAAGTCCAGCCCGCGTTGTACGCCTCGGCCACCATGACGCGGGCAGCTGGCCCCTTCTGGCCGGCCAGTCGCTTGATCAGGATCTGGACGGCCTTACTGAGCTGCTGGACGCCGCCCAGTTTGGCTGCTTGCCGCTCGGTGGGCAGGTCGCGGCCGAGGCGGTAGGCGATGACCTTGATGAGGCTGGCCTCGACGTCGCGGTAGAGGTCGGCCAGCGATCCGGCGATGGCGTCGAGGAGGTCCGGGTCGGCGGGCACGACGACCTCCCCGCCGGGCTATTCCTCGTCCGAGGCTCCCGGGTATCCGCCGTCCTCGGTGGTGGCGGGCTCGTCTGGCTGGTCGGCCTCGGGTGGCCGGATGGTGTACGGGTCGTCGACCAGTGACCCGCCCGCGTCCAGCTCGGCCTGGATCTTCTCGACCTCGGCCATGACGTCGGCGTCCTCCCAGTCGGGGTGGAGCATCCGCACCATGACCTCGGTGCTCGCTGCTCCGGCTTGCCGATAGAGGGCAAGGGTTTCGGCGAGGGCTTTCGGGTCGGTGGCGACACCGTCAGGCCATTCGATCTTCGGCCGTTCGACCTCCACCGTCGTGCCGAAGACCACCCGGTCGATCGCCAGCAGCGCCCGCAGAATGTTGGAAGTCCGAGGGCGCCGGTAGCCGATCTTCTTGCCGCGCGTCGTGAACGACCGTTCCTGGCGGGCGATGACCTCGGTCGCCGTCACCGCCGCGACATCACCCTTCCCGCCGAAAGACTGGATGCTGTAGCCAGCGCCGCGGACGATGACTTCGGTCCAAGCGGCTGTGGTGTCCATGTGCTCCTGGACACGGATCTTGAACTGCTGGGCGCTGATCTCCAGTCCTTCGCCCTTGGTCATCGCGCCGACGGATTCGTACAGCTCCTGGTCGGGGTCGAACAGGCCGCCCTTGCCGGGGCCCTGCGACTGGATGTAGCTGTGCGGGACGATGAGCCGGGCCTTCGCGAGGCGGATGTCCCGGTCCCAGCTGCTGTAGACCTCGTCGAGGCGGTCGAGCATCGGCTCGACGCCTTCAATGTCGGCGCGGCCGAGGTAGGCGGCGGCGGGCTGGTTCCGCCAGATCTTGGCGGGCCGCATGTTGGGGAAGTATTCGGCGGTCAGGTACGGGATCCGGGTGGGGATGCGGGTTCCGTCTTCGACGTGCTGGGCGAGGTAGGCGGTGGCTTCGTGTTCGGTGAGCGGCACCATGTGGCCGAGGTCGTCGAAGGTGCCCTCGTAGAGCCCGTGCAGGATGGCGCCGATTTCGTGGCGTTCGAGGTGCCGGATGACGGTGTTGTCGTCTTCGGCGAGGACGCGCCAGAAGGTGACGGCGACCAGGGCGCCGTACCGGAATTCGGGGATGGCAGCGTCGGCGTGGACGGGGGCCAACCACGGGCCGTCGGGGCGGACGTCTTTGTCCCAGCAGACGCGCAAGTAGTCGCCGCCGAGGGCTCCGCCGAGTTCGGCGGCCTCATGGAAGGTGGACTGGAAGCCGTACTCGTCGGCGAGGGTTTCGAGGCGGGCGTTGGTGGCCTTGTCGCTGGCGGTGATCTTGACGGGTTCGGCGAAGAGCATGTTGGCGCCGGTGACGGCGATGTCGCTGGCGAGGGGGACGTGGAGTTTGGTGCGGGTTTCGTTGCCGCGCGGTCGGGTGCCCCAGAAGAAGCGTCCGAGTTTGCGGCCGACTGTGGCGCGCCATCCTCCGCGTTCGCTGGCGAAGAAGCCGGTGGTGTCGCCGTTTTGGGCTCCGCCGCCGTAGATGGCGGAGAGCTGGTCGGGGTCGCCCGAGTCAATACCACGCCGACCACTCGGCAAGCTTGGCGCTTACCGGGGCGAGGTGGCGAGGTGGCCAGGGCCCGGAGGTGGGAAGCATGAGGCATCACCTCCTCTTACGGTCAGCGCTGCCGTGGATGGTGCGTACGCCGCTTAGGCGACCGGCTCGTAGATGGCCGCGAAGTCGGCGGCCGGGCAGACCTGGCCGGGCTGGCCGTCGCCGTGCTTGACGATCCAGTCGTTCTTGCGGAGCCAGAGGCTTCCGGCGGCGGTCATGACCATGAGTCCGCCGTCGGGTTGGGGGTCGGCCCGGCAGTGGGTGAAGGCGATGACGTCGGTGAGGTTGTCGCCGGTCCACTGGATGGCGTCGATCTCGGTGGGCTTGGTGCGGTAGCGGGCCACGTGGTTCTCCGTTAGGGCAGGTCGCGGGTGTCGTTTACCCCGAGCGCGTCGTAGGCGGCGTGCATGGCGTCCCAGAGCGCCCGGCCCTCCGGGTCGGATTCGGCGGGGCGTTGCGATCCGCCGTAGGTGAAGGCGAGCGCGCGGGCGCACTTGACCAGCGCGGCGCGTTCGCGTTCCCACTGGGCCCCGACGGCCTGCGGGTTCGGGGCTGGGGACATCACGCGGTCCCCCCTTCACGACGGGCGGTTCCGGTCGTACGGCTGGAAGCCGAAGCGGAGCTCCTGGGGCTCGTCTTGGTAGGCGAGTTGGGTGTCCGCGATGGTGAGGCTCACGCTGACGTCTCCACCGGCGTCGGCGGGCGGGTCGAGTTCGGCGCGGATGTCTCGGACCAGGGCGGCGAGTTCGCGGACGAGGTGGCGGCGGAGGCGGCCGATCACCGGCTCTGCTCAGGGCGTGTTCGGTGGGCGGCGGCGAGGATCAGGTGCGGGAACTCGATCGGGACGTCGCCCGGGGAGGTGGGCGGGCCGAAGACGAGGCGCGGCCCCGGGCGGACTGGGGCGGGCTCCGGTCGTAGCTGCGCGGTCGCGGTGTGGATGCTGTAGCGGATCACGTCGAGCCCGCGATCGAAGTCGTCGGACTTGGCCGGGCGTTCGGCCATTCAGTCCTCCGGGTTTTCCAGGGCGTCGAGGGTGCCGAGGTCGAGGACGGCGGAGCCGCCGATGTGGAGCTGGACGGGGAGTGGGGCTGTACCGGCGTTCATCAGGTCGCCTCGGGGATCTGGACCAGTTCGAGGTGCACATCCAGGTGCTTCGCGTACCTGCCCTCGGGATTCGGGAGCGTGGCGACCGATCGGCGGCGGATCTGGAATTGCTCGCCGTCTATCTCGAAGACCGAACCCATGTCCAGGCGAAGCGGCCGGACATCGCTCTGCTCAACCTCACCGAGGAAGACGCCTTCGGGCCAGTGCCACGAGCCGCCCACCTGGTGCTCCGCGAACACGTGCGAGCACTCCCTGAGGAAGAACAGGCCCTCGGGGTTGACCGCCATGAGGGAGACGATGCCGCCGCCCGCCTGCCCGGCCGGGTCGAGGACTGCTGTGACGATCGCAGCCCGACAGGCGGGCGGGTACGACTGGGTGCCATCGGCGCGGGGCGGCGTGCCGTGGCTGACGTAGTGGACGATGTCGCCGATGCCGGGGTTGCGGTCCATCTCGGGAGCTCCAGGGTGCGGTTGAGAGGGTTTTCCATGGCCGGGACAATGGGCCGATGAGCAGCCAGCCGCGCTACCGGGTGACCCTCGACGGCAAAGACGGCCAGGTGGCCGAATTCCCGTTCAACGAACTACCGACGCCGGGACTCCAGTTCACGGTGAAACGCGCCCGGTGGCGGGTGGTAGCGGTGGCGGTGGCGATCAACTCGACGAGGGACGCGCCGAACCTCGTCGAGTGCGATGTTGTCCTCGCGGCGCGGTGGAGCGACGAGACGGAAGGCTGGGAGAAGGTCAGCTGACCTAGGCGGCCACGAGAAGTTGCGGCTCGCACAGCTGGTATTGCCAGGTCGCCCGTGTCGTATGGGCTGCGTAGCGGGCCATGTCGAGCCCGTGGTCCGCGATCTTGATCGGCGCATCCTCGCCCTTCGCGGACTTCTTGTCGTCCCAGCTGTAGCCCGGGAACTCCTCGATCAGGTCCTTGCACGACGAGTGCACCTTCAACCGCTGCGTCGCCAGCAGCGACGACACCGTCATAATCCCGGGCAGCACCTCGTTGTCGCCCAGCACTGACGCGATGCCATCCTCGTGCAGCTGCACCCTGAAACTCGCCGCGCTCGGGTCCACCACGGTGAACATCGGGCGGACACCCTTCGCGTCCGAACCCGGAATCGGCACCTGGTCCAGCCATGTACGCAGCCGCTTCGAGTATTCGACGTCCGTGAGTTGCCGATGCTTCAGCTTCGAGTCGTAGCGCCAATCCCGGACGATGTACAACCGGCGATCGATGCCCAAACCCAGCAAACCGGCATGAAACGGATTAGTCGTGCCATGGTCTACACCGAGCGCGATCCACTGTGTGATCTGCGGAACGATGTCGACGACATGGACGTCCTCGTCCCACATGTCGTAGACGGCACCCTCCGCCGCGACCCACTCGCCCTTGATGAACCGCCGGTACCACAGGCCGACGTACTCCATCTTGAGCGAGGCCACGTAGCCCGGGTCGAGCGCGTGATTGTCGTCGATCACGAACTTGAAGCTGCGCAGATTGAGCTCGCCCTTGCGGAGTAGGAACCTCTTCCGCAGCCAGTGCGCCGGCGAGTCGGGGTTGGTCGTGGCGAACAACTGCGCGCCCCGAACGCTGAGACGGGACAGGAGCATGTCCCAGAAGCCCTCCGGGATCAGCGTCGCCTCGTCGACGTAGGCGCCCGCGAAAGTGCCGCCACGCAGGCGGCCCACCGCGGCCTTGTCGTTGGCGGTGATGATCTCGATGCTGCGGCCCAGGATCTTCGCGGTCGGAGCGCCTCGCGTGTAGGAGATCAGCCGCGCGGCCGGGCCGGTGATCGCCGGGTCCATCAACGGGCCGAAGACGTTCCTCCACACGGTGTCGAACGTCTTGCCAATGACGACCAGCTGGCCACCGCGCGGGGCCGACGCGACGTAGACGAGCCAGCGCAGCAGGGAGGCGACGGTTTTACCCGACCTCACCGACCCTTCCCATATGCAAATTCGGGCTGTGGCGTGGGCTATCGACTCTTCCTGCTTCTCCGAGAGCCGCAGGTCGACGCCCTGCATGGTCAGTCGCCCGTCCCGTGCTTGTCCTGGAAGCTCGCGAACAGGCTGCCGAGCAGGGACCCAACCTTCGCGGCGTCGTCGCCGGTGTCGTAGTCGGTCAACCGCAGGCTCTTCTCGACCGCGATGGCCATGCCGCGCAGGATCTTCTCCTGGCCGGCGAAGTCGGGCCGCTCCAGCTGGTGTTCCGCGTAGGTGTTGTCGCGGCCGCCGAAGTTGAACGCCATGCACGGTTCCCACAGCTGGGCGCGGATGCGGGCGGCGTCGTCGAGGAGGTCGAGGGCGAGCTGGGCGCGTTTGGCCGCGGCGTCGGCGACGCGCGCCTCGGTGGCGGCTTTGGTTTGCGATCGGTCCCAGGCGAGGCCCATTTTGGCGGCGGCGCGGGAGACGGCGGCGCGGGAGCGGCCGATCGTGTCGGCGACGGCGCTGCAGGAGAGGCCTTGGGCGTGCAGGTCGCGGATCTGCTGGAGTTCGTCGTCGGAGAGGGGGATGCCCGACATCGCTCACCCCCTCGCGGCTAGTTGATGTACAGCCCTGCCGGTGTCCGCTGCGGCTGCCTCTTGGGTGCGTCGGGCGCGCCGGTGGCGAGTTTCTGCTTGGCTGCCTTGATCTGCCGGATGGCGTTGAGGACGTGCGGTTTCAGCTGCTCCTCGGTCGCGTCAGGCTTGTCGATGGTGATGAGCGGTCCGGCGATGGCCTCGTCGAGCGCGAGCGACCGGCCGACGACCATCACGACCCAGACGGGCTTGGGTCCGCCCGGGGTGGGCAGCATCGTGGGGATGACCTCGTAGGTGAGCGGCTCGCCGACCGCGTTCACGGTGATGAGGTTCTCGACGTGGCGGGCGATGGCGTCGCTGATGCGCATCGGGGTCCTTCAGGTGTGGGCGAGGGTGTCGGCGTGCACGCGGGCGCGCTCGGCCGGGGTGGCGGGGATCTGTTCGCCGGTCTGGCCGTACCAGTCGATGCGGATGAACCATTCGATGATCGCCAGGTCGTCGTAGTCGTAGACCATGACGTCGTCGCGGTTCTTTCGCTTGCGGACGCCGTAGCGGGTGATCCAGGAGGCGATGGTGCCGCGTGCCTTGCCGAGCCGTTGGGCCGCGTCGGCGCGGGTTGCCCATTGGGTCGTTTGGAGGGCTGGGGGCATGTTCACCCCCGGATATGCGAAAACCCTCGGCTTTTGGTTCCGAGGGCCTAGATCACACACCTTACTTTCGAGAGTTTGCGTGCACTTGGGTCGCCTAGTCAAGTCCGGGGAGGATCTTCGGCGTGTCGCCGCGATTACGACACGTCAAGTCGCTGCACCTGCCCGCCGTAGCCGAGCGCCACGCCGACCTCGCCCGGGCTGATCCACATGACCGTCTTCGCGGGCAGCAGGCCGAGGCTCCTGCCGTCCAGCCCTGCGGCTTCCAGTGCGTTGCCGAGGGTCTCGTCAGGCCCCCAGTCGGTGCCGATGTCGCGCAGTCCGGAGCCCCATTTCGGATCATCGCGCTCGATCGCTGTCTGCCAGGAGGGGTGGCTGACCGGTCCGTCGAGGATGGCTTCTTCGAGGGCCTGCCGAAAGGCTTCTGCCTGCTCCAGCGTGGGTCTTTGGGCGAGTTTCCGTGCTGTCCAGATCGCTGCGTCGGTGGCGTCTTCGCCGGTGTCTGGGTCGGCTTCTTCGATGAGGCGGTCGGCCCACCAGCGTGCTGCGGTGCGGGCTTCGGCGGTGCCGTCGCTGGCATTCATGCGCTGGCCTCCGGGTGGGTGCGGTCGAACTCGGCGAGGCGGCGGATGAGCTCCCGCCGTTCGTCGGCGGTCATTCGGGTGGACACAGTGCCGACCGGGACGAGGATGACGTCACCCGTGATGGGGCACGGGAGGAGGGCGGGGAGGGCCATGCCCCGATTCTTCCAGGCTGGACTGACGTTTTGGCCTTCAGTCCGGCCCGCTCGGGTCGATGTAGAAAATGCCGTCCGCGTCCGGGATGTAGAGCAGGCCGGTGATGGTGCCGTCCGTCTGGGTGTAGTCGGTGCCCCAGTCCATCTCGCCGATCACCTCGGGGGCGGGTGAGGTGTCGAGTGCGAACATCAGGTCGTCGATGATGTTCCACTCGTCGCGGTTGATCCGGTGAACGGCCATACCCCCGATTCTGGCAGGCCCGGCTGACGTTTCGGATCACCGTTCGTGGGGATCTTTGCCGTGATGCCACGCCCGCAGGAACGCGGCCAGGTCATCCACTACAGCCATCCCCTTCTGCACTCACGAAGAGCCTAATCCTCAGGTCTTCGGGCCAGTCGTTGCTGCTCTCCCAGCGTTGTTTGCCGCATCGGCAGGTGCGGATGGTCGCCGTGGCCCGGTTGGGGAGGGTGAGGGTGAAGGGTTCCCAGCGGTGGCGGTGAAGCAGGGCGCGCGCGAGGGCGACCAGGTCGGTCACGGCCGGATTTCCCATCGCCCTCGCACCTCCTCCAGTTCGCCGCGCTCGTTGAGCACCTGAACGGTGACCTCTGCGCCATCGGCGATGATCTGCCCTGGGACGATCTTCCCGGTGATCGCGTCCGGGAACTTCGCCTTCACCTGCTCCTCGGTGCACATGCCCTCGTCAATGAGTTCGCGCCACGTCGGGGCGTTCTTGAGCAGCTCGGCGATCCAGGTGTCCCGGCCGTCGTCCATGATGTCTCTGGTGGCAGCGTTGATGCCAGCGAGGATGTCGTCGGTCGCGCTCATGCTCCCTTGCTCCATTCGCGCACGGCATCGGCCGCGATCCGCGCGATGTCCTCCACGGTGAGTCTGATGATCGCTTCGCCGCTGGTCCCGGTGGCGAGCCCGGCGGTTGCGTCCGGTGCGCTGATGAAGTCTTCCGCGACGTCGGCGAGGGCGGCGTGGAGTCCTTTGCTGATGACCTGGTTGAGCGTCATCGAGTTGAGTCGTTCGGCGAGGTTGGCGGGGCGGGCGGGCGGGCGGGTTTCGCGGATGGCGGTGAAGGCGATTCGGCCGCAGGCGACGCACAGGTCGAACCGGCCGGATGGCATGCCGCCGCCACCGACGTTCCCGACTCTCGTGCCGGTGAGGGCGTGGCCGGTGTCTTTGCCGTGGCTCATCTCGTCGACTTCGGTGCCGCACCCGTTGCAGCGCACGATCAGCGACATTCGACCCCTTCCTCGGACGTAGGCGCGGCGGGCTCGAACGCGGTGTTGAAGTCGTCCGGGTTGAGCCCCCACAGGCGTTTGCCGTCGTTGATGAGCCAGTCGTCCGGCCTGAACACCTGGTAGCCCAGGCCGACCAGCACGTTGATCTGGCCGTGCGCGCGCTGAGCGTTGTACCCGCACCGCTTCAGCCAGTCTCTGACTGCGTCGAGGTTGTCGTCGGTGAGAAGGACGGCTTCTACCTGTCGGGGTTCGGCGGGTCGGGTCTGGTAGCGGCGGGCGGGGGTGGTCGTCATAGCATTCCCCTCTCGACGTCTCCGAGCCGTTGCGGCCCTCGCATGTCGATCGCGTCCAGCACTTCGTCCGCCCGATGCACCAGGTCGAGGCCGCACGCCTTGCAGTCGCGGTCCCACACCAGCACGCCGTCGTCGTCGGGCGTGCCCGTGAGGCCGGGCGAGACGCACGTGCAGTCGATCGTGTTGATGGTCTCGATGATCGCGGCGGCGGTTTCGGCGAAGCGCCGTCGCCGTCGCGGGCTCATGTGCTCCAGTACGTATCGGGCTGCCGTGAGGTTGCCGTCGACGGCGGACTCCAGGGCTTCCCTCATCTGGATGGCGTGCAGGTGGTCGCCTGGCGAGTTCTGGCGCGTCATGACCTCTCCGTCTCGAACTCGGCCACCAGCATGCCGATCACAGCGGTGGCCTCGTCGATCTTCTGGCGTTGTTCGGGGGTCATCTTGGCTATGAGCTGGCGAGCCTCGTCGAGGCGGCCGTGGTAGGCACTGCCCATGGCGGCCATGACGTCGAGGTCGTGGAGGAGTCGGCGGCCGTGCCCGTACTGGGCGAACACCTCAGCCAGGACCGGGTCTGTGAGCGTGCTGGCGGGCGGCTTCCAGTGGAGGTCTTGGATTTCGTCGATGAGGTCCGACGCCTCGGGGTGGATGTGCATTTTGCCGGTGTCCTGCTCGTTCACGGTTGCCTCTTCAGGTGTCGTTCGATGTCGGCGATGCCGTCTTGCGCCTCTTCGGTGATGGATTCGTCGATCGCTTCCCATAGCGGCCGGAGCGCGGCGAGCATGCCGTTCACCCACGCGACCACGTACGGCAGCACGGTGCCGAAGTGGGTGCTGGCCGGGCCGTACGCGCACACCTCTTGGACCATCTGGTGGGCTTTCGGGATGCCGAGGTGTTCGGCGTCGTCGAGTTGGACGGCCAAGGCGAGACGGGCCTGGCTGGTGAGGATGCTCATCCCTTGATCTCCAGTCGTTTGATGCCGCTGCTCCAGTTGACCCGGATCTTGACCGGGGTGTCGCCCGGGACTTCGGCGCGCATCGCTTCCTGCACGAATGCGGCCATCTCGTCGAGGGTCATGCCGCGTTTCGGGTCGGTGGCGTCGGCTTCGACTTCGACAGTTCGCCTCGTGGGCATGGTCAGTTCCCCTCGTTGACAGGCTCGCTGGCCATTCGGGCCACCGCGTACGCCGCGTGGGCGACGCGCTCCCGTTGCGCCGCCGACAAACCCCCCAGCACGCTCCGCACCCCATCGCTGTCCGCCCGGCACGCGTGATGAACCGCCTGCTCAGCCGCACGCGACACGATCAGGGCTTCCTGCCGCGCCCGATGAGCCGCAACCTGCGCAGCCACACGAGCACGCGCATCCGCAGACGCACCCAACGTCAGATCGTCAAGCTCCTGCTGGCTGTACTCGGCCCGGCACGACCGGCACTTCGCACCATCCGGCCGACCCTCCCAATCCACCACCTCCACCAACTGACGCAACCCGCACGCGCACGGCGTCGACAACGGCCGCGCCGGCGCGTCGCCGTCGGTGAGCGCGGCCCGGCACCGCCAGTGCAGGTGGAAGAGCTCCAGCGCGGCGTCGGCACCGCCCATCTCGACCACCTCGCCGTCCCGCATCATCGGCTCGGCCTGGAGGGCGATGAGCGCGTCGACACGCGGCGTGAGGATTTTCACGGCCTGGTCGACGGCGACACTGTCGCGGCGGCGGCGCGAGTTCTCGGTGTCCAGTGGGGAGAGCCTCGCGACGTCCCGGACGCGCTCCTCCCACGAGACGAGGGTGGCGACCAGGAGCCGCAGCAGCTCATCCGCTGAGGTGTTGAGCGGGATCGGCGCCGACTTCGACGTGGACACCTTCGGCCCGCCGGCCGAGCCCGCGCCGGTGACGAGCAACTGCTGGTGGAGGCGGACGTACATGCGCGGGAACTGGGTGATGACGAACTGGAGCGCGTCGCGGTCGGTGTCGCAGAGCGGCCGCGGCGACCATGCGGGTTCCCGCTTCCCGGTGTCGGGGTCGATGGTTGCGGCGCTGCATCGCTGGTCGCGGGCGCAGGGGCGGGTGCCGTCGTTCGTGTGTGCGCGGGGTTCGGTTGTTGCCGCGCGAGGTTGGGTCACGTTGGGTCCTTCCGGGGGCGGTGGCGGGCGTTTCAGGCGCGGCGCGAGGGATTGGGTTCTGGTCCGGCAGATTCGCCCTCAGGGCCTTGTGGTGGCCCGTCGAGGGCGCGACTGGTGGGGCAGGGCCAGACGATCCCGCATTGGACGCACCCTGACCCGGGCCGGTCGGTACGTGGGCCTTTGTGCAGGGCGCGGACGCGGGCGAGCCGGACTTCCAGGCGGCGGTTGATGGCGGTGAGCCGTTGGGCGACGTTGGTCTCGGTTTCCAGGTCTTCGCGGAGCTGTCGCAGCTCGGGTAGGGCCAGCACGTCGGCGGCGATCTGCTCTACCGGCCTGCGGAGGATCATGTTCTGGCCGATGGTGTCGGCGATGCGCTGGCGGAGGTCTTCGGTGGTGGTCATCGCTGTTCGCCTGCCTGGCCGGTCACGGGCGGGTTGATGGTTCGGGCGAGGTCGCGTAGCTGGGTGACGATGCGGCAGGCGTGGTCCTCGCACGGCTCGCCGTCGACATGCGGGCGGCCGAGGGCGGGATAGTCCGTGAGGAAGGCGGCGGCCGTGTCGAAGAGGTCGGCGAGCGGGGTGCGGGCGTCGAGCAGGCGGGTGAGGTGGCGGGTGGTCCCGCTGTAGCGGGCTTCCAAGATTCGGCAGTCGGGGCACGGCCCGAAGTGGTGGTGGGTCTCCTCGCACAGGAAGAGGGCGACGATGGTGCCGCGCCTGCCGTCGAGGAGTGGGGCGTGGGCGGTGCTGGCGGCGCGCAGGCGTTCGGCGGCTGTGGTGAAGTCGTCGGGGGTCATCGGTGTTCGCCTGCCGTCCCTGAGTTCTCCATGCGGGGGAACGCCTCTGGGTGAGTGCTTTTCCACTCGACCCAGCGCTTCATCGGCTCGTCGCTGACCGTGTGGGTGCGGTCCATCACCTCGACCAGCGTCATCGGCCCCGCCCAGTTCGGCCGGTCGTCGAGGTCGGTGCCGCGCAGGCGGGGGAAGACGGGCACCCAGACAGGCCCCCTGGTCCACGACACAACCCGGTAGGACCAGTCGTCGTCGGCCCACTTGTGGAAGATCTTCGTCGGGGTGCCGCTGTCGATGTCGAATGGACGCTCCGCGAGCTTCGCCTTCCAGGTCTCGTTGAACCATTGCTCGCGGTACTCGTCGATGAAGCTGGCGAGTTGGCGTGCTTCCAGGTCGGTGGGGCGGGCTTCGGATTCGCGGTCGAAGGTGGCCGTGTACTTCCAGTTCGGGCTGAAGGAGGTGACGGGGATGCGGAGTTCGGTGAGCGGGTCGTCGCGGTCGGCGTCGTACGGCCAGTCGGTGGTGGTCACGGCGTGATCCCTTCGTATTCGCACCACGCCCGCGCTTGAGCGAGCAGCCCGGCGAGGTTGCAGCCGTAAAGCGTGATCGGCCCGTCGAGGTTGAGGGCGACCCGGATCACGGCGGTGCCCTGGTGTTGCGCGGCGCCGATGGTGATGTCGACTCCGGCGGCGATGAGCCAGTGCAGGAGGGCGGTCGACCGGTCGATCATGACGTCGCCGAGTGCCGCGACCGGGTCGACGAGTTGGACGAGCCCGTGCTTGATGAGCCCTTCCAGCAGTCGGGCGACCTGGTCGTCGGGGACGCGACTCCACCTTCGGCCTGGCGGTCGGCCGTTGCGGTCGTGTTCGGTGGCGGCGTGGATGGCTGCCAGGAGCTGGTCGGGGATGGTCATCGCTCTTCTCCGGCGGCGGTGATCTTGGGTCGTGCGAGGTGGACGACGTAGCAGGCCCCGCACGGTCCTGTGCGGATGTGGACGCCGGGTGTGGCTCCGTGCCAGTGCCGTTTGCCGCATTCGGGGCAGGTGATGACGGCGAGCCGGGGCGCCGGGTAGATCACGCTGCGGACGCCGTACACGAGCTCTGCGGTGACGCGGGCCGTGATGATGCACACTTCGGCGCGTGCTGGTTGCCGGGTGTGGACGCACACGACCGCACACCGGTTGGGGGCGTGGCAGAGTCCGCGGCCTTCCGCTTTCCCGCAGACGAGGCAGGCCGGGGCGCAGGGTTCGGCGTTCCAGGCTTTGTCGCGCTTGAGGCGTTCGAAGCCGAGGAGGTGACGGCGGCGGGGGCGAACTATGTCGGATTTGGAAACTGTTGGCGCGGGCTTCGGCTCCTGCTCGGGGAGGTCCCAGAGGCCGGGCTGGTCGAGGGTCGCGGCGCGGCTCACGGCTCCCGCCCTTCCGCGACGGTGACCAGGGTCCGGGCGGCGACGTGCGCGAGATGCGCGGCCTGCAACTGGAAGTAGCCGTCCTTGACGCCGATGGCGGGCATGTTGGGCGGCGTCCACCCGCACGCGCAGACGAGGGTCCACCAGGTGTGTTCCTTACGGCCCCGGCCGGAGAGCTTCCCGTCGAGATCGGCCCGATGGGCGCGGATCTCCTCGGCATGCTCAGGACAGCCGTGGGTGTAGATCGCGTCCGCCCAGCCGGGGGTCAGCTTCGGCGCGGTGGTGCAGCAGCCCGCGTGGTCGCACCGCCAGATGGTGATCGTGGTCGTCGTCATGAGCCGTCTCCCGGGGGGTCGGGCTGGGTGGTTGGGACCGGCGCGCTCGAACCGGTCTGCGCGGCGCTGAGATCGCCCGTGCCGGTTCCGGAGCCCGCCACGTCCGTCAGGTCGTCTCGGGGCGCGCTTGTGGCTGAGGCGGCCTGTGAGGGCCGCGTGGCGGGTGTTGCGGGCTTCCCCTCAGCGAGGGCGGCGAGGAGCCTGGCGACCAGCAGGCACTCGGCGCTGGCGCAGCCGCAGGTGCCGTGCGCCTCGACATAGGCCCCGGCCGCGCTCTGGACCGCAGCGCGCAGCTGGTCCCGTTCGGCCTCGGCCCGTTCCGCCCGCTCCTCGGCCGCGCGGCACTGGCCGAGCAGGCGCGCGCAGCCGGTGCAGGTGGTCTCCCAGCAGATCGCCGACTCGTAGGCGGCCACCTTGGCGCGCAGCTGCTCGGTCTCGGCCTGCTCGTCGCGCTGCCGCCGATACACGCTCGTCGGCGCGACCCGGTCATCACCCAGCAGCCAGCCGACCGTGACGCCGTGCGCCTCAGCGATGAGCGCCAGGTCGAGAGACGTGAAAGACCGCGTCCCGCTCAGACCGCCCTCGATCACGCCCGGGTCCAGATCGGCCAGCACCGCGAACTCGGCCGCAGTGAGGCCGCGTTCCTCGAAGAGCTGGCGGACCCGGGCGGCCGGCGCGACTTCGGCCCGCTCGGCGCTCATCGGCTGCCGTCCGAGTGCACCGGGCAAAAGCTGTCGGCGATCACGATCGGCTCGACCCAGTCGGCGTCGGCCTGGTCGCCGATGACCATGCAGGTGCATCGCGGATCCCGCGACCGCCGCGGCGGCGGGCGCTCGTCGGCGAACACCCGTCGGCCGAGCGCGATGATCCCGGCCACGGCGAGGGCGGCTATCGCGAGCAGGGCGAGGGTCTCGGTCACGGCGTCTCACCCGCCTCGTCGTGGCGGGCCAGCACTCGCCCACACGCCTCCACGTCCCTGCGCAACCGCGCCCGGGCCGCGTCGAGCTCACGCGTGGCTTGGCGGGCGGACTCGATCAGCCGCACCTGCACCTCGTCGCCGGCCTCGGCCGCGGCCTCGATGAGGGTGCCGGGCGCGGCCAGGAGAACGGCGGGCGTCGTCGCCAGCGCCGCGGCGAGCGCCTCCAAAGTCGCGACGGTGATGTTCTGGCGGCCCGTCTCCAGGTTCGCGATGGAGGAGCGGGTGAGGCCGACCTGGGCGGTGAGCCCGGCCTGGGTGAGACCGAGGGCGGTGAGCCCGGCCTGGGTGAGACCGAGGGCGGTGCGCAGGGCCAGGACGTTACGGCCGAGGATGGCCTGGATGGCCTCGGTCACGGCGCCACGTCCTCGACCGGCACCAGCTCGACCCGCACGCCGTAAATGCTGAGCAGGTCTTCCAGGCGGCGAGGCAGCAGCCGGATCGTGCCGTTCTCGATCTGGTGGATGCCGCTGACAGCGCAGCCGAACTTCTCGGCGGCCTGCCCCTGGGTGAGGCCAGCTTCTTCGCGGGCCTGCCGGAGCCGGACGTGCAGCGGGACCGGCTGTGCGCGCGAGCTTTCGGCCGGAACGTTGTCCGTGGTGGCGGCGTCCTTGCGGGCGAGCGCGTCCGCGTGGGCGTTGGCGGCTTGGGTGATGCGCTGGCGGAAGTTGGTGGCGTTCATCGTTCTTCTCTCGGGTGGTGGACGACGTACGGCGTCCCGCACGGTCCGACGCGGATTTGTGTGGTGGTCCCGCCGTGCCAGTGGAGCTGGCCGCAGCCTGGGCAGATGACGTAGGCGAGGTAGCCGCCGCCGGGTGCGGGTGTGGCGGTGACGTGGTCGGTCATTTGGAGGAGGCAGACGTCGACGGGCGCTTTGCCGTCTTTGCGTCGGGGTCGCGGCGTGCCACAGACGACGGCGCACTCGCCTTTGGGGCAGATGCCGAAGCCTTCGGGGCGCTCGCATACGAGGCATGTCGGGAGGCAGTCGACGGGGTGCCAGTGCTCTTGGGCGGGGTGCCGGGGGGTGCGCCTCGGCTTCTCGGGCGCCTTCGGCTTGGCCCGGGTCCGGGACTTGGGCGCGGGCGGAACGTCCGGGCCCCACAGCGTCTCCTGCTCGATGGTGGCGGTCATCGCGTCCGGCTCTTCGCTCCGGCCAGTGGCAGGACGAGCTGGTGGTCGAGGTATTCGCCGTCGGGGTCGTCGGCGTACGGGTGGTCGAAGTTGTGGACGAGGTTGCTCAGGAAGAACTGGATTTCCTCCCAGGAGTGATGCCAGCCGTCTGCCTCGGGGTAGGCGGTGCCGAGCCACTTGGTGAGGGCCCGGTCACAAGCGCCCTTGTGGGCGACGAAGACGGGGCTGGTCTGGCGGGGGTCGGTGCGGCGGGCGTAGAGGAGGTTGCCGCTTGCGGTGACTTGCTTGCGGCAGGTGTCGCAGATGAACTCGGGGCAGATGAGCGCTTGGGGTGGGCCGTTTCGGATGACGAATTCGATCATTGGTTGGGTGCTCCCCTCCCGGGTCTCGAAAAGGTGGACAAAGGTGGACGGTGGACATGCCGGGCGGAAGAAAAAAAGTTTCTGCAAAACTGCTAAAACCCCTGAACAGGGAAAATGAGTTTGAAAATATGTCCGCGTGTTAAGGGGCTTCTGAGGCGTCGGTGGACATGTCCACTTGTCCACCTCTGGGGTCGTGTCCACCTGTCCACTCATGCCGGCATCGAGTCCCCGGGAGTGAGGGCGTCACCCTCGACAGCAAGCCAGCCGCGCGCCTCCGCGAGCGTGACCGCCATCGCGAGACAGCCGCGGTCGCGTGAGGCTGTGTCCTTGTTGAGGGCGCCTCGGGTCATCGACCCGGCATCCCGGACGCGCTTGGCGACGCGACGAGCAACGCGTTCGACGTCGTGCTCGGTGGCCGCCTTGGCGGTGTGCGCCCGCACCTCACGCTCGATGTGCGCCCGGGTCTTCTTCTCGGCGTCCTCGGCGATCTGGCGGGCGCCGTACTCCAAGAGGTAGTCGCGGAGTTCGCAGGAGGTGCGCCACATGATGGTGGCGAGCTCCCAGTCGTCTTCTGTGACGTTGAGCCGGTTCTCCAGGATCGCCAGCAGGACGGAGAGCTTGACGAGCATCAGCGGCCTGTGGGAGTCCAGAGGCGGCAGCTTCACGGCGCCGGTGGCGCGCGCCCGGTCCTCTTCGCGGATCGCCTTGACGAGGGTGGGGGCGAATCGTACGCGCGGATTGGTGCCGAACCCGTGGCGGACGAGCGTGAGGTTGAGCGGGCCTGGGTCTTCGACGATCTCCTCGGGGATGGAGGGGTCGGTGCTGCTGACCCAGAGGAAGCGCTGCGGGGTGCCGGCGGCGACGTCCTCCAGGAGCGGCAGCGCGGTTTCGGGCTGGAAGCCGACGACGAGGCCGAGGCTGTAGCTGCCGGATTCAATGACCCGTGTGTTGATCTTGTTGCCGTTGAACTGGCCGATGGTGCCGCCGGTCCAGGCGCGGCGGATCGACTCGCCGACGGTGGTGCCGTTGCGGCCGAACAGCTGCTTGGTGAAGCTCTCGCCCTCGTCGGCGTAGAAGAGGGCGTTGTGGCGCACCTGCATGCGGACGCGTTCGGTCTTCTGGGTGCCGCGCCGCGGGCCACTGATGAACATCTCGCCGGTGGCCTGCTCTCGCTCCCCCATGTACGCCTCGGCGATGCCTTCGCCGGAGCCGAGCGGGAGTTCGTCGAGGAAGTCCAGCAGCAGGGGCGGCGGGAGTAGCTGACGCGGGATCCACGCGGCCGACGACTTCCCGGACCCGGAGGGGCCGAGCAGGATCACGAACAGGTTCGCGGACGCGGGCGAGCCCACGCCGGTGTCCGCCTTCAGTTCGGGCGGGAGCAGGCTAGATAGGCGGGCTAACAGGCCGCCGAGGACGATGTCTCCGGATCGGGATCGGGCGTGGGCTGCCTGCCTGATGTGTTGCAGGACGGGCCGGGCCGCCCAGAAGTCTTCGGGCAGCATGCCGCGGCGGCGGACGGGGCCTTTCTCCCAGTCGGCGTCGTCGGGCTCATCGTCCTCATCGCCCTCGTCGGGTTCGTAGGCCTGGTCGTCGGCGGGGTGGGGTGGCAGGTCGGCGTGGCTGCTGGCCACCGGGCGGGGGCTGCGCTGGGTCCCGTACCCCTGGGCGTAGAGCTGCTTAGCGGCGGCGCTGAGCGTGGCGGGGGTGACGGTGCCTTCGGTGAGGAGGGTGTGGGCGGCGAACTTGCTGTACGGGACCTCCGCCTCGAAGACGGTGGAGGTGGAGAAGACGTAGAGGTTGTCGGCGCCGTTGCGGCCGGTGGTGGCGGAGACGCCACGGTCCTTCCCCGCCCGTCGCCAGTAGGTGACAGAGCCTCGCGTGCAGGTCTTGGTCCAGCCGATCGAGATCAGGATCTCGTCCCAGGTGGTCCGGTTGTTGAAGTCGTCGCCGGGCCGTAGCCCATCCCGGGCCGCCCCTTCAGCGCGAGCGGTCCGGGTGTATGCCTGTGTGGGCTCTTCGCGGGCCGCGGGCATCTGGTCGAGCGCGGCGGCGAGGCGGTGGAGGGCGTCGCGCTCCTCAGGGGTGATGGTGGGGATGGTGTCGAAGCCGCCGGCGGTGAGCGCCCAGCCGCGACCGCTGGCGTGAGTGCGTCCGGCGGAGGGGGCGATGACGACGAAGCCGCCTTCACCGCGGGTTTCGATGAGGACCTGGGGGACCTGCTCGCCGCGTATGACCTGGTCGAGTTTCTCCTGGCGCTTGGCCTTGCGCTTCCGATCGCGTTCCTTGTCGATGTCGGCCTGCTGCTGCGCCTTCCATGCGGCGAGTTCTTCGGGGGTGGAGGGGCGGCGGGCCAGTTTGGTGTTCTTGGAGACGGGTCCGCCCACCCGGTAGAGGAGGTGGACGCCTCCGGAGGGGGTGGTCTCGCGGTAGCCGTTGGCGACGCGTGCCCACAGGTCGTCGAGTCCGGAGTCGTTGGCGATGATGCCGATCTCTTTGACGAGTCCTTCGGTGATGGCGCGGCCTTCGAACTCCAGCATTTCCAGGTTGCCCGATATCCGGCCGCAGACGACGCCGAGGCCGTCGTATCGGCCGTTGGCGAACCAGCGGTCGAGCTGGTCGGGGGTTGGGCGTGCGGTTTCGTACCGCTTCCAGGAGGCACCGTCGGGCCATGGCTGTTTGGTGCCGTTGGTGGCGGCGGGGATCAGGCACAGGCCGTTGGCGTGTGCTTGGCGCGCGGTGTCGCGCAGGGGTGTCACGGCTCGCCTCGCGTGCCCGCGGGTTCTGCGCCGCTGGACTCCCGCCGGCGGTGCTGCTGGTGGTTCAAGTGCCCCCCTGTTGTGGTGCTGGCTGGTGTGACCGCGGGCCCCTGACGGCGGTCAGGGGGTGGGGGCGGTTCTTCGAGGGGGCTGGTCCTGGTCGGCGATGTAGGGGGCGAGTGCGTTGCGCAGCTGGCGGAGGTAGAGGACGCCGGCGAGCCGGTAGAGCACGTCGACGCTGGGCATGGCCTGGCCGCGTTCGACGCGGGATAGGTGGGCCATGTCGATTCCGGCGAGGGAGGCGGTGCGGCGGAGGCTGAGGCCTTGCTGGAGCCTGGCTTCGCGGAGACGGGAGTGTTCCTGGGTATTACCAGTTTCTGCCCTGGTGGACACAGACATGAGATCACCCTAGTGGTAGCGATGAGTTCAGGGCAACGTCAAAGCCTGGATCTGGTTGTGTAAACCCAGGCTCGCCGCTTAGGCTCCGCGTTGTGTCTGAATCATCAACGTGGACGGTCAACGAGGTTGTGTCGTATCGATTGGCGTTGGCCCGGCGGCGCGCGGGCTTGACGCAGGAGGAGGCCGCGGCCCGCTTCAGTGAGGCGACCGGGCGGAAGTGGACGAAGAACAGCGTCGGCGCCGCGGAACGCGCCCGCGAGGTCGGCCGGCTGAGGGAGTTCAACGCGGAGGAGCTGGTGGCCTTTGGCCGCGTCTTCGGTGTGCCGGTGGCCTTCTTCCTCCTGCCGCCGGACGACACCGGGAAGGATCAGGAGTTCCACCTGGGCCCGGACGGCCAGACGGTGACGCGCCTGAGCCTGCTCTCCTCGGTGCTGCTGTTCCGCCCGTCGAGCCTGTTCGTGGACGATGCGAACGCTGCAACGCGTGTGCATGGCCTGTCGTGGTCGCCTGCGCATCCGTCCTGGTACCGCCCGGAGGACGACTTCGTCCCGGAGGAGCCGGGCGTCGAGTACGAGCCGCCGCGCCCGACGCCGGCCGCTGATGACGCGGGTGTGATCGATGGGGCGCAGCGCCTGGAGGTGTTGCGGTTGCTTGACAGAATCCGCCGGGTTGTGTCGCCGCAGGATGAACCGCCGTTTTGACCGCCCCTCCCCGTCCTCCTTCTGCCGGCTATCCCGGCCTGCCCGGCTACGCCCGCTCATCGCCCGCCTCCGATGCCGACCAGGCTGGGATCCCACCGGCGAACCTTGATGATCGACTTGACGACGCCCTTTGCGATCAGGTGGTCGACGAAGAACTCCGGCTCGCCGCGGTCCTCGTACGGGCCGATTTCGAGTTCGTCGCCTGGTGGTGCGCAGGCGAGGATGCGGATTTTGCCTCGGTCGTCGAGCATCCAGCGGCAGGGGATCCACCAGGCGTAGAGGGCGGGCTGGCTGGAGTGGAGGGCGCACTCTTGGAGCCAGGCGCACCACAGGGGCGCGGGCTTCTTGGGCCGCGGCGGCTTGGGTTTGAAGAGGGCGAGTTGTCCGGCGCCTGCCCGGCCGCGGCGGGCGTTGAGGGCTGTGTCACCCATCGGCCCGGCCTCCCACTGGTCCGGCCGCGGACCCGCACGCCGTGCAGGTGAACCCGGCAGGCGGCGCCCCTTCGCACACACCGCATTCGAGCGCGGCCAACTTCGCCACCGGCACCGCGAACACCTCGGCCAGGGCGACCAGCAGATCGGCGGGGATCTTGGAGTGGAGTGTCTCCACGTTGGCGAGCGTGCTGCGGTTCGTCAGCCGTCCCGCCCGGGTTAGGGCTGAGGCGAGCTGCTCAGCCGACCAGCCGCGCGCCCGGCGGAGCCGTACTATCCGCTCGGCCAGGATCCGGTTGAGGTTCGCGTACTTGGGCGGGCTGTCGGGCATGCAAGCTTTCCTCTCGCCGACGGGGGAATCCACGCCGTGCCAGAGCGCCTGGCACTTGTGGCGGGCGCGGCGTAGCAGCGAGGCGTAGGAGTGGTAGCCGAGGCCGAGCGCGGCCGCCGCGGCGGTGTAGGTATGGTGCTCGGCCAGGGCCGCCAGAACGCGTTGTTCGCCGGGGGTGAGGCGCGGCCAGATCTGGGCGAGCGCGACGCGTTCCGCGGCGGCGTCTGGCTCTTGCGGGTGCCAGCCGGCGCCTTCCCAGTAGCGCATGAAGCCGCGCCGTTTGCCTCCGTCGGGGTGGGCGCCGTGGCGGTGGCGCTCGTCGGCCACGGCCCGGTTGACGGCCTTCCACCCGGCTGCCGTGAGGTCGCCCCCAGTCGGGCGTTCGGCAGCGGCGACGAGGGCTTCGGCGATGGCGTGCCAGGCGGCGTCGGCCCGGTCTTGGTAGTTGGTGCCGGTGCCGCGTGCGGTGCGTACTGCGGCGTGGGCGAGGCGGTCGAGGTCGCGCATGGTGTAGCCGTGCCGGGCTTCCAGGTCGGCTGGGCTGGTGGTGGTGGGCTCACGCATCGGCGGCCACCACCTGGCAGCACTTGGCCTCATCCACGCTGGGGCATCCGTGGATGCACCATGTGCACCGCCGGTCGTGGCAGTGTTCGCCTTCCTCGTCGGCGCACTGTTCGGGGTCGCAGCGGCAGTCGGCGCACCGGAAGGGCTTGCGCAGCTGGTCGAGGCACGCCCGCTCGTATTCGGCCTTGTACCGCTCGCGCGCCTGCTCATCGGTGAGGCCACTGCCGTGGGGGGCGGGTTGGGTGAGGTGGAAGTAGCGGTCGATGACCGTGTTCCAGCACTGCCCGGTCATCTCGTGGTGGGTGCGGTGCAAAAGGCAGTCGCCGAGGCTCATCCGCGTGCCTTGGGGTTCTCGCTGCGGCCGTACCCGGCTTCCAGTTCGTGGAGGCGGCGCAGGAGGCTGCGCAGGAGGCGCTGGTTCTTCTGGTACTGGGCGCGGTTTCCGAGTAGGAGTCCGCCGATCGTGGCGCTGAGGACGGCTTCGTCGGTGTCGCCGGTCAGGAGGTGGAAGAGGGAGAGGGCGAAGAGGATGGCGGCGATGATGGCGAGGACTTTGGCGGGGTTCTTGTGTGGCATGACGGGCCTTTCTGGTCAGGGTGTGGGGTTGGGTGCCGTGCCGCCCCCGAGCGGCACGACACCGGAGAAGGGCTAGACAGAGAGCTGGGCGAGAACGGCCACGGTGGTCACCACGGCGAACACCACCAGGACCAGAGCGGCCGACTGCCACCAGGGCCGTCGAGGGAACCGCATGTTGCGCCGCGGCGGCCCACCGAAGGCCATCAGTTCGCGTCCGCGACGAGCGAGATCGGCGTGTTGACCTTCATCGGCCGGTCGAACTGCAGGTAGTCGAGCGTCGTGGTGACGAGCATCCCTTCAGGGGTGAAGAAGAAGATCCCCGGCTCGCGATCGCCATAGGTGGCGTCGTCTCCGGCGGCGGTGACCATCTGGTAGTCCACGCAGCCGTCGCCGCACATGTCCCGATACTCCTGCTCGGGGAGGAGCTGGGAGTCGGAGGAGGACACCTTGCCCTTGGCCACGTAGTGGGCGACGACCAGGCCGTGGTCGATGATGTAGATGTAGCTGAGCCGGTTCGCGTCGCTATCGCGCTTAAGCTTCTCCGCCACGTTGATGCGCTCAGTCGGGGACTTGGCCACCAGTCCGGACGGGAACGGGACCGCGTTCTCGGCGGCCTCGTAGTTGGCGCGCTTCTGCTTGATGTCGTCCGGGATGCCGCTGCAACTGGTCACGACGAGCGCGGCGACAGCGAGGGCGAGAGCGAACCGCTTGGTGGTGAACATGGTCATTTCTCCAGGGGGCTGGGGACGCGGTCAGGCGTCGCAGTTGGGGGTGGACTCGTCGATGCGGGAGGGCAGTGGCCTGGGTGTAGCCGGTGCGGTTGCCCAGTTCGGTCTGCGTCCAGCCGAGCTGCTCGCGGGCGGCGCGGATTCGGGCGCCGACGCCCGGGCGGTCGCTGACGGTGAGGGCCAGGTCGTGGTCGAGGATCTGGGTGAGCGGCCCGTCGGGGTCGATTCCGCGCGCACGGGTGGCCTCGACCAGCTCGCCGAGCGCGGCCTGGTCTTCCTCGGTGAGCGGCTGATCGGCCATGACGGCGACGTGGCCGCCGGGGGCATCCACGACTTCGCACGAGAGCGGCCGGTAGCCGCCGTGCTGTTCGCCTTCGTGGTCGAGCGCCAGGTCGATCAGGTCCCCGAGCGTGAGTACCTGGTCGCTGGGGCGCGGCTCGCTCTCGTGCACCTCCGGGGTCTCGCAGCCGTCGTGGGGGCAGGTGAGCCAGACGTCGCTGTGGGATGCGACCACGTAGCGGTCGAACTCGTTGGGGCCGACGGCCGCCGCGACGGGCTCTCCGTCGGCCGCGCCAGTCCGGCACCGATCAAAGGCCCAGGCGGCCCCACAGCAGCAGGCGTAGCCGCCGACGGCGCCGTTCTCCGTGAAGTGGTGGCGTCCGCAGCGTTCACGCGGGTCGTCAGCCCCGTTGCAGGGCTGCAACGCCTCCGGGGCCGGAGTGGGGGCATCCACGTTGAGCTCTCCTTCTGTACTGGTGATGCCGAGGTCCGCGTGCGCGCGGGCCAGAGAGATATCGACGCCGTGCACGGCGATCTGGCGGCTGGTGCGCCGGCAGTCGTCGCACGGCTTGGGGCAGACGGGGCCGACGCGGAACATGCGGCACCACGTGATGAGTTCAGCCATCGTCGCCAACGCCCAGCGCCCCCAGCGCCACCTCGGCCAGCCGCGCCAGGTACACCGGGTCCTCGCCCAGCTCTGGCCACTCGGCAACAAGCGCGGCCTGAATCAGCTGCAGGCCGTCACGCGGCCCCACGACCGCACCGGCGAGGTACGCCCGATAGGCATTGACGGGCACCCGGTAGGTACGGCCGATGCGCAGGCAGGGCAGTTCGCCCGTGTGTATGAGCCGGTAGATGCTCATCTTGGACAGCCCGAGCTCGGTGGCGATCGTGGCCGCGTCCAGGTATTCGGCGGATGCGTTCTTCTTTGTGGTCATGAGGTGGGCCTGCACTCGGTCTCGTCGTCGTCCAGCGGCCGGTCGTCGGGGAGGGTGTAGGTGGCGTTGCCGATGACGCCGATGCGGCCGCCTTCCGGCCAGCTCGCGATCGTGGGGTCCTCGCCCTCGACGACCATGGGCGTGCTGCCTGTGTAGTCCTGCAGCACGAAGCCGCACCGCTCACAGGTCTGGTAGAGGCCGCCGAGCTGGGCGGGCCCGGCGATGTGGATGGTCGCGCTCATTAGCGGCCCGCCCTTCTGATTCGGCGTGCCAGCCACCATTCCCGGACGCCCACGCAGGGCAGGATGAGCCACCAGAAGGTGGCGGTTACGAGCCATGCCGCCATGTCGAGGGCATCCTGAGGAGCCCGCCACCGACAGAGGCCGAGTCCGGCGGCTTGGATGGCGGCGAGGGTCAGCACGCCGAGGAGGAAGTTCACCGGCTGCTCGCGATTTCCAGCGCCATGGCGCGCTCGTACTCAGCCGACCGGCCGATGGCCCGCCAGAAGTCGCGCTCTGCCTCCCGGCTCTGCCGCTCTTCGGCCGCGGCCCGCTTGTCCGCGCGCCGCTCGCGCATCGCACCGCGGTAGTAACGTCCGCACCAGATCGGTGGCCTCACTCGACACCAGCCCCGGCATCGCCCGAACCGGCGTCCTCCGCCAACTCGCCCGCTCGCACCCGCTCCAGCGCCTCAGCGAGCCCGTCCGGCTTGACCAGCACCTCGCGAGGCTTGCTCCCGTCGGGCTCGCCGACGACGCCGTACATCTGCAGCAGGTCCATCACCATGGCCGCCGTGCCGTAGTCCACCTTGAGCTTGCGCTGCAGGAACGACGTCGAACCGAACTGCGTCGTCACCAACAGCTCGGCCGCCCGAACGACCATGTCCTCCTCCGGCGGCACCGGCGTCGCGTCCTGCACGACCAGCGAATCGCGCAGGTCCACGTGCTCTACGTCCTTCAGGTCGTCAAGCCACGCCGACTCCCGCAGCAGCGCCTCTGGCTCCGCGTCCGTCCACCGCATCCCCCAGAGGCCGATGAACGACCCACCAGCCGTGACGAGGATCGCGTCCCGCTCTTCGGGCAGGAAGAAGCGCGGCGAGTCGTAACGGGAAGCCTTGGCCCAGCGGGCGAGCGCCCAATCGGCCACGCTGAAGGTCGGCGGCGCGGGGACGAGCGGGCGGGCAGTAAGCCGGGCGAGGGTACCGCGCCAGGAGGTGTGGATCTTCGGTAGGTCCGTGGGGGTGCAGTCGGGGAATTCCAGCCGTTGCCCGGTTTCGGAGTCGATCCGCAGCATGAGGCCGCGGCCTTGGCCGCCGGGCAGCGAGGTCTCCTCGACGATCAAGCGCAACCTGGGGTCGGATTTCTTGGTCGGCTTGAAGACGCGCAGCAAGTTGGTGGCGTCGCCGCGGTCGATGCTGATGTCGAACTCGTCGACGGGCTCGTCGATGTGGTGGCGGGTGGCGGCGAGGGTGACGCGGTCGGTAGCCATGGCGGCGAGAACCCCGGTGCGGGCGTCCTTGCTGGGGCGGGCTTCGAGGCGGACGACGTTGTACTCCGGCCAGTCCTTGTCGGTGGATGCGTGCGGGAGGACGGGGACAAGGAGTTCGTGGAGCTCGCTGGTGGTGAGGTCGATGCGCGTCATTCCGTTGGTCCTTCGGGGGTCCAGTCGGGCGGGGTGGGGACGGTGCGGGGGTGAACGGTGAGCAGCAGGGCGGTCGCCCGCGCGGTCTCATCGAGTGCCCAGGTGATGGCCGTGCCAGCCGGGGAGCGGATGGCCCAGGTGAGGCCGGTCGCGTAGGTGCGCCATGCCTGCCAGAGGTCGTCCATGACCGCGAGGGAGCAGTCGGGGGTGACGAGGTAGACGCGGCGGAATTCGCCGACGGTGTGCTCCCAGCCGTTGGGCATGGCCTGGTGTTCGCGCGGCAGGTCGAGGATCGGCAGCATCCTCTGCACGACGAGGGCGGCGCTGAAGCCTTCGCGTTCGGCGGGTGTCAGTGCGCCTTTGGTGGTGATGGTGTAGCGGCCGTCGGTGGCGGCCAGCTGCTGGCTGGTGGCGGTGGGGAGGAGGATGCAGCCGTAGGACCAGGCCGCGTATCGGTCTCCCGAGGTGGGGTGGGTGGCGAGGGTGAGGGCGGCGGGGTCGCCGGAGGCGGTCTTGGCCATCTTGGCGAGGGCGGGGACGGTGAGGCGCGTCATCGAGCCTCCCGTAGTTGCGCCTCGTAGCGTTGGCGGGTCCGCTCGGAGATGCCGACGGTTTCGGCTGCGAGCTCGCGGTCGTTGCCTTTGGCGAGCAGGCGGGCGTAGTGGTTACGTCGCGCGTCCCGGGCGGCCGCGGTGGCGGCGGCGCCGAGCTGGGCCGGGGTCGGGGGCATCATGACGCCGCCTGCCCCTGCTTGAGCCGCCGGACATGCTCGCGTGCTCCGGCGGCGATGAGTGGCGACAGATCGCCCTGCTTGTAGCGGGCCGACCAGCAGCGCGAGCTTTCCTCGTCGTCCATGTCCGCAGCCCGGCGCTCCACCTCGGTCTTCAGGTCGGCGTCCGGAAGGTCGATCAGGTCGTCATCCCAGGCGAGCGGCGGCAGCCAGCCCTTCGTTTCGGCCATGCGTCGCGCCCTGGTCGCGGATCCGCCCACCGGGGCGGGGTGCATGGACAGCTGGTTGTAGAGGTCGCGGACGAGCCGGGCGGTCGCGGCTTGCACGGTGGTGGTGGCCGGGTGGGCCAGGGTCGGCATGTTGGTGGGGATCCACCCGATCCGGCGGGCGAGTTCGGACAATGACCAGCCGAGCGCGACGAGGGCTTGGACGCGGCGGCGGGTGCCGGTGGCGTCCACGGGCGTCTTGGCGCTGAGGACGTCGAGGCTGGGCTGTACGGCGAGGATCTTCGCCTCGGTTTCGGGGCGGATCCGTGCGGAGGGCGGCTGCTCGCCCAGGCCGTACAGGAGGCGGGAGACGGCGCCGTTGGCGACTCCGGAGAGCGCGGCGGCGCGTTTCCAGCCGATGCCGTGTTTGGCGAGCATCTTGAGGTGGGCGCGGGCTGGTGCCGCGTCCACGTAGGCGGGTGGGGCGGCTCCCCATGCTCGTTGCGCGGTCACCCGGTGGTATTGGGCTTGGGCTTCCGCGTTGGCGGCGCGGCAGGGGGTGCACCGGCAGGGTCCTGGCTGGTCGTGTTCGTCGGGGCCGTGGACGTACCGGTTTCGGGTGCCGTGGGCGCGGGTGCTCATGCCGCCTCGCTCTGCTGGGTCAGCCGGTCGGCGAACTGCCGGGCGAGGGCGACCTCGTCATCCGGCACGCCGAGCGCTTCGATCACGTCCGGCGCGCCGAGCAGGATCGCGGCGGCTGCCGCCTTGATCCGCTCGCGGCGCGCGATGGCGTGGCCCTGCGCGTCGGCGTAGGGGATGTACGTCAGGGCGGCCTCCCGGGTGACGCCGCCGGGAAGCCCTGCATCGGGGTTGGGGCGTGCCGGCTTCGTGAGTGCGGGCTTCGATGAGGCGGGGGCCTGCTTGCGCGGGCCTCCCCGCTCCGCCTCCAGGCACGCCTCACAGGCGTCCACCTTGCGGTAGAGGTGCTGCTTGTAGCCCGCCCGGGTGCCGTGCTTGATCCCCTCCTCCTGGCCGATGACGCTCATGCGTCCTCGCCTTCTTGCTGGGCGGCGAGGATCCGGCGTCCAGCGGCGGCCAGCCGGTAGACGTGCCGGTCACTGCAGTCGAGATGGCCGGCGATCCATTCGATGGAGTAGCGGCGGTCACTCAGCTGGGCGGCCTTGATAGCGGCGGCGATCACGGCGGGCGTGGTCGGCTCCCAGGGCGGCTGCGTCTCCCGGGGTGCGGGCGGGCGGGGCGGGATGGCGGGCTTTCCGGCGCGCCGCCATCTCTTGTGGCAGCCTGCGAGGAGGTGGTTGCCGTGGTTGTGTCCGGTGCGTTCGCAGCCGCACCGGCAGGTGATGATCGCGCCTTTACCCATGGGTCACCGCCTGCGGGGTGAGCGCCCAGATGCGGATCACCGCGCCGGGCACGTGCAGCGTGTCCGGCCCTTCGAGCGCGTACCTCTTGGCGACCGACACGTCCACCACGCGGCTGTCGTCTTCCCACACCCCAGCCTCGGTAAGAGCGTCCTCGGTAGAGCGGAGAATTTTCGAGGCGTCCGGGTAGCCGATAGGGCGGACGGGGGCGGCGTCGCGCAGCAGATGAGCGTTGCGTCCCGTCCGGTAGTGACTCTTCGGCCTGGTGAAAGTGAAGGTGATGTCGAGGGCTACCGCGCCCGTCAGGCGGACGAGGGAGACCTGTCCGATCCCGCCGTAGAGCACGGTGCTGCGGGCTTCCATGGCGGCCAGGGCGGCGGCTTTGACGTCTTGCCGCCATGGCTTGACCTTCTTGCTGGATTCGACCATGACGCCGTTGCCGACGTGGCGTTTGCTGCCTTGCGGGGCTGGGGTGCCGTGGACGGTGATGGTGATGTCGGGTGCCGCCTCGGCCGGGGAAGCGGCCGAGGCGGAGATTGCGGCGGTCAGGTCGATCACGCGGACCGTCCCTCGATCTGGGCGGCGATCCGCTCCTCAGCGGCGAGCGCGGTGTCGATCGCAGCGGTCACGTCGGGCGGGTAGATCACCTTGCGCAGGTCGCGGGCGGCTTCGATGGAGCCAGTCGTGCCCTTGTCCTCCCACGCCTGGAGCTGGAGGGCGAGCTGGTCGAGCAGGTGCTGGTGTCCGGCCTTCAGGTAGGCGTGGTCGGCACGCTCGAGGTTGAGGTCGGCTAGGTGACGCCCGGCGCGCTGTTCGGCCGCGTCCAGCTGTTCGCGGGCGCTGCGGACACCCTCCTGGGCCTGGTCCCGCTCGATGATGAGGTCGTCGACTTGGGTTTCGGCGTCGTTGGCGAGGGCGTTGACGTCGTCGAGGTCGCCTTTGCCTGCCTTGTAGCCGCTCCAGCCGCCGATCATGAAGGCGGCCCCGAGGGCGAGGATGATGAGCGTGGCGGTCATGGCTTCTCCGGCGGGTCTTTGACGAGGAGGTCGGTGGGGAGGACGTGGTCGAGGTCGACGAGGCGCTTGAGGGACGGTCGCGGACGCTTCCGGACGTTCCCGGACGGTTTCGGACGTGTGCGGATGGGGCGGCGTAGGCCGTAGGCGAGTCCGCCGACGACGAGCAGCCACCACGCGAGCTGCGGGATGAGGTCGGGAGTCACCGGGCCACCTCCCCGGCGGGCGCTTGAGCGTCGTTGAGCCGCCCTTGGGCTTCGAGCAGCGCGGCCTCCAGGCGGGTGTTCTCCCGCTCCAGACGCTCGTTCTCGGCCCGGAGGTCGTCCCACTCGATGACGTGCGGTGGTGTCCGCCCGGCCTCCCGCCAGGTTTCGTCGCGGTAGTTGTCGCAGGGGTGGCAGGAGCCGCACGGGCCGTCAAGCAGAGCGCGAAGCCGAACCACCTCGGCGACCAGTTGGGGCATGGATGCGCGGGCGTCCGCGATGAACTGGGCCAGCTGCTCGCCGTAGTCCGGGACGGTGGCAATGAGGACCTCGCCGGAGTGGGAGGCGACGAGCCAGACGAGGTAGCCGTTGGCGTCCTCGCCGGGCTGGTAGGTCCACGGCGGGTCGTAGGACTCGGGGATGGTCGTCTGGATTTCGGCGAGGCGGTCGTCGGGCAGGGACTCGTTCACTGACCGTTCACCTCCGCAAGGGCGGTGCACGTCTCGCACGGCCCGTCCCAGATCGGCGCGGTCTTCTCGGTCGGACTGAGCCCGGCTTGGAGTTCGGCCCGGCGGAGGCAGGCGCTGGATGTGAGGTCGTGCCCGACGCGCGCGGCGAGCACGTCGATCACGGCCTTCTGCCGGGCGACCTCGGCCAGCAGGTCGGGGATGTCGTCCTTGGCGTGGGAGATAAACTCGCCCAGCGCCGACTCCTCCTCAGATCCGGCTTCGCCCCAGACGGTGATCGACGCGACGTTCTCGGCCATGCCGCCGTCGTCGGGGAAGACGAGCACGCAGTCATCGCCCAGGTAGCGCCATTCGCCTGCGGTGGCGTGCAGGTCGAGGGCTTCGCGGCGCTGCTGGATCTCGGCGCGGCGGTCGTCTGTCATCGGCTCAGTCACGGTCGCCCCCGTTCAACGCGCGGGCGACGTTCACCGTTGCGCAGCCGTCGCCATGGCAGATCTCGGTGTGGATCTCCAACAGCCGGGCGATCGGCTCGCGGGCGTTGAACAGCGCGGCGATCAGCGCGGCCAGCTGGACGCTGTGCACCTCCACCGTGTGGCAGTGGTCGCACGTGTCGTACGGCTCGTGGGCGGGCTGGTCGCAGAACGCGACCGCGTCCATGTTCTCGCTGTCGGACTGCACCACCCGGGCGACGACATCGGCCGGTTGGCCCGGGATGGTGGCACGGAGGAGATCGGCGGCGGCGCGGATCTCGTCGGCGGGCGTCAGCTCAGGCGCGGCTGCTCGGGGCGTCCAGCCGCACGGCAGCGGCTCCGACTTGCCGGGGATCAGGTGGCCGTGCTCGATCATCAGAGCGCGGTAGCGGTCGGGATCGCCGCCCGCCTGCTCGTACAACTCGTTCGGGGAGGGGCGACTAGTCATCTCCGCCCTCCCGAAGCTTCGCGTCATGCGCCTCGCCGATCCGCGTCAGATTCCGCAGGGCATGGGCGATCACTGACACCTCGCGCCGGGCGTCGGCCAGATCGCACGCGTCCAGGTCCTCCGCCAGGTCGGTCACGATGTCGTCGGCCTCGACGTTGAGGGTCTGCATCTGGGCGACGCGGATGAGCAGCTCGTCCAGGTGGCCTTCGGCGGGGCTGGTGATCTCCGGCAGGGCCATCACGAGCCACCGCCCTGGTGGCAGCCGTGCTCGCACGGGCCGCCCACGCACGACCCGCACTTGCCGTCCCGGCAGTCCGGATCGATCAGCAGATCCGGGGCCGGGGCAGGCGGCTTGACCCACTCGACCGTCCGGACGACCTTCGCCCGGGGCGCGACCGGCGTGAACTTCGCGACCTGCTCGTCCTCCCACGGCTGGGTCTCCTGCATCTCGGTCAGGCCCCGCCGGAACGTGGCCGCGAAGTGCTCGCCCGTCTCGTTGCGGATGACCAGCCGGTGATGGGACGTCCACCGGCTCCTGCCGGTCTCGACCTGCGCGACGACGGTCCAGCCGTCGATGGTGGCCCCGTGGCCGTCGTAGGTCAGTTCCCGGGCCGTCTCGGCGTCCAGCTCGACCGGCGCGGAGGCGACCGGCGGCGCGGGCTCGACGGCGAAGACGTGAGCCTCGAAACGCTCGACCGGTAGTTCCTCGTGCGCCACGTCGTGCGGCGTGACCTCGATCGAGACCACGTTCCCGGCCGCCGAGATCCCCAGGTGCCAGTCGTTCCCGTCGTGGTAGTCGTTGTCGCTGTCGGTCAGCATCGCGGCGATGTTGTCCGGCGTGGGCGGGGTGATCGCGCTCATGCTGCGCTCCGGATCTCGTAGGGGTGGACATACCGCCGCGTCTCGGCGGCCTCGGGGTGGCAGGCGCACTCAGGCGCGCACGACACCGGCGGCACCAGCCGCAGCGGCGGACGACCAGCAGCCAGCCACGCCCGGAACACCGCCTCAACGGTGTGGCGAGGGCGCGACGGCAGCAGCCGGTAACGTCGCCGCCCCTCGTGACGGCCCCGGCGGCTCACGACCGCACCCCCGCCGCCTGCGCCCGACGAGCCAACTCGACACCCAGCGCGTGCACGCGAGCCACATCCGCGTCCACCCCCGAACGGACCCGCTCCGCCTCGGCCGCCAACTCCGCGATCCGCCGATCCGCATCGGCCCGAACCGCCGCCGCCTGCTCCTCCAGCTGGCGGATCAACTCCCCGCCACTGCCCTGCATGTGCGCAATCTCCGCGTCGAGGTGGGCGTTCATGCGGTCGATCAGGTGTAGGGGCAGGGTCAGCGGGTCATCGCCGGACGGGATCGGCTCGATGGCGCCGCTGCCGGTAGGCTGAATGTTGTTGGTCATTTACTTGCTCCTTCGGGAGGTAGGGCCCCTGCCGCGTGAAGGGCGGCAGGGGTTTCTGCTTGTCAGGGGGTGAGGGCTTCCTGGCGGGCCGCCGGCGCGTACTGGATCGGCCACTCGCCACAGATCACGGCCTCGGGGTCCTGCTTCTCCTTGGCCTTCGGCGACCGCAGGTACTCCTGGTAAGAGGCCGCCTTCTCCGCCGCCCACCGCTTCTGCGCGACGTGCAAGGCGGGAAGGTCCACGGCGAGGTCGTCGAACAGATGCCGGTCATCGCCGTAACCCGACTGGATCCGCGGCCGCGACTCGCGCGGCAGATGCGCGATCTCGCCCATCCGCCGCGCCACCCGATGCGAGATCAGCGCGTCATAGCGGGCGCCGTGCGCCTTCTCGTCCACCCACCCGGCGCCGAACACCTGCGCGCACGTCTTCAACGTGTGCGCGCCCTGCTTCTCGCTGACCCGCTTCCGCCAGGGATCCACGTGGACCGACAGGACGCGGGTGTCGACGACCAGCCCGATCCGGCCGCCCGCCCACTCCGCCAGCGGCGGAAGCCCATGCCGGGCCAGCTCGCGCTCGAGAACGGTGAGGTCGTAAACGACGTTATGCCCGACCAGGGCCAGGCCTTCCCGCCAGGCGTCGCCGACGAGCGAGGCGACCGTCTGCACGCCGGCGTCGGCTGGGTCGCCGTGCTCGGCCAGGTACTCGTTGGTGTAGCCGTGGATCTCGATGTTGTCGGGAGCGAGCTCCACGCCTGGGTTCACCAGGATCGGCGGGTGGTCGATCGGCGCCATACCGCCACCGACCCAGCCGAGATACGCCTCGACGATCCGGGCTTCTTCCGGGTTCGCGGAGGAGGTCTCGAGGTCGAAGGCCGCCATCCGGCAGGACCCCAGGCGCGGCGTCACAGGACCGGCTCGGTCGGCTGGTACTGGCCGGCGCGCAGCTGGTCGAGGAACTGCTGCAGCTGCGCCTCGCTGGCCTCCCGGTGGCCTACGCCCACCGCCGCCCGGAACACGGTGGTCAGCTCGGCGGTGACACCTCCGGCGGTCTCCCAGTCGGCGACGATCAGGGCCAGGAGGCGTTCGGCCTCGTCGTCGTCGACAACCTCGGCGTCCACCGGCTCCTCGGCAGCCTCGGCGGGCGGGTTCTCCAGGTGGTCGATCACCCGTCCGGCCTCGGCCTTCGTCAGCTCGTTACGGCTGGCGACCTCGCGGCCGATCACGTCGGCGACGAACGCGAGCGCGGTGTCGCGGTCGGTGATGCCGCGCTCCCTCATGAGGGCGCCCATCTTCTTCTGCTGCGGACCGGTGATCTTCTCCTCGATGTCCTCCGGCACCGGCGGCGGCTCGGCCGGGGCGACGGCTTCGCGGACCGTCTGGCCGGGCCGGTTCTCCCGCGCCACCGCGGTCGTCACCACCACGGACCCGTCCGAGTTGACCTCGGCGCCCAACTCCTCCGGGGTGTAGCCGACGCCGGACAGCTCCTCCTCGCACGCCTCCCGCGCGACTTCGGAGATGGCGCGGGCCTTGAGCATGGCTTCGGGGTAGGACTTCCACACCTGCTTGCCGGTCAGCCCGGCGGCTTGCGCCCGGGCGAGCGTCCACGTGGCGCGGAACTCGAACTCGGGGTCGTCCTTGCGGATGACCGTGGCGACGGCGGCCAGGACGCGGCCCGCCTGGTCGCGCTCCACCCACACCCGCAGCCGGTGCCCGGCCCGCCGCACCAGTGCGGAGATGAGGCCGGAGGACGCCGACGGGCGGCCTTCAATAATGTGTACGCCGGTGATGGCTGCGATCGGCTCGATGCCGAGCGACCGCCCGAACTCGATGGCGTACAGGACGTTCTCCGGCTTGCCCTGGTACTGCTTGGGTAGCAGGTTGGAGACCGCGAGGGCGCGGGAGTATTCGATCCGCTCGGGCAGGGAGTCCTGCCGGACGGCGATGGTGTCGATGGTCATCGGGACCTCTTCTTGGTCAGGTAGCGCTTGCGGTCGTAGGCCTTGCGGCAGGTCTTGCAGTAGCGGCGACCATCGGCGCCGCTGGCGGGCAGTTCGTGGCCGTGCGGGCAGTGGGTGCGGGCCTGTCCAGCGCGCCGGTTGTTCTCCTCCTGCGTGACCGCTTCCAGGTGGGCGGGATTCACGCAGGGGCGGTTACGGCACAGGTGGTCGAGGTGCAGGCCCTCGGGGATCGGACCGACGAGGAGTTCGTACGCCACGCGGTGCACGCGGAGCGTCGGGGCTCCACGGCCGCCCTCGCCGATGACTCCGTAGCCGTTTGTCTTCGGCCCGGACCAGACCCAGCACTCGGCTTCGCCGCCGCGCTGGACCTTCTCCCATAGCCGCTCAGCCAGCGGCCTTCTCTCCAGCGTCATACGGCGACTCCGATGAGTTCGGCAGGGTCGGGGAGGTTGCGTCCGGCCACCAGGAACGGCGCTCCGCCGTTGCGGGTCTGCCGGGTGGCGAGGGTGTGCTTGCGCCAGCGGGCGCGGCGGGCCTTGCCCATGGCGTTGAGCAGGCGGGTGCGGGCGGCCTGGTCGGCCGCGGCGGCTTGCTCGGCGTCGGCGAGCGCGGTGAGGAACTCGGCCGCTTGGTTGTCGTCGAGGTCGAGGTCGAGCTTGGGTTCGATGTCGGGGTGGACTCGGCGCACGGCCTCGTAGGTGGCGACGTGCGCGTCCAGCTCCGGCATCTCGCCCCACAGCAGCGAGTCGAGGAACTCGACCGCGGCCTCCCGCATCACCTGGGCGTCGGCGGGGTCGTAGTCGACGACGTACTCCCGGAACTCCAGGCGGCCGGTGAGGACGGCGAAGTGGGCGCGGGGCAGGCCGAGGACGTCCATGTACCACTGGGCCTGGCACCTGTAATAGAGGGGCACCTGGTCGGTTCCGGGTTCGCCCCAGCCGCTGCCGTCGGCGTCGGTTTTGATCTCCAGGAGGGCGCCGACTTCGATGTCGTACCAGCCGACCGGCCAGCCGCCTTCGGGCCGGTGGTGGCGGATGAGCCGGTCGGGGTTGGCGAGTTGCCAGTCCCGCTCTTGATGCGTCCAGGTGCCGGTCTCCCACACGTGCCAGTCGGGGTGCTGGTCGGCGAACCAGTTGGCGATGGACGGCTCCAGGTAGTGGCCGCGCGCCTGCTCGTTCGTCTCCGGCTCGGGGGTGACGATGCCGGCCATCTGGCACCACAGGCTGTACGGCGACTCCCAGGGGGAGAGGCTGAGGACGGCGGCGATGCTGGACCCGCCGAGCCGGGCGGCGCGGGCGGCGTGCCACTCCGGCGAACCGTTGGGCCAGGTGCCGAGGTAGCGGCCGGTGGGCGTGTAGAGGCCTTCCATCAGCCACGCGCCCGGCTGATCAGGTCGACGATCACAGCGGCCCGGGTGTTCCGCTTCTCGGCGTACCGCTCGTCGGTCTCCGACGCCGGGAACTCCTCGTCGAGCCGCTTCTCCAGGTGGGCCTGGAGTTCGGGCAGCGTGCACGCGGTCAGGTCGTCGAGGCCGGTGTCCTCGAACGGGGACGGGCAGGAGCAGCCGGTGTCTTCGCCGTAGAGGAGCTGGCCGTCCTGGTTGCGCCAGATGACGGTGTAGTCGAACTGGTAGCAGCCGTCGGACCAGTCGATTTCGCCGATGGTGGTGAGCCCGTAGTTTTCGGGGCTGTAGTAGAGGCTCATTCGTCGTCGTCCTGGTCGTCGTCGTTGAGGTGGTCGAGGGCGTCGTCGGCCCATTCGCGGTAGCGGTCGTCCTCGATGTCGGGGTCGGCGTGCCAGCTCATCGGCCCGCCTCCAGCGCTTCGTTGATCTGCTCGTGCCATGCCGCGTGCGCGTACGTGTTGACGGCCAGGACGAGGGCGCAGCATTCGGCGCACTGCCTGATGTCGTCGGGCCAGTCGGATTGGCCGATGTCGTAGAAGCGGATGGCCATCACGCGCCTCCGGCCAGGCGGATCGCCGTGGTGGCCGGGACGGTGACCGAGGACGCCGGGTAGAGCGCCCGGAGGTCCTGCCAGCGGACGTGGACGATGTCGTCGCCCTCGTCGCGGTTGGCGTGGACGATCCGGATGGGCTGGTCGCGGTGGACGCCGGGGATGATGACGCGGGCGTCGTTCATGCCGGGCAGGTCGGCGGCCGTCAGTTGCTGCTCCGGCTCGGCGGGCTGCTCGCGGTAGGCCAGGACCAGCGGGCCGTGCGCGCGGTTGACGCCCTGCAAGCTGTAGTCGCTGCCCCGGGCCCGCTTGCGGGTGCTCTCGGGCCGGAGCTCGATGTACGGGGTGTCGCTGGCGTCGTCGGTTTCGACGAGCTGGGCGAACCACAGGCCGCCGTCCCGGTCCCGCCACAGGTCGCCCTCTTGTGCGTCGCCGTCGGCGGGCAGGACCCGCTCGACCGTGAGTTCCGGGTGGGCGAGGTCGAGCTGCGTGAGGTAGTCGTCGGCGTCCTGGCCGGGGATGTGGACGGTCACGTAGGTGGGCAGCCGGTCGTGGAGGTCCTCGACCTTGACGTTGAAGGTGACTCGGAGGGTTTCGCCGCGCTGGTAGTTGTGGCTCATCGCGAGCCTCCTTCGCTGGGCTCGCTGGTGGTGGGTCGTGGGATGGCGGGAGAGCAAGCCCGGCAGCTGCTCGTGAAGCCGCCACGCGCCTTCAGGTCGGTCGGGCACGTGCACTCGGGTCCGCTGTCTTCGCCGGGGAACGGGTAGCCGTCCATCTCGGCGGCGGGCAGCTCGCCGACGCTGATCCGGCACGCGGTCTCGGCGGCGCTGATCAGCGGCAGCGGGTCCTCCTCGGACCGCAGCGCGTACAGGGCGGCCTCAAGCAGCCGTTCGGTCCGGACGTTCCAGTCGGGCTCGGCGCCGGTGAGCTTCGTCTTGTGGCGGTCGCAGGGGTCGGCGACAGGGCAGCAGAGCGGCATCACGCACCACCCCCGGCGGCGCGCTCGTCCAGCACCTGCGCCATCGCGGCCAGCTGGGCGGCGATCTCGCGGGCGGTGGTCGCGCCCATGGTCCATTCGTCCGCGCCGTCGGGGAACAGGACGATCTCCGGCCCGCGCAGGGCCAGCAGGTCGCCGCCGTCCGTCCAGGGAAGGCCGAGTTCGGCGGGCTCCGGGAGGACGATCACGCCGTCCGGCAGGGCGGCGCGGGCGCGCTGGAGCCAGGAGCAGATCACCGCGACCGTGGAGCCGTCCTGGCCCGCGAGTGCGGCGACGATCCGCCGGTCGTAGCTGCCGAGCTCGATCCCGGCCAAGGCCTCGCTCAGGGCGGCCCTGTTGGCGTCGCTCTGCCGCTCGCGGCCGACGGGGCGGATCGCGTCGTACGGCTCGTCGCCGATCGGCCCCGGGGGGATGCTGATGTCAGCCACGGTCGGCCTCCCTCTTCGCGGCGCGGAAGGCGGCCCGCGCCCGATCGGCGCAGTCGCGGCAGTCGCAGTACTGGTCGTGAGGCTCGTCGGGCTCGTCGGCCGTCACCTCAGCGGCGTGACGGTCCAGCACCCGCTGGATGTCGGTCATCGGCACGGGCCTGATGTCGTGGCCGCACTCGCCGCAGTAGGTCGGGTGGTGTAGCACCGGCAGCGGCCCCGCCGTACGGCGCGCCTCCACCGCCTCGGTCAGCGCGGGCGGGATCACCCACTCGGTGACCTCGTGCTGCACGCCCTGCGAGTCCCGGTAGGCGGCGTTGATTCGCTTCTCGCAGACTTCGCGAGGCTTCAGGCAGATCTCGACGCGGAGCCCGTGAACACGTCCGTCGATCTTCAGGAAGTTGCTCTCGATGACGGGCTTGGCCGGTTCGTTCATAGCGGCGATGAGCGCCAGTGCCGACGTGGTCGCAGTGTCGCCGTCCAGGTAGATCGACATCGGCACGGCGCGGCCGTCGAACGGCAGGCCCATGTCGGGGTTGGCGTCGAGGAGGTCGGCCAGGCGGCGCAGCCCTGCCGTGAACGCAGCGCGGTCAGTGCTCATCGACGCCACCGCCGATCCGGTTACGCTCGGCCACCGCGTCCACCAGCTCAGCGGGGATGACCCACCGGTCCCGCTTCCGCTTCTCGTTCGGCCGGTGCTCGCACAGCCCCTCGGCCCACAGGGTCATCTCGACAGGCAGCCCCGCGAGACGGCCCCGGATCATCACCTTCGCGTACGGGGTGCCGTTAACGACTTCCAGCGCGATGGACGAGTCGGCCAGTTCGCCGATGAGGACCAACGCCTGTGCGATCTGCTCAGCGGCAGGCCGGTGCCGCGACGAGTAGCGGTCAAACTCGACCCTCACCGAAGGCTTGGAGAGGCCGGGCTCGGCGCGGAGGAGGGCGGCGAGGCGGTCCAGGCCGGTGATCAGCTCCGCCCGCCGCTCGTCGGAGGTGAGGCTGTACAGGTAGTCCCAGTGGTCAGCCATCGAGCCCACCCCGCTCCAGCCGCCGCGTCTCCGCGTCGTGCTCGTCACACAGCTGCTGCACGACGGCGTGGTCACCGGCGATCTCGGCGAGGAGGCGGCGTACCTCGCGGAGGCTGCGGTTGGCGGCCCAGTCGTCGACGATCTTGGCGGGGTCGCGCTTGATGCCGATGCGCAGGTGGGCGACGACCGCCGCCAGCGAGTCGGCGACAGCCACCTCACAAGCGAGGCCAGGAGCCTTGATCGCACCGACGACCCGGGTGATCACCTCGGAGAGAGGCACGCCGGGGGCGACGATCGGGAGCACGTGGCAGGCGATCAGGAGGACGCGGCGGACGGTGGGGGACGTGCTCATCGGGCCGACACCTCCGCCTCGCGGGCCGCGAACATCTCGTCCAGCCGCACGAGAGCCGCCTGCTGGCGGGGGTGCAGGTGGGAGCGGTCACGCACGGCCGGAACCGTCTGGTCCCCCAGGTCGGCATCGGCCTCGCGTGCGTCGTCGATCGCCGTCAGCGCCGCGCGCCGTGACCGCTCGATCAGGTCGTCGGCCAGGTCCCGCGCCTCGCTCACACACGCGTCGTGGTCGCACAGCACGTCCGCCTCAGCGAGGGCGTCGTAGCCACGCTCGGCCAGATCAGCCGCCTCGCTCGCGGTGTGGCCCTGCCCGACGTGCAGAGCCGCGACCAGTGCGCCCCGGGCGTCAGACGTCGACGAGTTGGTCTGGGCCGCGTACTCGACGAGAGCGTCCACGATCGACTGCGCCTCGCTCGAGCGGCCCTCCGCCAGAGCGGCCAAGAAGCCCGGCACCGACGGGATGTCGCGGGCCAGCTCCACCAGCGCGGCGTGCTTGGTGACCCCCTCAGCCAGGCGTCCGCCCTGGCCCTCGGAGATGGAGATGATCCAGTGCTGGCGGTGCGCGCTCGGCCCCTGGATGAGGAGCGCGAAACCGGCCGCCTCGATGGCGTCCTGCAGGTCGCTCCAGTGCGCGGCGGCGATCAGGTCGAGCGCGGGCTCGACGCCCGGGACCGGGATGGACTGGCCGTGCAGCTCGCCGACCCGCTCCCGCAGTCCGGCCTCCAAGCGCTGGCGCTCGGCCGCGTCCGTCTCCAGCATGCGCCGACCGGCGTGGTAGCGGACCAGCCGGTCGCGGGTGCACGCGGAGCACGTCGTGACGTGCGCCCAGATCTGGGCGGGCGTCGCGGAGGCGATGAGGACGGGCGGGGTGGCCGTGGCCTCCGCGTCAGGAAGAATGGTCATTGGTTCTGCTCTCTCTGCTTGGCGTGGGGAGGGCGGGGTCATCGCGAGCTCCGGCCCGGCATGGTCGGGGCTCGCGGCATTACGGGGTGAGAAAGAGCGCGTCGTCCGGGGCCGGCGTGTACTTCGCGGCGTACCAGCGGTCCCAGACCTCTTCGAAGATCGGGAGATCCCGCTGCGTCCACGCGAGCGTCGTCCGCACGCTGCCGTCAGGGATGTCGGTGGCCCGCAGGCCCGGCTTGTTGCCGTGCTCGGCCTCGTACAGCGAGGCGGCGCGCTTGCCGAACCAGGACTGCTCGGACGAGACGTCCTTCTTCCGCAGCCCCTTGGACTTCAGGAAGTCGGGCACGTAGAGCGGCATGTCCAGCGGGTCGAGTTCGGGCTGCCCACCCAGGCCGATGGCGACCTGGATCCGCATCTTCGCCTTGATCCACTGGTCGTCGAGGTAGCCGAACGCCGCAGCGAGCATCTGCACGCGCGCCTTGGACAGCTCGACCATGTCGACGGCCTGAGAGCGCTGCTCGCGGGTCGCGACCTCCTCGACGTTCAGGAGGTAGGCGCGGACGTCGGCGGCGACTTGGGACTCGGTGAGGAGTTGGCCAATGTTCAGAACAACCCGGCGGGTGAACAGCGTCAGCGCATTGAGGTTTGCTGGCAGAGGGACACCGAGTCCCTCTGTGGAGCGCTTGAACTCGCGGAGGTCGCTACCCCTCAAGACCACTAGGCCATTCGCCGCGAGCTCGACCCGATTGCGCTGGACGACCTTTCGGATCGTCTCCGCCTCGACCTCGTAATAGGCGGCGACCATCTCGGTCGTCGTGTGCACGCCGTCGGGGAGAAGGCTGATCGCCTTCACCTTGTCGAGGACGTCCACCCGGTCGGCGAACTGGGCGCGAAGGGACGGGGACTCCGTCAGTGCGAGCTCGTTCATCGGCCGGCAGCCTTCGCGGCCTTTGTCCTGCGGGCGGCGGAAGCCTTCAGCGACAGCTGGGTCATGTAGGCGCGGTGGTAGTTCTTGGCGGCCTTGAGGATGTCGGCCTCGCTCTTGACGAGCCCCTCTTCGCGGACCTTCTTCACCCAGTGGGCGAGGCTGACCGGGGACGCGTTGGTGGCGGGCTGAGTGCGCTCGGCACGGTCGGGTGTGCGCGCCCACGAGATGTCGACGGCGCGGCGACGGACGGCGGAGAGCTCGCTCTGGGGCCGGGCCATCAGGACGACTCCTCGACGACCTCAAAGAGCTCCTCAAACTTCATGTCGGGGCGGGCCAGCAGGACGGCGGCGATGAAGTGCTCGCCCGGCCGCATCTCGCCCGACTCGATTCGCCCGACCGTCCACCTGCTGACGCCGATCGCCTCGGCGCGGGCCAGGGCCGTCGTCAGACCCTTCTCGTTCATGCGCCGGTCCCACTGGCTACGGCGGAGCCGGATGGCGGGCCGCGTCGTTGCGGTTGTGGTGTGCATGCACGCACTCTCTCATGGTGGTGTGCATGCACGCAACACCTCCCACCTGACTCCTCCGTAACGGAAGCATCACGAGGTGCGCATGTCACGTGCACGCACACTTACCCACCAGGTAGCAACGCCGTCACCTGCGATAGGACCTGTCAACCTGCGTGTTATGGTGCGTGCGTGCACACGACAGAGTGGGACCGCGACCTACTTCGCGATGCGCTAACGGAGATCATGAAAGCGGCCAACCTCAACCCGACCGGGGTGGGGGAACTGGCCGGCCGCGACAGGACCACAGCCCATCGCTGGCTCAAAGGGAAGAATCAGCCCAACGTGGACGCTGCAACTCGATTTGCCCGCGCAATCGTTGTGCGCCACCCGGAATTGGCCGACCTTGTGAGCCGATTCCTGGCCGCCGCCGGGTACCCCGAGGGCAATCCCCCACCCGAACGCGCGAGTGCTTTGATGACCGAGGGAGACGCTGAGCGCGAAGCAATCGAGCGCCTCCGAGTGTCCGCCACAGCCGGAGGGAAGTCCCTCGGTGAGATCCTCGTCGAGCGCGGCCTGGCCGAACCGAAAGAGCTGAAGATCAGCGATCAGGTGCGCGGGGATTCCGTCGTCAGGAAGATCGAGCAGTCACCCAACATTCCTGACGACGAGAAGAACGACATCCTCAAGGATCTGGCCGAGCTCCGCCGGCAGACCTTCCGCGAGTACGGGATCGACGACTAGTTTCCGAACGCCCTGAACGGACCCGTGTCAGCGATACCCAACGCCAGCTCGGCGTCCATGCGAGCTCGCGATGACGCCTGTGCCCCGATGCTGAGCCACTCGCGGCGGGTCAGGGTGTATTTGCGGGCTACCGCCTCCATGTTCTCCCGGCTGGCCCGGCCGTCGGCTTCGATCAGCCCGCCCAGGTGGGCGTCGACCGCGGACACCTTCTCGCGGTTTGCCCGGCCCTGGCTCTCGATCGCGGCGATGATCCTCGCCACGCCGGTCCTGATGGCGATGAGGATGCGCAGCCCGATGCCGCAGAGCGCGAGGGTTCCGGCAGCCATCCCGGAGAGGAGTGCGAAGGTGGTGCCGAGGATGCCGAGGGTGAATTCGGCGATGGTGAGGGCCCCCGCCCCGATGGACAGGCGGACGAGGATTGTGGCGGTCGGGTGGCTGGCAACGTCCACTGGTGGTGCCTTTCCGGTCCGGCGTCCCCGTGTGCCGGGCCCATAATCCGCGATCTACTTCCCAGGGTGAGATGGCGAGAAATGTCCACTGTAGGTGCCCGTGTGCTCGATGTGAACCCGGTGTTGGACCGTTTCATAAGAGAAGCCAAGCGCTCTCACCTGCGTGTTCATCGGACATGCACAGGGCGTAGTTGGGGTCCCAGGCTATTGCGTGGGTATGTCCGGATCTGCGTTTCGGAGCGCCACTATCCAGGTAAGGGAAATGTAACCGGTAGGTTAGCCTAAGTCAGATTGCGCAATTCGGCGAGCCTGCGACCATGCTAATAGGCCACTGAATAGAGGCTGACTAACGGTCCATAAACGAACGCTCGAATTGAAATCAAACGCGTCGAGGAAACGCCGGAACAAGCCAATCACGAGGGCGCCGAATGCTCTCGCGCGGAGATCTTCCGCAGCCGCCGGAGGAACTCCGGACATGACAAAACCCCCGCCATCCGAGGATGGAACGGGGGTCAACCTGCGGTGATGCGGCTCTGTGGAAGATCAAAGATTGAGCGTCTAATTCCAGTTGTACGTTGGTTGTGCCAGTCCCTGCGCACATGCTGTTTGTACGTTGGAAGTTATGATTTAATCCGTAGTCAGATGCTCTATCCATTGAGCTACGGCCGCCTGCTTGCTGCCTCTGAGCGGCTTGTCGTCGGCAACGGATCCAACTGTACCAGTCGGGTGCGCCTGATCGAGCCAATTATCCCGTGGGCCGCGCCCTCTCGCGGCGAGGCTGTCGATCTTCTTGGGAGTCGTCGGCCAGGGGTGTGATCTGGGGAAGGGCAAGCACTTGGACGCGCCAGGGCGGGCGGGCGGTTGCGCGGCTTGGGGGCTGATTGCGTCGCCGCGGTGGGGAGGGCGTCTCGGAGGGTGATGTACGACTCGTCCGAGTTGCGGAGGGGGCGGATGGCCAGGTCTTCGAAGGTGGATGGCGTGTTGACGTGCTGGTGGGCCTTGAGGGATGTGATCGTTTATCGGTTTTGGGGTTTGGGGGGCGGGTTGGGTGGGGGACGGGTTAGTTGCCCCTGCCAAGAAGGGTCAAAGATCTCAGCGGATGGGCGTGGAGTGCAATTGCTTGGGCAATGAAAAGGGACATAACCACCCAATCTCACCCGATGGGGCTGATGCTGATGAACCTGGGCATCGTCGTTACGGCTGCGTTTTTTCTTGTGGTGTTGTTCGTCGTGCAGGCTGTACGGCGGCGGCGGGTGGATATTGAGACGGAGCGGGTCCTGGCTGAGATGGTCGAGGGGACGCTGGGGGCCGATGGGCGAGGGCTCGGGGATGCGGTGATCTTGCTGGAGCGGTCTCGGCAGGCGGGGCTGGCGGCGCGGCTGCATGTGTCGGGGGCGCAGAGGCCGTTGCCGCGGAGTGTGGATCTGGCGGGGTATCGCATTGTTCAGGAGGCTTTGACGAATGCCCTCGAGCATGGGACGGATACGGCCACGGTGATCATCGGGTATCAGCCGAGTGCGATCACGCTTACGGTTGACAGTCCGGTTGGCGGGAGGCCCACCCGGCATTCTGGGGTGAAGCGGATGCGGGAACGGGCTACGCCGGTGGGCGGGACGGTGCAGGTGGGACCGTATGCGGGGGGCTGGCGCGTGTACGCGTATCTGCCAACCGAGCTTACCCCGTCGTGACCTGGTCCTTCTTTGGCCAGAGGGTGTAGCTGATCGGCCAGATCGCGGCGATGAGGGGGACTTTCAGCGCGCCGAGCATGAAGGCGGACAGGGCTTCTGTCCGTGCATCATCTCCAACCATCACGATCGCGGCGAAGAGGAGTCCGCAGGCGATGCCGTACGCGAGGACGATTCTCAGCCAGAAGCCCCATTCGTAGCGGATGCGCGCGGAGCCGCCCGACGGTGGCTTCCAGGGCGGCGGGCCGCCGGCGAAACGGTGGGCGACATGTGCGTCGACCCACTGGATTGTCCGGTGGCCGAACACCACGGAATACGCGAGGTACGTCGCCGCGAGCCCATGCTGCCAGGTCGCCACGGCTCCGGAACGCATGTCGATCACGCCTGCCACCAGCAGCACCACATCGATCAGCGGAACGCATAGCAGCACGATTGCGCTCACGCGGGACAACCGCAGGCCGTATCGGGCGATCAGGCCGAGGCCGAGGAACACCCAGAAGCCGATCTCGCACGCGATGATCAGTGCCAGCATGCCGGACACCTCCTTGATTCCATCGTGGGTGCCCGGCCTCCTGTAGTCCTCGTCAACGTGAACGAACCGGGATACATCCTTCGATGTACGCCTGATGATGAGATAGAGGCATGGCTCCCCTCCGGCAGGACACCTGGATGGCCGGCGTGTTCTTCATCGCCGGTCTTGTCCTGCTCGCCGCGGGTGTGTTCATCCCGAGAGCGACGCCGCCGAGCCTGCTCATCGGACCGCTCGCGATCAGCTGCGCCGGCATCGCGCTACGCCGCCGGGCGCCGATCCTCACCCTCGTGCTGGGATTTGTCTCCCTATTGGGCGACATCCTCCTCGGCCCTTCCCTGGGCACAGTCCTGATATTTACCGACAACATCTATGCCGCCGCCCTGTACGGCCCTGCGCCGCTGTCCCGCGCGCTTCTCCGGATCACTCCGGTGATCACGCTCGTGATCGGCGCGGCCGCCGGATATGCCGCCCAGGATTGGCGGGCGATCGCGATCGTGGGCGTTCAGGCCGGCCTGATCGGAATCGGCCCGGTGATCACAGCGGTCATCGTTCGCCAGCATCGTGACCAGGCTGAGGCCGAGCGGACCCGGGCGGAGCAGATCGCCCGGTTGGCCGAACTCGACCAGCAATTGGCGATCACCGCCGAGCGCACGCGAATGGCCCGGGAGCTCCACGACCTAGTCGCCAATCATTTCAGCGCGATCGCCATCCAGTCGTCGGGGGTGCTCTCCCGCTCGGACCTGGAACCCCGGGCCGTACAGGCGATCTTGGAGTCAATCAGGGAGAACAGCGTTCAGGGGATGGCGGAGATGCGCGCCATGATCGGCCTGCTTCGTGCGGAGACGCCAGATCAGGACGAACCGACGCGGCGCAGGCTCGCCGACGCCGGGGACCTGATCGAACGATCGGGACTTCGGGCCACGCTCACGGTCAACGGTTCGGCTCGCGATCTGCCCGCCGCTGTCGATCTCGCCGCCTATCGGATCCTTCAGGAATCCCTGACGAATGCCCTCAAGCACGGTACGGCTCCCGCCGACGTCACCCTCGATTATGGTCCGAACATGGTCATCGTGACCGTCGACAATCCGGTCGGCGATCATCACCCGATCCTGCCGGGGGCAGGGGCGGGGCTGGTCGGGATGCGGGAACGCGCCACGCTCATCGGGGGCGCGTTCGAGGCGGGGCCGTACCTGAACGGCTGGCGGGTCCGCGCCGAGCTGCCCCTTCCGGAGGAGACGCCATGATCAGGGTGCTGGTCGCGGACGATCACGCAGCCGTGCGCGCGGGGCTGCTGCTGATTCTGGGTGGAGCTTCCGACATTGAGGTGATCGGTGAGGCGGCGGATGGGCGTACCGCGGTGGACATGGCCCTCGAAATGCGGCCAGATGTCGTGCTCATGGACATACGCATGCCGCGCTTGGACGGAATCGCGGCCACGGCGGAACTGAACGGCGTCGCGGACGTGATCATCCTGACCACGTTCGACCAGGATGAGTATGTTTTCGGTGCCCTCCGTGCGGGAGCTGCGGGGTTTCTGCTCAAGAACGCCGACGCGGACACGCTCGTCCAGGCCGTGCGGCTGGTCGCGCGTGGCGACGGTCTCATCTCGCCGTCGATCACCCGGCGGCTTATCAGCGCTTTCGCCCAGACGCGTACGGCAGAGCGACCCGAACCCGAAGGACTCACCGCCCGCGAACGGGAAGTCCTCGAATGCCTCGGCCGAGGGCTGTCGAACGCGGAGATAGCCCGCGAGCTGGACATCGCCGAGCCGACAGCGAAGACGCACGTCAGCCGGGTGCTCACGAAACTCGGCTTGCAAAGCCGGGCGCAGGCAGCGGCGTACTACGCGGGAATGTAGTGTCCCGGCAACACGACGCCTTCGACCTCGTAGAGCGACGGCGACCCCCGGGACCTGCCCTGGGCCCGGGGGTCTGAAGTTTCCGTCATATAGGACGTCAGCTCGTTTAAGAATGCTGGTCAGTCTAAAGAGATCGTGCTCTTCCTATTAAGCTAGGGGCGCATGTGGAGCACCCCGCGGGAATCGAACCCGCACCCCGACCTGCTCTGTCAACATTCAATTGTTCTGGCGCCCGACGGATAATGCTGAATCTGGAGCGAGAGCCTGAGATTGAACGGCTGCCTCTACCATTGGGCTACTCCGGCGTGAGTTCCGGAGTCGGGGATCGAACCCGAACTTTTCACCGTGGTTCAGTTTCAGCTTCATTTTCAGCTTGCGCTCCTCGCGCACCCGCTCTCGCGAACGGGGGTCCATGACGTGCCAGCCCAGCAGGTAGCCGAACAGCGCCTCGCCGACCCGCTGGTCGACGATCTCGGTGCCGTTGGCCTCCTCGCGGGCATACTTGACGGCTTCCTGAAGTTTGACGACGCGGGCCAGTAACTCGTTCACCCGGCGCTGCGGAACCGCGCCGGAGAAGCCGACCTTGGTCCAGTAGCCGACGATGACGTCCTCGTTGTAGACCTGCACCTGCGCCGGGTGTTTCTCCGTCGCGGCGACCAGGACGTGGTTGCGCGGCACCTTCTTGGTCCGCGTCGTCTTCACCGGCTCGGTTCGCCAAGAATCGGTGTTCTCGTCGCGCGCCCAGCTCTCGGACGGATCCAGCGTCGGCAGCCGTGAAATGAAATTGTGCAGGTCGACGAGCTGCTTCTCCAGAAACAGCAGGTACGTCACCGGCACGTCGGGCACCAGCACGACCCCGTCGATCTTCACGTCGGCCTTCGCCGAGCAGTTCGCGACATCCTTGGTCGCGGTCACGTCGAAGAGCCGGGTCAGCGTCACCGTCACATCCGTGAGCACCTGCTCGGCCTGCACCTGCACCCGCGTCGACTCCGGCGGAAGCTGCTCGCCCTCATCGTCGATCGGCTGGTACGTCCGGGAGATGCCGGACAGCAGCGGAGGCTTGTTGATCAGGTTGTGCGCGTCGGCCACCTTACGCTGGACGTCGGATTTGACGCCCTTCTCCACGGCGAGGATCTGGTTGAGCTTGGTCACGGCACGACCGTAGCGGTAAGAGACGACATTTCACACCTCAATATCTGTAGGGGGACACCCGAGCCCCTCGGACTCCGCGCTGGGCTGCAGAGTAATTGCTATCAGCCGCGACCGACAGAACCACTTGGCCTCGCGTTCCAGGCTAAAGTGGCCCTCTCGGGCAAGTGCAGGAGGATGGATTCGAACCACCACAGCAATGCGTCCGGGTTACAACCGAATGAGCTCACCAGTGCTCAGCTCCTGCTGGAATACCACGTCCAGGCGGCAGATTCGAACCTGCGATACTCCTGCTCCCAAAGCAGGCGGGCTGACCAAACTGCCCCACACCCGGTTTACCGTTCCGGCATAAGAACGGTAACAAGGATGCTTTCCAGCATTCATCTGATTTTCGGGAATTACGCTGCCGGACGGCGGGCTCAGGATTCTGTCGGTGGCGGGTGTTGAGCGTCACTGGTCATGAGCACGGTGCGTCGCTCCCGGTGAGCATCATCACTGCAATATGTCCTGACCCATAATCGCCAGTCATGCTCATGCCGACGCTATGATGCTCGTCGTGGCGGTAGCCAGCGCCCAATTGCACGGCGTGTGCTGTCGTCGACGCTGCGCTCTTCGCGGCAGATTAGTGCGCGTTATATGTGGGGTGCAACAGTTCCCGACTTGTTGGGGTAGAGCTGATGGATTGTCATGAAGTAGGTTGCTCAGTGATCCACGGTAGGACGTTACGACTACCGATTGCCATGTAAGCGGCAATATTCTCTCGAACCGCCACATGTTCCGAGACGACGAATGCGAAGACAGGGCAATCGGCAAGCGAGAACCTTTCCCGCAATTCCTGAAGCGAGCGTCCACTGCTGACATTCCCTTGAATGATCCAGCAGCGGTTGCCGTCTAGTTGATAGCTTTCCGGCCAAAGAGCGCCGATCCGGGGGTTTTTTCCACGAGTCTCGTACCGCATGTCAAAGACAAGGACGGACGGTGGCTCGTATCCCAGGTCTCGAATCGCCTTCGCCACCATCCCAACCGCGATCGCCCCTCCGGGGCCAATCCCGACTAGGACCTTCTCCGCAGTCAGCTCACGAAGGAGGCGGGTATGAACGTAGTCCCGCACGGCCCGAAACAGAATAAACCATCTAAGAGGGCCCGCCACAGCGGAAACTAGTACGACTCCTAGCCCGGAAAACAAGATAAGGAGGACGGCCAGGGGCACAGAACCCTTGACCCCCGCGGCCTCAGCAACAGTCCACACCAATCCGACTAGCGATCCGGTCATTACCACCGCGCCCGCTGCTGTTACAGACCTACGTCGGTCGAAGATCCAAATGATTCTTTGAAGCCAGAAGACGCCAGGCGAAGGCATAGCGAACTTTGTCCATACCCAGTCCTGAGGAGCAAGTAGAACGACGCTACTGTGGCCGTAGCGTAATCACAAGTTCAACTAGACTGGAACGAGGGTGAACTTCACCAATCCTCGACTGGTGTCACTCATCTCGGCAGAAGAGGACGACGTCACGGTCCCGAGCCTGGGCGCGTCCGGGCCCAGGCAAGCACGAGCCATGATGTCAACTCTTCGTCGTGCTCACGAGAGTGTCGCTGACCTTCGCAGGATTTCGGTCCCCAGCATGCTCATCTTCAATGACTTCTCGTGGTCATACCGAATGACGGGTAACAGCGGGTGTCAGACTCATCGCCATGCGTGATGACGTGGTTGAGGGAACTCTTGGAAGCTGGCCCGGAGCTCCCGTAGGTGCCCAGGCTCTCGACAACGCACTGCTCGGCCGCCCTTGGATGCCCGCTCTCACAGCTGACGTGAATAGTCGCCTGTGGGGGGATGCTGCTCCAGCCGCCACACTGTCTTGTGCGCGGCTCAAGGACGCGCTGATCGAACGTTGGCCTAATGAGAGAGGTGCCCTGACGCGCGGTCCGCCCTGCCCGCCCTATCGTCGGACTCATGGTGCGGATTCCGGACGAGATGAACGCTTGGGTCGTTGATCGGCCAGGGCCGATGTCGACTGAGCCGTTGAAGCGGGTGCGAATTCCGGTGCCCGAACCCCTTCCGGGCCAGGTGCTGATCAAGGTTGAGGTCTGCGCGGTGTGCCGTACCGACCTGCACCTCGCCGAAGGCGACCTTGAACCCCATCGGCCGCGCACGGTTCCGGGCCACGAGGCGGTCGGGCACATCGTGGCAGGGGCGACGAATGCGGACCTGACGGTCGGGTCTCGGGTCGGGGTGGCTTGGCTGCGGTCGACCTGTGGCACATGCCGATATTGCCTGCGCGGGGCGGAGAACCTCTGCCCGTATTCCACGTATACCGGCTGGGATGCGGACGGCGGCTACGCCGAATACCTTCTCGCCCCCGAGGCCTATGTCTATCCGCTGCCGGAGGATCATCCTGCGGAGAAGCTGGCTCCGCTGCTGTGCGCCGGAATCATCGGATATCGTGCACTGCTCCAGGCCGACCTCCCGCCCGGTGGCCGGCTTGGCATCTACGGCTTCGGCGCGTCAGCGCATCTCACCGCTCAAGTGGCCATCGCCCAAGGCGCTGCTGTACATGTGCTGACAAGGTCGGAGAAAGCGCGCGAGCTTGCCCTCGACTTGGGGGCGGCGTCGGCACGGGGCGCCTATGACGCACCGCCCGAACCACTCGATTCGGCCATCCTCTTCGCCCCCGTGGGTGATCTCGTTCCCGTGGCGCTGGAGGCGCTCGACCGCGGCGGCACGCTCGCCGTCGCGGGCATCCACCTCACCGACATCCCCAGCCTCACCTACGAACGACACCTCTTCCAGGAGCGCGTCCTGCGCAGCGTCACCGCCAACACCCGCGAGGACGGCCACGCGTTCCTGGCATTCGCCGCACACAACCCCCTCCAGGTCACCACCGTCCCGTACGACTTCGCCAACGCCGCGGACGCGCTCACCGATCTGGCCGCCGACCGCATGAACGGCGCAGCGGTCCTCCACATCGGCAACTGATCAGCCCGAAGGTTCTTGGTCCAGAAAGCGAGATCGCCTCCGGGCGTGCCCACCATGTGCCCACCGGAGTGGTCTAGAGGTCAAGAATGGCCTTTCCCGGACTGAAAACAGACGCCAAGGCGGCCACTGCGCTCATCCCCCGGAAGCGACGGCTCCGCGATCTTGGCCTCACATCGGCATCACATCGAGGATTTGATCTTGATTAAGATCAAAATGGCCCTCTTCCCGGGCTGGGAGAGGGCCATTGAACTGCGGAGGTTCGGGGATTTGAACCCCGGATGGGCTTAAGACCCAAACCGCATTAGCAGTGCGGCGCCATAGACCGGACTAGGCGAAACCTCCCGGTAGCCGATGTGGCTCAGGACAGAGTACCGGCGATCGTGCGAGGCGGCAAAGTGAATTGAGGTGTGGCGCAGGGCGGGCAGTCCAGTGTGGGGTCCGGGAAGCGCACAGCCCTTATCCACAGGCTGTGGATAAGGGCTGTGCGCAAGGTGTGGATGGCATGCGGGCCGTTCCACCTGAGGTCAGAGCGGCTTCGGGCTTGATCGGACGGGACCGTGCTGCGCGAGCTCGCCTCGATGTCAGGTCGCGGTCAGGATGGGCGAGTTCTGCGGCCCGGCTGCGCGCGCCTGTCCCTCGTAGGGGGTTCAGGCCTGCCGTACCGCTTCGCCTTCGATTTCGATCTTGATCTTCTTGCCGACGAGGAAGCCGCCGGCCTCCAGGGCCTGGTTCCAGGTCAGGCCGAAGACCTCGCGGTCGAGTTCGGCTTCGGCGGAGAAACCGAAGATCTCCTGGCCCCACGGGTTGGTGGCGGCGCCGCCGAACTCGGCCTTGAGCGCGACCTGCTTGGTGACGTCGCGGATGGTGAGGTCGCCGACCAGGGTGAACTCGTCTCCGCTGAAGTCCTGGACGGCCGTGCTGCGGAACGTCACCTCGGGGAACTTGTCGGCGGACAGGAAGTCGTCGCCGCGGAGGTGGGTGTCGCGGTCGCCAACGCCAGTGTTGATGCTCGCCGCCTGGATCGTGACGTCCACGGCTGATTCGGCCGGGTTCTCGGCGATGACAATCTTGCCGCTAAACTCGGCGAAGTTGCCACGGACCTTGCTGACCATCATGTGCTTGGCGACGAATCCGACCCGGGTGTGTGCCCCGTCGAGGGCGAACTCACCGGCGACCGGGATGGTGATGCCCTGCCACTCACGAACGCTCATAGCTGATCTCCAGAGATTGTTGCCTTGCGGATGTTTGCAGCAACAAATGTCTACACGAGGAATATTCCTCACGTCAACTACCGTCGCGTAGACTTCTGAGCATGGACGCTTTTGAAGATCCTCGGCTGACAGCGATGGGGCTGTTCGCCGAGGTTTACACCGGGATAGCCGACAAGGCCAATGCCGGAATCGCGAAGGCAGGGCTGTCGGATGTCGACTTCGAGACGCTGATCCGGCTCGCCCGGTCGCCCCGGCAGAGCCTGCGAATGAGTGACCTCGCCGCCCAGACGTCATTGTCGACGAGCGGGATCACCCGGGTCGTGGACCGGCTGGAACGCGAAGGCTTGGTGGTGCGCGAGGCATGCGCGACCGATCGGCGGGCGTCCTACGCGGTGATCACTGAGGCGGGCAACGCACGCCTTCAGCAAGTGCTCCCCCAGCACCTGGCGGACATCGAACTCTGGTTCACCGGCCTGCTGACCCCAGAACAACTCACGATATTTCTGGACATGCTCCGGACTATTCGTGATGTGGTACGCCCCTGCGCCACCGCCGGGGTGATCAACCCAAGGGTTGACGCTGGCCAGGGATGAGCATGTCGCCGCGGAGCTTCGCCATGGCCCGGGAGACCGTGCTCTTCACGGTCCCGACGCTGATCCCCAGCGCTTTGGCGATCTCGGGTTCCGTCATGTCCTCGTAGTACCGCAGAACGATCGCCGTCCGCTGCCGGGCCGGTAGCCGGCTCAGCGCGTTCTCCAGCTCGTCGTACCGATGACCGGGATCCTGATAGACGGGAATGTCAGGAATTTCGTCGGAGGGGTACTCCTCCAGCTTTCGTCGGCGCCACCATGAGATATTGATATTGACCATCGCCCGGCGCACGTACCCATCCAGCGCGGCACGATCTTGAATCCGGTCCCACGCCACATATGTCTTGGCCAGCGCCGCCTGCAGCAGATCCTCGGCGTCGGCGGGGTTGCCCGTAAGCTGGTTCGCCGCGCGCAGCAGGGCCGACCCGCGAGTCACCACGTACTCCCGGAACTCCTCGTGGCTTGCGATCATGCGATCAGAATCCCAGCCCGAGCCGTTCGTCCGGCTGAGCCGGAATCAAGGTTTCGCACTGCTGACCGCAAAGATCATTTAAGCCCGCTGACACGATCGACTTTGCTCTTTATCGGGTACGGCACAGCCGATTAGGGTCGGGTTTGCCCCGACTCGGGGTCAACGGATTCCACCAGGAGTGGGAATTCTGCTACCACACACCGCCCAGCGCGGAAATTATCCCCCTATCAGGCTAGACATCATGTGAGGCTGGTGGGTGTGGCGATGCATGTTGAACGTAGGCGCGCGCTGGCGGCAGCCGTACTCGGCCGGGATCCTGATCCGGCTCGGCTGGCGGCCGACGACGGCGTGATGCTGGACGCGGTCAGTGGCGTGATCCTCGATGTCAGCCCGCACCTGATCATCGTGGAGACCGATGACGGTGACGAGGAGCGGCTCGTGATCGCGCCGTGGGCGACCGCGTGGCGGGGTGGGACCACCACGCCGGCAGATCTTCCGGTCGGGTCCCGGGTGATCATCAGGGCCCTGCGTTCCGGCAAGGTAGTGGACCGGATCTGGGCGGATATCACCAGGATGACCGGCATCATCCGCTCGGTCAGCGGCCGGACCGACCTCGCCATCGAGCTTGACTGCGGCCCGCATCGCGGACACCGGTCGATCGTGATCCCCTATCGATCTTCCGGGCGAGTGCGGGTGCGGTATCCGAAGCTGGAGCCGGGTTATCTCTTCGACGCCATCGGCGTGCTCCGCGACGGCACTCCGCTCGCCCAGCTTCCGGCCACCTCGCAGCCCGCCTACCGGGCTGAATCCGTCCCGCCGCCGCCCCCGGCCTACGGCGGGGTCCAGTCGAAGATCTCCGGGACCGCGGTCTGGTCGGACTTCACCGATCGAGGCGCGGCTTATGCGATGTTGGAGCGGTCCGACTCGGAATGCGAGGATGCGGGCGTCTCGTGCGCCGGGCTGCCTTACCTAGCGCTCGGGTCGATGTTGTCTGTGCGGAATGTCTGTGCGGGGCGGGCGGCGGCGTTGCCGATCGTGGCGTGCGGCTGCCTGGCCGGACGCTTCTGCGATCGATGCGTGGAATGCGGGACCTCGCCGCGCGGCCGCATCGTGGAACTCTCGGCCACCTCGTACGTCGAGCTCGGCGGGGATCTGACCAAGGGGTGCTTCAACGCGCGGGTGGGGTTGACGTGACGCGCGACGGCTCGGGGCAGAAGGAGGATGTTGGGTGAGCGAGACGATCGCGGCGGCGGCGGAGCCGATCCTGGTGTTCATGTTCGCGCTGGGCGGCGTGGCCAAGCTGGCCAGCGTCGGCAGTGACGCGGAGCCCGGCGCGCTGGCCAGGCTGGGCCCAGCGGTGCTGATGCCTGCACGGTTCCGCCGGCCAGCGATGATCTTCTGTGCCGTGGTCGAGTTCGGCCTCGCGATCGGCCTGGTCTTCTTCGACCACCCCGTCCCGCGCTGGATGACGGTCGCGTTCTTCGCCGTGTCCACATATGTCCTGTGGGACCTGCGAAGGCGCCGCCCTGACGTGGGCTGCGGCTGCTTCGGCGAGGTCAGCGCCAGACCGGTCGGTCTGCGATCCATCGGCCGCACGGTGGTGCTGACCACGATGGCGATCATGATCGCGCTCCACAACACCAGTGGCCTGCCCCATCTGACGTGGACCTTCGCGGCCTGGCTCGGCGGCGGCATCATGCTGCTCCTGATCCTTTCCCCCGAGATCGAGGAATCCCTGGCCCGGCTCCGCTACCGGGCCCCCTGCGAACAGCGCCCCTTCCCCGCCGACCGCGCCTTCTCCCGGCTGCGGTCGAGCACGGCCTGGCGCGCCCATTACCCGATGCTGAAATCGGAGGAGCCCTCCGACAGCTGGCGTGAACTCTGCTGGCGCTTCTTCGCGTTCGACGCGGTGGATGGATCGGATGTCGTCTTCGCGGTCTACCTGAGCGGCCGTCGCCCGCCCGTCCGCGCGGCGATCGTGGGCGCGGACGGGCGGCAGGCGCCTCTGCAGGAATCTATCCCTGTATCGGCCTGACACTAGAGAGCCGTAGATTCCTGAATCCAGGCGCGGCGATTGGACTCTCTACGGCTCTCTAGCTTCCCCGCTAGAAAGCCGTAGAGAGGTCAATGGGCCCAGCGGTCAGATCGGCTGGGCACGTAAGAACCTCCCGAAGTGAGGGACGGTGAAGGCGATCTGCCCCCGTTCGGCGCTGTAGATCAGGCCCTTCTTGATCAGGCTGTCGCGCGCCGGGGAAAGGCTGGACGGCTTGCGGCCGAGCGCGTCGGCCACATCGGCGGTGGGCACGGGCTCGTCCCCGAGTTGCGCCATCGCGTGCATATAGTCGCGTTCTGCCGGGGTGGCACGCTCGTAACGGCTGCCGAAGAAGCCGACCGCGAGTTCCTCCTCGGCCTCCGGAGCGGACACCTTGATGTCCTCGGCGGTGATCGGGCTCCGAGGCGCGAGATCCCAGGCGACCTTGCCATACGCCTGGACGAAGTAGGGGTAGCCGTCGGCCGCCTCGTAGAGCGCGTCAAGCGCTTCCGGCGTGAACGCGACGCCCTCCTCCTGGGCGGGGGCGATCAGCGCCAGGTCGGCGGCCTCGCGGTCGAGGCGGTCGATTCGCGCATACCTGAACAACCGCTCGGAGTAGCTCTTGCTGGCCGACAGGACCGAGGGAAGGTGCGGGAGTCCCGCGCCGACCACGATCAACCGGCCGCTGGTCTGGGAGAGTTCGTGGCAGGCCGCGCAGAGGGCGGAGACGTCCAAGGCCGGCACGTCCTGCATCTCGTCGATGAACAGGGCGATGCCGACGCCGAGGTCGGTGGCCACGCTGGCCGCGTCCACGAACAGCTCGGTCAGGTCGATCTCCAGGTCGCCGGAGTCGGCGCGCCCCCGGCTGGCGGGGACGTCGATGCCGGGCGACCAGTGCGAGGTGCCCTTGGCCGCCCCGGGGTCGCGCATCGCGAACGCCTTGAGCACGCCGAGGAACTCATCGATACGCTCGGGGCCGCGATGCCGGGGGGCCAGCTCGCGGATCGCCATGTGCAGCGCGGCGGCGACCGGGCGGCGGATCGACTGGTCCGGCCGTGCCTCGATCTTGCCGGTGCCCCAGAGGCGCTGGATGGCCATCGACTTGAAGGTGTTGAGCAGCACGGTCTTACCGACGCCACGCAGCCCGGTCACGACCATGCTTCGCTCCGGGCGGCCGCGGGCCACCCGCTCAAGGACGACCTCGAACTGCTGGAGCTCACGATCACGGCCGGCGAGCTCGGGGGGACGCTGGCCGGCGCCGGGGGCGTAGGGGTTACGCACAGGGTCCACGCTGTCGGACTTTATGACCGGATATAGCGGCCGTCGTAGATTTCCATAGAAAGCGCTACGGCGTGTCGCGGAACGGCGGGTGCCGGGGCATCGGGTGGGCGGGATCGGAGCCGCGAGCAGTGCCATGCGCTCCTCCTCACCTGCGCGTATGGGCGACCGCCTCCCAAGGGAGCCCGGTACGAACCCATGTTCGATCCGATGCCGATGACTGTAGCGCGGGATCGAACATGTGCGCGAGCCTTTCCCGAGAAAAGCTCGTTCAAAGATCGTTTAGGCCCGGCTATGTCGGGATATAGCGCGACAGCGTCCGCGCGGCGCAGTCAGCAGGGGCGTACGACGAGACCAAGCGGCAGCTCGACCACGGCCCACAACCAAGACCCGCCCAAAGAGCGATGATATTTCCCCTAAAAGCCGCCCAAGGACCCGCAAGGGTTTCGTGTCACAACAAGGCTCGCACGAGCGCGGAAACACCGCCTGACCAGGCATTACATCCATCTTCTCGTTCCCGGGACCCCCGCGAGCGGTGTAGGTACCCTCAAACCCATGTCCACCCGCAGGTCAGCCATCGTGATCGCCCTGGCGCTCCTAGGCGCGTCCGCATGCGGAGCCCAGACCGCCTCCCAGGCGCTCCTCACGCCAGAACCCCCCTCGACCCAGACGCCCCCGACCCCAGCAGCCTCACCCCCGGCCGCGACCCCCACCGCTCCCCCCGAATTCACCGCGAAGATCAGCCCAGTCACCCGCCAGCAGGTCAAATACTCCTGGCGCGAAGGCTGCCCCGTCGCCCTGAACGACCTGCGCCTGGTCACCATGACCTACTGGGGCTTCGACAAAAAGGCCCACACCGGCGAAATGGTCCTCAACGCCTCGGTCGCCAAGGACGTCGTCTCGGTCTTCCGCAAGCTGTACGACGACCGCTACCCCATCCGCCGTATGGAACTCGTCGACGTCTACAAAGGCGACGACTACGACTCGATCGACGTCGACAACACCTCCGCCTTCAACTGCCGCGCCGCGACCGGCTCAACCCACTGGTCCCAGCACGCGTACGGCTTCGCGGTCGACCTCAACCCGCGCGAGAACCCCTACCTCGAGGCCGACGGCTCCAACGCCCACAGGAACGCCGACGCGTACGTCAAGCGCCCGCTCGACAAGCCCGGAGTGATCAACCCAGGCGACAAGGTCGTCCGTGCCTTCGCGGCGATCGGCTGGGGCTGGGGCGGCGACTGGTCCGGCATCAAGGACTACCAGCACTTCTCCAAGAGCGGCCGCTAGACAGGATCCAGCCGGACATCATCGCCGTTCGTGCTGCAGATCCATCAGCGCCTGCGCGACGAACCCGCCTCGAACCAGCAGGTCAGCGATGGGTAACCGCAGAACTGTCGGTGCCGTCTGCCAGGATCGGGCCATGGCTTTCCCGCTCGACCTCCTCCCGTGCCCGGCCTCCGGCGACGTCATCCTCGTCCCCCGAGGTCTCGTCCACGCCAGGCTCACTCCCGCCGACCGGCGTGCGCTCATCGAGCAACTCCAGGCCCTCGACCTGCGCGAAGACGCCCTCACCTGCTTATCCGGATGATCCCCATCCCGGGCAGATGGACGGGGACCGGATTACCTCGGAAGCGCGACCTTTCATCACCAAAGATCCCTTCATCACCAAGGGTCACTAAGGGACGACATCCACGCGCTGACAGCTCGGCGGATGACCGCGTCACTCAGGGTTGCACCACATGCTGACCGCGGCCACGAAACCCTCTGCCTTGGGCAGGTCCACGGCCAGCTGGTCGGCCGCGAACTGGGAGAACGTCATGGGGTCGTCGGGCGAGGCGATGATCTTCTCGCACACCTGGATTCCGACCGAAAGAGCCTGGACCTCGTTGGTGGCCAACCCCGCGTCGACCTCTTTCAACGCCGTGAGGAACTCCTGCTTCTGGGCGTCGGAGAGTTCGGGAGCGGCGGCGATCGTGATGGCCGACTCCGTCGGGTTCGCCGCCGCCGAACTGGCGACGGTGCCGGGGTCCGCGGGAGCCGCGGTGTCCGTCCCGGAACACCCAGCAAGGGCAAAGACGGCAACAGCAAAAACTGGAACGAGTCGATTCATGAAAAATCACCCTAACGCCCACCCCACCACTAGGTGGGGCGGGCGAGGAATGTCGTGCTATCGGCAGCCCACTACTGCTGGAAGTGGCAGATCGCAGGTGAGGGACCATACGTTAACCCTCGGATGAGGACAGATCAGGAAGGATGGCTTACCACTCCATAACGATCAGTCATCGGCCGCGTCACAACCTAGCGGTATCGGCGCTGGCACGGTCAACTGCTTGCGGCGACCGTGGTCAAGGGTGACGCGGCGCGACAGGAGACGACGATGCAACAGTGGCTCCGTTCGAGCCCCCTACCGACGATCTGGCCCGCGGATCGGTACGAGGTGCGCTGCACCCGTCCGGCCCCCGATTTCACCACGGTGGACCGCTACCATTTCGCCGAGTTCGCCCACGAAGCGGCGGAAGGAGTCCAGGCAGCCGGCCTGGCGACTCAGATCGTGGTGGTCCGCCTCGAGGACGGCATCGTCCTGTTCGAGCAAGGGATGACGGTTCCGTTAGAAGCCTGGTGAGCGAAACTGGACTCATGGCGGAAAAGGATGGTGACGGCTGGGCCCGATGTGATCGGGGGCACCAACATTGGGGCGTGCACGGCGCGGCCGGCTTGCTCGCCGTCCACCACACCCCCGAAGGTCCGTACGTGCTGATGCAAAAACGCTCCTGGTGGAGCCACCACGGCGGGACGTGGGGGCTGCCCGGCGGAGCGCGCGACAGCCACGAGGACGCGATCGCCAGCGCCCTGCGCGAGGCTCACGAGGAGGCCGCCCTCACCGGCGACCGGCTTCGCGTGCAGGGCGTCTATCTCGACGATCACGGCGGCTGGACGTTCCACACCGTGATCGCCGAGGCGTCCGAGCTGCTGTTCGCCGCGCCCGCCAACGGGGAGAGCATCGCCTTGCGCTGGGTCTCCGCCGACCGGATCAACCGCAAGAAGCTCCACCCCGGCTTCGCCGAAACCTGGCCGCAGGTGCGGCCCACGCTGGACCCGCTCGTCCTCATCCTGGACATGGCCAACATCATCGGCGCCCGCGCCCAGCACGGCTGGTGGCGCGACCGGGCCGGCGCGACGACCCGGCTGCTGGAGGAGCTGAGCGCGCTCGCCGACCGAGGCCTCCAGCGCCCGATCGACGGCGTCCCCGACCTCGCCTGGCGTTACCCCCGCATGGTCGCCGTCGTCGAGGGCGCGGCCCGCGCCGCCACCCCGCCGCCGCTCAACCCCGCCCTGTCCGTCCTGCCCGCGCCCGGCAGCGGCGACGACACGATCGTCGAGGTGGTCGGCGCCGTACGCCCCTGGGAACGCGCCCTGGTCATCACCGCCGACCGCGGTCTACGCGAGCGGGTGACCGAACTGGGCGCCCTGGTCGTCGGCCCGAGCTGGTTGATCGCCCAACTCTGAGCATGCACAGCAAAACCGGGACAGACGTCCAGCAGGGGGATCTCGGCGTCTGCCCCGGTTCCAGGTCTGTCAGCGCTTGGCGCGCGGGACCAGCGGGGAGAGGATCCGGTGCAGGTTGCCGTGCTTCTTGGCGTACGCGAAGATCAACGCGACGGGGAGGAGCAGGGCGCCCGCGGCCACGGGGTCGGGGGTGGAGGCATCGCCCGGCATGGGCGGAATCGGCTTGGTCTGCGCGGTGGCCGCGACGGCCTTCGCCTGGTTCTCCCGGACCTGGTCCGGGTATCCGTACCCGACGATCGTGTCGTGATCGCGGATCTTGCTCACCACCGCGTTGGAGATGTTCCCCTCGATGGTGCGAATCTCGGTGTCGCTGATGACGGACTTCACCAGGCCGACGTGGTCGATCGCGTTCACGTTCTTGGAGTGACCCCAGTCGAAGAAGACGACGGCGCCGGGCTTGGGAGTGCTGCCCCAGGCCCCCTGCTTCTGGAACCACTTGGCGTGGTCGGGGGTCCAGGCGAACTGGCCGACGTTCTCCGCCTGGCCGGTCTGGTGAGCCGCCCAGGAGACGAACATGTCGCACCAGGCGGCATCCTTGAATCCGGGCTTCTTGGCGACATGCGTGCCGAACCACTCGCCGAACTTCGAGGCACCGTTCACTTCGGCGTATCCCAGCTGGGAGTCGGCCACCTTGAGCAGGGCGTCGCTGTAAGTCGTCATTGGTTCCAAGAGCGATACTCCGGCTTTACGAGACCGCGCCGCAGGACGGCAAGCCTGGAGCTGCTTTTTGTAGACAGTGGGGCTGTGTCCGCTTTGCCAAACGGGGGTGACCGAGAGCGCGGACCTTGCGGCTTCTTGGGTCGAGGATTAACCGCGACCCCTCCAACATATCCACGCTCAAGACCAGGTCAACCCAGGTGCGCACATCTTTGCCTTCGGGCATCTATTCCCCGTACCGCGTAAAAAAGCCAGGAGCGACGCGCCTTGGGCAATGGTTGACCCAGCGGGCGGGGAATCACACGGGGGCGGGTGCGTAATTTTGCGCAGAAGAAGGCGATGACAGGCCTCTACGCTCGTCGAAACCTCACCGTCCGGGCGGTCCCGGTCCGGTCTCCGGTAAAGGACGAGCACCGCACATGTGGCCACCGCAACCGCCCCAGGATCAGCAGAGAAACCCCTGGCAGCTGCCCAGCCCCGGCGGATATCCGCAGGACACCATCGGGCCTCCGCCGCCTCCGGCGAAGACGTCATTGGCCCCGTGGATCGTGGGCGCGGCCACCCTCGTCGGCGTGACGGCGATCATGGTCGCGTCGATCGTGGCAGCGGGCAACAAGGCCGCCACCCAGCAACCCGCGGCGGTCATCACGCAGACCACCGCCAGTCCGAGCCCGACCCCTATCAGATCGCGCAAGGTCGTCACAGCCGACGACAAATCCGCCCAGGTGACCGTCCCCAACGACTGGAAGCCCTACGAGCTCAACCCGATCGGCAAGATCGAGCTGGTGGATCCCAAGGTCACGCAATACCTCTTGGTGTTGTCCCAGCCTCGGGAGGATTTCGATGTGGACTTGACGGGGCTCGCCGAGCTCAGCATCGATGAGCTGAGCACGTCCATGGACGTGACCCACCAGTCCGAGCCCAAGAGTCTCACCATCAATGGCTCCCCTGCGCTGGAGTACGAGTTCGACATCACCCTGAACGGCCTCAAACTCGTGTACTGGATGACCGTGATCGAGGGTGCGAAGAACTACCACCGAGTGATGACCTGGACCTTCGCCTCCAACGCCGACCGCGACCGGCCCGCCCTCCGCAGGATCACGCAGTCCTTCAAAGGCATCTGACGAAATCATGACGCGACAGAGCGTTAAACGCCACTCTCCCAGAGGAAGTGACTACTCAAAGTAATCACCCTCCTCGGAGTGCCCGTGTTTCGTCGCTTGGTCATCACCTCCATCCTCACCACGCTGGCCATCATGGGCTCGGCCACCACCCTCCGAAATCTCCAACGTCCGGGCGTGAACATCACTGCTCAGGCAGTCGGAGGTGCAGCATCTCTGCTGTACGGCATCCCCGGCGTCTTCATCGGCGTGAACGCGGCATACGGAGCGGCCAACCGCTTCCTTTTGCGACAAAAATCCGTTCACGGTCGACCTGGACGCCCCATAGTCCGCCACTCCGGCCACCTTTTAGGCGGGTCACCGCGAATGCGAGAAATTTCTTAACGCCCGCACCTGCCGGATAATCCAGGACACGCGATCGGGTTGCAATCAATCAATGGAGGCGGCGCCACGAGGAGTAGCACTGAACTACTCCATGCCGCGCCAGAAGCGGATCACTATACCAAAGCTTTTCGCCCCGCGAAGGCATCTTCCCGGTGGAATCTATAGCGAACCAAGATCATGTTGGGTATGGTTTAGACCATCGCCCTGGCCTCCTGGCAGTGTGGTTCTGGCGCTTTTAGCACCAGAAGCGCCTTTCCAGCGCGACCAAACCGGAAGCCCGGGCATGAACCACATCGGGGATGGCAGGCTCTGGCCCGGAATCACGGGCATGAGCACCTTCCACCACGGGCCGCCGACCTCCGGCCCTTTCGGCCGAGAGGACCAACCGCCCATGCACCGCTCGTTACGCAGAATTCACGCGACATCTCGATATTCCGGAAATTTCAACCCCTGCCGCTGACGACATCAGCTCAAGAATCCCGGACTATCGAAGAGAACAAAAATGAGCGAGCAAACCCTTACCCGACCGGAGCCGGCATCCACCGCGACAACCACTTTAGACGGCTTCAACGTGACGGCCGACCTGGAAATAAGGGCAATTCCACCAGTGACTCCGGTCCAGCAGACCGAACAGGAGAACCCCGGGCTGGGATATTTCTCCCGGCTCTGGACTGCCTCGATCTGCTCCGGCGTGGCCTTCCGCACGCTCGGCGTGGTTTATCCACTGCTGGCACTGCACTACGCACAGGGGTCGTCGGCGATCGCCGCCTGGGTCGGTTTCGTCTGGACGATCCCCGGCGTGATCCTCTACCTGCCCGCCGGCGCCATCATCGATCGAGTCGGCCCCCGGAGGGTGATGCTCTGGACCGAGGCCACCCGTGTGATCGTCATGGCGAGCGTGCTCATTCCCTTCGCCTTCGGGCAGTTCTTCCTGATCCACCTGTTCATCGCCGCAGGTATCGAAGGGTTGATGTGGGTCTTCTACACCCTCGCTGAGACCGCTGTGCTGCCGACACTCCTGGACGAACGCGACACGGCGACGAGCGCAGGGCCGTACGCCCGGATCGAGTTGGGAACGCACGGCGCCGCACTGTCCGGCCGCCCGCTGGGCGGCTTTCTGATGAGCCTGGCGCACTTCGCGCCGTTCCTGCTGAGCTCGGTGCTGTTCATCAGCTCGTACGTCCTGCTCCGGCGAGTCAAGGCGGAGACGGTGCCCCAACCCGTCGACCGCAATCTGCTGGCCGAAGCCATCGATGGCTTCAAAGTGGTGCGCAGACGGAAGTTCCTCCTCGCCGTCACCTCCACGACCGCGTTCACCAACCTCATGATCCAAGCTTTGATCATGGTGTTCATCGCCGGCTCCTACGACCTGTCCCCCTCCGTCGTCGGTCTGGTGCTTTCCGCGAGCGGCATGGGCGGCGTTCTCGGCTCGCTGCTGGCGATGAAATTCACCGTCCCCGCCGGAATGTGGTTCCTGCAACTGTGGATCTGGACACCGGCCCTGCTCATCGCGGCCACCTGGCACAGCCCGCTCAGCTTCGCGCTGGCCATGTTCCTCAGCGGCCTGAGTGGCAGCCTGAACAATGTCGCGCACAAGACCTTCGAAGCCGAGCACGTCTCGGACGAATGGCGCGCGCGGGTGGCCAGCGCCTCACGGCTGGCGGGACGGGTCGCCTCCTCGGTGGCCGCTCCGACCGGCGCCGCGCTCGTCGCCTGGTTCACCGTCACTCCGGCGACCTGGGTGCTGGCCGTGGTGACGCTGTCGGCAACCCTGTTCGTGACGTTCACCGTCTGGGGGTACGGCAAGTGGCCCGCGCTGCGCTAGGGTCCGATCAGCTCGGCGGCCAGGACCCGAAGATGCACGGGAAGCATCGGCGGCGGAGCCGCGAGCGCCTGCCTGGCCAGGCCGGCGGCATCCGACCGATCCCCGGCCAGCCGCCGCAGCCGGGCCGCATAGATCAGCACTGTGGCCTGGTCAGGGGCCTCCGACAGCGCCTCGGCGATCTCCAGCTCCGCCTCGGCCCGCCGACCGACCTGCCCGAGGGCCAAGGCGCGCGCGGCGCGGGCGCTCGGATACTGCAACGGACCCAGCTGGTCCAGATCCCGCAGCGCCGCCGCGGGTTCGCCGAGATCGGCCAGGATCTCCCCTCTGGCCCGTAACGCCTCGGCGACTCTGCCCTCCTGGAGCAGCAGGCCGTCCAGGATCTCCTTCGCCCGGGACGGCTCCCCGCCGTACCACAGCGCCCAGCCGAGCTGGGTCATGATGCTCACGTCCCCGCCACCGACCCGATCCAGCGCGGCCGTGAGTTCTCTGACGGCCTGGTCGGGGAACCCCTGGTACATCCGCACCCGGCCGATCGCGGCCAGCAGCCTGCCCACCGCCTCGGTGGCGTCGCCGAGCCTGGTGAACAGCGTCGCGGCCACTTCATAGTGATCCACCGCCCGCTGAAACTCGTCCTGCTTGTACGCGACGTTTCCCAGAAACGATTCGATCTCCGCGTTCAGCTGAAGATCGTCGGCTGTGACCGAGGCGGCGAGTTCGGCCTGTCCACGGGCCACCACGAGATTGCCTTCCGCCAGGGCGAGCTCAGCCTGGTGCAGGAAATGCTCCGCAGTGGGCGGCCTCTCGTCCACCATCGACGTGTACGCATCCCGCGTGACCCATTCCACCAGCCGATCGTGGGAAAGCTCGCACCAATGTTCGTCGAGCACCTTCTCGATTCGGAGAATGTTACGGCTGGCGAGAGAGCGAACGATCGCGTTCGGAACTCCCGCCGTCAGGGTCTGCCCCTGGTAAACGCGCCGGCGGTGAGCCGCCTGATCGACGAAGTTGGCACGCAACCAGGCCTTGAGCCCGGCCGGACCGCCAGGATAGGAATGGCTGGCGGCGACCCCCGCCAGCACTCCGTCACCGAATTCCGTCAGCGACGGATCGGTCAGCGCGTATTGGCGAACATGCGCGGAGGTGATGAGGGTGACCTCGGGTGGCAGCGCCCGCCACAGCGTGGAGCAGGCGACCTGAAGCCGGGCCGGCTCCACCGTCTCCAGCAACGGCAGGTCCGCACCTTCGGCCGTCGAGGCGGACGCCATGTCCACCATCCGTAAATCCTGGACGAGCGCGGCGGCCACGCCATCGGCGAATGCCCGCCGTGTCGCGGTGAATGCCCGCCGCGGCTCGGCGAGCGGATCCTCCACCGCGTGAACGGCCTCGGCGCAACTCAACGGAGCGAGCGGAAAATACTCCCGGTCGATGCCGGCCAGCTGCAGTTCGTACGATTGAAGCTCACCGAGCAGATCCTCCCTGATGGAGACCAGCAGGCGCAGGTTGGGATCGTCATCCAGCGCCTCCACCAATTGCGCGATGAACCATTCCCGATAGGGACGCCGCTCGATCGAGTCGATGAACAACTCCTCCGCCTGATCGATCGCGATGAGCACCAGGACCGGATCGCCGTACGGGTCGAGCCTCGACAACCGCCTGGCCAGGAAGCCACGCAACGTCATCCGCGCCAGCCGCATCGGCGCCTCCTGCGGCGACCAGGAGGAAAGCAGCGCGAAGACGTGGGGATTGTGCTCGGGCAGCGCCGGCGTGGGAAACGACGAGCTGTAAATGACCCGGCCGATCGGCAGCACATCGGTCTTGTACGGTTCGATCAGCGGGAGCACCCCCGCCTGGATCAGCGACGTCTTACCCATCCCCGACGGAGCGTGCAGGATCGTCATCCGATTGGCCTGCCAGAGATCCGACAGCTGATGGGCCTCCTGCTCGCGGCCGAAGAACTTGCCGCTCTCGTCCGCCTGAAAAGCACGCAGACCCACGTAGGGCTCGTCGATCGAAGCCGCGGGAACGATGTCAGGAATCATGATGTCGTTCCCATCCGTGCGCGCAGCTCGGCGCAGAACTCCTGAGCGGTGCCCCAGAAAATGGAGATCTTCCAGCGCTCGTAGTACCGCTCCAGCTGACGCTTGATTTTCTCCGGTTCGGCCCTGCCTACTGGGAATTCCGGTGGCAGCTGCACGCTGACGTGCCTTCGCGTGTTGATCCCGGGCATCGTCTGCGCCAGCCGAATGAACATGAAGCGAAAGGTCCAGTCCTGCAGGCTGTAGCCGATGAAAAGCAGGGAACGCCTGGTGAGTGCGGCCTGAATGGTGGGCGGCAGCATACGCTTGCCAACGGTGATGCGGTCGCGGGCGAGATTGACCATGAAATCGAGATAGTCGTCCTCGGTGAGGACAAGGGATCGTGGATCTTCCAGAGTCCCGTGCAGGTGGTAAACGAGTGGCGTCATTGGTTGGGGGTTCCAGCCGGCCTTGCTCCCGAAAAGCTCGCGGGCGTACCGTACATCAGGGTTCCACGCGCAGGAAGCCCGGCTCGGGGTTTTTCCGTTGGCCGCCAACGACTGGTAGGCGAAATCATCGTAGTTCGTCGTCAGGTAAACGGAGATCGGAAAGCCGGCCAGCAGGCCATGCGGTTCGAGGGGGTCACTGAAGTCGGGGGTGCCGGTTCCGTTCAGTCGATCGCGAATCAGGTTCTTGACGTGGATGTGATCGCCGAACATCATGGCCCCGAATTGGGTCACTCGGGTGAGATTCTCTCCGTCGTCGTACGGGTATCTCCATTCGCTGGCCATCTCGCTGCTCAGCCTCCTGCCGGTGGGCAGGCTGTCGCCGCAGGCGCCCGCGCCCAGGAATGGGGTGCAGTCGCCATTCCGCAGCTGGTGCAGGAGCCGATCCCAGGCGGCGTCATCCATCTCACCCATCTGCGGAACCACCTCGCGCTCGCGCCATGGTCTGTGCCGTGCTCGACGCGGAACGGCAACGCCGCCAGGTCAGATGGAGGCGTCGAAGGCCGCCACCGAATCGCCCTCGGCGCCCTCCTGGAACAGCGAAGTGAGCACCATTTCGAGCGCGGCGCTGGGAAGATCGGCGAGTTCGTCGAGGGAAAGACCGCTGATGTCGATGAGGGTGGTGCCCGCCTCGATGGGTGCATCGGACATCTCTGCTCCTGGTTCTCTTCGGTGACACAGATCATGGAATTAGCGCGGACACTTAACTACTTTTCTTTCCTCCGAAACCATCATGCTGGTCCGCACCCATTCCCCGGCTTCAGGATGATTCTCCAACTCGCGCGCGGTTCAAACAACCTCTATACCTTTAGGATGGCATAGGGATTGAATTCCAGGCTGGCCAGAGGCGGAGGCTGGACATGTCGAACTTATCGCTCGCGGCACACGCGATGCCGGACCGCAGACCAGAGATATGGGCCAACGTTCCGGAACGGAATGCGAACTTCACCGGACGCGATGATCTCCTGACCGAGTTGCGCGACGGCATCGGAGCGGTCACCGCGGTCCTTCCCCAGGCCCAGGCGATTCACGGCCTGGGCGGCGTCGGAAAGACACAACTGGCGACCGAGTATGCCTGGCGATACCGCTCCCATTACGATTTCGTGGCCTGGATCTCCGCGGACCAGACCCGTCTGCTGCCTGCGGCGCTGGCGGCGCTGGCGCCCTCGCTGAAACTGCTGCCGTCGTCCACCACCGGAATCTCAGCCACCGCGCGAGCGGTCAAGGACGCTTTGGAGCGCGGTGAGCCGTACCGGCGCTGGTTGCTGGTCTTCGACAACGCGGAAGAACCCGAGGAGATCAGGGAGTTCATTCCCCGGGGCGCCGGGCATGTGTTGATCACCTCGCGGAACCCCCGCTGGGACGACTACGAGAAGACCATTCGCGTCGACGTCTTTCGCCGGTCGGAGAGCGTGGAATTCCTCGGCAAGAGACTGCCCCGGGCGGCCCAGGAATCGGTCACGGATCTGCTCGCCACCAAATTGGGCGACCTGCCCCTGGCCTTGGAGCAGGCCGGCGCCTATCAGGCGCAGACCGGCGCCACCGCCGAGGAATACATCGAGCTTCTCGAAGAGCAGACCAGCAGGCTGCTGGACTTCAACAGGGCGCCCGGTTACCCGATGTCGATGACCGCCGTCTGGAAACTCTCGGTGTCCGGTCTGGAACGCAAGGTGCCCCAGGCACTCGAAGTACTGCGATGCTGCGCGTTCTTCGGCCCGGAACCCATCCCGACCTCGGTGTTCAAACGCGGGCGGAGCGAGGGGGCGCCACGCCTCCAAGCGGTCCTCTCCGATCCCATTCTCCGGGACAAGATCTTCGGGGAACTGGGCCGATTCGCCCTGACCAGACTCGACGCGACAGCCGGGACACTGCAGGTCCACCGCCTGGTCCAGTCGTTGCTGGAGAAGGAGCTGACGCCAGACGAACGGGCGGCCTATCGGGCCGATGTCCACCTGCTGCTGGCCAGGGCGGCGCCGAACGACCCGGACGACTCGGCGCGCTGGCCGGAATTCTCCGCCCTGTTCACCCATGTCGGGCCATCCGGGCTGATTCTCTCGCAGGACCCGGACGTCCACGCGTTCGCCATCAAGGCGATCCGTTATCTGTATCGCGCGGGCAACTACGAAGGAGCGCTGGCTTTCATCGAACAACTGCTTGAGCGCTGGAATCCCGTGCTGGGCACCATGCATCCGATGGTCCTGTCCGCGCGCCGGCACCGGGGCAATGTGCTCAGGGCGCTCGGCCGCTACGCCGAGGCGTACCACAGCAATCAGCTGACGTTCGAAGAGATGCGTCAGGTTCTGCCGGTCGAGTCCGAGGAGTGGCTGTGGATGAGCAACAGTGTCGGAGCGGACCTGCGCTCCCGGGGTGACTTCCGCAGCGCCCGCAAGCTCGACGAGGATTCGGAGCCCGCCTTCATCCGGTACTTCGCGGAGGACAGCCTGGATCACCTGCGCCTGCGCAACAGCATCGCCTTGGACCACGCCCTCACCAGCGATTATGAGTCCGCTCGTGAGTTGCACATGGCGACGTATCTCAGGCAGGAGGAGATCGTCCAGCGCACTCAAGCGGGCAAGTCATCGATGCTGATCTCCTGGAACGGGCTGGCCCGCGTGGTTCGCCTGCTGGGCGACTACACCGAAGCCTGCGACCTCGGGGAAGCGGCCTATGCCTACGCCATTCGTGAATTCACGGCCGATCACCCGAACACCCTGCTGGCGGCCAAGGATCTGTCCATCGCCCGCCGCCGGAAAGGCGACCTTCCGGAGGCGCTGCAGCTCGCGGGGAAGACCCACGAGCAGTTCCAGCAGCTGTTCGGCGAAAACCACCCCGACACCATGGCCGCGGTGATCAGTCTTTCCAACACGTTGCGAACGGCAGGACGCCTGAATGAGGCATTCGACCTCGCCTCCGACGTGCTGGCGCGCTACCCCGTGGTATTCGGAGAGAACCACCCTTACACCCTTGGATGCCAGATCAACCTCGCCCTCCTGTATCGCCTTCGCGGTGAACCGGAGCGCGCACGTGAACTCAACCAGACGATCTTTACAAAACTGGGCGAGCGCCTCGGCGCCAATCACGACTACACGCTGACCTGCGCCCACAACCTCGCCAGCGACCTGGCCGAATTGGGCGAGCACACCGAGGCGGTGGCGCTCGGCCGCAGTTCCTACCAGCGGCTTGTCGACCTATTCGGCGCACCCCACTACATGACGCTGTGCTGTGCCGCCAATCTGGTGCTCGATCTGCAGGCGATCGGCGTACAGTCCGAAGCCGTCCAGCTGCGAGACCAGGTCCTCGACCGGTACGGCGAAGCCGTAAGGATGGGGCATCCGGACGCCACCGCCGTGGTGAACGGCGTGCGGATCGAATTCGACTTCGACCCGCCGCCGATCTAGGCGTATGCGGGGTTACGCGCCCGCCATTCGCGCCGATGCCGGATGGCGGCGGCGCGCGCCTGATTCAGCGCGGCGGCGGGCACCGGTTCGGTCAGCCATTCTTCGAGAGTGCTCCGGATCACGCTCACGAAATCGCGACCGGCCGGTGTCAGGCCTTTGCCGTCCAGCAGGCTGGCCGTCGCCGCGTAAGCCGCCTCACGCCAGCGGGCGAACTCCGTGTGCGCTCTGGCCTGTTCCGAAATCGGCTCGATGAGCCGCTGGCGTCGCCAGAACGAGGTCAGGCCAAGAAAGGCGTAGGTCCCTTGCAGCAGGCCGTACACCGGGCGCGGGTCGTCCCGCCAAGGGGCGTAGTAGAGGTCGTGGTGCGGCGCTACCGTGAGCTGGACCAAATCCAGGAGCGCGGTCAGCTTGGCGTGCTGGAGTTCGTGCGCGAAAGTCGCGGCGACCGTGAGCGGGTCGGGCGGTTCGGACATGGCGATCGTGCCGAAAACCTCGCGCGCGGTTGCGCTTTTCAAGCCCTGGGCCGGTGTCTTGAGCGGGACGACGACGCGCACCGCGGCCATGATTTCCGCTGCCAGGCCTGGGTGAGCGGCCACGATGAGATCCCATGCCGCCGTCACCGTGGCCGTCCATCGGTCATGAACCTCTGCGGGCAGCCTCGATCGCGCCGATTCGGTCTTCGGCCAGCGGAAGGGATCGAGATCATCGATCGTCAGGGTGAATTCAGTGGAGAGTGACATATCTCGAAGCGCCTGCCAGCCCGGCGCGTCCTGCCCTGCCTTCAGGTGAATGGTGACCGGCTCGGTCTCCTTCGGGGCGATGGTCAGAATCGCGCCTCCGCCGGAATCCGGGCGGACCGATGCCGTGACAGTGCCCCTTATGTTGGCTGGAAGCACGGCCAGGCCCAAGGAGGGAAGCATCAGCGAGGTCCCGTGAATCGGTAGGTCCACCTGGCAGGCGAGTCCCGCGTTCACCGCGGCCGCAAGCGCCAGCGTGCCCAGCAGCCCAGGATCCATCGGGGTGGACGATCCCAGCTGCCGCCACATCCAGCCTCCCACGGAGGGATATCCAAGCACGCGTTCCACGCTGCGCGGTGCCGACGCTTCGAGCTGAGATAGGGCCGTGAAAGCGCGCGCCGCCATTTCCGCGTGGGGATGCCGCGCCCGAGCAGCCTCCCGGACTACCGCCAGGACCAGCAGCCGGTGCTTGCTCCACTGGACAGCGCGCAACTCACCAACGACTGCTTCCCCGCCGCCTCCCGTAGCCAGGGAATTGATCGTTTCCTCGGAAATACGATGAACCCTTGTCATCGATCGCTCCGGGTCATGGCAACGTCATGGGCGACGCGCCGGCGAATATGATCGATGAGCTGATAGAGGTCAAGGCAGTACACCGAAGGGTTGTCGAACGCGGTGGCGTCGCTGTAACGATGCGCGTGGAGCCCGCCGCCGCAGACGGCATGGATTTCACAGCCTCGGCATACGGACGAGAGCCCGTCGGCCCCGAGTTGCCTGACCATTATCCCGGGATGGCGAGCCACCGCGTCGAAGGAGTCCCGCAGCACATTCATTCCGGTGTCCCCGGCGCCTTCGTACGTGGACTTCAGAATATCGGACAATTCAATGCTGCCATCGGTTTCCACGACGACCATACGCGCGGGCGAAAGCCCCACCGCCTCGGTACGCGAAGGGAAGCCCATCAGTAGCCGGATGATCTCGGAGAAGAGGCGCACGTCGGTCTCGACGCGAGTCGAGCCGTACCAGCGATCGAAAACGGCTATCAGCCATTCCGCGTACGGCGTCCGCATCGACTCCGGATCACGGAACGGTGGCGGGGTGGACCAGTTACCGTGCGGCAGCAGAAAATCGACGGCGGGGGGATCGAACTCGAGCAGGGCCTCGTAGGTCGCGATCGGGTCATTGCGAATGTCGATGGTGCACAGGATGCCGTTGAACAGATGGTGGTACTGCCCGGTGGTCAATCTGCGCAAGGCGGCGGTCACCTGCTCATGGGAGCCTTTGCCGTTGGAGAACACCCGGTGCCTGTCCTGCGCCGCCTGGTAACCGTCCAGGCTGACCCCCACGCGGACCCCCAGACCGGCCAGGAGGCGTAGGTAGCTCTCGCTCAGCAGAACACCATTGGTCTGGATGATCACATGGACCTGAGTGCCGACGTCGACCGCACGTCTGATCGTCTTCACGGCGAGCGCGATGAGCTCGGGTCCGGCCAGCAATGGCTCTCCCCCGTGAAGGATCACCTCCAGCTCGGCGACGTCATGAATTCGCGCGTGCTCGCCGATACGCTGGGCGATCGCGTCGATGACCGTGGGCGCCATGCTGATCGGCTGAGCCCGCCATGATTGGTCGGCCATCTCGTACATATAGCAATAGTGGCAAGATAGGTTGCACCTGCTATTGATCTTCAATATGAATTGCCGGAAGGCGAGCGGTTTCCGATGACCTTCGCCGATGTTATCCAACGCCCCCAGGAGTACCGGCTCCCGTGTCCCATCCCGTGCACGATTTTCCAACACGCCCCTCGCCCCCATCACGATCAAGCGCTTTGTCACACTATGCACCCTCTATCTGGCCCGAATTCCCGCCAAGAGTCAAGATCTATTGACATAATGGGAGGGCCATGTCCGAAATACCACGCCCGAAACGGCGTGATTCCCGGGAAACCATGGCAATGCACTCAAGACTGGTTGGCCGGGCCGGGCTGGAGTGTCAGCATGCCTTCATGGGCGTGCTCGACCTTCTGATCGGCGTGGCCTTCGGAGTGTCGGCGCTGGCGGCCGGGGGTCCGGCTGCTGAGCGGTTGCTCTTCTGCGCGGTGGCCGTCGCCTGGACGGCGGGGACGGTGTTCCCGCCGCTCGGGCTGCTCCATCAGGGCGCTCTGCTGATCGCGCTCGCGAGCTTTCCCTCGGGCCGGCCTCGAGGGGTCGCGGGGTGGGCAGTCGCCGTGTCGGCCGTACCGATGAGTCTGCTGTGGCCGCCCGGCGTCATTCCGCTGTGCGCCATGGCCGCTCTGGCGGGCGGGCTGTTCCCCAGGCTGGCCGCCACCGGGATCGGCCTGTTCCTCGGAGCGCAATGGGCCCTCGTGCGATTCCAGGTCGAGAACTTCGATCTCGCCGCCGCGCTGGCGGCCTACGACGTGCTCCTTCTCCTGGTGGCCACGGTGTTCCCGCTCGCGGCGCGCGCGACGGTCGCCGCCCGGCGGCGCCTGGCCGACCGGTTGCTGGCCGAGCAGCCCATCGGGCTCGACGAGCTCGCGACAGCGCTCGGGCACGAGCTCGGCGACCCTGGCCTGCGCATCCACCTCGTCCCCGGCGAAAACGTCGCCTCTGTAAAATACACGGGGAGCGACCCGGCCACCGCCGACGCGGTGGCCACCGTCGTCCGGCTCGCGACGGCCCGGCTGCGACTCCAGGACGAGCGCCAGGCCTTACTCCGCGATCTGGAAGCGTCCCGCGCCCGGCTGGTGGCGACGGCGGACCGCGAACGCGCCAGGATCGCGGCGGAGGCGAGGGCCGGCGTCGGCGATCCGCTGCTCGCGGCCCGGGGTGATCTGCGCGCGGTCCGGGCCCGTACGACCGACCCCGAGGCGGCGGGGATGCTCGATCTGGTCGACCGGGAACTGGACGCCGCCACCCGCGAGATCTCCGAACTCATCGGCGGCCTCCCGCGGTTGGGCGGCGGCCTGATCGAGCGGGCGCTGAAGACGGTGACCGCGACCTCCCCGGTCCCCGTCACCCTGTCCGTCCGCGCGAGCGGCACCTCGGAGGCCGAGAGCGCCCTCTACTACGTCTGCAGCGAGTCTCTCGCCAACGCCGTCAAGCACGCCTCCGCCAGCATTGTCACGATCACGCTCGCCCGTACACCAGAGGGACTTGTCGCCACAATCGCCGATGACGGGCAAGGCGGCGCGGACCCGGCGGGTTCTGGACTGCAGGGCCTGGCCGACCGCCTGGCCGCACGCGGCGGACGGCTCCGGGTGGACAGCCGACCCGGAGCCGGAACCGTGGTCACCGCGACCCTGCCCGGCTAGGCGATCTTCTTCCACGGCAGCATCACGTAGCTCTGCATGCCGCCGACCGGTCCGTCGACGGCGAACGTCAGCTGCCCGTCCGCGAGCTTCCACGTCAACCGGTACGGATCGCCGGGCCCGCAGTGGTCGGCAAGCTGCGACGATACAGGCAGCTTGCACCCCGTTAGTTTGGCCAAGAGGTCAGGATTCGGGACGAAGTAGACGGTGTCCCCGGAACCCCGCAGGTCACCCACTTCCAGCGGCATCGTGGAGTCCGAGGTGCCGCAGTCGTCGCCCGGGTCCGCGACCGGGCGGCAGCTCCCCTGGTACGTCCCGCCTTCGACCTTCAACGTCCACGTCCCGGCTGGGTGCGAATCGGCGACGTCGCCGCCGAATTGCGCGACGTCCTGCTTGGTGATCCGTACCCGGTAAGTCCCCTCGGGCAGCGCGGCCGCCGTCGTGGGGATCGCGCCGATCTCCCCCTCGCTGGCCACGCCGGTACGGCAGTTGGCGGGCACGTCCACAAGCTCCACCTGCGGATGCCTGGCGGCGATCGCCTGGATCTCCGTGAGGATCTCGGCGCCGGAGGGGTCGGCGGCGAGCCGGTCGAGGACCGGGCGTGTCCTGGTCCGAAGCTCCGCCACCTGCGCGGGCGACGCGTCGCGGAACCGGACCCCCCTCGCGCACAGGGCCTTCGCCGGTGTGCTCTCGTCGTAGGTCTGCGAGACCGACGCCTGAACGGCCGCGCTCGCGGCGGCCCTTATCCAGCCCTGCTGCTCCTCGGTTAGCCCGTCGAATCTCTTCTTCCCGATCGCCAGGACGAACACCTTCGGCCAGAGCACCACATTGGCCGTGACGTTGCCGGCTTCGAGCGCGAAACCGTTGTGCCAGTACTGGGGGATGTCGAGTTCCGCGCCACGCAGGTTGCCCGAGCGGATCTGGTCGATGAAGGCGATGCTGAGGTTCGCCGGCACGGCGCCCAGCGCCGTCACGGTCTCGGCCTGCACCGCCGAGTTGAACGTACGGAAAGTCTGGTCCTTCCAGTCCGCGGGCCCGAGCAACGGCCCGTCGGCAGCGAAGGGTCGGCGCAGCGGCCCCACCGCGAGCCCGAGGCCGAGGACGCCGGTGCCCTCCAGCTTGCCGAGCAGCCGCGCGGCGACAGGAGCGGTGACCAGTTCCTTCGCGGCGGCGTAGCTGGTCACCGTCAGCGGGGCCTCCACCGCCTCCAGGCCGGGGACGCCCGCCTTGGCGAAGGCACGGGTCGCGGGCCAGCCGCCGTCGACCTCGCCGGAGATGATCGCCCGGACAATGCCCGACTCGGCCTCCGCCGACCCGCCGCCGTACTCCCGTACGAGCTCGACTTTGATGCGCCCGCCGGAGAGATCCGCGAGCTTGGCGACGAACACCTCAGGCCCGTACGACTGCCCGTTGGCGTTGGGAACCCCGTCGATCGTGGCGAGCCTCAACTCGATGACCCCGCTGCCCGTCCTGTCCACGGTCTGCGCGCACCCAGCCAACGCCAGCACCGCCAGCGCGCAACCCATCTTTCTTAGCCTCGTGGTCATGTCGACCCCTCTCTGATCGTCTCGAACGCTAAAGACGGGGGCGTACGCCGACGACCGTGGTGCCTCACCACGATCCTGCGGAAAACACGGTTCGCGGAGAAGCCGTCCAGGCGCACAATTCCAGACATGACAGGCGTGGTGGTGGCGGCTGTGCTGGTCGCCTGCTGCGGGGCGTGGACGGTGCGAGGGCTGCGACCGCATACCGCCGCCGGGCTGCTCGTGGCGGCCGCCGCCGTCGCGCTCCCCACGCTGGGCGGGGTGGGCTCCCTGCCTCCCTGGCTGCGCGCGGCGGCCCTGGCCGCGGAACCGCTCGTGGTCGCGGGTCTGGCGCTGACCCGGCCACGTGGTGCCCGCGCCGCCAGAAGGACCCGACGTGGTGGGCGCGGATACTGGCCGCGTGACGTCCGCGCGGCCTTCCCGCGCGGCACGCGCTCGGCGGTCGCGCTCGCCTCGGCCGCCGCGGCCGTCCACCTCGTGGGATATGAGCCGTTCGACGATCCGAACTGCCCGCGGACGTGCGACCCGCTCGGCCTCGCGTTCCTCGACACCAGGACCACCGTACTGATCGTCACCGGGCTCCTCGCCGCCGCGACCGTCGCGATGGCCAGCGCACCGATGTCGACCGCGGTCGCCGCCGCGGCGGTGGTCGCGGCCGGGTGGGGGGTTCGCTGGGCCTGGTGGGAGGGGTTCGCCTGGCCGGACGTGCTGATCGCGGTCGGACCGCTGGCCGTCGCGGGCGCCAGCGGCGCAGTCTGGGCCTCGGGCCTCGCCACCCTCCGGACGCGCCGCGCCCTCGAACGTCTCGCCGTACAGCTGGCCACCGGCACGGCCGGGCCGATCAGGGCCGTCCACTTCGCCGTACCCGGCACGACGAGGTGGATCGACGCGAGTGGCTGGGACGCCGAACCGCCCGAGGGCACCCGCACGGTCGCCGCCGGGCCCGGGCTCCGGCTGCTGGTCTCCCGCCACGCCGACCCCGGCGACGTCCTCGCCGGGCTCACCCCCGCTATCGAGTGGGGCCTGCGGAACGCCCGGCTCGCGGCGCTCGCCCACGTCCACATCGCCGACGTACGCGCGTCCCAGCGACGGGTCGTCGCCGCGGCCGATGCGGAACGGCGGCGCATCGAGCGCGACCTCCACGACGGCGCGCAGCAGCGCCTGGTCAGCGCCGCGTTCCAGCTGCGGCTGGCCAGGGCGCGCGTGGGCCAGGACGCCGACCAGGTGGCCGCGATCGAGGACGCCGTCCACAAGGCACTCGCCTCGCTCCGGACGCTCAGCCACGGGCTGTTCCCTCGCGTCCTGGCCGACGAGGGCCTCGCCGCGGCGCTCGACGATCTGGTCGCGGCATCCGGCGTACGGGCGAGCCTCGACGTCCGGCTCAACCGCGTCCCCGACCAGGACACGGCGATGGCGATCTACGCCGCCGTCGCCCGGGCCCTCGACCATCCCGCGCGTACGGCCGATATCGTCGTCTCCGACGACCCGCTCACGGCCAGAATCGAGACCGATGCCGTCTGGCGCACCGATCTCACCGAGATCGCCGACCGGGTGGGCGCCGTCGGCGGGCATCACCGGCTCAGCCAGGAGGGAACGGTGCTCACCGTGGTGATCCCATGAGAGTCGTGGTCGCCGACGACGTCATGCTGATCCGCTCAGGCCTGTCGCGGCTGCTCACCGACGCCGGAGTGGAGGTGGTCGGCGAGGCCGCGAACACAGACGAACTCCTGCGCATCGTCGCCCTGGAACGGCCTGACGTGGCCATCGTCGACATCCGCATGCCGCCCACCCAGACCGACGAGGGTCTGGTCGCCGTACATCGAATCCGGCAGGGGTTCCCCGAGACGGCCGTGGTGCTGCTAAGCCAGTACCTCGAACCCCGCTACGCGCGCCGCCTGCTCGCCGAACAGCCAGCCGGGCTCGGCTACCTGCTCAAAGAGCGGGTCTCCGACATCGCCATCCTCATCGACGCGCTCCACCGGGTCCTGGAACACGAGTGCGTCCTGGACCCCACCATCGTCAACCGCCTGATGCGCGCCACAGGCCCGGGCACCCCACTCAACCAACTCACCCCACGCGAACGCGAAATCCTCGGCCTGATGGCCGAAGGTCGCTCGAACACCGGAATCTCCACCCGCCTGGGCCTCAGCGAACGCACGGTGGAAGCCCTCTGCTCCCAGGTGTTCCGCAAACTCAGACTCGAACCCTCAGCCGACGTCAACCGCCGCGTACTCGCCGTACTCACCCTGCTACGCACTTAGAACGCCCGTCCACGGGGCTGACGAACTGGCGGTGAGTCCGGTGCCGCGCTGTGGGGGGTGGGCCGTCGACGGCCGACTGTTCGACGTGAGCGGGTTGCCGATCGCAATGGCCACCCCGCCCGGATGCGTCACCCCTGTCTGGCGCTGACCACGGTTATGGCGGGGTAGCCGTCACTGTCACGCCCGACGGAACCGGGCATCGTCGACCGAAGAACTGGCCCGAAGCGATCATCTTGTGGTGATGGGGAGTCAGGTGGTGTGCTGGGGGTCAGGTCCATCAAGTACTGACGGAACTGGCCACCGCGCTTGGTGAACCCGGACGGTGGCCACGCACGACCTTCTTGGCATTACCGCTTTGACCAGCCCCGCCGTACTCGTTTCTTGGGAGTTCCCGTGGATCGGTTCGACGACGGAATTCCGCATGCCGCCCGGATCTGGAACTACTGGATGGGCGGCACCGACAACTACGCAGCCGACCGCGCGGCCGGAAAGGCCGTCGCCGACGTTTACCCGGACATCGTGACCATGGCTCTGGAGTCCCGCCAGTTCCTCATCCGGGTGGTACGGTTCCTCGCCGCCGAAGCCGGAATCCGGCAATTCTTGGACATCGGTACGGGATTACCCACCATGTCCAACACCCACGAAGTCGCCCAGGAGATTGCCCCCGAATCCCGGATCGTGTACGTCGACAACGATCCCCTGGTCATCGAACAAAGCCGCGCCCTGCTCGGAGACAACTCTGGATCAGTCACCTACTTGGAGGCCGACTACCACGACCCCGAGGCCATCATCGGCGCCTCCGGGCTCGACCTCACCCGCCCGGTCGCCGTCATGTTCATGGGCGTGCTCGGCTACGTCGGCGACTTCACCGTCCTACGCTCCATCGTCTCGCGCACCATGGCGCCCATGCCCTCCGGCAGCCATCTCGTGCTCTGGGACGGCACCAACACCAGCACCGAAGTCAACGATGGTGGCGCCGCCCTCATCGAGGCCGGCGCGGCCCCCTACCACTTGCGCAGCCCCGCGCAGCTGGCCCGCTGCTTCGAGGGCCTCGACCTCGTCCCACCCGGCCTCACCGAGATCACCCGGTGGGGTACCGACCCCTCTGCTCCGTCCCTCGACACCCACGGCGGCGTGGGCCGCAAACCGTAGACGCCCGGCCGAGAAAGCGGGCCTGCCCTTGAAGTCCTGCGCGTGCTTGCCAAGCGTGATCCCGAGGCGGGGGATCCGGAACTTCCGCAGGAACGGAGTCCGTGAAGCGGCGATCACGGTGTCAACCCGGTGTGGTCTACACAGGCGGGCAACCAGTTCCGGAGATCCGTACCCTGCCCGTACGTGGTGCGGACGTGCTGACGTGATTCCAGCCCTACCGATCCCCGCTCGCGACGCGCCGCCTGGCGGCATCCTTGTCGGCTGCAGCCTGTCTGATGTTGGGCAAACTGGCGCGTTGCCGCTGCCGCGAGCCCCGGAAATCAGGGTTGCCGCTACTGTCCGATGGATGGCAAACCCCACGAGCGACCTCCCGGAGGAGGAGGCTTCCGACTTACATCTTCCTGGCCAGCAAGGCAATCACTGGAGCAGCCTGGCACGGGTCCACGCAAGCGCGGCCTGGGCGGCGCGCGCCTGGTAGGCGCGCAGGTTCGGAACGCCGGGCGGCGAAGGCTGCCTGCTCATACGCGTCCAGTAGCCAGCGTAGGCGGCAGCGTAACTGGTGACCACTTCGGCGGGCAGCTCCTCCCACGCGGGCACCCCGATGAGGGTTTTCTCCGCAGCGCGAGGTTCGTGCCCGGCCATGATCATGTGGGGGATCAGGTCCACGACATCCTGCCAGGGCGCCCCGATCGACGGCTGTGCCCAGTCGATGACCATGAGCGCGCCGTCCTCGTCGCGGATGAGCAAGTTGTCCGGGCGGATGTCGCCGTGGACGAGCGACGGCCCCGCCGCGCGAGGCACCCACGCGCGTTCTAGTTCGGCCAGCAGTGGCAGCCGATCACGCTCCCACGGGCCGAGTCCGGCGACGAGCCTGTCCCCGGCACCGGCACGGAGCAGTTCGCCCCAGCCGTGCAACTGGCCGCCGCGGGCGATCGGCGCGAGCGGGGCATCGACAGGGCTCGGCGTCAGGGTCGCGGCCAGGCTCGCGACCTCGGCGACCGCGACCGGCACGTCCGGCGAGTCCGGCGACAGGTCGGGGTACCGGCCGGCGATGTCGTCGAAGACGAGCACCACCCAGCCGTCTAGGTCGCCGGTCCAGCGCAGTTGGGGCGCAGGCGTGGTGTGTGGGAGTCGCGCGGCGACGGCCGCCTCGGCGCGGTACTTCGGCGCCAGGTCGTGGTCGGCGGGGACGGCCTTGACGAACGCGCGGCCCTGGACGGCGGCCAGGCGGACGGCGACACCGGGGGTGAATCCCCCCGACTGCACCTCTGCCGTGCTGACGTGGCCGAGGCGACGGACAAGGGCGTCGCGCAGGCCCTGGGGCAGGTCATTCCAGGACGGGCGAACAGCAGGGGACATCGTGGAGCCTTCGTGATCGGACGGCGGATGGGCATGGCCAAGCACCGGGCGGGATCAGGCTGCTGCGGCCCTTTCCCGTCCGGCGCTGGTAGCTCGCCGATCACAGGTCATGCGTGGACGCTACCGCAGGCCCCGCCCGGCGCGGGGTGGAACGCGCGGTCATGTCATGTGGTGGAGATAGGCGTCGAGGTCGAGGCGCAGGTCGTCCATGGTGTCGGGGGTCACCCGGTGGGCGACTGTGATGACTACCTCCAGGGCGTGGGCGAGGGAATCGCACGTGGGCACGGAGGGCGCGTCCATCAGCGTGGTGAGGTCGCTCAGGCAGGCACGGCCCAGCGACGAGGCACCGATCTCGGTGTCCAGGTGGTACCAACCGTAAGCCGCCCGGCTCGGTTGCAGGGCCGTGCGAATCAGGGACCGGACGGCCGTGACGAGCATGTGGTACTCGGCGTACGCCATCATGCGCTGCTGGTGTGCCAGCCGTTTGCGCAGCATGCTCGCCAGCACGAGCGCCTCCACGACTAACTCGCGACAGCTCGGGGCCACGGCCAGGCGGTCGCGGACGAACGCCTCGACAGCCGGGTCAGGCGGCTCCGGCTCGGCGTCCGGGTTGGTGTAGACGAGGACACCGCGGGTCAGTCCCGCGATGGCGGGGATACGGTCGGCGGGCGCTAGGTACAGGTCGAGCTACTGCAGGTGGCCCTGGTGCTCCACCAGGTGGACACTGCCGAGCCCGCCCATGGCGGGCACGATCCTGTCGGGCCAGCCGGGCAGGATCGCGCCCAGCTCGACGCGGATGACGGCGCCTTCTTGAATTACTCCATCGGACGCGAACGATGCCGCTGAGCCGCTGGAAGCCGTTTCTTTTTCGCTCCATCCATTCGCTCGAAGAGCTCATTTCGCCACTCGACCACAGACGTATCCTCATGTCCAATTAGTGGCGCTCCCGCAAAATACCTTACACCATCTTGAATAATCCCTATCAGTCGAGCGGGACCAACACGATATATCCCTCCCAGCTGCGGCGCTCCACCCGACTTTGAATCCTTTCCACTGGCCACCGATTCATGGAATGCGGAATATACCGCTCGGCTAGTACTTCCATCGGGGCTCTGACTCCAGAGCGCATCGGCGTCTCTAACCGAGGCGTGCCCACTTCCCGCTATGTGCAGAAACGACGACACAGCGGGAACGACAGGGGTAGTGGTTGACCATTTGCGGCTCGGCGCGTTATATGAGACTATTTCCAGCCGAAAAACGCTATCCATACCGACACCACACCTATAGCCATGGAGGACTCCGAAGTTACTCCGCCGACCCATCGGATAGTCGGAAGCCAATCGCCTCAATGCTTCCTGAACGCTATTTCCCCACCCACCGGGACCCTCGCGCAATAATCCGCGATCAATCCGGTCAACAATGTTCGGGATCGCCAAAGCGGGGAAGAGTACATCACCATAGTATCCAAAAAGATGGGGTTCATTCGAACAGGCAAAAACCTTTCTTCCTTGATCCCATCTGTCTGTCTCACCCCACGAAATTCTGCTATCGCTAACAATGTAAAGCGACGAAATAGCCCGCGAGTCAACGCCAACCCATGCGGCGATTGAGGTCACACGTTCCTCCGGTTGCAGATCGAGCGCATCTCCGGGATCCTAGGCAAGCCGTAGTCTTCACAGAGGACTCAGCACCCCAGGTAGCCATCACGGCAGGGTACTCGGGGACGCAACTCCTGGGTCCGCCACTCCATGGCGGGGGCGAGGTGTCGGTGCGGGCGCTTGCGTCCGCACTCCCAGGTCCTCCGAGCCAAACGCCACAGCCAACACGGCTCCATGACTTCACCTGAAGCGGCGAGGTACGCGGGAATCCGACGGGTAAGCGACGACCAGTCATTTGGGCGTTAGATGGCATCATCCACAGCCCGCGCTTGTCACCCCGTCCCGCTGAGCTGTGATGAGTGAGGCCCATCAACCGCGCAGGCCGTGTCCTCGCCTACGCGCGCCGGCCCGTAGTGCGCCCAGGAAACACCGGCCCCGGATGGCGATCACATGGAGGAGCGTCTATGTCCGCAGCGACCTGGAGAAACGCGACCAAGATCATCCCGGAAATATCCCGTGATCAACGACATGGAGTCGCTCACGACGGCCCACGGCTGCACACCCGGGAAATGAGCACCGGTCCCCCTGGCGCCCATACCACCAGGTCAAGCCACGTTTTCCAAGCTAAGCGGAGAGCGTGGGATTCGAACCCACGAGGAACGTCACCGCCCCTAGCGGTTTTCAAGACCACTAAGCATCGTGCCAGTACCTAGCCTCTGACCTGCATCAAAAGTCAAGCTGAGCACGATTCCTAGTAAGATCATCCCGCACATATCCCGCACGACACCCGCCTAGATCTGGTTGTTGTCCCGATGCGCTCTTGGGCGGTTGCTGTCAGCAAACCCATTAGCAAGATCGCCATGCTGACCATGTCAACACGGTACCGAGGCCCGACGAAGGAGGGACGCGGCCTTAATCGCCCCGACCCTATACAACGCGCACCGAAGTGAGCGATCGTTGCGGCCCTGGCCACCCGATGCCTTCGAGTGGAAGCCAGCGCAGATGGCGGTCATGCCATGGGACCGGAAGAGAAGGGACGTACCGCACTTCCTTGAAGATGTCCCAAGACGTCCCTAGTCGCGGTGTAGGGGGACCATAGGGCTGTACGAGGCTCAACGACGTATCGCCAAAGACGTCGGGAGTCGATATGCACCCCCTATGCAGTAACCCTCCGATCGCGTGTGCGCACCTGGTCAGCACGGGACTGGTCGCCAACGCGGTGGCGGCGTCGGCTGTTGCCATAGCGATGGGAAACGAGGGTGCGTGATGGAGCTGCCTGCGGCGGTACCACGGATCCTGGGAACCCAGATGAGCTCGGCGGCGACTGAGCAAGGCTCGACCTTGGAGATGGCCCAGCAGCAGTACGTGCACTTGGTGCGGCTGGCGTGGGATCTGCACACGCTGGGGGTGAGTCCGGCTGTTGAGCTTGGGCCTGAGCGGGTGCCCGCGGTGCGGATCTCGCGGGCGCGTGGCCCGATACGGGTGATGGCGTGGTTGACGGATGGAGCATGGGTTTTCACCTGGGGCCGCAGCCGGGATCAGCGTATCGAGGTGTTCGACACCAGGGCGGCGGCGCGGATCGCAAGGGTGGCAGAGGAATGACCGAGCTGTTCCCCGAATCCCCGCTCAGCGCCGAGTTGCCGCATCGGGAGCATGTCCGAAAGCTGGTCGATGACGTGTTGTGGGGCAGGCTGACGCGGCGGATCGTGCACGAGCATCCGGGTCTGTACCTGCCTTCGGCGGAAGGCGTCATGAATGAGGCGCTGGGTTTCTGTGGCTACTGGCCGGAGCGCCCGGCGGGGGCTATGTGCTCTCGCCCCGTGTTGGTGTCGGGTGGCACGTGTTCATCCTTCACACCCGTGAGTACGCGGCGTTCTGTGAGGGGTTGGCGGGGCGTTTCCTGCATCACGCGCCTCGGGATCAAGACGACACCGGTTGCCCCACCAGCCCCGGCAGCGGTCAGGGAAGTGGAGGTGTGGTTCGTACCGTCGCGGCGATGCGGGCGTGGGGGTTGGCGGTGAATGAGGCGCTGTGGTTCGGGATGGGCACGGCGACCTGTTGTGCGGGATACGCGGAGGAAGAGCTGGCATGAACAACGAGCAGTGGCGGCGAGCAAAGCCGGATGAGCTGAACCGGGAAGGCCCGGAACCGCTGTATCTCCAGGTGGCCGACATCCTGACGGACCGGATCAAGCGAGGGAAGCTGAGGATCGGGGACCAGGTTCCCGGCGAGACGGAACTGCTGCGGACCTATCGGATTTCGCGGGGTACGGCGCGGCAGGTGCATCGAGAGTTGCGCACGCGCGGCCTGGCGTACACGGTGCCGGCGATGGGAACCTTCGTCGGACGGCGGGACGTCACGCCCTCGCCGTATTCGATGCCCGCGTATGCGCTGATCGCCCGGGACCTGGCCACGCAGATCCGGGCGGGCGTCTACCCGCCGGACAAGCCGATCCCCACCCGTGGCGCGCTGAGCAAGCAGTATGAGGTCTCTGTGCATACGGTCCGGCACGCGATGAAGATATTGCAGGAAGCGGGTTGGGTGTTCTACCGCCAATCGCGCGGGACCTTCGTGGCGTCACCGGACCAGTGGCCCGATCCGGGAGTGTGGCGCAAGAGGATCGCGGTCGCGTGCGGTGCGGACCTCGTTGAGGACACACCCTTACCCCGGAAAGAGCCACCGGGTTTGGCTCCCCAAAGATCGGAAAAGAGCCTCGGATGATCTCCGAAACCCCTAGGGCCAGGAAGGATCTGGTCGGGACGACAGGATTTGAAACCCGCGACCTCTTGACCCCCAGGGCGTGGGGTAGGCGATTTTGCAGCTCAGCGGCCGTCAGGTGGCCATGAACGACGTCTAGTGACGTGCGGGTTGCTCGGCTGTGTGCAGGACGTGTGGTCCCCAAGTGGTCCCCGCCTTCGGCTGTCGTTGAGGTGCATTGAGTTGAGGTGCATTGAGCAGTCTTCGTTGCAGGCCGATCCCCTTCGCGATGCGCAGCACTGGCACGCCTGCACCCCTGGGCCTTCCAGTCAGGAGGTGAATCGGATGCCGAAAATCGACATCCGATTCCTATGTCCAGATTTGACCAGGAATATGGGTCGACACTACGATCCGCGTAGTTGATCACGACCTAGCGAGGCAAGCATGACCGCGGCCCTTCCCCAGGCATCCCCCTCGTGGACCCTCGTCCCCGGTGGCACCATCGAACGTAAGAAGCTTCACGAGCACTTCGGCGGGCGTACCCAGGGCGGCATCGGCCCGTCCAGCCGAACGCCGAACGTCTTCATCTTCACTGACCCCATCGCGGGCGAGAAGCACGGCTACTTCGACGGTTGGATGCCCGATGGGCTGTTCCACTACAGCGGCGAAGGACAGTACGGCGACCAGCGAATGATCTCCGGCAACGCGAGCATCCTCAACCACCAGAAGGAAGGCAGGGCTCTGCATGTCTTCCAGGGCGCTCGCGGAACGATCACCTACCTCGGCAGGTTCGAGGTGTACAACAAGGACCCGTGGTACGAGGCGGACGCCCCCGAGAGCGGAGGTGGGCCGCTGCGCCGTGTCATCGTCTTCCGCCTGAAGCCGCTCGACACCGACCCCCAACCGCCGCAGACCAAGCTTGCTCGCCTGCTCGCCGCTGCCGACAAGCCTGAAGCTGAGGATCAGGTGCAGGATCTTCCGTTGGAGCAGCAGCTCACCGAGCGCAGTTTCGTCAACCCCGCGCAGGAGCCGTACGAAGCGGAACGGAAGGAGGCCAGCTTGGTACAGGCCCTGGCTGACTACCTGCGCGGCAAGGGACACACAGTGGGCCGGCACCAGATGCTTCCCAAAGGCGAAACGCGACCACTCTTCACCGACCTGTACGACAAGGACCTGACGCTTCTGGTGGAGGCGAAGGGCAGCGTCACCCGGGAAAACGTCCGCATGGCAATCGGTCAGCTCGCCGACTACGGCCGATTCCTCACGGAAGCCATCCGAGCCATCCTGCTTCCGACCGAGCCCCGCACCGACCTGCTCTCGCTCGCCCACGGCCAGGACATCGTCGTCATCTGGCCGGTCAAGGGCGGCTACGCGACCAGCAAGGCCGACTTCACCCTGTAGGCCAGTGCGCGGGAAGCCGCCAGCCGACGCTGGCGGCTGGGGGCGCCTAGTGAGGGACATCAGCTCGGCCGTCTTCTCCGCCAGCAGGCGTTAACGAGCCATTCCTGCACGTCATCACACCAATGAAGTACTACGCGAGAAGTATTCATGACTACGCAGGATTTGAGCCGTTTGCCAGATGCCATTCCTGCGTAGTACAGTCCATTTCGGCACCTGACGCCCTCCCGATTCCCCCGAATCTGCGTCAGGGCACGCATGGAGGCGTTATGCCCAAGATCCACATTCCCGTGATCGCTTACGAGCAGGGTGGCCGGCAGATGCTGGTTACTGCTATGAGCCCGGTCGATCTAGTCCGGATGGTCTCCAAGCCGGAAGCATGGGACCCGGTAAAGACCACCACCCATGGCAACCGTCCCCGGGATCCCGCTCACCTTCAGGGAATCGTCAAGTACCTGGTGGAGGAAGAGCACTTCGTCCTCGGGGCGGCGGTGCTCTACTTGACCACCAAGGAGGCCACGTTCACCCCGGCAGAGCTCCCCGGCGTCACGACCGAGAGCGACGCCGCTAAAATCGGCACGCTAGCCGTGGACATCGGCGCCAAGTTCGACATCGGCGACGGTCAGCACCGCATCGGCGCCCACGAACACATCGTGAGTACGCGCGACGATGACGACCCTGTACTGGAGCGTCTAGCAAAATCAGGGCAGCCGATGATCATCGTCATCGACGACAACCCCAAGCGACGCGCCCAGGACTTCACCGACCTGCAGCGCAATGTCAAGACACCTACCGCATCCCTCGCCCAGTCGATGGACCGCCGACAGCCGATCAATCGCGAGTTGAGCGAGATGTTCGACGTGGTACCCCTGTTCAACGACCGCGTCGAATATTTCAAGGACAACCCGGGGAAACTGTCGGCGAAGCTGTTCTCCTTCAAGACGGTCCGCTACGTCTCCGGGCTACTGCTGGTCGGCAACGGCTACCGCAGTCCGGCGACCATGGACAAGGCAGTCAACGCCAAGTTCGAGGGCACCGTCGTCAGCGACGCCGACGCGGCGCGTGCGAAACTGACCGAGTTCTGGACTTCGCTCGGCGAACTAGTCCGATTCGCAGATGTCGTTGACGGTGAGATAAAGACCCCTGAACTGCGGGAGGCCACCTATCTGACCTCTGCTGGCGTCCTGTACGCCATCGCCCTCGCGGTCTACCAGGCGCACTTCCTACTGAAGATCCCGGTAAAGGACGCCGTGAGAGCGCTGGATTCAGTGAACTTCGACCGCACCGCAAAGACCTCCGGCATCACGACCGAGGACACCATCTTCGCCGGCAACCTCATCGATCCGGAAACCGGCAAGCTCCAGGCTGGCCGCACAGCTTGGGAGACCGCCGCCGCTGTCCTGCTGAACGTCATAGGCTACGATCCGGACATCCAGAAGATTCTGGAGAGCAACGGGCAGGACCACCTGCTGGCCTCTCTATCTAAGTAGGCCATGAACCGGCTCCATCGGCGAAGCTCTAGGTGATGAGCGCGGAGAAAGTGACGTCAAAAGCCACCTACTCCGCGCTTATCGTCATTCCGTGCGAACGTCGGCACTAGCTTGCCCTAATTCTCTCCGTATGATGTGACAGGCACAACGCAGGGACGCCCGTTTCATCCGTATTGTCTTATTAGCCGCATATTGTACTATTTATCCGACTGTGTACTTAAGCCAAGCGCGCAGTCTTCGCCACTACTCCTATTCGGAGGATTCGATGAGCGCCATCGATAGGGCGTCTGTGCCCCCCAGCCCTTTCGCTAAGCACCGTGGGATCTTGCCTCTCGGGCGCCATGAGATCGAGTGCTATGTCCTCGACAACGGTGAGCGGGTACTCGCCCTGCGCGAGGTGGTACGTGCACTCACAGATACTGATAGCGGCAATCTCGATAATTATATTGGCGCCCAAAGCCTGCAGCCTTACCTGAACAGCAAAGAAATTCTCGAATCTGCGATCGAATATCACATTCCTGGAACCCAATTCACGGGCAAGGGAATCCGGGCGGAGTCGTTTCTTGAAATTTGCCATGCATATGTAAGTGCGCTAGCAGATAACGGCTTGAGTACCGAACGCCAGAACCAGGTCGCGACTCGGGCAAGCATCCTCCTTTCAGCGTGCGCAAAGGTCGGCCTTATCGCTCTGATCGACGAAGCGACTGGCTACCAGTATGAGCGCGCAGAAGATGCACTACAACTCAAACTTCGCGCTTACATTTCCGAAGAACTTAGAGAATGGGAAAAGACCTTTCCTGATCAGCTCTGGGAAGAATTTGGCCGCCTGACACGATGGCAAGGACCCTTGCACTCTCGCCCTAAGTGGTGGGGAAAGCTTGTGATGGAATTGATCTACGAGGCTCTCGATCCGGATGTAGCCAAAGCGCTTAGGGATACAAAACCAGATCCACGACACGGACAGAACTATCATCAGTGGCTAACCGAGCACAAAGGACTCAAAGAGCTTGTAACACATATTAATCAAGTGATTGGCATCGCCAAGACGTGTGAAACCATTACAGAGCTAAAGGAAAAAGTAGCTCTCTACTACGGCCGGCACCCAGTCCAGCTTACGCTCATAGCGCCCCCCTCACCGAAGTAAGTCTTCAATCGGCGGCTATTGCGGTACGCAGCCTGATCTCTCCGTACGCCATCGTCCAACTCACGGGGCAAGCTCGGGTAGTCCCACACATCTTTCCCTTTGCACTGATCTTCCCGTCCGCTATCGACCCGCCCCGGAGGGGCAGTAGGCCGGTGACGGAGGGTCAAGCTCGGCTTCGCGTGTACATGTTCCCGGTGGCATTCCTCGCGCGCTGGTTGCCCTGCCGGCACAGCCGGGCTTGAGCTGGAGTCGCTGGTCTGCTGGGCTTGCCCGGGTTGATGGCGGGCGGGACGATCAGGGTCCTCAGCCATTCACGGGTCTTAGCTTCTTGATCTGCGAGCTTCCCAGATGCAGGAGTGCCCCGGGGTTTGGGGCAGCGCCCCAAGGTCTTCCCTCCATTCAACCTTCTCGCTCATCCCTCCTCCTTCTCCGGCTTTCTCTCTTTCGCCAGTGTCGTCCTACTGGTCTCCGGGAATCTTCTCGGCTCATACCCTCTTCCCCGCCATGACCCGTTCACCGTGCTGGGGAGAGAACCCCATCGGCACAATCAACTGCCGCCATCTATGTCCCACGCCGCTTGTCGGCGTGGTGCGCGCCGCTGCCGGCGGACCGGCCCGAAGAGGCCGCAGCCGCCGGCGGGCGAGCGCGCGGACCAACACATGAAACTCATCGTCGTGTGCCCTCATTCGTGCGGACTGTGATGGCATCTGGGCAGCGCTTTGCACCACTCAAGACCTCGAACTCAACCCAGAAGTGCCCGGGAAGCAGCCTGAAGGAATAGCTTGCCGCCCGAACCTTTCCCCGACACGTCCGCTCCCCGCGGGGCCGCCTTCTCTGCTGGATCGCCCAGCTGCGCCCCTCTCCCCAACGGGCGTTCCTCTTCCCCCACCCCCGCCTTCCGCGATAGCGGCTTGAATAAGTAGAGATAAGTTTCTTTCGATCATGTGCCGGGGTCTGCCGTCTCCCAGGTCCGTTCGAAGCTGGTCAGGTACACGGGGAAGCTGCCCTGGTCTCCGTTGGCACGTAGGTGAACCACGGGGGCGTCGGCCGCTGGTGTCCCGTAGACGTGTGCGTTGATGAGTAGCTCATCGTCGGCTCGGTAGATCGAGTTGTAAAGCACCGTGCGATGGAACCGGAACTCGGCGCCGGGGAGTCCTCGGAGCGGCTGGAAGAGGGTGACCGCGTTGCGGATCTTGGCTGAGATGGTACTGCCGCCGATACGTTCGTCGGCTCCTCGGGTGGCGACTTCTTGGCTATCGGGGTCTCCGAGGAGGACGCGCACTCTTACGCCGTTGCAGGCTCGGTCGGCGATGGTACGGAGCAAGCCGGCGTCTTCGGCGAGGAAGAGGCTGCTGTAGGCGAGGATGCCAATTTCCTCGGTGGCACCCTCGAAGAGGGCTTGCCAAGTTGCGTGCGGGACGGCCCAGCGGTGGGGGTAGACGGCAAGGATCTCGTTGGAGACGTGTTGGCGGCGCGGTACGGTTTCCGGCCAGATTTCGCTTTCGTCGATCTGGAGGAGGTCGGCGATGGCCCAGCGGTGTCGTGGGTAGGGGATGCGGCCCTTGAGCCAGCGGTCGACGGTCTTGGGGTCCACGGCCAGTGCGGACGCTACGTCGACGGGGCGTAGGCGGGCTTTGATCAGGGCGTATCGCAGGTTGTCGCTCACGGGCACCTCTCGTGGGCGTGGGCTCTGCCTGCGACGCTAACATAAGAAGTCCCTAGACGTCCCTCGTGTGGGGTGGATAGGTCCTTCTTCCCGCTAGAGGCTCGACCAGCATGAAACATCACACGCTCGCCTCATCGATCAATCGAATCCACGCCCGGCCGATCAGGCTAGGCGTAGATCGTCTTGGCGAGTCGGGACACCTACGTTGACCAACCGCAACGTCCTGGACGGGTCGATGAACGACGAACCGGAACGGCTGAATCGTCGACTCGTCTATCCAAGAATCGTCACGAAGATCCGCGAGAGGATCGCGGCGGCCGGGTATCAGCCGGGATCGCTGCTCCCCTCCGAGAACGCTCTATGCCAGGAACTTCGGATCGCACGTAATACGCTGCGGCGGGCGCTCACTGAACTCAAACGAGAAGGCTTGCTGGATACGATCCCTTCCAAGGGGTGGGTAGTCGTCGCGGAGGCATGTCCACAGCAGGACCGGTACAAGTACGAGGGCATCGCCCGGGTCTTCCGCGAGCAAATCCAGACCGGTCTCCTGCCACCAGGTGCCCCGGTGCCCAGCGAAGCAATGTTGCGGCAGGAACTCGGTATTTCCCGGTACACCGTGCGCTCGGCTCTGGCCGTTCTCGAACGTGAGGGACTTCTAGAGACGAGACAAGGCAAGGGCCGGTACGTCACCCGCCGCGCACCTGCGGAAATAGGACGTCCCGGGACGTCCAACCAGCAAGGCTAGATGTCCCCCGGGGTCACCTCCTTATCGTGAACAGCATGAGACAAGTCGAATGGGCTCGTGAGCTGGCACGCAAGGTTCTGGAGCGGCATCTGCCACGCCGCTGGGAGCACTCGCAAGGGGTGGGCCGTCGCGCCGAATCGCTGGCGCCGATCCTCGGCAAGGACGCGGAGATCCTGGCCGCGTCCGCGTGGCTGCACGACATCGGTTACGCCCTTGAACTGATCGACACCGGATTCCACCCGATCGACGGCGGCCGATATCTCCGCGACGTGCACGGCGCCGACGAACTGTTGTGCCGTCTGGTGGCCCACCACACCTGCGCTGAGATCGAGGCGGGCCAGCGTGGCCTTCTCGACATTCTCACCGGTGAGTTCCCGAAGGAGCGCGGCGACCTGGTGGAGGCGCTGACGTTCTGCGACATGACCACGAGCCCGGATGGGCTGCCGTTGACCGTGATGGATCGGCTGGCCGAGATCCGCTCGCGCTACGGACCCGACGACGAAGTCACCTGGTGCATTAATCGGGCTGAGCCGCACATTCTGTCGGCGGTCCGATCCGTGGAGACCCGGTTGGCGCTATCCGATGTGCGGCTTGACTGCCTGGTCTAGGTAGTGGCCGATCCGCAGGCGCATCGAGCGATCCATCTTCAGATCCGCCACCTGGTCGCGTGGCACCCATTGAACCTCGGTTGACTCGCTGCTCGGGGTGGGCTCGCCGCTGACGGCCTGGGCGGTGAGAACGATGGAGAACTCCTGCCGGGCCTCGCCGTTGCTGGTGTAGAGGATCACGTGACGGGGATCGGTATAGGTCCCGACCAGTCCCGTGATCTCGCAGACAATTCCGGTCTCTTCGAGGGTCTCGCGAATGCCTGCGTTGGGAAGTGATTCGCCGAGATCGATCGCACCTCCGGGGACGGCCCAGTTCCCGTTGTCGCTGCGGCGGATCATCAGGATGTCTCCGGCGGTGTTGGTCACCACGACGTTGACCGAGGGGACGAGGCTGTTGGGTGCGGGAGCGTCGGGGTCGTCGTAGAAGTCGATCCGTTTGCCCATGGTCAGGACTCTACCGGGGTGGCCTCGGACCACACGCGTTCGAAGCTTTCGAGGTAGGTGGTCACCATGTCGCCGCCGGCGACCCGGCGTAGATGGAGAACCGGGGCGTTGGCGGCAGGGGCGCCGTAGACATGGGTGTTGACGAGAAGCTGGTCGTCGGCGCGATAGATCGAGTTGTAGAGGATCGTGCTGTGCAGCCGGATCTGTACGCCGTCAATGCGGAGGATGGGCCGGTAGAGGACCAGCGCGTTGCGGACTTTGGCCGCCATCCCTTCGTCGATGCCCTCGTCCACACCCCGTTGGGCAACCTCTGCACTGTCGGGATTGCCCAGGAGAATTCGTATCTGAACGCCGGTGCGGGCCTTCTCGCCAAGAACTCGGACCAGCCCGGAATCCTCGGCAAGGAACATGCCGCTGTAGACCAGAATGCCGATCTGCTCGGCGGCGTCGGAGAACAGACGTCCCCAGGTGTCACGCGGGACGGCCCAGCGGTGCGGGTAGACGGTGACGATCTCGCTCTCTGATGCTGAGGCCACCTGTTCGCGTGTCAGCGCTTCCGGCCAGAGATAGGACTCGTCCATTCCGAGATGTGAGGAGACCGCGTACCTGTGCTTTCGGTATGGTGCGCGGCCTTTGGTGATCCACCGCTCAACGGTTTTGGGGTCCACCTCGATGGCTGCGGCCAGCTCGACGACGCTTACCCCGCGCTCCAAGAGAGCCGCGCGTAGTCGCTCGTTCGCCATCTCACCTGCCCGCCTGGGACGTTCGGGGACTCGTTCATCCTAAGCCGGACGTCTTGCACACGTCCGGTCGTGTAGTGATCTCGTCCTGACACTTCCTCGCACCCTCGGTATGGAGCACCAACCCACCGAGGAAAAGGAGGAGTGATCTTGACCAACACGATTACCGCCCCGGGTGAGGAACCCGCCACCTGCGCCTGCGGCGCGGCCCTGGCCGAGGGGCAGAAACTCTGCCGCAAGTGCGCGGCTCGCGAACGCTGGGCCAAGCGTCAGGCGGCCCGGCTGCGCCTCAAGCGGCGTCGCAACCTCAGCCGTCGCCCTCCGCGCGACCCGCACCGCACGCCCATCGTGGGCGCCACGTCATGACCTGGCTTCCGTTGATCGTCGCGGCGATTCTGGCCGCAGTCGTACTGGTCGGCTTCGTCGTGGTCCTGATCGGGATGCGCCGCGAGGACAACAGCCGGCACCTCCCGAGCAATGCGCCGACCGTCTCGTCGGCGTTCGCCCGGCGGGTGACCGGTTGCCACGTCTACGACGACCGCGCTAGTTACGTGTCTTCGGATCGGCTGCGGGCAATGCCGCCTCGACCTGCTCCAGGCGGCGGGTCAGGTCCTGCACGGCACTCCGCAGGGCAGTGACTTCGGTCCGTAGATCCGAATCCTGCTCCGGCTGCCCGTCCTCCTGGACGAACACGCCTTTGCCCTGCTGGCCGACGACAAGACCCTCGTTGCGCAAGATCCCCACGGCCATCTTCACGACCGACAACGAGGCGTCGAACTGCTCGGCCAGCTGGGCGGTGGACGGCAACGGCTCACCGGGCGCGAGAAGTCCGCCGCGAATCCGCTCCCGCAGTTCGTCGGCGATCTGAAGGTATCCGGGCCTGCCCGTCTTCTTGACCATCGCGCTCATCTCACCACGGCAGACCCGACCAAGCCAACCATGAGCACATTGACAACCAAGCCAACTAGGTCAACTATGTTGGCTATGAGCTAAGGAGGTTTACGACATGCGAACCATCCCGATCCCCGTCGACACGAACAGGCTCACCTTCACCTGCGTGAAGTCACCACGCCCCCGCCTGCTGAACAAGGACACCGGGGAGATCAAGACCGACAAGACCGGACAGGTCGTCTACGAGGTCATCTGCTCGGTGGAAGACACCTTGGGACGGATCGAGCTGGTCAAGGTCGCCGTCTCCGGCGAACCGCCCGTCACCTCCGGAGACGAGGTGATCCCGGTCGACCTGGCGGGCTACGTCTGGGAGATTTCCGGACGGTGGGGGATCTCCTACCGGGCTACCGCCTTCACTTCCGCCCGGGGAGACGGCGTTGCCTGAGTCCCTACACCTTCCGCTGCTGGTCCTCGCCGCTGTGCTCGTCATGGCGGCGGGGCTGCCGGGCTGGCGTCGCCTGCACTACCGGTCCTTCTGGCTGGTGGCCGGCTACCCGATGACCGCGTTATCGGTGTGGGCCTCCTGGCGACGAGTGGCGCTGGGCTGCGGGCTGACCAAGAAGCGGCAACGCTACTGGTTCACCCTCGTACCGGGAAGCGTCGCCTCCACCGGCCTGGTCAAGGTCAAGCGACGTTTCCAGCGGGTCTCGGTCGACACCCGCCCGTTCATGTGGCTCCCCAAGCCGACCCGGCACGGATGGCGCGTCACCCTGCACACCCTTGAAGGGCAGACTCCCACCGACTACTCCGAAGCTGCGGAACGGCTCGCGCACTCCTGGGGAGTCCACGCCGTACGAGCCTCTTCGCCACGTCCGGGGCGAGTCGTCCTGGCCGCGACCGTGCGAGATCCGCTCGTCCGGATAGATCAGCTTCCACCCTCCACGGAACTTCTCCGGGTGACTGTGGGCCGCCTGGAATCCGGTACGCCGTGGATGATCGACTTCAAGACGATCCCTCACTGGCTTAACGCCGGTGCCACCCAGTCCGGGAAGTCGAACTTGGCGAACGCTCTGATCGTCGGGCTGGCTCCTCAACCGGTCGCCCTGGTGGGCTTCGATCTCAAGGGCGGTGTTGAGTTCACCCCGTACGAACCCCGCCTGTCGGCACTGGCCACCACACGCGCCGAATGCTCGGCACTGCTCGCTGATCTGATCGCCCTGATGATCGACCGGATGGGCCTGTGCCGGATGGCCGGCGCTCGTAACGTGTGGCGGCTTCCTCCGGCGATTCGTCCCGTGCCCGTGGTCGTTCTTGTCGACGAACTGGCAGAGCTGTACCTGATAGGCGACAAGTCCGAAAAAGATGAGGTGGCCCGGATTTCGACGGCACTCCTGCGGGTGGCCCAGCTTGGGCGGGCCTTCGGGATCTACCTGTTCTGCTCGGGCCAGCGGATCGGCTCCGACCTCGGGCCAGGCGTGACCGCGCTGCGCGCCCAGTGCTCCGGCCGGATCTGCCACCGGGTCAACGATCCCGAGACCGCGACGATGACGCTCGGCGACCTCGACCCGGCCGCTCTCGTCTCCGCCCGTGCCATCCCCGCAGAGACACCCGGCATCGCCATCGTCGCCGGACAAGACGGCCAGTGGTACCGGGCTCGCTCCTTCTACGTGGCCGAAGCCACCGCGGAGCATACCGCGCGAACGTACGCCCACCTGGCACCCGACTGGGACCGGGTCCTCAATCCCGAACCACACGACATCCCCGCCTAACACGAGAGGAGGAACGATGCGACGCCTTGCCCTGATGCTGCTCGACTCGGGCCCGGTCATCGTCTTGGCCGCTATCGCGGGTGCCGGATCGTTCACCCACATTCGCGACACGGCCATCGATCACGGGCAGACCGGGTGGATGTCGTGGGCGGTGGCGGTCTGCGTCGACCTGACATGCGTCATGGCCGCACGGGAACGGCAACGCGACAAGCGGACCGGCCGCACCCGGCACGGACTGATGTCCTGGCCAACGCTCGTCCTGGTCGCCGGAATCGTGCTATCCCTGGCCGCCAACCTGCAACAGGCCGAACCAACCGTTTGGGGCTGGCTGACCGCTGCGATCCCCGCCGGCGCCTTCCTCGTCGCGGTCTCGATGCTCGAACGCCGCGCGACCGACCCCAAGCCGGAGGCGGGTCTTCAGACGGAACCCGTCCCCATGCCGTCCTCGCTGCCGGACCGTCCCGTCCTCGTCCCCGCCGACTCCTCCAACCAGGACGAAACGACCGATCCGGCTCCCGTGCTGCTCGACTACGCCCGGCGCGTGGCCGACGAACACCACACCAAACACGGCAAACCCATTACCCGCGACGCCCTGCGCGCCCGCCTGGGTGTCTCCAACCAACTCGCCTCACAGCTACTCCGGGACCTTCGACCCGTACGAGAACCCGCCTGAACGAAAGGAGACCCCACCATGACCAACGACCGCTACGACATGATCACCGGCCTTCGCGACCTGGCCGACTTCCTGGAGACCAATCCCAACATCCCGGCTCCCCGCAACGTCACCATTCACCACTTCCCGGCGCGGCACGCGGACGACGAGATGTGCGCCGAAGTCGACAAGGTCGCCGCACTGCTCGGCAGCGAGATCAACAGGAACGACGTCCCGCATGGGTACTACCGCACCTCAGTCCACTTCGGACCGGTCGAGTACACCGCATTGGCCGTCCTCGCCCACCGACGCGCCACCTACGAGGCTGAGACCTCCTACTTCGGTTGCGTCACTCCCGACATCCCGGCCTGCGCCACCTGAACGAGGTGGACCCCTCAGACGAACCACTCCCGGTGATCCGCTACCGCTGCTGCACCTGCAACGGAACCGGCCTCGACGGCGACGGCGAACGCTGCCGCGACTGCGACGGAATCGGGATCGACAACCACGGCGCATGAATGCGCAAGCGCCTCCGGCCTGGCCGTACATCCGCCAAGACGCCTGCCAGGTCGGAGGCCATCCCCTCACCCGAACGAGTGAAAGGAGGTCCCCATCTTGCCCCGAAACACCACCAGCACGCACGCAATCACGGGGGTGATCACCCGACTCAACCGCCCGGACTTCGACCGATGGGCCGCTCAGATCCGACGCGCGGGCGGCTGCCGGCAACCGATCCACCTACGCGGCAAAGTCGAACACCGGGACACCACGACCGGTACCCTCATCCACCGCTACAGCACCCGCCTGGAACCCGGCGGCGCCCTGCGGATCGCCTGCAAGACGCGACGGTCCTCACGCTGCGAGGCGTGCGCCAAGACTTACCGCGCCGACACCTACCAACTCATTCGCGCGGGCCTGGCCGGCGGCAAGGGCGTTCCCGCTACGGTGACCGCTCACCCGTGCCTGTTCGTCACACTCACCGCGCCGTCCTTCGGCGCCGTCCACACCCACCATGCACGAAACGGTAGGCCGCTCCCGTGCCACGCCCGCCGCTCTGCCGCCACCTGCCCACACGGCATCGTCATGTCCTGCACGGTTCGCCACGCTTCCGACGATCCGGGCCTCGGCGAACCACTGTGTCCCGATTGCTACGACTACACCGGTTCGGTGCTGTTCAACGCACTGGCGCCGCTGTTGTGGAAGCGGTTTACCGACGCTTTGCGCCGTCACCTGGCCAAGAGCGCCGACCTGACCGTTAAGGAACTCCGCGAACAGGTCGTGATGTCCTTCGCCAAAGTTGCCGAATACCAACGCCGTGGCGTGGTCCACCTCCACGCCGTGATCCGCCTTGACGGCCCAGCCGGACCCGGTTCCCCACCTCCAATTTGGGCAACGGAAGAAGCCTTGGCCGATGCGGTACGACGGGCCGCCCACGTCGTCTCCGCCGTAGGTCTCGACGGCCACAAGCCGCTGCGCTGGGGCAACCAGCTCGACATTCGCCCGATCACCCTGGACGGCGGCCTCACGGCACGAGCCGTAGCGGCCTACATAAGCAAGTACGCCACCAAAGCCGCCGAATGCACCGGCACACTCGACCGGCGTATCTACCCCCTCGAAGACCTGTCCGCCCTCCCCATCCGCCATCATGCGCGACGGATGATCGCCGAATGCCTCCGCCTGGGCACACGCAACGACCTGAGCCACCTCCGGCTCATCCACTGGGCTCACATGCTCGGCTTCCGTGGGCACTTCGCCACCCGATCCCGCCACTACTCCACCACTCTCAGCGCGCTCCGAGCCGACCGCGCTAACCACGTCATGGGTCAGCTGATCGCCAGTGGACGTTATCCCCACCTGGACTCGAAATCCGTCCACGTGTTCTCCGACTGGAAATACGCAGGACGTGGCCTCACCTCCGGCGACATGCTCGTGGCCGACGCGATCACGGACGGTACGCGATGAGCCGCCGCGACGAACTAATGGGCGTCCCCGAGGTCCTCGACGAACTGCGCGTCTCGCGTCGGACCTTCTACCGCTGGCGCGAACTCGGCCACGCGCCCAAGGGCCTCAAACTGCCCAACGGCGAAATCCGCATCTACCGGAGCGAATTCACCACATGGCTTGAATCCCTGCGGGAGATGTCATGAACACCTCCTACGATGTGAAGTTCTGGGAGATCCGCCGGAACCAGTCGAGTAAGACGCCGTCCTATGTCGTCCGGTGGAAGGTCGGCGGCCGCCAAAAGTCCAAAACGCTGCGGACCAAAGCTCTTGCTGAAAGTTTCCTCTCCGATCTTCGGCAGGCAGCAAAGCAAGGTGAGGCATTCGACCTAGATACCGGCCTCCCGGTTTCTATGATCAAGGTCAAGAACGCCACCACATGGTACGGCTTCGCACTTGCGTACGTGGACATGAAATGGCCGCACGCCGCCGCGAAGACTAGAGACAGCCTTACGGACGCACTCGCGACCGTAACGCCTGCCCTGGTGAGTGAGAACGCCCCATACAAGCCAGATCCCCACGTGCTCAGGGAGGCGCTTCGCCAATACGCGCTCCCTCCCGCGTCCCGGCGACTCGACCCGCCCTCGGCGATCCGCTCAGCTCTCACCTGGCTGGAACGACACTCCCTGCCGGTTACCGACCTCGCGAAAGTACGCAACGTACGACTTGGCCTTGACGCGATAACATTGCGTCTCGACGGAGAGGCCGCCGCTGCTACCACGATTTCCCGAAAACGTTCAGTCTTCTACAATGCTCTGCAATATGCGGTTGACCTCGAAGAATTGACGTCCAATCCCATCGACAAGGTCAAGGCATGGAGGCCACCCAAAGTACGTGAGGTCGTAGATAGGCGGATTGTCGTTAACCCACGCCAAGCGCGCGAATTACTAACGGCAGTGACATATGTGGGAAGGCTCGACCGGGGCCGTCACCTGCGGGCGTTCTTTGCCTCCCTCTACTTCGCAGGGTTACGCCCTGCTGAGGCTCTCGACCTGCGTATTCAGAACTGCTACCTCCCAGATGAGGGCTGGGGACGCCTCCTACTCGCCAAATCCAAGCCACAGGCGAACAGACGGTGGACGAACAGCGGGAAGGCTCATGACGATCGCGGCCTCAAGCATCGCGCCGACGATGAAGGCCGGCCGGTGCCCATCCCGCCCGAGCTGGTCACCATCTTGAGGGAGCACATCGAGGAATTCGGTTTCCACGAGGATGGCCGTCTCTTCCGGACCTCACGTGGCGGGATCATCTCGATCGGAACCTACTGTGCGGCGTGGAGGGCGGCCCGGACCTTCGCGATGACGCCCGAACAGACGGCCTCGCCGATGGCGGCTCGCCCCTACGACCTCAGACATGCGGCGGTAAGCCTGTGGCTGAACGCTGGTGTTGCACCTCCGGACGTTGCTGAACGCGCGGGGCATGGCGTTGACGTTCTGCTCAAGGTCTACGCGAAGTGCATCGACGGCGGTGCGGAGATCGCGAATCAACGGATAGAAGATGCCCTCACAACTTGAGCACGCCAACGCTTATAGGGCCACGGCTATGCCGAGGTCCTTTTCGCTTACGTTGACATTCGGCCACTACACAGCCGGCTACAGCTAGCGGCGATGACAGCGCTTGAACTTGCGTCCGCTACCACAGGGGCATGGGTCATTGCGACCTGGACTGAAGGGTCGAGTGTGTCCAAACATATGATTCGCTACACCATAATTCCATTCTATCTTTTCGCGAATACCCTTTGGAACATGACTCACCCCATCCAGGTATACGTGTGTATATTCCACACCATGGGCAACCTCGCGAACCCCTATTCCTAGCGCCTCGACTTTAGTCTTGCGCGTTTCGGCCCACTCATTCATTCTCACTAGTGTTAGATAAAAGAGCTCAGCGGTCCACTGGAACTGATCACGCCAATGCTTCTCAGATCCACAAAGGTAGACAAGAAGCTTATCCTGAATGACGATATTTCCACTGGCCGAGATTGCAGCCTCTTTGAATTCGCGACGCTTCTGTAGTGTCCACTGGCCCACAGTGGCCATTATGCTTGTTGGAACATCGTCAAGAAATGCGAGGATCATACGAATATCTTTAGGACTAAGGCCTGGACCACGCGGAAGACCACTCCAAACCTTTGCAATGAGCTCCTGATACAGCTCTATTCCCAACGGATCATCATATGCCGCAGATGAGAACCAGGGATGGGATGTCTTTGATCTCCCTCCCGCTTTCTTAGCGATGTGGCAGATTTCGAAGAATCGGGCCTGCTCCCGACCAACGATCGTCGGAATCCCCGACTCTTCTACCAAGTCGATATAGTGCAGAATTCCGCTCACAGACCGAATGTGTCCATGCAGCTGTTCCCAGTCACCAAGAGATATACAAAATACCCTACGCGGCAAGTTGACTACGAACTCTGGATTTTTCGGGTGATCCACAATTACTATGATTGGCCACCGTTCACAATGAACGGAAAGCTCCAACTCAAAATCGGGTCGACGAATCTCTGGAAAGTCGAGCGCTCGGACCGGAGTTGCCCTTAGCGGTTTCCCTTTTTGATACTGCTGGATCGTACGCTTGCTTCCATACCCCTGCCTAATGGCAGAATCAATATATTTCCGGATGACGCGCTCCGCTTTTTCCGAAGAATCTCGAAGTCCAGCTCGTCGGTCCCGTGCTTTAACCTGAAGAATGGCGCCACGGTCACCAACAATGAGCATCCCATCACCTACCTCCCGCCACCCCGCGCCTTTACGCACAAGCGGTTGCCCATAAACGAAGTCAGGGATACCTAGATACGCCGCGACCTCCCGCGCTCGCCGTTCTGCTTTATCCCCAGCACTCTCAGTCTTCACATAACCACTATCCCACCCAGATAGATCGCTTGGTATTGCTTTACCGGCTTTGCAGTAGCGTCCGCAAGATACGACACCCAGACCTAAAGGGCGCAAAGTCATACATTTGTGGGCAATATACGTGAAGTGCTATAAATGTTCGTTCCATTGCACCGTTGTGTGCTGAGCTACGGGGAGCGCCCGACCTACGTCACGAAACCGCAGTCCTGGCGGAGTCGAAGGCTGGGCCAAGCATCAGCACGGAACGATCTCCCTAAGGCACTACACCAATAGTGCTGATTCAGTCAGCATGCTGGGACCCATGTTGATGATGGTGTGGTTTCGTGACGCCGGCCGATTCTAAGCTCGCCTGGGCAAACACCTTCAACATCATTCCGCGTATATTCCGCGAACACCGACCTAGAGCGGCTCAGGGTGACCTACGGCTGCCTGACCTGGCGTTGATCCACCTGGCTACGGCCAGGCGTACGCGCTGGTGAGGCGGCGTTTTGGGAGGTAGGGCGGAGAGCGTGGGATTCGAACCCACGAGACCGGTCACCCGGCCTAGCGGTTTTCAAGACCGCCGCCATCGTCCACTAGGCGAGCTCTCCTGGTTGTGTGTCTGGAGTGCACTTTAGTGGGTTGGTGGGTGGGGGCGCGACTGAGTAGACGATCTCTCCCGCTTCGGAGGGGTTCGGGGGGAAGCGGGAGAGGGGGGCGGCTAGAGCTGGTCGGGGATTTCGGAGTAGCGGCGTTCGGTGAAGGCCTGGGGGCCGGCGAAGCCGTCGCCGACGGAGGCGGCTAGTTTGAGGAAGGCTTGTTGGGTGGGTTCTTGCATGCGGTCTAGGTCGATTTCGGCGCCTTCTTCCAGGTGCGGGTCGTACGGCACGCGGATGACGGCGCGGCAGCGGGCCGCGAAGTGGGCTTCGAGGCGGTTGAGGTCGACCGTGGATTTGGAGCGGGGGCGGACGCTGCACAGGACGACTGAGGCTGCTTTGACCAGGTCCGCGTAGTGGTGGGCCTCGAGCCAGTCGAGGGTGGCTGAGGCGGCTCGGGCGCCGTCCACGGAGGGGGAGCTGACCAGGACTAGTTGGTCGGCCAGGCCGAGGACGCCGGACATGGCGGAGTGGAGGAGGCCGGTGCCGCAGTCGGTGATGCAGATGGAGTAGAAGTTTTCCAGGACCTGGGAGACCGCCTGGTAGTCGGCGGCGGAGAAGGCTTCGGAGACCGAGGGGTCGCGGTCGGAGCCGAGGATCTCCAGGCGTGACTGGGTCTGGGAGGTGAAGGCGCGGATGTCGACGTAGCGGCGGATCTGAGCGCGTTCGTTGAGAAGGTCGCGGATGGTGGCGGAAGTCTCTAGTTCGACCTTGTCGGAGAGCGTTCCACGGTCGGGGTTGGCGTCCACGGCGATGACTCGGTCGCCGCGTACCTGGGCGAGGGTGGCGCCCAGGCCGACGGTGGTGGTGGTCTTGCCGACGCCGCCCTTGAGGCTGAGTACGGCTACCCGGTGGTGGCCGGCGGCGACGGGGGTGCGGGCGCGGGCGATCAGGTCGCGGCGGCGGCGTACTTCGGAGGATTCGCCGGGTTTGATGATGCCGGCGGAGGCCTTGTAGATCAGGCGGCGCCAGCCGTTTTCGGGGGCGTTTCTGCGGCCTTTGAGAAGGCTGAGGGGGTCGAGGCTGTCCGCAGAGGGTTTGCCGCCCGAGCGGGAGGACGAGGTTCGGGACGGGGAGCCGAACGCGGCGGCCGGTGCCGGGGTGGCCTGACGGCGACGAGCCTGGTACGGCTCGCGGTCCTTGTCGGGGTCACGGTCACGATCGAATGCCGGGCGGTCCGCGAGGTCCTCGCGGAGGGAACCGCCGAACCGGTTCTCGTCTCTTGCCGGAAGGCCGAAGGGACCGCTGTCGTTGCGGGAGTCGCGTAAGTCGCGAAATTCCCGTATTTCGCCGGTGTCGCGGCCGTCGCGGAGATCTCCTGATTCGCGATGGTCGCGGCCCTCGCGGAGATCGCGCGGGTCGGGGAAGTTGCCTGTGTTGCCCGAGTCCCGTAGGTCGCGCGGGTCAGGGAAATTGCCTGTGTTGCCCGAGTCGCGAGAGCCGAGGGTGTCATCCCGGGTACCGAAGCGATCACTGAGGGTGCCGGACGAGCCACCTTTGGATCCGAACGGGCCGCCCTTGGCGCCGAATGAGTCGTCCTTCGCGCCGAAAGCGTCCTCTTGTGTGCTGAACGATCCGTCTTTTGCCCCGAAAGCGGTCTCCGAGGTGCCGAAGGAGCTCTCTCTGGATCCGAACGGGCCACCCTTGGCGCCGAAGGGGTTGTCCTTCGCGCCGAAAGGATCGTCTTTGGTGTCGAATGAGCTGTCCTGCCCGTCCTTCGACCCGAACGCGCCGCTCCTCCCGAACGAGCTCTCCTTGGAGGCAGCCGAACCCTCGGCACCGTCCTGTCCGAAGGAGCCATCCTGACCGAACTTGCCGTCCTTCGTGCCGAATGAACTGTCCTGCCGGAACGCACCGGAAGACGAGCTGTCCTGGCCGGTTGAACTGTCCTTCCGGAACGGACCATCCTCCGCCCCGAACGGGTTGTCCTTCGCGAAGGGGCGCTCCGTTCCTCCGAAGCCGCCCTCCTGCGTCCCAAATGAACTGTCCTGGCCGGAGACGCCGTCCCGCGTGCCGTACCCGCCGAAGCGCTCGGTGGTGTGCTCGTCCCGCCCAGCGGCCCCGAAGCGCTCGATCGGGATCGGTCCAGTGAAACGTTCGGCCTCGCCGGGGTCGGAGTCGGCGACCGGTCGTGCCGGTTCCAGCCAGCCGCGGACCGGCTCGTCGGCGGCGTCCTGATCGCCCGCGTGCGAGACCCGGGCGTCCGAACCGCCGAATGCTCCGACGTTGTACGAATCCGTATCAACCGGTGACTCGCCGAACGCGCCTCGACCGCCAACGAAGGGGCCTGGCTCTGCGGGTGGGTTGGTTGGGGCGTCGTCGTCCGAAGCCGGGGAGGCGTCGGTGCCGTACCCGGAATCGACCGAAGAGCGGAACAGTTGGCCGGAGGACGGTTCGGACGGAACCGACAGCCATGGATCTTTGGGGTAGGGCGAAGCCTCCTCCGGGGGCGCCGGTGGAGGGCCTACGGGGGCAGAGGACGCCAAAGAGGACGCGGTGACAGCGCTTACCGCGATGTCCACCTCGTCCGGCATTTCCTTGATCGCGTCTAGCCAGGCCAACTGGTCTTCGAGAGAATGGGGATCCTCACGATCGTGTCTTGCCACCGTGTTTCCCCCTCGGGATGGGCTAAAGGGGCAGCAACCACATTGAAGGTTAGCGCCCCGTAACACAACGAACGTGACCAACCGTCGAGTTCGCCTCTCCGTTACTTTAGGTCACATGCGAGCCATCATGATTTCGGCCCCCGGCGGGCCGGACGTACTCACCTGGCAGGAAGTCCCCGATCCGGTGCCCGGGCCGGGTGAAGTGGTCGTTGACGTGGCCGCTTCCGCGGTGAACCGGGCGGACCTGCTGCAGCGGCAGGGCTTCTACCCGCCGCCGGAGGGCGCCTCCGAAATCCCCGGACTGGAATGTTCCGGTGTCATCTCCGAAATCGGATCCGGTGTGGACGGACTGCGCATCGGTGACGAGGTGACCGCTCTGCTGGCGGGCGGTGGGTACGCCGAGCGGGTCGCCGTACCGTGGCAGCAGGTGATGCCCGCGCCGACGGCGCTCGTCGACGCGGCTTCGCTGCCTGAGGTCGCCTGCACGGTCTGGGCCAACGTTTTCATGAGCGCGCGGCTGCGCAAGGGCGAGACGCTGCTGATCCACGGCGGCGCGAGCGGCATCGGCACGATGGCCATCCAGCTCGCGAAGGCGTTCGGCTCGCGGGTGATCGTCACCGCGGGGTCGGCGGAGAAGGTCGCGCGCTGTCTGGAGCTCGGAGCAGATGAAGGAATCAACTACCGAGAGGAGGACTTTTCTACCAGGCGGGCCGACGTGATCCTCGACATCATCGGTGCGAAATACCTCAAACAGAACGTTGATGCGCTCAACACCGGCGGGCGGCTTGTGGTGATCGGGTTGCAGGGCGGCGGGGTCGGGGAGCTCGATCTCGGCAAGCTGCTCGGCAAGCGGGGGTCGGTCATGGCGGCGGGGTTGCGGAGCCGTCCGGCGGATGAGAAGGGGGTGATCTGCCGGGGTGTGGCGGAGAATGTCTGGCCGCTGGTGAGCGCGGGAGCGATCAAGCCAGTGATCCACGCCCGGATCCCGATGGAGCACGCGGCGGAGGCGCATCGGCTGCTCGAACGCGGGGACCACGTCGGGAAGATCCTGCTAGTAAGTTGAGAGCTATGAACGCTGAGGAAAGCACCCCGCACGTGGTGGTCGTGGGTCCTGAGGGACTTTCGCTCGGTGGGGACAAGGAACCCGAAGAGCGCTCCATCGCCGACCTGGTCGAACAGCCGGCGAAGGTGATGCGTATTGGCAGCATGATCCGCCAGCTGCTGGAAGAGGTCCGCGCGGCGCCGCTGGACGTGCCGAGCCGCAAACGGCTCAAAGAGATCCATTCCAGCTCCATCAAGGAGCTGGAGGACGGTCTCGCGCCGGAGCTCGTGGACGAACTGGAGCGGCTCTCGCTGCCGTTCACCGATGACGAGAAGGGCGAGCCGCCGAGCGAGGCCGAGCTACGGGTCGCGCATGCCCAGCTGGTCGGCTGGCTGGAAGGCTTGTTCCACGGCATCCAGACCACCCTGTTCGCGCAGCAAATGGCCGCTCGCGCTCAACTTGAACAAATGCGGCGTGCCCTGCCCGGTGGCCTCAACCAGGGCCAACCCGACGATCACGGGCAGCGCGCGTCCGGCCCGTACCTCTAAATCCGCCCAGATCGGCCGCAGTCGCGGCCGTATCTGGTTTTAGTTTCGGTACAGGCGCTCCAGCACCTGGGCCACTCCGTCGTCGTTGTTCGTGCTGGTCACGTGGTCCACGGCCGCCAGGACGTCGGGATGGGCGTTGGCGACGGCATAGGAGGTTCCGGCCCAGGTCAGCATCGGCAGGTCGTTGGGCATGTCCCCGAATGCCACCACCTCTTCGGCTTTGATCTGGTTGCGTACGGCGAGCCCGGCCAATGCGGAGGCCTTTGTGATGCCGTGGGCACTCATCTCCATCAACGCGCGCCCGCTCGAATGGGTCGCAGTTACCAAATCCCCCACAAGCGCATGAACACGCCGATAAAGCTCGTCGGGTCCCATCGATGGATGGAGTGCGAGCAATTTCGCGCAGGGGCGGGAGATCAGCGTGGGTGCGCGTACGCTCGCGACGCCGATGCGGTCCGCGTCCCAGCTGCCCAATCGAAAGGCTGATTCGTGCGCGAATCCGCCCTCGTACTCCACGGCGAACGTTAATTCGGGTATCTCGAATCGCAGCCGCCGTACCGTTTCGGCGAGGGTCGGCGGGTCGATCAGGTGGGACTCGACGATGGTCTCGGTGTGCAGGTCGTAGACGAGTGCGCCGTTCGCGCAGATGGCCAGGCCACGGTGGTGGAGCACGTCGGCGACGGTGTGCATCCAGCGGGGCGGGCGGCCGGTGACGAAGACGAGGGTGGAACCGGCTTGTTCGACGGTGGCGAAGGCGGCGGCGGTGCGGGGGGAGATGGTTCCGTCGGAGCGCAGGGCGGTTCCGTCCAGGTCTGTCGCGATCAGACGAGGAAGCTGGGATGGGCGGTGATGGAGATGCGGGCTAGCCATAACACGTTCCAGTTTGCACTGTGATGCGCGCGCGCCGTACAAGGGGATGTCAGGAGAGGAATTCTCCCCCGGACATGGAACACCCCGGGTCCGCCATAGTGTTAGATGGCATGGCGTTGTATTAGCTGTTCCCGCAAGCGCGAAACCAGTTCGACTGATATGAGCCACCCGGGGAGCTGTGCGACACACCGGGGTGCGCGAGGTGTGTACCCCAAGATTCACTTCCTTAGGGAGAGCGTTAATGGCTCAGGGAACCGTCAAGTGGTTCAACGCGGAAAAGGGCTTCGGCTTCATCGCCCCGGACGGCGGCGCGCCGGACGTGTTCGTCCACTTCTCCGCGATCTCGGGTAACGGCTACCGGAACCTGGAAGACGGCCAGCGCGTGGAGTTCGAGGTCACCGAGGGCCCCAAGGGCCCGCAGGCGTCGCAGGTACGCGCCCTCTAGAAACCGATATTTCGTGCATTCCGGGTTTTATCGGACGCGATCGGGCGACGCTCGGTCGCCACGACCAGGCCGCGGGGTCGCGAAATAGCGATCTAGACCACTGACACACCGAAGGCGGGCCCCCACAAGGAGCCCGCCTTCGGCGTCTAGATCGGGTACGGCCCTACTTGAGCGGTTCCAGCACATCCAGCCCCACATACGGCCGTAGCGCCTTGGGCACGACGACCGAACCGTCCGCCTGCTGGTGGTTCTCCAGGATCGCCACGATCCAGCGTGTGGTCGCCAGGGTGCCGTTCAGCGTCGCCACATGCTGCGGACGGCCGCCATCGTCGCGATAGCGCACTTTCAGGCGGCGTGCCTGGAACTGCGTGCAGTTGGACGTCGACGTGAGCTCCCGGTACCGGCCCTGGGTCGGAATCCACGCCTCGCAGTCGAACTTCCTCGCCGCCGACATCCCCAGATCACCCGCCGCGGTGTCGATCACCCGGTACGGCAGCTCGACCTTGTCCAGCATCTCCTTCTCCCACGCCAGCAGCCGCCGATGTTCCTCGGACGCCTCCTCAGGACGGCAGAAGGAGAACATCTCCACCTTGTCGAACTGGTGGACGCGGATGATGCCACGGGTGTCCTTGCCGTACGACCCGGCTTCGCGGCGGAAGCAGGACGACCAGCCCGCATAGCGCGACGGAAGGGAGGTCTGATCCAGGATCTCGTCCGCGTGGTAGGCGGCCAGCGGCACCTCGGAGGTGCCGACCAGGTAGAGATCGTCCTCGGGCAGCCGGTAGATCTCGCTGTCGTGGGCGATCGTGAATCCGGTGCCCTGCATCGACTCCGGCTTGACCAGCACCGGTGTGATCATCGGCGTGAAGCCCACCTCGATGGCCTGCTGCATCGCCATGTTGAGCAGCCCGAGCTGCAGCCGGGCTCCGGCTCCGCGCAGGAAGAAGAACCGCGATCCGGAGACCTTGGCGCCGCGCTCCATGTCGATGGCGCCCAGCATCTCGCCGAGTTCCAGGTGGTCGCGCGGGGTGAAATCGAACACGCGTGGCGTGCCGACCTCCTCCAGGACCACATAGTCGTCCTCGCCGCCGTGCGGGGCGCCGTCCTCGACGAGGTTGGGCACCTGCATGACCAGCTCGTCGAGCTCGCCACCGAGCTGCTCGGAAGCCACCTCGGCGGCCTTCACCTGCGCCGCCAGCTCCTTGGCCCGATCGAGCAGCACCTGCCGCTCATCCCCCGACGCCCTGGACACCGACTTGCCGATGCTCTTCTGCTCTGCGCGCAGCGATTCGAACGAGGTCAGCGCGGCACGTCGGCGCTCGTCGAGCGAGAGCAGCGCGTCCACGATCGAGTCATCCTCGCCACGGGCACGCTGCGACGCTCGGAGCCGGTCCGGATCATCACGGAGGGTTCGCAGGTCAATCACAATCAAAGGCTACCGAGATACGACTACCGCTCGCGCGCCATATAGACACCGCAGGCGATCTCCATGCTGCTCACCGTTATCCGGCGCCGTTTGCCGCAGTTCTCGCCGCGGCTGCGCCAAACCAGCAGCCTTGGTCGTCGCAGCGGCGAACTTTGGGTGGCTATCCGAGTCGGCGGCGCCGTCGGATGGCGGCGACCGGTTCGGCGTCTACGGGGTTGAGGAGGTCGGCGTTGGCTTCGAAGGCGTGGAGAAGGAGGTCGACTATGCGGAAGGTGTGGGAGTCGGGGCCCAGTGAGGGGCGCCAGGCGGGGTCGCGGATCATGGAGTGGTGGCTGGCTTCAATGGAACGGTGGAAGACGTCGGCCATGATGCGGGCGCCGACGCCGTCGAGGAGGCCGTCGTTGAGTTCTGATTCGCGGAAGATGTAGAACCACAGCGGGGTGGCGGAGAGCAGGTTGTCGCGTTCTGTGCTGATGAGCGTGTCGGGGGTGAGCACGACGCAGGTACGCCCCTGGCACGCCCGCATCCGCCAGCTGATCCACCACCCGGTTGTGGAACCGGATGAACGCCAGATGCAGTTGCCCGACGGCGCGGTTCTCGTCGTTGCGATGGTCGGGGATGAGCGCGCTGCCGGCTCGTCCGACGTGGGAGGCCGACGTGGGAGGCCGTCGAAGCCGGGGGCGGGCGCGGTCCTACCCATCCGGAGGCTACGCCGTCGGGCTCGAAGAAGCGCGGGCCGCGGGCCGTACAGGGAGTCGAGGTCGAGGGTCGGGGAGCGGCCCTGGATGAGCTCGGGGAGGGTGATGTCCTCGCCGAGGGCGGCTGCGGTGCGGTCCATGGTGAGGTCGTGGTCGACGAACTGGCCGAGGTAGGTGAAAGCCGCGCCAATCCGGCCATCCTGTTGTACGGCCTCCGGCGCGGTCATCGCTCTGGCCAGTTTGGCGCACAACGCGGGATCGACGACGGGCCCCACCGGGCCGAGCCGGGAGAAGCGGAAGCCGGCGGACCTCCTCGGTAGTGGAGGGCCGCCGCAGGGCGGACTTCTCGTGGACGCCTTCGCCGACGATGTAGAAATCGTCCCGCTTGTGCCTGTGCCTCGAAGCCATGTTAGTGAGCAGAATGCGATAAATGTTCATGCCATGAAAACGAGGCTTCTTCGCCTGTTAAGCGCTCCCCGGCTCGCCCTGTCCCTCGTGCTCTCGGTCATGGGCACGGCGGCGCGGGCCGACACTGACGCCCAGCTCGCACTCCCCGAATCCGCGCCGATGACCACGGCGACGAATCAGGCAATAGCCCCGAATACCCGAGAAATCCAAGGAAATCCGGGTAATCGAATACCCACTATCGTCGCCTTACAAGGCGACGATAAGGATGTTCAACGGCATGTCAAGTGAACGCATGTTCACCGTAATTACGGAAGTCGATAAATCTAGACTTGTCCGGCGCGCATTCGCGTCAGCCAGTCGGCGGCCTCGGCGAATTCGGCGTCGCCGGTGCCGGTCCTGATCTGTGTGGGGACTTGGTCGGCCCGAGGGTAGCTGCCCAGGAAGCGTAGATCTCCGCAAATCCGATGCAAGCCGGAAAGCGCCTCTCCGACTCGGGCGTCCGCGACATGCCCTTCACAGTCGAAATGGAAGAAATAACGGCCGATTCCATCACCGGTCGGGCGGGATTCGATCCGGCTCAGGTTGACTCCGCGCACCGCGAACTCGCTCAACATTTCCAGCAGCGCTCCGGCGTGGTCATCCTTCAGAAAAGCGACCATGGACGTGCGATCCGCACCGGTCGGCTCAGGCAGTGGCCCACACGGAGAGACCTGCACGAAACGGGTGACCGTATCCGTGCGGTCCCCCACCCCCGAGGCGACCTCGGAGAGCCCGTAAAGCTCACCGGCGATGGCCGGACTGATCGCCGCGTCGTACGGAGATTCCGGGTTGGACACTTCCTGCGCGGCGGCGGCGGTCGACGAGGCGTGGATGACCACCGCTCCCGGCAGCTCGCGCTCGATGAAGTTGCGGCACTGGGTGTGCGCGGCCGGATGGGTGACCAGGCGCTTGATCTGCCGCATCTCCGTCCCCGGCCGGACCAGCAGCGAGAACTCGACCGGCAGCAGCAGCTCAGCGATGATCAGCAGCGGTTCGCCCCACGCGAACTCGTCGAGGGTCTGCGTGATGGCGCCCTCCAGCGAGTTCTCCAGCGGCACGACCGCGCCATCGGCCTCCCCCCTGCGGACGGCGTCAAGTGCGGCGCCGACGTTGGCGCACGGCAGGCGCTCGGCGTCGGGCGCCAGGATTCGCAGGGCGGCCTCACAGAAGGTGCCCTCTGGGCCCAGGTACGCGAGCTTCGACATACGACCAGGTTAGCGACTCACGCAAGTGGTGTATGTGAATACTTACCGAGTCCCGCGAAAAGCCTCACCCGTGTCGCGAACCACCACCGATGCCAATGCCTGGAGCCCGACACCCGCCGCTCCCGCCTCGGCGGACGGTGCCGGAAGGCCGGTCAGTCCGCACGAACCGCATCGCGGCCGTGGTCTAGGGTTCGGCTCTGGGGATCCAGCTCTGGGGATCCAGCTCTGGGGATCCAGCAGCGAATGGCCGCCCGCTACCGCGCGCACCGCGCCGACCAGGTCCAACCGTGGATCTGCTTGAGCACGTAACCGGAAACGCCGGCCATGACCGCGTCGAACAGCGGCGACGTCATACGAACCGCGCGCTCCGGCGGACGGGGCCGGGGCCGGGCCACCCAGTTCGGCGTCCAGGTCCCGGCGGCGTCGTGGCCGGCCGCTGTGGCGGCAAGGTGGGCGCGGAGGGTGGCCAGCGCTGGGCGGGGGTTGTCGCGGTGCCACAGGAGCGAGTGCGGGTAGACGGGCGTCGGGTCGGTCACCGGGATGCGGCGCAGGCCGTGGCCGGCGGGCCAGACCAGGCGGGTCTGCGCGCCCATGAGCATCCGCAGAGCCTTCGGCGCGTCAGCGATTTCCTGGGCGTAACCAGGACCCTCCGGACGCGAGGCTGGCTTCGATCTCTGGGCCTAAGCCCAGGCGGGCCGCCCGCACGGCCTGTTCCTCTTCGGGGGACAGTTGTTGCTGGCCTTTGCCGCCGCGAACCGGGCGGACATAGGTCCGGGTCTCGGTCCGACCGTTGATCGAGGTCAGCACGATGCCGTCGCCCAGGCTGTTGATCAGCGCGACCGAGAACGACAGCCGCCCGGTCATCTCCTCCAGAGCGTCATAGCGGTAGACCGCGACATCGCGGATGGCCTTGGTGTCGACGACCCCCTCGACCGCCGACCGCCGGGCCAGCACGTCGAGGCACTCCTCGACCGCACCGCGCGCGTTCCGCAACGCCAGCAGGCCGATCGCCACCCCGGTGACCCCGGCGACGACCCCGACAACGACCAGAACGGTAACCAGCACGCCACTGAGCGTAACGGCACGGTCAAGCCTTCGCCAACTTTCCCGCCTTCCGGTACGCAAGCACCCAGACGAGCGGACATGGTCAGGCCTTCACCGACGTCCCGGGATTCCACTGCGCGAGCACCCAGACGAGCAGGCATGGTCAGGCCTTCGCCGACTTCCCGGATTCCGCTGCGCGACGCCCTGAAGAGCGGACATGGTCAGGCCTTCACGGGCTTTCCTGCCTTCCATTGCGCGACGCCCTGACGAGCAGGCATGGTCAGGTCCTCGCGGACTTTCCCGCATTCCGCTGCGCGAACAACCAGACGAGCGGAGACAGTCAAGCCTTCGCCGACCTGCCCGATTTCCGCTGCGCGAGCACCCAGACGAGCGCGATCGCCCCCAGACCGAACGCGTTCTGGACGATCTTCCCCAGTGTGGGGCTGAGCACGGGGATCTCCCAGAGCTTGATGTAGGCCCCCCACCAGGGGATCGGGAGCACGTAGTACGCCCACACCCCCGCCGCCAAGAGCGGCCTGCGGATAGCGAGCGCGGCGATGACGACGATCATCCACGCGAGGTGGTGGATCCAGGCGACCGGGGAGAGCAGCACCGCCATCAGTCCGGTCAGCGCGACCGCTGTCAGGGTGTCTCCGTCGCGGTGGGCGCGGTAGGCGGCGCGGAAGCCGTACCAGCCGATGAAAGCGACGGCGGCGAGCCAGAGGATGGTGGTGAGGGTGTCGGGCCAGTACAGGCGTAGGAGCATGCCGCGGATGGACTGGTTTGTGGTAGCGGTGTTGGCGCCTAGGCGTTCGGAGTCGAGCAGGGCGGAGAACCAGAAGTCGGTGGCGTCCGACGGGATCACGATAAATGGCAGCAAAGTGAGGACGGCCGTGGTGCCTGCCGCCGTGAAGAAGGGCTTGCGCTGCGTGGGGTCGCGCCAGGCGGTGATAGCGAGATAAATCAGGAAAACGCCGGGGGTGAGTTTTACGGCTGTGGCGATGCCGATCAGTATGCCCCGAGGCCACCAGGGCCGCCGGACCACGCAGTCGAGGAGGCAGAGCGCCACCAGGAAAAGATCTACCTGGCCGAACCTGATCTGATCCCGGATCGGCATCAGATACAGGCAGGCGACAGTGACGACCCCGAACATGATCGGCACGAAAACGGCGGACATCCAAGGTGATTGAGGCGAGCCACCCCCCGATCGCACCGGAATGCCTGGTACGCGACCGAGCGAGTCCCGAAAGGCGTACCAAACAGTGACCCCGAGCGTGAGCATGATCGCGACAATCCACACCCACTGCACGGTCTCCCAGGAGATCAGCGCCAGCGGCACGGCCAGCATCGCCGCGACCGGCGGATACGTGAACGGCAACAACTGCGGCGCAGGCGTGATCACGTCATAGACCGGAAGCCCCTGCAGCAGCGCCCAGCCCCCGGTCCGATACACATCAAGATCGACCAAACGTTGATCTTCCGGATTGCCCAGCCAGTACGCCACCAGCGGCCACGCGGCGACCACAATGATCAGCAGCGACAACGCCCAACCCCACCAGGGCCGCCGCACGCTCAGCGTTACCGGTTCGCCAGTGCTCACGACCAGGCAGGCTACCGTGGACGCTGTTCATCCGGCCCGCCCCACCAGAAGAGGATCCGGCCCTCGTGCCATCACCCCAGGTCACCCGAGCCCTCACCCGGCTCACCCTCGTGGTCGCCTTCCTCCTGCTCGGTACGGCCCCCGCCACCGCCTCCACCGAACGAGGCCCAACTCCCACCTCGACATCTATCGGCGCCCTCAACAGCGCAAATGCCACACGAGGTTCGAGTTCCACGGCACCTATCGGCGCCCTCGGCAGCACACGTGCCGCAGCCTCCACCGAGCACACAACCCTCACCCCCACAGGTCAGGCCACGATTTCCACCGGAGAGGCGGGTCTCACCAGCTCGCGGATCGCTGTCGACGACGGAGTTGACACCACGCCTCTCGCTGGACGAGCGGTTTCCGGCGGAAAGACAGCTCCCACGGGACGTGTTGTCCTTATCGGAGTTCCCGGGCTGGAGTGGAGCGACCTGGACGAAACGCGGACACCGCGTTTGTGGGACCTGGTCGGACGTGGCGCGTCCGCCTCCCTGTCCACCCGTGCGATCCCCCCGGAGGGCCGGGGAATCACCTGCTCCGTCGCCGGATGGCTCACCGTCTCCGCCGGGCAGCGCGCTGGATCGGACAACTGCGGCCTGCCGGAACCACCGACCATCGCCCCCGACGGCTCCGCGAAAATCCCCGCCTGGGATGAATACCTAGCATTCCAACAAGCAAGCTCATTCCAAGCGGAAATCGGCCTGCTCGCCCAAACAATCACCGACGCCGGCGGAAAGGTCGCCGCGATCGGCCCAGGAGCCGCCCTAGCCGCCGCCGACAAATCCGGAAATATCCAGAAATATGCGCCAACACCCGCAGACCTCCCCGACCTAACCCCCTACTCCCTCATCACCGCAGAAGCCAATGAACTATCCCGCGCCTGGACCCAATCCCAATCCGCCACATCCCCCGAAATATCAGGCGACCTCGACGACAACACCCGTCAAGCAGCCGCTACCGAAGCTGACAGAACAGTCGGCGCCATCCTCGACCGAGTCCCCCCAGACTCCACCGTCCTCATTGTCGGCCTAGCCGACGCGAGCACCACCGCCCACCTCCACGTCGCCCTCGCCCAAGGCCCGAAATTTCGTCACAAATTCCTAACCGCCACCTCCACCCGTCAAAACGCCCTAGTAACGATCACCGACACCACCGCCACCATCCTCAGCGAACTCACCCTCCCCACTCCCAAGATCGGCCGCACCTGGACAAATAACGGCGACACCCCCGACACCACCCCCCAAACCATCGCCCAACTCTCCGACGCCGACCTCGCCAGCCAAGTCCTCAGAGACGTCCGCGAACCGTTCTTCCTCACCCTCGTCGCCCTCCAACTGATCTTCTACGCCCTGGCCGCCATCGCCATCCGCCGCCAATCCACCCCCCACCGCCGCCGTACCCTGATCGCCACCCAAACCGTCGCCGTCCTCAGCGGCGCCATCCCGATCTCCACCTTCCTGGCCCAACTCATCCCGTGGTGGAGCGCGAGCAACCCCATGCCCGCCCTCATCACCACAATCCTCGCCACCGCCGCCCTGATCACCGCCGCCGCCTTCGCCGGCCCCTGGCGCAGAGACGTGCTCGGCCCTCTCACGATCGTCGCCGCCGTCTCCTCCCTCGCGTTGCTCATCGACGTCATGACCGGCTCCCACCTCCAGGTCAACGCCGTCACCGGCTACGAACCCGTCACCGGCGGCCGCTTCTACGGCTTCGGCAACATGGCCTTCGCCATCTACTCCACCGGCACGATCCTGGCCCTCGCCGGCCTGGCCCACGCCCTGCGCCGCCGCCCACGCCTGGCCATCGCCCTCTGCCTCGCCTACGGCCTACTAGCGATCTTCGCCGACGGCTGGCCCAGCTGGGGCGCCGACTTCGGCGGAGTGCCCTCGTTCGTGCTCGGTTTCGCCGTCTTCATGCTGATGCTCTCCGGCCACCGCGTCTCGATCACCAGGCTGGCCGTCATCGCCGCCGCCGGAGCCGCCCTGATCGCCGCGATCGCGACCGCCGACTGGCTCCGCCCGCCCAACCAGCGCACCCACCTCGGCGCCTTCGTCCAGCAGGTCATGGACGGCGAAGGCGGCTCGGTCATCGGCCGCAAACTGGGCGCGATGCTGAGCACCCTCGGCAACCTCCCGCTGACCCTGCTCTCCCTGGTCGCGCTGGCGTTCCTCTACCTGGTCCTGGCCCGCCCGTCCAGGGTGGGCGCGGCCGCGCTCAGCCTTGCGTACGGCTATGCCCCCGCCCTGCGCGCGGGCCTGTTCGGCGCGCTCACCGCCGCCCTGGCCGGCTTCCTGATCAACGACTCGGGGATCGCGATTCCGGCGATGGCGCTGACGGTCGCGGTGCCGCTGACCCTGGCGGCGTCGGTACGCGCCCTGCGCCTCGCCACGCCCACACCCCCAGCGCCACCGTCAGCGCCAGCAGCGTCCACGGCACCAGCTGCGCCCTGACGACGTCCACGAGCCAGCCCAGATCGGGCGGTTGGTGTGCTTGCCGGGCCGGGAGATAGGCGAAGGAGAGCACAGCCAGCCGTACCGCTATGAAGCCATCCAGAGCGGAGGCCGGAATCAGGGCGAGCAGCGCGAAGGCGAGTCCGTCATACCAGGGCAGCGCATAGGGGCTCGCGAACAGCCAGGCCACCACGAAGGCCAGCGAAACCGCCACCGTGTCCTGGCCGAGCCTGCGCACCAAACCCCAAGCCAGAGCTACGAACACGAGCAAGGAGGCGATCTGGATCCAGACGCGGTAAGCACCCGCCCCGAACAGCCCCTGCAGGCCGTATTGGACGAGTTTCCAGGGAGTCGCCCAGGAGATCGACTTGCTGGCGTTGAGGACCTGATCGAACGCGTGCGGCCCGGCCAGCCAGTACGCGACCCCGACCGTCGCCGTCGCCACCCCGGCGAGGAGGGCAAGCCTGGGCAGGTTCCGGCGAGACTCCCACGCGGGGCCAAGCGCGACCAGTCCTACGGTGACCTTCACCGCGATGCCCAGACCGAGCAGAATCCCTCGCCGTACGGCGAAACGCGAGCCGACCACCAGAGCGGCGATCATGAAGACGATGGCGAAGGTGTCCACGTGCATTCCGGCCGCCAGCTGGTAGACGACCAGGGGGTTGACCGTCCAGAGCAGGGCGGCGCGGCGTTGCCGTACCGGATCTGAGCGGGTGGCGTGGTGGAGGAGCAGGGCCGTGACGATGAACGCGGCGGCGTTGATCAGGGCCAGGATGAAGACCGTCAGGCGGACGGAGCCGCCGATCCCGCTGGCGAGGGCCTGGGCGGCGGTGGCGAGCGGGCCGTAGACGCTGGGGGTGTGCGTCCATTCTTCGACCCAGGAAAGTGGGATGTCCGAAGGGACGGTTACGTAGGGGTCGAAGCCGTGGGTGGCCAGATATCCGTACGCGGCGTAGTTGAGGTGGTCGGCGGAGCCGAAGGGCGGGAGGAAGGCCAGGATCGCGGCGACCGTACCGCCGGTGATCAGGAGCAGGCGGGGGTGAGGGCCGTCGGCGCGCAGGCCGGTGAGGAGGCCGATGGCGCCGAGCGCGAGCGCGGCGGCGGCCAGTGCGATGACCAGGTGGCCGTCCGGGTAAATCTCCAGCGAGTACGGCGGCTGCCCGGCCAGGCCCGGGAGCTCGGGAACCATGGCCGACGGGCCCAGCAGAGCGACGGTGATCGTCAGCAGCAGTGAGCCGCCGATGCACCCAAGCGAGACTTTCACTTCGGCTTGAGGGAATCCAGCGCCTTGGTGACCGTGGGTTCCCTGCTGGCGAGGGCGCGGGAGACGTCGCGCAGCTGTTTGGCGCGATGGAGCTGGGAGCGCCAGTCGGTGCCGGTGGCCCGGTGCGCCATCTCGACTTCGACCTCCACCACCCGGAATCCCCGGCGCAGCAGGTCGATGGTGAGACCGGTCTCGACGCCGAACCCGTGCGCCAGCGGCCGGGCCGCCTCGAACGCGCTGCGGGTCAGGCAGCGCTGCCCGTTGAGCGGCTGGGTGGCGTCCCAGCCGGTCGCGCGTTTGATGCCTTCCTTCGCGAGCTTGACCACGATGCCGTGACCGCCCAGTTTCACCCGGTTCGCGAAGATCGCAATGGTCATGTCGGCTTCGCCCGTGCGGACCGGCGTGATCAGCGGGGCGGCGGCCAGCGCGGTCTCGGCCAGGTCGCCGTCCAGGAACAGCAGGTGCCGGTGCGAGGGCCGTCCTTCCGGATCGGACCGGCCCTCCTCCAGCAGGCGCACGGCCTCCGCGCCGGTCTCCATCGCGGCGGCCTTGCCACGGTTGCGGCTGTGCCGGACCACGGTGGCGCCCGCCGCCCTGGCCAGCCGGCCGGTCTGGTCGGTCGAGCCGTCGTCGACGACCACCACCAGATCGACTCCGGGCAGCTCGCGGGCGGCGGTCACCGTGGCGGCGATCCGTTCGCCCTCGTCCCGCGCCGAGATGATGACCGCGGTATCCGGACTTGGGACCACCTCGGTCATCCGGTCTTTTCCGCCAGGTCCGCCGGGACACTCTCGTGCACGGTGAAGACCGAGTCCAGGCCGGTCACCTGAAGGATCTTGCGGACCGCCGGGCGGGGCGCGGCGACTTCGAGCACGCCGCCCCGTTCCTTGAGCCGTTTGAGCGCGGAGAGCAGCACGTTCATGCCCGTGGAGTCGCAGAACTCGACTCCGGACATGTCGATGACCACCCGGTCGGGACCGGTCTCCTCCAGCAGGCGGGTGAACTCCGACTGCAGGCGAGGCGCGGTATATAGGTCGATTTCACCAGCGATGGCCATGACGGCGTGGCCGGCGTGGGATCGCGTCGAGACTTTGAGCTCCACAGCGCGCACACTAGCGCCGTCCCCGCCCTGGGTCACGTTTCCTGGGAATTACCGAAGAGTCGTTCGCCCTTTGTCCCCGATTTCGGCCCCGCGTAAACGCAGAGTGCGCGAAGCTTGACACTACGATACCGGCCTGGCCGGAAGGGGGAAGGGCCCTGGCTGTCACCGGGGCCCACAGCACGCATGAACACAGAACTTCCGGAAGACCCGCTGCGCCGCCGCCTGCGGGAACGGCTGGAGCTCATCCAGGTCAGGACCGACAAGGCGACCTCGTGGCGGGAGTCGTCGGCGACGTTGCGCTCGCTCGTCAATCGTGAGGGGTATGTGCCGATCAAGGCGAAGCTGGCGGTCGAGGATCTGGATTTCCTGGCCGGGGCGCGGGAGGAAGTGCTCAGCTTCGTCGAGCTCGGGCTGCGCCTGCTCGATCTGCATCAGCCGCGGGATGCGGGCGGCATCACCAGCGATACCGCGCACCCGATCCTGCGCTGCCGCAGTTGCATGTGGCGCTGGCCCTGCCCGACATTTCGCGCTATGTCGGATGCGTTCTGATCGTCAGAGTCGGGCTGTCGGCAGGCGGATCTCGAAGCGGCAGCCTGGGCCTTCGTTCGCCACGGTGACCGTGCCGCCGTGCGCCTCGACCAGGCCTTTCGTGATCGCCAGACCGAGCCCGCCGCCGTCGGGCCCAGGCGTGCGGGCCAGCTCGCCACGAAAGGCCACATCGAAGACCCGCGCCAGATCCTCCGCCGGAATACCCCCACACGCATCCAGGACCGACAAACTCACCATCTCCCCGTCCGTCACCGCCCTGATCGATACCGAACCATCCGACGGGGTATGCCGGATCGCATTGACCAGCAGGTTGCGCAGCGCCCGCCCGATCGCCCCCGGATCGGCGTGAACCGGTAGAACTGGCTCCACGTCCGCCTTCAACCGCACTCCTCGAGCCAGGGGCTCCACGCCCGCGAGCACGTCGGCGACCACATCCCCCAGCCCCACCCGGGCCTTCGCCAGCCGGAACGAACCCGCATGGATCCGGGACAGCTCGAACAGGTCGTCCACCATCCCGGAGAGCCGGTCCACCTCCAGCCTGATCTGTGCGTGATAGCGCCGGATTGTGGCTGGATCGTCGACCACGCCGTCCTCCAGCGCCTCAGCCATCGCCCGCATGCCCGCCAGCGGCGTACGCAGATCGTGGCTCACCCACGAGACCAGCTCGCGCCGCGCGCTCTCCAGGGTCCGCTCCCGCTCCCGGCCGTTGCGAATTCGCGCGTACGCCTGGTCGAGCGCCTGGCTGACCTTCTCCAGCTCGGCGGGGAGCGCGATCCGGCCGGGTGCGACGTACTCGCCGGTCTCGGTGGTCTCCTCGACGGCGGTGACCAGCGCCTTGCTGGCCGCCACCAGCCGCCGCGCGGTGACCAGCGCGACCCCGACGCCGACGATCGCCCCGATCGCGATGATGGTAAGCACGATGTCCCGCGGCCGCCCGTCGATGACCATCGCCATCGTGATCGCCACGACCCCCGCCAGCGTGGCCAGCACGGTGATCACCGCGACCACGCTCAGCATCACGCCGATCGACCGCCGCCGCAGCAGGCGCAGCACGGCGACCCCGAGCAGCGCGATGATCAGGCCGAACCCGGCGCTGACGGCGAGGGCCTGGATGATCACGACAATGGCTCGTAGCGGTAGCCGACACCCCAGACCGTGACGATCCTCCGCGGATCGGTGGGATCAGCCTCGATCTTCTCCCGCAGCCTGCGCACATGTACGGTCACCGTGGACGAATCCCCGAACGACCAGCCCCAGACTCGATCCAGCAACGCGGTCCGGCTGAACGCCTGGCGTGGGTTGCGCAGCAGGTAGGCGAGCAGGTCGAACTCGCGCGCGGTGAGAGTGATCTCGGCGCCGCCGAGCCGGACCTCGTGGGCGCCCACATCCACCACCAGGTCGCCGTCCCTGAGCACCCCGGTGCCGGTCGGGACCAGCGCGCCACGCGCCCGGCGCAGCACCGACTGCACCCGTAATGCCAGCTCGCGCGGGCTGAACGGCTTGGTCACGTAGTCGTCGGCGCCGGTCTCCAGGCCGATCACCCGGTCGATCTCCTCGCCCAGCGCGGTCAGCATGATCACCGGAACCGGCCAGCGCTCGCGCAGTTTCCGGCACACCTGCAGGCCGTCCATCTTCGGCAACATCAGGTCGAGCACCAGCAGATCGGGCGGATTGGCCAGCGCCCGCCGCAGCGCCTCAGCACCATCCCCGACGCATTCCACCTCATGCCCGTCCCGCTCCAGATACCGGGCCACCACCTCGGCCACGGTCGGGTCATCGTCCACAACGAGGATGCGCGCGGCGGGATTGACAGTCACCTTCCCAGACTAGGGTGCGCCCCCCACACCCCCGCGAACCCGTTAGAACGCCGTAATTGATTCACGTGAAACCGCTGATCTTCTCGCGACTGTCGGTGGCAGCGCGTATTTTGAGGTCATGGCCCGAACCGCGCTGACCGTCGTCGGCATCCTTCTCGCAATCTGGCTGGTGGTCAGCTTCCTGATCCCCGCCCTGTTCGCGACGCTGAAATTCCTGCTGATCTTCGCGCTGATCGCGCTCGCCGTCGTCGTGACGATCACCCTGGTGGGCAAGAGCTCACGATGATCCTCCAGGCCCTGCTCGGACTGCTCGCCCTGCCTGCCGGCGTGGGCGTGCTGGCCGCCGTGGGCCTGCTGCTCCTCACCTGGGCGCTCGGCCGGCTGGCCGCCGCGCCCAGGATCGTGTCCGCGCTGCTCGGGGCGGGCGTCGAAGCCGTCGTCGTACGGCTTCGCGACCCGGGCACCGCCGGACGCCCCCGCCCGAGAGCCCCATCGGGAAGCCCGGCGCTCGCCTGACCGCGAGCGCCTTCGTCATGTTCAAACCCTGACGAAAGGCTTCCCACCCATGTTCGACTTCGTGCTCTCCCCTGCCTACGACCTGCTCACCGCGCTCACCGATCTGACCGGCGCCACGCTCGCCATCATCCTGTTCACCGTCGGCGTCCGGCTGCTCCTGCTTCCGCTCGGTCTCCGCCAGGCCCGCGCCCAGCGGGCGAAGACCCGGCTCGCCCCGGACGTGGCGAAACTCCGCAAAAGGTTCGCCGGCGATCCGCAACGTTTCCAGCGCGAACTCGGCGCCCTCTACGCCCGCGAGGGCACGTCCATGTTCGCGGGGCTCGGCGCCGGGCTCGCGCAACTCCCGTTCTTCCTGGTGATGTACCGGTTGTTCGTCTCCGCGACGATCGCAGGACAGCCGAATCTCCTGCTGGCACAAAGTACGCTTGGGGTACCACTAGGTGAACATTTCGGTGCGGTGGTCGCGCATTCGGGACTGTTCGGCGCGCCCTCGCTGATCTTCCTCGGGCTGTTCGTGCTGCTGGCGCTGGTCGCCTGGCAGTCGACGCGGCTGATTCCCGAAATGCCGGACGTGCCGATGTCGGGGCTGTTTCGACTGTTGCCTTATGGAAGCGTGATCGCCGCCGGATTCCTCCCGCTCGCCGCGGGTATCTATCTCGTGATCAGCACGGCTTGGACGACCGCCGAACGTTCCCTACGGACCGTTTAGACGACCTCGCGCAGCGCGCATATTCCGGTCGTCCGCGTCTGCGTGTTTCGGGCAGGCTGAGGGGCGTGCAGGATCGCCCAGACGGTCGTGGACTCCCCTTCGTGCCGTACGCCCCAGCGCTCGGCCAGGTATTCCACGATGCCGAGCCCGCGGCCCCCGAGGGACGACAGCGTCGGGCGGCCGGCGCGCGGTTCCGTGGCCGCGCCGCCGTCGCTGACGGAGATCTCCACGTGGCCCTCAGCACAGCTCCACGCCACTCTGAGCTGCCCGGATGCGAGCGGGTGCGCATGCCGCAGCGCGTTGCTGAGGAGCTCGCTCATCACCAGCACGGTGTCGTCGACCGCTCCCGCGTACACCCCGGATTCGAGCAGATCGGCGCTGAGGCGTTGTCGCGCGACGGCGACACTCGCCAGTGCATACGGCAACATGATGACGCTCGACGCACTCACCTCCCCGTATTCCCGTACCGCTGAGGGTCGCTAGGGACCGCGCACCCCAGTACGACCGAAATGCCCGCTTAGCTGAGAGCGGAAACCGATCGACCATTACAGCTTGTGAACATTGGACGATAGGTCACACGTACCGTTACCCGTCCGTTACCGCGCCGGTGAGTCCGGTCCTGTAATGGGGTTCCCCGGCGTCCACCCGGAGCACGAAACGCATCCGGGTGCCGCCGCCGGGGCGGGCCAGCGCGGTCACCTCGCCGCCCTGGGCCCGGGCCAAACTCCGCACGATGTAAAGCCCGAGGCCGACCCCGCCGAACCGGCGGCGGTCGCCGCTGTCGCCCTGGACGAAACGCTCGAACACCCGCTCCCGGTCGGCCGGGCGGATGCCGATGCCCTCGTCGTCCACGACCAGCACCACGCTGTCGTCCTCCGGCCAGGCCTCGACCCGGATCAGGCCGCCGTCCGGGGAGTACTTGAAGGCGTTCTCCAGCAGCTGGCCGAGCAGGATGTCGGTGGCCAGCGCGTCGCCGTGCACGGCCGGCAGGTCCTCCGGGATGGTCACCTCGACCCGGTGCCGGTCGGACAGCACGGGCAGGCCGAGGGTGGCCGCGTGCACCCGTTCGGCCAGGTCGAAACGTTCCGAGCGGACCGGGGGCTCGGCCGCGCCGGCCCGGGCGCCGAGCAGGAGGTGGTCGATGAGCTGGCCGAGGGATTTGGCGCGTTCCGCGATGGTGTGCACGGCGGAGCGGCGCTCGGTGTCGGACATCTTGTCCCAGCGGGCGTCCAGGGTGCTGGCGAACCCGCGCACCACCGTGATCGGGGTGCGCAGCTCGTGGCTGGTGGTGGCCAGGAACAGGTCCTTGGCCTCCTCCAGCTCCTTGGCCCTGGTGATGTCGCGGAAGTCGACCACGATCTCGCCGGTCTCGTCGATCTCGGCGCAGAGCACGTCCAGCCAGCGTCCGGAGGGGAGCTGGATGGTCAGCTTCTCGCCGGGCAGCGGCAGCGCGAACGGGGGCGGGCCGCCGATGACCTCGTCCGCGGGGAACCCGGTGAGCTCGGCGGCGGCCGGGTTCCACTGGATCACGCAGCCGGTTCCGTCCAGTACGGCGATGCCGTCCGCGCTGGCGTCGAAGACCGCGCGCTCGTGGGCGCGTTGCCGTACCGCGTCCTGGTAGGCGGTGGCGTTGGCCACCGCGATGCCGGCGTGGCCGGCGAGGAGTTCGAGCAGTTCGAGTTCGAGGTGGCCGGGTTTGCGCTTGGCGAACAGGGCGTAGAGCGCTCCATAGGGGCGGCCGCCGACGGCCGCGATGCCGACCGCGATGGTGTGCAGGCCGTCGAGCTTGGCCCAGATGAGGTCCTGGAGCCCGTCGTGCCCGGTCTCCAGCATGACCGGCTTGCCGGTGCGCAGGAGCTTGCCGACCAGGCTGGATCCCAGGTCGGCGGTGGCGCCGCGGATCGAGTCGGGCAACTGGTGCGAGCCGACCAGCCTGAGCCGGTCCTTCTCGATCAGGACGAAACCGCCCGCGTCCGCGCCGGTCAGCTCGGTGAGGCTGGCGGCGATCCGGTCCAGCACGACCGGCAGGTCCAGTTCGGCGTTGATGTCGCCGACCACGTCGGTGAGGCGGCGGACGAGACGCGCCCGGCGAACCACCCGGCTGCGCGCGGCCTCGTCCTCCTCGGTGAGGTGATAAACGCTGACATATCCGAGTAGCGTGCCGGATTCGGTACGGAGCGCGCTCGTGTCGACCTGGACGTCCAGCAGCTGGCCGTCGCGGCGGAACCGTTTGGTCCTGAGCGAGACCTGGCCGCCGTTGCGCACCCGCTCCAGCACGGCGTTGTGCTCGGCCATCAGCTCGCTCGGCACCAGCGGCGCGCGGCGGCCGAGCAGCTCCGCGGCGGGCCAGCCGAACAGCCGCTCGGCGGCCGGGTTCCAGCTGAGCACGGAGAGGTCGCGGTCCAGGGCGACGATGGCGTTGGCGGCCGCGGCCACCACGGCCTTGGCCAGACCATCGTCCTCGGTGTCCCATTCGTCCCTGTGATCACTCTCCATCCCTCCATCGTGCCTGTTTTCCGGTCGTGATCTTGGTGTTTTTCATGGCTCCGCTACGCTGCTCGGGAGAGCGAGAGGAAGTGGGGCCATGTCTCAAGGGGTGTCCACGGGGGACCTCGAAGCCCTGCTTCGCGTGACCGCGCCCAACTACGTCGGGGAGACCCCGCCGGATGTCGCGTTCGGCACGGCGGAAACGCCCGTCGGGGGCGTGGTCCTGGCGGTGACGGCACGCGGTGTCGTGGCGTGCAGCTTCGAATCAGAGCACACGGTGTTCGCCCGGATTTATCGTGATGTGGGCAGGTTCATCGGGCCTGACCCGCGCCGCCTGGATCCGGTACGGCGCGAGCTCGACGCGTACTTCGCCGGGAAGTTGCGCGCCTTCACCGTGCCGTTCGACCTGCGCTTGGCGACACCCTTCGCGCGTACGGTGCTGCCGATGATGGTGGCCGTCGGATACGGGAGCGTCACCACGTACCAGGAGATCGCCGGGCGGATCGGGCGACCGCAGGCGCTGCGGGCGGTGGCCAACGCGATCACCGCCAATCCGGTCTGCCTGGTCGTGCCCTGCCATCGGGCGATCGATTCCTCCGGCTCGATCGGGTCGTACGCGGGGGGCACGCCCGCCAAAGAGCATCTTCTTCGTATGGAAGGCGTGCTGAACTAGTCACCTTGGGTTTGCGATCGTCACTTAATGTGATAGCTATGTCACGGCATGCAATCAGCAAAGTGACGAGGAGTGGCCATGGTGGCCTGCGTTTTCGCGATCGCGACGGCGGTCGGCGTGGTGGCCTTGGCCGCCTTCCTATTCCGCAAGCTCGACCGCGGATCCGACGACCGGGACCCGGGCGGCCCCACCGTCGGCCACGCCGGGGCGATGTTGTCGGCCCTGTTCCTGCTGGTCTTCGCGATCGCGATCATCGTGCCGTGGACGACGGCGGACTCGGCCCGGCAGAACACCTATGCGGAGAGCCAGGCGGCCGTGGAGGCGTACTGGGCGGCCAGCGCGCTGCCGTTCCCGACCGCGGGTCTGGTCCAGACCGAGCTGCGGGACTACGTCGGGTTCGTGATCGACGAGGAGTGGCGGGTGATGGCCAAGGGCAACCTCAGCCCCGAGGGCTCCACCCGGCTGAACACGCTCCGCACCCAGGTGGCGAGCCTGGACACGACCGGGGGCACCACCGAGGACGCCAAGATGGCGGTGCTGGAGCAGGTGCAGAACCTGACCTCGGCGCGCCGCCAGCGGGCCGCCGACGCGCAGGCCACCCCGCCCACCGGGATCCTGGTGCTGACGGTGGTGACCGGCCTGATGGTGCTGCTGTTCCCGTTCATGGCGGGGGCCCGGCCGCGGGGGGCCACGCTGGTGCCGTTGCTGGCGATGGCGGCTTTGCTCGGGGTCGGGGTGTTCCTGACCTTTGACATCGTCCGGGTCTTCGATGGCGGCCTCGCGGTGCGGCCGGACGCGTTCTCGGCGGCGCTGCAGGAGTTCCAGCGGATCTCCGGGATGGGCTGAGATGCGGCTTCCTGTGGTGCTGGCGGGGGTGCTCGTCGGGTTGAGCGTCGCGGCGGGGCCCGCGGCTGCTTCCTCGCTGGATGATGGGGATGAGCACGGGCTGATCGAGGTCTGCCTTGACGTGAACCTCGTGGTCAGCCTCCGCGTGGGCATCGGGATCGGGGGCTATCCCTGCCCGCCCGATCCGCATCCTCCGTACCAGCCGCCGCACACGCCGACACCGTTGCCGTCGCCGGAACCGTATCCGACGTCGGCCCCGAGTTCTCCCGCGCCGGAGCCGAGCCCCACTCCGACGCGGTCGCCCGCGCCCCGGCCGTCCCCTCGGACGGTCATCCCCATGGTCCGGACGAGCTCGGCGACGCCGAGCCCGTCGCCGTCGCCGTCGCCGTCGCCTCCGAAGGTCAGGAGGCACCTGGCGGAGCCGCCGCTGAAGCGGCCCAACCCGCTGAAGTCGCCGCTCGTGCTGGTGGTGCTGGCGACCGTGATCGCCTCCGCCGCCGGTGTCGCGTTCGCGTCGATTCGCTGATGGTCTCCCGTCGCCGTACCTCGATCAGGTGCGGCGGCGGCCCACCAGCAGCGTCACCAGCGCCGCGACCAGGAAGGAGCCGAGCGCGGCGCTCATCCACGGCGCGGGGGTGAACCCGAGACCGTTCCTGATGCCCATCCACAGCGACTCCCACCAGGGCACCTGCGGCAGCGCGCCGAGCAGCCACCAGGCGCAGAACCCGAGAGCCCACGGCAGCACCATCAGCCACCGGGACGGCGCCCGCTCCGAGACGTCCCACCGCGCGGCCCCGCCGAGCAGGAAGTAGTCGACCACCAGCACCGCGAACATCGGCACGAACACCGCGCCGATGATCCCGAGGAACGCCGCGTACGTATCCGCGTTCACGAAGATCGCCAGCAGCGTGACGAACGCCCCGACCACCCCGGAGATGATCCGCCGGTCCACCCGGGGCATCAGGTTCTGCACCGACATCGTGGTCGAATACACGTTCACGAACGACTGATCGGTCTCCCGCAGCACCAGGATCCCGAAGAAGACGGCCCCGAACGAGGCCGCCACGAACGGATCCCAGACCTTCGCCGGATCGTTGCCGACCAGCGCCATCGCCGCGATCCCCAGGGTCAGGCAGGCCACCTGCGCGATCGTGTAACCGCCCACCACCCCGCCGAACGCGGCCCGGCTCGACCGCGAGAACCGCGAGAAGTCCGCGGCCAGCGGCACCCACGACACCGACAGCGCGATCACGTAGTCCACCGAGGGCGCGAACGCCTCCCACGAGCCGCTGCCCAACTCGGCCCCGCGCTGCCAGAACACGTAACCGAAGTAGACCATCGAAACGATCACCCCGACCGTCACGTACCGCCGCAACAGCCGCACCGCCCCCAGCGGCCGGATCGTCAACGCCGTGGTGATCGCTCCCCCAATGATCACCCACACCGGATCCGGCACGGTGACCCCCATCGTCCCCGCGATGGCCTTCGCCCCCTGCGCGATCACCCACAGCTCGAACGCGCCCCACCCGAGCATCTGCACGATGTTCAGCACGGTCGGCAGATACGAGAGCTTCGCCCCGAACAGCCCCCGCAGCAGGACCATCGCCGGAGCCCCCGTCCGCGTCCCCGGAATCGCCGCGAGCCCCACCATCGCCGTCCCGACCAGACTCCCCACCACCGCCGCCGTCAACGCCGCGACAAAACTCAACGGCCGATCACCCAGCGGATTGACCAGCGCCACAGCCCCCGAAAACCCCAGCAGACTGACCCCGAGATTGGCCCAGAGCGCCCCCTGATCGAGCACCCCCAACGCCTTCGGCGGCGCCTCATCCAGAGTGAGCGGAGCCTCAACCGACTCCACGACGACACGCGCCATTGACACACGCTCCCTACGCCGGCATTACCCGGACAGGTTCATGCGGTCGGTAGCGCTGGCTACCCTCTCAGCCCGGTTACGCCCGAGCTCCCGCGGTCTGAAGTTGAAGACACGCCCGGGATCAACCCTGCGTGCGACCCCCATGATGCCCCATAACCGGACAAAGATCTACCACGAGTTTGGGTTCGCAGATTTCGAACAACCGTCCGTAGATGTCCACCGGCGTACAGCTACGTGCAGGACGGTAGCTGTACTTTTCGGCCCATCACCCCTGGTCAGGGCACAGGTCGATCTGCACGGAATCGTACAGTCGCGAGGCGAATACATCACGAAGATCGCCGGCATCGACAAGATCGGCCCTCAGGTGGTCAGGCGCCACAACACCGGTCTGCTCACCGAGATGATCACCGACCTGGAAGCCCGGCTCGCCGAGCCAGCCGCAGGATGACCTAGGTCGGATCAGGCTGCTCTGCTCCCCAGGGCCAGGCCACGCCTTTGCGCGCAGCAGGAGGTCGCCTGGCAGACGGTCGGCTAACTTGCGGCTCCTGAGCACCAGCAACTCGACCAGGGGGAAACTATGCGCGTCATCTCGATCGCCACGCTACTCGCCGTTCCTGTGATCACCCTCGCTGCACTTTCGGCACCCGCTGGCGCCCTGTCGGGCCCGGGGCCGGACGGCAAGGTGCAGCAGATCGCCCAGTGTTCCGGAGTCATCCACTGCCTGGGCAAGATCTTGGGAGAAACCGGCCAGGTCATCGACATCGTTCCCATCGTCGGCCCGCTCGTCACCAAGGCTGGCGAGATCGTCGTCGACACGGCCGGACAGATCAGCGGAGGCACTCCTGTCGGCGACTTCGCCGACACCGCCGTCGGGCACTACGAGACCGACGACTGACAGCTGCCGCGCCCCGGGCGGGACCGCATGATCGAGCCCGCCCGGCGAGCGGCCGGGAGCACGAAACACAACGAACTCAACCTGCGCGCTAGGCACCCCCTACTTGCCTCATATGCCTTACTGAGCATCAACCCGCTGAACAGCCAGAACGCCGCCTTGCCCGCTAACTTGCTCAGTCGGTTGAGCGGTCAGCGTGCTGGCGTTGCGTCCGGGATGAATGTCCGGATGAAAGCGGAGCAAGCTCACCTCCGTCTCGCCCATGTGTACGAGGCGCGACCGCGCTATGTCGAAAAGATCTTGGTCATGGACGCGAACTTGTCCCTCTAGATCGGCGACTCTGCGGAGGTGCGCCGCCACGCCGACCGTGGCCGGCAACGTATCCGACCTGACCCGGCGGGCAATCTCGGCAACGGGGGCGTGGACGCCGGGTCCGATGTCGACATCCCGCCCGCCATCGGCCGGTTCCGGTCAGAGTTTCGGCCCATACCCCGATTCGAAGTCCATCTAAAATGCCGTGACACCGGGGCTGAGCTAGGCCGCAGAATCGAGCCAATCATTGAAGACCGTCTGGTTGCGTGGAATCCAATGCCTTCTGGTAGCCGCTGCTCTTGGCGCCGCGTTCTACCTCGGCTATCTGGTCAGAGGCGCGGATATCGAGGTTCGTACCGCCACGATTACGCAGGTTGATCTTTCGACTCGGATGATCACTGTTCGTGAGCGGTCCGATAGCGTCTTCGTTACCGACCTACGTCCAGCCTGGCTGGAACGAACAAGGGATGTCCTGCATAGAGACAGTATTCCGCCTTGCCTGCGGGCCGACTTCAACAACACAACGGATCAGCAGTTTCTTGCCAATAAAGAAGTAGAGCTGGCAACCATCGAGATCCCCGCATCCGCCGAGGCGCCGGAACAACTCGCCATGGTGTGGATCAGGTGCCTGACCTGAGCTCCTCGTGTTGTTCGCGGTGTTATGCAAAGCAATGATCAGCGAGGCGAGCCGTGCGAGTTCCTCACTGGACATGCCGCCGCGTCGATCTGGTCCTGAATGAGCGGGCCCCGGCTTCCGTCGCTTCGGCGGACGAGAACTGCGGCTGTTCTCGACCACCACCACATTCGGCACCCCGGTGGACATCACCCTGGACGAGGTCGCGATCGAGTTGTACTACCCGACGGACGCCGAAGGCGCCGCCTATTTCACCAAATCCGACGACGCTTGAGCCGACACGCAGCCACCTGCCCCCTGATCAAGGAGAGGGCGGTGACGAGATCCCGGGAGGCAGCGGTCCGGTCCTGCGCCCGGATGGCGACCGGCCACGACAACCCGGCCATCGCCGCTGCCCTGGTCCTCACCGTCCGAGCCGTCGAGAAGCAAGCATCTTGAGCACACTCGGCCTGACCGAGGAACAGGAGATCCACAAACGCGTCAAAGCGGTGCTGGTGCACCTATCTGCCGAGCCACCTACCACGTGACGCCCTGGGCAGTGAGGTGGTCTAGGAAGCCTTCCGGGTCGAACGCCTGCGTTGGCGCCGTCCGGTGTCGTCGCTGATGTTGTAGCGGTCGGTGAGGGTCTTGGGCGGGCCAGATCGCTGAGGCCGGGGACAGCGGCCTGAAGAACTCGTATCGTCAAATGATGAGGAGTTTGCGTCGTCGTGTCCCCTTCCTGATCGCGATGACGCTCTGGATCGGCGCTGGCGCGGCGGTGTGGGGTGTCGCCTACGTCGTGAACGGTGTCACTCAGGCGGGGGCCGAAGTGGTCGTTGTTGTCGATCCAACGGCCGGGGCTGTCTTGCCGTCCTCAGTGCGGTTGGTGGGGACGGAGTTGTTCGCCTGGGATTCGACCGTGCTGGAGCAGGTGCTCGCGCGTGGCGATGTCGCGGTCATCGGTCTCTGTGCCGGTTTCGGCGCCGTGCTGCTTTACCAGCTGATGTTGTCGATCCTGGACGGCGAGCCGTTCCGCCAAGGCAACTCGGCCCGGATCGCCGGCCTGGCCGGTGCGGTCGCCGTGGCAGGGATCGTCGGTAGCGCGCTTCCCGGGCTCGCTGCGGCGATGGTGCTGGATCGCCTTGGCCTCACCCCGATCCTGCGGCCGGGCGGCAACCTTTCGTGGTGGCCGGGTCTGGTGGCGTTGGCGCTGCTGGGGGTCGCCCAGACGTTCCGCTGGAGCAGCATGTCGGCTACACGGTGACCCGAGTGCGTTTCGGATGATTCGATCGCGGCCATGGCCAGTTCCGATGGCCGTCGGCCCGCCGACCGCCGCATGGCGGCTGGCAGTTGTCAGCGGCCGAACCGCTCATGGCCGAACCTTTGGGGTGTTTTCGCCCTGGACAGACTGCATGTGGGGGAGGTCGCCAAGTATGGCTGACCTTCCTTTTCATGACCGGACAGACTTCGACAACGCCGAGCGGGGATTCGTCGCGCGGCTGAGCCCGGCGGTGATCAAGGCCGCCGACGGCCGCGTTGTCTGGGACAACGACTCGTACGACTTCGTCAACGCCGAGTGTCCCAAGGGCGCTCATCCGAGCCTGTGGCGCCAGGCCCAGCTGTGTGCCAAGCAGGGCCTGTTCGAGGTGGCCGACGGCATCTACCAGGTACGCGGCCTGGACCTGTCGAACATGACGATCGTGGAAGGCGACACCGGCGTCATCGTCATCGACCCGCTGATCTCCACCGAGTGCGCGGCCGCCGCGCTGCGGCTCTACCGCGACAACCGCGGCGATCGCCCGGTCACCGGAGTCATCTACACCCACTCCCACGGCGACCACTTCGGTGGCGTACGCGGCATCACCGACGGTGCGGGCATCCCCATCATCGCCCCGGCCGGGTTCATGGAACACGCGGTCTCCGAGAACGTCTACGCCGGCATCGCCATGAGCCGACGAACGGTCTACATGTACGGCCCTGCGCTGCCCCGCTCGCCCGAAGGACAGATCGGATGCGGTCTGGGAATGACCACGTCGACCGGCACCTTCTCCCTCATCGCGCCCACCGTCGACATCACCCGCACCGGGCAGGAGGAAACGGTCGACGGAGTACGCATCATCTTCCAGCTCACCCCCGGCACCGAGGCGCCGGCGGAAATGAATTTCCTGTTCCCCGACCGGCGCGCGCTGTGTATGGCCGAGAACGCCACTCACAACCAGCACAACATCCTCACCTTGCGCGGCGCGCTGGTGCGCGACGCCCGCGTCTGGGCCCGCTACTTGACCGAGGCGATCGTGCTGTTCGCCGACGAGGCCGACGTCGCTTTCGCCTCGCACCACTGGCCCACCTGGGGGAAGGACAACATCGTCCGCTTCCTGGCAGAGCAGCGGGATATGTACGCCTACCTGCACGACCAGACCCTGCGCCTGATGAACCGCGGCCTGACTGGCATCGAGATCGCCGAGGTCATGCAGATGCCGCCCGCTCTGGAACAGGCCTGGCACACCCGCGGCTACTACGGGTCGGTCAGCCACAACGTCAAGGCCATCTACCAGCGCTACCTGGGCTGGTACGACGGCAACCCGGCCCACCTGTGGGAACATCCGCCGGTCGAACAGGCCAGACGGTATGTGGAGTGCCTGGGCGGCACCGCCGCGGTCGTCGGGCTGGCCCGCCGCTACGTGGGCGAGGGGGATCTGCGCTTCGCCGCCACGCTGCTCAATCACGCTGTCTTCGCCGACGAGCACGACACGGAGGCCCGCAAGCTGCTCGCCGAGGTGTACACAGCTCTTGGCCGCGGCGCGGAGAACGGCACCTGGCGCAACGTCTACCTGATGGGCGCTCTGGAACTGAACGGCGACATCGTGCCCGCCGAGATCGACGTCACCTCACCCGACATGATCGCCGCTCTGACCGTGGAGCAGATCTTCGATTCGCTGGCCATCCGCGTCAACGGGCCCCAGGCGTGGAACGAGCGCTTCGCCATCGACTGGCACCTTATCGATTCTGGCGAGCGCTACCGCACCACCATGTCGAACGGAGCGCTCATCCAGCAGCCGAACCCACCCGCCGCCACCGTGGACCTCACCGTACGGCTCACCAAACCGCAACTGCTCGGCCTGCTCGCGGGCAAGGGCGCCGACATGCTGGATCACGATGGGGACGTGGGCGTCCTGCGACGCCTCGCCGCCGTCCTGGACGACCCGGCACCTGACTTCGCCATCATCACGCCCTGAGAACCGCGCGGTACGCGATCCCCGGCTGCTAGGCCACGTAGGGTGGGTGGCCGGTTTCGCTGATCATGGGTTTGCCGGCGGCGGCCCAGGATTGCATGCCGCCCTCGATGTTGACGGCTTCCCAGCCGACGTGGTTGAGCCAGACGGTGGCCTGGGCTGAGCGGCCGCCGACGCGGCAGATCACGTAGACCGGCTGGCCTTGGGGGACCTCGCCGACGCGGTTCTGCAGCTCCATCAGCGGGATGTGCTGGGCGTCGGGGACATGACCGGCCCGCCACTCGTCGAGTTCGCGCACGTCGAGCAGGTGCGCGTTCTCGGGGACGGCCTGCGCGGCGATCTCTTGGAGCGTCATGCGCCCATACTAGGGCCGAGTCAACGAGAAACCAGTCGCAAAGAAGGCCACACAGGCGGTGGCTGCCCAAATGACGAATTTTCGTCGAATCCGCTGGTCAAGGTGGTGATCACCAGACTGGGCGGAGGGCGGCTCTGCCCCCGGAGGCGTCTACGTATGCGCGCATGTCGGCGTGGATCTGGTCGAGGCGGTCGGGGCCGATCACGGCGGCCCAGCGGTCTTCGGCCTGGCCCCAGAGTTCGTCGGCGTGGCGGACGTAGGCGAGTCCTTTGGCGGTGAGAGCGAGGACGCGGGCGCGGCCGTCGGTGGGGTGGGGGCGGCGTTCGAGGTAGTCCCAGGTCTCCAGTTCGGCGGCGATCTTGGAGGCGGCCTGCTTGGTGATGCCCAGGTGGTCGGCGAGGGCGACGGTGGTGACGTCGTCGCGGGCGAGCAGGAGGCGGAAGGTGTAGCCGTGAGCGGGGCGCAGGGGTTCGCGGCCTTCGGCTGCCAGGCGGTCGTGGATCTCGTCGTTCATGGCGCGATAGATCATCGCCAGCAGGAGCGGGATCTCACCACGGCGTCTTGACGAACTAGTCAACGCGGTTTACCTTCTTCAATGTAGTCAATCAGATTGACCATTATAGGAGGATGGCATGACCACAGCGAGCCGGGCCGACGCGCCGGTGTTCGAGCAGCCGGGGACCACGATCCACTCGCTCGCGGTGCCGTCGCGGGGGTCGAAGGAGCTCGCGGTCTGGTCGCTGGAGTTCGCGCCCGGGGCGCGCTCGCCGGAGCATTCGGTCGATCGGGAAGAGGTGTTCGTGGTCCAGGCTGGGCGGCTGGTAGCCACCATCAACGGCGTGGCGCACGAAGCCGAACCGGGCGACGCTCTGATCATTCCGGTGAACACCCTGTTCTGGCTGGCCAACGGTTCCGACACCGAGGCCGTGCTGGCGACCGTGTGCACATCCGCAGGCATTCAGGGCACGCTCGGGGACACAGTGATCTCACCCCCGTGGGCGCAATAGGCCCATCACGGGCAACGTGGGCGCCGAGAGCACCAACACAGGTCGCCGGGTTGCTCGCCGTTATCCGGCGCCGTTACGCGGGTGATGGTTCTCGCCGTACCGGCACCAAGAGGGGCAATGCAGCTCTGTTATGCCCTAAGGGCCCGCAGAGCAATAACTCATAGATCCTCAAGCCACTGACCTCGGCGAACCCATGGTGAGCACGCAAGTTGATTCTCTGCGGGCCCTAAAGCGCGGTCAGAGGAGCCATTCTGATCAGCGGCGCTATTTGAGGAGTTTGGACAAGCGGCGGTCGGCTAGGGGCTTGCCGCCGGTCTGGCAGGTTGGGCAGTACTGCAGGGATGAGTCCGCGAACGACACTTCCCTAATCGTGTCCCCGCAGACCTCGCATTTCTCGCCGGTACGGCCATGCACCCGCAGCCCCGACTTCTTCTCCGCCTTGAGATCTTTGGCGGCCAGGCCATGCGCCCGCTCGACGGCGTCCCTGAGGGTGGTCACGATGGCCTCGTGCAGGTCGGCCACCTGGGCGTCGGTGAGGGTCGCCGAGATCTTGAACGGGGACATCTTGGCGACGTGCAACACCTCGTCCGAGTAGGCGTTGCCGATGCCCGCGATCACTTTCTGGTCCCGGAGCAGGCCCTTGATCTGGGTACGGCTCGCGCGCAGGATCTCCCCCAGCGCCTCGGGGGTGAAATCCGCCGCCAGTGGGTCAGGACCCAAGCTGGCAACCCCCGGCACCTCATCCGGATTTTTCACGACATAGACGGCTAGGCGTTTCTGGGTTCCGGCCTCGGTGAGGTCGAAACCGGGGGCCATGCCGGAATCGTCGGGCGCGAGTCGTACCCGGACGGCGAGGGGGCCTTTGCCGGGGCGTACCGGTTTGGCGGCTGAAAGGTCGTCGCGCCAGCGGAGCCAGCCTGCGCGGGCCAGGTGGGTGACGAAGTGCAGGCCGTCGCAGTCCAGGTCGAGGAACTTGCCGTGCCGGGACACCGAGGTCACGGTCAGGCCGCCCAGCGCGCTCGCCGGGGGGTTGAACGTTTTCAGGGCGTGGAAGGCGACGACCTCGACGGCCGCGATCGTACGGCCGACGGCGCGCTCGCGGAGAAACTCGGCGAGTGACTCCACCTCGGGTAGTTCCGGCATAGGACCACAGTACCGATCCTTTATCCACAGGCTGGGGATAACTTGGCCGGGTGGCAGGATAAGGATCATGGGGATTTCTGGTGAACTGCATCGGATCGGGCGTCCACTGCTGGAGGCGCAGCTGATCCATCCCACCGTGGCCGGAATCGGGCGTGGCGATCTGCCGGATGACGTGTTCCGGAGGTGGCTGGAGCAGGACTATCTGTTCCTGCTCGACTACGTACGCGTGTTCTCGCGGCTGGCCTGGCAGGCGCCCGACGGGCATCTTGGCGATCTTGTGGATCTGGCGCATTCCACCTTTCACGATGAGTTGCGCTTGCATCGGTCGTTGTCCGCTGAGTTCGGGGCCGATCTGGAGGGGGCGGAGAAAGGGGCCGCTTGCACGGCGTACACCGCGTTTCTGCTTGATGCGGCGGCGGACTACGCGAGCGGGCTCGCGGCGCTGTATCCGTGCATGTGGGGGTATTCGATGCTGGGACGCCGCCTGGCGGCGAACCCGCCGGATGAGCCGAGGTATCGGGCGTGGGTGGAGACCTACGCCGATCCGGGGTTCGCGGCGCTGGCCGAGCGGATCGCGGTCATGATCGACGAGGCGGGGCCGGACCCCGGGCGGGCGGCCGATCTTTTCACCCGGGGTATGGCGCATGAGCTGGCCTTCTGGGACGTCTGATCAGGCCGTCAGGCCGGCCGCGCCGAAGGAGACGGCGAAGCGGCGGCACCAGATCGTGACGCTGGTCAGCGTGTCCAGGTCGGCGGAGGCCGGGATGGCGTAGTTGGCGTTGCCCTGGTTGCCCTTCAGTTCGCCCAGTTCCAGCCATTCGCCGTCGTCGAAGACCCGCCATTCGCCCTCTTTGACCGGCTGGTCGCTGAGCCAGACGCGCAGGTCGGGGCCGTCGGAGGTGTTCAGGTTCTCGATCCGGAGCACGCGCTTGCCATCGGGGAGCTGGAGCACCTTCGCGGTTCCTGATGTTTCGTGCTCATGGGTGATAAAGCTGCCCATGGACAGGACGCGTGGGGATGCCGGGGAAGCCGTCGGGGTCATCGCGTCGTCCGTCATCGCCTCCCCTGTCATGGTTTCTCCGATGGACACCGGTGGCGGTTCGTTCACCACCACCGTGGTGAACAGGCGCCAGGGCTGGAACAGGTACAGCGCGACTGCGATGCCGGCGGCGACCACGATCCACGTGGCCGGATGGCGGAGCACGATCTTCACGATGGTCCCTCTCCGTTGCTCGTTCCTGACAGAAGAGCACGTGAAAGCCATGACAGAAGCCGGGTTGCGCCTTACGACACTCTTACGGCATAGGGTCGGCACCATGAGCGCTATCGCCGAAGACGTTCTGTTATTGGCCTACCGCGAGGACAAGGGCACGCCGCTGATCAGCGCGGGCGAGCTCGATCTCGCGCTCGCCGGCGCGCTGCTGGCCGAACTGGCGATCGCCGACCGGATCGCGGTGCAGGACAAGACACTTGTTGTGGTCAATCCGGCTCCGGTGGGCGATGCGGAGCTGGACGCCGTGCTCGCCCGGATCGTCACCGAGAACCAGAAGAAACCCCGCAAACCTTCCTGGTTCGTGAGCAAGCTCAGCTCCGACAAGCTGCGCAAACGACTGCTGGCCGGGCTGGCGGAACGCGGCATCCTGTCCGAACAGCAGCGCAAGCTGCTCGGGATCTTCCCCACCAAGAGATACCCCGAACTCGACGGGAGCGTCGAACGCGACCTCCGCCAGCGCGTGCAGAGCGTGCTCGCCGGGGCCGATCCGGACGAGCGGATCGGCGTGCTGATCGCGCTCATGCACGCCTGCAAACTGGCCCGCAAAGCCTTCCCCGAAGCCGACAAGGAACGGATCAAGGAAGTCGCCGCGGGCGCCTGGGCAGCGGACGCGGTCCGCGCCACCATCGAGGCCGTCAACGCCGCCGTGATGGCCGCGGTGATCGCGGCCGCGGTGGCGGGGGGAGCGGGCTGACCCCCGCTACTTCGTGATCACTTCCTTCGGGACCGGCTTGTCCTTCTCGAGCGCCTCGAAGAGCTTGTTGGCCTTGGCGTTGTCCCACTTGACGACGGCTTGGCCGTTGATGGTGGGCAGCGAGCCGATCGGGACCGCGGTGGTCACCGGGTTGCCCTTCATGGCCAGACCCAGCGAAAGCAGGTCGAAGATCCCCGTACCCGGAGAGACCGCGACGGACTCGGCGGCGCTGAGGGCCAGCGGGACGGAGGAGAAGGGGTTGATGAGGGTGCCAGGGCTGGCCGCCTTCTTCACGACGGCGGAGAAGAACTGGCGCTGCCGCTCGGTCCGGTCGAAGTCCGGAATCGCACCGGTCTTGCGGGTACGGACATAGCCGAGGGCGGTGCCGCCGTCCATGACCTGGCAGCCCTTCTTCAGGTCGATTCCGGCTTTCTCATCCTCAATGGCTTCCTTGACGCAGATCTCCACGCCGCCGATCGCGTCGACAATGCCGACGAAGCCGCCGAAACCGATCTCCATGTAGTGGTCGACGCGGATGCCGGTGACCTCTTCGACGGTTCTGGTGAGGAGTTTGGGGCCGCCGAAGGCGTACGCGGCGTTGAGCTTGTCGCTGCCGTGGCCGTTGATCGGGAGGTAGCTGTCGCGCGGCAGGCTGACCAGGGTCGGGCGGCCGTCGCCGGCGGGGACGTGCAGGAGCATCATCGTGTCGGTGCGCTTGCCGACGGCCTTGCCCGTGGCGAGCTTCTTGCGCTCGGCGGCCGAGAGCCCGGCGCGGCTGTCGGAGCCGACCAGGAGCCAGTCCGCGCCCGGGGTTTCGGCCGGGCGGCCGTCGTAGTCGGTGAAGGCATCGACGCTGTTCATCTTTGAGCTGATCCAGAAATATCCGGCTACTCCGGCGATGAGTAGCAACACCAGGAAGATGGCCAGGCCAATCAGGATCTTCCGGCCGATCCGGCGGGGTTTGCGCGGGGCTTTGGGCTGGCCCGCATCGTACGAGGGAGTGGCGAAGGGCTTGACCGGGCTGCTGCCCGAGCGTTCCTTGCCGTACACCTTGGAGCGGCCGCGTGGGGTGGTCGGCGCCGATCTGACCTCATTGTCCATTGG